>OX638294.1:2900000-4634923 GCA_951812325.1 uncultured Thermoanaerobaculia bacterium | reverse complement strand
CTTCTACGCACTCGGCATCGTCTCCGCGCTGGCCCTGCTCATTCAGGTCGTCCTCACCGTCTTCGGGCTCGACGACCTGATCGAGGCCGCCGACGGCGAAGGCACGTCCCTGCTCTCGATGCGCACCGTGAGCGGCTTTCTGGCCGGCTTCGGCTGGACCGGCGTCGCGATGATGCGCGCCGGCTTCTCCACCCTCGCCGCGTCGGTCGGCGGCACCGTCGTCGGTCTTCTCTTCGCCGGCATCCTGCTCCTGGTCATGCGCGTGCTGATGGGTCTGCGGCACAGCGGCACGATCGACTACAGGAACGCGGTCGGCGTGGCCGGCAGGGTCTACGCACCGATCGGCGGCCGCCTGAAGAAGCCCGGGCAGGTCGAAGTCCTGGTCCAGGGGCGGCTGCGCACCGTCGCGGCGATGACCCGGCATGATCAGGACCTGCCGACTCTCGCCCGCATCCGCGTGGTGGACATCCTCGATCCCAACACGCTGCTCGTCGCTCCGCTCGACGCGAAAGCCGACGGTCCGCAGTAGACCAGGCAGCACAATTCAGGAGAACCAACCGTGGATCTGATCATTCTCATCCTCTCCGCTCTGGCGGCGTTCCTCATCCTCATCTTCTCGGTATCGAGCCGCTACCGGCGTTGCCCTTCCGACCGCATCCTGGTCGTCTACGGCAAGATCGGCGGCACCGGATCGGCCAAGTGCTACCACGGCGGCGCCGCCTTCATCATCCCGATCCTGCAGGCGCACCAGTTCCTCGATCTCGAACCGATGACGATGGACATCAACCTGACCGGGGCGCTCTCGAAGCAGAACATCCGGGTCAACTGCCCGTCGACGTTCACGGTCGGCATCTCGACCGAATCCGGCGTGATGGAGAACGCGGCCGAGCGCCTCCTGGGGATGCAGATGGACCGCGTGTCCGCGCTCGCCCGCGACATCATCTTCGGTCAGATGCGCGTCGTGCTGGCGACGATGCCGATCGAGGAGATCAACGCCGACCGCGACAAGCTGATCGAGAACATCTCGAACGGCGTCGAGGTCGAGCTGAAGAAGGTCGGCCTGCGGCTGATCAACGTGAACATCCAGGACATCACCGACGAGTCCGGCTACATCGACGCCCTCGGCAAGGAAGCCGCGGCGCGGGCGATCAACGAGGCGAAGGTCAAGGTCGCCGAGCAGGAGCGCGACGGCGAGGTCGGCGCCGCGGCGGCGGAGCGCGACCGGCGCATCGAGGTGGCCCAGGCCCTGGCGACGGCTCAGGAGGGCGAGAACGAGTCCGCGGTGCGCGTGGCCCAGTCCGACTCCAGCCGGAGAAAGAACGAGGCCGAGGCCGAGCGTGACGCCTCCGCCGCGGAGAAGGTCAAGGCCGCCCAGGCCCTGCAGGAAGCCTACGCGGCACAGCAGGAATCCGAGGTCGCCCGCGCCACCAGGGAGCAAGCCACCCAGCGCGCCGATGTCGTCATCCCCGCCGAGATCAAGAAAGAGGAGATCGCGACGCTCGCCGAAGCGGAGGCCGAGCGCAACCGCCGCCTGAAGCAGGGTGAGGCGGACGGCATCCGGTCGTTGACCGCGGCCGACGCCGACCGCATTCAGCGCCTCCAGGAAGCCGAAGCCGCCGGTATCGAGGCGGTGCTCAAGAAGAAGGCCGAGGGCTTCGACCGCCTCGTCGACGCAATCGGCGGCGCCGACAACACGGCGCTGCTACTCGCCACCGAGCAGCTCCCGAAGCTGGTCCAGGAGCAGGTCAAGGCGATCGGCGGGCTCAAGATCGACAACGTGACCGTGTGGGATTCCGGCCGCGGCGACAACGGCAAGACGGCGACCGCGGACTTCGTCTCCGGCCTCGTTGGCGCCCTGCCGCCACTGCACGAACTGACGAAGAACGTCGGCATCAAGCTGCCCGAGTACCTGGGCAGCCGGGAAGAAGCAGAGGCGTCTTCGCCCGAAGAATCGGAGGCCGAGCCCGAAGCCTGAGACCCGCGCGAGGAGCGCTACGTGACGTCGCGGACCGTCAGGCCGCGGCTCTTCAGGTAGGGCAGCAAGCCCTTCTTGTCGATCGTCCGCAGGGCGCGCGTCGACACCTTGAGCTTGAGCGTCCGCTTGAGCTCGGGGACGTAGAGCCGCTTGGTCTGGATGTTCGGCCGCTGCCACTTGTTCGTCACGTTGTGAGCGTGGGAGATGTTATGGCCGCTGAGCGGCTTCTTCCCGGTGATCTGGCAGGTTCTGGGCATGTCTACTCCATCGCCCGGGTGGCCTCGCAGGGCGCCGTGGCGGTCTCGTTGGGCGCGAGATGATAGCAGCTGAACGCGTTTCGCGTCTCTGTGCGCCCAAGGCCCCCCTGCTACGCTGACGCGACGACATCCTGACGACAAGGGAGGCCCCGCCGTGAACGAACTGGTCTACCGCTTCCTCCGCAACGATCTCTCCCGCCGCGGCTTCATCCAGGCCCTGACGGCGCTTGGTCTCACCGGCACGATCGCCGAGTCCACGGCCAACGCGGCCGCCGCCGCGGCAAACGCCGATCCGGACTCCGGCAGCCGCACCGCAACCGGCACCGGCGGCGAGTTGATGGTCGAGCAGATGGCCGCGGCCGGCACGCGCTTCCTGTTCACCAACCCCGGCTCGTTCGAAGTCGGTCTCTTCGACGCATTCCTGGACCGGCCCGGCATGCAACTCATCATGGGATTGCACGAGGGCATCGTCATTTCGATGGCCGACGGCTACCACAAGGCCTCGGGCGAACCGGCCCTGGTCAACGTCCACGTGATTGCCGGCACCGCCCAGTCGGCCGGCCAGCTCTACAACTCGAGCCGGGACGGCGCCGCCCTGATCGTCACCGCCGGCCTGCTCGACAACGAAATGCAGGACGACAACCTGCTGCTGGGGCCCAGGCCCGGCTTCGACCAGAAGGACGTGAACCGGCAGTTCACGAAGATGTCCTGGGAGACCCGTGACCCAGGCTCGATCCCGGTCATGCTGCGCCGTGCCTACAAGGTGGCCACCACCTCGCCCGGCGGTCCGACCTACCTCGCTCTGGCCAACCACGCCCTCGAGGCCAAGGGGGTCAGCGCCGCGATCCACGACCGCGCATCCTTCGTCATCCCGGACGACATTCCGGCCCGCGACGAGGACATCGAGGCGGTGGCGCGGATGCTGATCGAGGCGGAGGCGCCCGTCATCCACGTCGGCGACGAGGTCAGCAAGGCCGGCGCCCAGCAGGCGGTCCTGGAACTGGCCGAGCTTCTCCAGGTACAGGTGGCCGACGTGAACTGGCCTTTCCACAGTTTCCCGCGCAGGCACCCCCTCTACGCCGGCGGCTACAGCAGCCGGGATCGCGACTTTGTGCTCCGCATCGGCGTCAGCGACATCGGCGGCACGGCCGCCGCCGGCCCCGATGCCGAAGGCTCGCAGAGCGCCTGGATCGGCCTGAATACGAGCGCCATCGGCGGCGACCGGCCGTTCGGACGCGCGGTCGTCGCGAACACGAGGCTCGCCACCGAGGCCCTGGTCGAGACGGTCGAATCGCTCACCACGAAGAAGCGGCGAGAGAAGATCCGCGCTTCCAGGCCCGACTCCGTTCGCAGGCAGCCACAGCTTGACCCGGCGAACGTGGGCAACAGCCCGATCCACGCCGACGAACTCGGACACGTGCTTGAGACGGAACTCGACCCGAACGCGATCATCGTCAGTGAGAACCTGAGCGGCTCGAACCAGTTCTTCTCCACCGGCCACCGCGATGACGAGAAGACGTGGCTCGCGACCTCCGGCGCCGGCCTCGGCTGGGGAATCGGCGCCTCCACCGGCGCCAAACTCGGCCAGCCGGACCGGCAGGTCGTCTGCAGCATCGGCGACGGCTCGGTGATGTACAGCGCCGCCGGCTTCTGGTCGCAGGCCCGCTACGGCGTGCCGGTGCTCACCGTGGTGACGAACAACCGGAACTACCAGACCGTCCGCCTCGCCTACGCCCGCTACGACGGCAAGATGAAGGCGGCCAACCGCTACACCGGCATGCACCTCGGCGATCCCGACATCGACTTCGCCGGCCTCGCGAGGAGCCAGGGCGTCGACGGCGTCACCGTCGAGTCGGCCGCCGACCTGCGGCCCGCGATCCGACGCGGCATCGAGGTCACGCGCGCCGGCGAGCCCTTCCTCGTCGACGTCGTCGTCGACCGCAAGGGCGATGGCGGCGACTCCAACTGGCACCAGGAGTTCCGGCTTGCCGACGAGCGGACCAGGTCCGTCTAGGAGCTTGCGCCGCAAGGACAGGGTGCGCCGGCCCTCTGGCCGGCTTCCGAGAAGAGACGCGCCGCGAACGACGCGGCCCAATTGGCGGGCGTCAACGTGCGCTTCAACCGGATCTACAAGCCCGGCGCCAACCTCTTCGTCGTCTACAACCACAACTGGGCCGCACCGACCTTGACGGCCAGGTAAACGGCGCGTCGCGAGCTGATCGTCAAGTTCAACTTTCTCTGGCAGCCTTGAGCGCCCGAACCCGCTGCGGGGCGTAGACTCGCCGGATGACACGCCTATCTCTGCGCTCCAGCTTCCGGTTTCCGCTCACCGCCAGTCTTCTACTGACACTCGCCGCCGTTCCGGCCCTCGCCGGCGACGACGAGAAGAAGTGGGACGTCAACGACCCACCCGGGGACGAGGTCGAGTTCGAGCTCGATGTGACCGAGGGCACCTGGATGAACCTCGACCTCTCGCCGGACGGCGAGCGGATCGTTTTCGACCTGCTCGGCGACCTCTACCTGCTGCCGGTCGGCGGCGGCGACGCGGAGGCGCTGACCAACGGGATGGCCTGGGACATGATGCCCCGCTTCAGTCCGGACGGCGCCGAGATCGCCTTCATCAGCGACCGTAGCGGCGGCGACAACGTCTGGACGATCCCAGCGGACGGCGGCGAGCCGAGGCAGATCAGCCGCGAGGACTTCCGGCTCGTCAACAACCCCGTCTGGAGCCCGGACGGGCGCTTCATTGCGGCCCGCAAGCACTTCGTCTCGACCCGATCGCTCGGCAGCGGCGAGATCTGGCTGTACCACGCGAGCGGCGAGGGCGCCGGCCTGCAGTTGAACGAGAAGCCGAACGAGCAGAAGGACCTCGGCGAACCCGCGTTCTCGCCGGACGGACGGTACGTCTACTTCAGCCAGGACACGACGCCGGGCGGGTTCTTCGAGTACGGAAAGAACTCGGCCGAGGGCATCTACTCGATCCGCCGCATCGACCGCGAGACCGGCGACATCGAGACGGTGATCGCCGGTCCCGGCGGCGCGGTGCGGCCGACGCCGTCGCCGGACGGGAAGCACCTCGCCTTCGTCCGCCGCGTCCGCTTCCGGAGCCACCTGTTCCTGCACGACCTTCGGAGCGGCGAGAACACCTCCATCCACGACGCGCTCGACCGGGACATGCAGGAGATCTGGGCCGTCCACGGCGTCTACTCGAGCATGGCCTGGACGCCGGACAGCCGGTCGATCGTCTTCTGGGCACAGGGCGGCCTGCACCGGATCGACATCGAGACCCGCGAGGTGCGCGAGATCCCGTTCCGCGTCCGCGCGACCCACCGGATGAAGGAAGCTCTCGCCTTCGACTTCGAGGCGGCGCCCGAAACGTTCCGCACAAAGATGCTGCGCTGGACCCAGGTCTCCCCCGCCGGTGACCAGGTCGTGTTCCAGACCCTCGGCCGGCTCTGGACGCGCAGCCGCAACCCGGCGACGGGCGAAGTCGGTGAGGCGCGGCGGCTGACAAGCCAGGACGACCACTTCGAGTTCTACCCGTCCTGGTCGCGCGACGGGAAGTCCATCGTCTACGTCAGCTGGCACGACGAGGACCTGGGCGCGGTGCGCATCGCTCCTGCCTCCGGCGGCGAGGGACGGAAGCTGACGCCCGATCCGGGCTTCTACCTCGAACCGGCGTTCTCGCCGGACGGCGGCGCCGTCGTCTACCGCAAGAGCCGCAGCGGCGGCATCCTGAGCCCGCTGTGGTCGAAGGATCCGGGGCTCTACCGGATCGATGCCGGCGGCGAGAGCGCCCCGGTCCGGATCTCGCGGTCCGGCGCCGGCCCGCACTTCGGCGCCGACTCGAGCCGCGTCTACTTCACCGCCGCGCAACGCTGGGACCGGCAGGTGCTCCGCAGCCTGCCGCTCTCAAGCGCCGGCGAGGCCGAGGCCCGCGACCATGCGGGCAGCAAGGTGGCCACCGAGATGCGGGTGTCGCCCGACGGTCGCTGGCTCGCGTTCGCCGAACGCTTCGACGCCCACGTCGTGCCGTTCACCCCGGCTTCAAAGGCGATCGAGGTCGGGCCGACGACGCCCGGCCTGCCGGTGCGCAACGTGTCCACCGACGACGCTGCCTACCTCCACTTCTCGGGTGACGGTTCGACCCTGTACTGGTCGCTGGGGCCGGAGCTGTTCGAGCGCCGGCTCGCCGACGCCTTCGCGCCCGCGGACGACGAGGACGCGGACGATGAAGGCGACGCGGGCCGTGACGCGGGTGATGACCAGAACGCCGACGCGGGCGGCGGCCAGGCGAACGAACCAGCCGCCGGCCTCGATCTCGGCTTCGAAGTGGACACCTTCCGGCCGGACGACGTCATCGCGATCACGAACGCACGCCTGATCACGATGGCCGGCGAGGACAACATGGAGATCATCCGCCGCGGCACGGTCGTCGTCGACGGCGACCGGATCGCGGCCGTCGGCCCGTCCCGGCAGGTCGACGTACCGGCCGGAGCGTCGATCATCGACGCCGCCGGCCTGACCGTCATGCCCGGCCTGATCGACGTTCACTGGCACGGGCCGCAGGGCAGCCAGGAGATCATCCCGCAGCAGAACTCGGAGCTCTACGCGAGCCTCACCTTCGGCGTGACGACGGCCCACGACCCCTCGACCGACACGAGCACCTTCTTCGCCGCCAGCGAGATGCAGCGCGCCGGCATGATCGTCGGCCCCCGGCTGTTCGCCACCGGCACGATCCTCTACGGCGCCCTGGGCTCCTTCCGCGCGATCGTCGAAACGCCGGACGACGCGGTCCAGCACCTGCGCCGCCTGCAGAAGGTCGGTGCGATCAGCGTCAAGAGTTACAACCAGCCGCGGCGCGACCAGCGCCAGAAGATCGTCGCCGCGGCCCAGGATCTCGGCATGCTGGTCGTCAACGAGGGCGGCGCGCTGTTCCAGCACAACATGACGATGGTCGCCGACGGCCACACCGGCATCGAGCACTCGCTCTCGGTGGGCGCGATCTACGACGACGTGATCCAGTTCTGGGGCAGCAGCCGGGTCGGCAACACGCCCACCCTCGGCGTCGCCTACGGCGGCATCCAGGGCGAGGACTACTGGTACGAGCACACGGATGTCTGGGCCAACGAGCGGCTGCTGAACTACGTGCCGCGGGAGGAGATCGACGCTCGCTCCCGCCGCCGCCAGAAGGCGCCGGAAGGCGAGTACAACCACATCCTGACCGCCCGCGTGGTCAACGCCCTCGACCAGGCCGGCGTACCGATCATGCTCGGCGCCCACGGCCAGCGCGAGGGCCTCGCCGCCCACTGGGAGATGTGGATGTTCGAGCAGGGCGGCATGTCACCCCATCGCGCGCTGATCGCCGGCACGATCAACGGCGCCCGCTACATCGGCATGGAGGCCGACCTCGGCTCGCTCGAAGCCGGCAAGCTCGCCGACCTGATCGTCCTCGAAGAGAACCCGCTCGAGAACCTCCGCAGCTCCGAGTTGGTTCGCTACGTCATGGTCGGCGGCCGCATCTTCGACGCCCTGTCGATGAATGAGCTCGCCGGCGAGAAGCGTCAGCGCAAGCCGTTCTGGTTCCAGCGCTAGGAAGCCCGCGTCTCGAAGCACGGCGGAAATTCAAGTTGCCCCGGCCTGGCCGCAGGCGCCGATCAGGACCACCGTATCGGGCGAATCGCGGAGGTCGCCATTGGCCAGCGAACGAAAGCGGCGCATGGACGCGCCTGGTCGAAGCCCTTCCCGGACCTCCCGGAGACTCGGCCCGGCGCTCGCACATGGACGCGCCCGGTCGACGCGCCGGTGGTCATCAGGCGATCCTCTGCCGACTCCACGAAGGCTGTTCAGGACCGCTGACCGCTGGACGCGGGCAGGCGGCGCCTGTCCTCCCCATTCACCATCTGGCCCGCCTCAGACCCGGGCCAGCAGGTCGGCGAGTGCCTGCTCCGTCGTCGCGCGGCCGCCGCGGTCGGGGGTTCGGGGGCCGGCGGAGCGATGCTCGGTCAGGACGTTTCGGATGCGGGCTGCCGCGTCGCGCATGCCGACTCGTTCCAGGAGCAGCGAGGCGGCGGCGACCGCGGCGATCGGATTCGCGATCCCCCGGCCGGCGATGTCGGGCGCGCTGCCGTGCACCGGCTCGGCGAGGCAGAAGCGTTCGCCGCAGTTGGCCGAGCCAACGACGCCCAGGCCGCCGACAAGGGCGGCGCCGGCGTCGCTGAGGATGTCGCCGTAGAGGTTCGGCGCGACGATCACGTCGTAGCGCTCGGGCTCCAGGATCAGGCGATAGACCATCGAGTCGACGAGCTGTTCCTCGACCTCGATCTCCGGGAAACCAGCCACGACGTCGAGCGAGGTCTCGCGGAAGAGGCCGTCGCTCAGGCGCAGGACGTTCGCCTTGTGGACCACCGTGAGCCGGGCTCCTTTTCCGCGCCGCGCGGCTCGGGACAGCGCCAGCTCGCAGGCGAAACGGACGATCCGGTCCGTTGCCCGCCGGCTGATCACTCGCTCGGCGATCGCCACCTCGCCTTCCCGTTCCCAGCGTTCGCGGCCGGCATAGAGACCTTCCGTGTTCTCACGGACGACGACGGCGTCGACGGCGCCGCTGCAGAGCGGCCGCACGTTCGCGTAAAGACCGAGACGGCGCCGAAGCTCCACGATAGGACTCTGATACCCATCCACCGCGTGGCTTGGCGAGGAGACGGCGCCGAACAGGGCGCCGACGCAGCCCTCCAGGATCTCGACCGTGGCCTCGGGGAGCGCACGACCGCCGCGCTCGAAGGTCCGCCAGCCCATCTCGGCTTCGACCCATTCGATCCGCTCGCCGCAGACCGCGTCGACCACCTGTGCCGCCGCGTCGACGACCTCCGGGCCGATGCCGTCGCCGCCAATGCGACCCAGGCGAACCGGCGCCGCCGACCGATCGCGGCTCCCCGTCACGGCGCGCCTGCGCCAGCCGCCAGCCGACGCCTGGTCTGCTCGATCAGGCCGCCGGCCGCGATCATCGACCGCACCGCCGGACTGAAGGAAGCAAAGCAGAAGGTGCGTGCGCGTGGGCCGGGCGCGGTCAGGACGTTCCCCACGTTCCCCGGTACCGAAGCCGCGGCCCCGGATTCGGAGTCCCGGAAGCTGTCGCCGCGAGCTCCGCCCGCAGTCCCTGCCGACTTCGGTCGAGCTACCCGTCGCAGCTCACGGTTGATACGTCGCTGGATACGATCCAGTTGACGTTGAATGAACGGACTCGGAGCCGGACTCGGCCACGCCGTCGTCGATCGTCCGAGACAGCGGATCACGGACGCTTCGAGATCGACCTCCACCCCGACGCCGTCCTCCAGCGCATCGACCGCCTCGGGACAGACGATCGCGAGCAAGCCGTTGTTCAGGGCGTTGCGATAGAAGATGCGGCCGAAACTCCGCGCGACCACCGCGCCGACGCCGGCGTAGCGCAGGCAGACCGCAGCCTGCTCGCGGCTCGAGCCGCAGCCCCAGTTCCAGCCGGCGACGATCACGTCGCCGGGGCGCACGCGCTCGACAAACGTCGGATCAAGGTCTTCCAGCGCGTGTGGCGCGACCTCCTCCGGCCGGCTCTTCGTGTAGGTGTAGCGGCCCGGAAAGATGACGTCCGTGTTCACGTGGTCGCCGTAGCGGAACACGCGGCCGCGGAAGGGCCGTCCCACATCGACCGGAACGCTCATCCCGCGACCTCCCGCGGATGGACGATGCGGCCCGCGACCGCGCTTGCCGCGACCACCGCGGGCGACGCCAGGTAGATCTCCGCGCCCCGGTCCCCCATCCGGCCTTGGAAATTCCGGTTCGCGCTGGAAATGCACACCTCGCCCGGCGCCAGCACGCCAAGGTGGTTGCCCATGCAAGGGCCGCAGCCCGGCGTTCCGAAGACGGCGCCGGCAGCGACGAGATCGGCCACCCAGCCACGTGCCAGGGCCTCGTTCCAGACCTCACTGGATGCAGGCACGATGACCATCCGGGCGCCGCGAGCGAGCCGGCGTCCTGCCATCACGCGGTGGACCGCCCCGAGATCCTCGATCCGCCCGTTCGTGCAGGTGCCGATGAACGCCTGGTCGACCCGCACCGAATCGAGCTCGCCAACAGCCACCGTGTCGTCGACGTGGTGCGGCCGGGCCACCCGGGGCTCGACCGCCGACAGATCGAGCAGGTGATCGGCCGAGTAGACCGCACCGGGATCCGGATAGAGCGCCCCCCTCTCCAACCGGGCCGCCACCGCCTCCGCCGTCTCGCCGGGCGCCGCCCCGCGGCCCGTGCGGCGTCCCGGCCGTGCCAGCAGCCGTTCGGCCAGGTACCGGAACACGTCCTCGTCCGGCTGCATGTACGCGTTCTTCGCCCCCATCTCGGCCATCATGTTGACGAGTGCCGCTCGCGAGTCGAGGCTCAGACCGGCGATCGCCGGACCATCGAACTCGACGCTCCGGTACAGCGCCCCGTCCGCGCCCAGATCGCCGATCAGCGTCAACGCCGCGTCCTTCGTCGTGACCCACTCACCGAGCGCGCCGTCGAGCCGGATCCGGATCGACTCCGGCGCCCTGAGCCACAGTTCGCCGGTGGCCCAGAGCACCGCCATCTCGCTGCGGCCGACACCGGCGCCGAACGCCCCCAGCCAGCCGAAGTGCGGGGTGTGAGAGTCGGCGCCAAGAATCACATCGCCCGGCAGGACGACCGCCTCCTCGCTCAGCACTTGGTGACAGATGCCGCGCCCGACCTCGAAGAAGTGGCCGACGCCCTGCTCGGCGACGAAGGCGCGGACCTCCGCGTGGTTCTGCGCGTGCCGGACCGTCGGCGCCGGCACGGCGTGGTCGAGGGTGACGGCCATCCTCTCCGGAATCGCGACGCGCTCCTGCCCGAACTGCCGCCAGATCTCGGCGATCGGCGCCGTGTTGTCGTGGCTGAGCACGATGTCCGGCCGGGCGTCGACGATCTCGCCTGCCGCGACCGACTCCTGGCCGCTGGCCCGCGCCAAGGCCTTCTGCGCGAAGGTGCGGGCCGCGTCGGCCGGCCGATCTCGTTCGCTCACCCGGCCGCTCCGGCCACCGCCGGCGTCAACTCCGCCGTGTGGTACTCCCGCAGCAGCGTGTCGACATCCGAAAGGCTGAGCGGCTTCTCGTCGGCCAGGGCCTTGATGTGCGCCGTGATCTCCTTGATCTGCGGGTCGGTGAGTTCCAGACGCAACTGCTCGACTCGGGACTTGATCGCGTTCCAGCCGGTCAGGCGATGCGCGACGTGGACGTAACGGTCGAGCCCGAAGTCGGCCGGATCGAGGATCTCGTAGCTCGAGGGATCGTTGAGAATCGCCTTCGCGTGAATGCCGGCCTTGTGGGTGAAGGCCGTGTAGCCGGTGATGTAGTTGTTGAACGGCACGTCGACCTCGACCAGCGAAGCGACCGTGTTCTCGATCTCGCGCAGCAGCGGCAGGTCGTAGCGGGTGCGCACGCCCTCCGGATCCTCGGCGTAGAGCCGCGCAACCAGGCCGCCGAGAGGCGTGATGCCGTTCCGCTCGCCGATCCCCAGCACCGACGTGTCGACGTGGGTGGCCCCCGCCTCGAGGGCGCAGAACGCGTTGGCCACCGCGCAACCCGTGTCGTTGTGGCCGTGGAACTCGATGTCGCAGTCCACTTCCTGGCGCAGGCGCCGCACCAGGTCATAGACCTGCCGGGGACTCGCCACGCCCACGGTGTCCGCGACCCCCACGCGGTTCACGCCCACCGCGTTCACCGCCCGGTAGGCGCGGATCAGGTCGGCCAGTTCGCTGCGGAACGAGTCCTCGGTGCTGAAGCGGACCTCGACGTCGTGCGACCGGATGTACTCGACGACTTCGACCGCCGTCTCGATCACCTGGTCCATGCTCTTGCCGTGCGAGTACTCCCGGAGGTAGCGGGAGGTGCCGAACACGACGTCGATGCCGTCGACGCCGGTATCGAGCGCCAGCTTCGCGTCCTCCAGGTGACAGCGGGTGTGCGTGAGCACCTTGGCGCGCAGCCCCAGTCCGGCTACCCGCTCGCAATCCGAACGGCTGCGGCGACTCGCCGCCGGGGAGGTCAGTTCCAGGTACTCGACCCCGAAGGCGTCCAGCAGGCGGGCGATCTCCACCTTCTGGTCGCTGTCGAAGAAGGCGTTGGCGAACTGCTCGCCCTCGCGCAGGGTCGACTCGATGATGGCTGGATGGGAGGCCATGACGTTGCTCCTCTACCGACAGAAAAGCCGGCGCATCCTGAACTGGATGGCCGGCCGGCAGGTGTTTCCCGATGAACGAAGTCTAGAGATCTGGCGCCCGGTCCTGGGGCCGGGGCTTCGCGCCCGGCTTGAGCGGCCGGTCGAACAGGGAAGCAACGTGTGTCGTGCGAGCCATGGGGAAGGCTGCAGATTCTGCGCGCCCAGGCAGACGAAAGTCAAGCTGTACCCGCGTGGCTTGACAGGCCAGATTCATCTGACCAGAATGGCCAGATGAAGCGCGCGAGCGTAACCGAAGCGAAGAACGGCTTCAGCAGCCTGCTGAAGGAGGTGCGCCGCGGCGAGAGTGTGCTGATCACGCGCCGCGGAGAGCCTGTGGCCCGCCTGGAGCCCTGCCGGCTGGATGAACTGGAGCTGAGCGACGCCGCCAAGGCACTGGTGCGGCGTGGAATCGTCACGCCTCCCCGCAAACGGCTCGATGTGGAGGACTTTCTGGCCAGGCCGCTCCCCAAGCCGAGGGACGGTATCAGCGCAAGTGAGATCGTCGTGGCCGAACGGAGGGGAAGCCGCTGAAGTACTGGGATTCCTCCGCACTGGTCTCCCTGCTGGTCGGCGAATCGAGATCGCGGGAGCGCCAGGCAATCTTCGGCCAGGACCATGAAATCGTCACCTGGTGGGGCTCGGTCGTCGAATGCGCGTCCGCCCTGAACCGCATGGACCGGGAACACCGCTTGGAGGAGGGGTTGATCAGGCCCATGGGGCAACTGCGCCGGCTGGCGGAGGACTGGCTGGAAGTCCCTCCCACCAGGGAGGTTCGCCAACGGGCGACCCTTCTGCTTCGGCTCCACCCGCTGCGCGCCGCGGACGCCTTCCAACTCGGCTCGGCACTGACCGCGGCGGCGGATCATCCGGATGTCATCGACGTCGTCTGCAGCGACGACCGGCTCTCGGCGGCCGCTCGCCTCGAGGGCTTCCGGGTTCTGTAGCAGCCTCCGGGCGCCGTGCCGTGACCGACCCGCAGCAGATCTGGACCGGCGCCGTCCTGCCCGAGTGGATCGACCACAACGGCCACATGAACGCCGGCTACTACCTGGTCGTGTTCGACGACGCGACCGGTCCCTGGACCGCGTTCCTGGGCATCGATCGGACCTATCGCAAGGCCAACCGGCGCTCGACATTCTCGATCGACAGCCGCTTGACCTGGTTGCGGGAGTTGCCCGAAGGCGCTCCGATCGTTGTCGAAGCGGAGCTGCTCGGCTTCGACGACAAGAAGTACCACACCTTCATGCGCCTGCTCCACCCTGACGAGGGCTACGTCGCGGCGACGCACGAGTTGCTGAGCATTCACATCGACCTGGACACTCGGCGAAGTGCGCCCTTGCCACCCGAAATTCACCGACGAATGGAAGAGGTTCTGCGGGTTCAGCGCCGGATCGCCGGTCCAGCCGACACAGGCCGGGTCATCCGCACGAAACCCTGGCCGCCGCGCTCCTGAGCCGATGGCCGACAGCGACGTTCGCGTGGCCGGACCCGGCGTCCCCGACGCGGCCGCCCCGCTCCTGCCCGCAATGAACAGCGCCGACATCCGTGCACGGCTGGCTGCGCACGAACCGCGGATCCTCCCGCCGGCCGAGTTCGAGGCCAGCGTGGCGATGGTTCTTCGCCCCTCGGCGGCAGGCCCCGAGGCGCTGTTCATCGAGCGGGCCCGCAAGCCGTCCGACCCCTGGTCGGGACAGATGGCGTTGCCCGGGGGCCGGCACGACAAGACCGACCGCGATCTGCGGCATACCGCGGAGCGCGAGACCGTCGAGGAGGTCGGCCTCTCGCTTGAAGGCGCCCGTCTGATCGGCCGGCTCGACGATCAGGCGGGCCAGCGCGCCGGCCAGGGAAGGCGGCTCCGGATCGCCGCCTTCGTCTACGAGGTGGACGCGGACACGGGCAACGACCTGGTCGTGAACTACGAAGTCGCCGAGGCGTTCTGGGTGCCCCTGGCCTGGTTCGAGGAGCGCTCCCGGGTCATCGACTACCGGCACCCGCCGTATCCCGAGGTGAGCTTCCCCGGCGTCGTCGTCGGCGATCCCGACCGGCACATCGTCTGGGGCCTGACCTTCCGGTTCCTGTCGGCGTTCTTCGAGATTCTCGAACGGCGATTCGCCGCCGCCGACTGAACCGACCGATCGGTCGGCCTCGCAGCGTTGTCGCTGCGCTGTCGTGCAGAGATCCCGCAGGGGATCGCCTCTCCCGCCTGCCTGGCGGCCCTATTCGACGATCTCCAGGTACTCGCGCTTCGACCAGCCCCGCTGGCCGTCGGGCAACTCGATCCGGATCCACTCGGGGCGTTGTTCGATGATCCGGATTTCCGTACCGGCGTGAAGCCTGAAGCGCACGACCGAGCCCTCCCCGGCAGCGGCGTGGAGATCGATTTCCTGAGGCAGGACGACGGCCACGGCCGGTGCGAAGGCCGCGTGGGCGACGAGCGAGCCCCCCAGGGCGAGGCCCACCACCAGCAGGCACGCCGCCGACCACCGGAGTACCTCCGAAGTCCTTCGGTAGAGCCGCACGGCAAGAACGCCCCAGAACGCCGCGCCGACCAGCACGACGCCGCGAAGAACCTCGGCCGGCGCCAGGCTGTAGTGCCAGAACAGCAGGGTCCGCAGCAGCGCCGGAGGCTCCGGCGGCGCGATCTCGTCGCGGGCGCTGCGACGGGCGAACGTCAGGTTGGCCAGTGCATCTTCGTCCCGCGGCAACAGGCGAAGCGATCGGCGGTACGACGCGATCGCCCGCCCCAGCTCGCCGGCGCGCAGGTAGGCGCTCCCGAGGTTGTAGTGGAGGTGCCCGTTGTCGACGCCCATGTCCTGCATTCCGCGGTAGAGAACGACTGCCCGTTCGAAGTCGCCGGCCTCGTAGGCGGCGTTGCCGTTGACCCAGAGCTCGGCCGGTTCCGCCGCCGGCGGAGCTTCGCCGGCCCCCCGGGTCTCGGTAACCACGGGCAACTCTCCGTCCTGGGAGAACCCCGGGAGCGCGGCGGCGATCCCGACCACGACGAGGAGCACGAGGCGTCTCATGCCACGCGCCCGCGGATCTGCCTGTCGATCGTCTCGATCAACCGGGTCAGACCCTCCGTGCCCATCTCCGCCGCCAAGCCGCTGCCGCCCTCCGCCGCCGTCAGTCCGTACCGGGCGGCCTCGAGTTGCTCGAGCAGCTCCCGGCAGCGGTCGGCCAGGCCGCCTTCCACTCCGGCCCGGACCAGGGCGGTCTCGGCCTCCGACGGCGTCAGGGCGGCGCCCTCGATACCCAGCTTGTCGCCGATGTACCGACGCACGATCCGGGAAGCCTCGGCCGCGGAGGCGGGGCCTGCGCCGGAACCAGGTTCCCGCGCGGCGGACAGAGCCTCGCGCAGAGCCCGCTGCCGGCGGCGCAGGGTCGCGTCCGCGGCGTAGCGGCGTTCGCGTCGGTGATGCGCCAGCAGGGCGAAGTACATGAGGGGCGGCAGCACGCCGCAGGCGGTCCAGGCCCAGAGGCGCCAGCCGCGCGGCACGGCCGAAACCATGCCGGCTGCCGCCCGGCGAATCGGCAGGATGTCGTCGGCGAGGATGCGGACGGCGACCTTGCCCGTGGTCGGCGCCACGGACTCGGTGAGCATCAACTCCTCCTCGTCCTCGGCCGGTGCGACATCGAGGTCGATGCGGTTCGTGGAGTGGGCCGCGTACTCCCCGCGTTCAGGGTCGAAGTAGACGAGATCGATCGGCGGGATGTCGAGGGATCCTGCGACCAGCGGCACCAGAGCCCGCCGGAACACCTTGCGCCCGGTCAACCGGCGGCCGCTGCGGTCGATGCTCGAGTCGGGCTGGTCCGGGTAGATCTTGAAGGCCGGCAGTTCGGGAAAGCCGGGTTCGGCGAGAAGCTGCACGTTGCCGGCGCCGGCGACCTGCACCTCGAGGGTCGCCGACTGCCCCACCTGCAGTTCGCGCCTGCTCAACGACGCCCGGATGTCGAACTCTCCCACCAGGCCGTTCCACCCGTCCGGCGCCGGCGGCAGCGGCCTGACGTCGAGGGTCAGCGGCTCGGTAAGAAGGTACTTCGTCGTCCAGCGACCACCTCCCCCGAACAGACTGTCGAAGTCGTCGAAGAGGCTGCGCCTGCGGTTCGGCCGCCGCGGCTGCTCGACCTGCACTTCCACCCGCATCCGGGTCTGAGGCAGGGTCAGCGCGCCGGACCGCTGAGGAAAGAGCGCCTTGCGCACCTCGTTCACCGAATACTGGACGCCGTCGATCGCGGTAGAGAACTGGCGCACCTCGCCGAGGTCCTCGACCACGACATCGTTGCCGAAGTCCATCGATTCGATCGACCCCTGCCCCACCGGCACGCGGCTGTGGAACCGCCAGGTGTAGATCACCTGCTGCCCCTGCCACGGCCGTTCGGTGGACGCGCTCGCGGTGACGAAGAGATCCCTGTCCCGCTCGCCGCCCTGCTCCTCCGCGCCCGTGACCTGGACGGTGAACGGCAGGCTCCCCACTTCGGTTCCGTTGATCACCGCGGTCGCAGGACCGATCTCGAAGGCGCCGGCCCGGGTCGGAATCAGCAGGTAGTTGTACGACGTGCTGTTGCTGGACCGGCCGTTGATCCACTGCATGTCGCGGCGCTGACCTCGCGACACGACCCTGAAGTCAGGGAGCTCCGGCAGCCTCGGCGGCGCGTCCGGCGACCCGTCGATCCTGATCGTCAGGAAGATCTGGCTGCCCAGCGCGACCTGGTTACGATCAACAGTCGCCTGGATCTTCTCCGGCGAGCGAGCGGCCCGGGGCTGCTGCCCCTGCTGGGATGCGGCCGCGACCGCAACCGCGACCAGGGCGACGACGATCCAGGCAGCCGCCGCAACCCGGCGACCGCGCATCGCGCCTGGCAGCCCGCGGCAAGAGTCCGCGTCGCACCGGGAACGGTTGAGCGCCCGTCCCGCACTCTTCAGACCCATCGCGCTACCAGTCCTTCGCCTGACGAATCCTGCGTCCGCGTTGACCGCGCCGATTCGGATCGGGGCGTCCCTCCTCCAGCGCCTGCAGGTAGCGCTCCGCCTCCTCCGGCGTCATGCCCTGAGGCAACTGCCCGGGGCCGGCCTGATCGCCGGTGTCCGAGCCATCTCCCTCCGGCGGCGAATCCGCCGCGTCGGGAACGCCGTCGCCGTCGCTGTCGAGGCGGTTCGGATCCGTCTCGCCCGGATCGACCCGGCCGTTCCGGTTGCGGTCCTCCTGACCGTCGGGCAGTCCGTCGGAGTCGCTGTCGGGGTTCTGCGGGTCGGTCGGGTTCTCGCCGCCGCGTTCCAGATCGTCGTCGAGACCGTCACCGTCGGAGTCCTGCGGTCCTTCGCCACCCTCGGGCTGCTCGTCGCCCGACTCATCCCGGCCGTCGTCGCCATCGCCCCCCTGGTCCTCGGGCTGCTCACCGCCGCCCTGATCCTGGTCGTCCGACTGCTGCCCGGCCTGGTCATCCTGGTCCTTTTCGTTCTCGCCCTGCTCGTTCTCGCCCTGCTGCTGTTGCTGCTGTTCCTGCTGTCGCTTCAACTCCTCGCGCACGAACTCGAGGTTGAACTTCGCATCCAGGTCATCCGGATTGACCTCCAGAGAGGCCATGTAGTAGTCGATCGCCTCTCCGAGCCTGCCCTGACGGTAGGCACTGTTGCCCAGGTTGTAGAGCGCCTGGGCGCGCAGCTCGTCTTCGCCAAGGGCTGCAGCCCGGGAGAACTGCGCGTCGGCGGACTCGAAGTCCTTCATCCTGTAGTGGGCGGCGCCGACGTTCAGGCTCAGTTCGGGATCGTCCGGCCGCCGGGTCTGGCGGTCCGCGAACTCATCCAGGGCCCGGTCGTAGGCGCCGGCGTCGAAGGCCGCATAGGGCGACGCGTACTCGACCGCCGGCGGCGGCTCCGGCGCCGGCGGTGCCTCCGGCGCCTCCGTTGGCCGGACCGGTTCGTCAGGCGGAAGCTGCGCGGGCAGTACGGCAGGGACCTGAAGGACGGCAAGAAAGGCCAGCAGACCGAGGCACAAGTCCGTGTCGCAGCCCCTGTTGGCCCGCTTATCCGGCAACCGCATGGTCCCCTCCTCGCGGCGCTGCGCGCCGCCCCAGGCGGTCGCCGATCAACGGTTCCAGCATCAGCGCCAGGAGCGCCGCGACCAGCAGCCACTGGAAGCGCTCCTGCCAGCGCTGGCGCCGGCTGGTACCGAGTTCCTGGTCTTCGAGCTGTGCCTTGATGCCCTGGGCGTAGATCTGCTCCAGGTCCACATCGCCGGTCACCGAGCGGACATAGCGGCCGCCCGTTGTCAGCGCGATCCGCTGCAACGCAGCCTCGTCCAGCCGGCTGAGGATGATCTCGCCCCGCCGATCGGTACGGAAACCGCCGCCCGCCCTGGGAATCGGCGCGCCTTCGTCCCGACCGATTCCGATCGCGAACACGCGCACGCCGACCGCGGCGGCGGCCTCGGCGACTTCCGGCGCTTCGCCCAGATGATCCTCGCCGTCGGTGATCAGGATCACGGCCCGCGACTGTCGCGATCCGACCGACGCGACCCGTTCGAACGCCTCGAGCGACACCCGCAGCGCCTCGCCGATCGCGGTGCCCTTGGCGGGAATCAGGTCCGGCTCCATGGCCTCCAGAAACAGGGCGGCCGCCGAGTAGTCGAGCGTCAGCGGCAGCTCCAGGAAGGCGGCGCCGGCAAAGGCCACCAGGGCGATCCGATCGCCCTCCAGGCGCTGGAGCAGGTCGGCGATCTCCCGCTTGGCCCGTTCGAGGCGGCTGAGTTCACCCCCGGCCTCCGCGTCGCGCACCAGCATCGAATCGGAGACATCGAGTGCCACCACGATGTCGACCCCTTCGCGGCGGACCTCTTCCCACTCGAAGCCCCAGCGCGGCTGAGCCAGAGAGGTCACCAGAGCGAGCAGCGCAACCAGCACGAGAAACGCCTTCAGACGGCGTCGGGGGCGACTGACACCGGCGACCAGGATCGGCAGCATCTCGCGCGAGGCGAAGCGGCCGAGCAACCGTGCCCGGGCGCGGAATGCATACACGTAAAAGAGCAGCAGGCACGGCCCAAGCCACAGCAGCCAGAGCGTGTCCGGGCGGCCGGCGTGGACCTCGCAACCGAGCGCGAGGAACGCGACCGGCGCCAGCAACGGGAGCGTTCCTCCCCGGCGCGCGCCACGGCTCCGGACCACGCGGTCGATGGTCGGCGGTCGCTTCGGCGCCGCCGACCGCGCCTTCTCCGTCCGTGATCGCCAGCCCGGCGACCGGGACCTCCTGCGCCCGGCCCTCACGGCAGCTTCCTCAGTCGGGTATCGAGCAGCACGACCTCGAGCAGGAGCAGGAACACGGCCGGTGTCACCAGCCACGCGAACCGCTCCTCGTACTCCATGTAGGACTCCTGGGTGATCTCGGTCTTCTCGAGTTCGTCGATTCGGCTGTAGATTTCCTCCAGCCCCGCGACGTCTTCGGCCCGGAAGTAGGCGCCGCCGGTGGCCGCGGCCATCTGCCGCAGGGTGTCCTCGTCGATTTCCACGTCCTCGTAGACCACCCGCGGACCGAACCGGGTCTCGGCGATGATCGGGGCTTGGCCGCGGGTGCCGACGCCGATCGTGTAGAGCCTGACACCGAGCGCGGCGGCCGCCTCGGCCGCCCGCAGCGGCGTCAGGGCGCCGGCGTTGCTCCGCCCATCCGTCAGCAGGACTGCAACCTTCGATTCGGCCTCGGAGTCCTTGAGCCGCCTGGTCGCCACCCCGACAGCCGATCCGATCGCCGTCGCGTCGCCCGCCATGCCGATCTCCAACTGATCGAGAAAGGTCGCCGCGATGCCGTGGTCGAGCGTCAGCGGACACTGGGTGAAGGCCTCCTCGCCGAACACCACCAAGCCGATGCGATCGTTCGGCCTCTGCCCGATGAAGGTCTCGACCACGCCCTTCGCGACTTCCAGCCGGTCCCTGCGACGACTGAGCGAGCGCTCGTGCGCATCGAGGTCGAGCGCCCTCATGGACCCCGACGTGTCGATCACGAGGACGATATCGATGCCCTCCGTGCTCACCTCGGTGAGCGCCCGGCCGGTCTGGGGACGCATCACGGCGAGCAGAACGAGGGCGACGACGACCAGCCGCAGCGCGGACACCAGGCGGCGAACGGTAGGAGTTCCCGAGTGTGCGGCCCGACGCGCGTGCACAAGCGACGAATAGGCCACGGCGGCTCGGCCCCGCGTCTCGTGCCCGGCCGGGAAACGGCGCCGCTTCGTCAGCTGCCGCAGGCGCGGGCGAAGCCACCAAAGGAGCGCCCAGACCACGTACAACGGCAGGAGCACCCAGAGCCAGCGGGCATCGGCGAACACGAGGTGCTCCGTCATGCCGCCTTCCCCGCGCGGTCAAGCTCCGACGAGGCCTCGTCCGGCATGGCGCGGCCCTCACCGTCGTCGTCCCCGGGCCGGGTGGCCTGCACGAAGCCCATGGCCTGCTCCCAGGTGCGCTCAATCTCTTCCGGCCGCGGCAGGTGGGCGGCGAACTTGACCTGGTCCGTGGCCAGCAGAAACCGCTCCAGGCGGCGCGCCTGGTTCGGATCGAGCCGGATCAACCCTCCCATGCGGCTCAGTATCTCCTCCGTCGTCAGGTCCGTCGCGTTCAGGCCGAACCGGCCTTCAACGTAGGCTCGGACGACCGCCGAGACGGCGAAATGGTAGCGGCGCAGTTCCCGCAGGTTCGAAAAGTCCGTGGAGCGCAACCGCTCCAGGTCACGGATCGCCAGATCCCAAGGTGGAATCCGGGGCGTCCCGGAAGCCCCCGTTCCTCTCCGGCGCCTCCGGCGCCACCACCACGCCGCCAGCGCCGCGGCAAGAAGCGCGGCGGCCAGTCCGATCCACCACAGCCACTGCCCGGCGGTCTCGACCCGCCGCAGCGGCTTGATGTCGCGGATGTCCGTGACCTCGGTACCGTCCGCGGGCAGCACCGACTCGACCTCGACCGGAATCTCCGGTGTCCGGAGGTCGCCCGCGTCACCGCCGGGATCACTGTAGGCAGCCGAGAGAGCCGGCAGCGTGTAGGAGCCGACCAGGTCGGCCCGGAGCTGAAACCAGCGGCGTTCCAGGATCCGTCCCGAAGCAAGAGTCACCGCCGGTTCCCGGCCTAGGTCGACGATCCGGAAGCCTGCAATGTCGACTCCCGGATCAGGCAGCTCGATGCTCACCTCCGGGTCCCGCTCGATTTCCACTTCGTACCTGATCAGGTCGCCCGTCGTGGCGGTGGAACGGTCGACCGCGGCACGCAGCTCGGCGGGCGGCTTCGGCGCCTCGGGAGTGTCGGCCTGTTCCCCGCCGGCGCTGCACGCGAGAAGGAGAGGCAGCAGCACGACCGCCACGGCGGAAACCGCCGGAGGCCGCCGGGCCGGCTGGCGCGAAGCCGCGCCAGCCGCGAACCAGCCGGATCTGATGCGGATGATCCTGCCCTTGTGCCCGATCAAGGTCAGACCGGTCCAGCCGGACCGGGCAGGACAGCGGGCCTGAGGACGGGAATGCACGGCCATTCCGGTTCCTACACCCGCACCGACTGTTCGCGTGCACGGAGGTAGCGGACGATCGGATCGATCCACGGACGGTCGGCCCAGACCTGGATCTCGCCGACGCCAGCCTGACGGAATTGCTCGGATCGCCGCGCCAGATCCTCCCGGGCCAGGCGGGCGAAGCTCTCCGTCACCCGCCGGCTCGCCGTGTCGATCACGATGGTCTCCCCGGTCTCCGCGTCCTCCAGTTCGACGAGTCCCATCCTCGGCAGCCCGACCTCGCGCTGGTCGAGAACGCGAATCGCGGTCAGGTCGTGGCGGCGGGCCGCCACCCGCAGGCGCTCGGTGAAGCCCTCATCCAGGAAATCCGAGATGACGAAGCCCACCGACCGGCGCGGCACGACGCGGCCCAGGTAATCCAGCGCGCCGTCGAGATCGGTGCCCCGGCCCGTGGGCCGGAAGCTCAGCACCTCCCGAATGACGCGCCAGACGTGGGAACGGCCCTTCTTGGGCGGAATGAAGTGCTCGATCCGGTCCGAGAAGATGATCATCCCCACCCGATCGTTGTTCCGGATCGCGAGGTAGGCAAGCACGGCGGCGACTTCGGCGACGACCTCGCGCTTCTGCTTCCGGGCCGTGCCGAAAGCGCCGGACGAACTGACGTCGACGATCAGCATGACCGTCAGCTCCCGCTCCTCCCGGTGCTCCTTGACGAAGGGGCTCGACATGCGCGCCGTCACGTTCCAGTCGATGTGGCGGATGTCGTCGCCCGGCGTGTATTCGCGCACCTGCTCGAACTCCATGCCCCGCCCCTTGAAGGCGCTGTGGTACTCACCTGCGAGTGCGTCGGTCACGAGGCGTTGGGTGCGGAGCTGGATCGTCCTGATCCGCGCCAGCAGCTCAGGCGCCAGCAACCCGGATGGGCGCGCCGCCTGCCGCTGCTCCTGGCCCGTTCTCTCGTGACGCCGGAAGAACCACATCGATCGCCTCAGGGAACGTCGACGGTACCCATGATCTCCCGGATCAGATCGTCCGCACAGAGATCGCGGGCTTCCGCCTCGTACGACACCAGCACGCGGTGCCTCAGGATGTCCGCGCCCACCGTCTTCACGTCCTGCGGCGTGACGTAGGTCCGGCCCGACATCAAGGCCTGCACGCGGGCGGCCGCGGCGAGGAAGATCGTGGCGCGCGGGGACGCCCCGTACTCGATGAGCGGCTCCAGGCGCTCGAGTCCGACATCTGCCGGTTGCCTGGTCGCGAACACCAGATCGACGATGTACTCCTCGACCTTGGGATCCAGGTAGATCGCGTCAGCGACGTCCCGCGCCCGGCGGATCTCGTCCGGGCTGACGACCGCCTCGACGACAGGCCGCTCCCGCCGGGCCATCCGGCGCATGATCTCCCGTTCTTCCTCCCGGTTCGGGTAGTCCACGCGCAGCTTGAGCATGAAGCGGTCGACCTGGGCTTCCGGCAGCGGATAGGTCCCCTCCTGCTCGATCGGGTTCTGGGTCGCCAGCACCAGGAACGGATCGGGCAGGTCGAAGGTCTCGTCGCCCAGGGTGACCTGTCGCTCCTGCATCGCCTCGAGCAACGCGCTCTGCACCTTCGCGGGGGCCCGGTTGATCTCGTCCGCGAGCAGCAGATTCGTGAAGATCGGCCCCTGCTTGACCTGGAAGTCGTGCTGATCCACGCGGTAGATCTGGGTGCCGAGCAGATCGGCGGGCAGCAGGTCGGGCGTGAACTGAATGCGGGAGAAGCCGGTCTCGACCGCCTGGGAGAGCGTCTTGATCGCGGTGGTCTTGGCGAGGCCCGGAATCCCCTCGATCAGCACGTGCCCATCCGCGATCAGAGCCATCAGGAGGCGGTCGATCATGTAGGTCTGGCCGACCATGACCTTCCCCACCTCCGTACGGACGCGCTGCAGCAGGTCCGCCTGGGCCGCGATTTCACGCCGCAGTTCTTCGCTGGCCCCGGCCACGAAAGGCACGGTCGGCGGCGCCGGCGGGGGCGCCGACGGCTGTTGGGTCTCGCTCAGGTCCACGGTCATGTCGAAAGGTCCGTCCTGGGTCATTTCCGGTAAACCACTGCCTGGAGAGGCAACACCTGCAGATTTCCGGCAACGGGAACACGCGGAACCGCGGCTTCACACACAGCCCCGGCTACGCAGCCCCGGCTACGCTGTCTGCAACCCGCCCTCGACCTCGGTTCTTCCCGAAGCTGCCAAGAGGGAGAACCGGACTTTATCCGAGCGTGCCGAGGGTCCGCAGCAGCCGAACGCGCCGCACCTTAGGGCGGCGCGCCGTTTCGGGCCACTCGGCCTCGGACTGCGCCCGCAGCTGAAGAACCGTCGGTCCCTTGCCTGCGATCCGACCGCCTCCGGCCTAACGGCGGTCATTCGACCGCCTCCGGTCCAGGCCGATCAGATACCTGACATCTGACCGCCGTCGGCAGTCGCCCTGTCCAGGTGGTCACAGCAGTTGATCCGGGTCGTCCTCCACGGCGTCCGGGCCTCGACCTGCGTGACCGAGGTGTTCCCCCAACGATCGGGCTGCTCGACGCCGTCGCCAAGGTGCAGGTGATGCAGCGCCAGAGAGTGGCAGACCAGGCCGTGGGTGACGAATACGCTGTCGCCTTCGGTTTCCCCCGCGAGCTGACGAATCCTGCTCCAGGCCTGATCGACGCGGCGGTGGAAGGTCGCCCAGTCCTCTCCCGCCGGGGGTTGATATCCGGGCGCCATGATGTCGAGTCCGATGTCGGCGTAGGCCCGGCCCCGAAGGTCCCCGAAGTTGCGCTCGGCGAGCAGCGGCTCGACGAGCAGCGGCAAACCCAAGGCCGCCGCTACCGGCGCCGCGGTCATCTCCGCGCGCCGCAGATGGCTGGCCACGACCTGCCCGACAGGCCGTTCCCCATGGTGCTTCGCCAGCCGTTCCGCCAGCCGCTCCGCCTGCGCCATGCCGCGCTCGTTGAGCGGAGTCTCTGGTACCTGGACGATCCGGGCGGCGTTCGAGGCGGTCTCGCCATGGCGCACGACAATCAGCACGGCGGGCAGGGTATCAACGCACGGCATACGCGGCGCTGGCCGCGTCGGCGGCGCCTCGATCACGTCCCTCGCTTTCGGCCCATCCCGTCCGCTTTCGGGAGCTTGCGCCGTAAACTTGCTGCGCCGCCTTCCGCGGCGCAAAGCTCGCATGGAACACACCCACGTCCACGGCCTCGCGGTACAGCGCGACAGATTCCAAGGATCCCCGCCGACAGGAAACTCGCCGCCTGTTCCCCGCACGACGGCCCGGCGACACCGCCTCGAACCCTCCCGGGAGGACCCGGCAGAGCCTGTCATGCCGCCAAGAATCTCGATCGTCGCTCCGGTCTTCAACGAAGCGGGCAACCTGGAACGACTGGCGGCCGAGACCGGCGACGCGATGGCCGTGGCCGGCATCGACTACGAGTTGATCCTCGTCGACGACCTGAGTACGGACGGCAGCCGCGAGGAACTTGTCGCTCTGGCCGCGGGAGACGCGCGGGTTCGGGCAATCGGTCTCGACCGCCACGGCGGCCAGTCAGCGGCCCTGCTGGCCGGGATTCGCGCCGCCCGGGCACCGCTCGTCGTCACGATGGACGCCGACCTGCAGAACGACCCGGCCGACATACCGGCGATCGCCGCCCTGCTCGACGACCACGACATCGCCTCCGGGGTGCGCGCCAACCGCCGCGACACGTGGCTGCGGCGCACTGCCAGCCGGATCTCGAACAGGGTGCGGCGATGGATCCTCGGCGACCCCTGCACGGACATCGGTTGCGCGCTCAAGGGCTACCGAGCCGCCGCGCTCAACGATCTGCCGGCTTTCGACGGTCTTCACCGGTTCCTGCCGCTGCTGGCCTTGCGGCACGGCGGCAGTTACGCTGAGATCCCGGTCCGGCATCGTCCCCGCACCCGGGGCAAGAGCAAGTACAACATCCGCGGCCGCTTCCTGCGCGGCATCCTGGACCTCTTCGGCGTCTCCTGGTTCCGCCACCGGGCCGTCTCCGCCACCGCTCACTCACTGGAGAGCCCGCCATGCCCGAACTCACACCCCACAACATCTGGGTAGCCGTGGGCTTCGGGGGCCAGGCCCTCTTCACCTCTCGCTTCCTCGTTCAGTGGATCGCTACGGAACGCCACCGCCAGAGCGTCGTCCCGAACGTCTTCTGGTACCTGAGTCTCGTAGGCGGTCTGATGCTCCTCAGCTACGCGATATGGATCCGGGAGTGGGTGTTCATCCTGGGCCAAGGCAGCGGCATCCTCGTCTACACCCGCAACCTCTGGTTCGTCCGCCGGCAGAAAGCAGCGGCAGCAGACTAGCAGCCCGCACCCGGCGGGCTGCTGCCTCAGACAGGGCCGTTCCAAAGTCGGGAACTTCGGTGACCGAAGTGAGGAAACCACTCCGGCATCGGCAACTCGGCGCCGGCACGGCTCTCGACCCTCCGGAATGAAGGCCTTCCGCCCGCGCCCAGCGTCGAGCGCTGGGCTTTGGAATGGTCCTGGCTGCCTCAGAAGTTGTACTTGACGCCGAGCTGGACGATCCGGCCGTCGCCGTTCGTCGCGGTGATCATGCCGTAGTCCCGATCGCCGACCCGGTTGCCCGGCTGGGCGAAGTTGACCCGGTCGAAGGCGTTGAAGGCCTCGATCCGAAGCTGCAGCGACCGGTCGTCGCCGCCGACCGGGATGTTCTTGATCAACGACAGGTCGACGCGCTCGAAGTCCGGGCCCCGGAGGATGTTCCGGCCCGCGTTGCCGCGCCGGGTGGCCGTCTCGGCCAGGGTCAGCGGCGCGAAGCACTCCGTGTTGAACCACTTCTCGATCGTCCTGGGCGCGCCCTCGTTCGGGTCGCAAACCTGGTCCGGACGCGAGGTCAGGCCACGGATGTCGTCGCCGCGGACACGGATGGGGAACGGATACCCGGTCTGGAACTGCAGGATGCCGTTGACCTGCCAGTTGCCGAACAGTCCCCGCACGAAGGCGTTGCCGTTCTCGAGCGACGGCAGGTCGTAGCCGAAGCTGAGCACCACGCGGTGCCGGACATCGAACAGCGCCGGGCCGCGCTCACGCTCGAGCGCCTGGTCGATCGAGCTCAGCCGCGCCAGGTCGACCGGAATGATCGGCCGCTCCTCGCCGCCGACGTTGAGCCCCGAAACGTGGTCCTCGGCGTTGCCGTAGGTGTACGAGAAGAGGAAGTTCAGGCCACGGGTGGGGCGCATCCGCACACTCGCCTGCCACGCGTCGTACCAGGATTTCGCCACCGTGAAGGTCGGCCGCACCAGGCTGAAGGCCGGGAAGGTGCGCGGTCCGAGCGTGGTCTGGCCGGATTCGACGACTCGCGGATTGACCTCCATGAAGATCGGCAGGTTCCTGCCCCGCGATCCGACATAGCCGACCTCGAGGCCGATGTTCTCCCCGAGCTGCCGCTGGTACGTGAGGTTGTAGTGCTGGTAGCTCGGGGTGGTGAAGTGCGAACTCCAGCCGATGAAGATGATCCCCGGAGGGAATCGCGTTGGCCCGCCCTCGAGATTCACCAGCGGGTCGGCGAGAGGCACCACCGCAGGCGGCGCGCTGAGCTGGACCAGGGGATTGAACGGCGGCGCCAGGACGGAGTTCTGGAAGAAGTCGCCCTGGCCCGGCAGGCTGTCGAAGAACAGCCCCCAACCCGCGCGGAGGCTCGAGCGGCCGTCGCCCTGAGGGTCCCAGACCATCGCCAGCCGCGGCGCGAAGTTGTTCGTGTCCGCGTCGTACGTCCCCTTCGGCACCCCCTCGTCGCCCGGGTAGACCAGGCCGGCGGGAGCGTCAGGGAAGCGCGTGGACTGCTGGCCGGGCCGGAAGCTGTTCAGCCCGTCGCCGCTGTCCTCGAAGGGCGTTGCCAACTCGTACCTGAGGCCGAGGTTCAGCGTCATCCGCGGCGTGACCCGGAACTCGTCCTGAACGTAACCGGAGTAGAGCCAGCCATCGCCCTCGTTGATCGAGTCGGCGCCCGGCACCGCGGTGCGGATCAACGAGGGCAGCCCGAGCAGGAAGTCGGCCGCGGCGCTGCCGGTATGACGGCCGTTGAATGCGAAGTCCCCGTTCGGCCGGTTGATGAAGCCGATGAACATCTTCTCGTTGCGGACGTCCACGCCCGCCTTGAGCGTGTGGCGGCCGCGCAGGATCGTCAGGTCGTTCGTGAACTGGTCGACCTCGTTCTCCCGCTTGACGAACGGCTGGTTGCGGTCGCCCATGCTCGGGAAGCCCGAGATCGAGAACTGCGGCAAACCGACCGCCAGCTCGTTGATGTTCGGCAGATTGATGCCGTACTCGGAGTTCGTGATGCCGCTGGTAACCACCGGCTCCGCATCGATCCGGCTCGACAGCAGCCGCGCCTGATTGAAGACGTTCGACCCCGCCGCAGCGGTGTGGGACAGCATGTAGTCGTCGAGTTGCGCGGAGGCCGTATTGCCGATCGGCCGCACCGTGGGCGGCTCGAAGCGGTCGGAGTTGCTCCGCAGCAGGCGCAGGAGGATGTTCTGGGAATCCGTGATCCGGTAGTCCAGGCGCAGCCCGAACTGGTCCCGATCGTCCGTGACGTCGGGCGACGCGATGTAGCGGCCGCCCACGTTCGGCAGCGGCATGAAGTCGTTGATCAGCCTGACCGCAATGGGGCTCAGCCGGTCGGCCGGGATCACGTTGCCGGGGAACGGATCCCCGGTCAACGGATCGATGATGGTCGACCCGCCCGAGAAGTCCCCCATCCGTTGGGCGGCGCTCAGCACCGCGACGTTCTGCGTCGTGCCGCGGGTGTTGCGGAAGCCCTCGTAGTAGCCGAAGCCGAACAGCCGGTCGGTCATCAGGGGCCCGCCGAGGCTGCCGCCGAACTGGTCCTGCGCCAGGGTCGGCTTCTCCTGATCCGGCGGCGAGAAGTAGTTTCGCGACTCGAAGGAGTCGTCACGGTTGAACTCCCAGACGCTCCCCCGCAGGCTGTTGCTGCCGGACCTGGTCACCACGTTGACGATCGAGCCGGCGCTCTTGCCGAACTCCGCCGTGTAGGAATGGGTCAGGATCTTGAACTCCTCGATCGCGTCCGGCGGCGGCCGCAAGACGAACCCGGTGTTGAACGTGTCGTTGTTCGCGGCGCCGTCGAGCAGGAAGTTGTTCGACTGGTTGCGCACGCCGTTGACGCTGAAGCCCGAGGTCACGGCGCCGAAGCCGTTGATCGCCGCGTCCGCGTCGCCGCGCGCCCCGCCGAGACGTGCCGGAGGTTCGACCACGCCCGGAATCAACGTACCCAGCTGGGTGAAGTTCCGGCCGTTGAGCGGCAACTGGACGATCTTCACCTCGTCGACGACGATGCCCAGAGTCGCGTTCGACGTCTCGATCAGGGGCGCTTCGGCGGTCACCGTCATCGTCTCCGAGAACTCGCCCGTAGCCAGCGACATGCTGATCCGCGCGGTTTCGGCCGCGCTGACCCGAACGCCTTCCCGACTCAACTGGACGAAGCCCTCGAGCGCGGCCGTCACGTTGTAGTCCCCGGGCGGCAGCAGCGGCGCCGCGAAGTACCCGTCCTGGCCGGTCATCACCAGGCGGGACTGGTTCGTGGCCACGTTGGTCACGGTGACCGCGACGCCCGGCAGGGCGCCTCCCTCGTCATTCGTGACGAAGCCGCTCAACTGGCCCGTTGCCTGTCCCCAGGCCGCGGAGGCGCAGAAGACCAGAGCGAGCGCAAGCAGCGCGAACCCGGACTGACGAGCACGCAGGTTCCTCATGCGAAATCTCCTTCCATGGCGCCTCCGAACTGGAAGTGCGGCAGATCAGGTCACGGAAGCCGCGAAGGTCTGCGCCGCAACACGGCAACGTCGACCGCGGTCCAATCTGTGCAGGGCCGGTTCAGCATAGCAGCGCGCCCGGCGCCGCCCGGAACGGCGCCATGCCGTCGATCAGTCGAAGCGATCCGCTACGACCATGGATCGATGGGACGATGGCCCGGTGCAATCCGGACGCATCCGGTACGGCGCCCCCGCGCCACGCGCGAACCACCTCCGGATGCGAGTCACCGAGCACCCGGCACGATGCGGGGCGGCATGGGTACCCGCTCGAGACCAATCCGCCGTCCGATGCGAGCGGGCCGCCCGGTACCGGGACAATCTGCTACCGTTCGCGGAGCTTCGGCGGCGGCTGGCCGTCTCCGGAGCACTCATCGAGACCGGCCGAGGGATTGGGCCCGCTGAAGCCGGGGCAACCACCGGGGCTTCGCAACCCCGAGAAGGTGCCAACTCCTACGGAAACCCGCCATCGGGGCGACCGAGAGATGAGTCAACGAACCGCGCGCAACGCGGTCTCGGCGCCTCCTCCGGTCCACTCTCCGTAGAAGTCCTCTCGGGAGAGCGTTGAAGCCGTTCCGCGCCTGCGGGACCAGGCAACCCACTTCCCAACCGGAGGCTCACATGACTTCGCACCACGACCCGGCAACCCGCGCCGTACGCGCGGCGATCGCAACCGACACGCAGCACGGCGCGGTCGTCCCGCCGCTGTACCTGACCTCCAACTTCACCTTCGCCGGCCTGGCCGGCAAGCGCCGGTACGACTACACCCGCGATGGAAATCCGACCCGCTCCGACCTCGCCCGGGCCCTGGCGGAGGCCGAGGGAGGCCACGGCGCGGTAGTCACCGCCTCGGGGATGGCGGCGGTGACCCTGGTATGCCAACTGATCGATCCCGGAGACCGCATCGTCGCGGCCCACGACTGCTACGGCGGCACGTTCCGCCTGTTCGACCGTCTGCGGCGGCGCGGCCTCCTCGATGTCGCGTTCGCCGATCTCACCAACCCGGAGTCCATGGCCGCGGCGATCGCTTCCCGCCCGAAGCTCGTCCTGGTCGAGACGCCCAGCAACCCGTTGCTGCGGATCACCGATCTGGAAGCCGTCTGCCGCCACGCGAAGGACGCCGGCGCGCTGGTCGTGGCCGACAACACCTTCATGTCGCCTGCGCTTCAGCGGCCGATCGAGTGGGGCGCCGACGCGGTGATCCACTCGACGACCAAGTACGTGAACGGGCACAGCGACGTGATCGGCGGCGCAGTCATCGCGGCCACCGGGGAGCTCCACGAGTTCTTCGAGGAATGGGCGACCATGACGGGCGTGGCCGGAGCGCCGTTCGACAGCTACCTGACGCTGCGCGGCCTGCGCACATTGCACAGTCGCATGCGCTGCCACCAGGAGAACGCGCTTGCCGTCGTGGAAATGCTCGCCGAACATCCCGCCGTGGCGAAGGTCTTCCACCCGAGCCTGTCCGACCACCCGGGCCACGAGATCGCCAGGCGTCAGCAGGACGGGTTCGGCGCCATGGTCAGCTTCGAAGTCGCCGGTGACACGGAGGACGCGGCGGTCGTGGTCTCGAACGTGACCTGCCTCTCGCTTGCCGAGTCCCTGGGCGGCGTCGAGAGCCTGATCTCCCACCCGGCCACGATGTCTCACGCCTCGATGACAGCAGAGGCAAGGGCCACGGCAGGAATCAGCGACCAGCTCCTGAGACTCTCGATCGGCATCGAGCGCGCGGACGACCTGGTGGATGACCTGCGCGGAGCACTCGACCGGGCCCTGAACCGGCCCCGGTCGGCTACCGCCTCCGGCTAGCGCCAGCAGGCCGCCGAACTCGTCGCAGACTCCAGGTTGCGAACTCGGCCGCGGACTCCCTGGTCAGCCAGGACATCTCAGGGGCCCCGGACAACGCCAGGACCGGCGTCACCAACGCCGGCCCCTCCGGCGTTGGTCTTCGGAGTCTGTCGCGGCTGGACAGCGAGGCCGTGGATGTGGGCTGCTCCATGCCGGTCCGGACCACGCAGCGCAGCGGGCGTCGGGAGAGGACTGCACCAGCCGGGATGTCCTCTTCACGTCTTCCTTCCTTGTCGGGCGCGAGATCGACATCGATCAGCGTCGAGAGAGCGCCAGGCGAACCATGCGGTCGCAGAGTTGCTCGAAGGAGATCCCGACCACTGCGGCCGATTGCGGCAGCAGGCTGGTCTTCGTCATTCCGGGCAGAGTGTTCACCTCCAGGCAGACCGGCTCGCCGGCGTCGTCCAGCCGAAAGTCGACGCGCGAGAAGTCGCGCAGGCCGAGCGCCCGGTGGGCGGCCAGCGCGAACGCGCACAGTCTCTGCGCGAACTCGTCGTCGAGCGGCGCCGGGAAGACCTCGCGGGTCAGTCCCGGCGTGTACTTCGCGTGGTAGTCGAAGATCTCGCCCGGCGGCACGATCTCCCCCACTCCGAGAGCCTGGCCATCGAGCACTCCGACGGTGTACTCGCGCCCGGGAAGGAACCGTTCCAGCAGCACTTCGTCGTCGAACTGGAGCGCGCGGCCGACCGCCGCATCGATTTCCGACAGATCCCGCACCAGGGTGAGTCCCACCGTCGATCCGACCCGCGAGGGTTTCACCACCAGGGGAAGACCCAGTGCCTCCAGCCCGGCGCGCGTGGCCGGCCACACGGTCCCCTCGGGAACCGGAACTCCCACGCCGCGAAACAGGCCCTTGCTGGCGGTCTTGTCCATCGCCCGGGAACTGGCGGCCGCATCGCTGCCGGTGAAGGCGAGGCCTGCGCTCTCCAGCAACTCCTGCACTTCGCCGCCTTCGCCCTGCCGACCGTGGAGAACCAGGAACACCGCGTCGTGTCCCGCGAGGCCTCCGCAACCCACGAGGGCCGGCAGGTCCTCCCGTGCCTCAAGCGCCCGCAGATCGGTCAGGGACGGCGGCCTGACGCCCACCGCCTGCCCCAGCAGCCGTCCTTCGGCTTCCTGATCGAGAGGCGCGGCCTCCGCCGTGTCGAACACAGTGACCCGGTGGCCCTGCCCGCGAAGCGCCGCTGTGACCTGGCGCGCACCCGCCAGGGCGACGATCCGCTCCGGCGTCGAGCCGCCGGTCAACACTGCAATCCGCGCCACGTCACTCCACCTTGGCGGCAGATGCTAATGCCAAAGGCCCGCACATCGAACCGCCTCCGACTTGCTACGCTGAATCCATGCCTGCCTGGAACTTCCGATCCGTGCTGCCCGCCCTGACGGTCGGGGCGATGACGACCTTGGCCGCCGCAGCCGGCGCCGCTGCCGGGGTCGACGGTGCAGCCGGCGCCGACGACGACGCGGCGCCCGACGCACCCCTTGCGCCGCTGCTCGAAGGCCTCGGCGACCTCCACTATCCCATCTCGACCTCGTCGGAAGGGGCGCAGCGCTTCTTCGACCAGGGCCTGCGTCTGGTCTACGCGTTCAACCACGCCGAAGCGGTGCGCGCCTTCGAGGAAGCGGCACGGCTCGACCCGGAAGCGCCGATGCCGCACTGGGGCAAGGCCCTGGCTCTCGGCCGCAATCTGAACGACGGGATGCCGCGTGAGCGCGAACTCCAGGCGCTGGACAGCCTGAAGCAGGCCCAGGACCGGCGCGACAGCGCCAGCGAGCGCGAGCAGGCCCTGATCGAAGCGCTCGCCAGCCGCTACTCGACCGACGAAGACGCCGACCGCGCGGCCCTGGACGCGGCCTGGGTCGAGGCGATCGCGGAGGTAGCCGAGCAGTTTCCCGACGATCCGGAGCCGGCCACCCTGCACGCTGCGGCGATCATGAACACGATGCCATGGGACTACTGGCGCGGAGGCGAGCCTCAACCGGGCACGCTCGAAGCGAAGGAACTCCTCGAGCGCGTGATCGCGGCACACCCCGAACACCCGGGCGCGCACCACTACTACATCCACTTGATGGAAGCCCGGGAACCGCAACTGGCGGAGCCCAGCGCCGACGCCCTGGGCAAGCTGATGCCGTCGGCCGGACACCTGGTCCACATGCCGGCCCACATCTACATCCGCGTCGGCCGCTACGACGACGCCGTCGACTCCAACCAGCGCGCGGTCGCCGCCGATCTCGACTACATCGCCCAGTGCAGCGCCCAGGGCCTCTATCCCGTCGCCTACTACCCGCACAACATCCACTTCCTGTGGGCGTCGGCTACCTTCGGCGGCCGTGCCGCCCTGGCGATCGAGAGCGCCGACTCCCTGGCCGAAGAAGTCCCCGTGGAGATGGCTTCGAGCCTGGCCTTCCTGCAGAACTACCTGGCCACACCGCTGTTCGCCCGTGTCCGCTTCGGCCGCTGGCAGGAGATCCTGGACACGCCGCAACCGCCGGCCGGCCAAGCCTTCCGGAACGCGATGTGGCGCTACGCCCAGGGCCTCGCCGCGGCGGCCACGGGCGACGTCAAGGCCGCAAGGAAGCACCTGAAGACGCTCGGCAAACTGCGGCGCAACCCCGAACTGGCCGACATCCGCATCTCCTTCGCCAGCGCGACCGATCTGGTCCGCCTCACCGAACAGCTCGTAGCCGGCGAAATCCACGCCGCGAAGGGACGCCCGGAGCGCGCGATCGCGGAGATGCGATCCGCCGTCGCGCTCCAGGACAGCCTGCGCTACGCGGAGCCACCGCCGTTCCACTACCCGGTGCGCCACTCACTGGGCGCCCTGCTGCTCGAAGCCGGCCGGGCCAGCGAAGCCGAGGCCGTCTACCGCCAGGACCTGGAGCACAACCCGCACAACGGCTGGTCCCTGTTCGGCCTTGCGGAAGCTCTGCGTGCGCAGAACCGCGAAGAAGAGGCGGACGAAGCACGGCAGCGCTTCGTGAAGGCGTGGCAGAGCGCCGACGTGGAACTCGACGCGTCGGTCTTCCGCTAGCGCGGCCCGGAAGGCGGGAGCCGGCCAGAGGGCCGGCGCTAGCTCTCAGGCAGCTCCCATTCCGCCGCCAGACGATCGGCGCGCGCCATCCCCTCGAGCGTCGGTTGCAGCCGGCGCCCGGTGATCCGCAGCCAGCCTGCCCGTTCCCACGCTTCGATCTCCGCAGCGTTCCCCACGGCGGGATCGATCCCGAACCGCTCCTCGAGCGCCGCGCAGTCGACGCCGGAGCGCTGGCGGAGTCCCATCATGACGGCCTCGAGCAGCAGATCGCGGTCCGTCAGTTGTTCGACTTCGGCTACCGTCGAAGTGCGGCCCTCGATCGCATCGGACCAGCGCTGCCACCGCGCCACGTTCCACCAACGGCGCCGCCCGTCGAACGAGTGCGCGGCCGGTCCGAGGCCCAGATAGGGCACGTGCCGCCAGTACTTCCGGTTGTGCCGACTCCGGTCCGCCTCCCTCCGCGCAAAGTTCGAGACCTCGTATCCCCGATACCCGAGTCCCCCCAGGCGGCGGTGCGTCGCGACGAAGTTCGCGGCCCGCTCGTCCTCCCCGGTCTCCCGCAGCCTGCCCGCGTCCCGCCGGCGCCCGAACGGCGTCCCGTCGTGGATGGTCAGTTCGTAACAGGAGAGGTGATCCGGCCCGAGCGATGCCGCCTCGTCGAGCGTCCGAAGCCACCACTCGCCGTCAAAGCCGGGCAGGGAGTAGATCAGGTCGACCGACACCGAAAGGAAGCCCGCCTCCCGCGCCCGCTCCACACTGGCCCGCGCATCCGCCGCGCCGTGCCGCCGACCAAGGAACCGCAGCGCGCGGTCGTCCAGCGCCTGCAGCCCCAGGCTGATCCGGTCGAAGCCGACTTCCCTCCAACCCGCCAGCGATTCGGGCGAGGCATCCTCCGGATTCGCCTCGATCGTCCATTCGGCTGCCGGATCGATCTCGAACGTCGCGGCCAGTTGCCGCCGAATCGCGCCAAGCTGCTCCAGGCTCAGCGCCGACGGCGTACCCCCACCGAAGTACACCGTGTCGAAACGCCGGGCCCCGCGGCTCGCAGCCTCTCCGGCCCAGCCGCCTTCGGGCCCTCCGGAACCACAGAGCTCAATCTCCTGAAGCAACGCCTCCGTGAAGCGTGCACGATCGGCCGCCCGACCCCGGGCCACTGCAAAGTCGCAGTAGGGACAGATCGCCGAACAGAAAGGGCTATGGACATAGAGGCCGGCCACCTCGGTTTCAGCCATTCCCCGCCCACAACCGCAACTTGTCGCTGGAGGAGCGCCACGGCCCCTCGCGCCGAACCAATCGGTCCACGCCGCCAGGAGCAAGGTCGCGCGTCAGCGGGTCAAGGAGACGCTCGCGTCTCCCCGGTTCGTCGACCGCGCGCCGGCAGAAGTGGTGGCCACCCTGCTCGACGAGGGACCGTACCTGTGCTCGGAACGCACCATGTACCGCATCCTGGCCGCGAACCACCCGGTCAGGGACCGTCGCAACCAGCGCGTGCATCCGAAGTACGCCAAGCCGGAACTGGTCGCCGCCGCACCCAACCAGGTCTGGTCCTGGGACATCACCAGACTGCGCGGACCGCAGAGAGGTACGCCACCTGGCCACCCACTCGCCACTCGGAAGAGGCGCTTTCCCTGGCACTAGCGCGGCTTCTCGCCGCCGACCCACCATGGGCTGGACCAGGCGAGGTGGCCGTCGATCTGCTCGACGCGGAGGTAGTACCAGTCCTCCTCCTGGCCGAAGTCGGTGAAGCGGAAGGTGACGTCGTCGCGCAGCCCGTCGAGGAGGTCTGCGCGCACGCTGTCCCGGTAGTCGCCTTCGTGGAACACCTGCTCGTTGCCGCCGCGCGCGGCGGCGGATGGTCCCGGCGCCGCAGGCAGCGCCAGCGTGAAGCCGGCGGCGGCGAACCGCTGCGGAGTCCGCACCTGGGTGGGCGCGGTGCCGTACTCGGCTCCGGACCCGATCTCGAAGTGCAGCCGAACCGCCGCCGGATCGCCCTCCAGCACCAGGGCGAAGGAACGCCGCGAACCGCGGGTCGTGAAGTCGAAGCGGGCCTCGTCTCCGTCAACGCCGAACCGATCTGCAGGCAGCCGTGTACCGGTGAGCCGGCCGCCCACCAGCTCCGCCCCTTCGACGGTCACGGTCCCCCGCCACGGACGCTGCCCGCGCGGATTGTCCCGGATGTTGACCCAGGTCTCCGAGAAGAAGCTGACCAGAGCCTCGAACCGGCCCTCCGGCAGTGCCGACCCGCCCGCGCCACGGGTGTCGAACGTGGCCACCACCTCGCCGTTGCGAATCAGGTCGACCCGGCGAATCGGCCCGGTTCCGATTGCCCTTCCTTCCAGCACCCGGCGGTCCGCCTGCTCCAGTTCACTCCCCATCGGCGCGCCGTTCAGCCGGGCGTCGAGCACGATCCGCTGCGCCCCGGTCGTGGCGTATGCCCGCCGCGACTTGAGCGCGCCGAACACCGCGTCCGTCGTGAGCGCCGGCGCCCAGGCGGCCGCCAGGCCGCCGAACTGGAAGATGTTGGATCGCCGCCCGGACGCTGCCGCCTGATGACCGGGCGAGTAGCCCGGATGACCCAGGTGATCGTCCGACGCGGACACGAAGCCGACCCGGAAGCCCTGCTCGAGGTAGCGGCTGCCAAACCACTCGAAAGTGCCGTGGCCCGACATGATCTCGATCAGGTTCTCCATCTGGAAGTCGTTCTGCCGCCAGTCACCGTTCTGGTGGGCGTGCGGGATGATCAGGACATCGTCCGTGTCGTACTCGGCGCGCAGGCCGCGGTAGAGCTCCGACAGGTTCGGCGCCGCCTGGACCCCGACCCGCTGCATGCCGACGTTCCGGAAGAACACGTTGTGGTGACCGCCGCGCTGGCGGGGCGACGTCCACTCGTAGCCCGCGAAGACCAGCAGCTCGCCCTCGCGGTGGACCTCCCGGACCGCCTCGTTCAACTCTTCCCACAGGCCGTCGGTAAGCCAGATGTCGTGCTCGCTCAGGGTGACGAAGTCGAGGCGGGCGTCGTCGCGGGCGAAGGCGAAGTAGCCCTCGGGCGTGCCCTGGCCCTCGGCGAAGCCGGAGTGGCCGTGGGTCTCGCCCCAGTAGAGGCGGTGCTCGGGGTCGGCCTTCACCCACACCGGATTGGCGGCCCCCGTCACCTCCCCGTCCGGACTGCGGAAGGTGTAGCGGTGCACGCCCTCGCCCTCCGCCGTGACCTCCATCAGGTGGATCGCCTGGCCGGCGGGCAACTCGTCCACCTGCGCGCCGTCGCGGAACACCTGAAGGCCCGGAATGTCCCGGGTGGCCCGGTTGTACCGCCGATCCTCGGAGCGCACCGAGATGACGAACGTCTCGCCGGCGCCGACGATGGACGGGGCGAAGCCGTGAACCCGCTCCGCCGCGCCGCCCACCACCTCGAACGTCGCCGGCGGCATTTCGTAGACCCTGCCGTCGCCCGGGTCGACGTGAATCGGCAGGGCGATCCGGTCGTTGCTGAACTCGCCGACCCGGAGGCCGCGGCCGCCGCCGCTCGTGTCGCCGTAGGTCAGCGTGATCGTGTCGCCCGCGGACAGATCCCCGCCGCGAACCCGAACAGTCGGGAAACCGGCCGGACCGCGGAAGCCGCCGTACGGGCCCCAGATCGGGTGCGTATCCTGCTCCAGGCTGATGCCCTGCCTGCTCACCCGGGCGGCCACGTGGTGATCCCCGGCCGGGTCCGTGGTCTGGAGACGCCCGTAGCCGCCGGCGCCCTGTGTCGAGATCACGATTCCGCCGCCTTCCGCCATGCCGAGCGAACCCACCGTGTAGACCACCTCGATCGTCGCCCAACTGCGGGCTTCGAACACCCCGGAACCGGTTCGGGTCACGGCGCCCAGGGCCTCCTCGTCCTCATCCAGCCAGGCGAGCTGGCGCACGTAGTCGTCCACCGCTGCGAGCTGGTACGGCCGCGGTTCGGTTCCCGGCCGGGGAAACGGACCGTAGAACGCGACGAGGGGCAGGTTCTTCGGCACGAAGGCCCCCCGGAGCGAAGCCGCGTTCGCCCACTCCCAGAGCACCGGCATGCGCCCGGCGATCGTCGAGGCGCTGGTCGGTGAGCGCTCCACTTCCGCGATCAGGGCGTCCACCCGCGCCCGCAGATCCGCGTCCGGTTCCTGACCGGCAGCCGGCGCCGCCAGCCCGAAGGAAACCGTGAGAGCAACCGCGAAACCCACTGCGTGCCAACAGAATCTGCGCACCGAGACCTCCTCCACCCCTTCCGGGACGACTCCGGACAATGATCGTGGAACCGGGCAGCCGAAGTGTAGACTCTTGTGACACCGTCCAGGAGGAACTCCGATGAACAAGCTGTCGACGATCGCGGCGATGACCACGTTTGCCACCCTCCCGCTTGTCGCCTGCGCCCCGAGCCAGGACGCCGGCGACGGCGACGCGGCGGCTGCCGAAACGGGCGAAGGCCCGAACCCGACCCGGAACGCCTACTTCGGCGACCTCCACGTCCACACCCGCTACTCGTTCGACGCCTTCATCTTCGGCACGACGACCGACCCGAACGACGCCTACGAGTTCGCCAAGGGCGGGACGATCAAGCACCCCGCCGGCTTCGACATGAAGCTCGACCGGCCGCTCGACTTCCAGGGCGTGACCGACCACGGCATGTACCTCGGCATGCTCCCGGCGATGACCGAGGAGGGCTCGCCTGCCTGGGACCACCCGATCGCCGCCGATATGCGCGTGGCCGAAGAGGCAGACGAGCGGCGCGGCATCTTCGTCGGCATGCGGCCCTACCTTGGCGCCGGGAAGGGCGAAGACGAGCATCTGAACATGGACGTCGTCCGGGGCGCCTGGTCCAGGATCATCGAGGCGGCCGAGGCCCACAACGATCCGGGGAACTTCACGACCTTCATCGCCTACGAGTACACGTCGTCCGGCTACGAGCGGGACAACCTGCACCGCAACGTCGTCTTCCGCGGTTCCGAAGCCCCCGACGCACCGTTCAGCCGGACCGATTCCCAGAACCCCGAGGACCTCTGGGCCACGATGGACGAGTGGCGGGACCAGGGCATCGACGCGCTCGCCATCCCGCACAACCCGAACGGCTCCGGCGGCCGCATGTTCGAGATGGAGAAGTTCTACGGCGATCCGCTCGACGACGAGTACGTCTCGGTCCGGATGCGCAACGAGCCGATCGTCGAGATGACCCAGGTCAAGGGCACCTCGGACACGCATCCGGCCCTGTCGCCCAACGACGAGTGGGCCGACTTCGAGATCATGCCCTACAAGATCGCGACGACGATCATCAGCCAGCCGGAGGGCAGTTACGTCCGCGACGCCCTGATCCGGGGACTCCGGCTGGCCGACGGCGGCCTCGCGAACCCGTACAAGTTCGGCTTGATCGGCGCCAGCGACACGCATGTCTCGGCCGGCTCGTTCCAGGAGGACAACTACTGGTCGAAGGTCGGGATTCTGGACGCCGAACCGCATCTCCGCGGCTCCGTGCCCGGCGCCGGCGCCAACCAGTCCACCGGCGATCCGGCCCAGGAGTCCGACTCGTCGATCCGAACCGACGACGGCTCGGGCCGGACCTTCCGCGACACCTACTACTACACCTGGGGCGCTTCCGGTCTCGCCGGCGTCTGGGCCGAGGAGAACACGCGCGAGTCGATCTTCGACGCGATGCGGCGCAAGGAGACCTTCGCCACCTCCGGCCCGCGGATGAAGATCCGCTTCTTCGCCGGCGACTTCGAGGACGGCGACCTGGACGACACCGGTTTCCTGACCAGGGCCTACGCGGAGGGCGTGCCGATGGGCGGCGACCTGCTGTCCGCCGATGCCGGCTCGGCGCCGACCTTCGCCGTCTGGGCGATGCGCGACTCGATGGCTGCCCCGCTCGACCGCGTGCAGGTGATCAAGGGCTCGTCGAGCAACGGCGAGGGCGTCGAGATGGTCTACGACGTCGCCTGCTCCGACGGCGCCGAGGTGGACCCGGCCACGCACCGCTGCCCCGGCAACGGCGCCACGGTCGATCTCGCGACCTGCGACATCAGCGCGGACTCCGGGGCGGACGAGCTCAAGGCGGTCTGGACGGACCCCGACTTCGACGCGACGAAGCGCGCCTTCTACTACGTCCGGGTGCTCGAGAACCCGACCTGCCGCTGGTCGACCTGGGACGCCCTGCGCGAAGGCGTCGAGCCCCGCCAGGATGTCTCGGCGACGATCCAGGAACGCGCCTGGTCATCGCCGATCTGGTACACGCCGGAGTAGGCGTTCGGACTGCGTATACTGCGCAGCCGAAATGAACCTTGCCGTCGAAGAACACCTGGGCGCCGTAGAGCGTTCCGTGTCGTTGCTGGAACGCGACGGTCGCCCCGCCAGCGTGGTTTCTCTCTGCCGCAGCTTTCGCGTGGCCCAAAAGGACCTGTGGGACGCCTTGACCAACGCTGAACGAATCCAGCGCTGGCTTCTGCCCATCAGCGGCGAGCTCGAGCTCGGCGGCCGCTTCCAACTGACGGGGAACGCCAGCGGCGAGATCACGGCCTGCGAGCGGCCCTCGCACGTCGCGCTCACGTGGGAGTTCGCCGACGACGTCAGTTGGCTGGAGGTCCGCTGCTCGGCAAACGGAGCCGGCGCCGCCCGCCTCGAACTCATCCACACCGCTCTCCTGGGGCCGCACTGGGACGAGTACGGACCCGGAGCGGCCGGCGTCGGCTGGGAACTTGGTCTGCTTGGACTGGCCCTCCACCTGGAGCAGCCGGACGAGCCACAACTCGACGAACACGGCTTCGCCGCCTCGCCGGAGGGCCAGGCTCTGATCACCGGCAGCAGCGAGGCATGGGGCGAAGCCGGAGTCGCGGCGGGAACGGCTCCAGCCGCCGCCCGCGCCGCAGCACGGCTGACCACCGCCTTCTACACCGGCGAGCCGGTGGATTCGGCAGAGTAACCGGGGGCCAACTGCCGACGCCGCGACCCCTGCGTACCCTCCAGACCTGTCTTCGCACCGAGTACCGAGTAACGCAGCACGGGACGTGCTCGCCACGCTACCCTGGCAGGAGATCCACGGAGCGCTGGTCGCCGCCGTGGCGTAGGGGCGATACGCCCGTCGCAGGCGGACAGGTTTGGCGGCAACTCGACCTCTTCCCGGGCGCCCGAGCGCCTTCGCCTACTCCGTCAGCAGAGCCAGCAGAGCCCTCGGCGAATGCACCGTCACGCGCGAGCCGGCGAAGTCCTTTTCGTTCCGCGTGACGATACAGTCCACGCAGGCTTGTCGTCCCGACTCGACGACTACCGCATCTTCGAAGTCGCGCAGACGGCTCTCGGCCGCGTGCTCCAAAGTCGCCCTGTTCACCGGCGCCACGTCGAGCACGGACAGCAGAGACGAGATGTGGCGCCTGGCGGCATCCCTGCCAATCGCTTTCTGCACCAGGTAGAAGATCGTCGTGAACGAATCAGCGCAGGCCAGCCCCTGAATCTGGCCGCGGTCGGCCCGTGAGAGAAGATCGGCGGCGGTCTCCGCGAATGGCGCCCGGTCGAGCAGGAAGTCGATAAGCACGTTGGTGTCGAAGAGCACCCTCATGCGCCCAGCCTTCTCAGAGGTGCTTCTCCTCAAGATGCGCGTGGTAGTCACGCACACCGTCCAGTCCTTTGTCCTTCAGCACCCCGCGCAGCCGGGCCACGGTCGGCGTCTCGGTGCTAGCCGGCAGGCGCCGGGATGTCACCGCGGAGAAGTACTCCGCCACGATCTGCGAAACGGACTTGCCGGCATCCCTGGCGTAGTCCTTCGCCTGGGCGATCAGCCGGTCGTCAAGCCGCAGCGTGAGCTTGGTGTGCATGGACGGAAGTGACGTACATCGTGCGCGCAAGTATACGTCAACCACGCCGTCCGTCAATCGCGCCCTCTGGTTCCCGGGTACTAGCCGTCACTCCGAAGCACGGAAACGAAGGCCTCCTGCGGGATGTCGACGGAGCCGACCCGCTTCATCCGCTTCTTCCCCTCCCGCTGCTTCTCGAGGAGTTTCCGCTTGCGGGTGATGTCGCCGCCGTAGCACTTCGCGGTGACATCCTTGCGGAAGGCGCCGATCGTGGTGCGCGCGATGATCTGTCCGCCGATCGCGCCCTGGATGGCGATCTTGAACTGCTGGCGCGGGATCGTGTCCTTGAGACGCTCGCAGTAGCGGAGGGCGCGCCGCCGCGCCTTCTCCCGGTGAACGAGTTGGGAGAGGGCATCGACCCGCTCGCCGTTGACCAGGATGTCGACCTTGACCAGGTCCGTCACCCGCGAGCCGATCAGTTCGTAGTCGAACGAACCGTAGCCCTGGGTCACCGTCTTCAGTTTGTCGTAGAAGTCGAAGAGGACTTCGGCCAGCGGCAGCTCGCAGGTCAGCTCGACCCGTCCCACCGCCAGGTAGTGGATGTTCGTCCTGGCGCCGCGCCGCTCCAGGCACAGCTCCATCACCGCACCGAGATACCGTTCCGGCAACATGATCGAGGCCTTGATGTAGGGCTCGAAGACGGTCTCGATCTCCGACGGGTCCGGGAAGGCGGCAGGATTGTCGATCTGCTTCTCCGTGCCGTCCGACAACCCGATTCGATAGCGCACGGACGGCGCCGAGAGAACGAGGGAGAGCCCATACTCCCTCTCCAGGCGCTCCTGAACCACGTCCAGGTGCAGCAGACCCAGAAAACCGCAGCGGAAGCCGAATCCGAGCGCGGACGACGCGTCCTTCTCGTAGGTCAGTGAGGCGTCGTTGAGCGACAACTTCTCGAGGGCGCCGGTCAGGTCCTCGTAGTCGTGGCTCGACACCGGGTAGATCGACGAGAACACGACCGGTTTCGCCTCACGGTAGCCCGCAATCGGCTCGCCGGCTCCACCCGGGGTGGTCGTGATCGTGTCGCCGATGTCGATCTCCGAGATCTTCCGGATTCCCGCGATCACGTAGCCCACGGCTCCCGCATCGAGCTCTTCCCGCTGCCGCCGCTTGAGCAGGAGGGTCCCCACTTCTTCGACTTCGTGCTCGCTGCCGGTGTGCATCAGCCGGATTCTCTGCTTCGGCCGCAGCGTGCCCTGGCGCACCCGGACCAGCATGACGACGCCCCGGTAGGGGTCGTACTGGGCATCGAAGACCAGCGCCTTGAGCGGCGCCGCCGCATCTCCCTCCGGCGGCGGCAGGCGCGCCACGATCGCGTCGAGCACATCCTCGACCCCCTCGCCGGTCTTCGCCGAGCACAGCACGGCCTCGAACGGATCAAGACCCAGGTCGCTCTCGATCTCCTCGCGCACCCGGTCCACATCGGCGGACGGCAGGTCGATCTTGTTGATCACCGGAATGACCGCCAGGTCGTACTCGAGAGCCAGGTAGAGATTGGCCACCGTCTGCGCCTCCACCCCCTGGGCCGCGTCGATCAGGAGCAACGCTCCCTCGCAGGACATGAGAGATCGCCGGACTTCGTGCGAGAAATCGACGTGGCCCGGCGTGTCGATAAGGTTCAGCCGGCAGAGGCGGCCTTCCGCATCCTGGTGCCGCAGGGTGACCGTGTTGCTCTTGATCGTGATCCCCCGCTCCCGCTCGATGTCCATCGAGTCCAGGATCTGGTCGCGGAACTGCCGCTCCTCGACCGCGCCGCAGTGCTGGATCAACCGGTCGGCGAGCGTCGACTTGCCGTGATCCACGTGGGCGATGATGCAGAAGTTGCGAACCGACATGGGCGGCCCGCATCCTATTGCGTCTTCCACCGGCTGTACCGGCCTCCTGGCCGCCATCCGCCACGGGGTGCACCGGCGTGCCATCCGCCGGCGGCGAAATCCGGAACCAACCCGCCCACCCACGAACTGCCGGCGCGAGTCTTGACGTGCGGACGCCGGTCGCAGCGCAAGAGGGGGGACCAGGGGAACTCGGTCTGCCACGCGCGCCGAAGCGCACGGCGCTTTCATGCGCACATGCCCCTCGGCTTCGGCCGCGCCGTCTTGCTACCGTCAGACCATGTCCACCTCGGCCGCAGCCCCCCGGACCCCCATCCGCATCGTCGGCGCGCCGCTCGACCTCGGCCAGTCGCGCCGCGGCGTCGATCTGGGCCCGACCGCGCTGCGCTACGCCGGACTCAAGTCGGAACTCACCCGACTCGGGTACCGGGTCGAGGATCGGGGCAACATCGAGACCGTCGAACGGGACACGCTGTCCGAAGCGCCCGGCCTGGGCTACCTCGAGCCGGTCGTCGAAGCCTGCGAGCGCATCTACGAGGCCAGCCGGCAGGCCGTCGCCGACGGCGCCGTGCCGCTCGTACTCGGGGGTGACCACTCGATTGCAGTCGGCACGGTCGGCGGCGTGTCGCACGAACACCGCACCGGCGTCCTCTGGATCGATGCCCACGGCGACTTCAACACGCCCGAAACATCGCCCACCGGCAACCTGCACGGCATGCCTCTGGCCGCGCTGTGCGGACTCGGCGCGCCGGAACTGGTCGACGCCGGGCGCCCCGGCGCCAAGCTCCAACCCGAGGACGTCGTCCTCTTTGGCGTCCGCGACCTCGACCCCGGCGAGCAGGCCCTGATCCAGCAGGCCGGCATCACCACCTGCACGATGCGCCAGATCGACGAGCGCGGTCTCGCGCCCCTCGCCACCGAGGCTCTCGAAGGCCTCGGCCACGTGGACCGGATCCACGTCAGCCTGGACATGGACTCGATCGATCCCCGGGAGGCCCCCGGCGTCGGAACCCAGGCGCCCGGCGGCCTCAGCTACCGCGAAGGCCACCTGTTGATGGAACTGATCGCCGAGCACGGCGGCATCGGTTCCGTCGACGTGGTTGAAGTCAATCCGATCCTCGACACCCGCAACCAGACCGCGAAGCTCGCCCTCGGCCTGTTGAGTTCGCTCTTCGGCCGCAGCATTCTCTAGCCGGCGCCAACCTCAGGAGACCCCATGACCGACGAACCCCGCCAGTACTGGCTGATGAAGAGCGAGCCGGGCGAGTACTCGATCGACGACCTCGAACGCGACGGCACGACCTACTGGGACGGCGTGCGGAACTACCAGGCGCGCAACCTGATGCGGGACCGGATGCGGGTCGGCGACGGGGTCTTCTACTACCACTCGAACGCCAGGCCGACCGCGGTCGTCGGCCTGGCGCGCGTGTGCAGCGAGTCCTACCCGGACCCGACCCAGTTCGACCCGGGGGATTCCCACTACGACCCCAGGTCGGACCCGGAGAACCCCCGGTGGTACCTGGTCGACATCGAGTTCGAGTGCAAGTTCGACGAACCCGTCACGCTGGCCGAGTTGCGACAGCGACCCGACCTGGAGGGGATGGCCCTGCTCCGCCGGGGCCAGCGACTCTCCGTTCAGCCGGTGACCGAACGGGAGTGGCGGATCGTCTGCGAGATGGCGGGCGTCGAGGCGCCATAGAACACGACTCTGAAAGCGACCCGGTTCAACCGGTGCCGCGAACCGCTGTGACGTAGACGATCGTCGGGTGTGTCGGATGGCGAGCTTTGACGTCGAGACGTATTCGGTTCAACGTCCGGGCTTGCCGCGCGTGGCTCGCGCTGAAGTCAAACGCCGTGCTCCCCTCCCAATAGCCCAAGCCATGATCGAGACGCAACACGACCGACCGACCTGAAGCCCACACGATCTCCAGTTCGCGGGCGTGAGGCAGATGCCGTGGCGCAATCGTCTCGAAACTCGGCTCGAAGCCTCTGAGGCGAGCCAACTCATCACCGACCCTGTCCCGGTCCGAAGCTTGCGGCCAAGGATGGTGGATTCGATGAGCCCATGCATGGTCCACGTCATAACTGGCCGACCGGACAGCCAGACGGGTGCCCTTGCCGCCACTTGGCGTCAAGGCCGTCACCAGCTCGATGAAGAGGCGAACGGTGAACGGATGTCTCACGTAGCGATCGATGTAGCGGATCTCGGAGATCGGTCCTCCGACCTCGAGCTGGCGGCCGAGTCGCGGCGCTTGGCCCTTGACCAGATCCCAGAATCGTACGCCGAACCCCCTTGCGGAACCGTTCAGGTCCGACCCAATCCGCACCTCCCCCACAGAGGCCTCGGGTGTACGCCTCAGGTCGGAGGCACTGAGTTCGAGCGATCCATGGGAATCCGACCGCGGTTCCGACGAGACAGCCTTGATGCAGAGGCCGCTCTCCGTACCACATCCCCAGTCGGCGCCTGGCGCCCGCCCGTCCTCGTCAATCACCACCCATCTCACCGAGCCCGCCGACCCCTCGATCTCGACCGCGAGTGCTTCTGTCGACGGCAATGAACCGCGCACGAAGAGAGTGGCGCCAGACACTTCGACCAGGTTCGCCAACAAGTTAGCCACCGCCGGATCAAGTCCGTCCCGCGCTTCTTCCGGAATCAACAGCTCAACCTCGACATCGTCTGTTCGCCAGCGAAAGAGGTCCGGCGCCACACTCCAATCCGCTATGTTCCAGCGGTCCAGCCGCCCATCCAGGTAGATTCGCAGCCGTTTCACGCCAGGCCGCGACAACTCCTGTCGGAGCGCATTGCGGAGGCCTCGCAGCTCGAGTTTGGCGCCTGCCCCGAACCTCTTCACCTGGTCCGGCACGTCAAGCCGCATCAGGGCGGACTCCGAAAGCACGCACGCGGCCCTATGGCGGTCCATTTGGTCCGCTCGATACTGGGTATCGAAACTCAGCAGACAGCCGTGACAGGCCGAGTCGCACTGGCGCGGACACTCGAGGTTCCGGCGGGCCGCTCTGAGCAGATCAACGAGCTGCTGGGACGCCGTCGCAACGTAACCGGCGCCGCCGCTCGCGGTGTCGTACAGGAAGATCGAGCGCCCCGACGTGACGTCCCGATTTCGAACTCGCTGCGTGGCACAACCAAGCTCCCTCGCATCGATGCCCAACTGCTCAGCAAGGGCAGACCGGAGCGCCACTGCGACGGTGTAAGCCTCGACTTCATCCTTGATCGGCAAACCCGTCTCTACTGACAGCAGGCGCAACTCGAACACATCCGTCCGTTCTTCGCCACCCAGCCACACTCGTCGCTTGATTGCCCAGTCCGAGTCGTTCCCTTCGCAACGAGGCACTCGTCCAAACGAGCCCCTGAGGCGCCGATGGTCCTTCATGGCAGAAGGCAACTCCGCCTCGTCGGCAGAGGTCTCCTCCGCTGCCCGGCCACAACGGAGGCAAACCGCGAACCCGTGCTGCCGGCTTCCCCGGCTTCGGCGAAAGACGCGGCCCTCCGGACTATGGCGATATCGCCCCAATCCTCCGGGAAGGTTCACCCATTCCGCTCCACCAGCCGAGATCACAGGTCCTTCAACAGGCACGTACGGCAACTTCGTCAAGTCATTGTGCGGCTGGTAGTCGAGTTCTACAGCAAAGCCCGCAGGCTCGAGATACTCCCACTGGCGCAGATTCTCAGAACCGCAAGAAGGACAACGGTCGACCGGGTGGCCAGCCGTGCCGACCTCGCCGCAGCGTCTGCAGCGCCAGAAACGCCCAAAAACCTGCGTCTCCCGGACGTCCGTTTCCCCCGCCGGAATATGCCAGTTCAACGTCACGCCGCCGCACTCGTACACTCGCCCGTCAAGCACGACGGCGGCGCCCGGCGAATACTCTCTGAGCGCGATGCCGAGTTCCCGGGAGGGGTAGCCGCGACTGGAGCCGAAGCGGCCCTCGAATCCCCCTCTTCGAGACGCCGATCGTCTGAGTGACCGCCGCGTCGTGTTCACGAACGGAACGACACCTGTCGGAAAGCCATAGGCCGGCAGAAAGCGCCGCGTGATCAGCTCCCTGAGCAGGTACTCGTCGCGAAGACGTTCAAGTTGCCGTTCGATTGCCCGTTGGACGACAGAGCGGCCATTGCGCGTACGATCAGCCTCCTCGCGATGCTGTTCCTGCAAAGCCCGTAGCTCGGCCGTCCACCGGCGGCCGATCGTCTCGATCTGGCTCGCCGCAGCATCCAGCATGCGCGGCGGGGCGCGGCTGGCAAGGACGGTTCGTCGAATCAGGGAACGCACTGCACGGACCACATCCTCCCGGGCACCGCGACGCAACCCTCGAAAGCTGGGCAGAGTGCTCGACGACGACGAAGTAGGGAGCACGCCGCGCAATCCGGTCGTTCATGTCCCCCCACACGCCCTGCTGACGCGCGGCCTGAACCAGATCGTCGTTCCGGAGCCAGCTGTCGATCTCGGCGCCCGACCACTCCCGGCCGTCCCCATCCCGCCAGAAGCCGCATGGCAACCGCGGCATCGTCACCCGGGCGCACCGACCCAACGCGCCGGCCTCCGTACCCAGCAGGTAGGGGGTGATTCCGCCCAGCGCGCGCGGCAAGACGCGTCGGGTGACAGGACAACTCCATGCTGTATCGACATCGCGCAGAACCGCCGCCTGCCCCTTCGTCAGGAGGATGGGAAACGGGTTCTTGCGCAGCACCCTCCGGGACAGCACCTGCTGAGGCGCCCGCGCCTGCTTCGCGGCAGGCACTTCCTCAGGCGTGTTCCCGTTGTAGAGGCAGAACTTCGCCTTCCCTCCCAGTCCCGCCGTCCAGGCCGCCAACCGTTGCCGCTGGCTGTTGATCAGCGCGTTCAGGGGATAGAGGAACAATGCCCGCACGCCGGCGTCGAACGGACGCGCGCGGCTCGAACTCGCAAGATCGTTCAGGATGGGGACAAGGAAACACTCCGTCTTTCCCGACCCGGTGCCGCTCGTCACCACGACCGAACGCGGCTCGCGTTCGAGCAGCGTTCGCCAGGCCGCAACTTGATGGACGTATGGGCGTCGACTTCTCGGAAACCGAAATTCACCGAGTTCCGCGGGCGATTCGTCCATCGCCCGAACCAGGTCAGGCTCGAGAAGCTCACCGGCGAGGTCGGCCATCGATTTCCGGCCTGTCCGCCAGGGGAAGGTCGCCTCGAAGACCGGTTCGGCCAGAAAGCTCCCCTCGTGGCCCGCCGGTCGATCCAGGACGGATCGCACGTGACTCCGAAGCGGCCCCGGCGCCAGTCCAAGCTGGTCGAGCGTCGCCCTCGCAGCGCGAGTACGGAGGTCCCGACTGAGCGCAGAGAAACTGAGTTGCTCCATCTTCAGGCCGAGTACTCCTGCCACGGAATCGCGAGCGCCATCGTCGTCCACAGCGCGGTTTCGAACCAGTCCGAATCGAAGGCCCTCAAGCTTCGCAGCCCCAACACCAGGGACTGCGAGGTGGGGAGTCCGAGCAGAGAGTTCAGAGCCGCCACTGCCGGCGCACAACACACTGCTCGGCGGAATCCGGCGACCTCCTCCCGAGGCCAGGCGGTCCGCTGCGCAGGCGAGAGGTTCGCGATGTGATCATGCTGCCACTCGTTGACAACAGAGGCTTGGGGCCAGCGGTCATCACTCCGTCGACGAAAGAGGTCCTCGCGGCGTCAACGACGAGTCCTGAAAGGAGGGACTCGGCTACCTCATCATCGAGCGCCATCGGCAGTTCGTCGCGCCAGGCCGCGTCGGTCTCATCGAGGTGGGCCACGGGGTCGGAGAGGCCCTTCACCTGTGCCCGCCGTTGCCACACGACCTCGACCAGCTGGCCGCTGACTTCGTAGACGACCGGTTGGCGAAACGACGCCGGGAGCCGATGGCCGGCCGCCTCGGCGAGCCGTGCCGAGTCCCTCGGCCGCTGAGTCTCGCTCATGCACGGCTCGGGATGCCGAAGCAGAAGCTTACCCGTGCAGAGTCTCAGAACCTGACACACGCTTTCTTCCGCTTGCCGCTGGCAAGAACGCCGAGGGGCGGAGTCCAACTCGCGCAAGTGGCCGCGTATCAGCCTGACACGACGCTGCATTCGGGCGGCCATGCATCCCGCCCAGCACCATGCCATGCGGGCGCTCGATGACTCGCACCCGGAGGCGGTTCGCGCCTTGTTGCACGGGCGCCTGAACGCGCCCGGTGCGCCACGAGCTGCTAGTCCACGCTCGCGACGCGGACGCTGCCGGAGCCGGTGTCCAGGATCACGTTCGCATCGCCGTCGCCGGCGATGAAGCGCATCTCGCCCCGCGACTTGTGCAGCGTCTTCGAGATCGGCACGTCGACGTCGATGCCGCCGCTGCCGATGTCGATGTCGAACCGGGCCGACAGGTCAGCGGGAACCAGCATGACGATGCCGCCGGAGCCGGTGTCGATCTCGAACCGGCCGTCGCCCATCCGCACCAGGGCCAGATGCACGGCGCCGCTGCCGGTATCGATCAGCGCGCCGTCGGCGCCCGCCGACTCGACCCGCACGTTGCCGCTGCCGGTATCGATCGCCAGTCGTCCGGCCTCGAGGCCCTCCACCGTGACCCCGCCGCTGCCCGTGTCGATGGCGATCGTGTCCGCTGCCGCCTCGGTGACCGCCACCGAGCCGCTGCCGGTGTCGATCACGAGTGCGGTGCCCTCGAAACGGTCGAGTCGGGCCTTGCCGCTGCCCGTGTCCATGACCAGTCGGCCGCGAACGTCCTGCACCGCCAGCCCGCCGCTGCCGACTCCGATCTTCACATCGCCGTCGAGGTCGGCGGCGACGGCCATGCCGGCCCTGATCCTGAGTTCCAGATCAGCGGCGACCGCGGACACGTCGATGTCCCCGGCTCCCAACTCGACCTTGAGCGACCGGCCCTCCGGGACGCCAATGGTCACGTCGGCCCACGCTTCCAGACCGCCGCCCGACCTCTCGATCCGGATGCGGCGGCCCGACATGGAGCGCAGAATCTCGCCCAGCAGACTGTCGGAGCTGCTCTGCCGGCGCGACCACAGGTTCGCCCGGCGGCGGCTGAACTCCGGATAGACGTAACGCCTCTCCTCGTCAACCGGAAACTCGACGGACAGCCGCGCCCGCGAACCGCGTGTGGCCTCGTCCAGTCTGATGTTGTCGGGCGTGCCGTCCTCGCCGCGGACCGACACGTCGACCTCGAACTCATCGCCGGTCGCCCGGCCGATCTTCACCTTGCCGATCAGATTCGAGACCGAGAGCGAGTCGGCGTCGAAGCGGTAGCTCTCGTCGAACTCGGCGATCGCGGGCGCCGCCGCCGCGGCAGCGCCGGCGGCCGCCAGAGCGACGGCGAGGAGACCGGGTTGGCCGCCGTACCAGCGGCGCATGGGAGTGCGGCTTCGATGCCGAGAGTCGGGTGCGGCGTGCGGCTGTCGCATGGTCATCGCTTCTCCAGGTTCCGGGGCCGAGGTTAGCGGATCGCTACAAGTTCCCTTCACCGCTAGACAACGCAGGCGAACGGGCAATGTTTCAACGGTGGCTCTCCCTCCTCCCGCCGTCGGCCGGCAGCCGGTGCCGGAGGACCAGTGGCGCGGCGCTCCACATCCCGGCGACCGGGCAGGGAACGACACGATCCCATTCGACCGGGAGGCGCAACGAGGATGCCGGACGGGATGCGCGGCCGACACGAACGCAGCGTGACCTTCGTCCTGGGTGGATACTGCTATCGTCGCGCTCGTCGAGCCGCTGCCCTGAGAGGACGGCCCCAGATCATGGCCAGCTACAACATGAACCAGGTCCGCACCGGCCTGAAAGTACTCCAGAGCGGCGAGCCGAACGTACTCATCTCCTGCGACTTCATCAAGCCGGGAAAGGGACAGGCGTTCACCCGGGTCAAGATGCGCAACCTCCTGAGCGGCCGGGTCAACGAGAAGACCCTGAAGCCCGGAGACCTGCTCCACGGCGCCGATGTCGTCGACACATCGATGCAGTACCTCTACAGCGACGGCCAGCACTGGTTCTTCATGGATCCCGAAACCTTCGATCAGGTCGAAGCCGACGCACAGACGCTCGCCGGCGCCGAACAGTGGATCAAGGAAGAGGACGTCTGCAACGTGACGCTCTGGAACGGTCATCCGATCCAGATCAAGCCGCCGAACTTCGTGATCCGCGAGGTGGTCGAGACGGACCCCGGCCTGAAGGGCGACACCTCGAGCGGCGGCAGCAAGCCCGCCCGGCTCGAGACCGGCGCCACGGTCAAGGTTCCGCTGTTCATCCAGAACGGCGAATCGATCCGCGTCGACACCCGCACCGGCGAGTACGTCTCGCGCGCCAGGACGTAGCAGCCCGCGGCAGGCCTCGCGCGGCACTCGTTTCGGCCATGCATCCCCTCCGGGCTTCCGGCCATCCGCCAAACCTGTCGCAGGCTCCATGACTGGCCCCGGACCCACCTCCCTGGAGGTTTGCAGCCTGGTCGCTGCGCGGTCGCGCAGGGAACAGACGGCGACCTGGCCTGGCATGGATCCATCAGGTCCACCGCGCCGGGCAGCGGGGCTGTCGATGTGCGCCGTTCCGTGACAGCTCGCGTCGCGCTCTGCCGGGCGGGCGCCCGACCGCACTCGGTGCGACACGGACTTCCGTGACGCGCAACGACGCCGACTGGCGCCCCACCGCCGCCCCGGAAGCGCTTCGCCGACGGGCGGCCATGCTGGCTGAACTGCGAGCCTTCTTCGCGGAACGGGAGGTGCTGGAGGTCGAAACCCCACTCCTGAGCGCCGAAACCACGCTCGATGTCCATCTGGAGAGCCCGGGCACCGAGCTCGAAGCGCCCGGGTTCCCGAAGCGGCGGCTGTACCTGCAGACCTCGCCGGAACTGGCGATGAAGCGGCTCCTGGCCGCCGGTTCCGGCTCGATCTACCAGGTGTGCAAGGCGTTTCGCGGCGGCGAACGCGGCAGGTGGCACAACCCGGAGTTCACCATCCTGGAGTGGTACCGCGTGGGCTGGGACCAGCACCGGCTGATGCGGGAAGTCGTGTCGCTGATCGAGACGCTTCTCGCCGGTTCCCGGCGCCTCGAAACAGCCATGTACATGAGCTACGCCGACCTGATGCAGCGACACGCGGGAGTCGATCCGCGCGACGCGCCGACCCGTACGCTGCGGCGGACTCTGGAACGGTCATCCTCACGGCAGGACGCCGACGGCCTCGACCGGGACGATCTGCTCTCCCGGCTGTTCGTCCTCGAGGTCGAGCCCCGGCTTGAACCGGACCGCGTCACCGTCGTCTTCGACTATCCGGCCTCGCAGGCCGCAATGGCCCGTCTCGGCGCCGCGGATCCACGAACCGCGGAGCGTTTCGAGGCCTTCGTGGGCGGCATCGAACTCGCCAACGGCTACGGCGAACTGGGCGACCCGGTCGAGCAGCGCGAACGCCTGGAACGCGATCTCATGCTTCGCCGGAAACGCCGTCGGCCGTTGCCGCCGATGCCGTCGCGGTTTCTGGCCGCCCTCGACGCCGGTCTGCCCTACTGTGCCGGAGTCGCCCTCGGCTTCGACCGCCTGCTCGGGCTCGACCTGGACGCGCGGCGGATCGACGAGCTGATCGCCTTCCCCGTCGAAAGGGCCTGAGGATCGAAGCGCGTCACCTCGGGCTCGAGCACCGTGCGGCGCCAACCCTCGATCCCGGAAGGCCACACCCAGGCGCCCCGATTCTGACTGCGCGCCGCCCACTCCTCCAGCGTTCGCCGCGGCGCCAGGGCCTCGGCGGGGAGTTCGAGATCGTCAGCCACACGCGCCACCAACTCCCGCAAGCCCTCGGCCAGGCTCCTCGACGACCTTCCCCCCTGGCGCTCCACCCGTTCCGGGAGTTCATCCTCCGCAAGCGATTCCGCCCGCCGAACGAGGCCGCCGAGAACCGATCCGTACCGCCGCGCCTGCCTGGGGCCGATGCCCTTCATCGAGGCCAAGGCCCGACCATTCCGCGGTAGCCGCCTCGCGACGTCGAGAATCGTTTCGTCCCTGAGCACGAAGCCGCGCGGCAGGTCGCGGCCTCGGGCCTGCCCTTCGCGCCAGTCGCAAACCGAGCGCAGGACCGCCAGCTGACGCCGGGACATCCCCGGCCGCCGCAGACGGCCATAGGACCATTCCGGACGCAGACGTACCTCGGACGCCTGCAGCAGGCGACCGAACTCTTCGTCCGCCCAGGCATCGCGACCGAGGTCCACGAGCCTCGCCTGCAACAGTTCGTAGGCCGGCAGGAGGTAGGCCACATCGAGACCGGCATAGAGCACCTGCTCCTCGCTCAGCGGCCGCCGCAGCCAGTTCGACCGCTGCGCGCCCTTGGTCAGGTCCACGTCGAACAGCCGCGAGACCAGGTGCACGTACCCCAGCGATCCCCCCATGCCGCACAACGTGGACGCCGCCTGGCAATCGAACATCCGCTCGGGCGCGAAACCGAACGCATGGCGAAAGACCTCCAGATCCTCGCTCGGCGAGTGGAACACCTTGGTCACGTTCGGCGACGCGACGACCTCCGCAAGTCCGGAGCGATCGCGAACGGCCACCATGTCGACCAGATAGCACCCGAACGAATCGCCGACCTGAATCAGGCCGAGCCGCGGGTAGAACGTCCGTTCACGGACGAACTCCGTGTCCAGGCCCACGGCGGGCTCACGCAACCAGCGGGCGGCGAGCTCGGCCAGGCGCTCGTCGCGGTCCACGACCTCGGGCGTCGGTGGCGGTGGAAGTCTCATCAGCAATGGGGACGGGCGGGCGACCGTCCCATCGGACTCTAGCCGCCCGCGGCGGGAGTTGCGCCGAGCCTTCTCCAACATAGAATCGGTCGGCCTTCGGGAGAACCGGATTCCGCGATGACCTCAAAGTCCGTACCCTTGATTGTCCTCGGGGGCAGCGACCGCCGCGCCGCCTACATGCCTCCCGGCGGACGCTCCAAGCATCCGCTCGCAGGGATCAAGGGCGTCGACGTGAAGATCGGCGGCAGACCGCTCATCGAGGTCGTCATCGACAACATCCGCCAGGCGGACGCCTTCGATCCGATCTACGTTGCGGGTCCCGGACACGCCTACCGCTCGCTTTCGGACGGCGTCTCCATCGACACGGACGGCGGTTTCGGCCGCAACATCCAGGTCGGCGTCGAGACCGCCAGGCGACTCCATGGCGACGGACCGCTGGCGATCACCACCTGCGACATCGTTCCCGACCCGGTCGAGATGCAGTCGGTGGTCCGCGACTTCCGGAGCCACAGCCCGCTGGATTTCTTCTTCCCGATGATCGAGGCGCCGCAAGACCCCAAGCGGCTCGGTGAGTCCGGGTGGAAGCCGCAGTACCACGTGAAGCCCGAAGGAGCGTCCCGGGCGGTCCCGGTGCTGCCCGGTCACCTGGCGATGTTCGATTCCGCGGCGCTCCGCTGGAACTTCATCTACCGGTTGATGGACCTCGGCTACCGGACACGCAACCGGCCGATCCTCTACCGCAGCGGCTACATGGCGCGGCGCCTCCTGTGGATCATGCTGGTTCAGGACGTGATCCACATCCTGAACCTCCGCCTGCCGACCTTCACCTGGGACACGCTGCTCTCGGGCACGCGTGCAGCGCGGCGCCTCAAGGAGAAGGTCATCCAGCAGTCGGAACTGGAGTTGGCTCTGCGCCGGATGTTCGTCAAGAGACGCCACCGGCGCCGTCATCCCGACCGCAGGGTCCGGATGCCGGTCGTCAACGCGATGTCGCTGGCACGCGACATCGACACCCGGGAAGAAGCCGTGGCCTTCGGGGCCGTGACTGCGTGATCGCGGGCGGCCCCGCACTCCGCACGGCGTTTCTGGGGGCGTTGCTCGGCGCACCCCTTGCAGCCGAGCCACACTTGGTCCTGTTGTCGGTGGACACCCTGCGCGCAGACGCTGTGGGCGTCTACGGGGCAGACGACGCGAGGACACCCGCAATCGACGCCCTGGCCGCCGCGGGCATCCTGTTCGGGGACGCCCAGACGACGATCGGGAAGACGGGGCCCGCCTTCGCCTCGATCTTCACGTCCCTCTACCCGCCGACGCACGGCGCACGGCGCAATGCGCAGAGAATGCGAACCGATATCCCGGTCCTCGCCGAGATCCTGAGTGAAGCCGGCTACGAGGCCGCGGCCTTCATCTCGAACTGGACGCTGCGGGCCGACCTGGTCGGGCTGGACCGCGGCTTCGATCACTACGACGAAGAGTTCAATCAGGCGCGCCACGCGGTCGGCGTGATGGAGCGGCACGCCGACGACGTCGCCAGGGCCGCGGAGCGCTGGCTGAGCCGCCGAGCCGCCGAGCCGGATCGCAGCGGTCGGCCGCTGTTTCTCTGGGTCCACTTCTCGGACCCCCACGGCCCCTACCTGGAACGCCGCGGGTTCACGCCTGCCTTGCCGCCGAAGGAGGAACGGAGCGCCGGCTGGCAGAGACGCTGGCGCTACCAATCGGAAGTGAACTACGTCGACCACTGGCTGGGCCGCCTGTCCGAGGCGATCGGCGAACTGCTGCCCGGGCCCCGCTTCACCCTGTTCCTCAGCGACCACGGCGAGAGCATGGGCGAGCACAACTACTGGGGACACGGCAAGAACGTCCACTGGCCGAACGCCCGTATCCCAATGGTCCTGTCCGGCCCCGGACTGCCGGCGGGTGTCGAGATTCAGGCTCCGGTCGGCGTCATCGACGTGCTGCCGACTGTCCTGGCGCTGCTCGGCATCCAGCCCCCACCCGACCTCGAGGGCCGGAGCCTCGTGCCGACCGGCGGGAAGGCGGAAGCCGCGCCGCGACCGCGGTTCGTCATCGGCGACCGCCATTCCGCACTGCTCGGCAAGGCGCGCCGCAGCGCACCCTACGTGAACCCCCTGCAGATCAGCATGGAACTCGACGGCGCGAAGGTGCTGCACGACTTCTCGAAACGCCAAACGGTGTACTTCGACCTGACCGTCGATCCGCGCGAGGAAAACCCCCTCTCCAGACCGCCAGTCGAGCTGGTCCCTCCCCTCGGTCGCCGCCTGGTGAACTGGTACCGCGCCCTGCCGAAGTACGAGGCGAGGAGTTCGACCGTCCTCAGCGAGGAGGACGTGAAGCAACTCAAGAGCCTCGGCTACATCGACTAGCAGCCCGCGCCGCAGAATGCTGCGCTACTCGCCGGCGCTGACCAGCACGATGCAGTCGGCCAGCAGGCCGGTCGCCGTTTCGATCTCGGCCAGAGCCGGCAGGGTGGGCGCGATGCGGATGTTCCGGTCCTGCGGGTCGATGCCGTAGGGGAAGGTGGCGCCGGCTGGCGTCAGCCTGACCCCGGCTTCGCCGGCCATCTCGATCACCGCCCGGGCGCAGCCGGGCGCCGTGTCCAGGCTGACGAAGTAGCCGCCGCGAGGCTGGCTCCAGGACGCGATCCCGAGTCCGCCGAGGCGCTCGTCGAGCACCCGCAAAACGGCCGCGAACTTCGGCCGGATCAAGTCCGCGTGTCCCTTCATGTGATCCCGCACCGCGGCGATCGAGCCGTCGAAGAAACGGGCGTGTGCAAGCTGGTTCAGCTTGTTCGGGCCGATCGTCTGAGCCGAACGGAACTCCCGGATCCAGTCGGTGTTCGCGGGACTCGCGGCGACGGCAGCCAGACCCGACCCGCCGAAGGTGACCTTGGAGAACGACGTGACGAGCACCGCCCGATCCTCGTTGCCATGGGTTGCACAGAGGTCGTACAGGCTGGCCAGCCGATCCGGTTCGCCGTCGAAGGCGTGCAGTGCGTAGGCATCGTCCCAGATGACCCGGAAGTCCGGCGCCGCTGTGGGCATGGAGGCGATCGCCTCGACCACGGCGTCCGAACAGGTGACCCCGGTCGGGTTGCTGTACCGCGGCACGCAGAACATCCCCTTCACGTTCGGGTCCGCACCCGCGAGACGCGCCATTTCGTCCACATCCGGCCCGTCGTCACCCATCGCAACGGACAGCATCTCGATGCCGTAGCGCTCGAGGACGGCGAAGTGCCGGTCGTAGCCGGGGCAGGGACAAAGGAACTTCACCGGCGCCGCGCGCCCGGGCCCGCCCCAGGGTTCGCCGCCCGGAACGCCAACCAGCAGCGCCTGCACGACCAGATCGTGCATCCACTGAAGGCTGGCGTTGCCGCCCACGAAGACGCGTTCCGCATCGACTCCCAGAATCTCGCCGAAGATCGCCCGCATCTCGGGCAGGCCGCGGGAATCGCCGCCGTAGTTCCGGCAGTCCGTGCCGTCGGTCGCGCGTTCATCCTCGCACTCTACCGCTCCCAGGAGGCCATGCGCGCAGGCGAGCTGCTCCGGTGAGGGCTTGCCGCGGGTCATGTCCAGGCTCAGACCTGCCTCGCGGGCGGCGCCGTAGCGCGCGCGCGCCGCCGCGACAACGGCTGGATCGGTCAACGCCACGCCCCTACTCCCCGGCTGCCGCCGCGGCGTCCCAGGTGATCCGGTAGATCACACCCTGCAGGTCGTCGGAAACGAGCAGGGACCCGTCGGCGCGCTCCATCACGTCGACCGGCCGGCCCCATGCGTTCTCGCCCTGAAGCCAACCGGCGGCGAACTCCTCATACTCCGCGGGCCGCCCGTCGGCGCCGAGACGGACCACCATGACGCGGTAGCCGATCTTCTCGCTGCGGTTCCACGAACCATGCTCGGCGATGAAGATCTGCCCGCGGAAACGCGCAGGGAACGCATCGCCACGGTAGAACCGCATGCCGACCGCCCCGACGTGCGGCCCCAGATCGAGTGCCGGCGGCACGAGTTCGTTGCAGGGACGCTGGTCGCCGAACTCCGGATCCGCGATGTCCTGGCCGTGGCAGTAGGGGTAGCCGAAGTGCTGGCCGTCCTCGCTCAGCACGTTCAACTCGTCGGGAGGAACCTCGTCGCCCATCATGTCGCGGCCGTTGTCCGTGAACCACAACGCACCGGTGTCGGGATGCCAGTCGAAGCCGACCGTGTTGCGGACGCCGCGCGCGACGACCTCATGGTCCCCCTCCTCGTCCAGGCGGAGGATGGTGGCGAACGGATCGCCCTCGTCGCAGATGTTGCACGGCGCGCCGACCGGGACGTAGAGCCGGCCGTCGGGCCCGAAGCGGATGAACTTCCAGCCGTGGTGCCGCCGGTCCGGGAGATTGGCGGTCACGACGACCGGTTCGGGAGGCGCGTTCAGGCGGCCGTCGATGTCGTCCAGACGCAGAATGCGGCTGATCTCGGCCACGTAGAGGTCGCCGTCGTGGAAGGCGACGCCGTTTGGCCGGTTCAGACCCGAAGCCACCGTGTAGCGCCGGTCCGCCCTGCCGTCACCGTCCTCGTCGACGACCGCGTAGACGGAGTCGCTCTGACGGAGCCCGCCGGTGCCGACGAAGACGGCGCCGGACGGGCTCTGGGCCAGAGACCGGGCGAGATCGATGCCGGAGGCGAACACGTCGATGGAGAACCCGGGCGGCAATTCGATCTCGTCCAGACGAAGTGCCTCGTCGTCGGCCGCCAACACGGACCCGGCGAAGAGGGCGAGGACCACGAGGAACGCGGACCGGGGAAGAGCCGTGTCAACTCGACGGGACCGGCTGCGCGGTTCCGAGACATCGTCACGCGGCTGGCGCGCGAGGGCGAACGGCTGAGTGTCAACTCGACGGGACCGGCTGCGCGGTTCCGAGACTGTGCGGAGCATGCTGTGACTCCTGAGGTGGGTTGAGCTGTAACGCCCGGAAGGGAAGCGTCGGAAGCCTCGAAGCGACGAGACATGTCGCCTGGTGAAGGAACCGCGGCCGTGGTCGCCTTCGGCACGGCCACCGAAACGGCGCGAAGCATAGCAACCGAACCGCCGAGGCCTCAGGGGCAGACAACCGTTCCCGTTGGACACCGCTCCTGACCGTCGTCACTCTCTGATCCCGTACTCTTCCTGGCCACGGGCTACAGCCCGCGTCAGAAGGTCGGCCTCGGCCCCGCCCGCGGACCGAAGCCGCTACGGGCGACAACTCTCCGGGAAGGCCTTCGCGTCCGTGATCGCGGCGGCCGGCCGCCCCGGCTCGTTCCGGTACTCCTTCAAGACGCCCGTCACCGAGTCTCTTGCCCGGATCACGTAGCCCAGGTCCGTGGTCGACGCTCCGTACACCCAGTAATGGCTGTTGACGGCGCAGCCGTCCAACACCTTGATCAGGATCTCCCAGTTGTCGGAATCGAAGAATCGGAACAGGCCGGAGTCCTGCGTTGCGTTCGGCGCCACCAGGGCCGCCCCCGTTTCTCCGTCGCCAGTCCACCACTCCGCCCGAACCTCGAAACGGTCGTCGTGCAGGCAGAGAGTCTCGGCGCTCGGCGTGCAGGGAACATCGGTCGGAGGCGGATCGGGATCAGGGTCGGGATCGGGATCAGGATCAGGATCGGGGTCGGGATCAGGGTCGGGGTCGGGGTCGCTCCTGGATTCATGGTCGATGCGATAGACCGCGCCGAGCCGGTCGTCCGAAACGAGCAACGAGCCGTCGGCTCGCACCATCACGTCGACCGGCCTCCCCCAGGCCGAGCCGTTCCGAAGCCAGCCGGTGGCGAACTCCTCGTAAGCAGTGGGCCGCCCGGCGCCGCTCAGCCGAACCAACATGACCCGGTAGCCGATCGGATCGGTCCGGTTCCACGACCCGTGTTCCGCGATGAAGATCTGGCCCCGGTACTTCTGCGGAAACGCCTCGCCCGTGTAGAAGCGCATGCCCAGAGCCGCCACGTGCGGGCCGAGTTCCTGCGCCGGAGGCCGGAATTCGGAACAGGCGCGGAGCGAGCCGAATTCCGGATCGGAAACGTCTCGGCCGTGGCAGAAGGGATATCCGAAGTGCTGGCCGTGCGAGGTCAGCACGTTGAGCTCGTCCGGCGGCCGGTTGTCACCCAGCCAGTCGCGACCGTTGTCCGTGAACCACAGCCGCCCCGTCCCGGGATGCCAGTCGAAGCCGACCGTGTTGCGGACGCCCCGCGCGACGATCTCGTAGCTGCCGTCGCCGGCCATCCGCAGGATCGCGTTGTACGGGTCGGCCTCGTTGCAGATGTTGCAAGGAGCGCCCACCGGCACGTAGAGCCGTCCGTCGGGCCCGAAGCGGATGAACTTCCAGCCGTGATGCGCGTCGGTCGGAAGCCGGTCGGTGACCACGAACGGCTGCGGAGGAGTGTCCAGGCGTTTCTCGATCCCGTCGTAGCGGAGTATCCGGCTGATCTCCGCCACGTAGAGGCTTCCGTTGCGGAAGGCGACTCCGTTCGGCGAGTTCAGACCCGATGCGACGACGTACCGCTCGTCCGCGTCGCCATCGCCGTCGGAATCGACCAGGGCATGGACCACGCCCGCCTGGCGGGTGCCGACGAACACCGTGCCGCCCGGGCTCTGCGCAAGCGACCGGGCGCCGGTGACACCCTCGGCGAAGAAGCCGACCGAGAACCCGTCCGGCAGCTCGATCTCGGACAACCTCGACACCTGGGCGTCACCCAGGCCGGCGCCAACGAGCAAGGCAACCAGCGCGATCTGCAAGCTCGGCCTGAAGCCGGCGGGGACCGAACGAACCACGGTCCCGCAACGCTACCAGAGCATGACCGCGACACCGGACGCGATCACCGCCACGCTGAACACCTTGCGCAGCGTCAGGGGCTCGGCGAAGAACAGACGGCCGAGGACCAGCGCCAGCGACGATCCGATGCCCCGCTTGACCGTCTCCACGAAGCCCACCCAGGCGTGTTGCAGGGACAGCAGCTGGAGCGCCTGGGCCGCCGCTCCGATGACAACGGCGCAGAGCAGGAACGCCCAAATCCTCGCTCCCACGCCCCTGCCGGAGCCCCGGCCGCGACCGGGGGCGTTCCGGAGGCCCCGCACCGCGACCACCGCGACACAGAGGCCGACCCCCAGGTGCATGACCAGGCCGTGGAAGGCCGCACTCGAGGCCTCGGTGGCCAGCTTGTCGAGCGGTAGCGCCGTCGCCCAGAGGAACGCGACCAGGATCATCCACCAGGCGCCCGCGCCCAGCGTCCACGGCCGGCCCCGGCCGGCGGAGCGCTCACCCGGTTGCAGCGCAAGGGCGCCGCAGACGACCATCGCGATGCCAAGCCACTCCCGACCGCCCGGCAGCTCGCCGAGCAGCGGGATCCCGAGCAGAGCGGTGAACACCGGCGTCAGGGAGAGCAACGGGATCACGGCGCTCAGACCCGCCGATCGGACCGACCGCAGAAAGCCGTAGTTCGCGCCCAGGTTGCAGGCAACGGACAGCAGCCCCGGCCAGACGTACGCCGAACTCACGCCTGGCGCCGGTTGCACCGCCAACCAGACGCCATACAGGGGTACCGCCCCCAGCGCCAGGACCATGACCAGGAAGGCGTCGCTCAGCCATCCCGTGAGCTTCTTCCGGAGCAGGTCGAACAGCGAGAAACAGAGCGTCGCGCCGACGACCAGGACGATGCCGAGCAAGGAGACCATGCGCCGCTAGCTTGCCAGAGGGTGCACGGCAGCCGTTGCATGGCACGGGCATCCGGCCAGACCGGCATATACTGCGAAATCGCGTCGGACCCAATGCCGCTTTGCGGATCGAAACAAGCGGCAAGCGACGCTCGGAAGGCAAGAACCCCTAGTGCCACAGCAGCCCAAGCCCCGACCGACTCGGCACGTCGCGTCTCGGCTTCGTCGCACGTTCCTTCGCTCGAGCGCCATGCCCGCCTTGCTCCTTGGTCTGACCGCTTCTGTTCCCGCCGACGGCCAGGACATCGAACACCCGGCCAGCGGTCTGCCCATCCCCCGCTCGCGCCTGACCTCCGAGGAGGCCGAGCGCGCGATACGCATCGCCACCGACGGGTCCGTCACTCGCCTGTCTTCCGCGACGGTCGCGTCTCCCTCGTACCAGAGTTCGTCACCGGACGACAGGACCGTCGTCTCTGGCGTGGAGATGGTTGCCGGCAACAAGGACGAACCGGTCTCCGTCTTCGCCATCGTCACGACCTACAACTACGACAGACACGAAACCAGCCGCCGCCTGGTCGATCTGACTCGAGAGGCCGTCGTGTGGGAGCGCATCGCCAATGACGGCAGCGGTCCGCTCGCGCCGGTCGAAATCGACGAGGCGAAACGTCTTGCTCTGGAGGACGGCAGAATCCGGGGATTCCTGGGCGCGTCTCCGGAGAACGTGGACATCGAGTTCCTGCGCCCGACCATCCGGGACCCCGAGGACCCGTTGTTCGGCAAGCGCATAGCGCAGCTCTTCTTCAAGACCGAGAACGATTACGTTGCCGGCCTGCCGTCCGTCATCGCAAACCTCACCGACGGCGAGATCGTCCTGGAAGACTGAGAGAGGCTTGGCCCGAGGAGCGCCGGGCCAACTTGTCACTCCCGGGTCGCTCCGCCGACACGAGGCAAACGCCGGGCCGGTGAAGGACTGCGCCGACAAGCGCAGGTCCACCATCGCCCGGAGGCGCCGCGCAGAGACGGGCTGCCCGGGTCGCGGAAACTCGGACCGGCAAACCTGCCGCTGACAGAAGAGGTGGCGCCTGTTATCGTCCGACCGTGATGAAATTGGCGAGTCGCACAACAGCGCACGTGCTTCGATCCAGGGCGGTCAGCCGGCTTGCAGCCCGATCAGGCCGCCCGCGCCCCAGCCAGGTCAGGCGACCGCAGTTCGCGGCTTCCAAGTGCTTCCAGGCATAGCAGCCCGTCGTCGTTTCCTGCTCAGGACACCGTTCGGCTGTCGTACGTCCCTCTGCCGCCGGCCGGGGCTGACCGCCGGATGCCTCCTGATTCTGGCGACGCTCCACGCTGCTCCGCCGGCGCCCGGTCAAACCCCCGGCGGCTGCCTGGTCCACTCCCCGGCCCCCGCCCAGGACGACGACCTGAACCCGACGAACCAAAACTCCGTCGCCTACCAGCAGTTTCCGGCCGGCCGGGTCGGCGAGCCCACGCCGGCCCTCGAGACGGCCTGGTTCGTCACGTTCGATCATGCGGTTTCGAGAGCTCTGTTCATTACGGGCGCCTGGTTCAAGCCGGGGCCGAGCGAACCCTTCTTCCAAGTGTTGTCCCGGACCGGGCCCTCGGAACTCTACGCCCACTACCAGGACGGTCGGGGCTATCAGGATCTGCGGGACCACAGGTTCACCCTCTCCCAAGTGACCGGGCGAGACGCCGGGCGCTGCGGCGCCATCGTCGGGCGCCAGGGAAGAGTGATTCGGGAAGTGTCGGGCAAGGGCGTCCTGTGGAAGAACGGCCAGGACGTGGTCCGCGGCCAGATGATGGCGATCTGGGGGGCTCTCGACGCTGCCAACTACAACTACATCATCCGCTACGAGTTTCACGACGACGGGACGTTCAAGGCGCGGCTCGGGGCAACCGCTCGGAACCTCCCCCCCTTCGCGACCCTTGCCCATTCGCACATCGCATTTTGGCGGATCGACGTGGATCTGGACGGCGCCGAGGGGGATTCGGTCAAGGTCCTGCGCCACCAGCGAGACGACAGCGGCGGCTCGTGGTCGGACACGGAGGAGGCGTTCAACGGCGGGACGGAAGGCTCACTGGACTTCACGGCAACGGAGTTCACCCGGCTTCAGGTGACCGACGGGGATCTGAAATACGAGCTTCGACCAATCTACCGCGGCCTCGCGAGACACTCTCCGACCTGGACACGGACCGACTTCTGGGCAACGGTTTTGGCGGACACCGGCGAAACGCAGTTCCAGGATCTCGCCGGGTACGCGGCCGATGAGCAGAGCATCGCCAACGCCGACATCGTGCTTTGGCAAGCTTCACCGCTGCTGCACGTCGTGCGGTCCGAAGACGGCCCGTTCCTGCTTTACCGGCCGGAATCATCAGGGTCAGCCCTTGCAATGTGGACCGGTTTCGAGTTCAGGCCGCGCGATCTGTTCAGCGGCACTCCGTTCCACCCCGGCGCCGCCCCGTCCGACCCCGAGGTCTCGGTGTCGTTCGGCGCCGCAAGCTACGAGGCAGCGGAGGGCGCCGGCGTCACCGTGAGCGTCAGTCTGAGCGCCGACGCCGAGAGGGCCCTGGACATCGACCTGGTTCGGACTCATGACGGCGCAACGGATGCAGACTACTCGGGCGTGCCCTTCAACCTCCGGTTCGACCCCGGGGTCAGGAGTCGAGAGTTCACGGTCACGGCGACCGACGACACCGAGGATGAAGAACCGGAGACCGTGATGCTCAGCTTCGCGGCCCTTCCCCAGGGGGTCACGAACGCCGGCGGAACCACCGTGACCATTCAGGATGACGACTGAGACCGGGGCGGAGGATAGACGGGCAGGAGGGGGCAAACTCGTCGGCAGCTTCCGGCGCCTGCTTTGCGCCGGATCGACCTTGGCGCTGTCCGCGCTCCCCTTGGCTTCGCCGGCACGGGGGCAGACTCCTGCCGGTTGCCTTGTGCATTCCCCCGCCCCCAGCCGAACCGCCGCAGACTACGCGGATGGACTCGGCTCGATCGCCTACCAGCAGTTTCCGACAGCCTGGTCCGGCTCTTCCGCGCCGACCCTCGAGACGGCCTGGCTCGTCGCTTTCGATCACGCTCCCGGGCAGGGGCTCTTCGTGACCGGCGCCTGGTTCAGGCACGAAGCCGGCGGATCGTTCAACCAGGTGCTGGACCGAACCGGACTGTCGGCGCTCTACACCAAGTACAGCGACGGAACCGTGGTCAGTGAACTGGGGAGCCGCGATCTGATTGCGGCGAACAGCAGGGACACCGGGCGGTGCGGCCGCATCGTCGGCAAGGGAGGAAAGGTCGTTCGCGAAGTGCTGGACAAGGGCATTCTGTGGAGGGACGATCTCCGGGCTGTCCGCGGCCGGATGCTGGTGCTATGGGGGACGATCGACGCCTCCAGCTACAACTACATCATCCGCTACGAGTTTCACGACGACGGGACGTTCAAGGCACGAACGGCGCCAACGGGTGAGCTCCACGCAACCAGGCGGACCACGGCACACACTCACAGCGCCCTCTGGAGGATTGACGCGGACCTCGGCGATGGCAGCGACGACTCGGCCTACTTGCGGCAACATCTGGAGAATCCCGACACCGACTCATGGGCGGATCAGGAAATCTCCTTCAACGATGACGTCGAGGGCGCAGTCGACTTTGAACCGAGGAGGTTCACCGAGATCCAGATCGCCGACGACGACACCGCCTACGACCTGCGACCGCTGTGGCGAGGCGTTGTGAGGCAGACCGAGACCTGGCTTCAGAACGACTTCTGGGTCACCGTCGCGAAGACGGCGGAAACCGATTTCACGCAACTGCCCACCTACGCATCAAAAGAGGCCGTCTCCGACGCCGATGTCGTGCTTTGGCACGCGTCGTCATCGCTGCATCTGCCGCGCGACGAAGACGGTGTTGACGTGAGTGGAGTCTGGACGGGCGCCGCCCTCGCGAGCTGGAGCGGGTTCGACCTCAGACCGCGCGATGTGTTCAAGAACACTCCGTTCCACCCCATCGACCTTCCGTCCGACCCCGAGGTCATCGCAAAGTTCGGCGCCCGAAGCTACACGGTGGCCGAGGGCGAGACGGCAAACGTCGTCGTCAACCTGGATGACGATCCCGGGCGGACGTTGGAACTCGAGGTGAGGTGGCAGTTTCGGGATGGAGCGGTGGCTGGCGACTTCTCGGGCCTCCCCCGATCCCTCCGGTTCGGCCCCGGTGTGACGAGTCGGGAGGTTCCGATCACCGCGAAGGTCGACCTCGAACGCGAGGGCAAGGAGACTCTGCTCCTTTCGCTGCGGGAAGCGGCGTGGCGCGTCAACGTGGGCGAGGCGTTCACCGAGATCGTCCTTGCCAACCGGCCGCCCGAGCCGGCGGCCACACTGACGGACCTGAACCTGCGGGTCGGCGAAGACAGCGGGGTGGTTGACGTTGCGGCCGCCTTCCATGATCACGAGGATCTGTTGACCTACGCCGCAACGTCCTCGCTGCCCGAGGTGGCGACGGCGGCGGTTTCCGGTTCACGGATAACGCTGACGCCGCTGGCGCAGGGAGTGGCCACGATCACGGTCACGGCGACCGAGGTCAACCGCCTGACCAGAAGGACCGCGCGTCAGAGCTTCGTCGCGATGGTGGAACCGATGCGCGCAGTGGAGGTTTCGCGCACGGCGATCACGGTCGACGAGGGAGAGACGGCAACCTACACCCTGCATCTCGCCGCAAGGCCCTCCGCCACCGTCACGGTGACGCCGAGCGCTCCCGCGGGTACGGACATCTCGGTAGAACCCGCATCGCTGATGTTCACGCAGGACGACTGGAGTCAAGCGCAGACGGTGACGGTGGCGGCCGCGACCGACGGCGACGCGATCGCCGACCCGGCGGTCACGATAAGTCACGAGGCGAGCGGCGGCGACTACGATCCGGTCATCGTGCCGCCGGTCGAGGTGACGATCGTGGAAAGCGAGACGTCGACGCTGTCGGCCCGATCGGCGGAGGCAGTGGAGAGCGCCGGAGCGATCGCGTTCGAGGTCACGCTGAGCGCGGCGAGCGAGAGCGATGTGACGGTTGACTACGCGACCGAGGACGGGACCGGCGACGCCGGCGCCGAATCGGGATCGGACTACACGGCGGCGAGCGGAACGCTGACCTTCCCCGCCCGAACGACGGCAAACCAGACCATCACGATCAATCTGACGGACGATGACGCGGATGAGGAGGAGGCGGAGACATTCCACGTAACGCTCGACAACGTCCGGAATGCAGAGCTGGCGGGCGGGCTGTCCACCTTGAAGATCACCGGGACGATCAATGACGACGACGATCCGGCGGTCATTGCGTCATTCGGCGCCGAAAGCTACGCAGTGGAGGAGGGCGACTCCGTAGCGGTGGAGGTGCTCCTCGACACCGCTCCGGAGCGCGAGTTGAGTCTCCCGTTCATCCGGCGCCACCTCGGCGGGGCGACGTCCGATGACTACGCCGCCCCCGCCGCCGTCCTGACCTTCGGACCCGACGCGACTCGCAGGGAACTCCGGTTCGTCGCCACGGACGACGCGGACGATGACGACGACGAGGCGGTCGTCCTGGAATTCGGCACGCTTCCCGTCCGCGTACGAAGCCTCGGCGAGACGATCGTGACGATCCTCGATGACGACGACCCGGAGGTCACCGCCTCGTTCGGCGCCGGAAGCCATGAAGTCGCGGAGGGCGACTCAGTGACGGTCGCCGTGCTCCTCGACGCCCCTCCGGAGCGGGACCTGCACCTCCGGCTCGGCCGGTCCCACTTCGGCGGGGCGACGTCCGACGACTACGAAGGAGCGCCCGAAGTCGTGACCTTCTCGCCTGACGCTACGCGGACGGAGTTCGAGTTCCGGGCGGTGGACGACAGCTACGACGACGACGGTGAATCGGTCGTCCTTCGGTTCGAGGGTCTGCCTGACCGCGTGCAAGGCGTCGACGAGACGACCCTGGCGATTCTCGACGACGATGAACCTTCGCGGGAGTCGGAAGATGATCCGGACGATGATCCGGGTGGTCCGGGCGGCGGCGAGCCGCCGCCGCCGCCACCACCACCGCCGCCGCCGCCGCCACCGCCACCGCCGCCGCCGCCACCGCCGCCACCGCCGCCGCCGCCGCCACCGCCGCCGCCACCGCCGCCGCCACCGCCCCGGGCCAGGATCTCGGTAGACGCGGATTGCGAGGTGAACCTCTGCCGTGCGCGGACCGGCGTACCGGTACGCCTTGAAGACGAGAGTTCGGGCACCGTCGGTTCCAGACTTTGGGACTTCGGCCACGGCCAAACGTTCCGCAGCCGCACGGTCGAGTACGCGTGGCAGTCACCGGGCTTCTACGAGGTGACGCTCGCAGTGAGCGGCGCCGGCGCCGAATCGACTGCGTCGATCGTTTTTCTCGTCGAGGCGAGCGATCCGGCCGGAAGCTGCTCCGCGGACGACACAACGCTCTGCCTGCAAGCCTCCCGCTACGCGGTGGAAGTGCAGTGGCGCACGGCGGCCGGCGACACGGGTCCCGGCGCCGTGGCTCGTGCGGGAACGAGAGATTCGGGAATGTTCTGGTTCTTTGACGAGGACAACCGGGAAGTGCTGATCAAGGTGCTCGACGGCTGCCCGTTGAATGGGAGCATGTGGGTGTTCGGAGCGTCGACCACGGACCTGGGTTACGTGATCCGGGTAACGGATACAGTTACCGGCGATGTGAGGGAGTACAGGAACGAAGCTGGACACGCGGCGGACGCAATCACCGACGTCACCGCCTTCCCGGGCGGTTGCAGCCGGTGACTTCGCGCGAATCGGCGCCCGCCGATCTCCCGTCCGACACGTTGGCCGGCTCTGCGCCCGGCGGGTTGCTGGATGGTCGCCGAGGTCTGATCGTCGGCGTCGCCAACAAGCGCTCGCTGGCCTGGGGTATCGCCCGGCGCGCCCACAATGAGGGGGCGGAACTCGCCTTCACCTTCCAGGGCGATGCCCTGGAGCGGCGGGTCCGGCCGCTGGCCGAGAGCATCGGCTCGACCTTCGTCGAACCGCTCGACGTGACGGACGACGGCCAGATCGACAACGTGTTCGCCATCCTGAAGGAGCGCTGGGGGCGCCTTGATTTCCTCGTCCACTCCGTGGCCTTCGCCAACCGCGAGGACCTGCTGGGCCGCACGGTCGACACCTCGCGGACCGGATTCGCGACCGCCCTCGACATCAGTTGCTACTCCCTGATCGCCCTCGCCCGCGCCGCCGAACCGCTGATGACCGGCGGCGGCAGCATGATCGCGATGACCTACTACGGCGCGACCAAGGCCACCCCGAACTACAACGTGATGGGCATCGCCAAGGCCGCGCTGGAGGCCTCGATCCGCTACCTCGCCGTCGACCTGGGACCGAAGAACATCCGCGTCCACGGCATTTCCGCCGGTCCCGTGAGGACGCTGGCGGCCTCGGGCGTGTCCGGCATGCGGGGAATGCTGAAAGTCATGCCGGAACGGGCGCCGCTCGGCCGCAACATCACGGTGGACGACGTGGGCGCCACGGCCGCCTACCTGCTCTCCGATCTGAGCGCGGGGACCACCGGCGGCATCCACTTCGTCGACGCCGGCTTCAACATCACCGCGATGCGGCATCCGGACCGGGACGGGCAGAGCGGCCGGTAGCCTGCGCTCTGGCAGCCAGCGGCAGGAGTCCGCGTCGCACCGGGAACGGTGGAGTGCCCGTCCAGCACCGCCGGGTTCGAGGCCTGGTGGCTTCCGACCTCCCCTGCACAGCCCACTGAGCCGTCAAGCATGGGGCCCGCGCGACAGGTTGGCGTTGGCGGTCCCGGCGGCAGGGAGCAGCGCAGGCCGGAAACCCTGCCCCGCCGCCTGCGTAAACCGGGGCAGGGCGGAGCGGCAACTCCTCTTCAAGTGTGTGTCGTCAACTGAACTACCTCCCCAGTCGACTGCTGCACGCCGCTCCGCCCTTCCACCGCATCCTCGACGCGACGCCTCGGCAGCCGGGTCCGGTGAGGCGGGCGATGGACGCGGAATTCACGCTCGCGAGGTTCGTCAACCGTCTTGAAGTCCTCGCGCCGCCAGTTCCGACGACGCCCGGCGAGCCGCCGCCGCCAGCAGCGCGCCGCCGACGAAGATGGCCTCCTCCGCCGGCGCGAAGTAAGGCGTGTGGGCGCCGACGACCGGGTTGCCGGGCAGCCGGGCGCCGACCCGGATGAAGCAGCCCGGAATCCGCTCCTGGTAGAAGGCGAAGTCCTCGCCGCCCATGTTGGCGACCGGCAACGGCTTGACCGCTTCCGCGCCGATCACGGAAGCCGCGGCTTCACGCGCCCAAGCCGTGGCAAGCGCGTCATTCAGTACAGCCGGCGTACCTTGCAGCATCCGCACCCGGGCCTCGAGCCGACAGGCAAGGGCAACCGATTCCGCGACGTGCCTGACCTCGTCCGCGAGCAGTTGGCGCACGCCGGGATCGAGCGAGCGCAGCGTGCCCTTGAGCACCGCGCGATCAGGGATCACGTTGTGGGCCGTGCCAGCTTCCATCGCGCCCACCGTGACCACCGCCGGCTGGTCGGGCGGCGCCCGCCGGGAGACGACCGTCTGCAGTGCGGAGACAACCTGCGCCGCGCCGACGATCGGATCGAGACCCTGATGGGGCCTGGCGCCGTGAGCGCCCTGCCCCAGGAGCTCGACCTCGAACCGGTCCGCCGCGGCCCCCACCGCGCCCTCCTGGACCATCGCCTGGCCGACCTCGAAGGTCAGGTCGACGTGCGCTCCGAAGATCGCCGAGACGTCGTCCAGAACACCGGTCGCCAGCACGGCGGCTGCGCCCTCCCCGGTCTCCTCCGCGGGCTGCAGCACGACAAGCACATCGCCGGCTGCGGGCGCCGCCTGGAGCAGGCGGGCCGCGGCGACCGTCCACGAAGCGTGGACATCGTGTCCGCAGGCGTGCATCACGCCCTCGTTGCGGGACGCGAACGGCAGGCCGGTGTCTTCCGTGATCGGCAGAGCGTCGATATCGCCGCGCACCGCGACGGGCGGCGCCTTGCGATCCCGGCCGGGGACGCGGCCGACGACGCCGGTGCCGGCTACGCGGATGACATCTTCCACGCCAAGCTCGCCGAGCGTCCCTTCGAGGCGCTCGGCTGTGCGCGTCTCCTGGAGAGACAGCTCGGGATCCGCGTGAAGCGTCCGCCGAAGGGCGACCAGCTCGGCCACCGCACCGGCGCTGTAGAGCCCGGAAACGGCTTCAGGCAGTCTGACCGACACGGAAGCCGTGCTCATGCCGGCGCGGCGCCGGCGCAGAATGCCCTCCCGCCGCCGCGCCTGACCGACGCGGATGGGGCGCCGCTCATTGCGAGAACTCCGCTCCCGACAGCCGGCCCGGCCCGGCACTCCAGGCGCCGAAGGCCGGATCGCCGGGACCGACGCTGCAACCGATCGGCGAGCCGTCCGGCGCCCGCAGCGGCCGCGGCAGGGCGACGGAACGAGGGTCGTCGAGGAAGCGGTCGATCAGCCACACCGCATGGGATCGGTGGTGCAACTCGGCCGGGTCGGAACCGGCCGCGGAACCCGGGTTGCCGGCAAGCCACTCCCGGAGCCCGCCGACTGCTGCCCATGCCACCGCCCGCACCTGCCGGGAGGCGGATGAAACCACCGGGCCGGAAGCGCCGAGACTGGTCGGTACGCCGGACCGCGCGCTCCCGAGCGACGCTCCGGACGCCAGGGCGAACAGGCGCCGCAACAGCGCCGCGTCCACCGCGCGACCGACCTCACCCGCCAGGCCGGGAAGCGGATCGGCCCGCCACGTGGCCTCGAGCAGCCGCTCCAGGACCCGGATCAGGCCCGGCTGCTCCGGATCGCGAGCGTGATGATCGATGAGTCTCGTGGCCCGCGCATCGTCCAGGATCATCCCGAACGTCAGGTCCGCGGCCAACTCGGCGGCAGCCACCGGGTCGAACGCGGGTCCGGCGCGCGAGGGCAGATTCTCGCGCCCGCGGCCGCGGCCGGGCGACGGCGGCGGGATCAGGTCCAGGATCCGCTGCGGCAGGGTCAGTTCCAGCGGATCCACCGTCGCGAGCAGGGCATCCAGGGCGTCGAGCTGCATCGCGGGAGGCAGCAGCGACACCGGCGCGCGACCGTCGCCGCGCACGGCGTAGCTGTAGTCGATTCCGCCGACCACCTTGGCCGCCGCTTCGACCTGGTAGCGATGCAGCAGGTAGAGCGGCGTCAGGACGTCCTCGAGCCGGGACAACGGCTCGCCGATCCGGACGCTGCGCTCGGAGAACCGGTCGAGCGCCGCCCGCCGAACGGACAGGACGTGCCGCAGCTCCTCCGCCGCGGAACCCCCGTTGTCCCAGAGATGGGCGAGCGGATGGGCGCCGTCCACCGGCCGCGCGTCCTCATCGGTGATGAAGTGGAGCCCCGCAGAGGCTGTCCCGCGCAGGATGGCATCGAGTTCCGCCGCCTCATCCGAACCGTCGGGAAAGTCGGCGTAGCCGTAGAGGATCGCCCGCTTGTCCCATTCGCCGACGCCGACGTCATAGGCGGCGCTCAGGTCGACGGCGCCGTCCGCGCCCAGGATGGAGAGTGGATGCGGATAGTCCATGACCGACTCGCGGCCATCCGGTCCGGAGGCGCTGGAGGCGAAGTTGTGCGTCAGGCCGATCGTGTGGCCGACCTCGTGGGCCGAGAGCTGGCGCAGCCGGGCCAGCGCCATCCCGGTGAGCGCCTCGGTGGACGAGTCCGCGCCCTCGAACGGCGACAGCAGGCCCTGGGCGATCAGAACGTCCTGCCGCACGCGCAGGGAACCCAGCGTCACGTGGCCCTTCAGGATCTCGCCGGTGCGCGGGTCGGTCACCGAGCTGCCGTAGGACCAGCCCCGGGTCGAACGGTGGACCCACTGGATCACGTTGTAGCGGATGTCGAGCGGGTCGGCCCCCTCCGGCAGCAGCTCCACGCGAAAGGCATCCACGTAGCCCGCGGCCTCGAAGGCCTCGTTCCACCAGCGGGCGCCCTCGAGCAGCGCGGACCGGATCGGCTCCGGCGCTCCCCGGTCGAGGTGGTACACGATCGGTTCGACCGGCTCGCTGCGTTCGGCGCCCGGATCGCGCTTCCTGAGCCGGTGCCGGTTGATCAGGCTGGTCCGGAGCGGCCGGTCGATCGGGGTCGCGTAGTCGAAGTAGCTGGTGCTGATGAAGCCGGAACGGGGATCGGCCCGCCGGGGCTGGTACCCGGGATCCGGCAGCGCGACGAAGGAGTGACGGATGCGCACCGTGACCGCGTCGGGCGAAGGGGCGACCTGGCGGAGCCAGGCGCCCGCCCCCCGATCGGCAGACCGCAGAGTGAACGTGAGTGTTCCCTCCAATTCCGAGTTGCGCGGGAACGCGGCAACCCCGGGCCGGTGCACCGCCGAACGCGAGGCGTCCAGCTCCCAGGTCCCCTGCCCGCGTTGCCGGAGCCGGGAAGCCACGCCGTGAGCGTCCCGGAGCACGAACCGGGTCGCATCCACGAGCACGGCGCCGTCGTCGTCCTCGGCCGCAACCTCGAACCCCCAGAGCACCGAGCGGGCAAAGGCGTCGGCCACCGCGCGCCGCTCATCCGGATTGTCGCTCAGCGCCCGATAACGCGTGTTCTGCTGCACCAGCAGCACCTTCGGCCCGACCCGCTCGAACCGCGCCAGGTGGGTGCGGCCCAGTTGCCCGCGGTCGAGCCCGATGTCGTTGGACCCGAGGCCCGCCGGGAGCGACTCGATGTAGAGCAGATCGGTGTCGAGAGACTCGATGCGCAGAAAGAGCCTGCCGCCCCGGCTGTCCCAGAACAGGTCGAGGAATCCGGGAAGGTGCTCGTAGCCCCCGGTGGCCTCCGCCACGGACGGAGGTTCTTCCGGCCCTTCCTTCTGCTCCTCCTGGGCGGCCAGGACGTGCGCCCAGAAGGCCATGGCCAGAGCCGCGACCACCGGCAGAACTCGGGCGGCGCGAGTCGCGCCGCGCCCGAACCGGTCCCTGCGCCGGCCAGGCCCGCGGACCGGGAACCGGCGGTCCGCGGCCGGGCGCGGCCGGGCCTGCCGGCGGCCGGAATGTCCGATCACGAAGCGGCCCGTACCGGCGCCGGCTCCGTCTTCTCGATCAGCGCGGTGAGCAACTCGTGGTCCGGGTTGGCTAGTTCCCGCACCCGCTCCCGATTGACCGCGGCGACGATGATTTCGCCGACCTCGGTGTTCGCGCTCTCGAAGATGCCGAGATCGATCATCCGCCGGGTCTGGTGCTGGTTGTCGTTCGTCGGGCTGACGTAGTGCACCCAGGCTGCGCCGTAGCGATGGATCAGGAAGACGTGGATCAGCGCCATCAGCCGGCGGCGTCTCAGGTCGAGGTCGAACGTGTTCTGATCGCGCACCGAGAGGATCATCCGCTCACGGCGATCCCGGATCGGAGCGAAGACGACGTTCGCGGCCTTCGATTCGCCGCCGTCGCCCCGGGCCAGGACCCGGAGTTCCAGCAGGTCGGCGCCGGCAACGTGCGGCCGCAACTCGACCCGCAACGACTCCTCAAGGTCGTACTGGTCCCGCCAGACCTCGAGCCACTCCTCGAGCAGCCTCGGCGGCACCTCCGTCTGCACCAGGTGCTGGACGTTGGTCGATCCCTTGCCCATCGCCTTGGTTGTCGCGGTATGACCGGTCGAAGCGGACAGTGCGCCGTCGAGGCGGGCGCCGCCGACCAGGGCCTGCGGCGTGCGGTAGGGCGATCCCACCAGCCGCAGCCGGCGCTGGAGCCGGGCCAGGGCCAGCATGCCGTCCTCGCGCAGGGCGGTGGCGAAGTCCTCGGCCGCCAGACCGTCGACCTGGTGGCCGCCGTAGGTGATGAAATTGAACACGAAGCCGAGCTTGCCGAGCTCCTCCGGGAACGCCCTCATCTCGTCGTCCGTCATCCCGGTCGTGTCCCAGTTGAAGGACGGCGACAGGTTGTAGGCCAGCATCTGATCCGGGTAGACCGCGTGAATCGCCTCCGCGAACCGGCGCGCGTAGGCGAGGTCGGCCGTCGCCGTCTCCATCCACAGCAGATCCGCGTACGGCGCCGCGTGGAGCGAGCGGGAAGTCGCGTACTCGATGCCCCCGCGAACCTGGTAGTAGCCCTCGGGCGTGCGGGCGATCTCGGCGTTCCAGACCAGGTTGATGCCCATCTTGCGGGCGCGCGCGGCAGCCTCTTCGACCGACACGGAGTGGGCAAACTCCAGCCACTCCTCGACCGAAAGCTCGAACACGGCGCCTTCCTCCTCCCGAAAGGCGATGACTTCCGCGACCGCCTGCGGGTAGGTCTTGAGCCCCGCCTCCGACTGCCAGGCATCCAGGAAGCGGGCCATCGCCGCGTCGAGAACCGCCTCGACGTCCGACCCGCCGCTCGCGGCCATCTCCCGGTAGTCCGATGCCAGCTGCCCGAAAACGCCTGCGCCGTCGAGCCAGACGTCGGCGCGGTGGTAGGCGGCCTCGGACACCCGGTACAGCTCGTGGCCGCGAACGTCGTCCGCGCCCAGGGTGTTCAGCCGCCGCAGGATTGCCAGGGTCGCCGTCTTGCAGCTCGGCAGGTCGAGATTCGTCGCGCCGAGAATGAAGGCCTGATCCCGCTCATCGCCGTTGCCCTCGAGGAACGTCGCGGCCTCGGAGTCGGTGCGGCCGACGATGATTCCGGGCACCCCCATCACGTCCAGCTGGAAGCGGGCCGCGTTGAGGCGCTTGTTCTGTTCGTCCTGGGCCACGAGAACCTTCCCCGCCTGGTGGCCGCACTTCTTGACGCCGGGCTTCTGGTCCTCGATGTGGTAGCCCGGCACGCCGACTTCGACGAAGCGGCGGATCAGGTTGCGCACGTGCGCCTCGCCGCCGTGGCCGGTATCGGCGTCGGCGATGATGAACGGACGGAAGTCCGTCGGCTGATTCGCCCTCTTCTCGGCCTCGCTCATCCGAGACCGGACGAAGGTCTGGTTCCGGTCCGCCGTGAGCAGGGCGCGGACGATCGGCGCGGCCTCGTCGGGTACCTGGCTCAACGGATAGCTCGCCAGGTCCGGCCCCGGATCCTCGTTGATCGAGCCCTTGGCCGAGGTCGCCCAGCCACCGAGGTAGATGCCCTCGATGCCGCGGCGCTTCATCGCCACCGCCTGACCCGGCGAGTACGGACCGAAGGATGTGATCGCCCGCCGCTGCTCGAACAGCTCGCGCAGCCGGTCGTGGAAGGCCTTGGCGGCGTCCCGCGCCACCGTGTAGTCCTGACGGATCGTGCCGCGTTGCTCCGCGGCTTCCCGCGCGGTGTGAAGCCGCTTGATCCCCCCGAAGCGCTCGTCGGCGAAGAACTCCGCCGCCGACGCCGTCTCCCCATCCAGTACCTCGTTCACCGTCTTGCGCGTGTCCATGCCGTGCTCTCCATCCGCCTCGTTGCGGTTCCCCTTCGGGCTGCGAAACAGGCTAACCGTAACACCGGATAGAGACACCTGGGCCACGTCGCCGCGGCAGCCCGAACGCAGACGATTCGAGGCTGCTGACGCCTCCAAACCTGTCGCCGACTCCATGCTTGGCCCCAGCCCCCACCTCGCTAGGAGCTTCCGCCTTGAACCCGGGTGGCGCGACCCGCGCCACCCGCGAACCAGTCCGAGCGCCCGTCATCGGGCGCTCGGATGGAACTCCCTGCGGTTGCGTTCTACAGCGCAAGGTCCTAGCCTCACCGCCATGAGCGTGCCAGCGATCCGTCCCCGACACACACCCAAGCGCGGCGGCGACGTTCTGCTCGATGCCCTGACCGAGTACGGCGTCCCCTTCCTGTTCGGCAACCCGGGCACCACCGAGAGCCCGCTGATGGACCGCCTCGGCGACCATCCGGACCTGGACTACGTGCTCGCGCTGCACGAATCCGTCGCCTTGGGCGCGGCCCACTACTACGCCCAGGCAACGGGCATCACCGGCGTCGTCAACCTGCACGTGGCGCCGGGGCTCGGCAACGCTCTCGGCATGCTCTACAACGCTTGGGAGGCCAACAGCCCGATGGTGATCACGGCCGGCCAGCAGGACACGCGCTCCAGGCTGCGCGAGCCTCTGCTCGGCCACGACCTGGTGGCGATGGCCGCGCCGCTGGTCAAGTGGAGCGTGCAGGTCGACCACGCGGACGAGTTCGCGCCGGTGCTGCACCGCGCCTTCAAGATCGCGCACGATCCGCCGGCCGGCCCCGTGTTCGTCGCCCTGCCGATCAACGTCCTCGAGCAGGAGACGCTCGAAGAGGCCAGGCCTCTCGGCGATCTCTACCGCGCGCCGCAGCCCGAGTCCGCTGCCGTCGAGCGTCTGGCGGCTGCCCTGCTGCGGGCCGAACGTCCCGTGATCGTGGTCGGCGACGGGGTGGCGCGCTCGGCCGCCCAGGACGAGCTGGTGGGGCTCGCCGAGTTCCTCGGCGCCGGGGTCTGTCCCGAGGGCCTGATGCAGCGCGTGAACTTTCCCCAGAGCCATCCCTGCTTCCGGCCGCGGATGCCGCTCAACCACGCCGGTATCCGGCACGCGCTCGGCGACGCGGACGCCGTCCTTCTCGTCGGCGGTTCCTTCTTCGAGGAGGTCTGGTTCGACCCGGATTCGCCCTTCCCGCCCGAGGCGACCGTGCTCCAGATCGAGGACGCCCCGAGCCGGCTCGCGTTCAACTTCGCGGTCGACGCCGGAATGATCGCCGATCCTTGTGCCGGACTCGCGGCTCTCCGCGAGGTTCTGGAGACCACTGCCGACACGGGTTTTCGCACCGCCGCCACCGAGCGGATGGACGCCCTGCGGGCCGGGACGGCCGGTGCTCACGCCGCCCGCCAGAAGCGCCTCGCCGCCCACTTCGACGACTCGCCCATGTCGCCGGCCCGGCTCATGTCCGAGGTCGCCAAGGCGGTCCCGGACGATGCCGTGGTGGTCAACGAGTCGATCACCGCCGGCGGCGACCTGCTCGGCTTTCTGCCCATCGACGACCCCGACCGTTACTGCGGCACCCGCGGCGGCGGCATCGGCCAGGGCCTCGTCGGCGGCATCGGCGCCTCGCTCGCCCACCCCGACCGGCCGGTCATCGTCTTCTCGGGCGACGGCTCGGCGATGTACTCGATCCAGGCGCTCTGGACCGCGGCCCACTACGACATGCCGATCGTGTTCCTCATCCTGCACAACCGCGAGTACAAGATCCTGAAGATCAACATGGACATCTACCGGGAACGCTTCGGCATCCCCGCCGAGCGGCCGTACCCCCACATGAACCTGACCGAGCCGGACCTCGACTTCGTCGAGATGGCGGCCGGCATGGGGGTCCCGGGACACAAGATCGAGGATCCGGCCGAGGTCGAGGAGGCGGTGCGGGAAGCCTTCGCCACCGGAGGTCCGTACGTGCTCGACGTGATCATCGGCGGACGGATTTGACCCTCGGCGGGTCAACAGGCCCTTTGGGAAAGCCCGCGGCTGCGAAAGGAACGGTCCGGCATCATCTCCACGGAGACCGCCAGCAGGGTCAGTCCGTCGCCTGCCTGCAACTCGCCGGCAAGCTCGATCAGAACAGGAAGGCGCGAACCCACCCTCGCTCCCTCGCTCCCTGTCCGCCGCCGCCGGACGATTCCACCTCAGGGAAGGCACAGTCGAACGCTCGGAAACGATGTTGTATGCTCCCGCACACAAGCAGACGACAGCCCGCTGGAAGCAAGATGGCGGCATGACTCCCCCAACGGAGGTTGGAGACCATGGATGAGTTGAGAGAAGACACCTTCCTGGAGGACGACCTGCTCGAGGAACTTCGGCAGGACGACCAGGACATCGAGGAGGACGGCGCAGACTCCGGCCCCTCGAACGTCAGCCGACGGACCTTCATCCAGGGTACGGTCGCCACCGGCGCCGCCGTCTCCCTTGCCGGAGGCAACCTGCTGCAGCCCGAGGTCCTGCACGCCGCGACCGAGCCGGTCGGCAGCGCGATCAACCTGCGGGTGAACGGCGAGACCCACGAACTTGAGGTCGAGCCGCAGGACACGCTGGCCATGGTGCTGCGCTTCAAGCTGGACCTGACCGGCACCAAGCTCGGCTGCGACCGGGCGGAATGCGGCGCCTGCACCGTGCTGATCGACGACGTGCCCCACTACGGCTGCTCGATCCTGGTCCACCAGGTGCGCGGCCGCGAGGTCACGACGGTCGAAGGGCTCGAGCAGGACGGTGTCCTCCACCCGGTCCAGCAGGCCGTCCTCGACGAGATGGGCTTCCAGTGCGCCTTCTGCGCCCCCGGCTTCATCATGAGCATGGCGGCCCTGGTCAAGGCGAACCCGAACGCGACCCGCGCGGACTGCCGGAAGTGGCTCGCCGGCCACATCTGCCGCTGCGGCGACTACAACAAGATCCTGAACACCGCCGAACGCGCGCTTCTCAACGCGCGCACCGCCTGAGCGGAGGAGCAAAGCATGGCCAAGACTCTTGTCGGCACCGACTACGTTCCGCCCGATCTGATCGAGAAGATCACCGGACGCGCCAGGTACGCGGAGGACTGGCGTCAGGAGGGCATGCTGTTCGCGAAGCAGCTGCTGTCGCCGATGCCCCACGCCCGGGTACGGAACATCGACGCTTCGGCGGCGCTCGAGATGGAAGGCGTCGAGGCCGTCCTCACCGCGGACGACCTCGCCGGGTTCATGGGCGAACCGGACCCGCTGGGTGAGCGCGCCCTGACCAACCATCCCAAGTACGAGGGCGAACCCGTCCTCGCCGTCGCCGCGGTCAGCGAGAAGATCGCCGCGAATGCGATCGAGAAGATCCACGTCGACTTCGAGCCGCTGCCGTTCGCGCTCGACCCGCTGGACTCGATCGCTCCGGGCGGCCCGAACTCCTTGCCCGACGGCAACAGCATCGACCGCGAGCGCACCGACACCGGCATGGAAACGGTGGTCGAGCGGATCGAGTGGACAGCCGAGGATCTGGCCACCGCCCGCGGCACGAACGGCGAGAAGGGCAAGATGCCCGAAGGCGTGTTCCAGGACGAGTGGACCAACGGCGACCTGGAGAAGGGCTTCGCCGACGCGGACTACATCATCGAAGAGCCGCTCTTCTTCCAGTCGGTCACCCACCACCCGATGGAGCCGCGGAGTTGCATGGCGCACTGGGAAGGCGACATCTGCCATCTCTACCCGTCGACCCAGAGCGTCGCCTTCACCGTGCTCGCCGCCCAGGGCACGATCGGCGTGCCGCCGCAGAACCTGATCGTCCACGCCGAGTACACCGGCGGCGGCTTCGGCAGCAAGATCGTCGGTTCGAGCAACATGGCAGTGCCGGTCTACCTGTCCAAGATGACCGGCAAGCCGGTTCTGCACCGGGTCACCCGCTACGAAGAGAATTACATCGGCCGCGCCCGCCCCGGCTTCCAGGGCTGGGCCAAGATCGGCTTCAAGAAGAACGGCCGCATCTCCGCCTTCGACTGGGCGGTGATCCAGGACAACGGCCCCTACGGGCGCCAAAGCGACATGGGCACGTCGGGCAACCTGGTGTCCCTCACCTACCAGCCCGAGAACATGCGCCACCGCGGTCTTTCGATCGCCACGAACACGCCGCCGCGCGCTCCGCAGCGGGCGCCGGGCGGAGTTCAGATGTCCGCCATGGTCGAGCCGCTGCTCGACCGCGCCGCGGATCATCTCGGCATCGACCGGCTGGAGATCCGCCGCATCAACATCGCGAAGAACGGCGCCAGGTTCGGCCAACAGGAAGGCCGCAACGTGACGACCGCCTACGCCGCGGAGGCCTGGGAAAAGCTCGACGCGATGGTCGACTGGAACGCCGCCAAGGCGCGCAGCAAGGAAACCAACGGTTCGAAGGTCACCGGCGTCGGGCTCGCCAGCTCGACCTACACCGCCGGTTCGAGCGGCTTCGACGGCCTGATGCTGATCACGCCGGAGGGCCGGCTCGAGATCCATACCGGGATCGGCAACCTCGGCACTCACTCCTACTCCGACACCGCCCGGGTCGCCGCCGACCTGCTCGACGTGCCGTGGGAGAAGGTGGACATGGTCTGGGGCCAGACGGGCGAGGGCATACCTCACACCTGCGTCCAGGCCGGCAGCCAGACGACCCACGCGATCACGCGGGCGACCCACGCGGCGGCCACCGACATGCAGACGAAGCTGCAGGAGATTGCCGCCGCGACACACGGCGGTTCGGCCTCGCAGTACGTCGTCGCGGGCGAGCGCGTGTACCGTCGCGGCAACCGGGCCGCGGGCATGAGCCTGGCCCAGGCCGCCGCGAAGGCGATGGAGCTCGGTGGCCCGTACGACGGCACGGAGCTGAACGAGGGCCTGAGCCCGATCACGGTCGGCGGCGCCGCGATCCTCAAGGGCCGCGGCCTGCTGGCGGCGGCCAAGGACAACTACGGTCGCGCCGGCGACGTCTACTCGTGGGTCGTCGCCTACGCCGAAATCGAGCTCGACAAGGAAACCGGCGTGATCGAACTCAAGGACTACAAGGCGGTCACCGACTGCGGCACGGTGCTCAACCCACGCAGCCTCGGCGGCCAGCTCCACGGCGGCGCCGTCCAGGGCTTCGGCTGCGCGGTCGGTCAGAAGTGGGTCTACGACCCGCAATGGGGCATCCCCTTCGCGAACCGCTTCTACACCGCCCGGCCGGCGACCATCCTCGACGTGCCGCTGTCCATGGATTGGGACGCGGTCGGCGAGCCGGACCCGAACAACCCGGTGGGCGCCAAGGGCATCGGCGAACCGCCGATGGGCGCCGGCTGCGCCGTGCTGCTCTGCGCCATCCAGGATGCCCTCGGGCAGGACACGGTGGCCTACCTGCCGCTGATGACCGACCACATCATCAACCAGCTCGAAGGCCGCGAGCAGGACGCCGAGTTCCTGGCCGCGCACACCTGATCGGCTCGGATCGCCAAGAACCGAATCAGCGAACGGAGGAAACCACAGCATGGCCGTCATCCACGACATGATCCCCGACTTTGAGCTCTACCAGCCCGAGAACATGGCCGGTGCGCTCGAAGTCCTCGACCGTCACCGCGACAAGGCCTGGGTTCTGGCCGGCGGGATGGACACCTTCGACTGGTTCAAGGACCGGGTGAAGCGTCCCGATGCGGTCGTCGACCTCGGCGGCATTCCGGAGTTGTCCGGGATCGGCGAGACCGACGGCGGCGTCGAGATCGGGGCGATGACCCCGCTGACCGAGGTCGTCGAGAACGAGCTGATCCGCGACCGCTACAGTCTGCTCGCCGAGGCTGCCGAGACGGTCGCCACGCCGCAGATCCGCAACCAGGGCACGCTGGGCGGCAATCTCGTCCAGGACACGCGCTGCTGGTACTACCGCGCCGGCTGGCCGTGCTACCGGGCGGGCGGCAACATCTGCTACGCGGACACGCCGGAGTCGATGAACCGCGAGCACTGCATCTTCGACGCCTCGCGATGCGTCGCGGTCACCCCCTCGGACACCGCGCCGGCGCTGATCGCCCTGGATGCGGAGATGGTCATCCGCGGTCGCCGCGGCGAGCGAACGGTCGCGGCGGAGGACTTCTTCCTCGGGCCGGCGATCGACATCACCCGGATGACAGTCCTGCAACCGAACGAAATCCTCCAGTCGGTCCGCATCCCCGACACCTGGGCCGGCGCCGACTTCTACTTCGAGAAAGTGCGCGACCGCAACGCCTGGGACTTCCCGCTGGTCAACGTCGCCTCGGCCATGCGGGTCGAGGACGGAGTCGTCCAGGACTGCCGGCTCTCGGTCGGCGCCGTTTCGCCGGTCCCGCTCCGCATGGACCGCTGCGAGGAACTGTTGCGGGGCCAGAAGATCAGCGAGGAGGTGGCCACGCGGATCGCCGAACTCGGCGTGATCGGCGCCGAGCCGCTCCGCCACAACGGCTACAAGGTGCCGTTGATGAGAAACCTGATCCGCCGCGCCATCCGCGGACAGGCGCCGGTCTAGCGCGCACATGAATCTCTTTCAGAGGGCTACGAATCCTTGGGGGCAGGACATCCCGATCGGGATCGACTGGAGTCTGTTCTGGATCGCGCTGATCGCCGGCGGCGTGTTCCTGATCCTGCACCTGGCGCTTCGCCGCCGGTGGATCGGCGACGAGAAGAAGGCGGCAAGGAACGCCGTTGACGATCCCGGCCTGCCGCAGAAGATCCAGCGGCACAGCCTGGCCTCTCGCCTCTTCCACGCCGTGATGGGCATCTCGATGATCCTGCTGCTGATCACCGGCTTCCTGCCCAAGGTCGGCCTGGAGTTCGCGTGGCTCGAGATTCACTGGATCACCGGCCTGATCCTGACCGCCTCGATCGTCTTTCACATCATCCACGCGACCTTCTTCCAGAGCCTGCGCAACGTCTGGGTCGGCATCAAGGACCTCGGCGACATGGTCCGCGAGATGCGCAACGCGGTCAGCGGCGGCGCACCGCCCGCCAAGCCCGGCAAGTACCCGGCGGCGCAGAAGATGTTCCACCACGCGGCGACCCTGTTCGGCATGGCCGCGATCGTGACCGGCATCCTGATGATGTGGCGCATCGAGCAGCCGCTCTGGGCCCAGGACGACTACAAGTTCTTCGGCGACGCCGGCTGGGGCTGGGTCTACGTCCTCCACGGCGTCGGCGGCGTCGTCCTCGTCACCCTGACTGTGGCCCACGTCTACTTCGCCATCCTGCCCGAGAAGCGCTGGATGACGTGGTCGATGATCCTCGGCTGGATTGACCGCAAGGACTACCTCCGCCACCACGACCCGGCCAAATGGCCGGTGACCGGGGGCAAGTAGCCCGGGGGCTTGTTGAGGCGACGTCTCCGCCCAGTCGCGGTCGGAGCGAAGTTTCTGCGCGCCGGAGACCACCGGCCAGGGCCGCGCCCGACGGCGGTTCGCTCCGGGCACGACCAGGAGGCTATCCTTCGGCGGTAGCTTGAGAAACTCGCCAGGCCGCCGGCGCTTGTCATGGCGAGCGGCGCGGCCCTCCTCCACCTCCGCGTAGAGGTACTGCATTGACGTGTCGACGCCATCGGCGCAGCGGAGCAGGTCTCCGGGCTTCAGGATCTTCTCCTCGCTCCGGATGTTCCGCCCGAGAGCCCTGCACCGGTGATCTTGAGGCAAGCGCCGACCGCGCGTCCCAAGTTGCGCGTCGACGACTGGCGGACAGGTAGGATGACTTGGCCATGTCCGCCGACTCCGTTGAAGAGCCAGCCCTTTCCGCACCTTCAGGACGCCAAGCGGTCCAGGCGACGCGTTCCGACTCAACGTCGCCTCCCGTCGCTCCCGTCTTGCCGGCCACGATTGGCGCCTCGGGCCGGAGACCAGAGGCCGAGGTGGAGGCACTCCAGGAGGATGGCGTCGAATTGGAGCGAGACGATCCGGACGGCGCCACAGCCGAGCACCCCTTCGACTCGTCGAAGATCAGGGTGCGGACCGTCAATGTGGTCGTCGACCAGCTGGTCAAGCGCATCGAATTCGACGAGATCGACCTCGCGCCGGACTTTCAGCGCCTCAAGGGCATCTGGAAGGCGCGGGACAAGAGTCGGCTGATCGAGTCGCTCTTACTCCGAATTCCGATTCCCGTCTTCTACGTCTCGGCCGACGAAGACGACAACTGGTCCGTGGTAGACGGTGTGCAACGCATCTCGACGATGACCGACTTCATTGCCGGCAAGTTCCCACTGACCGACCTGGAGTATCGGGACGATCTGAGGGATTGTTACTACGCAGACCTGCCGCGCAATCTTCAGCGCAGGATCAACGAGACGCAGCTCGCGATCAACGTCATCGAACCCGGAACGCCGGCCGACGTCATGTTCAACATCTTCCGGCGGATCAACACCGGAGGTGAGCCGCTTCGGGCCCAGGAAATCCGCCACGCGCTGTACGGCGGCCCGGTCAGACAGTTCCTCGAGACACTTGCATCTTCGGCGGACTTCAAGGAAGCAACCGGAGGGATCAACCCCCGGCGGATGGCGGACCGCGAGTGCGTCCTGCGCTTCCTCGCTTTCCATCTGGACCCATGGGAGGACTACCAGGAAGCCTCCCTTGACGGCCACCTCGGCACGACGATGCAGAGACTGAACCGCAAGGACCGGCACAGCCTTGAGCGACTCGCCGCCGATTTCCGGAAAGCCATGCGGGCCGCCAGAGAGATCTTCGACCAAGACGCCTTCAGGAAGATGTACCGCTCGGCACCAAGGAAGTTCCCTCTCAACAAGCAGCTGTTCGAGGCTTGGAGCGTCGCCTTTGCGCGTTGCAGTGACGAGGAGATCGACCGGTTGATCGCTTCGAAGGCGTTGGTGCGGGAGCACTTCATGCGTCTCCTGCTCGACGACTCGGAGTTCGAGGCCGCGATCTCCTACGGGACTCAGAAGACGCCGCGAGTCAGAAAGCGCTTCGGGGCCATTCAGAACCTGGTGGAGGACGTACTCCGGTGCTCGAGCGCATCCGACTGACCAACTTCAAGTGCTTCGAGGATCTGGACCTCCGCTGCGCGCCCCTGAGTCTTCTCTGCGGCTTGAACGGAATGGGCAAGAGCAGCGTCATCCAGGCCCTGCTGGTCCTCCGCCAGTCCTTCCTGTCCGGTGAACTCCGTGACGGCCACCTGGTGCTGGGCGGATCTCTGACTGACCTGGGCGCCGGCTCAGACCTGCTGTTCGAGGAGGCAGTCAGCGACGTCGTAGGCCTTGAGTTGACGGACCACGAAGCAGGAGTGTGGCGCGCCGAGTTCGTCAGCGCCAGCACAAGCGACCAACTGGCCACGGCGGAGGGAGAACAGGCCCCGACCGTAGCGGACCTCTGGTCTGCCACGCCGCCCTTCGGCGGCAAGTTCGCCTACGTCCAGGCCGAACGAATCGGCCCAAGGAAGTCGTATCCGCTCTCCGAAGTATCGGCCCGACGAAGGGACCTCGGAAGCCGGGGCGAGTATTCCTGGAACTACCTGGTTGAGCACTGGGCAGACCTCGTGCCGACAGACGATCCACGGCTCGGTGGCGGTGAAAGCCGGCGGCTTGGCGACATCGTCGACCTCTGGCTCCAGGAAATCTGTCCCGGCGTCCACCTTCGTCTGGACCGGATCGCACCCTTGGACGCCGTGATGGCCGGCTTCAGCTTCGATCGGCCGGGTGACATTGAGAGCCGGCGACACCGTGCGACAAACGTCGGATTCGGACTGTCATATGCCCTGCCGGTGATCGTTGCCATGTTGATGCCGCCCGGCAGCCTCTGCTTGATCGAGAACCCGGAGGCCCACGTTCACCCCCGCGGTCAAACGAAACTCGCAGATCTGGCAGTTCGTGCTGCGCTGGCGGGCGTTCAGGTCGTCGTGGAGACCCACAGCGATCACTTCGTCGACGGCGTTCGCATCGCGGTGCACGACGGCCTGCTGCAACCGGCGGCGACGTCCATCCACTACTTCGAGCGAAGGGCAGGACGAGTAGTCGTGTCGTCACCGTCACTCGACCACGACGGGCGGCTGTCACACTGGCCCGCAGGCTTCTTCGACCAGCACGAAGAGAACCTGGCCCGCCTGCTCACGTCCAGGCCCTAGCTTGAGAGAGATGGTCCTGAACCACGCGAGTCTCCCCTCGAGCGGCTTGCAGGAAGCGACGCGTCGGCTTTGCGGCATGGCGCAAGGCATGGCGGCGCTGGTTGAAGCGGATCTGGTCGAACGGTCCCTTCGGACAGCCAAGGCACCCGCCGAGATTCGATCTGCGGCGGGCTGGTCACTCTTCGATGGCTATCAAGGCCTCCGCCAGGCTGGCCTGAGGGACGAGTACCGCTTCCTGCTCCGGTTGACGTCGAAGACACCGCTCCTCGCCGACGTGACGGACGACATCAAGAGCCGGTTCCTGGCCTGCGAAGCACGCGAGTGTGAAACAAGGACGTTGGCAGCCGACGAAGGTGAGCCGCTGGTCCTCTGTGCAGTCAACCACGGCATCGCTCTCAGCTTTCCCTCCGAGCCGATCTGGGACCGCGATCACTTCGCGGTCCGCTTTGATGAACTCCTGCCGAACGGAAAGTTCGACGAGGCAGAGGAGGTAGTTGACAATCTCGCCCGGCCCCGTCACGCCGCGCCGATTCTTCGTCGTCACCGGCGGGTGGTCTCACGCAGATGCTCCAGCGGCGTGGAGATGTGGGCCTGTCGAAGGGAGCTCTACCCGCACCTGCTCTTCGGGCCCGAGGTGGAAGTACACGTTGCGCGATTGGACACCGGCCTACTTTCCGTCGTGATGAACCGGTTGGCCCAGTTGAACGAGGCGACCGGGAATTGGGAGTCGGGACCTGCACCCGCCTGGCCCTGCAAAGTGACGCCGGAGAGCCAGAAGACGATGGCGAACCGCCGTCTCGGACAAGCCCGCATCTTTCCTTCCGTGGCAGGAGCGCGCAAGGTCTTCGAATGGCATGCGCGTTTCGGTACAGGTGGCCGAATTCACCTCCGCTTCGAAGCAGAGGATCGCATCGTCGAAGTCGGCTACATCGGCACGCATCTGCCGCTGTGATTCGCCGGGCCGGATGGGCTGGCGCCCGGGCCGTCGGAGCCGGTCGCCCGCGCCGATCCGGACGCGGCGGTTGCCACGCTCCGCACCGACGTGGAGCGGATGCACGGCGACACCCGCGCCGACGTGGGCGAGTTGCGCGGCGAGGTCCGCGCCATGCGCTGGACCGTCTCCCTGGTCGGCGCCGCCGTCGGCGCGCTGATGCTGGTGCTGCGGCTGCTCGGCTAGCGGAGGCACAACGGAACCAGCAACGCCGGAGTCCGGCCTGACTTCAGGCTACCCGGCGCAAGGCGTCGGTGGATGGGACTGTTGCTAGCATCAGGTCAGTGGTCGTGGAGCCAGCAAGCGTCCAGAAGAGCCGATGACTTCCGTCACGGAAGCGACGCTCGAGCGTATGGTTCGGGCGATCGTCGAAGAAGTTGATCCGGAGCAGGTCATTCTCTTCGGCTCCCGGGCTCGCGGCGATCAGCGCAAGGACTCGGACATCGATCTGATCGTCGTTGAAGCAGAACCCTTCGGGCCAGAACGAAGTCGCCACCAGGAACTCGTCCGGCTCTACCACGCGATCACGGGGTCCGGCGTCTCGACCGACGTCCTCGTCTTCTCGCAGGAGGATGTCGACTACTGGCGAGACTCGCTGAACCACGTGCTGGCGCGGGCGCTGCGCGAGGGAAAGGTGCTCTATGAGCGACCCTAAGTGCGCCCGGATGATGTTGCGCGCGGCGGAACGCGACGTCGAAGCACTCCGGGTCATGACCGACCCGAATGCAACCTCGGACGAGGTCTTCGGATCTCACGTCCAGCAGGCGGCCGAGAAAGCCCTGAAAGCCCGAATCGCCCTGCTGGGCGAGGTCTACCCTCTCACCCACGACATCGAGGAACTGCTGGACCGCCTCGCCAGTTCAGGAAGCTCGACGGAGCCGTTCCAAGCACTCATCCCGTACACGCCCTACGCCGTCGCGTTTCGCTACGCCGGAGTCGAGCCCGACCTGGAGAGGATCGACAGGGAAGGCACCCTCGCTCTCACCGAAGCGCTGCTGGACGAGGTCGGACGGCAGCTGGCCGAGGCAGAGTCCGACTGACCTCGACGGACCAGCCGTTGAGGATGCCCGCGTCGAGACGACCGACGGTGTCCCGGACGCCGAGGAAGGCGTCCGGGGTGCAGGCCGCCGACCAGCGACTGGACGCCGGCGGCGACCAGGGCGCGCGAGACCATCGTCGCCGCCTAACCTGGTTGGACGCCGCCTGGTCAATCGATCTCGACCGCCGCAGCCCGCCGCCGCTGCGTCCACACGGTCCGGGCCTGAGTCCCCCAACGCAGGCTGTACTCGCCCTCCGGCAGGTTGGAGATCGTCTCGCCGACGGAGAAACTCGTCGTGCCGCCGAACCAGATTCGGAGCTTCCCGAGGTCCCAGCCTCCGGGGCCGGTGACCTGCACCGCGACGGTTGACGGGTCGCCTTGCAGGACGATCGAGGAGTCCGACTCGAAGGGATCGAAATCGATGCCGCGATCCAGAGCCGGTTCGAGGGGCTGCCAGCCAGCGAGAATCCAGCGCCCGTCCGCCCGGCAGGCGACGCGAACGCGGTCGGTGAGCGGCGGCGTGAGTTGTGTTCTGGCGACGCCGCCATCGATCCGAGCCACCCGCTGCCCCGCCCCTTCCATCTCGACGAAGCAGAACCCGCCGCCGCCACCGCGTATGCGGACTGACACCTCGTCGTTGGGCGGATCGTCACGGAGCTGGAGCTGCACCGTCTGCCGGTCGCCGTAGTCCCGCAACTCGACGTCGACAAGGCCGGACCGCTGGTGCCGGAACCGCGCCCGCAACTGGTAGGCGCCCGGCGCGAGTCCCAGGACCTGGTATCGCCCGTTCGGATCCGAGATGACCGCCGAGCGCTGGGGGAAGACATCGACCGTCGCGAAGTGGACCGGCTCGCCCTCCGGATCCGTCACGACGCCTTCGATCGACACGGCGCCGTAGTCGAAGTTCAGCGTGACTTCTTCGCCCGGAGCCTCCGGCACGGTCACTTCGCGGCTCTCCGGCTCGCCGCCATCGGGCGGCGACCACCGAACCGTCCACTCGCCGGGGAGTACCGCCTCGAGGCGGTAGTTGCCGTCGAGTTCAACGGAGGCCTGCAGGTTCTGCGACCGGCTGGGCCCGACCTCCCGCGTCCTCGCAAGCGGACCAAAGCCGGACCTCATGAAGCCTCCCGCGTGACGGACGTTCTCCTTGGCAGCCCAGAACAGTTCTCCGGCCCCAGGCTGACCGGCCAGTGTCACGCGGCCGGTGACCGTTACCGTGCTGCGATCGCAGGTGACGAGTTCGTCGCCGCTTGCCTCCGCCACCTCCTTCTCGCAAGCCGCCACGCCATTCTCGGACACACGGACAACAAAGGCGCCCTCCGGCACGCGATCGACGACCGCCAGGCCGTCCTCCAGATTGCCCGTGATCAGATCGCGCGGCAGGCTTCGGCCACCAGGGTCAAGCAGAACCTGCCCGCGGCCCACATCCGAACGCACCGTGATGCGGCGACCCCGCGAGAGTTCCACGAATCCCGCATCGATCCACTCGATCGCGTTCGCTTCGACCTCGAACTCGAGCGGCGCGAATCCGTCCGCCTCAACGCGCAACGTCGAACGCCCCAACTCGAGACCGTGGAGTTCAAAGTAGCCGTCGAGGTTCGTCGCCACCGTGGCTGCCCGACCCATGGCCCACGCGATCAACTGACCGTACTCCGACGGTGGCGTGTAGGACACGGAGGCCTCGAACACCGGCGCGTACTCCGGGTTCACCACGGTTCCGGAGACCCAGGCGGAGGTCGGGGCCGCGATGACGCCCAGGTCGCGGACGTCGCCCGCCGATCCCCGCACGTCGAGCACCGTCCGAGCGGCATTGGCGCCCGACAGCTCCAGGGTGTAGGCCCCCGGTTCGAGGTCGACAGAAAAGGAACCGTCCGCGGCGATCGCTCGATGCCTGGTCGTTTGACCGTTCGCCATGTCGCGAGCGGCCGCCAAGCGCCCCGAGGCGACGGGAGTCACACCGTCCGCGGCCATGTACACGCCCTCGACCGTGAAGGCCGGATCCAGCCGGAGCACGAGGGGTTCTTCAGCCGTGGCGCCGGCGCGGCCGGCCACATCGACGGGGAGGGTTGGCAGGCCGGGCATCGAGCGTTCCCTGGCCGTCGTGCCTCCGCCGCCGATCTCGAATCGCGCCGACCGGTACCCCTTCGCGCTGATCAACAGGGTGCGGTCGAACCGCGGCGACACGAGAGCGATTCCCTCCCGGTCGGTCGTGGTTTGCTCCCCGGCCTCGGACGATGCGCGCGCGCCGGGTATCGGCGTTCCGCGGCTGGCATCGAGAACCTGGATCCAGTACGTCTCTGCCGCCGTCAACACGATTGACCCAAGGTCCAGGGATTCCTCCAGATCGAACCTCTCCGAGTACTCGAGGTCGCCGCCGTCGGTTCGCAGGGACGCAGCACCCTTGGCGAAACCGGTGAGCGAGAACCGGCCGTCCGGGCCGGAGACTCCCAGGTGGCGCCGCATCAACGGAAGCTCGTGCTCCAGCCACGACAGCCCCAGCAGCCGCACCCCGGCTATGGCCCGACCTTCCGGATCGATCGTCCGACCCGTGACCGCGAAGCCCGGACCGAGTTCGACAACCGGCGGCGCCTCGGCGTAGCGCTCGAACGCCGCAGCGGTCCGGGCGACGTGGGAGACGAGGACCGCGGCACGCTCCCGCGCGGACACGGTCAGACTCACTTTGCCGGCAGCGTCCGACATCCCGAAGCCCAGAGGCTCGGGCGGAGTGAACGGTCCCGACTCCATCTTCACAAGGTACATCCGCGCGCCGGCAAGGGGCGCGCCGCCAGCGGTCGCCTGGACCGTGAGGTTCACCGCCTTCCCCAACGCGAGTTCAACCGATCCCTCTTCAGCGGGCAGGTCCCGCCAGGTCGAGGCGAGGCCTTCCCCCAGTGCCTGGAGGCGCCACGTTTCGTCGTTGCGCGGGAGGGAGAGCGACCCTGACGCGAAGGTCGTCGTCGGCAGCAGATCTCGCGGCGCCTGCCGCCACATCGCCGCGGGCGCCGCGGTCACGCTGTACTCGGCTGGAGGCGCCACTCCGTCCACCGGATCCGCCTTCGGCGCTTCGGGGTCCAGCACGCGGACGGTCAACGGCTTGAACGAATCGCTGCCGGCGCGGCAGGCGGCAGCCGCGTTCTGTCCAGGCTCGAGCAACAACGGTGGGCAGGAATCGCTCCAGGCCCAGCACGCGGCCGGTGCACGGCCCGCCGGGACGTCGTCCCGCCGTTCCCAGGTGTCGTCAGCCGGCGCCGCCATCCCGTTGACGAAAACAGGTTCGCTCTCGATGCGGCATACGAACCGGAACGGAGCGTCCGCCACCGCGTCGTCCTGGCCCGCAACCGGGACGGCAACTGCCGCAACCACCAACGACGAAGCAAAGGCTGAGAATCGCATCCTCCTGGTCCTCCACGTCAACCCGGTGGACGAAGGCGCGCTTCGAAGGCCTTGCCCGACCGAACGTCTCCACCGCGCAGGGCCCCGCCGCGAAGAAGAAGCACCGCCTGATCACCGCGAAGGTCGGCGCGCAGCCGAGTGTCCGCGAACTCCGACTCGATGACGCACGGTCGCATCGCAACCGTCCGAAGATCGTCAACCTGGGCATGGACCAGGTCCCAGCACACCCTGCCCCTGGGGGGAGGAACCGAGGCAACGATGCGGTCGTTGATCGCCTGTTGGTTCAGCACCCCCGCCCCGAAACCCACGAGGAACGGTGTGCCACCCGGCAGCCACTTCCGGTCGCTGGCTGCCAGTGCCTCCGCCGGACCGTCCGCCCCATGTCGAACGAAGAAGTACACATTCCCTTCACCGTCGGCCACGACTTCGTCGATGATGCGACGAGGGCCCAACCAATCGGCCCGAGCGTAGGCATCGCTGAGGGGAGAACTCCCCCATTCGTTGGCCTCGACGTCGCAGCCACTCTCCGCAAGGAAGGTCTCCGTGCCCAGGCTGTCGTGGAGCACGCCCTCGCGGTCGTAGACGAAGACACCGGCCTCGGCGCCCGGAATCACGAGCAGGCGATCATCCGCGATGAAACGGATCACCGAAAGTTCCACATCGCCGCACAGCTCCAGACCGTGCCCGCCGTCCCTCGTCGGCAGGAGACCCCGCGAGACGCCTCCGGCGTCCTCGATCAACCAGGCGGCGTACGGCCCCCAGGCATCGTCGTCCTCGCGGACCAGACCGACCGCCGCGGTCAGCGCACCTCGCCGGTCAAGGTCGCCCAGGTGCTCCAGGTCCGCCGGCGAGTCGACCCCATCCTCGGTCGCCAGGTGGATGCCGGAGAGCAGGTCCGTGAACGCGATTCCGTCGGGCGAGACGGCAAACCGGCCGTAGTCCCGTTCAAACCGACTGGAGTTGACTATCGCCCGACCGCCAACGTTCACGAACTCCGCCTCAGGCTGCTCGAGAGCAACCCTGAGTTGTCCCGCCTCGTCGCCGAGGCGCCAGGAGTAGAGGCCCCGTCCGATCACCCCGAGAAGGAACTCACCGTCCTCCAGCCAGCGGACGTCACTCGCCCGGGCAATGTCATCCGGCAGGTCGAGCGGCGCCAATCCCTCCAGGCGCGGACCGCCGCCGGATTCCCGGGCGCCGAGCGCTCCGGAGACGGTCGGCAGCTCCAGCGCAACGCAAAGCAGGGTGATCGGCAGCAGGTCGAAGCGATGGCAACCGATCTTCCGCAACGGCCGGCGCAGCATGTGAGCCTCCTGGTGGTTGAATCCTCAGGCGTCAGAAGCGAATCCGCGTGTCGGGGAGAACAACGCCAGCTAGGACGGCAACCATTCCGAAATCGCGGAGCCGATCTCGTCCGGGGAATCCTCCTGGATGAAGTGGGAGCCCTTGACCGTGACTTCCGTCTGGTTCGGCCAGGTCCGGCAGATCTCCCGCATCGCGCCGGTGAGGATCGCGCCGGGCTTCGCGTTGACGAACAGCTTGGGCACGTCCGATTCCGCGAGCCAGTCGGCGTAGGACTGCACGATCGAAACGACATCCTCCGGCTCGCCGGCGATCGGGATCTGGCGCGGCCAGGTCAGCGTTGGCCGGCGTGACTCGCCCTCGTCCTCGAACGGCCGCCGGTAGACCGCCATCTCCTCCTCCGTCATCTTTCGGAGCACGGAGCCCGGCAGCACGCGCTCGACGAACACGTTCTTCGCCAGCACCATGCCCTCGCCCGCCGGCGAACGGAACCCCTGGAACACGCCTCTCGCCGCCTCGGGCCACGCGTCCCAGGTCGGGACAGGACTCACGATCGCCTCCATGTAGGCCACGCCGCGCACCGCATCGCGGCGCCGATTCGCCCAGTCGAAACCGAGCGCGGAGCCCCAGTCGTGGATCACGAAAACCACGTTCGAATCCACCCCGATCGCCTCGAGCAGCCCGTCCAGGTAGTGCCGGTGCTCCACGAACCGGTACCGGTCGGGCCCGCTGTCCGGCAACTTCGCCGAATCGCCCATGCCGATGAGGTCCGGCGCCACCAGCCGACCCCGGCCCTCCAGATGCGGCATCACGTTGCGCCACAGGTAGGACGAAGTCGGATTGCCGTGCAGAAAGACAATCGGATCGCCCTCCCCATGATCGACATAGGCCATCTGGTGGCCATGAACCTCTATCCGCTTCTTCTCGTAGCGCGCGTCGGCGGAGATCATCCAACCTTCCTTCCCTGAGATCCGTTCGTGTTGCGGGTGGCTCCGGCGGCACAGCCTACCCGGCCTCACGCCCTCCCGATGCGGGCCGAACGGCCGCCGCGCCCGGTTCGAAGGTTCGGTGTCAGGCAGGAGAGTTCGCGGCGCTGTCTTGCAGGGAACAGGAGGCGGGTTCCAGCTACGCGTTCGCGGACGGTTGCGGCTGCGCTGCCGCTGCGCGCGGAGGCCTCCCGTTCCAGCTACGCGTTCGTGGATGGTTGGCCCTTCGGCGAGTGCCTTCTGGCCGCGTTGCTCCATGGAGTCCGGCGCGCCGGGCCACGACGCCGCGGACACTCGTTCGTTGCCGGCTCACGCCGCTGAGGGCCTTGATCACTCGCCGTAGCGGAAGCCGGTGCGGGAACGCACCTTGTACTTCGCGTCACGAACCCTGACCTTGATGCCGCGGTAGCCTTGGGTGCCGGCCTCGTACTCGGAACGGAAGCTCACCAGGTAATAGCCCTGATTCTCCTCGGCAACCTGGCGCATGGGCGTCATGATGTTCGTGAAGTTCGCGTAGTAGTGGCCGCCGGTGTCGTTCGAGATCAGACTGAGCGAGTCGTTGAGCGACCCCGAGGCGATCGAGCGGCGACGGCTGCCCATCGTGTCGACCGTGTACACGGCGACGTTGCCGGCGTTCAGCGACTCACGCATCTGCGGGTAGTAGCGGGCATCGGGCGTGTAGCTCCCGAACTGACCGACCTCGCCGAAACCGAGGCTGAACATCACCAGGTTCTTGCGACCGGCGATACCCGCCGCCGCCTCTCCGAGCAACTCCAGCGCCTGCTGGAGCTTGCGGCTCCGCCGCGCGAGCTCCTTGCCCTTGGGAAGGTTGACCACCAGAGACGGCGAGTTCGGGTCGAACACGGGCGCCGAGCGCGTCGCCCGGGGCTCGAGGTCCCTCTTGCCCTGGGAGGCGGCATCCACCGCCGCCACGACGTCATCGCGGTCCCGGGTGAAGTCGAGGTAGACCTTGAGTCGAGCCTGGTACGCGAACACGGCAACCTGGTCGTTGGGCTGGAGTTCCTCCTCGATCCAGCGTTTGAGCCAGCGCGCATTGTCCATCTGGGGACCCGCCAGGAACGGCGCCTGCATCCGCTGATCGTGGAACATGAGGATGAAGTAGCGGTCGGTCCGCGTCGTTGCACCACCGCCGGTAGCCGAGAACTCGTCGGGCCCGCCGTAGAACGCGGCGCTCGTCACTTCCTGCTCCTCGCCGTCGTGGAGGACGACGAAGTCTTCGGCGCCCAGATCCTGGATCACGTTCCCCTTCCGGTCGGTCACGAGGACATCGAGCAGCACTTCGGCCACCCGGATGCGCTCGTTCAGGCTGATGTCCGCGGGAGAGGTCCCGGCGGCCCGATTCACGGTCCGGACCGCACCCGGCGCGGGATCCGCCGCGCGCGGCCGGCGAACGGTCGGAGCCAATGGGGGTTCAGCCGGCGGCTCTGCCGCCGGCGCGGTCAGAGCCGATGCAGCCGTTTCGGCCTTCGACCCGGCGCTGATGTCGGCGGACGACTTCGGCGCCGCGACGGCTTCGGGAGAAGATGCCGGCTCCACCACTGGAGCGCGATCAGCAGCCGGTTCCGCGACCGGAGCCAACTCGGCCGCCGGCTCCGCGACCGGAGCGAGTTCCGGCGGCTCCACGACCGGGACGAGCTCGGCCGCTGGCTCCACGACCGGAGCACGCTCAGCCGGCTCCGCGGCCGGGGCGAGTTCAGACGTCGACTCGGGCCTCGGCGCGGTCCTCACCGACGCCGCCGCGGCAGGTTCAGGCGTCGGCGCGGGTTCCGTTGGCACGACGACGGCCCGCACCGTCCTGCCCCGCTGCCGCCGCTGCTTCTCCAGCCGCTTCTTCTCCTTCGCTTCGCGGGCCGCCTTCCTTCGCTCCGCCCGGCTCTTCTTCTTCTCTTCGTCGACCACGCCGTTCGGCGCCGCCGCTTCGGCGCCGGCCGCTCCATCGGACGCGACTGCCAATCCGTGGTCCACCGAAAGCAGGGCTCCGCCGACCAGGGCGACCGCAAGCCCCCACCGTCGTCCAACCGTCGCAATGCTCTTCATCGCTGAGAACCTCCTGTGTTCTGATTGCCTGGCTGCGAGCCACGGCAACGACCCGGGAACGACGCGGCCACCATTCTACCAACCGCTGCCGTCACGTGATTCGTCCGCAAGACCTGATGGCCCGGTGTCTCGTCGTGGCAGGCGCCAGCCGTCTCCAGTCGAGCGATCTCGCCGATCTGCCTCATCTGTCCGATCAGCACGATCTGCCCGGGAGAAGCATGCCTCCCCGCCCCTGCTGCACCTTCAAGCACAGACCGTGCCAGTCGCCTGAGCCGCGAACGGACGTCCGGGCCGTGCTTCTCCCCAACCGCACCCGATCGCCGCCGCTCAGATCGCCGCCGATACCTCGCCGTTGAGGTGGTGATGTGCTCCTCTCCACCTGCCCCCGATCGCCGCGGACGGCTGGGCGTCGGCCGGGTCCAGGCTGAACGCCGGGCCCGGAATCCCGCAAGCGCCGCGCAGGAGCGCCGAGGCGGGCCGGGACGTACGGTCCGCACCGGCGCGCAGCACTGGCCGCAGCGCGTCGGTCCTCCCTCCCGCATCCCCTCCGCGACGCCGGAAGGCGGTCTGCCGAGTAGCATTCCGCCGCCATGGCTCCACCTGCCCCGGATCGTCGAGTCGCGGACCTCGCCGCCGCCTTCGTCGAGTTGCGGACGGCACTGGGACGTACGCTGATCGGTCAGGACGACGCGGCGACGGGGCTGACCCTTGCGTTGCTGGCGGAGCAGCACGCCTACCTGGAGGGGCCGCCCGGATGCGGCAAGTCGGCGCTGGCCGCGGCCCTCGCCGCACTCTCGGGCGCGCGCACGCACACGCTGGTGTTCCATCGCGACATCCGGGAGACCGACCTGCTCGGCGACGTTCTGCTCAGCCGCCACCGTCACCGAGGCCACGAACGCCTGCGCCGCGAGTTGATCCCCGGCCCTCTTCTCCAGGCCGAGATCGCGTTGCTCGAGGACCTGCCCCGTTCCCCGGGCGAGGCCCTGGGGCCGCTGCTCCGGATCCTCGCCGAACGGCACGCCCTGGGCCAGCCGCTGCCGCTCGAGTCGGCGGTGGCAACCGGACCGCTGGAGCAGGTCGAAGCCCCGATCGATCCGCTCGAGCCCGGCCAGCTCGATCGGTTCGCCGTGCAGCTTCGCCTGACCGGGCTGCTCACCGGCGGACTCTTCGATGAAGCCGCCGTCCTGCTCGAACGGGAGGCCGCTCGAGTGCCGCCACGGTCCGCCGATCCGTCGGCTGCGGACAGCGCCGGCGCTCCTGCGGCAGCGACCGCAGCACCGCGATCCGCAGTGATCAGCACCGGCACGCCCAACCGCCTGGAACCCGGGGAACGACGAAGCGGTTCACGACGACGGCGCGGCGGCCCGTCCTCGGAACTCGGGAACCGGCAACCCGGGGAACCGCGAGGCGCTTTTTCTCCGCGATCCGCAGTGATGAGCACCACCACGCGCAACGCGGCACAACGGGCGGCGGCGGCCCTGCGGATCGAACCGCGGACGATCGACGCCTACCACCGCCTGCTGGACCGGCTCCGGCAGCGCAGCGCCGACAACTCTGCCTCGGGCGACCGCCTGATGTCGGATCGCTCATTCAGTTCCGCCGCCCTGCGGCTGGTGCGCGCGCATGCGTTCCTGCGCGGCGCCCCGGCCGCCGCGCCGCGCGACCTCGGCGCCATCCGCTACATGGTCGCCCACCGGCTGCCCGAAGAGGTGCAGGCAGACTTCGATCACATCCTGGAGGAGCTGCTCGGCGACCCGCCGAAGGTGACGATGACGGAGACGGGCGCCCAGATGCCCGGCGCGCAGTCCCAGGGCGACGACGACTCCGACGGCGCCGCGGCGGCCTCACCGGCGTCCGATTCGTGGATCGACGACAAGGCCGACCTGCCGGCGCCCCCGACCCTGTTCGGAAAGCCGCCGGCGCCGGCCCAGGTCGATCCCCTCCTGCGGGCGCTCGTGGGCCGCATCGAGCGTGGGCGAATCGATCCGGACACCGACCCGGGAGGCCAGCCGCGCGGCTACCGGCCGCTGCGCGATCTCGACGAACTCATCGACGCCGACGTGATCGAAGCCCTGCTGTTCGCCGAGGGCCGCCTGCCCGGCGCGCCGCGGACCTTCGAGCGCAAGCGCCGCAGCGCCGGCGGCGCGGTCGCCGTCCTGCGGGACATCTCCGCTTCCATGGCGGGCCGGCTCACCGTCTGGTCGAGTCAGGTCGTGCTCGGCATCCTGCGGGTCGCGGCGCGCCGACGAATGCGCGTCGGCTATGTCGAGTTCCACCACCGCGCGCTGCCTCACGAGGTCGGCGGCCGCCTGCTGCACCGCTCCTACTCGCGCCTCGCGGAACAGGCCGGGCAAGCCAAGGCGGTCGGCCAGACGAACTACGAGGCGCCTCTGCGCACGGCCCTGGAGGGGCTGCGCGGCGGTTCCGGACGCAACCGCCACATCGTCCTGTTGACCGACGGCCTGCCGATCATCGGCGACACGACGGTGCGCCGCGAGCGCCAGTTGGCGCACCGGCTCGGCGTCGCCCTCCACACCGTGTTCCTGGGCAACGGCGACTGCCCGCCGGTACTCGACGACATCTCGCTCGAGACGGCCGGGTTGCGCTTCTGCGGTCGACCCACCGCCGGAGGTGGACTCCGGTTGGAGGAAAGGTGACCCCAACTGCGGACGGACCCGCAAGACGCGCCGGGAACGAACGGCTGGCCGCTCAACCGGAGCGCCTCACCACGCCAACCCGGCTGAACCGACCCGCGCGCCGCGCACCAATCCACCCGCCATCCGGCGCCCGGCGTGATGCACCGGACCCTGGAACGGTCCTGCCGCAGCCGGTGCAGCGGCTTCCGAACTGCGGATAGAGTCCCGCATTCCGTGACCGATCTCGCACCACTTCGGGCCTTGCTCGATCACCACGTCGTCGGCCACGACGAGGTGAAAACGGCCCTGCTCCTGGCCCTGATCACCCGGGAGCACATCTACGTCGAGGGACCTCCCGGCACCGCCAAGACCCGGCTGGCGGAGGTCGCGGCCAAGGGCTCCGACCTCGACTTCTTCTTCTACCAGTTGCACCGCGACACCCGGCTCGCCGAACTCGTCGGCGACATCGTCCTGGAGCGCCGCCGGGTGAAGACGGAACCGACCGACCCGGCAGGCTCCGGCGAGGCGGAACGAATCCACCAGCGGATCGAGCCCGGCGGCCTCCTGACCGCCGAGGTCGCGGTGCTCGACGACATCTCCCGGGCGCCGGGCGAGGCGCTGAACGTGCTGCTCCGCATCCTGAACGAGCGCCGCTTCGGCGCCGAGCCGATTCCGCTGATGGCGGCAATCGCCACCGGCAACCCGATGGACGACGAGTACTACAACGAGCCGCTCGATCCCGCGAACCTCGACCGGTTCGCCCTCCAGTTGCGCGTCACCGGCCTGATTCAGAGCGGCGCGGAGGACGCCAGGCTGCTGATCGACCGCTTCGCCGCGGGCTCCGTCGTCGAACAGCCGGAACCGGAGCCGGTGACCGACAGGACCACGCTCGACTCGTTGAACCGGCGGATGTACGAAGTCCGGATCGGACCAGCCGTGCGCGCCGCGCTGCTCGACGTGCTGCGCACGCTGGTGCTCGAGTTCGAGTGCAACGAGACGAACTCCCTGCTCACCGACCGCACCTTCCTGGTCAAGGCGGTCAAGATCCTGCGGGGAACAGCACTGCTGGCGGGCCGGGACACCGTCGAGCTCGCGGACCTCGCCGCCCTTTCCTGGATGACGACCTTCCGCGTGCCGCCGGAGGCGCACGAAGCCCTGCCGCGCGTCATCGGCCGGGTCAGCCGGCAAGTCCGCGCGGTGTAACCGGGGCTAGCAGCCCGGCCCCTCACCGAGTCCTTGCTGCGCTTCCTCCTCAGGGCGACTCGAGGCAGTGTGGAAAGTGCTGCCTGATGGTCGCTTTGTCGGGAGCGGCAACAGCCCGCTCGAACGCTGCGTTGTCTTCGTGCTCCGAAGACCGAATTGGAGTTGCCCCGGTTTCGTGGACGGTTAGCCAGAGCTCGTCCGCGAAGCCATCCTTCAACCGGGCGAACAGCGCGCCGCAAGCGGCGCCAGCGGCGCCGGCAGCCGGCCGGCAAGCGCGCCGCCGCCGACCGTCGTGCGCGCAAGCCGCGGCGACCTCTACGCGGACAGCGTTGGACAGCGGCGCCGCTGTGTCACGTACGTTGACTGAGAGGAGGCATCCTGTATAGTACTTCGCCAAGTGGCCGACAAAGCGTACAGATTCCCCACGCGAGACCATACCGCAGGATGACTTGCCCGCAGGAAGAGAACCCCGTGAAGCCAATCGGCGCCCCTGCCCACCGCGACACCGGATCCCGGAGCCGGCGCATACCAACTGGAGTTATCCCCCCGATGCGTTCCATCGTACTCTACGCCCTCACCATCGCGCTGACCTTCGCGCCCGCCTACGGACAGACCGTCTTTGAACTCGTGAAGGCGAGCGACGAGGGGGACCTGCGTCCGGCTCACAAGGCTCAAGCGCTGACCGTCCTTGAACAGGTCAGGACAAGTGCCGAGCGCGGCCTGTTTCCGGAAGGACTTCCTGCTGCAGAGAGCAGGCTTCCTGACGGTGCTTCTGCCGAGACCGGAACCGACTTCACGGTACGAGGCTCCGGGGGAGCGGACGTGAATCTACCGTATCCGCTTACGGTCGGAACATGGACTGCGTCGCTTACCATCAGCGGGTCCGACAGCTACGAGTTCTGGCTCGAGAACCGCTCCGGCTCCAACACCGACCGCCAGGTCCTGTTTTGCGCAAGCGACATAGCCTGCCCACCAGGCGCCGACCGAAGCAGGAAGGACTTTCGCATGGAGCGCACCCGAGATGATCTCCGAGTAGAGGCCATCACCTGGACTGGAACCTGGGCCATCCGGTTCGTCAAGCACGCTTCGACTCCATCGCCAGACCCCGACCCGAGCCCGGGCCCTTGTACTCCAACGACTGACGTGCTGCAATTCGACGGCGGCTACGGGGTTCGCATGTGCTACGTCACCGGCGAAGGCGAAACCGGACAAGCGCAGGCCGGTGTATGGGCTTCCAGCCAATCCGGAATTCTCTGGTTCTTCAGCCGGGAGAACGCCGAGGTCCTGGTCAAGGTGCTGGACGGTTGCGAGTACAACGGACACCGATGGGTCTTCGTGGCGCCCGTGACGGACGTCGGCTTCGAACTGCGCGTCACGGCGCCAGACGGCGAAACCTGGACCCACACGAACGAGGCAGGCACGACAGCCTCCACCAGAAGCGACACAAGCGCGTTCAGATGCCGTTAGCCTGGACCGAGGCACGCGATCCCTGAGCTCGACCCGGTCTCGCGGACACCTCATTGCTGGGAGGCGGGACCGAAGGGCTCTTCCGGTTCAACCGGGCGAACAGCGCCCCGCCAAGGACCACGGCGGCGGCGGTGCAGACGAGCAGGGGAACCGGACTGACTTGCAGCCCTCCGCCGTACGTCCGGCGATGCCAGCGGAACCGGCAGCCGAGGCGGGACCTCCGAGGCGTGCGCCAGTGCCGCCACTCTCCGTCAATTCACGAAGAGCCGGTCGACTGCGGTGAAGAGCGTGAGCAGCGAGGCGACGATCAGCAACATCCGCCAGGTCAGGCCCACCCTGATTCCCGGCCCACCACCCCGCCTGTTCGCCGTGCTACCGTGCCGGCATGGTTGTAGCTGACTCGCACCCCTTTGAGCCGGTCGCCCGCGCCGATCTGGACGCGGCGGTTGCCACGCTCCGCGCCGACATGGAGCGGATGCACGGCAATACCCGCACCGACGTGGAGCGGATGCACGGCGACACCCGCGCCGACGTGGAGCGGATGCACGGCGACACCCGCGCCGACGTGGGCGAGTTGCGCGGCGAGGTCCGCGCCATGCGCTGGACCGTCTCCCTGGTCGGCGCCGCCGTCGGCGCGCTGATGCTGGTGCTGCGGCCGCTCGGTTAGCGTTAGCGCCAGCAACCCGTCGTTCGCCCGGACGCATCTCGGGCGATGCGAAGTCGTCGCGGCGACCCAGCATCGTCGCGTTCACCTCGACTGCCTGCAACGCGGCGCGCATGGATTCCAGCAACGCGCGGGTCCTCGCCAGCACAAGCGTTCGACCGCGCTCGACGGCGTCCAGCCCGGCGATCTCGGCCGCAATCCCGGCCGCCTCCTCCTGGTCGGTCCCGAACACGCAACGCCGAATCGGCTCGCTATCGACGGAACAACTGCTCTTCGCCGGCTCGGCGGAACGCTTGGCGGGAGCGCGCCGGGCGTTGTAGACGACCAGACGATTGGCCGCCTCGACGATGCGCGGCGGGCAGCGGAAGTTGGTCGGAAGCTGAAGGACCTCGCAGCCGAAGTCCTCGACCAGGGCGCAGATCCGGCCGACGTTGGCGCCGTTCCATTCGTAGATCGTCTGGTCGTCGTCGGCCACGGCGAAGACCCGGCGGAAATCCTCACCCGCCATGCGTCGAAGCAGCTCGTACTGGGCGCCGTTGGTGTCCTGGAACTCGTCGACGAGCCAGTAGCGGTAGACGGTCTGATAGTGGCGGGCCATCGTCGCATATCCGAACAGTCGGTGCGCCTCGAGGATGAGCGAGTTGAAGTCCAGCGCGTTGGCACGGCGCAGTTCCTCTTCGTAGAGCCGGTAGGCGCGGGCCAGACGGCGATCGTCCACGGGCGACGCGCTCTGCCGCCCGCCAAGGAACTCCTCGGTTTGTTCGGGCCGGATGAGGTGGGCCTTCAGGACATCTATCCCGGGCAGGAGACGGCGGTCCCCGGCTTCAGCGCGGCACGACTCGCGACCGAGAGCATCTTCCAACACCGCTTCCCGGTCGGATGTCCGCGAATAGATCGCGAAGTCGGGCTTGATGCCGAGATGCACGCCATGTTGGCGCAGGACCTGAGCACAGAAGCCATGAAAAGTATGGACGTCTGCGCGTTCCTCGAGCCCGGGCGCAAGGACGGCCAGCCGGCTCGACATCTCGTGAGCGGCCTTGTTCGTGAACGTCAAGGCGAGCACGCGGAAGCGCTCGTCCGGCGATCGATCGAGCAGGCGCGCGACCCTGCAGGTCAGTACGCGGGTCTTGCCGGAACCCGGACCGGCGAGTACGAGCAAGGCGCCATCATCCCACTCGACCGCCTTGCGCTGGATGTCCGTCAGTTCGTCCAGGGACGTCTCGAGCCGATCAGTCATCAGGTCAGACCCCGCAGTTGCTCGATGGCGTCGCGGAACGCCTCCGGGGCGCGTTGCGCCAAGCTGGCATCAGCATACAGCCGAGCCGCGATTCCCGCCGCATACGCTGCCTTGTTGTCGCCCAGCCGCTCAATGAGGTCATCGTTGCTCAGCCCGTGGGCGCCCCGAATGCCCAACGCCGCCAACACTTCCCGCAATTCGGGCCCGAGCCCGTCCGCGACGACCAGTGAGGCGGTCCCGGTTCGTTGGACCGTCTCGGGTCCGGATCACTTCACGGCGACTCAACGCAGTGTGGGAACTGCTCCCTGATGGTCGCCCGGTCGGGAGGAGCAACAGCCCACTCGAACGCTGCGTTGTCTTCATGCCCTGCAGAGCGGACCGCTATCCCGAAGGTCCGCTCGCTCGAAGCGACCATGCCGGCATTCGGTATGGTCGCTGTCTGGCCCTGCTTCTTGACCCTGGCGCCATCTACCCGGATCTCCAGGATTCGGTCGCCGTCGTCGGACTGGCCATCCGTGTGGGCCCACGGATCGCTTGATTCGGAATCGACTTCGCGCACAGCGAGTCCGACGGCGCAGCTTCGCGTGAGGTACAGGAACCCAAGGAGGTGCTTCTGGTCACTTCGCCTTGCCGCGACGGGAGGCGAGGCGATCAGGTCGAGGTGCGGCACGGGCTCGCCCCAGTCGTCCTCGCCCGGCTCAAAGGTCCACGCCGGTTGAGTGTCGAATCGCTCCTGGCCTACCGGCCACGGATATCCGCTGTCCCGTGCCATCTCGCTGGCCTGGGCCACCAGTTCGGCGGTCGCCGAGAAGGAGCACGGGCGGGCAGGCGGCGAAGCGTCATGTGTGAAGAAGACGCGCTGGACGAGGCGGTAGGGGACCTGCCGTCGTGCGGCTCGAGCGACATAGTGCGAGTAGCCTGCCGCCTGGCAGGCGCTGGCAGCCCGGGCAGCCAGAAGCCCGAGCTTCTTTCTGTCGCGAAAACCAGTATAGGCCACGCGAACGTCGCACTCGCTCGGCCCAAGACACTCCAGCCAGGAGGCACGAATCTTGGCTTGGCCGTGGCCATCCGCGGGGAGCGTCAACGTCAGCGCCAAGGGGGCGAGCACGAACAATTCGGGCTTCATCGGGGCAATCGTCCTCCAACTCGAACCGGAGCGGGCGCAGTACCTCCTTGTGCAACCTTGCAGCCGGCACAAGCGCCACAACGTCCGTGCCCAAGGCCCGCTCCAGAATCCGGACTGTTCGGCCTACTCCTGGCCGGTGCTCGACTGGCCCTTCTTGAACTCCGATTCGAGCAGCCGGGCGCCGCGCAGCGTGTTGCCCATCGCGTAGTTGCCTTCGTGGCAGGCGTACTCGTAGCTCTTGCCGGTCGTCTTCGGCCACGGCAGTTCGCCGCTGTACGGAGCCTCGTACTCCGGGTTCTCGACGGTGAAGCTGTAGAGCAGGCTGTCCCCGTCGTTGGGGCTGAACCTCTCGATCACACGCACACCCTCGCCGCGCAGGTCGGGCATGTCGCGGAAGTTCGTCGTCTCGACGACCAGGGTGTCGCCCTCCCACCAGCCGATCGAGTCGCCGCTCAGCGAGGTGTAGTCCGCGGGCATGTGTTCGCCGCCGATGCGGACGACCCGCGTCCAGTGCATCCACTCGATGTTGATCATGAAGTGGTCTTCGGTCTGCACGATCGTCTTCACGTTGTTGTAGGGCAACGGACGGATCGCGACGGAGGCGGTCGGCTGGTACATGCAACGCACGCCGACGATGTTCGTCTCCGGTCCGTCGTACGGGATGTCGCCGGACTCGAGCCACCACGCATAGCCCCGGTTGGGCCAGGCGAACTTCGGCGCCGCGGCGGCCCGCTTCTTGCCCTCTTCCGTCATCGCCGGCATCTGCCCGTTCGGCGGATCGGTCAGCACGGAGGTGCGGTACTTGCCGTCGATCATGAAGTTCTGGCTGCCCCACTCGAACCAGAAGTTGTTGTAGGCGCCGACGTTGCCGCCCTCCTCCGGCGCCGCGCGCTCCGGGTCGCTCGGAGCGTCCTGGGCCGCGTTCGTGTCGGCCCGGCGCTTCGCCAGCGCCTGCGCCTCTTCGGGTGTGAGGGTCAGCTTGTCTCCGAAGTCCTTGGGCCTCGAGAACGGCGTGATGCTCGAGATGTCGTAGACACCGGTGAAGTCCGGCTTGCCGGCGGCGGTTCTCCTGATGCCGTCGTCGGCGGCGGCGGCCGCCGCGGACGAGATGACGATGAGCCCAGCCAGTACGACGGCGACGATGAGCGACTTCTCCATGTCGGTCTCCCTGCTTGAAGGGTGTTCTTCCTTTGGCGGTGGCGGAGATCCTAGCAGCCTTCGCTGCGATACGCTTCCGCGCCACGACACCGATCCCTGGTAGGAGGTCCGATGCCACGATCCGTCCCAGTCGCCATCACCGTCAACGGAAGCAGATTCGAAGGGGAAGTCGAGCCGCGCACGCTGCTGGTCCATTTCCTGCGCGAGGAACTCGACCTCACGGGCGTCCACATCGGCTGCGAGAGCACCCTCTGCGGCGCCTGCACCGTGCACCTGAATGGGCGCGCGGTGAAGAGCTGCACCGTGCTCGCCGTCCAGGCGGACGGTCAGGACGTGACCACGATCGAAGGTCTGGCTCAGGATGCCGACCATCTCCACCCGCTGCAGGTCGGATTCTGGGAGAAACACGGTCTGCAGTGCGGCTACTGCACCCCCGGGATGATCATGGCGGCGAAGCAACTGCTGGACGACAACCCGAATCCGTCCGAGGCGGAGATCCGCGAAGCGATCGACGGCAACATCTGCCGCTGCACCGGCTACCAGCAGATCGTGGACGCGGTACAGCACGCCGCCGAAGCAGCGGGAGCCGCCTGATGGCTGTCTGGCGCCCCAACTCGGTCGGCCAACCGATCAAGCGCCGCGAGGACCCCCGGCTGATCCGCGGCCTCGCCACCTACACCGACGACGTCAAGCTCCCCCGCATGACCTACGCCGCCTTCGTGCGCAGCGACTTCCCGGCCGGCGTCATCCGCTCGATCGACACCGAGGCGGCGGCCGCCCACGCGGGCGTTGTCGGCGTGTACACCTACGCCGACATGGACGGGCAGGTCGGCCCGAGCCCGGTCGGCGCCGAGATGCCCGGAATGGGCCGGGCCGATCACCCGCTGCTCGCCGACGGCCGCGTGCTCTACGTCGGCCAGCCGGTCGCGGTGGTCGTGGCGGAGACGCCCCAGGCCGCGCGCGACGCCGCCGCGATGGTCGAGGTCGACATCGAACCCCGCGACGCGGTCGTCGATGTCGAAGCCGCGATGTCGCCCGACGCCCCCAGGGTCTACGAGGAACTCGAAAGCAACGTCTGCATTCACGTGCCGATCCCGAACCCGGAGGCCGACAAGCTCTTCGAGCAGGCCGACCACACACTCTCGTTGCGCCTCCTGAACCAGCGGGTTGCACCCCTGCCCATGGAAGGGCGCGCCATCTGCGCCCACTGGGAGGAGGGCCCCGGCAAGCTGACGATCTGGACCTCCAACCAGGCCCCGCACTTCGTCAAGCAGCAGGTCGCCATGTGCCTGCGGATCCCCGAGATCCGCGTCCGCGCGATCGCGCCGGAAGTCGGCGGAGGATTCGGCGCGAAGATCCCGACCTACCCCGAGGATCCGCTCCTCTGCTGGGTGTCCCGCGCCCTGCGGAGGCCGGTCAAGTGGTTCGAATCGCGGACCGAGAACCTTCTCGGCATGACCCACGGCCGGGGACACGTCGAGAACATCGAGGTCGCCTTCCAGAGCGACGGCCGCGTACTCGCCCTCAAGGGTCGGACGATCTCCGAGGTCGGCGCCTTCCGTTCGTTCTACGGCCCGTTCATCGCGCTCTCGACGCACACGATGTCCTGCGGCTGCTACGACATCAAGGCGGTCGCCTGGGAAACGGCCACCGTGTTCACGAACACGATGGCGACCGAGGCCTACCGCGGCGCCGGACGCCCGGAAGCCGCCTACATCATCGAGCGGGTGATGGACGAGGTCGCGGCCGCCGCCGGCCTTGATCCCGCCGCGGTGCGGCGCCGCAACTTCGTGGACAGGGACGCCTTCCCCCACACCACCGCCTCCGGCGCCGTCTACGACAGCGGCGACTACGAGAAGTCGCTCGACCGGCTGATCGATCTCGCCGGTTACGAGGAGGCGCGGGCGGCACAGGAGAGTGCCCGGGCGGAGGGCCGCCTGGTCGGGATCGGCCTGGCGACCTTCACCGAGGTCTGCGGCCTCGGCCCCTCGGCAGGTTCCGCGCCGCAGCAGCGGATGGGCACCTGGGAAAGCGCCACCGTGCGGGTGGAACCCAGCGGCAACGTGACCGTGTACACGGGCATTTCCCCTCACGGCCAGGGCCAGGAGACCGCGTTCGCCCAGATGGCGTCCGACGCCTTCGGCGTCGGCCTTGACGACGTGGTCGTGGTCCACGGCGACACGGACCAGGTCCAGCACGGAGTCGGCACCTTCGGCAGCCGCGGCATCGCCGTCGGCGGCGCGGCGCTGCACATGGCCCTGACGAAGGTCCACGCCAAGGCGACCCGCATCGCGGCACACCACCTCGATGCGCCGGTCGACCAGATCGACTACGACGACGGGACATTCACCGTCAGCGGCGCCGACCGCAAGCTGTCCTTCCGCGAAGTCGCCGAGATGGCTCATCTGTGGAACGTCGCGGTGCCGGGCGAAGAGCCGGGACTCGAGGCGGTCGCCCGCTTCGAACCCTCGGCGACCACCTTCCCGTTCGGCGCCCACCTGTGCCAGGTCGAGATCGACCCCGAGAGCGGCGAGATCGAGATCCAGCGCTACGTGGCCGTGGACGACTTCGGTGAGGTGATCAACCCGATGCTGGCCGACGGCCAGCGCATCGGCGGCATCGTTCAGGGCATCGGCCAGGCGATGTGGGAGGAGGTCCAGTACGACGACGGCGGCCAGCTCCTCTCCGGAACGCTGATGGACTACGCCGTGCCGCGCGCCAGGCAGTTCCCGCGCATGGTGCTGGACAACACGGTGACTCCCACGCCGGTCAACCCGCTGGGCGCCAAGGGAATCGGCGAGCTCGGGACGATCGGCGCAACGCCCTGCATCGTCAATGCGATCGTCGATGCGCTGCGGCCGCTGGGGATCGACAGCATCGACATGCCGGCGAAGCCCGAGCGCATCTGGCAGGCGATCCAGTCGGCGGCGGCGACGCAGTAACCTCCGCGGCCGTCTTGTGCACCGCTCAGCGAAGGTCCTGGCGACGATCCAGTCGGCGGCGACGCAGTCAACGCGGCCCTGATCTTCGCCCGCGGAATCGTCGAAACCTCCTGTCTCGCCTGACCGTCCTCACGGCAGCTGCGGTCGCTCTGGCGGCCGCTGGTTCCACCGCGGCCCAGGAACACACGTTCGGGCCACTACCCGTGGCCGAGGCCTGGCTGGGGGGCGGCTCCGGATTCCTGAGTCTGCCCGTCGAGGCGCCCGCGATCCTGCCGGCGGCCCTGAGCCGCCCGGAGACCGACGGCCACCTTCCCCGCCAGCCGAAACCGGCAGGCGGGGAGGCCTCGAGCCGGCGGTGGCAGATCACGGCGAGTCTCGGGCTCTCCAGCTTCTGGCTGCGGTCGCCGGCGGTGTCGGAGGTCATCGAGGCCCGCAGGTACCGCGGCCCGGTCACGGCCGAGGAACTCGACGGCATCGCGCCCTGGCCCGGATTCGAAGGGATCTACTTCGCCGACGCCGAGGTTCACCGGCTGACCCTCGACGTACGACGAAGCCTCGGACGGAGGTTCGAACTTGGACTCAGAACCTCGGTCGTCAACGCCGACGGCGGCGTGCTCGACCCCCTGATCGAGGGGTTCCACGACTTCTTCGGCTTCCGCCAGTCCGGCCGGCCGCAGACGCTCGAGAACCAATACCGCCTCTACTTCCGGCGCGACGGCCCCGGCGGCTACGGAGACCGGCTTCGTTTCGTTCGCTTCGAGCAGGCCGGGACCGGCGTGGGAGAGACGGTCATCTCGCTGAAGTCGGGTCTCGCCCCGGCTGCCCCGACATGGCGGCAGGCCATTCAGGTCCAGCTCAAGCTGCCGACCGCCAGCGACGAGGACTTCCTCGGCACCGGCTCGGTCGACGTCGCGCTTCAGTACCTCGTGTCCCGGCCCTGGCGGCGCTGGACGCTCTACGCCAACGCGGGCCTCTCCCGCCTCGGCAGCCACGACCTGCTGACCCTCGAGCCGCAGAACGTGGTCACCATCTCCCTCGCCGGTGAGCGCCCCACCGGCCCGAGGTCGTCGATGATCCTCCAGCTCCGCCACCAGCAGAGCCCGTTCCGCCAGCTCAACCTCTCGATTCTCGGCGTGACGGCGACGCTGATCGACGTCGGCTGGACCCGCGCTCTGGAACCGACGCGCAACGGCCTCGACCGCAGCGCCTTCTTCAGCATCACGAACAACACCGCGAAGTACGGCTCCGCCGTCGACATCAGCCTCCACGCGGGACTACGCCTGAACGCGAGCCGCGGGAAGTCCCGCTGAGCACCGGGCACGCCTCTGGTCACGGCCGGTAGGAGAAGCCTGCGAACACGCTGCGACCGGGTTCGAGGATGCGCCGGCCGTTGAACGGGTTCTTCGCGTTCAGATGGCTGGCGTAGGCCTCGTCGGTCAGGTTGCGCGCCCGCAGGATGAACTCGAGGCCCGAACGGAGACTCCAGGCCCCGGCGAGGTCGAGAGTCTCCGCGCCTTCGGTCGGGATCTCGAACCGGCTGGTCGCGACCCGGTCCTGGTCCCGGGTTGCCGTGGCGGAAAGGTCGAGCCAACCCCGGCCGGAAGGCGTCCGCAGGCGCATGCCGACTCGGGCGGTCAGCGGCGGGATGCCGAGCAGAGGTTCGTCGAGGGTGTCGTCGTCGGCGTGGACGAACTCGACCTCCAGACGCCAGGTGAGGACATCGTTCAGCCGCTGACGCAGACCGAGCTCGCCGCCGAAGAACGACGCTTCGCCGTTGACGTAGCGGAACACGATCGGCGGAGACAGCGGCAACCGTTTCGGCAGGGCGGGGTCCGGGGCGATCGTGATGTAGTCGTCGATCCGGCGGTAGAACAGCGTCGCGTTCGTTTCCAGACGCGAGCCGTTGCGGCCCCGCAGGTCGAGGTCGATCTCCGTGCTGACCTCCGGTTCGATCATCGGGTTGCCCATGAACTCGGCAGGGAGCTGGAACTTGCTGGCCGGGAAGCGGTCGGACCAACGCTCCAGCGTCGTCGCGGTGCGCACGGCACGGCCGGCCCCGATGGTCAGCAGCCACTCGTCGCTCAGCCTGAGGGCGGCGGAGAGCGCCGCGCTCAGGTTCGTCTCGTCCTGGTCCAGGTCGCCTTCCGTGTTGGCGCGGAAGAACTCGGTCGTCTCGCGGACCCCCGCGGAAACGGAGTCGACGCGCACCGCGGCGCCGAGGGAGGACCTCTCGCCGTCGCGGACGCCCTGCAGATAGGCGCCCACATTGTCGGTCCGGCTCTCCGGCCAGGCCTGGTCCCGGAACAGGAGGAACCCGTTCGACCGACGCTGAATCAGGCGCTCCGCCTGCTGACGCGAGCGATAGTGGTCGGCGCCGACGGTCCAGCGCAACCCGTCGTCTCCCGTGCCCAGATCGAAGGAGACCCTGGCGCCTGCCGTGTTCGACTCGGTCGGCAGGTCGATGTCGAGCGCGAAGGGCGGCATGCGGCCGGGGGCATCGCGACCGGTCGGCTTCTCGTCGTTGTTCATCAGGTGGTCCTTGCGGCTTGCGTAGGCCTGGACCATGAAGCCGCGGAGCGCTCCCCGCTCCCTGTCCGACAGGTACTTCAAGTTGTGGGAACGGGTCTTGAAGTAGGTGGCGTTCAGCAGCCGGCCGGGATAGTCGATGTCCTCCTGCGACTGGTAGCCGCCCTTGTACTGGAGCAGGCCGCCGTTTTGGTCCTGGACGCCGAACAGCCACGACAGGTTCTCGGAGGTGTAGTCGCCCGGGACCGTGTTGCCGTTGCCGTCTTCGTAGTCGTCGCCCGAGCGCACGGCGGCCGTGACCGCATAGCGAACGCTCCCGGCGGCGCCGGCGAGCCGGGAAAGGCTGCTTGAAGTACCTCCGTTCTCCCCGTAGTCGACGGACAGGGCGCCTGACAGCCGGTGACCGCCAGCGGAGAACTCCGGCGCCCAGGTCACGACGTCGATCGCACTCAAGGCGCCGGCCGACCACATCAGGGCGTAGGGACCCTTGACCACCCGGACCTCGTCCACGGTGAGCGGGTTCACGTGGCTCAGGTCGGAGTCCATCCGCGCCGGGCCGGCGGCGAAGGTTCGTGACCCGTCAACGGTCATCGCAATCTGGTTTTCCTGCAGGCCGCGCAGCGTCGGATCCATGTTGATCGGTCCGCCGCGGTTCGCATTGAGACCGGGGGCGGCACGGAAGGCGGCGGCCAGGTCCGATTCGTTCTGCAGATCCTCGGCCGGGATCGTCGTCTCGACCTGGATCTCGGGCAGGGATGCCGTAACCGTGATGCGGGCGGAAACGGCGGGAGTCTGCTCCTCCGGTTCGGGCTTCGCGTCGTCCTGCCGGGCCGGGACGGGAAAAGCGCTCAACAGGAGCAGGAGGAGAGTCGCGGCGGTGGCCGCGGCGGCAGGATGGGTGTTCCTGGTTGAAGGGAGATTCTTGGTTGAAGGGAAATTGATCGTTGAAGGGAAACTCATCGTCGTGAGAACTCCGTGTGAAGACATCGGGAATGAAGGGGTTGTCGGCTCGCTGCGCGAGCATGCGGATGCAGCCGAAGAAGCCGCCGGATGCGGGGCGGATGGTCGCCGCCCTGTATCTCGAAGAGCCGTACCGGCCAGGTTGCCGGCTACATGCGCCTGGTGTGTGGCGGCAGCCGCCTCACGGCCGCCGCGCACTCGGGCGCCGCCGGCATGGCCGGCGACATGCAGAATCCGATGTCAGGCCGCCTGGGGAGGCGGAGGCTGAGGTGGCGCCGGGCGCCGGTCGGGCCGGCCAGGCGCATCCGCGGGAGTGGAGTCCCGGATCGGGAGCATCTCAGGGACTGGAACTCGGGCGAGTTCGGCCTTGAAGGTCCAGGGCTGGTCGGGGTCGACCTGGTGGCAGGGACCCATGCCGCACTGGCCTTCCGGCAGTTCGGCGTGATGTCCTGCGGCGTTTCCGCCCGGCGCCGGCGCGTGTCCGTCGCATGCGGCCGGGTTCGTCTCTTCGGCCGGGTTCGTCTCTTCGGCCGGGTTCGTCTCTTCGGCCGCAGGCATCGGACAGACCGTGCCGCTGCAGCACTCGAGTGCGCAGCCGGAGTCGGCGGCGATGGGAGTCAGCCAGCCGATGCACCACAGTGCGGCCAGGAGCCATGCCGTCATCCGGCGTGGCCGCCCGGCTCCCCTGCCGCGAGGCGTTCTCATACCTGAGGATCTTGACACGGACCAGGTCCCGACGCAACCCTGCCGGGACCATCCCGGGTCCAGCGCTTCACACCGCGTGGGGGGGCAGAAGGCCTGCATTCCCGGGCGTCGAGAACCGTGCGGGCACGGACCTGCCGATTCCGGAGTGGTTTCTCCACTGTCACCGCCGGGCCGCGCCGCGCTAACGCTCGGGGGGCTTGCGGTAGTCCAGCGGCGGCTGCTGACCTTCCTCCAGAGCTGCCCGGTAGGGGCGGTCGGCGAGCCGGCGGTCGAGTTCCTCGCGGGCCGCCTTGACGATCGACGGATCGGCCAGCAGGTCCCAGGCTGTAGCCGCCAGCACGCGGGCGGCCATCAACATGCCCTGGCGGCCGATCGTCGTGCCGCCGGCCGCGACCGCCTGCCAGGAGTGGGCCGGGGTACCCGGGACCCAGCAGGCCGTCCGGATACCAGTCGTCGGCGCGACCCAGGAAACGTCGCCGACATCCGTGGAGCCCAAGGTCGTGTTGCCGGTGTCGTCGCGCAGCTCGGACACGGACGCGAGCGGCCGCGGCTTGAGCAGCGACTCCTGCAGCTTGCGGGCCCAGCCGCGCTCCTCGTCGCTGTACTTCATGTCGATCAGGGCCTCGAAGTTCCGAAGCGAGACCTTCGACAGCGTGTCGTTGGGCAGCAGGTTGTGGATTCCGCCCAGGAACTCGATCTCCAGTTCGGTCTCCGTCGCGTGGGCGGCGCCCTCGGCCACGAGGACCAGCCGGTCGTAGATCGAGCGCGCGACGTCGATGTCCGGGTGGCGCACGTAGTAGTACGTCTCGGCGAAGGCCGGCACGACGTTCGGGGCGTCGCCGCCGGCGGTGATCACGTGGTGGATGCGCGTGCGGTCCGGCGTGTGCTCCCGCAGCAGCTCGGCGCCGTAGTTGAGGATCGCCACCGCGTCGAGTGCGGACCGGCCCGCCTCGGGCGACGCGGCAGCGTGAGCGCTGCGGCCCCGGTAGCGGAACTTGGCCGCCACACGGGCGAGGTTGGTCGGGTCGCCGGCGGAGTTCACGTCGCCCGGATGCCAGTGGAGGACGGCATCCACGTCGTCGAACAGTCCGGCCCGAGCCATGAATGCCTTGGCGCCTCCACCCTCCTCGGCGGGCGTTCCGAAGAGCCGCACCGTGCCCCGGATCGCGCCGCTACGGATGCCGTCGGCTACCGCAAGCGCCGCGCCGACGGAACCGGCGCCGAACAGATGGTGTCCGCAGGCATGGCCCCAATCGGGTCCGTCGCGCGGCGAGCGCGTGGGAACCGCTTCCTGGGACAGCCCCGGCAAGGCGTCGAACTCGGCGAGGATCGCGATGATCGGACGTCCCGAGCCGTAGGACGCGACGAAGCTCGTCGGGATGCCGGCGACCCCGCGCTCGGCGCTGAAGCCCTCCTCCTCGACGATCGAGGCGAGCAGGGCCGAGGACTTCGTCTCCTGGTATCCGGGCTCGGCCCAGTCCCAGACCTTGCGCGCCGCGTCCCAGAGCAGGTCGGCCCGCGACGCGACTGCGGCTTCCAGTCCTGTCTTCTCCGCAACGTCGCCAGCGGCGCCGGGCGCAACGCCGACCAACAGCGCGGAAATCGCTACGACGAACGCGCACCGGGAACGCCGGCGCCCCCACCGGCCAACCCACGCGAACCAGTTGCTCGCGGTCAGCCTGCTGTCGTGGACGCCCCGCACGATGCGCAACCGCGCGTCGACGCGCGTGCCGGCGGCGCTCCTACGCATCGAACACGATGACCTGCCGCGCCACCTCGCCGCTCTTCAGGTTCTGCAGCGCCTCGTTGATCTGCGAGAACCCGACGCGGTCAGAGATCAGCTCGTCGAGCTTCAGCTTGCCGGCCAGGTAGAAGTCGACCAGCCGCGGCATGTCGATGCGGAAGCGGTTCGAACCCATCACGCAGCCCTGGATGCACTTCGCCTGGAGCATCTCGTGGCCGGGAAGCTCGATGTTCTCGCCAAACGGCACCATGCCGATCACGGTCGCGGTGCCGCCGGGACGCAGCATCGCCCAGGCCTGCTCCGCGGTCACCTTGAGACCGATCGCCTCGAAGGCGTACTGGACGCCGCCGCCGGTCAGTTCGAGCACCTGCTGCACCGGGTCAGTGGCCGACGCGTCCACCGTGTCCGTCGCGCCGAACTGCTTCGCCAGTTCCAGCTTCGAAGCCACCCGGTCGACCGCGATAACCCGTCCGGCGCCGGCGAGTTCGGCGCCGTTGATCGTCGACAGGCCGATGCCGCCGCATCCGATCACCACGACCGTCGAGCCCGGCTCCACCTGGGCCGTCCGGAACGCCGCGCCGACACCCGTCGTCACCGCGCAGCCGATGACCGCGGCGCGGTCGAGCGGCATGTCCTCGCGGATCTTCACGACCGCGTTCTCGTGGACCAGCATCTGCTCGGCGAAGGACGCCAGATCGGCGAACTGGGAGACGGGCCGCGGTCCGCCGCCATTGCTGGCGGGAAGGGCCAGCCGCGGCTCGGCACTCCTCGGCCGCCGGGTCGCCCGCTTGTCGCAGAGCGTCGGCTCGCCGCTCATGCAGTACTCGCAGTAGCCGCAAAACACGGACAGACAGGTGATCACGTGGTCGCCCGGCTTGACGTAGCGAACCTCGGAACCCGTCTGCTCGACGATTCCGGCCGCCTCGTGGCCAAGGATCGCGGGGGTACGGATCGGCCACAGCCCGTCCACGAAGTGCAGATCGCTGTGGCAGACGCCAACCACCGAGCTCCTGATCAGGATCTCGTGCGGTCCCGGTTTGCTGATCACGACGTCGGTGATCTCGAGCGGTTGCCCGACCTCGTGGAATACGGCTGCTTTCATGTTCCGGTGCCCTCGGTTCGATTGCGGGAAAGATAGGCAGGCTATCAGCGAGCAAGCGACACCCCCGGTGCGCTGCAGGCCGCAGGCAAGGTCGCAGGCAAGGCCGCAGGCAGGGCCGCAGGCAAGGCCGCAGGCAAGGCCGCAGGCAAGGCCGCAGGCAAGGCCGCAGGCAAGGCCGCAGGCAAGGCCGCAGGCAAGGCCGCAGGCAAGGTCGCAGGACCGGGGGACTCGCGGCCCAGCACCGGCGGATGTCGCAGGCAAGGCCGCAGGAACCGGGGACTCGCGGCTCAGCACCGGCGGATGTCGCAAGCAAGGCCGCAGGGCCCGGGGACTCGCGGCCCAGCGCCGGCGGATGTCGCAGGCAAGGCCGCAGGAACCGGGGACTCGCGGCTCAGCACCGGCGGATGTCGCAAGCAAGGCCGCAGGGCCCGGGGACTCGCGGCCCAGCGCCGGCGGATGTCGCAAGCAAGGCCGCAGGGCCCGGGGACTCGCGGCCCAGCGCCGGCGGATGTCGCAGGCAAGGCCGCAGGACCCGGGGACTCGCGGCCCGCGTTGTCGTACCGCGGCGGCGATAGGCTGCCGCGATGATCTCCACACCGGCCCCCGGCTTCCGCCTTCGTTTCCTGGTGCTCGCCGTCGCCGGCGTCAGCATCGCCGCGCCGGCCATCGCCCAGCGAACGGTCAAACCGGTCCTGCACGGGCGCCACTGGGTGGCGGTGACCGGCAAACCCCTGGCCGCCACCGCCGGCGCCCTGATCTTCGCCCGCGGCGGCAACGCGGTCGACGCGGCATGCGCCATGCTCGCCGCGACCTCGACGATGTGGGACACCCTGGGCTGGGGCGGCGAAACCCAGGCCCTGATCTTCGACCCGCGGAACAACGAAGTGGTCGGGATCAACGCCCTCGGCACCGCCCCGACCGGCGCCTCCGCCTCCTTCTACCGCGAGCGGGGCTTCGTCTATCCCCCGGAGTACGGTCCGCTCGCGGCGGTGACGCCGGGCACCCCCGGCGGGCTGATCGTGATGCTCGCCGACTACGGCACGATGAGCCTCGCCGAGGTGCTCGAACCCGCAATCCAGATGGCGGACGGCTACCCGATCGAGCGAGCGCAGGCCGACAACATGGAGCGACGCAAGGAGGTGCTCCAGGAGTGGCCGGATTCGGCGCGGGTCTTCCTGCCCCACCTGTCGTCGTCGGAAGAAGGCGACGGACGCGCCGCCCCGCGCGCCGGCGAGATCTTTCGCCAGCCGGACCTTCTCGACACCTTGCGCAAGCTCGTCGACGCGGAAGCCGCCGCCCTCAAGCAGGGCAAGACGCGCGAGCAGGCTCTGGCCGCCGCCTACGACCGCTTCTACCGCGGCGACATCGCCGAGGAGTTCGTCCGTGGGTCGGAGGACTTGGGCGGGCTCGTGACGATGGCCGACCTCGACCGCTGGCAGGTCCACATCGAGGAACCGGTGCGCACGAACTACCGCGGCGTCGACGTCTACAAGCTGACGTCCTGGGTGCAGGGACCCGTCATGCTCCAGGCACTGAACATCCTGGAGAACGCCGATCTGAGGCCGATGGGCTACAACTCGGCCCGGTACATCCACACCCTCTACCAGGCGATGAACCTCGCCTTCGCCGACCGCGACTTCTACTACGGCGACCCCTACTACCCGCCCGAGGAGCCGCTCGAAGGCCTGCTGTCGAAGGACTACGCCCGCGCCCGCTACGAGTCGATCGACCGGGAGCGAAACAACGAGAACGTGCGCCCCGGCAACCCCTACGACTTCCAGGAGGGGGAGAATCCGTTCCTCGACCTGCTCGAGCAGTGGACGCCGATTCCGCCGGCGGCGGACGCGGAGGGCGAGCAGGGCTTCCAGCAGGCTTCCGCCGACCCGCGGCGGCTTCACGCCCTCGGCCGCGCACCAGTCCGCCCAGGCGAGCAGGGCTTCCAGCAGGCTTCCGCCGACCCGCGGCCCCTGCCGCGGTTGACCTACGAGGAGGCGTTCGTCGCCGGGACGACCTCGATCCAGGCCGCCGACGCCGCGGGCTGGGTCGTGTCCGTGACCCCCAGCGGCGCCTGGATCCCCGCCGTGATCGCCGGCCGCACCGGCATCGGAATGAGCCAGCGGATGCAGAGCTTCGTGCTCGACCCGGGCCTCAACCCGTACAACCTGCCCGAACCGGGCAAGCGGCCCCGCGCCACGCTGACGCCCGGCATGGCGCTTCTGGACGGCTCGCCCTACCTCTCCTTCGCCGTCCAGGGCGGCGACACGCAGGACCAGAACCTGCTCCAGTTCTTCCTCAACGTGGTCGAGTTCGGGATGAACGTGCAACAGGCAGCGGAGGCCGCGAACATCACCAGCCACCAGATGCAGAGTTCCTTCGGCGCCCACGAGTCGCGGCCCGGAGACATCGACGTCCGCCGCGACGTGCCGCCGTGGGTGCGGGAAGAACTCGGCCGCATGGGCTACCGCGTCCGCACCCTGGACCGCACCTCCGGACCGATCACCGCGATCTGGTTCGACCGCGAGAACGGCACGATGTGGGGCGGCGCCAGCGACTTCGGCGAGGACTACGGCATTGCCTGGTAGGCAATCGCCTTGCCGGCGCCACTGGGTCCTGGGGGCGAGACCGCCGTTCCCGGGTGTTGGTACAGTCCGAGCTGACGAGTCAGGGAGCGGCTGATGCGACTGACCATCGAAACAGAGCGCGAGGACGACGGCCGCTGGATTGCGGAGGTCGCCGAACTCGCAGGCGTCATGGCCTACGGGGAGAGCCGCGAAGACGCGATGAGGCGAACAAAGGCGTTGGCTCTTCGCGTGGTCGCCGAGCGGATGGAGCAAGGCGAGCCCCTGGCCGGGGCGACCACCATCCGGTTTGCCGCCGCGTGAGTGCTTTGCCAGCCGTCAAGGCCAGCGCACGCCGTGTTCTGGCGGCGCTCTTGCGTATCGGATGGAGATCCGGCGCTCGACAAGTCGAAGAGACGATTGCTCCGCGCCTCATTGAATGCGCCGGGGAAACGAGCCGCGCATTCGACGGCACACGCTACCTCCGGCATTCGATCGCTGCACGCCTGCTTGCGAAGAACGCGGGAGTCCTTCGGGATTGTCGTTCGGTCTTGGTCCGCATCCTGCTTGACGACCGTTCCCTCGCGGCGCTCGGTGTCCTCAAGACGGTCGGCGCGACGAAGAAGCGATTCGAGGCTTCCCGTCAGGCGGCCAATGATCGCTTCGTCGCCAGCCGCACGGCAGAGGTCAGGCAGGCCGCCCGAGGCGTAACCGACCATCCACCGACCGACGAGCAGGCCGAGGCCGTCGCGACCGACGAGGATGTCACCCTGGTGCTCGCTGGCGCTGGCTCCGGCAAGACGGCCGTGATCACGGCAAAGGTCGCGCACCTCGTGCGCAGCAACCGCGCAAGCCCGTGGCGAATTCTGGTGCTCGCCTTCAACAAGAAGGCGGTGCAGGAGATTCGCGAACGGCTCCCGGCCGATCTGGAAGACGTCGAGGTCAGGACCTTCCACAGCTTCGGTCGGAAAGTGATCGCCGATGTCGAGGCGGCCCCGACAATCTCGACCTTCGCGACGGACAAGACGCGATTACACAAGGCGATCGACCGCTGGCTACGCGGCATGCCCGAGGTGCTCGCCGAGTTCATCGCCTACTTCAGCACCGAGTATCGCTCTCCTTTCGACTTCGAGACCAGCCAGGAGTACTACGACTTCGTCCGCGGGCTTGAACTGCGAACGCTGAGCGGCGACCAGGTCAAGAGTCTCGAGGAACTCAAGATCGCGAACTTCCTGTCCGCGAACGGGGTGACGTTTGAGTACGAGGCGAACTTTCGGGCCCCCACGGCCACCAAACGGCACCGGCAGTACGAACCGGACTTCTTTCTTCCAGACCAGGACCTCTACCTCGAACACTTTGCCCTGGACCGGGCCGGCAACGCTCCGCCACACTTCCGGGACTACGAAGCCGGGGTTCGGTGGAAGCGAGACATCCACAGGAAACACGGCACGCGGCTCATCGAGACGTACAGTTGGCAGTTCCAGGCCGGCGTCTGGCGCAACCACCTGCAAAGCGAGTTGCTCAAGGCGGGAGTGAAGCTGCGTACCGTCCCGTTCGAAGCACTGGTTCGGCAGCTTCGCGGCACGACGATCTCCGGCATCGCGAACCTGATCGAGACTTTCCTCCAGCACGCCCGGGGCGCCGGGCTGTCCAGAAGCGAACTCAGACGCCGTGCCCGGGCGAGCGACGCAAAGCTCAGGAACCTGGCATTCCTCACCCTGTTCGAACCGATTCGCGACCGCTACGAAGCAGCCCTCGAGGAAGAGAATGCACTCGACTTCAACGACCTGATCATTCGGGCGGCCCGGATGCTTGAGGGCGGGAAGTGGACGTCACACTACAGCCACGTCCTGGTCGACGAGTTCCAGGACATCTCCGCCGCCCGCATGCGTCTGCTCAAGGGCCTCAAGGCGCCTGAGACCGCCTTCTTCCTGGTCGGTGACGACTGGCAGTCGATCTACCGTTTCGCCGGCAGCGACGTCAGTCTGCTTCGGCAGTGCGGCGACCACCTCGGCCACGTCCGGGAGCGCCCGCTCAGCCTGACTTTCCGCCATGGCCCCGGCATCCTGGGTCCCACCTCCGCCTTCGTGCAACGCAACCCGGCGCAGACCCGGAGGGAGGTACGCAGTGCGAGCAACGGCGCCGATGAAGGCATCACCGTGATTCCGGTCGAGCCCAGGCGCCAGAGCGACGGGATCGTTCAGGCGATCGAGGACATCGAGCTGCGGAGTATCCGCGGGGGCAGCGGTACCGTGGACGGCCCATCGGTCCTCGCGCTGGGCCGGTACCGCCGTAGCCGTGCCGACGTCCCCGAGCCGCGGGGCAGCCGGAATCCGCCGGTCGACTTCAGCACGGTTCACGGCGCCAAGGGCCTTGAAGCGGACTACGGCATCGTGCTCGACCTGAGCAACCGGGGTTTCCCCTCGCGCAAGCAGGACGACCCGGTACTGCGGATGGTGCTGCCCGCCGCCAAGGCGGCTCTGCCTCACGGCGAGGAACGACGGCTCTTCTATGTGGCCGCCACGAGAGCGAAGCGCGGGACGTACCTGATCGTCGATCGCCGGAACCCGTCTCCGTTCGTGCGCGAACTGCTGGAGGCCGACGGCGGCAGCAGCCGGGAGGCGGCGCCCACGGCGCCTCTTCGTCAGCTGGGCGTCTTCCCGCACGATGGGGCGCCGGCGTGTCCCCTCTGCGAAGGCCTCCTGGTCCCTTCGCAGACCGAGAAGAACCTGCGGTGCACGAACCACCCGCACTGCACCTTCCTTGCTCCCGGCTGCCACGCCTGCGGGGAGGGGTTCCTGGTGCCGAAGCCGGGTGTGGCCGTCTGCTCGTCGCCGGGCTGCGGCGAGGAGTCTCCGCTGTGCCCCCGCTGCGGGCGAGGCGTGCTTTGTTTCCGCGACGGACCGTACGGCCGTTTCCCGGCATGCAGCGCCTACAACTCCGAGCCGCCGTGCGAGTACACGGGGAACGCATGACTACGGGACCAACTCGACGTGTCTCCGAGAGTCGCCGCGGATCGTTCCTGGCAGCCTGTCGCCCGGCCACCGCTCGATCCCGACCGGCTTGTTAGTTGCCGTCACGTTCGACTACGGCAGTACGCTCACGGGAACTCCGATGTCCGAGGTGCGGGAACCACTCCTGGATGGGAAGATCGGTGCTGGCACGACTCTATACTCTCGGCAACATGGGTACCCTGCCCACACGCGGCGCGAAGCGTCGGACTTTGGAATGGTCCTGCCGCCAACCGCCCAAAGACCCTGCCAGGCCCTTGAGGGGACGATAGGCTATCGGTCGGGACCGAGCCGCCCCGCCGCCCCCAGAATGGCCGGACCAGCCCCCAAGCTCAAGGAGGAGCACTGCCAGTGAATCGACTGCTTCAGGCCACCATCGCCATCTTTCTTCTGATCTTCGCCGCCGCCTGCGAGGGGCCGGCCGGCGGCCCGTCGTCCGACCCTTCCGCCGGGACCGCCGATGTCGTCGACATCCCGTACACGAAGTACGTCCTCGACAACGGCCTGCGCCTCATCGTCCACGAGGACCGCAAGGCGCCGATCGTCGCGGTCAACGTCTGGTACGACGTCGGCGCCGGCGACGAGAAGCCCGGCAAGACCGGCTTCGCGCACCTGTTCGAGCACCTGATGTTCAACGGCAGCGAGCACTTCAACGACGACTACTTCAAGCCCTTCGACCGCGTCGGCGCGACCGGCATGAACGGGACGACGAACCAGGACCGCACGAACTACTTCCAGGTCGTGCCGACGACCGCGCTCGACATGGCGCTCTGGATGGAGTCCGACCGGATGGGCCACATGCGCGCGGCCGTCGACCAGGCCAGACTCGACGAGCAGCGCGGCGTGGTCCAGAACGAGAAGCGCCAGGGCGAGAACCAGCCCTACGGCAAGGTCTTCCTGACCATCTTCGAGAACACCTATCCGGACGGCCACCCCTACGACCACTCGACGATCGGCTCGATGGAGGACCTGAACGCCGCCTCGCTCGCCGACGTGCACGAGTGGTTCGACACCTGGTACGGCGCCGCGAACGCGGTCCTGGTGGTCGCCGGCGACGTCGAGGCCGAGGACGTCAAGGCACGGGTCGAGAAGTACTTCGGCCACATTCCATCGGGGCCGCCTCTGATCAAGACCGACGTCCAGCTCGCGCGCCGCAGCGAACCGAGCCGGATCATCCTCCAGGACCGGGTTCCGCAGGCCCGGGTCTACAAGGTCTGGAACGTCGCCACGGTGAAGGACGAATCCGTCGATAACCTCTCGCTGGCCAGCGACGTCCTGAGCGTCGGCAAGAGCTCCCGCCTCTACCGGCGCATGGTCTACGACGACCAGATCGCGACCGACGTCGGGGCGTTCGTTCTGGCCCGCGAGTTCGGCAGCATGTTCCTCGTCTTCGCCACCGCCCAACCCGGCCAGGATCTGGCCGAGGTGGAAGCCGTGCTCGAGGAGGAGCTCCAGGCCTTCCTCGCGTCGGGGCCGACCGCGGAGGAACTCGCACGCGCCCAGGCCAGCCAGCGGGCGAGCTTCGTTCGCGGCGTCGAACGGATCGGCGGCTTCGGCGGCAAGTCCGATGTCCTCGCCGCCAGCGAGGTCTATCTCGGCAGCCCGGACGGCCACAAACAGCAGCAGGAGAACCTGCTGACCGCAACCGTCTCGGACGTCCACGGCGCGGCAGTCGAGTGGCTGGGCGACGGCGTCCTGACCGTCGAGGTCAGGCCCTACGCCACCTACACCACGACGGACAGCACCCTCGACCGCTCCTCCGGCCCGCCCGAGGTCACCGAGTTCCCTCAGGCCAGCTTCCCGGCGCGTGAAACCGCTGAACTCGACAACGGCCTCAAGGTGATCCTGGCCCAGCGCGACGCGGTGCCCGTCGTCAACTTCACCCTGCTGCTCGACGCCGGTTACGCCTCGGACCAGTTCGCCCTCCCCGGCACTGCGCGGATGGCGATGGCGATGCTCGACGAGGGGACGATGTCCCGCGACGCGCTCGAGATCTCGGACGCACTCGACACCCTGGGCGCCACGCTCGGCGCCGGTTCCAACCTGGACGCGTCGAGCGTTTCGATGAGCGCACTCACCTCGAATCTCGACGAATCGCTCGACCTGTTCGCCGATGTCGTCCTGAATCCCTCCTTCCCCGAGGACGAGTTCGATCGCCTGAAACAGCAGCAGCTCGCCGGGATTGGCCGAGAGAAGGTCCAGCCGGTGTCCATGGCCCAGCGCGTCCTGCCGCGCATCCTCTACGGCGACGGCCACGCCTACAGCAATCCCCTGACCGGATCGGGGACCGAGCAGTCGGTGAGCGAACTCGGCCTCGACTCGCTGAGCTCCTTCCACGACACCTGGTTCAAGCCGAACAACGCGACGCTCGTCGTCGTCGGCGACATCGCGATGGGCGACCTGCTGCCGGCGGTCGAATCCCGCTTCGCGAGCTGGGAGGCGGGCGACGTGCCGGCCAAGAACCTGGCCGAGGTCCCCGCGCAGCCCGAGACGGTCGTCTACCTGATCGACCGGCCCGATTCCGCGCAGTCGATCATCTTCGCCGGCCAGGTAGCGCCGCCGAAGGGGGATCCCGCGAACCTCCGGATCGAGGCGATGAACGACATGTTGGGCGGCGGCTTCACCTCGCGGATCAACCTGAACCTGCGCGAGGACAAGGGCTGGTCGTACGGCGCCCGGGCGATCCTTCTCGACGCCGCGGGGCAGCGGCCCTACTACGTCTTCGCGCCGGTCCAGACGGACCGGACCGCCGAGTCGATGGCCGAGATCGACAACGAGATTCGGGGCATCCGCAGCGGCGGCAGCAGGCCGGCGACCGCGGACGAACTGGCCAAGGTGACGGACCAGAACACGCTGACCCTGCCCGGGCGCTGGGAGACGAACGGCGCGGTGATGGCGAGCATCATCGAGATGACCCGCTTCAACCTGCCGGACGACTACTGGGACACCTTCGCCGACAACGTGCGAGGCGTAGGCCTCTCCGACATAAGCGCCGAGGCGGACCGGGTGCTCCAGCCGGACAACCTGGTCTGGATCGTGGTCGGCGACCGCGTCCGGATCGAGGAGAAGGTCAGAGCGCTGGGGCTCGGTGAGATGAGGTTCCTCGACGCGGACGGCAACGTTGTCGAGGGGTAGGAGGTCCAAGGGGCAGCAACGCAGCACCGTGAGTCCAGGCGCCTTCGCGGCGATCCGAGGCTGCGCCGTTGCCGCGGTGTGGCTCTCTACGCGGTTGCGAACGGGATGGTTCTGGCGCGCGGACTCTTGATCTCCAGGGCGCTCAGTCGGAGTCCGGCCAGCGGAGGGTTCGCCGGGCCCCGGCGAACTCCACAGTCCGGAGATCATCCGAAACAGTCCGCAGCAACGCAAAGCGGGGGGCGTCCGCGATCTCGACCAGGCCATGCCGGACCGAGGACGCGAACAACCGCTCGTCCTTGTCGAGGCGGAGTGAATCGGGATCGAGGGCGTCGCTCTCGCCGTTGTTCAGGTCGGCGATGACCCCGCCTTCACCGGCGTCGGCGTCCTCCCGCATCTGAACCGCGACGAGCGGCGTCGTCTCGCAATCGAGATAGCACTTGTCCCACCAGCCGTCGTTGACGCGGTACTCCACGAACCAGACGCCGAGCGCCGGCTCGTATCCGATGTGCTGAATGAAGAACCGCCGGATGCGGTCGGCCACCGAACGGCCCTTCCAGACCCAGCGCCGGTCGGCGTCGACCTGAATCGGCGGATAGTGGAACGACATCAGGGCGTCGTCGAAAGCGCGGCCGGCAGCCACCGCGCGCGCCAGGGGAACCGGGAAGTACGTGCCCCGCTCAAGCCGGTCGAGGCGGCTTGGCAACTCGTCGGCCACGACCGCGACAACAGCAGGATCTGTGGCCGACTCCGACTCCGACAGCGCTTCGCGATCGGCCGGCGCCAGCGGATTTCGGAATCGCGCTTCGTGCGAGAGGAAGATCGAGATGCCGCGAGGCCAGAGCGGCTCGCACGCACGCACCAGGTCGTCCACGGCTCAAAGTCGCCTGGGCGCTAACCCGCTCTACCTGCCACCCGGCTGTGGCAGCGGCGCCGGCTCCGGCTCCGCCGAGTGCTCGCCGAACACCAGCCAGCGGAAGCCGTGCTTGAGATCCTCGATCATCATGTACAGGCACGGAACGAGAACCAGGGCGATTCCGGTCACGAACAGAACGCCGAAGCCGAGACTGAGTGCCATCGGAACCAGCCACTGCGCCTGATTCGAACGCTCCAGGATGATCGGCATCAGGCCGAAGAAGGTCGTAAGCGAGGTCAGGATGACCGGCCGCACGCGCCGGGTCACCCCGCCGATCACTGCGTCCAGGGCGCTCTTGCCTTCCATTCGCAACTGGTTCACCGCGTCGATCAGCACCAGCGAGTCGTTGACCACCACGCCGGCCAGCGCCACCAGACCGAAGATGCTCAGGAAGCTCAGGTCGTAGCCCATCAACAGGTGGCCGAGCACGGCCCCGAACATGCCGAAGGGCACGGCCGCGAGAATCACGATCGGCTGCAGGTAGCTGCGAAAGGCGACGGCCATCAACGAGTACATCGCGAGCATCGCGATGATCAGACCCTGGGTCAGAGACCCCACGGCTTCGGCCTGCGCTTCCTGCTCGCCGCTGAAGTTGAACGTCAGGCCGGGCGTGTCGGCCACCACGTCCGGCAGGATGTCGCGCGCCAGCGCGGCACGAATGTCGTTGCCGGTCGTCATCGTGGGATCGATGTCCGAGGTCACGGTCACGGTTCGACGGCCGTCGACGCGCAGAATCTGGGTGAACGACGTTCCCGGGCTCACGTAGGCGGCCTGGTGCAGCGGAATCTCGCCTCCGGCCGGCGTGCGGACGAGCAGGTTCTCGATCGCGTGGACCGAGTCACGCTCCTCCTTCGGCAGCCGAACGTAGACCCGCAACTCGTCGCGGCCGCGCTGCTGCCGGCTGGCCTCGGCGCCGAAGAACGCGCCACGGACCTGGGCGGCGAGGTCGACCTCCGTGAGCCCCAGACCCTTGGCAGCCGGCTTGAGCTCCAGGTCGAGCTGCGGCTTGCCGACCTTGAAGCCGTCGTCGACATCGAAGACACCGGCGTAGTTCGCGAGCCCCGCGGCCACGCGCGCAGCGGCAGCTTCGAGGGGAGCGGTCCGGGTGTGCTCGAGCTGGACCGAGACCTTCGCGCCGGCCGACGGACCGTCGTTGTAGTCGAACGACAGGCGGTCCACGCCGGGGAGGTCGCCGACCCGCTCACGCCAGCGCCGCGTGAACTCGGCCGACCCGAACTCGCGGTCGGCGTCCGGAACGAGGTAGGTCGTGACGACCGCCACGTGACCGCCGGTCATGGCGATGCCGCTGCCAGGACCGAACGCGCCGGTGTCGGCACTTCCGACCCGTGCCCTGATCCCCTCGAAGACGGTGTCCAGCGTCGAGCCGTCGCGCCGCGGGCGCATTCGCCCCTCCGCCACGAGTTCGGCGCCGACCTCTTCGGCGGCTCGGGTCACCAGCTGCACCACCTCGCGAGTGTCCGCCACCGGAGCGCCGAAGGGAAGCTCGATCACCCCGTTGGCGAACTCGCCCTCGATCTGGGGGAAGAAGTTGAACTTCAGGTGTCCGCCGGCGACCACGCTGACAGCCATGATGAGCCCGGCGAAGAGGACGGCCACGGTCAGGTAGCGGTCTCGCACCAACCGCCGGGTCAGCGGCGGCACGCGCGCGGCAATGACCCGCTCGACCCACTCGGAGAAGCGGAGTTGGAGCCTCCCCAGCCGTCTGAACGGGTTGAGCGAACGCCTCCGCCCCTTCCTCCCCCTCAGCTTTGTCCTGCCGACGTGCCGCAGGTGCGCGGGCAGGATGAACACGGACTCCACCAGCGAAAGCACCAGGACCGGGATGACGATCAGCGGAATGTTGCGGAAGAACTTGCCGGTGATGCCGGGCACCAGCGCCAGGGGAATGAACGCGATGATCGTCGTGATGACGGCGAAGGTGACCGGCGTCAGGACTTCCCGGGTTCCGACGATCGCGGCTTCCAGCCGGTTGTCGCTGCGGCGGTGGTAGAAGATCGCCTCGCCCACCACGACGGCGTCGTCCACCGCGATGCCCAGCACCAGGATGAAGGCGAACAGGGAGATCATGTTGATCGACACGCCCAACATCGAGATGAGGAAGAACGAACCGCAGAAAGCGATGGCGATGCCGGCACTGACCCAGAAGGCGACCGCGGGCCGCAGGAAGATGCCGAGGACCGTGATCACCAGGATCAGGCCGAGCAGCCCGTTCTTGCCCAGGATCGACAGACGGTCGCGATACTCCTCCGACTCGTCGGCGACAATCGCCAGACCTACCGAGTCGGGAAGGGTGCTCCGGCGGCGCTCCAGCAGCTCGTACACCGCGCTCGAGACGGTTAGCGGCACCTCGGCGCCGACCCGGAACACCTGCAGGTCGATGGCCCGCTGACCGTTGTACAGGAGCTCCTCGTCCGTCTCCCGGTAGCCGTCGATCACCTCCGCCGCGTCACGAAGACGCACCCGGGTGCCATCGGCCCGGGCGATCAGCGTGATGTCCCGGAACTCCTCTCCGTAGTCGCGCCGCTCGGTGGTGCGCACCAGCACCTCGCCGCCCTCGGTCTTGACCGAGCCCCCCGGCAGATCGATCGAGGCGGCGCGCACCGCGGCCGAAATCTGGGGCAGAGTGAGACCGTACCGGCGCAGGTTCTCGGACGACACCTCGACACTGATCTCGGGCGGCGGAATGCCAGCCTTCTCGACCAGGGTGATCCGCTCGTCGGAGAGCAGCTCGGCGCGGATCTCCTCGGCGAGCCGGTCGAGGGACTTGATGTCCACATCGCCGTGAACGAGCAGCGACAGGACCTGCCGCCGGTTCGTGATCAACGAGATGACCGGCCGCTCGGCATCCTGCGGAAAGGACGTGATCCGGTCCACGGCGCTCTTGATGTCATTCAGCGTGCGGTCGGCGTTCGCGCTCTGAAGCAACTCGGCCATCACCGTGCCGATCCCTTCGACCGAGACCGAGCTGATCTTCTTGATGCCGTCGAGCGAGCTGATCTCCTCCTCCACCGCGAGAACGGCGCCCTCTTCCACTTCCTGCGGCGATGCTCCCGGATAGGCGACGACGACGGTCACCATGTCCATCTCGATCTCGGGAAACACCTCGCGCTTGATGCTCAGCGCGAACATGATCCCGCCAACCACCAGGACGAACATCAGCAGGTTCGCCGCCACCGGGTTGGAGGCCATCCACCCGATCGGACCCTTCTTGTCGACCGGCCCGTGGTCGTGAGACAGCAGGCTCATTGGGCCACCTCGCTAACGGGCGCGGGCTCCGGCGACGCCTCGGCCCGCCGTTGGGACGCAGAGGCCGCCAACCCTGGTCGAGCCGAACGCGCGACGGCGCCCACAGCGCCGGTCTCCCACGCCGAAACATCCCAGCGACTCCCCTCGGACAGGAAGTCCGACGCGACCATCGGCGACGAGCCATCCACCCGGCGCAGCTTCATCCCTGCGATCGGGGTCGCGAGACGACTGGTCACGACCGTCTCCCCATCGTTCAAGCCGTTTTCGATGCAGACGCTGTCCTCGAAGCGCCACGCAACCTCGACCGGCCGCATTTCGAGCTGCCCCCCGTTGTCCAGCCACAGTCGGTTGCCCTCCTTCAGCCAGTCACGGGGCACCTCGAACAGCTCGCGAACGACGGCGCCCTCGATCAGGATGTCCACGTAGCTGTCCAGAAGAAGGAGTCCTCGCCTCCCGGATGCGCTTCCGCCGGCCTCGAGGTCGAGCGGATCTCTGACCTCCACCAGTACCCGCGCCATTCGACCCGCGGTGTCGAGATCGCTGAGAAGTCGGACGACGCGCCCCGGCAGGACATCGTCCTGCTCCGGATCGAGCCGTACCTGGGCGCGCGAACCCTCAGCGTCTCCGTGAAGGACGGGGACCCGGATCTGATCGAGTTCCTCCGTGCGAACCGCGGCCTGGACCCAGAACGCATCGGTGCCCGCCAGCGTGACCGTCTGGCTCTGGGGCGTCACCGTCTGTCCGACCTCGATCGCCTCCGAGAGGACGACGGCATTGAAGGGGCTTCGCACCACCGTGCGATCCAGGTCGAGCCGCGCCCGCGCGAGGTTGGCGCGAGCGGTCTGGACCGCCGACAACCGCGAGCGGAGCTGAGGTTCCCGCAGCGCCAGCGACGCCTCCATCTGCTCCGGATCGAGTTCGTCCTGGAACAGCTCCCACTCCCGCTCCGCGACCCGGCCTCGCCCCTGCTCCAGTTCCAACTGCGCCGCCGACTCGGATACGGCGGCCGTGGCCCGGGCGACCGCGAGCTTGAAGTCCGCGTCCTCGATCGCGAAGATCAGGTCGCCCTCGCGCAGGATGGTCCCCGGAGAGAGTTCCGGCGCGACGACGGCGATGCGTCCGCTCACCTGCGGCTGCACGACGACTCGTTGCGCCGGCGTCACCGTGCCCTGCGCTTCGACATCGATGCGCCTGGGAAGGCGTTTAACGACGGCCACTTCGACCAGAACGCCCGAGTCGTCAGGCGGCGTCTGCACCGCCTCCGGCCGCAGCCGCACGATCTGCATCGCGACGGCCACGCCGACCACGAGAATCAGCGCCACGAGGCCTGCTCGAATCATGTTGCCCTTCACCGTGCTCCTCCCGGGCTGACCGTCTGCGGACCCGCCGCCAGTTGCACGGTCAGCCGGTCAATCGAGGTCCCCGGCGCGAAACCGAGCGCGCGGCACAGTTGCAACCGGCTGGCAAGTTGCTGGCGTCGCGCGTCGATCAGGGCCTGCTCGAGTCCCTGTTGCGAGAGTAGCGCGGTCAACACGTTCAGGTAGTCCGTGGCGCCCTCGCGATAGGACTCGCTGGTCAGGAGCAGCACCCGCCGCGCTTCCCCGAGCCGCTCCTGGAGGTTCGCCACGAGCTCGCGCGTGCTCCGGCCCTCCGCAAGCGCCGTCTGCACCTCGCCGACGGCGCCCACCACCGACTGCGCGTACGCGTAGAGACTCTCCTCCGCCGCCGCGTATGCCTGGTCAATGCGAGCGCGCCGTCCGCCGGCGCCGTAGAGAGCCTGCGACGCGCTACCGCCGATCTGCCGTACCAGGTCATCCAGGACGTCGACGACCTCCAGCGCACGCCCGGTCAAAAGAGCGTTCAGGGACAGCGAGGGCAACCACTCCTTGACCGCCGCTGCCGCCCGCCGGTCGGCCGCCTCGACCCGGCGGCGGGCCGCCAGCAGATCGGGCCGCCGTTCCAGCAACTCGGCCGGTACGCCCAGGCCGGGCCGCTCGGCTGCCGCCAGAAGCGGTCCCAGGCCCGTCGGGGAAACCGGCGTCCGGCGCTCGGAACCACCCAGGAGCACCGCGAGCTGGAACTCCAGGGACTCCAGCCGGCCCCGAGCCAGTTCGATCTGCCCCTGCAGGCTCAGCAACTGCTCGCGCTGGCGGCCAATGTCCTGAGCCGGGCCCAGGCCCTGGCCGAACCGCAACTGCGTCAGTTCGAGGAATCGCTCCGACGTCTGCTGCTGGCTCTCGAGAAGAGCGATCAGCTCTCTTTCCGCGACGATGCCGAACCAAGCCTCCGCCAGCACCGACGACAGGCTGATCGCCAACGAGCGCAGATCCTGAACGCTCGCCCGGGCATCCAGCAGGGCCGCCGCTTCGCGATTCCGCAACCTGCCCCAGAGATCGATCTCGAAGCTGGCCGCCAGACTGGAGTCCCAGGCCGCGCCCTGCAGCAGGAACTGGTTCACGACTCCGGTGCTCGGAAAGGTCAGGTCGTTGCCGGTGAGCGAAGCATCGAGACGCGGCATGAGGTAGGCGCCGCTCTCGCGAGCGCGGGCGTCGGCTGCCTCGACCCGGCTCCAGGCCGCCTGAAGGTCGAAGCTCTGACCGGCCAGCTGGTCCTGCAACTCCCGCAGGGTCTCGTCGCCCAGGGCGCCGCAGGCGCCGGGCGCCTCCGCGACGGCGGGAGGGTCGGTTACCGGGTCGGTTCCCAGGTCGAACCCGGCCGGCGGCTGCGCGACCTCCGGGATGCGCTCCAGCACGCTGGTGTGGGCACAGCCGAGAAGCGCCGCCGCGCAAGCGGCGAACAGCAGACGGAAGACGCCGGATCGTCTGGAGCACAGGGTTCGAACTCGAGAGACCACATCGGACAACGAAGTCATGGAATCACGGGGCAGTCGGACCGCAGCATTCCGGGGAGCATGCCGAGCCGCAGCCCACAGTGTCTCGGACGGCGAGCGCAGGTGGTTTGTTTCCATCGACACGCGGTTTCCCTTGAAGCGGCCACTCTAGCTCTAGCCAATCCATGGCCGGAACTGCCCCCGGAGCCCCTCAGGACCATCCCGAAGTCCAGTGCTTCACGCCCAGTGCCGGCAGGATACCCGCGTTCCCGGGGCCAGACATGTCGTGCCAGCACGGATCTTCCGACCCGGGTTCGGCTCCGCGCCTTGGACATCGGAGTGCCCAACCTGGAAACGGCCCTGCTCCGAGGCCATTCAGGTCACGGGGTCGGGTGTCGGACGTTCCAGCCGTTCAGGGTCCCGGGCGGCTCAGAACCAGGGCGCGCGCGTCGTCGACGCCCAGCGCCCAGCCCGGCTCGACCACGGTGATGCTGTGGCGCTCCTGAACCAGACAGGGTCCGGCACGTTCGAAGCCGGCAGCAAGACGGTCCCGGTGCAGCAGGTCGACCTGCCTCCAGCCGTCAAACCAGACCCGGCAGGTGCGCGGCGCCGGCTCGGACGATCGCTGCGACGGGCCGCGGATCAGGCGCGCCGCGGCCGGCGCGGTGGAGGCGAGCACGCGGATCGACTCCACCTCGACCGGATGATCCGGCGGCTCGTAGCCGTACACGGCCCGGTAGCGTTCCGCGAACAGGGCGGCCACGACGTCGGCCGAACGCGCCTCGGCCGACGAAGGGGGTTCCACCTCAAGCGCCGTCTCCTGTCCCAGCAGACGCAGCCGGACAATCCGCCTGCGAACCTTGGCGCCCTCCAGGTTCGCTCCCCGTTCGCTGACCAGTCGGGCCAGCGCCTGCTGCTCGAGCTCTTCGACCAGCGGGCCGATCGCAGCGTCTTCCAGGGTCTCCAGGACTTGGCGGTGTGCGAATCGCTCCAGGACCGCGTGGCCCAGACCGACCGCGCTCAGCAGCGATGTGTCGAGCGGCACGATCACCGTGCGCATGCCCAGCTCGGTCGCGATGGCGCAGGCGTGCTGACCACCGGCGCCGCCGAAACTGACCAGCGCATGGTCTGCCGGGTCGTAGCCGCGCGAGATGGAGATGCGGCGGATCGCGTCCGCCATGCGTTCGCTGGCGACCTGCAGGAAGCCTCCGAGCAGTCCCTCCTCCCCGCCTGGCAGACCGGCCAGCACGTCCGCCGCCCGCCGTTCGGCAGCGGCCACGTCGATCGGAAGACCGAAAGCCCCCGGGTCGATTCGCCCCAGCAGGAGGTTGACGTCGGTGATGGTCAGCGGCCCGGCGGCGCCGTAGCAGGCCGGCCCGGGCCGTGCTCCGGCGCTCTCGGGCCCGACCTTGAGCTGCCCGTGATCGACACCGCAGATCGAGCCGCCGCCCGCCGCCACCGTCTCGATCGCCAGTGCCGGCGCCACGACGGTCGCGTCGCCGACGCGGAACTCGAAGTTGTACTCGAAGTCGCCGTCGTAGCGCGAGACGTCGGTACTCGTGCCGCCCATGTCGAAGCCGATCACCCGCTCGACGCCGCTCGCGCGTCCGGCCGCCGCCGCGCCCACCACGCCGCCGGCCGGGCCCGAGAGGAGGCTGTCCTTCGGCCGGTAGCTCGAAAAGCTCGCCAGGCCGCCGGCGCTGGTCATCACGCGCGGCGCGACGCGGCCCTCCTCCTCCGCCGGGCCGCCCGAGAGCACGGCGCCGGTGGTCTCGAGGTAACCGCCGACCGCGCGTCCCAGGTACGCGTCCACGACCGCCGTGTGCGCGCGAGGGACGATCCTGATCAGGGGCGCCAGTTCGGCCGAACACGAAACGGTCTCGAAACCGGCCGCCCGCAGGCAGCTCTCGGCGCGCTGTTCGTGCACCGGATTCCGGTAGCTGTGCATCAGCGCCACCGCAGCGGCCCTGAAGCCCTCCAGGACGAGCGCCCTGGCAGCCTTCGTCAATCCCTCCTCGTCGAGCGGCGCCAGCTCGCGGCCTTCCGCGTCGAGGCGGCCACCGACCTCGACCGCGCGTTCGTACAGAGGCGCGGGCCGCTCGATGTTGAGCGCGAAGATGTCCGGCCGCGCCTGGTCTCCGATCAGCAGCAGATCGGCGAAGCCCTCGGTGACGAACAGCACTGTCCGCGAACCGGCCCTCTCGAGCAGCGCATTCGTTCCCCGGGTCGTGGCAAGCCGGAGATCACAGGGCGGCAGCGGCTCGCCCAGCGCCCGGCCGGTGGCGATGCGGGCGGCGAGAATGGGGGCGTTCTCGGGCGACACGAGCTCCACGACCTGGTCCCGCTCGAAGACCCGGTGATCATCCGCTGCGTCGGCGCCGGGGCGCCGGTCCGGGCGACCCCGGCCTGCAGCAGCGCCGCCGTTCCGGCTGCCTCGACCCGAAGCGCACCGGCAGGAACCATCCGCCGACCACTCCAGCACGCGCGCCGGAGCACCGCCGACGAGCGGCGCGAGGTCGTAGCCCTCGAAGAAGCGGTCCGGAAGATCGAACGGTGTCGCCAGGCGCAGGTCCTCCGCAGCCTCCGATACGACCGTCGCCCGGACCGCTCCGGAACTCAGGACCTTGATGCACTGGACCGCGCCGAGCGGATCGATCGCCACACAGTCGGTGAACGTACCTCCGGTATCGATCCAGAGCTGCCAGAGGCGCGGCACGTCGGATTCCGCTCGCAAACGACTCGCGGGGTTCAGGCGCCCGCCAGCAGTCGGGCCAGGCGATCGATCCGCTGGCCGCCGTCGGGCTGCAGCCGCTGGGCGCGGCGAAGCAGCTTCTCGGCCGCCCGCCGCGCGCCCCGGCGGAGCAGCAGCTCACCCAGCGCGGCAGCCGGCGCCGCTTCGTCGGGGCCGAGTCGCCGCGCCCGGTTGTAGTAGCGCTGCGCCTCGTCGAGGCGGCCGTAGCGCAGGCTCAGGTCGCCCAGGGCGACGTACGTGAACGGGTTGCGGTTGCGCGTCGTCGCGGCCAACCGGAGCAACTCCTCCGACTCGCCGGCGCGGCCGTTCATCCGCAACAGCACCGCCAGGTTGGCGAGCGCCGAACCGCCCCGCGGGTCGATCTCGAGCGCCCGCCGGTAGCTCGCCTCGGCCGCCTCGACGCGTCCGCTCCGCCGCTGCGCAACGCCCAGGTTGACCCAGGCGGAGGTGAGTTCGGGATCGATCCGGACCGCGTCCCCGAGCCAGGCCACCGCCTCCTCCAGCTGTCCCGCGCGGAGCGCCTCGGCGCCGCGGTTCGAATAGAAGAGCGCCGTGGCCGTCAGGTCGCTGATCCGATTCACGCGCCAGCCTTCATCCTCCTGACGCACCCCGAAGTCGATGACCCGCATCGTGTGCCTCGGCCCGAACCCCACCGCAACGTGATCGGACACGACGATCAGATCCCCCGAGCGTTCGAAGTTCTCCACGTCCACCTCGACGAAGTACGCAGCCAGGTCCAGCTCACGTGCCATGCCCACGAACATCTGCGTGAAGGCCAGACAATTCGCCATCCGTTCCGTGAACACCTCGACCGCCGAGCCCGTGTATCCGGCTTCGTACCGCACGCCGAGCAGAGACGCGTTCGTCACCAGCTCCACGAGACGATCGAGACGCTCCTCCCGCCCCGTCTCGCCGACCGAGCCGCGAGTCCACTCGGCCATCTCCTCGCTCAGCGCGAACGGCACGACGACGCGGCTGACCCCACGCCGCTCCAGTTCGCTCTGCAGCGAGCGCTCGCCGGCCTCCCGCGCGCCGGTCGAAGCGCATCCAAGAGCCAGCACGGCGAGCACGAGGCCAGCAGCCCGTCCCGAAGCCCCTCCGGCCGGAGCAACTGCGGCATGGTCCGGTTCATGGCCGGCAGCCGCCGCCCCGGCTGGACGATTCAGCCGGCGCCGCCCGACGCGCGGTCCGATGTCCCCCGTCGTCACAGCGGTCACATCCTCCATCGGCCTCTCACCATGCCCCGCGCCTCCGCCGCAGGCTCGCGCGGCTTCGTCGCTAGGTGGTTCCCCGTGCCCTCGGCGCCCGCGGTCGGCCGCGACCTTCCGCGGCTGCCAGCAGACGTTCCAGTTCGGCGATCCGGGCTTCTGCCGCCACTCGCGCTGCGCGTTCTTCATCGGCCCGGTTCTCCACCAGCAGCCGGGCTTCTTCCGCCGTCGGCAGGAAGCTACCCGATTCCGCATCGAGGAAGCGCACTCCCTCGCAGTCGGACCTGAGCGTCACGCCCAGGCCCAGGACTTCGCTCGTGTAGCCGACCGTGACTTCCCCGGGTGGACGTTCCGCCCGGGACCAGGCAGTGATCGGCTCATACCGTGCGGTTCCGCGGCCATCCGGCACGCCGGCACGCAATCGGAAACCCTGAAGCGCCGGCTCGATCGGCCTGCCGCGGACCCGTCCCTCGTCGTCGGCCCCCTCGAACACGAAGTACTCCCGCACTCCCATGCGCTCGTAGATCGCCTTCTTGTCCACCAGGTCGCGCCACCGCGTGGACGGAGACAGGACCTCGAGCACGAAGCACGGGGGCGGCCCCTCGACCCAGATCCGGTAGTTGATCCGTAGCCGTTTCGACACGCCGAAGACCACGAACACGTCGGGCGCCAGAACCTTGTCGAGATCGCCTTCGTCGTAGTAGACGTTCTGGTCGCCGCCAACGTAGGCCTCACGGTCCTCCAGCCAGATCTCGAGCGCGTCTTCGATCTCCCGGCAACGCAGTCGGTGGATCTTGGAGTGGGGCACGGTCTCGAAGTCCTTCGGCGACCACTCGAACGTCCCTCCGGCCCCGCGACCGGGGCTCGACCCCCGCGCGGGCGGCGACTCGACCGCCGCGACCGGCCCAGCGGCAGCTTTCAACGTCACCGGTTCATCCATGGTCCCACTCCGCCTTGGCCGTGACCCTATCCGACGGCGGATGCCGGTTCAAAGCGGAAGTGCTGTCCAACGCAGGACTGTTCCAGAGTCCAAAAGTCCGTGCCGGCCTGCCGCGCCGCCTCCCCTCAGCCACTGTTCAGGACCCCCGTGACCAGCGTTTCAGGAGTCTGCGGGCCGCGCCCTGAGCGCGCGCCGCCGCAACAGCCGGGCGCTGACGACGGCAACCAGGAGCAGGACGGCGGCCAGGGCGAACACGGGCATCGCGATCGCCAGCAGCGACAGGCCGGCGGCCGATCCCGCCTCTGCGGTGGACACGACGGGATTGCCGATGCCCGCCGTCATCATCGTCGAGGCCCCGCGCAGCAGCGTCGTCCCCGACTGGACCACCGCCGCCGCCGTGCCGCCCGCCACCGCGGCCAGAGCCCAGCCCACCAGCGGCGTCGCGGTCTCGATGTTCGCGGCCGCCACGACGATGCCCGCGGTCACGGCCGCCGGCATCGCGGCCACGTCGAGAACATTGTCGATCCAGGGGATGTAGTAGGCGCCGATCTCACAGATCGTCGCGATGCCGAGAGCGAGCAGGGCCGGAGTCCCCGCCATCCACGCGAAGCCCTCGGCGAGATCGAGTGCGCCGGCCCTGGCCGCGACGCCCATCACCAGGACGGGCAGGAAGACCCGGAATCCACAGGCCGCCGCCAGGCCGACTCCCAGACCCACACTGAGCAGAACCTCCATGCTTGACCTCCTGCCCCAGACTACGTCCCCTGGCGGCGCCAGGTTTCCGTGAGCCAGCGCCGAAGGGCCTGCGCCTCGGGCACCTCGAGCCGGTCGGCCGCAATCAGGTAGGTCACGGCGAAGCCGATCACGGGCGCCGTGCCGGCAAACCAGAGCGGACCCGGAACCAGGGTCTGAGTCGCGGCCCAGGGCGCCAGACAGAGGAGCGCGAGCGGCAGATGGCGGCGCCACGCCCGCCACGGCGCCCCTGCCGGCGCCCCGCGCCGACGCAGCTGCCGCAACAGCAGCACCAGTTCGAGCCAACTGCCGACCGCCGAGGCCAGCGCCAGACCGACCGCGCCAAGCCGCAGCGTCTGGACGGACTCCACCGGGACCGGCCCGAACCAGCCGACCAGCGCGACGTCCGCCACCGGGATACGGTCCAGCCAGATCATCAGGACCGCGCCGACTCCCGCCGCCGCGATCAGCCGCATCGCGGCAATCCAGGCCGGGCTCCGCGTGTCGCCGAGCGAGAAGAACACGCTCTGCAGCAGACGCGAGGCGCTCGAAGCGAGCAGACCCAGGGAATAGGCGGCAAGCACGAAAAACACCAGCCAGTTGTCGGTGATCCCGAACTCGCCGCGGCGATAGACGGCGCCGACAACTCCCATGCCCAACGCGAGATAGCCCACCAGGGTCGGCGCCATGAGGAACGACATCGCCGCCAGTGAGCGCCGGGCGCGCAACGCGGCCGCTCCCGACCTCTCCTCGCCATCGCCCCGGAGCCGCGCCAGTTCGGGCAACTCCGCCGCCGCCACCGAGACGCCGAAGAGGCTGATCGGAAGCAGGTACAGGCGCTGGCCGAACATGAGCGCCCCCATCGCACCCTCGACCAGGAGGGAGGCCAGCAGAACATCGACGTAGGCGCCCAACTGGCCCACGCCGCGGCCCGCGACAGCCGGTCCGAGTTTGGCCAGGGTCTTCCGCACACCGGGCGCCCTCAGATTGAACGAAGGGCGCAGGCCGCCGGAAACGCGCAACACCGACGGCAGCTGCACCGCGAACTGCAACAGACCGCCGAGCAGGCCGCCCCAGCAGACGGCGAGCACGAGCGACTCGATCCTCTCTGCCTCGCCATCGAAGGTCCGCGACGCGACGAACCAGACGACGCCGATCACCCCCGCATTCCAGAAGCACGGCGCGAGGTACGGGAGCAGGAAGCGGCGGTGGCTGTTCAGGATTCCCAGGCACCAGGCCGACAGCGTGATCGCCGCCACCATCGGGAAACAGATGCGGACCGCGGTCGTGGTCAGAGTGAGGCGGTCGACTGTGGCCGTCCCCGCCGCCACCGCCTCGGCGTCGCCCGCGAAGCCGGGGACCAGGAGCCGCACCAGCCAGGGCGCCAGGATGACGCCGAGCAGGCTGAGCACTCCCATCGCGGCGAACAGCAGGCCGAACATCGCCCCGGCCAGAGCGCCGGCCTCCCGCCGCCGGCCCTCGCCGACCAGCCGGCTGTATGCCGGGATGAAGGAGGCCGACAGCGCCTGGTCCCCGAGCAGGTTCTGCAGCACATTGGGCGCCCGGAAAGCCGCCGACACGACGTCCGTCAGCGCACCGACCCCGGCCAGGCTCGCGACGACGGCCTCCCGGACCACGCCGAGAACCCGGCTCGCGAGCATGCCGGCCGCAACCCGCGGCGCGCCGCCTGAAGGGCCCGGCCCGCTACGCCCGCCGGCGGACGCGGGTGGGGTCAATCCGAAAGGCTGACGACGACGCGGTCGCCCCGCCGCTCGACCGCTGCAGCGATCCCGGGGCCGGTGAGATCGAGCACGACGTGCAGGTTCCTGGTCGCCCCCCGGCCATGAACTCCCGTGCGCACTCCGCGCAGCCGGGGCGCCCTGACCGCGCTCGCGTCGAAGTCCTGCCGCACCCCGATCAACCGCACGACGAGGCGCGGCGGCGACTCGAGCGGCAACACGTGGTGTCGCCGGAACGCAGCGTTGCCGATGATCTCGATCATCGTCCGGTCACCTGCCGTCGAGGCGGTGATCGAACGCAGAGCGGTCGCCTTGTCAGGCGGTGTCGATGCAGCGGGTCCCGGTGGCCGCACGGCCGGCCGGCCCGCGGCGGGCGACGGACTGGTCTCCCCCGCCACAACCGGTGGCCCTGACGAAGGTTGCCCGGCCGCGACAGTCCGAGGGGATGGCGAGGGTTGCTCGCCCGCCGCAGTCGGCCCGGTCGACGCCGGTTCGCCCCCCGCAATCAGCCCGGTTGGCGCCGGTTGTTCGACCGCGACGGCCGACGGAGCCGGCTCAGTTCGCTCGACGGCGACGGTTGGCGGGTCTGGCGCAGTTCGTTCGAGCGCCACAGGCTCGGCGGACTCGGAGGCGGACGCAGCCGCGGCTCCGGCCGCCTCGGTGTCGGCCGTAACCGCCGAGTCGGCAGCCTGCTCGTCCAGGCTCACGGGCAGCGGGCTCGTCGTGGAGGATTCCCCGGCTCCCTCCGACGGCGTCTCCGCCCCCGGCCGGGGCGTCGAGGTCTCGAAGCCGGGAACTTCAGCCGATGCTCCCTCTTCGGCCGGGGCGCCACCCGGTCCGAACAGATTGATCAACGGTCCGCGGAAGACAATCAGGGCAACGAGGAGCACGGCCCCGCCGACCGCCGGCCACAGCCAGGGGCGGGACCGCGAGTCCGGCTTCATCCAGTCCTCGTCGCCATCGTCCGCCAGTTGGCCGAACAGCTCCGCATGCGTGGCCTCCACTTCGCCGGCGCCGGCCGCGCCCTCCGCTGCCAAGGGTCGATCGATGGGCGGGAACTCGACGGCTGGCGGTTCAAGCTGCGGCTCCACGGACTCCTCCGACGGCGCCGCTTTCGCCTCGACTCTCTCTGCCGCTTCCACCTCGACGAGCCCGACCGGTTCGACCGGGGCGGCAGTTTCCACCTCGACGAGATCTGCCGGATCGACCCTGTCCGCGGCTTCCGCGTGGACGCGCTCAACCGGTTCAACCCTGTCCGCTGACTTCGTTTCTGCGAGACCTGCCGTTCCGACGGGGTCCGGTACTTCTGCCTCCACGAGCTCGACCGAGTCTGCCGGTCCGACCGGATCCGTTACTTCCGCCTGAACGAGTTCGACCGATCCGACCGTTTCGACCGAGTCTGCCGGTCTCACCGGGTCCGCCAGTCTCTCCTCGGCGGGCTCGACCGGCTCGATGAGTCCGGCCGGCTCGGCGGGCTCCACCGCTCTCGCCTGATCGTCGCCCCGGACGGTCTCTGCAGCGTCTTCGGCTCCGAAGGCATCCGCTTCCTGCATCCCGGCCCCCGCCGCCACCCGTGAGGGAGCCGGCGGGATGAAATCGCCATCCCCCTGCCGTTCCGAGAACAGCAGCGCCAGGCGCTCTTCACCCGGTGGCACGACGCGGTTGAACTGCAGCCCCATCCCGGCCGGCTGATCGGCGCCGCCGGCCTCCGGACGGACCCAGACCACCGTCGCCTCGCCCTCGACATCAGCCGGCTCATCGTCCGAGCCGAGCTGCAGCACGAAGTGCACCGCGGCGCCGACGGGCATCGGCGTCGGCGTCGACACGAACAGGCCGCCCGTCGCGATGTCGCGCGTCCAGCCGGAGAGTTCGCCATCCCCGCCCGGAACCGTGAGACGAATTGCCGCCTCGCGCAACACACGGCGCGACTCGCGGAAACGGAAACTCTGACTGGCCGGGGACATGGGGCTGGCACCCTCGTGGGGCAACGAGAGACAGATACTACCCGCTCGCTGCCGGGCCATGTTTGAACGGGGAACTTGCGCCGTATTCCCGGGTGGGCGGACGGATACGGCTAGGCCGCGGTCCCCTTGCGGGCAACGAGCAGGGCCATCTCGAGGGCCTGCTCGTAGTTCAGCCTCGGGTCGACCTGGGACCGATACGCTCTCCGCAGGCCCCGCTCGTCGAGACCCCGGGCGCCGCCGACACATTCCGTCACGTCTTCGCCGGTGAGTTCGAAGTGGACGCCGCCGAGGATCGTGCCGTTCGCGCGATGGAGGTCGAAGGCCTGCTCCAGTTCCGACAGGATGTCGCTGAAGGCCCGCGTCTTCATCCCCTCCCGGGTGCCCTTCGTGTTGCCGTGCATCGGATCGCAGATCCAGAGCACGGGTTTGCCGGTAGCGCACACGGCCCGCAGAATCGGAGGCAGCTCGGCGGCGATCCTCTCCGCGCCGCAGCGGTGGATGAGCGCCAGCCTGCCTTCCTCGCCGTCGGGATTCAGTACCTCGACCAGATGGGCCACGTCGGCCGGGCTCATCCCGGTCCCCACCTTGACGCCCAGAGGGTTGCGGATGCCGCGGGCGTACTCGATGTGGGCGGAGCCCCGGAACGCGGTGCGCAGGCCAATCCAGGGCAGGTGGGTCGAGAGGTTGTACCAGCCTTCCCGCCGCGGCACCGTCCGCGTCTGCGCCTGCTCGTAGACCAGATGCAGGGCCTCGTGACTGCTGTAGAAGTCGACCCGGTCGATGTGCCCCACGTCGACACCGGCCAGGGTCTCCATGAATTTGAGCGAATCGGCGATGGACTCGACCCGGCGCTGGTACTCGGCGGCGTTCTGCGAATGGTCAACGAAGTCCAGGTTCCAGTACTCCGGATGGTGGAGATCGGCGAAGCCGCCGTCGATCAGTCCACGGATGAAGTTCAGGGTCAGGGCGGAGCGCTGGTAGCCGCGGAGCAGATTCAGCGGGTCGGGCGCCCTCGCCTCGGCCGTGAACGCGAGCGAATTCACCAGGTCACCCCGGTACGAGGGCAGGGTCTCGCCGTTCCTCGTCTCCGTATCGGCCGAGCGCGGCTTGGCGTACTGGCCGGCGAACCGGCCGACGCGCGTGACCCGCTTCTTCAGGCTATGGGTCAGCACCAGACTCATCTGCAGGAGAATCTTCAGCTTCGCGGTGATCGAGTCGGAGGTGCACTCGGCGAAGCTCTCGGCGCAGTCGCCGCCCTGGAGAACGAACCGCTCCCCGCGAGCCGCAGAGGCCAACTGCCCCTTCAGCGCCTCGACCTCCCAGGAGGTCACCAGCGGCGGCAGGACGGCGAGCCGGGCCGCGACGGACTTCACCGCTTCCGGATCGCCGTAGGTGGGCTGCTGGCGCACGTCGGCGCTCTGCCAGGAAGTCGGGCTCCAGTTGTCCATAGTGGGCGACGGACTCTACTTCAACCGTCCTCGATCTGCAGGTATCGCCGCAGCCAGCGGGTGCCCAGGTAGAAGGGCAGCGTGTCCACGGCCGCCGCCGTGAACTTGAACACGTACGCCGTGCCGATGAACACCCACAACTGCGGCCATATCGGCTCGCCGCCCGCCACCGGGACAGCGCCGGCGGCGAAGTGGGTGATCGTGATCACGAAGAAGGAGTCGACGAACTGACTGACCACCGTCGAGCCGTTGTTGCGAAGCCACAGGTGGCGGCCCTTCGTCAGCCGCTTCCAGAAGTGGAACACGTAGACGTCACACAGCTGCGCGCTCAGGTAGGCGATCATCGAGGCGGCGATCACGCCCAGGGTCATCGTCCGGATCTCGAAGAAGATCGGCAGCCGTCCGTCGGGCCCCGGAACCGGAGAGTCGAAACCCGGCAGTGTTCCGCCCAGCCACAGGACCACGGCGAGCCAGAGGTTGACGAGAAAGCCGACCCAGACGAGGAAGTTGGCCCGTTTGCGCCCGTAGATCTCGGAAATGAAGTCGGTACAGAGGAACGTCAACGGATACGGCAGCACGCCGATTGCCAGCGGCATCGGAATTCGCATGCCGAACACGGTGAAGCTCAGATCAAGGAAGCGGGTCACTCCCAGGATGTTGAGCATCGTCATCGAGCCCAGAAACAGTCCGGCGAAAATGAGGAATACGCGCTCACGGCGCGCGTGCAGCACGCTCGCCTCGATCGGGTGAAGGTCGGCCGGGCGCTGCTCCGGCGAGCGAGTGGCTTCGCTCACCCGGAGACTCTCCGGGCGTCGCTCCTCGCCCGGCGCTTGGCGGCGATGAAGTCCGCGTGCGGAACGTGAAGGAGCCCGGCGATCTTGCGGATCAGGAACTCCTCCTGTGCCTCCAGCACCCGATCGGCGAAGGCGACCCGCCACAGCTCCTCGAGCAACCGGCTCTTGCGCTCCGCGTCGAACGACTCGTGAATGAGGCGGGTGAACTCGTAGAGACAAACCGTCCCCTCGGTCTCCTCCTCGGCCAGCGCCACGAGTTCCGCCGTTTCCTGCTCTGCCAGACCCAACTGGCGCCGTACCGCCGCCAGCACTTCCGCCTTCTCCGCTTCAGCGGCATCGAAGTCGGCGCGCATCACTTCAACCATCAGCGCCGCGGCCGCCAGGCGCAGACGGGCATCCGGGTCGCCCTCCCGCTCCGGATCGATCCGTTCGCCAAAGAAGCTGCGGATTCGTTCAAGCACGTCCCTTCAACTCCAGGCTAGGCGTCTTCCCGGCCCAGGCGCCGCCACGCCGCCTGGCGGCGGAGTTCCCTGGCCCGAGCCGCCACGCCGGAGGCCGACGCGGCACACTTCCAGGCCGCCGCCGCCGCCTCGTCCACCAGTTCCCAATGCGCCGCATGCGCCTCGCGTACATGCGCCGTGGCGCGGCCAAGCGCCGCCACCCCCAGGTGGGCGACCGGCTCGTCCAGCGGGCCGAAGGCCAGAGTCTCGGAGGTCGCGAGCAGCAGAAGCAGGTCTTCCACCGCCGACGACGGCCAGCCCGACCTTCGCGCCAGCGCCAGATTGTAGGCCGTCATCGCGGCGCCGATGTAGAGGTCCTCGATCGTCCGGAAGGGCTTGACGGCGTCCGCGTAGCCGTCTCCCTGAAGCAACTCCGCCGCCGCCACCGGCACCTCGTTCAGATCGACCACGGCGTGCCGCACCTCGGGGTTCGCGGTCACCCGCCCGCCAAGGTCCATCGGCGCCATTTCGATTCCCTGCCGGTCACTGGGCACCAACAGCGCCCGTAACTGGTTGCGGTCGCCTTCCCGGCCCACGGAGGCGATGAGCAGCAGCGCGGCCGCCGACGGCGCCAGAGTCGCCCACCTCTTCTGGCCACTGAGGCGGAAACCGCCATCCGGCAGCACGTCGAGGGACGACCGGATCGCGCGCGGGTGCGCCCCGCCCTCCTCGCTGGCACAGAACGCGACGATGCCGCCCTCCGGCATCAGGTGCAGCCCGCCGCATTCCCAGGCCAGGCGGCGGATCGCCCCCTGGTGTCCGGCCACCATCGCCCAGGCCGGCCGATCGGCCACGAAGCCGCCGAGCAGACCGTGGCCGAAGCAGGCCTGCCCGTCGGGCTCGGCATCGGCCGGCGCCTGCCTGCTCCAGGAGGCGAGCACCCGGTCGCTGAACGCCCGGTACCAACCTGCCGGCTCGTCGCCCGCCACAAGCGGTTCCGGCGCGGCGGAAAGCAGATGGCTCAGCGTCGGGCCGAGGGTCACGAGCCGCTCCCGAAAGACGTTCCCGCCACCGGGAAGACTCGAATAGGCTCCATCGGCAGCAGATGATAGAGCAAGTCGCAGCCCCGACCACGGGAGTCGATCCCGGTCCCGAAACGCCCGGTTTCCGGCGCGTGCCCCGGACCGGCGTGATCTACGTGATGCACCGCGCCGCGGCCGCCGGCCACGGCGGCGACGGCCGCACCTGGTACAACCTCGGCCAGGGATCCCCGGAGGTCGGTCCGCTTCCGGGAGCGCCGCCACGCCGCGACGAACTCCACATTGACCCGCGCCGCCAGACCTACGCGCCGGTCGACGGCATCGACGAGCTGCGCGACCGCGTGGCCGAGCTCTACAACTTCCTGTATCGCCGCGACAAGCGCTCGCAGTACACACGCGAGAACGTGAGCATCGCTCCCGGCGGTCGGCCCGCCATGACGCGAATCGCGGCGGCAATGGGCGAGATGAACCTCGGCCACTTCATCCCCGACTACACCGCCTACGAGGAAATCCTGACCGCCTTCAAGGGCTTCATTCCGATCCCCATCCTGCTCGACGCGGCCCACGGCTACCGCGCCTCGCGGCGGCTGCTCGAGAAGGAGATCGTGGGTCGCGGCCTCTCCGCGCTCTGGTGCAGCAATCCCTGCAATCCGACCGGTCAACTCGTCGAGGGCGATCTCCTGGCCGAATGGGTCGACGTCGCCCGCGACAACGAGTGCACCTTCATCCTCGACGAGTTCTACTCGCACTACATCTACACCCCGGCGCCCGATGCCTGCACCCGGGTCGCCGACAGCGCGAGAACGGTCTCGGCGGCCGCGCACGTCGACGACGTGAACCGGGATCCCGTGATCCTGGTCGACGGACTGACGAAGAACTGGCGCTATCCGGGCTGGCGCGTGTCCTGGATCGTCGGGCCCGTCAGCGTGATCGACCGGGTGACCAGCGCCGGCTCCTTCCTGGACGGAGGCGGCAACCACCCCTTCCAGGAAGCCGCCGTGCCGCTGCTCGAGCCGGAACTCGTGCTGCGGGAGACGCAGGCGATCCAGACCGCATTCGCCCGCAAGCGCAGGTTCCTCATCGACCGCCTGCGCGGCCTGGGCATCGAGGTCGAGCACGAACCGCAGGGAGCCTTCTACGTCTGGGGCAACCTCGCGGGTCTGCCGGCGCCGCTTAGCGACGGCATCGAGTTTTTCAAGGCCCTGCTCCAGGTCCAGGTCATCACCGTCCCCGGCGTGTTCTTCGACGTGAACCCCGGCCGGCGGCGCCGCAACGCCCGCTACCACAGCTACTGCCGGGTCAGCTTCGGCCCCTCGATGGAGACCCTGGAGCGGGGCACGGAGCGAATCGAGAAGCTGATCCGTTCCCACTCGTAGCGGAACGCCCTGCCGAAGCCTGTCAACCCCGGACCGGGCAGTCCGCAGCCGAGTCCGTCACGCCCGACGCCGAACGGTCCGTGGCGTGAGCCGCCAGAGTCCGGAACCTGTCAACGACATTGACACAGCGGTGTTCTGGATTTACTGAGTCGTTTCTGCAGTCTCGCTGTCGGGTTTGTTGATCCATACAGCCTGGGGCAGTGTCGGATGCACGGGTAGGCCGCCGCCGAATCGTTCAGGGTGACGTTCCCAGGCTGCTCTCAGGGTGCGCTGGCGCTTCTCGATGACGGCATGGGCCCGGCCGTAGTGGACGGTCTCGGGTGTGAGCATGGCGATTCCGGCATGGCGGTGTTCCGTGTTGTACCAGGGGAAGAACGACCGGCAGTAGTCGGTCGCGGCGTCCTGGCCGGGGAAGCGGCCCGGGAAGTCGGGGTGGTACTTGAGGGTCTTGAACTGGGCTTCGGAGTAGGGGTTGTCGTCGCTGACCCGAGGGCGGCCGAGGGACCGGTTCACGCCGAGGCGCGCGAGCAGTTGAGCGGTGCCCTGGCTGGTCATGGGGGCGCCTCGATCGGAATGCAGCGTCAGGACATCGGGCTTGACGCCGTGCTTGAGGCAGGTCTCCTCGATGAGCCTTTGGGCGAGCGCGGAGTTTTCGCGGTCAGCGACCATCCAGCCGACCGCGTAGCGGCTGTAGAGGTCAAGCAGGACGTAGAGGTAGTAGTAGTTCCAGGTCTGCGGTCCGAGCAGCCTGGTGATGTCCCACGACCAGACCTGGTTGGGCACGGTGGCGACCAGCTCCGGCTTGGCGTACTGCGGGTGAACCCGCTGGTTGCGGCGGTCCTTCACCGGGTGATTCGCTTCGAGAATGCGGTACATCGTGCGCTCCGAGCACAGGTACCGGCCCTCGTCGAGCAGGGTGGCCACTACTTCTCCCGGCGAACGATCGACGAATCGAGGCGACGCAAGCGTCGCCTCGACCCGTTTCCGCTCGATCTGGCTCAGTGCCCGGGCAGGCGTGGGGCGGGGCTGCCGTTGCCCGGGAGCGGGCCTCGCGCGACGATAGAAGGTCGACCGCGACACGCCCAGCGCCCGGCACGCCGGCGCGACGCCGACCTGCCGGGCCAGGGACCTTGCCGCCATCAACAGTCCTTCCCGTCCTCGAGGCTGAATCCCAGCAGCCCTGCAACTTTTCCCTGGACGTCCAGGATCGTGTGCGCGGCGGCGAGTTCCTTCTCCAGCCGCCTCACCTTCGCTTCCAGCCGCCTCACCTTCGGCGTCAGAGGGTTGGCCTCGACAGGCTTGCGGCCACGCTTCTTCGGCCTCAGACCGGACAGCGCGCCCTTCCGCCGCGCCTTGCGCCAGTTGGCCAGATGGGAACTGTACAGACCTTCTCGCCGAAGCAGCCGGCCCACTTCGCCGCGGTCCGTGCACCGGTCCGCCTCCTCCAGAATCCGAAGCCGGTACTCCGCCGTGAACTGCCGCCGGGTCGGCTTCGCCAGCACTTCCGGGTCGGGAACCCCTCCCGCAGACGACGCGCCGGCCCCGGGGGCCTCGTCGCTACGCTCCTCAACCCCCGGGGCCGGGAGCTCCGAGCCGCCGCCAAGTCTCTGCTCTCGTCTTGCCATCGATCCTCCTCGCAAACGTGTGCCCTCCACTATTCAACGGGACGGCCCCTGTGTCACGTACGTTGGCAGAGAGGGAGGGTGTACGCACAGTATGGTGAGACCATCACCGTGACTGCGACGCCTATACCGGTTGAGCGAATTCCGATCTTCCTTTCCGGGACCTGGTACGTGTTTGGAAGTAGCCAGAGCCCGGGAACCGCTTTGGGTGGCGACCTTGGCGGCTCACCGGCCCCGGAAATCAACACGACGTCCCCTGTCGATCAGTACATCGCGAAGACTGGCTGGGACATCGTGGCGGAAGAGGCGTCTCATCGCTCCTGCAGCAACAACTTTGACGACAACGACCGACTGGGCACCGCTCACGGCGGAACCAACGGCTCCCGACCAGCGCATAGGGGCGTAGACATTCAAGCGAACGAAGGAGCCCCGGTGTACGCGTGGCAAGGCGGTAGGCTCAGTGCCTACCCGACGCCTGCATGCGGTCCCAACGGAGTCGCGATCACCCATCTAGACAGCAGCAAGACGACGTACTGCCACTTCTCCCAAGTCGAGCGGACGAGCGGATGGATCCGGACCGGCGACCTGATCGGGAGTGTCGGCAGCTTGGGAACGGGAGTTACAGGACCTCACGTACACATCACTCACGAAAGGGCCGACGACACGCTTGTGGAGTACTTCAGCCGCACGGCAACGAGACCGACTCAGTTCACGCCGAGGTCGCAGGGAGGCTGCTGATGTTGTCTCGGCCCATCCTTGCTCTCGCTCTCGCTCTCACGTCACCCGGGACGCCCTGCCTGGCGTCGGACGAACTGCCGGACATGGCCGACGGACGAGTGTTCGGTCACTGGATCGACGACGAAGGCAACGTCACCCTCGGGGTCACTCACGGCAGTTCCAGCTTCCAGGCGCGCCTCGTACTCTGGACCGACTCGGAGGCCAGAACCCTCGAGGTCAACCACGGCGGCAACTTCCCCGTTCTGTTCAAGGACATCCAGGCCGCGCCCGGAGGCAGCGGCGCTTTCGTCCTGCAAGGCGCAATGAAGGTAGATGAGAGCGATCACGGCGCGGTCGTCTATCAGGCGTACCGGGTCACGAGCGGCGGCAAGCTGCGGCAACTCTGGAGCATCGACACGAGCCAGTGGATCCGGAACGAGCCATCCATCAGGTTCTCACCGGACGGAACCGCGTGGGCAGCCCTGGCACACGGCGCCAGCGAAGGTCATCACTTCGCGTTCGGCAACACCAGGTCGATGAAGATCAAGCGAAGCGAGACGTTGGTCCTCCACGAGGAGCGTCCGAGGCTCCAGGACTCGGATTTCTGTTTCCTCAGTTCCGACGGACCTGTGCTCCTGGTCCCCTACGGCGACAACGTCTACCTTCTTCGTTTCACCGACTTCGGTGTCGATTCGCGACGCGTCAAGCAGTTCGAACGAGTGCGAGACGCCTACGGCGCATCCATCTTCCTCTTCCGCTGGCAGCCCGAGGAACGCGTTCTCTGGGGCAACGACGGACGGAACTGGGCGGCTTGGGACCTCTGGGATCTCGGTGTCTCCGGTTTCCCGGACGAGCCGTTTCTCCGCCTCGAGATCTCTTCCGGCGAACCGCATCGTGTGCGGGGCTTCATCCGCAAGACTGTGACAGACCGCCGCTACCGGGTCGAGCACTTCTGGCAGAGCCCTCGGATCGAACACCTGAACGCGCGCCGCGTGTCCGACTGGCGACCCGGCAAACCGATCAGTTTCGCAGTCAGTCCGAGCGGACAACATGCGGTCGCCCTGGAGGAAGTTCGAGAGACGAAGGACGGCGAGGTGAGCCTGCGCAAGTCGCTCCGGCGCTTCGAGCTGGCGCCAGCCGTCGAGCCGCCGCACCCATCCCATCCCGCCGGCAGCGAAGAAGTGAACTGACAAGCGCCGACAACCGGTGGCCGGGCCGGCAGCCCTGCGGGGCCGGGCGCAGGTTTGTCGCGGATCGATGCCGGCGGCAGCGGGCAGGTTGCGGCCTGCCGGCAACCGGTCAGGCGAAGCCGACCCGCCGCCGGATCTCCGCCGCCTTCGGTTCGGCCACCGCCCGTGCGCGCTCCGCGCCAATCGCGAGCAACCGATCCAACTCGTCCGGGGCCGCCATCAGCTCCTCGTACCGTTGCCGGATCGGCGCGACGACCTCGATCACTGCCTCCGCGACTCCCATCTTCAGATCGCCGTAGCCGCGAGCGTCGGCAAAGTCGGCGAGGACCTCCTCGCGGCCGCGGTCGGTGATCGCCCGGTAGATCATCAACAGGTTGTTCACGCCGGCGCGGGCAGGATCGTCGCTGAACGCGATCTCGCGGCCCGAGTCGGTCACCGCGCGCCTGAGCGAACGCCTGATCTCGTCATCCGGGTCGGTGAGGCGAACCGCGTGGCCCCGACCCGCCGTCTCACTCTTCGACATCTTCGCCGTCGGGTCGTCGAGCGCCATGACCCGCGCTCCGGCAGTCGGAATCACCGCCTCGGGCAGAACGAAGGTATCGCCGAAGAGATGGTTGAAGCGTCCCGCAATGTCCCGGGCCAGCTCCACGTGCTGCTTCTGGTCCTCTCCCACCGGCACCTCGTCCGCGTCATACAGCAGGATGTCGGCGGCCTGGAGGATCGGGTAGGTGAACAGCCCGACGCCGATGCGCTCCCTGCCGCCCTGGCGCTCCGATTTCGACTTGAACTGCGTCATCCGCTCGAGCCAGCCGATCGGCGTGGCACAGCCGAGAATCCAGGCCGCCTCGGCGTGGGCTCGAACGTGGCTCTGGACGAACAGGGTCGTACGTTCCGGGTCGATCCCGCAGGCGAAGAGCATCGCGGTCAACTCGCGGGTGCCGGCGCGCAGGGTCTCCGGGTCCTGGCGCACCGTGATCGCATGGAGATCGACAACGCAGATGAAGTTCTCGCGATCGTCCTGGCGGGCCGCCCAGTGCTTCACCGCCCCCAAGTAGTTGCCCAGGTGCAACACGCCGGACGGCTGGATGCCGGAAAAGACCCGGCGCCTGCCTCGGCCGCTCTTCACGTTCGGACAGTTGCCGGCTGCTCTGCCGGCCGGAGCAGGGTCCAGCCGACGCAGACGGCATAGTTCAGAAGCAGGCCCCAGACGCCGGCGGCCACGCCCCAGGGACTGCGCGTCGTCCACAGGCCGGCCACCACCCCGCACCAGATGACCAACGTCAGCAACGTGCCCAGCACGATCCCGGCGAGCACTGCCGAGGCCGGCATCCGGCGCCAGTAGACGCCGAGCATGAACACCGGCGACAACTGAACCATGAACTCGAGCTTCAGCTTGATCAGCAGCCAGATCGAACTCTCCGTTTCCAGCGACACCCAGGCCATCGCGATCAGGATCGCCATCACGCCCCAGGCGAACGTCTTGCCGACGATCAGCATCTCGCGGGCACTGGCCTCGCGGCGCATATAGCTCTTGTAGATGTCCTTGGTGAACATCGACCCGATGGAGAGGAGCGCCGAATCGGCGGTCGACATGATCGCCGCGACGACCGCCGCGAACACCATGACGACGAGCCAGTACATGACGGGAGAGCGGTCGATCAGACCGCCCAGCACGTAGATCGTGACCTTGTCGCTCTCGAGTTCGGAGAGGCCCGGGAAGCGGCTCAACGCGATGAAGCCGATCAGGAAGGCGAGCAGGGTCGTGCCCAGGGGCATGAAGGACATCGCCGCCAGCGAACGTCGCAGGCTGCGCTCGCCCTTGGCGGCGAAGATCCTCTGCACCGCGTGGGGGTAGAGAGCAACGCCGAGGCCCAGCATCAGCAGCGTGCTGACCCAGGACCGCAGGCCTTCCGCGTCCGGGCTCTCGAGCTTTGCGGGGGCGGTAGCGCGAACGCCCTCCGCAGCCGCCGCCAGGCCGCCGTCGGCCGTGACCAGGGTGTACAGGATGACGGCACACCCGCACAGCAGCAGCGTTCCCTGCACCGCATCGGTCCAGGCCACCGCTCTCATCCCTCCGAGTGACTCGTAGACCAGCATCACGCCGACCAGGAGCAGCACTCCCTGCATGAAACTCATCCGGCCGCCGCTGATCGCTTCCACGCCGTGCCCCATCGCGACCAACTGTTCGAGTACGTAGTTCGCCAGCCCCCAGCACAGGAGCGCAACGCACAGGATGCGGAGCGGGTGCGACCCGAAGCGGTGGTAGACGAAGTCCGTGGGCGTGATGTAGCCGAAACGCCGGGCCAGGTGAAAGAGCCGCGGCGCGTAGATCATGAACACCGTGATGACCAGGATCATGAAGGTGATGCTGACGATGTAGGTCGTCCCCTGCTGGTACGACCGGCCGGCGAAGCCAAGCAGGGTGTTGCCGCTGTACTGGGTCGCGAACAGGGTCAGGAAGAGGACGGCGAAGCCGAACGAAGAGCCCCCGAGGTAGAAGTCGCGCAGCGAGCGCTCCTTCTGCTTCAACCGTCCGAGCAGCCCCAAGCCGAGCATGATGACCAGGTAGCCGCCGAGCACCGCCAGCGCGCCGGGGCCGAACGTCACCTCGGGAACGGAGGCGTTCAACTCCCGACCCGCCCGTCTCCGCCCGCGGCCCGCTCCTGCCGCTCCTCCCGGTCGCCGCGCGCTGTCCGGCCCTCCCGGTCGCCGGGGCCCAACGTCGCCGCTCGGGTTCCGGCGTCACCGCCGGTCGCCCGTTCCTCCGGGTCGTCACCGCCGGCCTCATCCGCTCCGTCACGCCACAGCCGCAGCGACGCGAAGGCGGTCACCGCGGCCAGGGCCAGACCGCAGAGGATCGTGACCCAGGTCCACACCGGCAGGCCGCCGGCGAGCCGGTCGCCGACCGACGGCGGCAGGTACCAGGGAACACTGACGATGAGGATCACCACGACCGCCGGCAGGAACCAGCGGTGGCGCACCGGCTCGTCCTCCGGCCGGACGGCCGCCCAGAAGACGTCCGGATCCCGCTCGTCCGCGTACTGCGATAGCCGTCTGTTGTCAGTCACAGGGAGCGGATTATGCCGCACCGGCTCTCGGCCCGGCGCCAGAGCCGCGCGGTCCGTCAGGGAACGAGCAACTGAACGACCACCAGCACGGCCACCGCGACGCCTATGCCGCAGCCGACCTGGACGAGGATCCTCAGGCGCCTGAGTTCAGCCCCGACGACATCGCGCGTCCGCGCCGACGCGGTGTCCACGGTCCGGGCGACCGTCTCCATCGTCTCACGCGACGACGACTCCACCGCCTCCCATCGGCGCCCCCGCGGGGGCGCCGATGGGCCGGGTTCTCCCAAGGCACCCGGAGATCGGATCTGAACAGACAAGCCCGCGGCGCCCCGCGGTCGCCGCCGGTTCGGCCGCCACGGGTCCGTGTTCGTCGCGGCCCGCGAAGAACGCGGCGGCGGTGTTCACGCCACGCCGGGAACCCAAGACCTGTCCCGCGGCAGGCTGGGGCCGCGTGATGTAGGATGCTCGATTCTGATCGTCGGATCGTGCTACTCGCCCCACTCAGCCGCATCCTCCTGTTGGTCGAAACTCCCCGGTTCCGGCCGGGGCGCCACGCTGTCGCCATCGCAGCCGCTCTGTTGTTGACCGGCGGCTGTTCGGAGCCGAATTCCGAGGCGGATCCAACCGGTCAGGAAGCCCAACAGACCTCGGCCCAGGAAGAGGACCTGCAGGTGCAAGAACCCCAGACGCCGCAGTGGGCGCTGGCCATCCACGGCGGCGCCGGCAGTGCAAGTCGCGGCAGGACCGACGCGGAGGACTACTACCAGGCTCTGCGGACGGCCTTGGCTCTGGGCGCCGAGCGACTGGCCGCGGGCGACGCCAGTGTCGAGGTGGTGGAGAACGTCGTCTCGGCGCTCGAGGACGATCCGCGATTCAATGCCGGCCGCGGCGCCGTCTTCACCGCCATCGGAACGCACGAGATGGATGCGGCGATCATGGACGGGCGCACTCTCGCCTGCGGCGCGGTAGCCGCGGTGAAGAACGTCCAAAACCCGATCAGACTGGCGCGCCGGGTCATGGAAGACACGTCGCACGTTCTGATCGGCGGCCCCGGCGCGGACGACTTCGGCGCCGTCGCCGGCGTGAGCCGGCGGCCGCAGGCCTACTTCAACACCGAGCGACAGTTGCAGAGGTTCCGTGAACTCCGGGCGCAGAGAAGCACGGCCCCGAGCGGCGGCGGAGACGCCGTCGCCAACGCGACGGGCGACTACACCGGCAATGCGGGCGCGCCCGAGGATCCCGGCGGCGCCTCTCATCTGGGCACCGTCGGCGCGGTGGCGATGGACCGCTACGGCAACCTGGCGGCCGCCACGTCGACCGGGGGGACGATGATGAAGCGGATCGGCCGCATCGGCGACGTGCCGGTGATCGGCGCCGGCACCTACGCCAACAACGCCACCGCGGCGATATCCGGCACCGGGCGCGGCGAGGAGTTCATCCGTCACACCGTGGCCCACGACGTTTCGGCTCAGATCGAGTACGGCGGCCTTTCGCTCCAGGAGGCCGTCAGCCGGGTGATCCGGAACACGCTGCAGGAGGGCGACGGCGGCCTGATCGCGGTCGGCGCGGACGGCACGATCGCGATGGAGTTCAACACGAACGCGATGTTCCGGGGCGCGGCGAACTCCCTGGGCCGCTTCGATGTCGGCATCTGGGACGAACTCCAGAGCCGGCAGCCCTGACCTGAACCGCCCCGAAGCCCCAACCATCCGACCGTGCAGACGTCGCTGCCTCGAAAGAACGCTTGGCGATCCTGACCTGAACCGCCCCGAAGCCCCGACCATCCGACGGCGGCGCCGCACATAGGCCTGCCGTGACGGCAGCCCGTGACGCACCGGGAGCGGCGGCTATCATCGCCGCCCGTGGGCACACTCTACGAATGGACGCTGCGCCGGGCCAAGGCTGACCCGGAGGGATTCTGGGCCGAGGCTGCGGAACAGATTTCCTGGGTCAGACGCTGGGACAGCGTGCTCGACGACTCGAACCCGCCCTTCCATCGCTGGTTCGCCGGAGCGCAGGTGAACACCTGCTACAACGCGGTCGACCGCCACGTCGAGGCCGGTCGCGGGCTGCAGCCGGCGGTCATCCACGACAGCCCGGTCACCGGTACGACGGCGACGCTGACCTATGCCGAGCTGCAGGACCAGACCGCCCGGCTGGGCGGCGTCCTCCGGTATCTCGGTGTACGGAAAGGCGACCGCGTGCTGATCTACATGCCGATGATCCCCGAGGCCGCGGTCGCCATGCTGGCCTGCGCCCGGATCGGCGCCGTCCACTCCGTGGTCTTCGGCGGCTTCGCGGCGAAGGAGCTCGCCACGCGGATCAACGACGCGTTGCCCCGGGTGGTGCTCACGGCGTCATGCGGAATCGAGATCGCGCGGATCATCGACTACAAGCCGCTGCTCGACGAAGCGATCGCCCTGTCGACTCACAAGCCGGCCGCCACCGTGCTGCTTCAGCGGCCCCAACACGGCGCCGCCCTCGGCCCCGGCGACCACGACTGGCACGAGGCGATGGCCGCCGCCAGACCCGCCGACTGCATCCCGGTTCAGGCCACCGACCCCCTGTACATCCTGTACACGTCCGGCACGACAGGTATCCCCAAGGGCGTCGTGCGCGACAACGGAGGGCACCTGGTCGCCCTCGACTGGAGCATGAAGAACGTCTACGGCATGGCGCCCGGCGAGGTCTACTGGGCCGCATCGGACATCGGCTGGGTGGTCGGCCACTCCTACATCGTCTACGCGCCCCTGATTCATGGCTGCACCACGGTGCTCTACGAGGGCAAGCCGGTCGGGACGCCGAACGCCGGCGCCTTCTGGCGCGTGATCGCCGAACACGGCGTCTCGGTGCTGTTCACGGCGCCGACCGCGTTCCGCGCGATCAAGCGCGAGGATCCGCGGGGCGACCTGATCCGCAACTTCGACCTCGGTTCCCTGCGGACCCTGTTCCTGGCCGGCGAGCGGGCGGACCCGGACACGGTCCGTTGGGCCGAGCAGAAGCTCGGCGTGCCGGTCATCGATCACTGGTGGCAGACGGAAACGGGCTGGCCGATCGTCGCCAACTGCGTCGGCCTCGGAGCGCTGCCGGTCAAGCACGGCTCCCCCACCAAGGTCGTCCCCGGCTACGACGTGCAGATTCTCGAACGCGAGGGCGGCTCCGCCGGCGCCGTCCGCGAACTGCCGGCCGGCGAAACCGGCGCCATCGCCCTGCGTCTTCCGCTGCCGCCCGGCTGCCTGCCGACCCTGTGGAAGAACGACGCCGGCTACATCGACTCCTATCTCTCGGAGTTCGCCGGCTACTACCAGACGGGCGACGCCGGGTTCGTCGACGAGGACGGCTACCTCTACATCATGAGCCGCACGGACGACCTGATCAACGTCGCCGGGCACCGCCTGTCGACGGGAGGCATGGAGGAAATCCTCGCGTCCCACCCGGATGTCGCCGAGTGCGCCGTGATCGGAGTTGCCGACTCCCTCAAGGGGCAGGCGCCTCTGGGGCTCGTCGTCCTCTACGCCGGTTCCGGCCGCAGCGAGACCGAGGTCGTGCCGGAGCTCGTCCAAACGGTGCGTGACCAGCTTGGGCCGGTCGCGTCGTTCAAGATCGCCGCGGTGGTCGACCGTCTGCCCAAGACCCGTTCCGGCAAGGTCCTGCGAGGCACGATGCGGCGGATCGCAGACGGCGAACCGTACACCGTGCCGGCGACGATCGACGACGCCACGATCCTGGACGAAATCGAGCAGACCCTGGCCCAGCTGGGGTTCCCAAGGGCCTGACCGCCCGCGGCAGGGGTCTCGGCTGCCTTCCTTGCGGCGATGCATCCCGCCCGGCATCGTGCCTTCCGTGTACTCGATGACGCGCCCGTGGAAACAGGCCGCGCGCGGCGCTCGTCGCGACCTGCTCGAGGGCGCCTGACCGGAGCCCCGAGCGCCAGGAACTTCAGCCACGGGCTGCCGTGCCCTTACCCCGGGCCGCCCGGCGGGCCGGAGCCGGGCAGCCGCTCGGGAGTCCACAGGATCTGCGGAAAACTCTGCGGAGAATCATCATGTTCAAACCTTGTAAACTCCTTGTTCGCAGCGGTTTACATCCTCTCCGCACCGGATCCGGTGCGCCCGCCGCAGGTGCTGTAAGTTATTCGTGAGCAAGAAGTTAAGACGACCAAGCCGCTGACCGGAATTGCCGGATACTTCGACTCGGCGGTACAGTCTCAGCCATGGACCCAACCCAGGCAACACGCGAGGTCTTCTGGAACATCCAGTACACGTGGTTGGTGTACGTCCTGATGGTCCCCACCCTGGCCGTCTTCGGCTGGGGCTTCTGGCTCAAGATTCGCCGTTGGCGCGCCGGGCAGCCGGCCGCGCGGTTCGACCGCATCGGCGAGCGGCTTCAGCTCTTCCTCAGGAACGCCGCTTTTCAGGGCCGCACGATCAAGAGCCGCTACGCCGGCCTCTTCCACAGCCTCGTCTACACCGGCTTCATCGTCCTGTTCCTGGCGACCACCGTCGTGGCGATCCACCACGACACGCCCCTGCACATCATGAAGGGGCACTTCTACCTGATCTTCCAGTCCCTGATCGTCGACATCTTCGGCCTGTTCGTGCTCGTGGGCGTCGCCCTGGCCGCGGTGCGCCGCTGGGTGGCGAAACCGGCGAAGCTGATCTACAACGACGAGGCGAGCTGGATCCTGGTCTCCATCTTCGTCATGGCCCTTACCGGCTTCATCGTCGAAGGCTGGCGAATCGCGGTGACCGACGATGTCTGGGCCGCCTGGTCGCCGGTCGGCAACCTGTTCGCGCGCGCCTCGGACCCGTTGATGAGCGACGCGGCGATGCAGACGGGTCACGTCGTCATCTGGTGGTTCCATCTCCTGGTCGCCTTCGGCTTCATCGCCTGGGTGCCCTTCAGCAAGATGTCGCACGTGTTCACCGCGCCGCTCAACATCTTCACCGCCAACCTCGACGGCTACGGCGCCAGCCTGAAGACGATCGACTTCGAGACTGCGGAGCGCTTCGGCATCAATCACCTGGGCGACTTCACCTGGAAGGACCTCCTCGACTTCGACGCCTGCACCGAGTGCGGCCGCTGCACCGATGTCTGCCCGGCGAACACCGTCGGCAAGAGCCTGTCGCCGCGCGACATCATCCTCGACCTGCAGGCCCTGATGCACGAGCGCGGCGACAGCGTCCTGGCGAACGGCAACGGCAACGGCGGTGGAAACGGCGACGCCGCACTGCTGCCGATCATCGATCAGAAGACGGCCGTATCGCCCGAGGCGCTGTTCTCCTGCACCACCTGCGCCGCCTGCATGGAGGCCTGCCCGGTCCACATCGAGCAGATGCCCAAGATCGTCGACGCCCGCCGCTACCTGGTCATGGAAGAGGCCGAGTTCCCGGAAGGCATGATGGACATGATGAACTCCCTCGAGTCGCGCCAGCATCCCTTCGCGGGCACCCGGTTCAGCCGCGTCGACTGGACCGAGGGGCTCGACATCGACGTGATGGCCGAGATGGACGACCCGGCCGAGGCGGAGGTCCTGATGTGGGTCGGGTGCGGCGGCGCCCTCGTCGAGCGCAACCGGAACACCGTCCGCGCCACCGCGAAGCTGCTGAAGAAGGCCGGCGTCAAGTTCGCGATCCTCGGCCGCGAGGAATCCTGCAGCGGCGACCCGGCCCGCCGCGTCGGCAACGAGTTCCTGTTCGAGATGCTGGCCAAGGGCAACGTCGAGACCCTGGATCGCTACGGCGTGCGCAAGGTCGTCACCTCCTGTCCGCACTGCTTCAACTCGTTCAGGAACGAGTACCCGCAGTTCGGCGGCAGCTACGAGGTGTACCACCACACCCAGTTCCTCGATCAGCTCGTCGGTTCGGGGCAATTGGCTTCGGGCCCGCCGCAGGCTAACGGCCCGGGCGCGCAGGCAGGCGGCGGCAACACGATCACGTTCCACGACCCCTGCTACCTCGGCCGCCACAACGGCGAGTACGACGCTCCTCGCAACCTGCTGGCGAAGGTCGGCGGCGCCCGGCAAGTCGAGATGCAGCGCAGCCGCAACCAGAGCTTCTGCTGCGGCGGCGGCGGCGGCATGGCCTTCGTCGACGAGCCGCCGGACCAGCGCGTCAACCAGGAGCGCGCCCAGGAAGCGGTCGACACCGGTGCGGATGTCGTCGCTGTGGGCTGTCCATTCTGCGCCACGATGCTCGACGACGGCGTGAACGCCAGGCGAGGCGACCGTGACGTCAAGGTCAAGGATGTCGCGGAACTGCTCTGGGACGCGGTCGGCGAGACGGAGGACGCCGGTTCGTGCGCGACCGAAGGCTGAGCCGGACTACAGCACCGCCATCCAGCACACCACGCCAACGTCGGCGGCTTCGATCGGCTCCTTCCGAGGGGCTGCATCGACAGGTCGCAAGCCGTAGCTCCGTGTCACCGCGACAATCGCCGCCGCCGCTTCCGTCGGCGAAATCTCTACACGGTCGAGCTGCCGCCTGATCTCACCAAGAGCCTTGCGTTCGGGTTGGTTCCTCTCCACCTGCAGCACCTCCCATGCTTCGGCACTGCCCTCCGGCTCCCCCACTGTGGGATCAGCAAGAATGCCGAGCGCCCACTTCTGCACCGGCCCAATCGAGTCGGAAGGCTCTCTGGCAGCTTCCCGGTTGTACTCCTCGACGATCGACTCCACTGCGGCTTCCCAAGTCGCCTCAAGGTCGATCGGGGGGTCGGCGGCGCTGGGGGCTTTCCCGGGGTCGATGCGCCGGAGGATGGCGGCGGGCTCCGACAGGACCCCTTCCTTGCTCACATAACGCCAGTACGGACGGGGATCTTCGCGCACGCGGCACGCCAGAAAGAGGCCCGTAGACCCCTTGGACGGAACACCCGGGCCTCGCCGAAAAGCGGCGCCGATCCCCCACGGCAGTCCACGCAGACGGTCGATCCCCCTTCCTCGACGGCCCGTCGCAGCTCGGCGCGAAGCGCCTCCGCGACGAGGCCGCCTCCGTAGCCCGCATCGTCATGCTCGTCCAGCAACAAAGGCGAGGCCGATCTCGGTCTTGCCGGTACCCACGCCGTCCGCGTAGACCACGCCGTGGTGTTTCTGCACGATCCGCATCGCCCGGCGGAAACCGTCTGCCTGAAAGGCCGCCAGGTTCACGCTCTGCGGTCGGGCGGCATCCTCTCTGCCGTCCTCATCGCCGAGCAGCTCGAGAAGCGCCCTGAGGTAGACATCGCGTGGCGAAACGAGCTTCACCTCCGGAAAGAGCAGGTCCCGAAGGTCGTCCTTGTACTCCGCAGCTTCGCCCCACAACTCCCCGAACCACTCGAGCGCCCGGCGGGCGACGGGCGGGTCGTAGTGGACGAGCCCTGGTTCCAGGTTCCGCCACATGCCGGCCGCCGTGAGGTTCGCCGAGGTCACGAGGGCAGCACGGGCGTCCGTCTGCTGGCCGAACAGATACGCCTTGCCGTGCAGGAAAGCCCTCGTGTAACGCCTGACTTCGACGTTCTCCCGCTCTAGCCCGAAGTTCTTGAGCTTCTGCGGCCCCGTGATGGTCGATAGTCGTTGCCAGGCTTGGGTTTGCGGGTTGTTGGCCGGTCGTTCGGGGGCGCATATCGTAGCCATGTAAAAATGAGAGAAGAGGTAGACAGTCACGACGATCTAGAGTACAATGCGAAGCCATGTACATCGAGAGCATACGCAACCGGAACTCGCCGCCTGCCGTCCTGCTTCGAGAGTCCTACCGCGAGCACGGCAAGGTCAAGAAGCGCACACTCGCCAACCTCTCCAAGTGGCCGGACCATCTCGTCGAGGGGCTGAGGACCCTCCTCAGGGGCGGCGTCGCACTGCCGTCTCTCGATGCCGCCTTCGACATCGTCCGCGCCAGACCGCATGGACACGTTGCCGCCACGCTCGGCGCCGCCAGACGGGTCGGTATCGAGCCCTTGCTCGACCGGAGGCGGTCGAGACAACGCAGCCTCGCGACCGCGATGATCGCCGCGCGCATCCTCGATCCCCGGTCCAAACTCGCGACCGCGCGAGGACTCGCGTCCGAAACGATCACTTCGACCCTCGGTGAAGAACTCGGTGTCGAGGAGGCGTCGGCCAGCGAGCTCTACGAGGCGATGGACTGGCTGCTCAAGCGGCAACCGCGAATCGAGCGGCGCCTGGCCAAGCGCCACCTCGAGGAAGGAGCCCTGGTCCTCTGCGACCTGACCTCGGTCTACTTCGAGGGCTCGTCCTGCGAGCTTGCCGTGCACGGGTACTCCAGAGACCGCAAACGGGGCAAGGTGCAGATCACCTTCGGCCTGCTCTGCAACCAGGACGGCTGCCCCGTGGGGGTCGAAGTCTTCTCGGGCAATACCGCGGACCCCTCGACAGTGGCCGCGCAGGTGCACAAGCTCAAGGAACGCTTCTCGCTGGACCGGGTGGTCATGGTCGGCGACCGCGGCATGATCACCGATGCGCGCATCAGGGAGGACCTCGACCCCTCCGGACTCACGTGGATCAGCGCCTTGCGGGCGCCGGCGATCCGCTCCCTGGCCGAACAGGGCCACCTGCAGCTGTCTCTCTTCGACGAGAGAGGCCTCGCCGAGATCAGCGCTCCGGAGCTCTTCCCCTCAGAGCGGCTGATCGCGTGCAGGAACCCCCTGCTGGCCGACGAACGCGCCCGCAAGCGCCAGGAACTGCTCTCCTCCACCGAGGTCCAGCTCGAAGCCATCGTCAAGGCCACACGGCGCCAGAAGAACCCCTTGCGCGGCAAGGTCAAGATCGCCGCACGCGCCACGCGCGCCCTCGACCGCTTCAAGGTCGCAAAGCACTTCGAAACCGAGATCGAGGACGACAGCTTCAGCTATCGCCGCAATCAGGCACGCATCGACGAGGAAGCCGCACTCGACGGCTTCTACATCATCCGCACCAACGTCCCCGAGGACCAACTGACCGCGGCCGATGCCGTGCGCTCCTACAAGAGCCTCAGCCGCGTCGAACGCGCCTTCAGGAGCCTGAAGAGCGTCGACCTCAAGGTGCGGCCCATCTACCATCGACTCGACGACCGGGTACGCGCCCATGTCTTCCTGTGCATGCTCGCCTACTACGTCGAGTGGCACATGAGGCGCGCACTCGCACCCCTGCTCTTCGACGACGAAGACCACGACCACAACACCCGATCACCCGTCCTGCCCGCCCGCAGATCGGCCACCGCCATGGCCAAGGTCAACTCAAGGCGAACCACCCACGGATTCCCCGTACACAGCTTCCAGACACTCCTCGCCGACCTCGCCACGCTCACACGCAACCGGGTCCGAATCCAGCAAGCCGGCGACTCCACTGCCGATCTGCTGGCCACACCAACACCTCTCCAGAACCAGGCCCTCGAACTCCTGGGCGTGAAACCCTGAGGACACGTACCCAGTAGGCTGCAACCCCAAATCGACGAAAAACCCCACCACTACAGGGGATTCCTCGATTCCGCGCCGAGAACTTCGGTCTAGCCAGTCCCGGATCTCCAGTAACTCGGCAAGCTCCCGGCTGGGCGGGAAGCGGGCCAGATCCCGTTCGCACCGGAGCATCTCCAGCGTGCGCTGGAACAGGGTGGCCGGCAGTTCCCTGCCCAGCCCGGCGCCCGGGGCGGCGCCCAACAGCAACCTGGTGCACCGGTTGGCACTGACCCTGCACGCGAGATGGCGAAGACCGCCAAGGTTGACGTAGCCGGTGGCCACGGAGAGACCGTGGCTCTCGGACAGATCCTCGGAGAGGAAGGCGAGGCCCTCACCGTGCTCCGTTTCCCGACGCCGGTTGTCGAGGAGAGATGGACGTCCGGGCATCGGCGCTCAGGCGAGCTCTTCGAAGCGCTCAAGAAGCGCCGCCCGGTATGCAGGGGGAACCGCGCCCGCCGTGAAGTCCTGGAAGATGAGCTCCAGGTCCGGCACAGTCAGGTTCCACGCATGAGCGACCAGGGCATCGATCTCGATCCGCAGTCGCTGACGTTCCGCTTCGTCCAGATCGCCGCAGGCCACTCCGGTAGCGGCGGCGAAATCGGTAAAGCGAGCGTCCACGGCGGAGAGCCTGGCCGCCGCGCTCGCGATGGCGCCATAAGCGCCGGCATGGAGATCGGGAACAAACAGGAGCTCCAACAGAAAGAAGTTGACGTTTATCTCAATGAAGCGTCGCGCCTGCCAGTCGAAGGGGAGGCTATTCATGATCCCGAGACACGCGGCTTGCTCTCGCTCCCCGCCGGACACGAAGGCGAGGTAGGGCGCCTTGTTCGTGAGGAGGATCCCCGGCGGAACCAGGCAAGCCAGCACCGTGCGTGGATCCGTCCCGCGACTGACATCGCGAAAGGCGACCCGGGCCCGCCCAAGTTCAGCGAGCTGAGCCTGTCGGCGTTCCTCAAGGTTGACAGCTCCAGCAAGGATTGAGTCCCTGCCCGGCCGCTCCTTTCTGATCTCGTCCTCAAGGTTCACGAGCTTGCCCTTCAGCGTCGCCCGGCATTGAGCCACGCGCTCGCCGCGACCGGTCGGCCAGTACTGATCGAAGCTCTCGCCCTTCCAGACGGGGCGACCTTCCGTTTGCCCGAACCAGAAGGGCTTGCGGCTGGTTTGGTGAAGCTCTCCTACCGGGAAACACCGCCAGCGGCCTCCGGCGCCGAACGGAAAGCGCCTGCCACGGCGCAGCTTCGCCAGCAGGTCCGCTTCTTGTCGCGAGCGAAGCAGCGGTGTCTCCCAGTGGGGACCAAACGCAGCCCGTGACACCCCAATGCCTGGAGTCGCAGTCTGTTTCTGCCACTCCGCTGCACTGGTCGCCGTACCCATGATCTCAAACCTGTGCCCCTCACCCGGCTCGCGACGTTCGGCCGCGACCAGAGCGACGGAGTACTTGGGAGTCGTCGGGAACATCCAGCGCCCCTTGTTCTGCAGAAAGTCGACACGGTGGGGTGTCGCTTCGCCGTAGAGCCACTTCCGGAACTCCCTTGACCCCTTCGTGTTGAACACCGTGCGCGGCAGCACGACGCCGATAAAGCCGCCCTCCCGCACGAGATGCCGATAGCGGGCGCAGAAGTACTTGTAGAGGTCGGAATCGCCCGCCATCGGGCCGTAGTCGCCAGCCTTGAGGGCTCCCCTGGCCTCGTCGAGTTCGGCCCTCCGATCCTCCAGCAGCGATGGAAGTTCCGGCCGTTCGTCCACCATGTCCGCAATCACCCGCGCGCGGTCTTCCTCCCGCATGCTGTTCAGCCCGGGCCGGTACAGGGCATAGAAGGAAAGTTCCTCCACCGTAACCTCCTCCCAAGGCGGATTGCCAACCACCACGTCGAAGCCTGGCCGCTCGCGCCAGAACACCTGCGGAAATGCCAGCGTCCAGTGCAGGAAGCCGTGGCGGAGGGCGAGCTGTCCGGCCTTCGGGACGAGTTCCGAGCGCCCCCAGCCGCTGCCGGCAACCACGTCGGCGCCGCTGACTTCGACGAGGTTACGCGCTCCCTTGAGCCCGAACTGCTCCGCCGTCCACAAGTCGAACGCTCGCCTGACGCCGGCAGTCGCTTGCTCGGCCTCCCGGTCGGCCTGCTGGCTCTTCCGCACCTCATCCGGTGTGCGGTCCTGGATCTCGAAGACGCGGCACACCCGGGCTCTCGCTTCATCCAGCTCCTCGCGCATCCGCTGGGCGAAGAGCGGAAGGGGGAGCTCCGCCTGCAGGCGCTCGGCGTCGGCTACGCCGATGAGCGAGTTTCCCACCAACACGTTGCGCCCGAGATGCGCCAGCGACAGCCCCGGCACGAACGTCGCGAGCCAAAGAGAGAGCTTCGCCACCTCGGCGCCCATCGGGCTCACGTCGACGCCGAAGACGCAGTGCTTGACGAGCAGACGCCGCAGTAGCGCCACATCTTCGAGCGAGGCACGGGGCGTCGCTCCAGCACGCAACTCTTCCAGTTCCCTGGCGATCACGGGAAGGTGGTGCTCGGCCAGGAATTCCACCGTGCGTTCGGCCAGGGTGTCGGCGACCTGTACGAGGAAATGCGCGCTGCCACAGGCCGGATCCACCACCGCAAACGACAACAGCAGCCGCGCCGCACCGGACGTGTCGGTCCGCGCCAGTTCCCCCACCCGCTCGAGATGGCGCTCGAAGGCCGGGCACACCGAGCGCTCGACCAAGTGGCGCACGATATCCACCGGCGTGTAGTAGACGCCGCCCGCCTTGCGGCCGCCCTCGTGTGTCTGCCACAGCAGTTCCCCAGCCAGCACCTTCGTGCTGGCGCCCGCATCGGACGGCCCCTTGTCGTCCCCGAGCGAGGCGGGCACGTAGCGGTCCCCCTTTTCCTCATAACGAAGTGCCTGCTTCGCCAGCGTCAAGCGGAGGCTCAGGAGCGATTCGTAGATGTGCCCGATGTGGGCAATCTCAAGCGTCGAGAAGTCCGTGCCGAGCCCGGTCTCAGGATCCATGCCAAGCCGCACCAGGACCTTCCCGAAGACCGGGTCCGGCAACTCCATGTCTTCAAGGAGATCCGCGCCACGCAGGTCGTCGGCGCCGAACAGGGCTCCGTTGCAGGCGGGAACGTCCCAAGCCGGGTTGCCGACGCGAAGGGCCTGGACCAGATTCCCGAAGTCCCGCCAGAGAGCGATGGATCGCTGACTGAGGCGTTCTGCCGTCCGAGCGGCCTCCTCGACCAGTCCGGACAACGATCGGACTTCGTAGGCGCGGTTCTGGCGAGGTAGGTAGCCGGCACTCTCGCAGTAGAGGACGAACAGCAGCCGGAAGACCAGCGTGAACGCCGCCTGCTCGAGTTCTTCTCGCCTGCCGTCGTCGGCAAGATCGATCCCGGCCGTCTCGGCCCAACTGCCCATGCCAGCGGCGAGCATCGGCAGCACCTGCAGGCGAACGGTGCGGTCGAGGCGATCGTGAAGCCGGCGCCCTAACCTGGCCGCCTCAACCCGAAGTGCGTCGAGTCCGCCCAAGGCCAGATACTCCGGGCCCAGGAGCGCCATGAAGCCGAGGCGCTCCTCACCCAGCAGACGCACGTCCAGCTCCAGCCACTCGCTCGCGGCGGAAGGCGACTCCCGGTCAAACAGGCGAAATCGCCCGTCGGCAACCAGGATGCCGTAACGCACCCCCAGGGTTCTGCAGTCGCGCAGCAACCGCCCCTCCGGAAGACTGCCGTCGCCGCCGACCCTCGTCAGGTCCCGCACACTCTGTTTCGGATGGACAACGGCGACAGGGGCATCATCGTGGCGGGCCAGATAGCCGCGGGTCGGCAGTGTTTCGATCTGCAGCCCAATTGCCCCCAGAACCTGCTGCCAGTCCGCGTCCGGGCGGATGTCGCGACAGAGTCCCGATGCACGCTGCCAGCGCGAACCGTCGCCAAGAAAGCGGCGCTCCAGCATGTGGCGAGTCAGCAGGCCTCGGCAGGCGAGTCCCTCTCCACTGAGCCGGGCAAGTTCGTCGCTCAGACCCCGTACCGCCGCGAGCGCTTCGGGTTCTTTCGCCACGCGCTCAAGCGCACGTTCAAGCAACCTGGCGTCGACGACCTGTACCGCCGTCCGGGCGGCTCGGCCCAAGCACGCGAACCGGATCCGGCGCGCCGTCCGACTCGTCAGCGACCAGCAGGTAAGGCTGCGCCGTGTTCCGAACGCGCTCCCGCCATCGCGCCCGCAGCCACCTCTCATCCGCCTGCCTGGCAACCGCCACTTCCACGGGTCCGACGACGACCGCCCGTACGGCGCCGGGACCGAGCTTCGACGGACTGCGCAGTCCGTTCTCCGCTACCAGCCGATCAAGGAGAGCGAGCGCGTTCATGTCACGCGTTACCCTAACGCCAACTGCTTCCCAGGAACCCGAGTCCAACTGTTCACCACGACGATCATCGACGAATCCGTTGCCAACCTACCGGGCGGTCGGTAGACTGGCTGCCAGCGTGTCGCGAATCCATGTCTAGCCGCAGCCCCCAGGTCACCGGGATGCCGTGCCCCGGAACTCCCCTCCGCCCACTTCTGCGGCGCAGGTTCCCGGCCGCCGTGACCCTTCGGGACGCCTCGATCCGATGACCTCCCTGGACAGCGCCCTGCACGCGACCGGCCGCACCGCGACCGGCGAAACCGACCCGGACCGCCGGGCCGGGATCTACCGCAACGCGGCGCGCATCTTCCACCGCAAGGGGTACCACGCCACCTCGATCAACGACATCGCGGCCGCCGTGGGACTGACCAAGGCCGGGCTCTACTACTACATCAAGGGCAAGCAGGACCTGCTGTTCGCGATCATGAGCTTCGCGATGGACCAGCTCGACGCGCAGGTCATCGAACCGGCGCGCCGCGAGCAGGATCCGCAGGCCCGCCTGGAGACGATCGTCTCCAGGCACGCGCGCCTGATCACCCAGGATTCGTCGGCGCTGACCATCCTGGTCAACGAACTCGAGGGGCTGCTGCCCGATGACCGTGCCGACATCATCGGCAGGCAGCGGGACTACGTCGAGTTCATCGCCGACACCCTCGCTGCCCTGCGCGACGAGGGCAAGGTCCTCGGCCTCGACCCGACGATTGGCGCCTTCAGTCTCGTCGGCATGGTGCTGTGGATCTCGCGCTGGTACCGGGCGGACGGGCGGCTCGACGCGGATGAAGTCGTCGCGGAAGTGACCCGGATGGCGGTTTCGGCCGTGTTGACTCACAACGAAGGTTCGCCCACAGGGAAGGAGAATCGAGAATGAGAGTGCTTGTCTGCCTGAAGCAGATCCTCGACCCGGACGTTCCGGCCCGGGACTTCGAGATCGACCCGGCGGCCAAGGCGGCCAAACGCGGCGGCGCGAACCTGGTCACGAACATCTTCTGCGAAAACGCGGTCGAGACCGCGCTCCAGTTCAGGGAGGCTGCCGGCGACGTCAAGGTCACCGCGCTCTGCTACGGAGAGTCTTCGGCTGAGGACTGCCTGCGCAAGGCGATGGCAATGACCGTCGACGAAGCGTGCCTCGTGGAACGCGAGGGCAACACGAATCCCGACGCCGCGGCCGTTGGGCAGGTGCTCGCGGCTGCCATCTTGCGCCTCGAGCAGGACGGCGGCCCGTTCGACGCCGTGCTCGTCGGCCGGGAATCGGGCGACTGGGGCACCGGTCAGACCGGCGGCGTACTGGCCGAAGAACTCGGCCGGCCCGCGCTCGGCTTCGTCGAGAGCCTGAGTCCCGGCAACGGCGGCATCACACTCCGTCGCCAGACCGACGTCGGCATCGAGGTCGCGGAAGCCGAACCCCCGTTCGTCGTCACGATCACGAACAACGAGGACAACGTGCCGCGCATCCCGAAGACGCGCGACGTGATGATGTCCTACCGCAAGCCGCTCCGGAAGGTGAGTCCGGCCGACCTCGGACTGGACGGCGACGAGATCCGGAACGGCTTCTCGAGCTTCGAAGTCGAGGAGATCTTCGTGCCGACGGACGAAGTCGATTGCGAGCTCGCCGAGGGCGACACGCTGGACGAGCGGGTCGATCAACTGGCGCGGAAGATCCACGAAGTCGTGGCCTCGATCGGCTGACGCGGAGCAGGAACCCCGGTAGAGACCGCAGAAGGAGAGAAAGATGGCGAACGTTGCAGTCTGTGTTCTGGGAAGTTTCGGCTACGACCGCGCCGCGCAGGGCGCCGTCGGCGCCGGGCGCGCCCTGGCTGGAAGCGTCGGCGGCGAGCTCCATGTGCTGGTCATCGGCCCCGCCGACGAGGAAGCGGTCGCCGCGATGGCGGCCGTTGCCGACCGCGTCGTGCTTGGCGCCAACGAGGAGCTGCGGGACGTCCAGCCCGAGCAGGCACTGCAGGCAGCCGAGCAGCTCCACGCCGGGGGAAGCGGGGACTACGTCGCCGTGCTGCTGAGCAACGACACCTACAGCCAGGAGATCGCGCCCCGGCTCGCTCACCGACTTGGCGGCAGCTCGATGGCCGACGCGGCGGCAATCCGCATGGACGGCGATCACCTGCTGGCCCAGCGCACCGCCTACGGCGGCAAGGCGATCTCGATCTACCGGCTGAAGAAGAGCCCGGCGGTCGTCTGGCTGCGGGCGCGCGGCTTCGAACCGGCCCCCGAACAGCCGTCATCAGGGGACGTGACATCGGTCGACCTGAACCTCGACCCGCCACGCATCCGGATCGTCGGCCGTGAAATGGCCGCCCAGGAAGGCGTCCGGCTCGAGGACGCCCCGGTCATCGTCTCCGGCGGCCGCGGACTCGGCGGTCCCGAACCCTTCCAGGAACTGGGGAAGCTCGCCGACACGATCGGCGCCGAGCAGGGCGCCTCACGCGCCGCCTGCGACGCCGGCTGGGTGCCCCCGAACTGGCAGGTCGGCCAGACCGGCAAGAAGGTCGCCCCCGAGCTCTACATCGCGATCGCGATCTCCGGCGCCAGCCAGCACCTCCTCGGCATGGGCGACAGCAAGGTCGTTGCCGCGATCAACACGGACGCCGACGCGCCGATCTTCAAGCACTGCAGCTTCGGCATCGTCGAGGACTACAAGGCGGTCGTCCCGCTGTTGACCGAGAAGCTCGCGGCGCTTTCGGGGTAGAGTCCTCTGAGCGCTGGCGACACGCTCGCATCCGTCTGGTTGAACGAGTCACGCCGAAACACTCGCAAGGGAACCACCAGCCAAAGGACCTGACGCTTGTACCGAACCTCCTGCTGCTGCGCTCTGGCCCTGGTCGCCCTTCCTTTTGGATCGGCCCGTGCGTCAGGGCCAGCCGATCTTTCGGGAAACAGCGGAACGGAGCAGCAAGTAGAGGAAGCGGTCCTTGGCGGTTTCGCGCGCGGGATGCTGCTTGGCGCGACGGACATTGTCGTACGACGGTTCAAGGCGAGGCCGGACCGTAACCGCGTGAAGATGAAGTCGCTCGACAGCTGCGAAGCCGCGCGCCGCAACCGCATCGACGTGGAGCGCATCGACCTGGAGAGAGGCCGCGCAGCGGGTCACGAGGCGTGCGGAACACCCGACATGGACTTCGACTTCGCGACGGACAGTTTCGAGTTCGTCCGCAAGGTGGAGCCGCTCGACGACGAACGCCCAACCGGAAAGCTGGCGCTCTGGGGGGCGGGGGTTCGTCAATCCGTCCGCGGACGAACGGGCGGGAACGCGTACACGGTCGCGCCTGAACTGCCCTTCGTCGGCGTGGACTACACAGCCGGGCGTCTCATGTTCGGGACCGCCGTGTCCTGGTTCGACGCCACCGGGCGCTATCGGCTCGCGAACGCGGGCAGCGGCGCCGTGCGTCTCGACCTGGGCGGCGTCTACCCTTACGCCCGCTATGCAGCGGGTTGCCGCGGGCCGTCCCGGAAGTCGTGCCGGACAGAGCTCTGGGCGGTGGGGGCCATGGGCCAGGGCGACCTCGTTCGAGGCACGGACACGACAGCGGGAGCGCCCCCGTCCTCGGATGCACGGATGCGGCTTGGCCTCGCCGGCTTCCGCCAGCAGGTGGCGAAAGCCGGGGCACTCGAGTTCGCCCTGCGCGGCGACATCGGCTCGGCCGTCATCGAAGGCGGGGAACACCTCGGCCGATCTACCGGGGACGCCAGTCTCGGCGGCGACGCGAGCAGGGGACGCATCGGTCTCGAGGGCTCCCTGACCCGCAAGGTCGGCGCGACGGTCTTCCGCCCCTTCACCCAAGTCGCCCAACGCTATGACGGCGGCTCCTCGACCAGAGGAACCGGGACGGAACTCGTGGGCGGCCTGGAACTGATCTCCGCCGACGGTCGGCTACGGGTCCAGGCCACCGGCAGGACTCTGGTCACCCAGGGCCTGGCCCGCTACGAGGAAGAGAGCGTGGGCGCCACGATCGAGCTTCGTCCAGCGACAAGGGACGGCGAGGGACTGTCGTTGCTGGTCGCCCAGCAGTTTGGCGGCGCCGCGGCGCGTGCGAACGCCCTGTGGCGCTCCGACGCTCCCCGGTGGATCGGAATGTCCCCCGATGCGCTCGCCACCGCCTCCGCCCGGATGGATCCGGGAGCGTCGCAGACTCGGGTCGAAGTCGCATGGGGAGTAGGAATCGGCGCATCGTTGGTGACGCCCTTCGCGCAGGCCATGGCCAGGTCGGCAACCGGGCAGGAACACCTTCGGCTCGGCGTCCGCCACTCGACGCGCAAGGGCTCGCCCCACCGGGTGAACCTGGAGGTCACAGCCGAGCGTCCGCTGGTCACGCTGAGCAGTGACTTCGCGGAGTACAGGCTCGGCGTTGCCGGTCAGGTCCGTTTCACGATCGGCTGACCGGATCGCTGACCCTCACGACCGGCCGCCGACGATCACCTGGTGCGCCTTGAGCCGTAGCGCATTCAGGCGGATGAAGCCGCGGGCGTCCGTCTGGTCATAGCCGCCTTCGACGTCCATCGACGACAGGTTCCGGTCGTAGAGTGAACTCGGCGATTCGCGGCCGAGGATCGTCACATTGCCCTTGTAGAGCCGCAGGTGGACTGTGCCGTCGATGATCCGCTCGGCCTGGAGGAAGGCGGCGCGGATGAACTCCATCTCGGGCGCGAACCAGAAGCCGTTGTAGATCAGCTCGGCGAACTTGGGCGACAGGCCGTCGCGCAAGCGCTGCACCTCCCGGTCCATCGCGACGCCCTCGAGGTCGCGCAGCGCATGGTGGAGGATCGTGCCGCCGGGGGTCTCGTAGACACCGCGCGACTTGATGCCGACGAACCGGTTCTCGACGATGTCGATCCGGCCGATCCCGTTCCGGCCGCCGAGTTCGTTCAGGTACTCGAACAGGGTCAGCGCATCGGAGTGCTCGACGCCGGCGGTCCGGTTTCGCACCCGCACCGGGCGAGCGTCCTTGAACTCGACCTCTATGTCGGTCGGATCGTCCGGCGCGTCGAGCGGAGAGACCGTAAGCGAGAACATGTCCTCGGTCGGCGTCTGCATCGGGTCTTCCAGCAGGCCGGCCTCGTAACTCTTGTGCATCAGGTTCTCGTCCATGCTGTACGGCTTCTCGGACGACGCCTCGATCGGGATGCCCTGTTCCTCGGCGTAGTTCAGAAGATCGGTGCGGCCCTGGAACCGGCGCAGGAACTCGACGTCCTTCCACGGCGCGTAGATTTCGACCTGTGGCGCCAGCGCGGCATAGGCGAGTTCGAACCGGACCTGATCGTTGCCCTTCCCGGTCGCGCCGTGGGAGAGGACGTCGGCGCCCTCGCGGATCGCTATCTCGGCCTGGCAGCGGGCGATCAGCGGCCGGGCCAGCGCGGTGCCGAGCAGGTAGCGGTTCTCGTAGACCGCGTTGCCGGCGATCGCCGGGTAGATGAAGTCGGTCACGAACTCACGTCGCAGGTCCTCGACGTAGACCCTGGAGGCGCCTATCGCCTCGGCGCGGCGGGCCTGATGGTCGAAGTCCTCGCGCTGACCAACGTCGACGATCACGGCGACGACGTCGAAACCACGTTCCTGCAGGGTGCGCAGGATGACGGAAGTGTCGAGACCGCCGCTGTAGGCGAGGACGGCCTTCTTCTTCGGAGTGACTGGCTTGCTCGGCATGGCTGGCTGGACCTCCCTCGCGTCCGGAGACTCTCGGGGCCGGCGGGAGACTATCCGCCCAGCGGCCCGCGATGAAGCCTCCATCATCCGTCCTCAACGGCGCCGACCAGGAAACAGCGCCGGATCTGCCGAGCCCGACCACGCCGTGCGACCTCCATCAGCCGTCTCCGACGGCTCCGGCCGTGAACAGGACCCGGACTGCTACCGCCCGACCACGGCCTGCGAGTCCCTTCAGTCGTCCTCGACGGCTTCGGCCGGAAACAGGCCCGCCGCGCCGCTCCGCCAGAGTCGCCAGCGCACCCGAAACGCCAGGAAGATCGCGACGAAGACCAGACCGAAGGTCAGGCCCCACCACACACCGCTCGGACCGAACCCCCCCGCGAAGGTCAACCAGGCGCCGGCCGGCATGCCGACGACCCAGTACCCCACGAGCGCGACGGCCGCGGGAAACCGCGTGTCGCCAGCTCCCCGCAGCACCCCGGCGGCGGCAACCTGCAGACCGTCGGCGACCTGAAACAGGCCGGCGATCGGAATCAACGCGGCGGCCGCGGCGACCACCGCCGGCACGTCGCTGAACAGGCGCGCGAGAAGCTGCGGCAGCGAGAAGAAGACGAGGCCGAAGGCGATCATCACGCCGGCGCCCAGGCTGAGGCAGACCAGCGCGGAGCGGCGGGCCCCCGCCGGATCCCGGCGCCCGATCGCGTTGCCCACGCGCGTGGTCGCGGCGCCGGCGAAGCCCAGGGGCACCATGAAGGAGATCGAGGCGAGGCTGATCGCCACCTGGTGACCGCTGAGCTCCGCCTCCCCCAGGCGCCCGATGAGCACGGCCGCGTAACTGAACACGGTGACCTCGAGCGACACCTGAACCGCGATCGGCACTCCCACGAACAGGAAGGAACCGAGCGCGGCCGGACGTAGCCAGGACCACCTCCATCCGCCGACGTAGCGGCGCAGGTGACGCCATCCGAACGCCGCCACCACGATCAGCATGACCCAGCGGGATCCGGACGTGGCGTAGGCGGAGCCACGCACACCGAGCGCCGGGAAGCCGAGATGGCCGAAGATCAGCGCCCAGTTCGCGATCACGTTGAACACATTGGCCACGCCGATCGCGATCAGCGCCGGTTGCACGATGCTCATCGCCTGAAGCGTCTGTCGCAGACACATGAAGAGCAGAAAGGCGATGACTCCGGGAGCGATGCCGCGAAGGTACGCGGAGGCCGGCGGGACGATGGCCTGCGGCTGATCGGTGAGCAGCAGCAAGCGATCCAGTTCCAGCACGATCAAGGTCGCCGGCGCCGCCAGCAGGACCGCCATCCCCACCCCCCGGCAGAGCACCCTGCTGATCTGCCGGTGGTCGCCGGCGCCGAACGCCTGCGCAGCCATCGGATCGATCGCCAGCAGGATGCCGATGAAGGACCAGATCACGGCGATGCTGAACGCGTTGCCGATCGCGCCGGCCGCCAGGTCGACCTCGGAGACCCGGCCCAGCATCATCGTGTCCACGGCGCCCATCAGCACCATGCCGACCTGGACGAGGATGACCGGCGTCGCCAGCCGCAACACCGCGATCAGCTCCATCCGCGCGCCCGGTGACGAACGCACGGCATGGCTCGCGCGCGGCACAAACGGCGTCACCGGGGAATCCCCGCTGCGCGCGCCGCCGGCCGCGCGGGACGATCTTCGGAGCCCGAACTCAGGGTGGCGCTCATGGGAGCGGTATTGTAGGCAGCCTCACCTCATCGAGATCGCCGTTGTTCAGCTACATCCTCCGCAGGCTCGCCACCGGACTGGTCACCCTGTTCGGCATCTCGGTCATCTCGTTCTTCATCATCCAGCTCGTTCCCGGCGACCCCGCCCAGATCCAGACCTCCCAGATCGCCGACGCCGCGGTGTCGGAGCGCGTCTACCAGCAGCTGCGGGAGCACTACGGCCTCGACAAGCCGATCCCGGTCCAGTACGCCAACTGGGTCGGCGAGCTGGTCAAGGGCGACCTCGGGTCCTCCTTCCACGATGGCCGGCGGGTCTCGGCCAAGATCGGCGAGGCGCTTTGGCCGACGCTGTCGGTCGCGCTCCTCTCCTTCATGCTGACCCTGATCATCTCGACGCCGATCGGGATCTACAGCGCTCTGCGGCAGGGCGGCGGCTTCGACCGCTTGGCCAGCACCGGGCTCTACATGCTCTACTCGGTGCCGAACTACGTCGCCGGCATGCTGCTCATCCTCTACCTCGGCGTGAAGTGGGACCTGCTGCCCTTCCGCGGCATGAGGTCGGACGGCCACGACGAGATGACGACCCTCGGCCAGATGTGGGATCTGGCCCAGCACTACGTCCTGATCACCTTCTGCTTCACCTTCGGCAACCTGGCCTACTACTCCCGCTTCATCCGCCAGAACCTGCTCGAGGTGGTGCGGCAGGACTACATCCGCACCGCCCGCGCCAAGGGCCTCGGCGAGCGGAGCGTGGTGCTCAAGCATGCGTTCACGAACAGCCTGATCCCGCTGATCTCGTTGATCGGCCTCACCTTCCCGTTCGTGCTGAGCGGCAGCGTGATCCTCGAGTACATGTTCAACTGGCCGGGGCTGGGCCGCCTGTACTTCGAATCCGTTCTCCAGCGCGACTACCCGACGATCATGGCGCTCAACTTCATCACCGCCCTGCTCGTGCTCGGCATCACGTTCATCGCCGACCTGACCTACGGTCTGGTCGATCCGCGCATCAGCTACGAGAAGTGACGATGACGGTCGAGTCCGGGACCAACCCCGCGCCGGTACGCTCGTACTGGGGGATCACCTGGCGGCGGTTTCGCACCCACCGGCTCGGCATGATCGGCCTGTGCGTCGTGGCGGTTCTGTTCCTCGTCGCGTTCCTGTCGCCGATCCTGGCCAACGAACAGCCCATCCTGTGCCGGTTCGACGGCGGCCTCTACGTTCCGGCGGTCGTCGACCTCATCCACCAGGTCCCGGGAACGGGCCTGATCATCCGGAAGCAGCGGCCCTACCGCCTGGCCACCTTCGACTTCAAGCGGGAGTTCGACCCGGAGCGCGGCGACTGGGCGCTGTGGACGCCGGTGCGCTACGGCCCGAGGGAAATCGCCGCCGAGCCCCTGGCCGGTCCCTCCAGCCGCCACTGGCTGGGCACCGACCAGTCGGGGCGCGACGTCCTGTCGCGGATGGTCCACGGCACCGTGGTTTCGATGAAGGTCGGATTCCTGTCGATGGGCATCGCGGTCATCCTGGGTCTCGTGCTCGGTTGCATCGCCGGCTACGCGGGCGGCATCGCCGACCTCGTCATCTCGCGCTTCATCGAAGTCGTCATGTGCTTCCCGCCGTTCTTCCTGATCCTCGCGGTCCTCGCCTGGTTCCCGCCCAGCATCGAGAACGTGATGATCGTGATCGGGCTGACCCGCTGGGTCGGCATCGCGCGTTTCGCCCGCGGCGAGATCCTGCGCATCCGCGAGACGGACTACGCCCTCGCCGCCCGCTCCCTGGGAGTCAGACCGGTCCAGCTCGTCCTCCGTCACCTGCTGCCCAACGCGCTGGCGCCGGTCCTGGTCAGCGTGACCTTCGGCATCGCGGTGTCCATCCTGATCGAGGCCGGCCTCTCCTGGCTCGGCTTCGGCGTCCAGCCGCCCGACGCCTCCTGGGGCACGATCCTGCGCTCCGGCTACGAGAATCTGTTCACCGCCGGCCACATGATTCCCCCCGCCTGCGTGGCGATCTTCCTCGCGGTGCTGAGTTTCAACCTGGTTGGCGATACCCTGAGGGACGTGATCGACCCGCGGCTCCAGGCCGAGCGGGGCTGAGCTGCCGACCCTGCATGGAACAGACACATCGACGGCCTCACTGCCCGGCGCCGCACGGATCCCCACCCAGGAGGCAGGCTGACATGAACGAGCAGATCGGGTTGCACAGTCTCTCCCTCAACTACGTCGAGGCGCTTCTGGCCGACTACCGCCGCGATCCGGCATCGCTCGACCCGGCCTGGCGGCGCTACTTCGACGCCCTGGCAACCAGCGGCGAGCTGGGCAACGGGGCGATCGGGCCGAAGCTGCAACCCTCCACGCTGTTCGGCGGCGGCGATGGAACGGCGCATACCGCCGCGACGGCGGCGGCAGTTACCCCGCCCGCCGAACCGAGGCCGACCCCGACACCCGAAACGCCGGCGCCGGCGCCGGCGCCGGCGGGCACGCCCTCCCTCCTGACCGCGGACATCGAACTGCAGCGCCGGGTCGACGACCTGATCCGCAACCACCGGATCCGCGGCCATCTCTTCGCCGACATCAACCCGCTCCGCAATCCGCCCGTGTTGCCGGAGGAACTCGAGCTCGAGGGTCTCGGCATCCGCGAGAGAGACCTGGACCGCACGGTGTCGACGGCCGGCATCCCCGGCGCCGATACGGCAACGGTGCGCGAGGTGCTCGAACGGATGCGCGAAACGTACTGCCGCTACATCAGCGCCGAGTTCATGCACATCGACGACCTGGAGGTCCGCTCCTGGCTCCAGGAACGGATGGAGGTCAGCGGCAATCGGGTCCACCTCAGCCGTCGCGAGCAGGTGCGCATCCTGAAGAAGCTGATCGACGCCGCGGTGTTCGAGGAGTTCCTCCAGAAGAAGTACCTGGGCGCCAAGAGCTTCTCCCTCGAGGGCGCCGAAAGCCTCATCCCCCTCCTCGACCTGGCGATCGAGAAGGTCGCCGAACAGGGCGCGGTCGAGATCGTCTTCGGCATGTCCCATCGCGGCCGCCTGAACGTGCTCGCCAACATCATCGGCAAGCCGACCCGGGACATCTTCCGGGAGTTCGAGGATCTCGACGCGGAGCACTACACGGGCGGCGGCGACGTGAAGTACCACATGGGGCACTCGAGCGACTGGACCACCGAGCAGGGGCGCCGGATCCACCTTTCCCTGTCGTTCAACCCGAGCCACCTCGAGTTCATCAACCCGGTGGCGATGGGCCGTGTGCGCGCCAAACAGGATCGGATCGGAAACGAACTGCGCGACCGCGCGGTCCTGTTCCTGATTCACGGCGACGCCGCCTTTGCCGGGGAGGGAATCGTCCAGGAGTCGCTCAACCTGTCGCAGCTTCCCGCCTACCAGATCGGGGGCGTGTTTCACGTCGTCGTCAACAATCAGATCGGCTTCACCACACCGCCCGAGAGTTCGCGCTCCAACACCTACTGCACCGACGTCGCGAAGATGCTCCAGGCGCCGATCTTCCACGTCAACGGCGAGCAGCCGGAGGCGGTGGCCCAGGTGGTCAACGTCGCCCTCGATTTTCGCCAGCGGTACCGCCGCGACGTGATCATCGACCTCTATTGCTACCGGCGGCGCGGGCACAACGAGGGCGACGAACCGGCCTTCACCCAGCCCATCCTCTACGACGGCATCCGTGCCCGGGAGCCGGTCCGGGTCCACTACCTGGAGCACCTGCTTGAACTCGGCGAGATCAAGCCCGAGGAGGCCGACATCCACATCCGGCGCGAGGAAAAGCGCCTCGAGGCGGCTCTCGCCACCGCCCGGCGGATGAACGAGAAGACGAGTCCGCAGGCCTACGACGGCGTCTGGAACGCGTTCGTCGGCGGAAGCATGGAGGACACCCCGGAGCCGGACACCGGAGTCGCAGAAGCCAAGCTGATCGAGTACCTGAGGCGAATGATCGAGCTGCCCGAGGGCTTCAACCTGCACCGCAACCTGCGCCGGTTCATCGCCGCCCGCGCCGGAATGGCGAAAGGCGAACGACCGATCGACTGGGCAGCGGCCGAGGCGCTCGCCTTCGCCGCGACGGCCGATTCCGGTCAGCGGGTGCGGCTGACCGGGCAGGACTGCGAGCGTGGAACCTTCAGCCAACGCCACTCCGTGCTGCACGACCGCGTGACCGACGCGAATTACCGGCCGCTGATGAACGTGGCCGACAATCAGGAGCCGGTCGAGATCTTCAACAGCCCGCTGTCCGAAGCCGGCGTACTCGGCTTCGAGTACGGCTTCAGCCTGGACTACCCGGACGGCCTGATGCTCTGGGAAGCGCAGTTCGGCGACTTCGTCAACGCGGCGCAGGTGATCATCGATCAGTTCATCACCAGCGCCGAGGACAAGTGGAACCGGCTGAGCGGCATCGTCATTCTGCTGCCGCACGGTTTCGAGGGCCAGGGGCCGGAGCACTCGAGCGCCCGCATCGAGCGCTGGCTCCTGATGGCTGCCGAAGAGAACGTCCAGATCGTGTACCCCTCGACTCCGGCGCAGTACTTCCACCTGCTTCGCCGGCAGGTCGAGCGGGCGTTGCGCAAGCCGCTGATCGTGTTCACTCCGAAGAGCCTGCTGCGCCGGCGGGAGGTCGGCTCGGCGTTGGCCGAACTGGCCCTGGGCCGCTACCAGCCCGTGCTGCCCGATCCCGCTCTCCGGACCGGGGAGGAACGGGCGAAGGTCCGCCGCATCCTGCTCTGCTCCGGCAAGGTCTTCTACGATCTCGACGCCCACCGCCGCAGGATCGCCGCCCACGATCACGCGATCCTGCGCCTGGAGCAGTTCTACCCCGCGCCGAAACAGGAGCTCGACGCCGCCCTGGCCGCGTACCCCGCCGACGCGGCGGTCCGCTGGGTGCAGGAGGAACCGCGGAACATGGGCGCCTGGTCCTACCTGCGGCTCAACTTCGGCCTCCTCATGGGCGGCCGGCCCCTCTCCGGCGTCTACCGTCCTCAGTCGGCGAGCCCGGCAACCGGCTCGCCGAGCAGCCACAAGCTGGAACAACAGCAACTGATCGCCGCGGCGTTCGCCGACTCGCCGGAATCAGCCCGACAATCTCCTCAAGGCTCCTGAGATGACGCATGAAGTCACGATTCCCGAGATCGGCGAATCGATCACCGAAGCACTGATCCTGCGCTGGATCAAGGTTCCCGGCGATCCCATCGGCCGGGACGAGCCTCTGGTGGAACTCGAAACGGACAAGGTGACCGTGGAGATGCCGTCGCCGGTTGCCGGTGTCCTTTCCGAGATCGTCGCAGCGGAGGGCGAGACCGTTCCGGTCGGCGGCCTGATCGCCCGGATCGAGGAAGGCGCCGCCGCAGGAGCGGCCGCGGCGGCCACCGCGACCATGGGCGCGCAAGCGCACCGCCAAGAAGAGAACGCTCAGGAACGGGCCACGGAACCGGCGGCCATCGCAACGGTGGGCGCCCAGACGAACCTCCTGGCGGGCGCCAACAGGGCCGTCCCGCCGGCGGCCGCTCCGGCGCCCGCAACCACCGCACCGCCTCCCGCGGAAGCCCCCGCGCCGGCGCCCGAAGGCGGGGGTCAGCAAGAGGAGCAGCGCCACGCCGGATCGCCTCCCGTGGAAGCCCGCGCGCCGGCGCCCCCACCCGCGGGCCCGGCGGCCTCGACGACTGCCGGATCTCTGCGCATCATGCCCGCGGCTCGGCCACTGATCGCTGAACACGCACTCGACGCCGGCGCGATTCCCGCGACCGGCAAGGGCGGCCGGCTTCTCAAGAGCGACGTCCTCGCCTACCTCGCGGCCCGGGAAGCAGAAGCAGGGCAACAGGAACCACCGCCGTCTGGCGACTCGCAGTCCTCAACCGGTGAGCCGCCAGTTCCCGGTACGCCGCCGCCCACCGGCGAGCTGCCCGCTGCCGGCATGCCGTCGCCGGCCGCCACGATGCCCGCTGCCGGCGCAACGCCGCCCGCCGGTGAGCCGCCCGTTCCCGGTACACCGTCGGCCACCGCCGCAGCCCCCGCCGGCGCCTCGCCGGCCCCTCGGCCAGCGACCCCGGCCGCGCGTACGCAGCCCGATCCGGCGTCCGCGGCGGCGCCTTCCGCCGCCCGAGCCGAGGAGCGGGTGGCGATGACCCCGATCCGGCGCCGCATCGCCGAACGCCTGGTCCAGTCGCAGCAGCAGGCCGCGCTTCTGACCACGTTCAACGAGATCGACATGTCTGCGGTCAAGGACTTCCGCAAGCAGTACCGGAACGACTTCGAGCAACGTCACGACGTACGCCTCGGCTTCCTCTCCTTCTTCGTCAAGGCGGCCGTCGACGCCCTGCGCCGCTTCCCGCGCCTGAACGCCGAGATCTCAGGCTCCGACATCGTCTACCGGAACTACCACGACATCGGCATCGCCGTCAGCACGGACCGCGGCCTGATGGTGCCGGTCCTGCGCAGCGCCGAGCGGATGTCCTTCGCCGGGATCGAAGGCCAGATCGCCGACTTCGCCGGCCGTGCCCGGAAGGGCCGCATCCGCCTCGACGAACTCCAGGGCGGCACCTTCACGATCACGAACGGCGGCATCTTCGGTTCCCTCCTGTCGACGCCGATCATCAACCCACCCCAGAGCGGCGTTCTCGGCCTGCACGCGATCCAGGACCGGCCGATGGTGGTCGACGGCGAGATCGTCGTCCGACCGATGATGTACGTCGCCCTGACCTACGACCACCGCATCGTGGACGGCCGCGAAGCAGTCAGTTTCCTGGTCCGGATCAAGGAGGCGATCCAGGATCCCGCGAGGATGCTGATCGAGGTGTAGCCTCCGCCAAGTTGATCCACGCGATCAGGCGGGCGTACCGTACCCATCGTGACGAGAATCTCCTTCAGGCCAGAACGGGACTCAAGAGCCATCCACCTCCAGTCCAAGGCCATGCGCTGGGGACTCTCCTGAACCACGACACCCGCATCCTGAGGGACGCCGAACAGCGCGGTATCACTCGCCTTGTCCATTTCACCCGAGCTGACTCCCTGAGCCGGATAGTTGACGACGGCATGATTCGGTCGACCCGGAGGCTACTTCTCGAGCAACGCTCCCCGGCGAGAAACGACTTCCAACGGATCGACAATCACCTCGACTTCATCTGCTGCTCGATTCAAGTGCCGAACGTGTACGTACTGAACGACTATCGTCAGCGCTTTCGCGACATTTCCTGGGTCATTCTGTTCCTTGAAACGAGAGCCCTTGGTCGCCCCACAACCAGGTTCTCGCCCGTCAACGCAGCCACTGCAAGCGGAAAGTACGTTCAAGAGGGGTTTGATGGCTTCCGTTCCCTCTTCGAGAAGGAGGCGCCGGGACCTTGGGCGATCACAAGGGCAGGGCACCATCGCCGGGACTGTCCGACCGACATTCAAGCCGAGGTACTCGTGAAGGGCGCCATCCCGATCTCTTCCATAGAAAGGGTGTTCGTGAACAAGGAGTGTGTCAGGAGGAGGATTGCGCCGCGGCTAGCAGGTCTCCGGCTCCAACCCGAGGGCCAACCTGGACTCTTTGACAAGAGCAAAGTCAAGAGATGGGTCCGCTACCACCGTCGGCGATCGCAGGGCGGTGATGGCTGAGCGTCTCGTCTTTTCGCCCGTCCCCGACGGTTGCCTGGTTCAGGAACACAAGGTCCAGTTTCAGTGGTTCCCTGGTTTCTCTCTCAGCCAGAAGCAACGGAGCATCGAATCGCTTCATCGCGCCGCCGAAGCAGACCTCGGCGGTCCGATTCTGGAAGTCTCAACGAAATCCCCAAGACGCCGCGGCAGAAGACTGAGTGCGTTCAACTTGTGCGTCCCGCTCAACGGCCGACGAATTCTCCTTGAGGCGGCTTTCCAGGGATCCAAGGTGTTCGAAGGCTGCGACGGACCGGGCGAATCTCTGTACCCTCTAAGCTCCGGGCGGGAAGTGAAACGTCTGATGCGGCCGTACGCGGCTTCTCCACTGAAGGAATTTCGGTGGAATGGCGCAAAGTGGGACTTGGAACCGAAGACCGCCTTCTACGACTGGCTCTACCTTCAGGCACTGCGCGATCTGACAAGCGCGGACCCCGACGTCGACGAGTGGCTTCGCGAGTATGAGGTCTTCACCGATATCGAGTTCAATCACAAGAAGTCCCTGAACTGTCAGGCGCGATCGTGCGCACTGTACGCCGCCCTGCTCAGGCGAGAGGGCCGGGACTGGCTGGATCGCGTGAGCGACCCTGACGAGTTCCTCGGCATGCTCGACGAGCGAGGCTATGGTGCTCCAGATCAGGAGATACCATCTGCGACACGGCCGTCCTCGCTCCTGGGTGGCTCCACGGCCTCCAGCACCGCATGACTTCAAGGTGCCAGCGCTACGCCTACAAGCTGGAGGGTCGCACGAAGGCGCCCTGTCGGCGGTTCCTCGCCGGGCCGGAGATGGCCGACTTGAGGACGGTCGCCGTCCACGCGGAGACCGATCTGCGAGCGGATTTCTGGCGAGCGCTCGCCGAGGAGAGTGAGCATTGACGGATTCCCCCTGCGACCTGCTGGTGATAGGCGCCGGACCCGGCGGTTATGTGGCCGCCATTCGCGCGGCGCAGCTCGGCATGCGGACCGCCGTCGTCGACGAGCATCCGGCGGCCGGGGGCGTCTGCCTGCGGGTGGGGTGCATCCCGAGCAAGGCGCTCCTCGAATCGAGCCAGCGACTCGTCGCGGCCCGCAGCGAGCTCGCCGTCCACGGCGGCGTCGCGGGCGAGATCGGGCTCGACCTGGCGGCGATGATGAAGCGCAAGGACCGGGTCGTGACGACCCTGACCCGCGGCGTCTCGTCCCTGCTCAGGAAGAACGAGGTCGACCACATTCAGGGCCGGGCGAAGCTCGGCGCCCAGGACGGCGAGAGTCGGAGCGTGCTCGTAGCGACCGCGAACGGCGAACGGCAGATTCGGGCCCGGAACGTGATCGTTGCCACGGGTTCGCGGCCCGCCAGCCTGCCCGGCATCGAACTCGACGACGACCGCATCGGCGCCAGCACGGAGGCGCTCTCCTACAAAGAGGCGCCGGAGCGCCTGGTCGTGATCGGCGCCGGCTACATCGGGCTTGAACTGGGGGCGGTCTGGAACCGACTGGGCTCCAAGGTCACGGTCCTCGAGTACCTGGACCGCATCCTTCCCGGCGCCGACGCCGAGATTGCCGCGGCGGCCGAGACGATCTTCCGCCGCCAGGGGCTCGACATCCGCCTCGGCAGCCGGGTTCGGGGCGCCTTCGTACGAAACGGCAAGGACGGCGAACACTGCGTCGTCGAGATCGAGGGCGCCGACCCGATCGAGTGCGACCGCGTTCTCGTCGCGGTCGGGCGCATGCCGATCAGCGATGGCCTGGGACTTAAGGAGACGGGTGTCGCGACGGACGAACGGGGCTTCATCGAGGTCAACGAGCGCTTCGTCACCTCCGCGCCCGGCGTGTACGCGATCGGCGACGTGATCGGCGGCCCCCAACTGGCCCACAAGGCGGAGGAAGAAGGGATGGCCTGCGTCGAAGGCATCGCCGGCGGCTACGTCCACATCGACTACGACGCGATTCCGGGCGTCGTGTACACCGAGCCCGAAGTCGCTTCCGTCGGCAAGACGGAGGAACAACTGCAGGAAGCCGGAATCGCCTACCGGAAGGGCTCCTTCCCCTTCCGCGCCATCGGCCGGGCACGGGCCACGGGAAGCCTGGATGGCTTCGTCAAGATCCTAGCCGGCGCGGAGACGGACGAGGTACTCGGCGCCCACATTCTGGGCAGCCACGCCGGCGACCTGATCGCGGAGGCGGTGGCGGCGATCAGCTTCGGCGCCTCGGCGGAGGATCTCTTCCGCACCAGCCACGCCCACCCCACCCTCGCCGAAGCGATCAAGGAAGCGGCGCTGGCCGTTCACGGCCGGCCGATCCACATGTAGCCGCCCGTTGGTCGCCGCCGCGGACGCGGGTTCCGCCGGGAAAGGTGACCTGGCTGGCTGCACGGGGACGACGATAGACGACAACGGCCAGAACCCTCTGGGTTCCGCCCGGGACCGTGACCTGGCTGGCTGCACGGGCGTTGCGCATCCCCCAGCAGCCCGTGGCAGAAGTCCGTGTCGCACCGAGAGTGGCCAGGCGCCGGCCCGGCAAGGCGCGACGAAGGAGCATATCGGGGCCGCCCTCAATCCCGGGAACAAGGGCGACCGAGGAGCTGAGCCCGTGTGGCGCGTTCCGCGCCACACGCGCCCCACCTCCGGGTGCGAGTCATCGAGCACCCGGATGGCACGATGCCGGGCTGAGATGCATGGCCGCTCGAATGCAGCGCGACTTCTGCCACGGGCTGCCAAGCCGGCCCGGTGCGCCGGACTTCGTGAGGGTCCTGGCTCGTGTTCGAGGCATCGTGTGCCCCCGCAACTTTCAGCGGCTGCCGGGTCGCACGGCGCCGCCAAGCCCTTTCCGGCCCGCTGATAGACTGCGCCCGCTCATTTTCAGGCAAGTCCTGTCTTGAACCGGAATCTCCCGGAGAACGCTCACCGTGATCATGAACCGCACCTGTCCACCACTCCGGTTGGCCTTGCTCGTTGCCTTCGTCCTGTCGGTGGCCCTGCCGCTCGCCGCCCAGGAACCCGCCGAGCCCGCTGCCGTCGAGGACGAGCAGGCCGACGAAACGGCGGCAGACGGGGAAGAGCAGGCCGACGAAACGGAGGCCGAAGAGGAGGAGAAGCCCCCGATCCCGCCCGGCGCCGAGCTTGAGGTGTCCCCCACCGAGCTGACTCTGGAGGTTGGCGACAAGGCGACCCTGACCGCCAGCGTCGTCGGGGACGACGGCGAGACGATCGAGGGTGTCGACATCGTCTTCTTCTCCCGCAACCGCCGCCGACTCGGAGTCAACCCGGCCGGCGAACTCGAGGCGCACGGTCCGGGCGAGGTCACCGTGATCGCTCTGGTGCCGAAGGAAGTCGAAGACGAGCCGCGGCGGGCGGAAGCCCTGCTCCGGGTCGAGGTCGAGGTGACGATCCCGAATCCCCCGGTCGAAAGCGTCGAGATCGTGGACCTCCCGGGCGCCTTCTACGCCGGCACCCACCTGCCGCTGCACGCCCGGGTCGTCGACATCACCGACGTCGTCCGCGACAACGTCGACGTGACCTACTCGAGCTCCGACACGGGTGTGGCCGCGCCGGACGGCTTCGGCGGCCTGGACCTGGTCGCGCCCGGCCAGACCACCCTGACCGCGACCGCCGAGGATGCCTCCTACCAGGTCGAGATCGCCGTGGCGCCGAATCCCACCGAACGGCTGGAGGTGACCGCCTCCGCCGACAACGCCCGCACCGGCGACGTCGTCCGGTTCGAAGCGGTCGGCCTCGACCGGGACGGCGACGCGGTGGACGACCTGCCGATCCGCTTCCTGGTGGCCGGCACGCCTTCCGCGCGGATTCTGGCGCCTGGAGCAGCGGCCCAGATCGAGCAGGACGGCGCCTTCGTCGCCGAGCGGTCGGGCATCTACACGGTGACGGCTGTAGCTGGCAATCACTCCGCGAGCCACCCGGTTCGCATCACGCCGCGGCACGTGAACAAGGACATCGAGTTCGTCGGCCAGGGCAAGGTCAGCGACCGTCGCACTTCGGACCTCTGGGTCTGGGAAGGAACGGACGGGAACGACTACGCGATCACGGGCACCTGGGGCGCCGAGGGCCACGCCTATGTCTGGGACGTGACGAACCCCGAGAGCATCGTCCTCATCGATGCGGTCCGCGTGGACGCCCGGACGGTCAACGACGTCAAGGTCTCCGAGGACGGTCGGGTCGCGGTGATCAGCCGCGAGGGCGCCTCGAACCGCAAGAACGGCTTCGTCGTCCTCGACGTCTCCGAACCGCAGGTCGGCGTGCGCATCCTGTCCCGGTTCGACGATCAGTTGCGGGGCGGAGTCCACAACGTGTTCATCCACGACGAGCACGTCTACGCGCTCTCGAACGGCCGGCGCTTCGACGTGATCAGCATCGAGGATCCAACCCAGCCCTACCGCGTCGGGCGCTTCGAACTCGAGACCCCGGGGCACTCGATCCACGACGTCTGGGTCGTCGATGGCGTCGCCTTCACCTCCAACTGGGACGATGGCGTGGTCGCAATTGACGTCGGCGGCGCCGGCATGGGCGGCGCACCGAACAACCCCGTGCAGCTCGGCAGCTACGCCTACCCCAGTGGCTGGAACCACGCCGCCTATCCCTACCGCAGCGAATCGACCGGCAAGTTCTACGTCTTCGCCGGCGACGAGGCGTTCCCCTACGGCGAACTCGGACGCGACCCCCGCGCCGCGCCGCCCCGCGCGGCCGGCTGGATTCACGTCATCTCGTGGGACGACTGGGAGAACCCCCGCGAGGTGGCCCGCTATCAGGTGCCCGAGGCAGGGACCCACAACCTCTGGATCGAAGACGACATCATGTACGTCGCCTACTACAACGGCGGCCTGCGCGTCGTCGACGTCTCGGGCGAACTGCGCGGCGATCTCTACCGGCAGGGCCGCGAGATCGGCATGTTCATGCCCTTCGATCCCGACGCCCTGGTGCCGAACGCGCCCTTTGTCTGGGGGCCCCAGCCCTACAAGGAACACATCTTCTTCTCGGACTGGCATTCCGGGTTGTGGGCGGTCAGGCTGAAGGATCCCGACGACCCGAACCGCATCATCGGAGAGCCGCACTAGCGGCGTTCGGGCTTCGGCCGCATGCGCGTTCCGACCTCCTGGCTGCCGCCGCGGGCAGCGCCGGCGGCATTCGTCACTGCCGCCGCGCTGGTCCCGGCGGCGCTGGTCCCGGGGCCGGTGCGCGCCGAAACCGATCCCGTCCCGCCGTCCCGCGAGTACCACGCCTACGTCTGCGCCGAATCGGAGGACGAGGTGGCCCTGATCCGGTTCGGACCCTCCGGCATCGAGTTGCTCAAGACGATCACCGTCGGCAGCTTCCCGGCCGAGATCGAGGGCCCGCACGGCATCAACATCTCCGCCGGCGGCCGCCACTGGTACGTCTCGATCGCCCACGGCACTCCCTTCGGCTCGATCCACAAGTACGAGACCGGGACGGACGAGTGGCTGGGCGACGTGAAAGTCGGGATGTTCCCCGCGACCCTCGACATCGCCGCGACGACGGGGCTGCTGTTCGTCGTCAACTCGGACTTCTACGGAGACCACGTACCGAGCACGATCTCCGTCGTCGAGACGTCGTCGATGACCGAGATCGCACAGCTTGCGACCGGCACGATGCCGCACGGAGCGAGACTCAGCCGGGACGGCCGGAAGCTCTACAGCGTGAACATGATGGATGACGAACTCGTCGAGGTCGACGCGCTCCGCTTCGAGGTCCGCCGGCGCCTGAAGCTGGGCGCCAAGCCCGGGGCGAGTGCAGCGCACGGGGATCACGGCGACCACCAGACCGCGGCGAGCCACGGCGGCGCCCACGCCGGCGGCGCCGTCGAGCCCTCCTGGGTCACGCCGCCGACCGCCGACGGTCTCCTCTACATCACGGCTCTCTCGGGGAATGCGATCTACGAAATCGACACCGGCGAGTGGAAGGTAACGAGACGCTTCGACACGCCGGCCGGCCCCTACAACGCGGCAGTCGGGCCCGACGAACGCCTGCTCGTCGTCACCTACAAGAAGAGCGATTCGATCGGCTTCTGGGACCTTGAGGCCGGCAGCGAAGTCGCTCGACTGGCCACCACCCGACGCATTCCGCACGGTGTTGCCATCACCTCCGACGGCCGCTTCAGCCTGGTCACTGTCGAGGGCATCGGAGGCGAGCCGGGAGTCGTCGAGGTCTATGACAACGGCGCCTTGCGCCGGGTCGCCCGGATCGACATCGGCAAGCAGGCTGGCGGCATCGCCCTCTGGGAAGCGAATTGAACCCGCCGCAAGTCGAGTTCGAGGTCGCCGGTCAAGCCGCCGACGCCCTCCGCCGCAAGCTGCTGAGCGGCCTCGCGGGGGTCGACCGGCGGCTGCGTCTGCGGCGCGCCCTCGCCGCGCTCGTCTGGCTCGCGCCCGCCTCCTGCCTCTGGCTGCTCTCCACCTGGCTGCTGCATCAGGCGGCCGGCGACGACGCCAGCGCCGCCGCGCTCTGGCCGTCCTGGGCGGGAGGCATCGTTCTCCTCGCGCTTCTGCTGCGCGAGGCGGCTTCGCTTCGCCGCGATCTTCCCGCCGCGGCCCGGGCAGTGGACCAGGCGGGTGATCTGCGCGACGCCGTCGCCACCGCCCTGGAAGCGGAGAAGCGCCTGCCCACGGGTCCTGAAGGCCGGCCTCCCGCAGCGAACAAGGCGGAAGCCGCGTGGCCGCGGCCCTGGATCGAACTGCTCCTCGAACGCGGCGTCGCGGGCCTCGACCGCACCGGCGCGCGCCGGGCGGCGCCCCGCCTCGCCCCCCGGGGCGCCGCGGTGTCCGCGATCCTCTGCGCGGTCCTGCTCGTACCGATTGCTCTGCCGAACTCCTTCGTCGGCGAGACGCTGGCCGCCGCGATGAGCGGCGCCGACGCCGACCAGGCGGCCCGGGACCTCGAGGCGGCGGGCTTTCTCGAGGAGGAGCCGGGTCGCAGGCCGGGAGTCCCGGAGTTCGATGTCCGCCTCAGCGACCTGCCCTTCCTGAGTCTCCGGATCCGCGAGCCGGGAGACTCCGACGATGCCGGCAACGCTGTCGGCGACGCCTCCGAGGGCGCCGAGGGAAGCCTCGGTGACGACGCGGAAGTCGAGGCGACAAACGGCAATGCCGAGGGCGGCGAGGCCGCGGCGGGCGACTTCGCCGGTGAAGCGGCAGCCGAAACCGGCGCCGACCTGATGCGGGAACTCGACACCGGCGAGGGCGCCGGAGAAGACGAACCAAGCGCGCCGGGCACGCCGGGCGAAGGCGAAGGCGCCGAGGCCGGCGCCGAGACGGCGGCCGGCGACGGCGCCGGCGGCGAGCCGACAGACGAGGGCGAAGGCTCCGGCAACGAGAGCGGCACGGCCGCCGCCGCAAGCGAGGAACCCGGCAACAGCAGCGCCGAAGCCGACGGCGCGGCGGCCGGTGTCGGCACCGGACCGCAGGACGAGATGGTCGACCCCTTCGGCGACCTCCTCACCCCGGCCCTCAGCCTCGAACAGGCACTCGAAACCGCCCTGCTCGAGTCGCCCGAGGACGCCTTCCGCAGACCCCTGACCACGACCAATGCGACCCGGTTCCGGGCCGCGGAGGTGGCGATTCGAAGCTCCGGCGCCGTCGTCCGCAGCGACTCCACAGCAGCCGCCGGCGATCTGCCGCCCCCGAGGCATCCGATCGCCTGGCGTCACCGCGCTTCCGTGCGGCGCTACCTCGAGTCGCTGGAGGACGATTCCCCGGAGGACAGGGAGTGAACGACGCCGCCGAACCCCGGACCGCAACCGACCTGGCTCAACAGTTGACCGACTTCGCCGAACGCTGCGGCCAGTTGCGCGGCGAGATCGGCAAGGTGATCGTCGGCCAGGAGGAGGTGGTCGACGGCGTGATCATCGGACTGCTCGCCGACGGCCATGTACTGCTCGAGGGCATTCCCGGTCTCGGCAAGACGCGACTGGTGCGCACCCTGGCCGAAGCGCTTCACGTCGAGTTCTCGCGCATTCAGTTCACGCCGGATCTGATGCCCGCCGACATCGTCGGCACCCACGTGCTGCGCGAAGACGAGACGGGAGGCCGTCGGCTCGTGTTCGAGCCCGGACCGATCTTCGCCAATCTCGTGCTCGCGGACGAGATCAACCGCGCCACGCCGAAGACCCAGTCGGCCCTGCTGGAAGCGATGCAGGAAACAACGGTCACGGTCGGCGGCGAAACGAATCCCCTCGGGCCGCCCTTCTTCGTCCTCGCCACCCAGAACCCGCTGGAAATGGAGGGGACCTATCCGCTGCCCGAAGCACAGCTTGACCGCTTCCTGTTCAAGTTGCGAATGTCCTACCCCGGCACCGACGAACTGCACGCGATTCTCGACCGCACGACCTCGGGACACACGCCGACCGCGGCCCCACTGTGGACCGCCGAGCAGGTCATCGCGATGCGTCGCGCCGCCCGCCTCGCCCCGATTGCCCATGCGGTCCAGGAATACGCGATCCGGATCGGCCTCGCGACCCGTCCCGAAGGAGACCGGCCCGCGGAGGCGGTCCGCCGGTACGTGCGCATCGGCGCCAGCCCCCGCGGCGTTCAGGCGATGGTCCTCGGCGCCAAGGTCCACGCCCTGATTCGCGGCCGCGCCCACGTCGCCCGGGAGGACATTCGCGCCGTCGCTCTGCCCGCCCTGCGGCACCGGGTCCTGCTCAACTTCGAGGGTGAGGCGGAACGGATCGACCTGGACGATCTGCTCCAGGACCTCGTCGACAACGTGCCCGAGGGTTGAAGAACTCCGGCGCAACCTGGCCCGTGGCCGACCACTCCGCCTTCGCCTTCGAGCCGGCCTTCCTTGCCCGGCTGGAGCGCCTCCGGCTCCTGACCCGCCGCGTTCCGGCCGGCGGCTTCAAGGGAGAGCACCGCGCCACCCATCTCGGCGCCGGAATCGAGTTCGCCGACTACCGCCCCTACGTCGAGGGCGACGACGTGCGTCACCTCGACTGGCGCGCCTACATGCGCTTCGACCGCCTGCTGTTGCGGATGTTCGAAGAACACGGCGACCTCGCGGTCTACATCCTGCTCGACTGCAGCCGCTCGATGGCGCCCACGCCGGGCGAGGCCGGACGCCGCAAGTTCGACGCCGCCCGCCGGATCGCGGCGGCCCTGACCTACATTGCCCTCGCCACCCTCGACCGGGTCACGCTGGCGCCCTGGTCGAGCCACGCGCACCAGGTTCTCGGACCGCTCCACGGCTCGCGACAGGTATGGCGCGCCCTCGACTTCCTCGCCAATCTCGACACCGGCGGCGATACCCGGCTCGACCACGCCGTCCGCCAGGTGTTCGCGGCCGGCCGGCGCCGCGGCCTCGTCATCCTGATCTCCGACCTCCTCTCGGACACGACGGAGGGCGGTCTCGACCTGCTCCTGCCGTTGCGCCACGATGTCGCGGTCCTCCAGGTCACCGACCACCAGGACCTGGAGGCGCCGCTCGACCGCGACACGACCCTGGTAGACAGCGAGACCGGCGACACGCTCCGCGTCCATGGCGCCCCCACGCTGCTTCACAAGCTGGAAAGCGAAGCCGACACCCACCGCGACGAGATCCGCGCCCGCTGCACCGCCCGCGGCTGGTCCTTCATCCAGGCGCCGGTCGAGATGCGCTTCGAGGAGCTGGCCCTCGGCGCCCTGCGCCGCGGCCTGCTGAGCCGGGGACGCTAGCAGCCGTGCCGGTCTGGTTGCCACTCCTGCTTGCCGCCCTCGCGGTGCTCGCGATCTACCTGATCCGGCCCACGGCGCAGACGCTGTCCGTCGCCTCCACCTTGCTCTGGCGGCGCCTGCTGGCCGCCCGGAGGAAGCGCCACGACCGGCTGCGCTGGCTGCTCTCCCTGCTTCTCGCGATGACCGTCGCCGGCTGTCTGGCGCTGGCCGCCGGCCAGGCCCCCTGGCTGCAGCCCGGAGGCGGCGACCTGATCGCCGTCGCCTTCGACTCCTCTCCCACGATGCGCGCCGCCCTTCCCGGCGGGGCGGGTACGCGGATGGAGCTGGCCATCGCCGAAGCGCGCCGCACGATCGCCGAAGCCGATTCCGCCAGCCGATTCACCCTGGGCGCCGACCCGACTCCGCTCACCTCCGCCGAGGCGCTGCTCGCCCTGTCCGGCGCCGTCGAGCCGGAGGCCGTGGAAGCCGACCTGGAACCGGCGATCCCCTCAGGCGATGCGGCTTACCTCTTCACCGACGGGGTCTCCGACTGGCGGCCGATCACGGACCCCGCGACCGAGACGCGCACGGTGTCCGTCCTCGCCCCGGCCAGAAACGCCGGCATCGTCCTCTTCGTAACCCGCCCGGCGCCCAGCCACGAAGCGAAGCCCGAGGCGCTTCTCGAAGTGCTCGCGACGGACTCGGCCGACGCCAGCAGTCCCTTGCGAACCGAACTGACGGTCGCCGATTCGGAGACGATCCGTATCCGGCGCCAACTGGAACTGCCGCCCGGCGACCGCTTCACCGCCCTGATCGACATCGCCGGTTTCGCCCCCGGACCTGTTGTGGCGCGGCTCCGGACGCCCGGCGATGTCTTCCCGCTGGACGACCGGGCCACCTTGATCGCCGCTCAAACAGCCGGCTCGGCCCGCGTAGTGCGGCCGAAGAGCGAACGTTTTCTGTTCGTTCAGGCCCGCAGCCGCGCCTCCTTCGACGACTCGGCCGTCGCCAGGGCTCTTGAGGCGGACCCGTCGGTCGAGATCGTCGCCGTGCACTCGGAAACCGACGAGACAGGCGACGAAACCGCTAAGCGTGCACCTGCGGTCACTCCTGGCGACCGGAACTCCTCGCCCGAACCGGTTCTGGCCGACGTCGCCGTCTTCCACCGCACGGCGCCGGCGGGCCTCACGGCCACCACACGCGGTCCGGGGTCTTCAGCAATCACGGCGGAGGCTCCATCCTGGATGCCCAGCCTGTTTCTCGATCCTCCGGAAGCCCTTCCTGCCGGCGGACTCTCCGCCGCCGAGGCCGGCTCCCAGGGCCAACGTCGCATCAACCGCATCGACGCGGACCACCCGATCCTCGCCGGCGTCTCACTGCTCGGTCTACCCGCAACCATCCCCGCGCGCGAGCTCGATTTCCGCTGCAGACCCCTGGCCGCGGCCGGCGACCTGACCGCAATCGCCGTCTGCGATCCCGCCGACCCGGCCTCGCCGTCGGCCTCGTCTTCCTTTGACCCGACACTCCCGCACCTTGAGGCCCGCTCCGTCGTCATCGCCTTCGACCTGGACCTCTCCCCCCTGTCCCAACGCCCGGATCTCGCCGCCCTCCTCCAGAACGCGACGGAGTGGCTGACGGCCGGCAACGCCGTGGCTGCAGCCGAACGCGCCGGCGGGCTCCGGGACGCCGTCAATCTCCAGGAAGCCGCCAATCTCCAGGAAGCGATCAATCTCCAGGAAGAATGGGCCACCCGGATCAACGACTCGAACCTCGACCCCGTCCCGCCGGGTCGCTTCGCCGAACTCACCCGGGACACCCGCCGCCCCTGGTCCTGGCGCGCCCTCGCCCTGGCCGGCCTCCTCCTCGCCTCCCTCGAGGCGATCACCTTCTTCCGCGGCCTCACGGTGTAACTGGAATGCCCCCGTCCCAGCCCCCCGTTCCACTCTCCGCGTCGTGGAATCCGCCGAAACACCACCCACGCACCGCTCGCCCAATGTCTCCCCCTGGCAGCCGACCCGAAACCTCCGCCCACAAGCGCCCGCTCGCCCAACGACGACCGCCAGCCTGCCGAGGGAGCGGCGGGGTCGGACCCGGGGGTGCTCGGAGTGAGCGACTGCCGACGCCGCTCCAACCGGCTACGCCCAATCGGAGCGAGCGGAGTGCAGTGAGCGCACCCCCTTGCCCAATCCGACTAGCGCGAACGACCCCTGGGACCGACCCCGCCGCCCCCGCCGCAGGCGGGTGACCACGATTCACTGATGACCCTGCTCGAGCCGTACTGGTTGCTCGCCGCGTTGCCGGTTGCCGTGCTGCTGTGGTCGCAGCGGAGCGATAGGCCCGACCGGCAGCGGCGGCGTTTGCTGTGGATGCGTGGATCGCTGCTGGCGCTGGTCGTCCTGGCGCTTGCCGAACCGGTCATCACATGGAGCAGCCGCGAGCTCGATGTCGCCGTGCTCGTCGACGTCTCCGCCAGCGTCGAACCGGCGAGCCTGAACCGGGCGCTTCAGGCGATCGACCGCGGCATCGATGCGGAGGCGCCGGTGCGCCTGTTCGCCTTCGCGGACCGCGCGACCGCGGCTGCAGACGCGGACGACCTGCGGCGACTCGAGGTCGCCGACTCCAGCACAGCCTCCGCCGGCAACGCCGCGCTCGACCGCGGCAGCACGCGTCCGGACGCCGCCATTCGTCAGACGGCGGCAGCGCTGCGGGCCGACCGCGTCCGCCGCATCCTTCTCCTCTCGGACGGCCAGAACGCCAGCGGCATGGCCGGGCGAACCGCGACCGAGTATCCGGAACTCCGAATCGACACCGCGGTTCTCGATCGGGTGGCGCCGCCGGTCTGGATCGAGTCCGTTGAACTCGACGACGACGAGCGGCCCTTGCGCGCGGGCGAGCCTCACAACTGGATCTTCCGCATCGGCAGCCGGGCGTCCCTGCCCGAGGCGCCCCTGACCCTGCGCGGGGGCGGCGCCGAAGAACTGCACAGCGTCCCGCTTGAACCCGGCGTGACCCGGATCCAGCTCGAATGGACGTTCCCTGAGCCGGGGCTCCAGACCTTCGAGGCCGTGCTCGGGAGCGGCGAAGGCGACGGTCCGGCCCAAGGCGCCCTGTGGCGGGGCAGCCTCCGCGTGGCGCCCGAACACCGCGTCCTGCTCCTCGCGCCGACCGATCACTCGGGCGACCTGGAGCGACTGCTGGAGAATCAGGGCCTGCAGGTCACCCGGAGGACGCCGGATCGGGCGTCGCTCAATCCGACCGCGCTTCTGCGGTACGACGCCGTCCTGTTGAGCAACGTCGCCGCCGACAGCCTTCCCGAACCGGCCCAGCGAACGCTCGGCGAGTGGGTCGAGGACGAAGGCGGCGGCCTGTTGTTCGTCGCCGGCGAGGCGACTTTCGGCGAGGAGGGGTACCGCGACTCACCGCTCGAAGCCGTGCTGCCGCTCGACTTCGAGATCGAGGAGGAGCGCAGCGAGGTTGCGCTGATGATCGCTCTGGACAAGTCCTACAGCATGAAGGGTCCGAAGATGGACCTCGCCAAGGAGGCCGCCAAAGCTGCCCTAGGCATGCTCAACGAGCAACACCGCTTCGGCTTGGTCGCCTTCGACTGGCACACTCACGAGATCGTCCCGCTGCAGTTCGTGCGCGAGCAGCAGCGGCTCGCCGACCGCGTCGACCGGATCGAAGCCAGCGCCCAGACGAACTTCTATCCGGCGCTCGAAGCCTGTCTGGATCAGCTCTCGGCGGTCGAGTCCGAGGTCAGGCATGTCATCCTGGTCTCGGACGGCCGCACCTACCCCGACGAGTACGAGAACCTCGTGCGCCGCATGCGAGAGGAGGAAATCACCGTCTCCACCGTCGCAATCGGCGTGGAGTCCGACCGCGAGTTGCTCGCGGACATCGCCGACTGGGGCGACGGCAACGCCTACACGATCGAGGACGCCTCCTCCGTCCAGAGCATCCTGATCGACGAGACGATGAACCAGCTCCCCGACTCGACGCGGGAGGAGGAGATCCGGGTCGAGCAACGCGGCCAGTCCGAAGCCCTGGCCGGAGTCGACGTCGCCGAAGCGCCTCAACTCTACGGACGCATTGCCGCTGTGGCCAAGGACAGCGCCGAGGTCATTCTCGGCGCAGGCCCAAGAACCGGGAATGGCGGCGATCCGATCCTCGCCAGCCGCTACGTCGGCATGGGCAAGACCTGGATGTTCACGTCGGACCTCCAGCCCCGATGGGCCAGCGACTGGCTGCGATGGCCCGAACTGCCCCGCCTCGTCGCCCAGGTCGTGCGCGACGCGGCCGACCGGCGCGCGAGCTCCGAATGGAACCTGCGCCTCGACCGGCGGGACGAGGTCCTCGAAGCGGAACTCAGCGTGATCCAGGACGGCGGGCGGTTCGCCAGCGACCTCTCCCCACGGCTCGTCGTGCTGCGCGGCGACCGGCGCCTTGAAGCGCCGATGCAGCGCACCGGCCCCGGTCTCTACCGGCTTTCGCCCGAAGCTGGCCTGCAACTCGCGCCGAGCCTCGAGCCCTACCGAGTCGAGGTCCACACCGGAGCACCGGGCGCCGAAGCGAGCGTCGGCCCGGGCCGCACGCTCTTCTTTCCCGCCCGCGACGAACTGCGCCCCGGCGCCCCCGACACCGCCGCCCTCGCCGAACTCGCCGCCGAAACCTCCGGCCTGTTCCACGAGACGATGGACGGCGCCGTGGCAGCACTCACCGCGCCCGGCGCCCGGACCGCGGTCCGCCGCTTCGAGTTGTGGTCCGTCCTCGCCAGCGCGGCGACCCTCCTGTTCCTGGCCGAACTCCTCCTGCGCCGCCGGCGGCGGCATGTGGCTACAGCCACCGCCACCGCGGCCCGCCGCGAGAACCGGCCGGCGGCATGACTGGTGCAGGTCCCGTCCCGATCACCCGATGCTCCCTCCGTGCTCGCTTGACCGATAGCTCGTGGTTACCTAGGCCTAGGGCCTAGGCTGAACCAATGACGGACTTGGGTCGAATCACGATCGAGCCCGGAAAGCGCAGCGGCAAACCCTGCATCCGTGGCCTGCGCATGACGGTGACCGATGTGCTGGATTACCTGGCGTCAGGCATGTCCCAGGACGAACTCCCAAGAGACTTCCCCGACCTGACGCGCGAGGACATCCGAGCCTGTCTCGCCTTCGCCGCCGACCGCGAACGGCGGCTCGCCGCAGCCGGCGCAAGGTGAAGCTGCTCTTCGACCAGAATCTCTCACCGAAGCTCTGCACGCGCCTTCTGGACCTCTGGCCCGATTCGGCTCATGTTCGAGCGGTCGGTCTCGCAGCGGCAGACGACTCCGACATCTGGGAGTACGCGCTTTGCCATCGCGTCAAAGGACGGCGACTTCAGCCACCCTCGGGCCGGTGGCAGCCTTGGCAGGTGCGCTTCCGCCACTGCGGCTCGCCGCGAGAATCGGCCGACGGCGTAGCCAGAATCGAGTGTTCCTCGCACGGGCGGCGACCGCTATGCTCTGAACATGCTGGCCAAGGCCGGAAGCCAGAAAGAAGCGCTGAGCCTGCCGGCGCAGGAACGCATCGAACTCGTGGTCGAGCTCTGGGACAGTCTGGCGCCGGGGGAGATTCCGATCCCCGAGTGGCAGCGGGATCTGATTCACGATCGGCTGGCGGCCCTGGATGAGATCCTGCCCGAGGAACGTTCGGCGACTTGGAAAGCCGTCCGCCCCCGAATCTTCGCCGACAAGGCGTGCCCCTAGCCGTCCGCCTGACATCCGTCGCAGTGCGCAAGTGCTGCCAGTGCTCGGCCGGGAAGTCGAAGAAGCTAAGGAGGCAGTCCTGGTCCCTGATCAGCGACTCGACTGCCTTGGGGTGCTTGGCGCCGTAGTCCTCGGCGAAACGCTCGATCTCGGCCTCGGCGTCCTCGCGGCAGTCCGCGTACATGATCTCGTGCAGCGCCCGTCTCGCCTTCGCCTGGAGCCGCTTCGGCAGCTTGTCCAGCACGTTCCTCAGCCGATGCACCCAGCATCGCTGCTCTCTGGTTTCGGGCCACACGTCGCGGATCGCCCGCCACAGGCCCAGAGCGCCGTCGCCTATGGCCAGGGCCGGCGCTTGCAGGCCGCGGCGCTTCAGGTCCCGCAGGACACTTGCCCAGCTCTCCGCGCTCTCCCGGTACCCGTCCTCCACCGCGATCAGCTCCTTGGTCCCGTCATGGCGCACACCGAGCAGGACCAGGGTGCACAGGCGGTCGTCCTCCATACGGACCCGGAAGTGCACGCCGTCCGCCCACACGTACACGTAGTCCTCACCGCTCAGGTCTCGTTGCCGGAAGGACCGGTACTCCTCCTCCCACGACGAGGTCATCCGCGCGATGCTGGATGCAGACAGGCCCGAGGTCCTCTCCCCCAGCAACGCGCCGAGCGCTTCCGTGAAGTCGCCCGTCGACAGACCCCGCAGGTACAAGACCGGCAGGACCGCCCCGACCTTCGGCGAGCGACGCATGTACGGCGGCAGGATCGAGCTCGTGAAGCGATAATCAGGCCTCCGGTCGTCGACCCAAGGAGCCCCGTCCTCCAACGTGCCGGCGCCCATCGTCACCTGCCGCGCGCGGGCATGGCCGTTGCGCACCACCAGTGCTCGGCCACCCTCTCCACGTTCCCAGCGGTGTCTCTCCAGGTACTCGGAGACTTCCACCTCCAGGGCCTCCACCAGCATCCGGCGAGCGCCCTCCCGGAAGAGCTCGTCGAGAGGCGCCGCGGTGTTCCCCTCCGAAGCGGTTTCGGCTATCTTGAGCATGGGCGGCGTGTCCTTTCTCCCGGCATCCGACCGGGCGTTTTGTTGAACACCCAGGAGGCACTGCCGTCCCACAGACTTCAGGGCAACGCGAGTTGTAGTTGAGCAGTTTCTCGGTTTGGCGAATCGCGTTCGGGCTGTAGCAAGTCGTTGAGCGTTCGTCGTTCGAAGAAATTGAGTTGAAGCAGCCGGAGGATTTCGCTGAGCCGCCACTTGAGGCGGTTCAAGAACTTCAGGGAGGCGAGGGTCAGGTGGACGCACATGGTGATCCAGATCTGGGTCAACACGGCGTTGCGGGAGGTGCCGAGAAAGCTCTTGATGCGGAGGTTCTGGTTGATCCACTTGAACGGTTGAACTGCGCTCAAAAAGCTCGTGAGGCTGCTCCTGGTTGACGCGCGAGAGCGAGGACCGTGCGACCCGTCCGACTCCTAGATGGTAGAGATTCTGTTTCTGGGCCTCCAGATTCGCCACCACATCCCGCAGGCTGCACCGACCCGAGAGCTGCGCCATCGCCATCGCCACGAACTGGCTCCACCGGCTCATGGACCGGAGTCTCGTCCCTCTGTGGCGCCTCCGAGCGTCCTGCTCGAACTCATGTCGCGACACCATCCTGAGAACCTGTCTGAGTACGGTGCTATGATGTGCCATGGGTCTGGATCCTCCTTGTAGTCATTGGCTCTTTTGACCAAACCAATGATACAGAAAGGCACGGATTCAGACCCGTTTCTCAACCCAGTCTATGGGACAGCAGTGGTATAGGAGGGGGAAGTAGCAGTATGTACAAGTCGCTCCGTGCTCGTTCGTGGCGGAACCTTATGGTTAGCGTAATCAACGCTGCACTGGAGAGGAATCTGGTGTCGCTTGAGTACAACCAAGACGACGTTCAATCTGCTCGCGTGGACTTTGACTTTACGTTGCCCAATGGCATGCAGTGTCGTGGCTGCCTGAATGAGGCCCGGCATGGCGAAGTGTCATTTGCTGTATGCGTGAACCTTAAGGCAGGAGAGAAGCCCGCCATGGACTCCTCTCTGAAGTCCTGCGACGCCACAGCAAGTGGCTGGCTCGAGCGCAAAGACGGTCAGTGGCTACAGTGCGAACACCGTGGGTATGGGCACTTCAGCTGCCGCCGAACGCTTCTGATGCAGCTTGCCGAGCTAGAGGTCGAACCGATTGGCTACTCGGATCGGGGAAGATTCTATCTCTGAGGACCGCGGCCGCTCGAGTTCCCGCAGTCAGGAGTGGTTACTACTCCTTGATTCGCGAATATCGTCTCGGGTTCTGAGCCAAAATTGAAGCCGGGAGGGCCTTACGGGATGGGGTAGAATCGTGATTCGCAACCATCACAGACCCCTTCGACGAAGGGCCACTCCCAGTGCGGTATAGAGGAGCAGATCTGAAGCGTCGCGTCAACGGCAAGTTGGACTATCGGTTCGGACGCCAGGAGGTGACCTCCCACGCCGGCCTCGAGCTGTTGCGGGAGTACCTGAGGCGAAGCGGGTTCATCGATCTGCTTCGCAAAGCGGTCGGCTCCTCGTTTCCGACGACCGACTTCGGCGCTGTTGCGATGCTGCTTTCGCTGCTGGGCTTGATTCTCGTCGGCGGACGCCGAGTCCTGCATCTTCAGAACGAGCAAGGCGATCCGATTATGGCGCGCTTTGCCGGCCTGAGCAGACTGCCGGCGCCACGCACCGTCAGCTACTGGCTCCAGTGCCTGCGCAAGGAGCATGTGGAGCGGCTGTTCGAAGGTCAACGAGGACCTGGTCGGCGCTCTGTTGCGGCAAACCGGCAGGCGGCGGCTCACCCTCGATGTGGACGGCTCGGTGAGCAGCACGGGGTCCAAGGTGGAGGGGGCCTTTCGGGGGTACAACCGCCAGCGTCGGGGAGCGCGCAGCTACTACCCGATCACCGCCTACGAGGCTCAGGAAGGCCAGATCGTGCGCCTCTCGAATCGACCGGGCAACGTCAACGACGGAGCCGCCAGCGTGACGTTCCTCAAGGACCTGATCCGGCAGGTCCGCGACACGGTCGGCCGCCGCCGACTGCTGGAACTCCGCATGGACGGGGCGTTCTTTCGACGGGAAGTACTCCGGGTCCTCGACGATTCGGGCGCAGACTACGCCTTCAAGGCCCCCTTTTATCCGTGGCTCAACCTCAGAAGCGTCGCTGCCGAAGCCAACGCCGGGGACCACTGGAAACGTGCCGACGACCGCACCTGGGCTCACGAGAGCCGGCTTGAAGTCTGGGGCCAGGACCGCCGCGTGGTGCTCTACCGACGCCACGTCGCGCACGAGACCGGGAGGAACTTCCAACTCGACCTCTTCCACCCCGACGATGGCCACTACGAGTACTCAGCCATCCTCACCAACAAGCGGCTGACGCCCCGCAACCTGTGGCACTTCTACAACGGTCGAGGAAGCCACGAGAAGGTCTACGGCGAACTCAAGGCCGGCTTCGCCTTCGACTGCGTTCCCAGCCTCAGCGAACCGGCCAACGCGGCCTGGCAGATGCTCTCGGCACTCGCCTTCAATCTCTCGCGAGCCTTCCAGGCTCAGACACTTGCTCCGGTCAGAAAAACCAACCGCAAGCGCCGAACGAGCCGACGATTCGAGAGCATCCACACCATGCGATTCAAACTCCTCGGTCGGGCCGCCGTCCTGCTGCGACCAGCAGGAAAGACCACCCTCCACCTCGGCTCGTCACCCGCGGTAGCAGCCCGTTTCCTCGCAATCACCAACGCTAATCGAGCCTGAATACTCGCGAATCAAGGTACTGTAATCTTCACATCGGAGGCCCGCCAGGAGGGCGCGGCCCGCACCCGAATCTCCCGTAGCGCGCGAAGAGCACGCCCCTCTTCGCTCTGCGCGTCGTGTTTCTTCGACATTCGGCGTGACAGTTGCGACGCCAACCGCACGAAGTCGTCGGGGAACGCCACGCGACTCCGGTTCCGGGTGAGTGCCTGCCGTAAACGTCTGACGTCCTCGTATCGAGGCGCGCCAACGACGCGTTCCCAATCAGCCACGACCGCCTTCTCGACGGTCATCACGCGGTCGAGGTCGGCGACGAGCCCCTGAGGCTCGGTTCCCGGAAGGAACGCATAGTTCGGTCTGCGGCCTCGTCTGATCTCCGCGAGCCTGTCGGCGTCCACCTCTACCAAGGGGCACACCTGGACGAAGGGCCGGCTCTCGCAGGCACGGACGATGTCGCAGGTCTGCGTCACAACGGCGAATCCATGGACCCGTGCTTCTGCCGCGTCGGCGCCGACGGCGGCTGCGACAGCCGCCGCTTCCGTTAGCGGCGCCCTCAGGTCCAACCGGAACAGGAACCCCTGGTCGCCCAGTACGCAGTCGCCCTGGCGCCACGACTGGAGAGCGTCGTCAATGCGGTCGATGGCTTCCGGGCGCGCCTCATTCGGTCGATTCACGCCGCATGTTCCTCACGGTGCGGGCGGCGGAACCGGCCCCGGCATCCCGGTGGATCCGATCGTTCATCGCCTCGATCAAGCCATCCGGCGGCGGCGGTGTCCGCTCGGCCCGAGCGTCCGCATCAAGCTCGCGCAGCTCAACCCGCCGGCCCGGCCGTCGACGACCGAGCCGCGCGGCGGCCTCGTCGAACGCCTGCGACCTCAAGAGATCAAAGGGCGAACTGCCTGCGGACCCGGTGAAGAGCGCCGCGCGGTTGCTTCTGGCGTCACCCCGGTCGGCTTCTCGCACGACGTCAAGCACTTTGAGGAGGCGCCGTTCGTTGGCAGAGTTCATTGGCCTGCCGCTGGCCCGGAAATGCACGCTGCGGCGTGAGACGCCGAAGATCTGCGCCAGTTGCTCCCACGTCAACCCCGAAACGCGGCGCAACTCCGAGACCGCGCGGCGCATGACATCGGATTCAGTCGCCGCGCAGGGCCTGGTCAAGCGAACAGGAGCCGGGCGACGGCGACAGCGACCGCGAGCAGCGCGCCCACGCCGCCCAGGACGCGCCAGGTGAGCCGCAGTTCAAGCTCTGCGAGTCTCGCTTCCAAGCGGAAGATGTCTTGCTTCGTGGCAGTGCCTTCGGCGATCGCTACGCGGATCGTCGTCGTGACCGCTTCGGCCTGCTTCGAAGTCAGACCGGCGTCTTCCAGCGTTCGGGCGGCGGCAAGGGTGTCGAAGGTCATCGGTGTATCGTACCCTTCGAGCTGTCCAGCGAGAAGTGAGCTTGAGCCGGGTGGGATCGGGGATCATTGAAGGATTGATCTTGCATCTCGAGATCGAACGGCTTCGGACCCTCGACGAGGTCCGGGACTTCATGGCGGGTAGTTCGTGTCTGCCAGAAAACCCCCTGTTTGAGCGAGGCTTCATGTCTCTTGGCGCGGGAATTCGGGCGTGTGGGAAGGGTGTCCGGGGCGTGCGCCGTGAAGTTCGATGCGGTGGTGTCGGAATCTGTCGGAATCAGGCGGTTTCGGGCGTGGCGGTGCCTGTAGCTTGGTAGAAGCGGTTCGTCGCGGGTTGTGTTCTGGAGGCGTTGGGGTCAGGCGGCTGGTCGCCGTCGCCTGCGTTTTTTCTCGCGTGCCCGGAGCATGCGTCCGAGCCGATGCAGGTTGGCGGCGAGCACCGACAGGGCGACGGTCCGCTCGAAGCCATCTGCTCCGCGGCTTCGGACGCGGTCGAGCCCGCGATGCTCCAAGGCGTTGATGGCCGACTCGATCGCCGGGTGTTTGCGCCGCGCGGCGGCAAAGGCCTCCTCGGTTTCGCGTTTCCGGTCAGCGACAGACAAGTATCCCTTCTTCGGCAGCACGGCGAGGTCAAGCAGCTGATCAAGCCGGGCCCGGTTCTCAGGACTATGGAACCCGCGATCGAAACTGCATGCGCGCAGGTCCGGGAACCGCTCCTGGGCCGCCCTCACCAGCGGCAGCGCCACATGGACATCCTCGCCTTTCCACAGCACCTCATGGTGCAGGATGAATTGGTGCTGGTCCTCGATCACTGCTACCGGAACGCCGAGCTCCACCGGCGTGCCCGCCTTCCCCTTGGACACCCATCGCGTATGAGGCTCGAAGACCGAGAGGACCTTCTCCTGATGAGGAATCGTCTCCCCCAGCAGCAGCCGGCGCTCAACCTGGTCCATCTGACGGCGCGCATGAGCGATGAATCCGGCAATTGACTCGCAGGAAGCCTCGTGTCCCGCACACCGCAGTGCCTCAACCGTCTCTGCCGACCGCGCCACCAGCATCTCGCACCGGGCCAGGTACGCCTTCACACGCGACGGAAACCGCTTCGCCCGGCGCGTGCCGCGCACCTGGTTGAACAACCGGCGCACCGACTTCGACTGGTAGCGCCACTGACGCCAGCCAGTGACTCCGTGCTTGCCGGCGGCACGTCCGGTCTCGCGAAGCACGCAACGCATCGCATCCCACAACAGACTCACGTCCGTCGGGTAGTGCACGTCCGTCTCGACGACGAACGAGTCACACCGCCCGCGCAACGGCGCGCCAGGCTTTTTTCGCGCGACCGCATGGCCGCTCTCCACCACCAATCTGCCCACCGCAGACAACACCTCCGGAGTCAACAAACTCACGTTGTCGACCACCGTCTGGTACTCGTAGTAGCTCCTGTCCCCGAACTCGCCGTGACCCAGGAAGGCCCGCACCGTCGTGTGGTGGTTAGCCAGATCGTGAACCCGGTCGAAGTCGCAGCCCAGACCCTGCTTCAGAACCCCCAACACCAGAATCCGCCACAACTCCATCCCCGGACGACCCACCGACCGGTCCACGCCCGGCAGCACGCCCTCCTCCAGCAGCTCGAACAGACGACCCCGCAACGCACGGTCGCACCAGAGATGCTGAAGACCCCTGAACACCGCCGGTATGTCGTCCCGCGACTTCGGGTCGAGCCGAATCTTCTCGATCGGCGTCTCGCCAACCTCCATCTGCAACCGGTGAACTTCTCGCATCCGCCCCCCCCCCAAAACACCCGAAGATTGACCCAAAACGCGGGATCAACACCGCTACACTACGACATCGGAGCCATCTTCAACCGGCCAAAAAGACCCGAAAGGCCTTCTGGATCAAGGACTTCGCCGGTTTTCTGGCAGACACTAGTTCGGCGGTCGACAACCAGCCCGGCGACCGCGAACGGCGATTGGTCGCGGCGGACGTCCTTCTTGACCAGCTACGGCGAGCTGCTTCCAAACGACGCCGTCCAGACCAGGACCCCGGCCAGTCCAGCGTCCGTGCCGAGAACGGCCGGTTCGACGCGCACGTCGTCGATCGGGAACACACGGACACGTTCGGCCAACTCCTGGCGGACACCGTCGAACAGCAGGTCGCCCAGGCCGGCGACGCCGCCGCCGAGCACGATGAGCTCGGGATGGATTGCCACGACGACGTTGGCCACGGCAATGCCGACGAGGCGGGCGATCCGCTCCAGTTCCCGTTTGACCGCCTCGTCGCCGGCCCTGGCCGCTTCGCCCATCGTCTCGGCCGTCACCAGGCCCGCGTCTCCTCCGGTGAGTTCGAACAGCGCCGGCGCCTGGCCCGAGCGCAGAAGCCGGACGCCAGTGCCGGCGACCGCCGGGCCGCTCGCCACGGCCTCCAGACAGCCGCGGTTGCCGCAGCCGCAGAGCGGGCCGTTCGGGTCGACGGTCTGATGGCCGAGTTCTCCCGCCGAACCAAGCGGCCCCAGACGCAGCTTGCCGTCCACGACGACGCCACCGCCGATCCCCGTGCCGAGCGCGAACAGAGCCATCGTCGACGTTCCGCGTCCGGCGCCCAGCGTGAACTCGCCCAGCGTGGCGGCGCGCACATCGTTCAGCAGATGGACGGGCGCCTCCAGCCGTTCGCCGAGAATCCGCGCCACCGGTACGTCGCGCCACCGGGTTGGCAGGTTGGGCAAGAACCGCGTCTCGCCTTTCTCCGTATCCACCCAGCCCGGACAGCCGAGACCGACCGCTGCCGCGCGCGCGCCGACCTCCCGGCCCAGTTCGAGGATGCCCTCAGCGATCTGGTCGAGCACCGGCGCCCAGCCCTCATAGCCGCCGCCCTCGAGGTTCCGCCGCGCGATCAGGCGGTACTCGCCCGCCGCCGGGTCGACGGTTCCCAGCGCCAGCCCGATGTGGGAACCGCCGAGATCGACGGCGCCGTAGAGCACCTCCCCGGAGTCTTCAGTCGTCCCGGAACCTTCAGAGGTCATCGTGCGACGTCGAGACTCTCACAAAGGGAAACGGCGCGCCCAGCGAAGTGGACGCGCCGCATATCGAAGGCTCCAGACTCCTTGAACAGGGCTGACCTTTACAGTTGAGGCAAGTTCCGCCCACTGGGTGCGCCGGCCTGAACGCTCGTCGGTCTGAGGCGAAGCCTCGCTGGTTCTTGCCGACGGTTACCGGGCGCCGCCCGCCGCCGGAGTCGCGGCCGCCGAAGCGTCCTCCGTCTCGGTCATGAGTTCCTCGCCCCGATCCTCCGAGTAGTCGATGAAGCCGATCATCATCTCGTCGGTCGTCGGGCCGCCGAACTGGACGGCGCGGGTCGTGTCGAGCTCAAGCACCGTCAGCTCGTTCCGCTCCTCCGTGTTGACGTAGGTCATCAGCACGTCGACGCGGGTACCGGCCGGAATGTCCTTCGGCTCCTTGTAGATGTAGTTCGTCTGCCAGTTCCAGTCGTATGCCGGAACGTCGAGGAGAACCTCCTCGGTACCGTCCGGGTAGTACGCCGTGTACTTGGCGTCCAGTCCCCGAAGGTGGGAGTGCGGCAGGTAGCCGTAGATCGTCGTCGGGTGCTCGAAGACCTTCGAGGCGCCGATGATCCAGTTCTCATGACCGGGCGGAATCTCGAAATCGCTGTTGCCGACCGCTTCCCACTCGGCGATCCGGTCGATCTTCGCGTCCTTGGGATGGAACTTGAAGGCCATCTGGGAGCGATCCCAGACACCGGTGTCCACCCCCGGCTCCTTGTTGTAGTGCATCGAGAAGTAGAGCTGGGTGCCCGGCGTCAGCAGGCGGCCAGCCCCGTCGGGAAGCTGGAACGGCTCGGTGCCGGGGGCGATGCCGCCGATCAGACCCGAGGCGCCGGGCGTCTCGGTCTCCGCGGCGATCCGGGAACCGACGACATGGTGCACCACGTCGCTGCCGGCGCGGAACTCGATCGCCTTGATCCAGCGCGGCTCCGACAGCATCTCGTTCGTGATCATCTCCGCCTTCAGGCTGATGTTCAGGTCCTTCACGTCGTCGTCGACCCAGAACGGCTCGGCCAGATCGAGCACCAGGTCCGGCTCGCCGATCAGCCATCCGGTCGGCCACTCGACCGGCGCCGGCGCGTTCGCCGGATCGCCGCGGCGGGCGCCCGTGCTGGCCCAACTGAGGATCGTGTCGACCTCCTCCCGGCTCAGAATCCGCTCGTTCGTGAACAGCCCGTGGGTTTCCTCGCTCGCAAACCAGGGCGGCATCCGCTTCGCCTCGACCTGGCGGGCGATGCTGCGGGCCCAGGGACGGGTCTCCTCGTACGTCGTCAGGGCCATCGGCGCCTTCATGCCGCCGTAGGCCACACCCTCGGGCCGGTGGCAGCCCTGGCAGGAGCGCTGCAGGATCGGCTCGACGTCCTCGTGGAAGGTGATCGCGTCGGGGCTGCCGGCCTCATCGGGGCCGGCGGCGATTGCCGGCGCCGCGGCAACGACGAGCAGGGCGGCGAGAGCGGCGAGGCGGGAACGGCATGACATCACGGGCGTCCTCCGAGTACTGATTTCACGTTGGAGTGAAACCCTAACACACTGAGCGACGACTCAGCCTCTGGTCTCCGCCCCGGATTCGCCACGCTCGGCCGCCGCCCGGGCCCGCACCGTGCCGACGAACGCCCGGGCCGCGTCGAGTTCCTCCCTGGCGCCTTCCGCGTCCACGACGAAGGACCGCGAGTAGTCCGCTTCCTGGCGGTACTTCTGCAACCGTGCCAGGAGACGGGCCGCCGCGGCATCGAACCGGCCCGACCTCACGAAGTGCAGGTTGAACAGATGCTGGACGCCGGCATGGGTCCGAGGTTCAAGGCCGGCGGAATAGAGGATCCCGCGACAGCCGTGAAACACCGCGAAGTACGCCCTCGTCAGAGCGATGCGCGGATAGCCGGCCTGAAGCAACGCGTCGGCGCCCCGCAACTCCTCGTCCGCGAGTGTCAGCTCCGCAAGCGAACTCTCGCGTCGGCCTTCTCCGGTCACAGGGGAATCCCCTCCTGTTCGATGTCCCGGGTCAGGGGCCGGTCCTGGGCGCACCATCGTTCGTATTCCGCCCGGTCGAACACGGTGGGAGACAGGGACAGGCCATGCTCGATGCCCGCGTCGGTCGCCAAGTCGATCACATCGCGCCGGATCTCCCAGCCTGCTTCGTCGAGCACGACCGCGATGTCGACATCGGACTCCTCGTGCGCGCTCGAACGCGCGTACGAGCCGAACAGACGGATGTCGACCACGGCGTCGCCGTACGTCTCGCGCACGGCGGCGGCGAAGCGCACCAGTGCGGGCGCCACGGTCGGCGCCGCGAGCACAACCCGGTCCATCAGTCGATTCTACGCCGCGACTGCCGCGGCGCCGTGAGGGGCGGCCCGCGCCGCCGCCCGGTTCAGGTTGCCGGCGGCAGGACCGTCTCCAACCGGTCGATCGCATGGACGGGTGCGCCGTCACCCTTCATCAGAGGCGCGACGGCACGCAGAACGAGCCGCTGGCGCGCCAGCCTGGTCTGGCCGGCGAAGGCGGCGGACTCCACCCGCAGGCTGAAATGACTGCCCTCGCCGGTGACCCTGATGCGGGCGCCCGGCAGCGCCGCAGCCACGGCTTCCCGAATGCGCTCGGCCGTCTCCCGCGGCGGCGGTTGTGCAGTGATCTCCATTCCGGGAGCCGGTCCGACCCGTCGCCGACGGCTCAGCCGGCGGTCCCGGAAGCCGGGATGTCGACATCCAGGCGCTGGCCGTGCTCACTCTGGACGACGGTGATCGACGCGCCCCGCGCCCGCGCGGCACTGTCCTGGTCGAGCAGGAAGGTCAGATCGCCAACCTGGACGCGAACCTCCGATCCCGCCGCCGGCCCGAAGCCGAGGAAGGGCTGGAACCTGGCGTCGATGCCGAAGTGGAGCTCGGCCTGTTGCTGTTGCTGGGCTTCGCGCAGGATCTGCTCCGCCTCCGCGCTGATCGAGATCGCCACCTGATCGGGCGCCAGCGCAGGCCGCTCCACGCCCAGCGCATCGTGGAGTTCGCCGCTGTCGTACATCTCCTTGACGATGTCGCAGCCGCCCATGAACTCGCCGCCGACGTAGAGTTGGGGGATCGTCGGCCAGTCGGAGAACTCCTTGACGCCTTCGCGGACCTCGGAGTCCGACAGCACGTCGAAGGTCTGATACTCGGGAAGCAGCCGGTTCAGCACCTGAACGACCTGGGCGGAGAAACCGCATTGTGGGGCGGCGGGTCCACCCTTCATGAAGAGGACGGCGTGGCCTGAATCCACGATCTCCTGGATGCGGGCCTCGACCTGGGGGGAAATGGACATGATCAACCTCTGGGCATGGCGTCTGCTCCACCGCGACACGCCCCGGACGGGCGCCGGGCGGAGGATCGTGCCGTTGCCGGTATGAGGCGATAGTCTATCCCGCCGATCACGAAGTACAGCGGGCCATCGCGCACCCATCGCGCGGAAGCCCTGAACGACTGGCAACCAGGCCGAGCAGCGACATCATCCGCCACACCGCGGGCACTCACGCGAACCAGGCGAGCCAAGGAGATTGCGCAGAATGAACGACGCATGTGGGGGCGGGGCCCATCCTTCCGGGCGCCAACAGGCAGGCGACAGGACGACGACCCGACGACTGGCGGGCGCGGTGCTACTCTTGGCGGTCTTGACCGTCGGTTGTTCGGCGCCGGCCGAAGAGTGGACCTCCTGGCGCGGTCCGCATCAGAACGGAACCTCTTCTCAGACCGGTCTCATCGACACCTGGAGCCCGGACGGCAAGAACCTGATCTGGCGGCGGGACTTCACCGGCCGCTCCACGCCGGTGGTCATGGGCGGGCGCGTGTTCGTCAACGGACGCGACGGGACCGGGGTTGACCAGCAGGCGGTCGTCGCGGCATTCGACGCCGGGACCGGCGAGCCGATCTGGGAACGGCGCTACAACCTCTACCTCACCACGGTGCCGATGAACCGCGTCGGCTGGGCCTCGCTCACCGGCGATCCGGAAACCGGATACATCTACGCGCAACTGGTCAGCGGCTTCTTCCTCTGCCTGGACCGTGACGGCAACACCGTGTGGTCACGATCCCTCAAGGAGGAACACGGACGTTTCGAAGGCTACGGCGGCCGGACCGCGTCCGCGGTGATCCACGAGGATCTCGTCATCCTGAACATGATCAACGGCAGTTGGGGAAACCAGGGCGCTCCCCGCCACCGCTACTACGCTTTCGACAAGCGATCCGGGGCGGTGCGCTGGATGTCGACTCCAGGCGGCGCGGTCTACGATCGGAACACGCAGTCGGTCCCCGTCCTCGCGACGATCAACGGTCAGCGGCTCGTCATCGGCGGCAACGCGGACGGACACATCTACGCGCTGCAGGCCCGCACCGGCAGGAAGGTCTGGGAGTTCGAGCTTTCCAAGCGCGGCATCAACGTCTCCCCCGTTGTCGACGACGCGGGTCGGGTATTCGTCTCCCACAGCGAGGAGAACGTCGATGAAGCGACGCTCGGCCGGGTGGTGGCGCTCGACGGCGCCGGCAGCGGCGATATCACGGCGACCGGCGAACTGTGGCGCTGGAACCGGAACAAGGCCGGTTTTCCGTCGCCCGCGCTCCACGACGGCCGCGTGTACATCGTGAGCAACCAGGGCAACCTCGCCGCCGTCGACGCGGCCACCGGCGACGTCCACTGGGAACTGAGCATCGGCACGGTCGGCAAGGCATCGCCGGTGTGGGCCGACGGCAAGCTCTACGCCCCCGAGACGAACGGCCACTTCGCCATCGTCCGGCCCGCCGACGACAGCGCCGAGATCCTCGCCCGGCACGAGCTGAAGATGCCGGACGGCCAGCGCTACGCGGAGTTCTACGGGTCGCCGGCGATCGCCTACGGGCGGATCTACTTCACGACGGAAGAGGGCCTGTACTGCCTGGGCGACAAGGACGCGCCGTTCGAGGTCGCGCCGTCACCGCCACCCGACCTCGGCGACGAAGGCCCCGCCCAGGGACCGGCGACAACCCTCCAGGTAAGCCCCGCGGAGGTGACCGCGAACCCCGGCGAGACCCACGACTTCGAGGTTCACGCCTTCGACGCCCTCGGCCGAGCCCTCGGCCCGGTCGAGGCGACCCTCACGCTCCGCGGAATCGACGCGGAACTCGCCGGCGGCAGCGTGACCATCCCCGCCGACGCCGGTTTCGCGGCCGGCGCCCTGGTCGCCAGCAGCGGCGATCTCGAGGCCGAGGCCCGGCTCCGCGTGTTCCCGCCCCTGCCCTGGAGCGAGGACTTCTCGGGCGGCAAGCGCAGCGCGTGGATTGGCGGCGGCCGCTACGACGTGACCGAAGAGAACGGCGACAGCATCCTGATCAAGCCGGTCGCAGAACGGGGTCTGCTTCGCTCGCCGCTGCTGCTCGGTCCGCCATCCCTCGGCAACTACACGATCCAGGCCGATGTCCGCCTCTCACAGAAGGGCCGTCGCAAGTCGGACGCGGGGATGATCAACAGCGGCTACATCCTGGACCTGCTTGGCATTCACCAGCGGCTGCAGATCCGCTCCTGGTCGGCACAACTTCGGGTCGAGAGTGCAGCCGACTTCGAAGTCGAGATGGACCAGTGGTACACGATGAAGCTCCAGGTCGAGTCCGACGACGACGAGGCCCGGATTCGCGGCAAGGTCTGGGCGCGCGGCGCCGATGAGCCCGCGGACTGGACGGTGACCGCGGTCGATCCCCATCCGATTCGAAACGGTTCCCCGGGCCTGCTCGGCTACTCGCCGTCCGTCGTCTCCTACGACAACGTGCTGATCACGCCCAACTGAGTCCGGGAAGCGGCGGGAGACAGCGCATGGAACGGAAGATCCGCATGGGCATGGTCGGCGGCGGTCAGGGCGCCTTCATCGGCGCCGTCCACCGGATGGCGGCGGGGCTCGACGGCCTGGTCGAGCTCGTCTGCGGCGCCTTCAGCTCGGATCCGGAACGTTCACTGGCCTCCGGCGCCGAACTCTTCCTGCCGCCCGGGCGCTGCTACGGCGACTACCGGGAGATGATGGCGCGCGAGGCCGCCCTCGACCCGGCCGAGCGGATGGACTTCGTCTCCATCGTCACCCCGAACCACCTGCACTTTCCGGTCGCGCAGGCTGCCCTCGAGGCCGGCTTCCACGTGATGAGCGACAAGCCGATGACCAGGTCGGCGGCCGAGGCCGAGGCCCTGGTCGAGCTCGTGGAGCGGACCGGCCTCGTCTTCGGCCTGACCCACAACTACACCGGCTACCCGATGGTCAAGGAAGCCCGCCACCGGGTGCGCGGCGGCCAGCTCGGCGAGATACGGAAGGTCGTCGTCGAGTATCCGCAGGGGTGGCTCGCCACCCCACTCGAGTCGGGCGGCCAGAAGCAGGCGGATTGGCGGACGGACCCGGAGCGGGCGGGAATCAGTTGCTGCATCGGCGACATCGGCACCCACGCCGAGAATCTCGCCGAAGCGATCACCGGGCTGGGCATCCGGTCGCTGTGCGCCGACCTGACCACCTTCGTCGACGGGCGGCCGCTGGAGGACGACGGCAGCGTGTTGCTCCGCTTCGACAACGGAGCCCGCGGAGTGCTCTGCGCCTCCCAGATCTCGATCGACGAGGAGAACGCGCTGACGATCCGCGTGTACGGCGAACTGGGCGGCCTGGAGTGGCGCCAGGAGGAGCCGAACACGCTGATCCTCAAGTGGCTGGACCGGCCCCGCGAGATTCTGCGGACTTCCGGCCAGGGCCTGTCCGACGACGCCGCCGCGCACACGCGGCTGCCCGCCGGCCACCCCGAGGGGTTCCTCGAAGCCTTCGCCAACCTGTACCGGAACTTCGCCCGGACGCTCGACTGCCGCCGGCGCGGCGCCGAGCCCGACGCGACGATGCTCGACTTCCCCACCGTTCACGACGGGCTGCGCGGAATGCAGTTCATCGAGACCGTGGTGGCAAGCAGCGAGAGCGACCACAAATGGCTCCGGATGCCCACCTGACGAAGCGACAGGCGCCTGAACCAACCGAACGGACCCGATGCGGACAGAGAGGTCCGCGCACCCGGCAGAAGCAGCAAACCCGCAGGAGACGCACCGTGGCACGACCCGTTACCCTGTTCACCGGCCAGTGGGCCGATCTGGCCGTCGCCGACCTCTGCCCCCTGGCGCGAAACCTCGGCTACGACGGCGTCGAACTCGCCTGCTGGGGCGACCACGTGGAGGTCGACCGCTGTGATGACGCCTACGCGGCCTCGCGCCGCGAGCTGCTGGAGCAGCACGGGCTCGAACTCCACGCGATCAGCAACCACCTGGTCGGCCAGGCGGTGTGCGACCGGATCGATGCCCGGCACGAGGCGATCCTGCCGCCCCGCGTCTGGGGCGACGGCGACCCCGAAGACGTCCGCAAGCGGGCCGCCGACGAGATGATCCGCACCGGCGAGGCGGCCAGGGCCCTCGGGGTTTCGGTCGTGAACGGCTTCACGGGAAGCTCCATCTGGCACCTGCTCTATTCCTTCCCCCCGGCGCCGCCGGAGATGATCGACGACGGGTTCGCCGACTTCGCCGCCCGTTGGACGCCGATTCTCGACGCCTACCGGGAGCTCGGCGTGCGCTTCGGCCTGGAGGTGCATCCGACCGAGATCGCGTTCGACACGGTCAGCGCCGAGCGGGCCATCGAGGCGGTGGGAGGCCACCCGGCGTTCGGCTTCAACTACGACCCCAGCCACCTCGGCTACCAGGGTGTCGACTACGTGGACTTCATTCGCCGGTTCGCCGACCGCATCTTCCACGTCCACATCAAGGACGCCTGGTGGTCCGATCAGCCCAGGCCCTGCGGCGTCTTCGGCGGCCACACGAACTTCGGCGACCATCGCCGCTTCTGGGACTTCCGGTCGCCCGGACGCGGCTCGGTCGACTTCGAGGAGATCATCCGGGCGCTGAACGACATCGGCCACGACGGACCGCTCTCCGTCGAGTGGGAGGACTCGGGGATGGACCGCGAACACGGGGCCGCCGAGGCAGCCGACTTCGTCCGGGCGCTCGACTTCGCACCCTCCGCGATCGCCTTCGACGCCGCGTTCGAGGACAACTGAGAAACCGCCCGGGAGGCGCACACTGCGATGACCCCGTTCCTGCCCGAATCCGGGCCGTTCTTCCCTGAAGTCCGGACGGCCATCCCGTTCCGCGGCCCCGACAGCCGGGACCCGCTCGCGTTCAGATACTACGACCGCTCACGCCGGGTCGGCCGCAGCACGATGGAGCGGCAACTCAGGTTCGCGGTCGCCTGGTGGCACACCTTCAAGGGCGGCGGCCAGGATCCGTTCGGACCGGATCCCGTGTACGACCGCCCCTGGGACCACGCACCGACACCGATCGAGGCGGCGCGGCGGACGCTCGATGCGGCGTTCGAGTTCTTCACCAAGATCGGGGTGCGGTACTACTGCTTCCACGACCGCGACATCGCGCCCGAGGGCAGCTCCGTCGCCGAGAGCAACGGGTACCTGGAGGAAATCGTCCAGCTGGCGAAGACGAGGCAACGGGAAACCGGTGTCGAGCTGCTCTGGGGCACCGCAAACCTGTTCGGCCATCCCCGCTACACGCACGGCGCGGCGACCAATCCCGACCCGCGGGTCTTCGCCCACGCGGCCGCCCAGGTCCGGCGCGCGATCGACGCCACGATCGAACTCGGCGGCAGCGGCTACGTGTTCTGGGGCGGCCGCGAGGGCTACACCTCGCTGATCAACACGGACATGCGCCATGAGCGGGAGCAGATGGCCGCCTTCCTCCGCCTGGCCGTCGACTACGCGCGCCGCCAGGGCTTCGAGGGCAAGTTCTTCCTCGAGCCCAAGGCGAAGGAGCCCTCGGTTCACCAGTACGACTTCGACTGCGGTCACTGCCTGAACTTCCTGCGCGAGTTCGACCTCACTTCCGACTTCATGCTCAACGTCGAGGCGAATCACGCGACGCTCGCGACCCACTCCTTCGAACACGAACTGGCGACCGCGGCGGGGGCGGGCATGCTCGGCAGCGTCGACATCAACCGCGGCCTGGAAGGCGTCGGCTGGGACACGGACAACTTCGCGATGAGTCTGCGGGAATGTGTCCTGGCCCTCCTCATCATCGAGGGCCAGGGCGGCCTCCGCTGGGGCGGCCTGAACTTCGACGCCAAGGTCCGGCGCGGCTCCTTCGACACCGTCGACCTGTTCTACGCCCACATCGCGTCGATGGACGTCTTCGCCAAGGCGCTCCTGATCGTCGACCGCATCCGCAGGGACGGCGTCCTCGGCCTCGCCGGAGAGCGCATCCGGCAGCGCTACGCAGGCTACCGCCGCGGCCTCGGCCGCAGGCTCCTGGCCGGCGAGACGACCCTCGAGGAGCTGGAGGACTGGGCCGGACGACTCGGCGAACCGCCGAAGATCAGCGGCCGCCAGGAGGAGCTCGAGAGCATCCTCAACGACTACCTGTACAGCACCCGCATCGAGTGACGACCGCCGGGCTCCACCTTGGGATCGATGTCGGCACGCAGAGCCTGACCGCGATTCTCGTCGAGGCTTCGCAGCCGCAGGGCGGCGCCGAGGACCGCGCCCTCGGGATCGCCGCCCGCGTCAGCGTCCAGTACGACACGGAGCTTTGCAGGTACGGCACCGTCAACGGACAGCTTCCGAACGACGATCCGGCAATCGGACGGGCGCCGCCGTCCATGTGGCTCGAAGCGCTGGACCTGGCGCTCGAGAGGCTGGAGAAGGCAGCCTGCCGAAACATCCGCGGGGTGTCCGTGGCCGGGCAGCAGCACGGCTCCGTCTACCTCCGGGAGCGCAGCGAAGACGCGCTCCGTTCGCTCGATCCGAAGCGCAGTCTGGCCGAACAGACTGCGCCTCTCCTCGCCCGTGCCGAGGCGCCGATCTGGACGGACTCCTCCACCGCGCGGGAGTGCGAAGAGATCCGCCGGGCGCTCGGCGGAGCAGCCGCAACTGCGGAACTCACCGGCAGCGACACCTTCGAGCGCTTCACGGGGCCGCAGATCCGCCGCTTCGCGGAGACCGAACCCGAGGCCTGGGGCCGCACCGCTCACATCTGTCTGGTCAGTTCCTTCATCACGTCGATCCTGGCGGGCCGAGTGGCGCCGATCGACCACGGGGACGGCGCGGGCATGAATCTGCTCGACATCCGGCGGCGGGAATGGTCCGCCGCGGCCATCGCCGCCACTGCGGCAGGTCTGGGCAGGCGTCTGCTGCCGCCCCGGCCGCCCTGGACCGTGGTCGGCGCCATCGCTCCCTGGTTCGTCGCCCGGTATGGTTTCCCGCCGGATGCGCGGGTCACCATCGGCTCCGGCGACAACCCCTGTTCCCTGGTCGGCGTCGGTGTCCGTGAACCGGGCGAAGCGGTACTGAGCCTGGGAACGAGCGACACCTTCTTCTGCCTTCTGGCCGAGACCGCGGTCGACCCCGAGGCAAACGGGCATGTGTTCATCGCGCCGAGCGGACATCCGATGGGCCTGATCTGCTTCCGCAACGGATCGCTCGCGCGTGAGGCGGTGCGAGACCGCCACGGTCTCGACTGGCGGGGCTTCGAAGACGCACTGCGGGCCACGCCGCCGGGCAACGACGGCATGATGATGCTGCCGTGGTTCGAGCCGGAGATCGTCCCCCGCGTCGCGTCGCCCCGGGTGGTACGGCTGGGCGGCCTCACGGACACCCCGGAACGGGCCGCGCACAATTGCCGTGCCGTGGTCGAGGGGCAGTTCCTGTCCATGCGGCTCAACTCGGACTGGATGGCGACCCGGCCCAGCCGGATTCTGGCCACCGGAGGCGGCGCCCGGAACCGCGAGTTGCTCCAGATCGCGGCCGATGTGATGGGCTGCCGCGTCGAGAGCCACGAGGTCAGCGACGGCGCAGCCCTGGGCGCCGCTCTGCGCGCGACCGCCCGCAGACCGTGCCCGCTACCGCCGGCCGGCGCACCCGGTCCTGCCGCCGCGCCGCGCCCGGAAGCCGCGGCGGTCTACGACCGGATGCTCGTGCGGTATGCCGAAGCGCAGCGCCGAGCGCTCATCCGGGAAACCGCCGGGTAGCGAGCCGGACGCTTGCGGCGCTGGTCGTTGCTGACGCCAGGGGCTCGTCTTAGGCTTACGGGTAACGCGCCCGGAGATCGAGCCCCCACGTCGCGGACGGCATCCCCTCCTCCCTGTGGCGCCACCTCAGGCTCCGGGCAGCGAGCTACGGCAGCGCCCCGTAGAGCTCCCTGACCTTCGCCCGCACCCGGTCGCCGTTGTCCGGACCGAGCCGCAACAGGAGCTTCTGGGCCGGGCCCAACTCCTCGAGACCGGGATCGACGTACTCGAAACTGATCACGCGCAACCGAAGCTCAGGCAGCGCGTCCGGCATCGGCGTCGCCAGTAGCCTGGTCACCGCGAGTTCCAGCGTGTCGGCGAACTCGTTCGGGTAGCCGAGTTCATCGTGCGCCCGCTCGAACAGCGGTTCCAGACGTTCGTAGGCGCGGGCGGCGCCGGCGACATCGATCGAATCGAAGACCTCGACCGCCAGGTCATAGCGGCGAAAGCTCGTCTCGGCCGGGTAGAAGCGTTGCCCCCGGCGCACCACGCTGAAGCCCTCGTCGGGGCGCAGCGGTTCCAGGCTGGACTGCGGCGGCTCGTCGTAGGCGACGGCTGAGACCGCGCGCACGAAGTTCATCGCCAGTTCCTCGGGAACCAGCCACGGCAGCCACTCTGCATGCCGTGACAGGCCGCCCACGAGATCCCGGACCAGGGAATCGCTGTCCGACAGGGCCGGCAACACCTCCGGTTCCGCGGCCGGCGGATCGGCGGCCGGCGGCGCAGCGCCCGGATCGGGAGCACGGGTCTCCTCGGCGGCGGCAACCGCGGCGTCCGAAGCGACGGGAGCGGCCGAGCCGCTGGCGTACCACCACCAGGTCACCGCGCCGCCGCCAAGCAGAATGAGACCGGCGATCACGATGACCGCCATCGTCCCCGAGCGATCCGGCGGCCCCTCGCGGGACGAGTCGCCGAACCCGTCCTCCCCGCTCCCGGGTTCGCCCGGAGCCGCCTCCCCGGTCACGCGCAACGGCAGATCGAAGACCGGACCGCTGCGATCCGACTCGTTGCCGGGCGTACCCAAGTCATCGGACGGGGCCGCCCCTGAGCCTTTCTCATCCATCTGGACAGTCTAACCCTGAGCTCCCGCCAACCATTCCGCTGCCTGACCGCCGCCGCCGGACTTCCGCCACGGCGGCAACGGGGCGGGCTCTCACCTTCGCCCCGGGTCAGGCCGCCAGCGCCCGGTTCGGCCGGATGCCCCGCAGCACGTCGATACCCTCGGTCAGGCCGTCGATCGTCAGTTCGAACATCGGGAAGACCTGCCGGATCAGGTGGATGGTCGGTGCGTTCCAGATCCGCAGCGGCTCCGGGTTGAGCCAGATCGAGTTCGGGCAGCGGTCGCGGAACTTGCGCAGCCAGTCGAGACCGGTGACCTGGTTGCTGTGGTAGTAGTCGATCGCGCCGCCCGTGTGAGTCAACTCGTACGGGCTCATCCAGGCATCGCCGACGAGACACACGGACCAGGTGTGGTCGAGGCGCTTGAGGACCCGGGAGGTCGGCTCCCCCTTCCAGCGGCTGATGTCCGTGTACAGATTCTCGTACACGCAGTTGTGGAAGAACTTGAACTCGAACTTCTTGAAGTGGTTCGCCTTGTGGGCAGCGGAGAACAGCCGCTCGCAGAGCAGCGTGTGGGGGTCCATCGACCCACCCACGTCGATCAGCAACAGCAACTTGATCCGGTTCCGCTTCGGCGGCCGGAACACGAGGTCGATCTCGCCGGCGTTGCGGGCGCTGCTGTCGATCGTCTCGTCGATATCGAGTTCCTCGGGCCCTTCGTCCTTGCCCAGCTTGCGCAGGCGGCGGAGCGCCAGCCCGATCTGACGCGTGTCGAGGATGCGGTCCGAGCGGAGATTGCGGAAACGGCGGTCCGTCGCCACCTGGACGGCGGAACGGCCGCCGCCGGCGCCCCCGATGCGGACCCCCGTGGGATGCTCGCCGCCGTGGCCGAAAGGCGACATGCCGCCGGTCCCGATCCAGCGATTGCCGCCGTCGTGGCGCTCCTTCTGCTCATCGAGCACCTCCTTGAAGCGCTCGCGCAGTTCATCGAGATCGAGCGCCTGCAGCTTCGCGCGCTCCTCGTCGGTCAATTCCCGCGGCAGCTTCGGATTCGACAACCACTCCAGCAGTTCGTCGCTGATGTCGAAGTGGTTCTCGACCCCCATGAAGAAGGAGGCGAAGGCGCGATCGTAGTTGTCGAAGTCCGCCTCCCGCTTGACCATCAGGCAGCGCGCCAGGTTGTAGAAGACGTGCAGATCGGCACGGCTGTAGCCGATGGCCAGCGCCCGCATGAGCGCCAGCCACTCCGTGATCGTCACCTTCAGGCCATAGCCCCTCAGGTGGTAGAAGAAGTCAACGAACATCGGCTCGCACCGGGTGCGCGGACCCTCCGGTCCGCATCAGGCCCCGCCTCGGGCGGCGGAAGAAGTCAACGAACATCGGATCACACCGGTCTGCAGCGTCGGGAACGATCAGTTGATGCGGCCGCGGCGGTGCGCCGCCATCACCGCCTCCAAGTCGTTCTCCCGCTTCATCAGCACGCCCAGGAAGGGTAGTTCACTCTCGATCACGTCGGTGCTGACGCCGCCGCGGCGCAGCGCGGCGATCCAGTCGATCAACTCGCTGGTCGACGGCTTCTTGCGAATCTCGGGCAGATCGCGCAACCAGTAGAACCGGAGCAGAACCTGCTGCAGGAGCTCGGCCTCGACGTCCGGATGGTGGACGCGGATGATGTCCTCCATCTCGGCCTTGTCGGGGAAGGCGATGTAGTGGAACACGCACCGGCGCAGAAAGGCGTCCGGCAGCTCCTTCTCGTTGTTCGACGTGATGATCACGATCGGCCGGAATCTGGCGGTATGTTGCCTGCCCGTCTCGTGGACGAAGAAGCTCATCCGGTCCAGCTCATGCAGCAGGTCGTTCGGGAACTCCATGTCCGCCTTGTCGATCTCGTCGATCAGCAGCACGACCCTCTGGTCGGCACGGAAGGACCGTCCGAGGGGTCCGTACTTGATGTACCGGGAGATGTCCGTGATGTCCTTGTCGCCGAACCGGGCGTCATTGAGCCGCTGAACCGTGTCGTAGACGTAGAGCCCCTCCTGGGCCTTGCTCGTCGACTTGATGTTCCAGGTCAGGAGGTCCATGACCAGGTTCTCGGCGATCGCCTCGGCGAGCACCGTCTTGCCGGTTCCGGGTTCGCCGCGGACGAGCAGCGGCTTCTCGAGCGCCGAGGCGACGTTCACCGAGTCCCGGAGCTCCGGTGCGGCGAGGTAGGTGTCTGTTCCTGTGAAGCTATGGAAGGACATGCTGACTCTCTATCCTCCGGCGATGCCGGTTCCATCCAACTGATGCGCGGGCGGACGCCAGTGTAACAGACCGACCGGTCGGTAGAGAACGAGCGGTCGCCACCTGCCGCGCAGCGCTCCACGACGAAGCTCCCCGGATCCGGAAGCCGCCGGCGCCGCCGCTGTTCCCTGCCCGGAACGCAGGGACGAACCTGCGAACTCTCCTAGACTCCGGGACGCCGCCATCCGACCATCGGGAGACCACCATGAGCCAGATACAGGAACTCGAGCGCCTGATCGACGAAGCGACCCGGATCGTCGCGTTCACGGGCGCGGGCATCAGCACCGAGTCCGGCATCCCGGACTTCCGCAGCCCGGGCGGCATCTGGACCAGGTACAAGCCCATCGACTTCGGCGAATTCGTGGCTTCCGAGGAGGCGCGGCGTGAGTCCTGGCGGCGAAAGATCGGCAGCGACCGCACCATGTCGAAGGCCAGGCCGAACCGCGGCCACCTCGCGCTCGCCGAACTCCGCCGTCTGGGAAAGCTCCGGTCCGTGATCACCCAGAACGTGGACGGTCTGCACCAGGAATCCGGCATTCCCGACGAGGACGTGATCGAGCTGCATGGCAACGCCACCTACGCCGCCTGCCTCCAGTGCCGGAAGCGCTACGAACTGGAGCCCATCGTGGCGGCTTTCCGCGAGCGGGAGGAACTGCCGGTCTGCTCAAGGCAGAACCTGGCCGGCGAGACCTGCGGCGGCATGATCAAGACGGCGACCATCTCGTTCGGTCAGGCGATGCCCGAGCTCGCCATGCGACGCGCCCATGAGGCAACTCTGACCGCGGATCTCTTCCTGGCGATCGGCAGTTCCCTCGTGGTCTACCCGGCTGCCGGCTTCCCGACCCTGGCCAAGGAGGCGGGCGCCAGGCTGGTCATCCTGAACCGCGAGGCGACCGACCTGGACCGCATTGCCGACCTGGTGCTCCACGCCGAGATCGGGCCGACGCTGGGCGGAATCACCGGCGTGAGCCTCCCCAACTGACCGCCTTCCGGCGGCCGCGTCCGAGCGCAACCGGCGGCATCGTCGGCAAGCCGGCCAATCGCCGTGGTCCGTCGAGTCCGTTTCCACGCCGGCGGGGATCGTCGCCTCGGCGCCACGCCCGAATCGACTTCGGAGACCAGCGGCGCGACGGCGACGGGCCGCGGCCGTGATCCTGCGTCTTTCTCCCTCAGATACCTTGACATCTGCGCGTGAGTCACTCATACTCCGCTTCGTCGGGACTTGAGACCCAAGCCCGACGGAACACCAGGACAACAATGGAGGACGAACAACGATGACTCGCAGCCTGATTCACCACACTCCCATCCGCCGCCCCCTGATCGGGGCCTTCGAGCCGCTCTTCGGCAAGGCCATGCTCGACGACTTCTTCTTGCCGGTGCTGACCCGCTTCGCGGGTAACGACGGCGCCGAGTCCGCCGCGATGACCTGGTCGCCTGCCGCGGACCTCACCCGGACCGAGGACGCCTACACCCTGACCGTCGACCTCCCGGGGTTGTCCCGGAAGGACATCGAGTTGACGGTCGAGGATCGCACCCTCACCCTCTCGGGCGAGCGTCGCATCGAGCGCGAGGGATCGAGCGTGGACCGTCTCGAGCGCGTCCACGGGCGCTTCGGCCGGCGCTTCCACCTTCCCGCCGATGCCGATGCCTCGACAGTCGCCGCCGAGTTCGAGAACGGCGTGCTGAGCATCTCGATCCCCAAGGTCGAGGAAGCGAAGGCGCGGAAGATCGACATCGTCTGATCCCCGACAGATTCGCGCGATCGGCCGCCGCGGGCCCCGCTTCGGCGGGGCCCGTCCTGCTTCTGAACGCGCGGCTGAACGCGGCAGGGCGGTTCCGAGGTCGGAGCTTCGGTAGCCGAAGGCCCCGTGGGCCCCGCTGCCCAAGCTGAACGCAGCCTGTTCCATGGCGGACTGCTATGATGACGGCCGGCTTGAAGCTGCGGCCCGGCCCTTCCTCCAGCACCATGACCGAGACGAACGATCCAGCGCTCGCCCAGGCGCCGACGGACAGCGAGGCGCCCCGCGAACCGGCGGTGCCCTCAGGCCAGGACGAAGCGCCCATGGACCAGCCCGAAACAACGGCCGAGCCGAACCCGAAGGCAGACCTCGAAACCGCCCAGCCGGCCTGTGTTGCCGGGGCCGCCGTCAGCGGCGCGACGTCGGCCGAGGCCGGGAACGACGAGGGCCCGGCGGATGAGCCGCCAACGGAAAGCCCCGCAGGTGAGCCGCCGGCACACCAGCCGGCGGCGGACAGCACAGCGCGCGAACACCTGGCGGCCAGCCCGGCAGGTGAACCCTCGGCGGAGAACCCGGCACACGAGCCGGCGGCGGACAGCACAGCGCGCGAACGCCTGGCGGAAAGCCAGGCACACGAGCCGCCGGGGGACAGCCCGGCGGATGCGCACCCGGCCGACAGCACAGCCGATGAACGCCTGGCGGGAGGCCGGGCAGGCGACCCGTCGGCGGAAAGCCGGACGGATGAGCCGCCGGCGCACAGTCCTGCGGCTGAGTCGCCGGCGGACAGCGAGGTGCAGCCAGCACCCGAGCCCGAGGCAACTGAGCAGGCCCCCGTAGTCGAACTGGCGCCCGCCGCCATCCCGTTCGCTGCCGCGCTGGAGGCGAAGAACCCGATCGAGGGCAGGGTGATCGGCTGGAACAAGGGCGGCTTCCACATCGTCTCGGAGGGCGTCACGACGTTCTGCCCGCGGTCGCTGATGGAACTCGGCAACCGCCCCAGGTCTCCGGCCCGGTACGTGAACAACACGTACACCTTCCACGTCCTCGAGATCAAGGAAGCCGGCCGCCGCATCGTGCTGACCCGGCGACCGGCCATCCGCAACGAACGCAAGCAGGCACTCGAGGATCTCCACGCCAGGCAGGAGTCCCGCGAACCGATCAGCGGCAAGGTGACTTCCGTCACCGATTTCGGCGCCTTCGTCGATCTGGGCGGCGGGCTTGGCGGCCTCGTGCACAGGACGCAGATTTCCCGTTCCCGATCGGGCGAACCCGGCGACCTGTTGAAGGTGGGGCAGAGCGTGAGAGCGGTGGTCACGAAGATCGAGAAGAAGAACGGCAAGCGCAGCGCCCGCATCTCGCTGTCCATGAAGGCCCTTGAGGCGGATCCATGGAAGGAGGCCGCGAGGAACTTCACCGCCGGCGCGAAGTTCAAGGGCAAGGTCGTGCGGCACAGCGAGTTCGGCCTGTTCGTCGAGCTGGCCCCCGGTCTCGACGGTCTCGTGCATACGTCCCAACTGCCGATCGGCAAGCAGATGAGCGCTCCCGAGTTCGCGACCGGCGAGGAGATCGAGGGATGGGTGGTCGAGGTCACACCCAAACGTCGCCGGATCGCCCTGTCGCTGCGCGAAGTGCCGGCCGACGATCCCTGGAAGAGCCTCGGTGCGCAGTACGTGGAGGGCTCGGAGGTCGAGGGCCGCGTCGAGCAGGTGTCGCGCTTCGGCATCTTCGTTGAACTGGAACCCGGCCTGACCGGCCTGCTGCCGATGTCCGCGGTCACCCTCCCCGACGGCAATCAGGCGCAGCGCGCCTATCCACCGGGACGCCAACTCAAGGTGGTCATCGAGAGCATCGACCGCAGGCGCCGCCGTCTCGGGCTGGCGCCGCCGGGTTCGCAACTCGTCGGCACGAAGGCGGACTACAAGAACTACCGCAAGCGCCAGAAGAAACCCGCGGGCCTGAACGCGATGGCGGCCGCCTTCGCCAAACTCCAGCAGTCCAAGTGAACCCGTCCGACGACCTGATCCACCGCGTCGAGATCGTGAGCGCCGCGGTGCAGGGCGCCCACGTCCAGGTGAACCCGTGTCCGACGACCTGATCTACCGGGTCACGTTCCTGAGCCAGGGCGAGGTCTACGAGGTCTACGCCAGGTCGGTCGCCCAGGGCGGCCTGCTCGGCTTCGTCGAGCTCGGCGAGCTCGTGTTCGGCGAGAAGACCCGGATCGTCGTCGACCCCTCGGAAGAACGCCTGCAGCGCGAGTTCAGCGGCGTGAAGCGCACCTACCTGCCGATGCACGCGGTGTTGCGCATCGATCAGGTCACCAAGCAGGGCACGGCCCGCATCCGCGATCAGGACCGGCCCGAGAGCCGGAAGGTCACGCCGTTTCCGATGCCGATCTACACCCCCGGTGGAGAGTCTCCATGACCCGTCGTTCATCCATCCGCGTCGTCCTCTCGGAGGCAGAGACCCCGATCACGCTGCCGGCAAGGGTCTCGATGACCCGTCGCTCAGCCGTCCGCGTCCTCCAGCTCCTGTTGCTGACCGCAGCCGCGCCCTCCCTGTACGCGCAGCAGGCGGACGCCGGCGCCGTTCGCGTTGCGATCATCAACGTCGAACTCGTGGTCGCCGAAGCGAGGGAGGGCAAGGAGCTGAGGGCATTCCTGCAGCAGACCGAGACGCAGACCAGGGCGGCACTCGAGGCCAACGCCAGCCGGCAGCAGAGCCTGCGCCAGAGCGCGGTCGGCAAGGGACCGGACGAACGCCGCGGCATCCAGCACCAGATCGAAGATCTGCGACGGGAGGCGCAGCGCCTGGCCGACGATGCCCAGCGCCGGGCGACGAAGCGCGAAGACGAGACGCTGCGGCAGATCAACGAGCGGCTACGGCCGATCGTCCAGCAGTTGATCGGCGAGGTCGGCTACGACCTGATCCTCAACGCCAGCGTGGGGGGCGTACTCCACGCCAGCGCGCGGGTCGACCTGACGCCGCGGGTCATCGAGATGCTCCAGGCGCAGGAACAGTCGGAGTCGGAGTCGAGCCGGGAACCGTAGTCCGCGGCGCCTACCGGCGGCGGCAGGCCGGGATCCGGGAAACCGGGCGGGGGCCCCCGGCGCGGCGGCCCTGCGGGCAGGATCGGGGCTGGGCAGGATCGGGCTGATCAGGGTCGGGCTGGTCGGCTGCGGTACAACGCGTACGAGCGGCTGTGGCGATTCGCCAAGCCGACATCGCGGCCACGGATGATCACGTGACGCACCGCGGTCCGCACTTCCAGCGGGTCGCCGTCGGTGACGATCAGGTTGGCCCACTTGCCCGGGTCGATCGAGCCCAGCCGGTCGTCGAGGCCGAGGATTTCGGCTGCGCCCAGGGTGAGGGCTCGCAGCGCGGCCTCCGGGTCGAGACCGAAGGCGACGGCCGTGGCCGCCTCGTACGGCAGCACCCGCGCGCTCGACGAATCGAAGGTGCCGAAAGCGATGGGAACCCCGGCCCGCTCCAGGTCGCCGGGCGCCGTGAAGGGGCCGTCGTAGGCGTCGTCCTCCTGCCTCGGGAGGGCCTGGACGGCTCCCAGGATGACCGGTATGCCCTTCTCGGCAAGCAGCTCGGCCTCCTGCGCCGCCTCGCGTCCCGAGGCGAGGACCAGGCGCAAGCCGTGCTGCTCGGCAAACGCAGCCGCATCCCGGATCGCCCGCGCCCGGTCGGCCACGACGATCAGGAGCAACTCGCCCCGCGCGGCCTTCGCCACGGCTTCCAGGGCATGATTCCGCTCCGCCGCCGCTCCGGAGCCGGCGGCAGACCGTGCATCGTCGTACTGGCGGGCAGCGTCGATCCAGTCGGCGAGTTCGTCAATCGCCCGCTCGTAGTCCTTCCTGGCCTCGGAGAACTTCTTCTCCCGCACGCTGAACGTCGAGAAGTCGAACTCCCGGGTCTCGAGACCGGGCCACTCGAGCACCAGACCGACAGCGGGTTCGATCGCCATCTCCTCCACGGTCCATCCGTCGAGGAGAATCGCCGACGCCTGGCCCGCCCAGGGACCGCCGGCGGGCGCCGACACGACGTGCGTGATGCCATTCGCCCGGGTCACGGGGATGATCTCGCTCGCCGGGTGGACCGCCTCCAATGCCCGCAGATGAGGCGTGTCACCCAGTTCGCTGTCATCCTGCGTGGCCGCGATCGAGCCGATCTCGACCAGGCCCACCGAAGTGAACGCGTTGAGCAGGCCCGGATAGACGTGCAACCCCGTGGCGTCGATCACCACTTCGACCTCCGCAGGCGTCTCCACGCCCGCGCCCGCCGCCTCGATCAGGCCGTCGCGCACGACCACGGCGCCGACATAGGGAGAACCCGAAACGGGATGCACCGTGCCTCCCTCGATCGCCAGCGTCTGTGCCGCCGCAGTCTTCGGGACCAGCGTCGCGGCCAAGGTCAGCAGCCCCGCGATCACGACGGGCAACGAGGCCCGGCTCCTGCGCTGGCCGGCTGCGCTCACGGTGCTTCCCCGGTCGCCGGCGTCCTGGAGGAGCCGGCGACGATGGCCGGCGTGCGCTGCTCTGCTCCGCTCACGGCGCGTCTCCACCTTCTTCCTCTTCTTCTTCTTCGCCGTCCGATTCCAGGAGCGACTGCTCCAGTGCGGCCAGATGCTCCCGGCGCAGCCGATCCAGCTCGCGGTCGAAATAGACCCTGCCGTCAACCAGGGTGGTCCGGACCACGGCGTACGAACTCAACGGATGCCCGTCGTAGACGACGAGATCGGCATCCTTGCCGACCTCGATCGAACCGACGCGGTCGTCGATCCGAAGCTGCTTCGCGGGATTGATCGTGACCAGCGCGAGTGCCTGCTCGTCGCTCAAGCCTCCCCACCTGACCGCCTTGGCCGCCTCGTGGTTCAGGTGGCGCATCTCCTCCGCGTCGTCCGAGTTGATCGAGACGACGACGCCGCGGTCGGTCATCAGGGCGGCATTGTGCGGAATCGCCTCGTAGGCCTCCACCTTGTACGCCCACCAGTCGGAGAAGGTCGAAGCCCCCGCGCCGTGGGCGGCGATCTCGTCAGCCACCCGGTACCCCTCGAGCACGTGCTGCAGGGTCGCGATACGAAAGCCGAACTCCTCCGCCAGACGGAGCAACTGGAGGATCTCGTCGGCCCGGTAGCTGTGAGCGTGCACCAGGCGGCGTCCCTCCAGGATCTCGACCAGCGCCTCGAGCTCCAGGTCGCGGGCCGGCGGCCGGCTGCGCTCGCCGGCGGCTTCCGCCTGCCCGTGACCCACCCATGCCGCCTGGTACTCCGCGGCCTCGGTGAACGCCTGCCGGATCACGTCCAGCACGCCCATCCGGGTTGCCGGATAGCGTCGGGGACCCTGTCCGAAGGACCGCGACCGCTTCGGGTTCTCGCCCAGCGCGAACTTGATTCCGGGCGGCGCGCCCTCGAAGCGCATGCCGTCGGCGTCCTGCCCCCAGCGCAGCTTGAGCACCTGGTTCTGACCGCCGATCGGGTTCGCGCTGCCGTGCAGCACGTTGATCGTCGTCACGCCGCCGGCAAGGGCGCGGTAGATCGCGATGTCCGTCGGATCGACCACGTCGGCCACCCGCACCATGGACGTCACCGCCAGACTGCCCTCGTTGATCCCGCCCTCGGCCGCGATGTGGGAATGCGCGTCGATGATGCCGGGCGTCACGTACCGGCCCGCGGCATCGATCACGTGGGCGCCGCGCGGCGGCCGCACGCGCGTGCCGACCGCGGCGATCCGACCGTCGCGCACGACGACCGTGCCGTCCTCGATCGTCTCGCCGGCCATCGTCAGGACCGTTCCGCCCACGATCGCCAGCACGCCGTCTTCGCGGTACGGACCGGTCATCGGCACGCCGGAGTCGCCCGCGACCTCCTCGTACTTCTCTGCCACCTCGGCCAACCGCATCGGTGGCAGCGCCTCACCCGAGGCTCCGGGCGAACCACCCCGTCCACCCGCACCGCGTGCGCCGCGTCCCCGCGGCCGCGGCTCGTCCGGGTCCGCCGCCTTCTCGGAGGATTCCGCTCCGGGCGCGGCCTCCGCAGCGGCCTCGCCGCTCCCGCCTTCGTCTCCTTCGTCTTCGGCGTCTTCGGTGTCTCCGGTGTCTCCGGTGCGCTCGGAATCTTCGGTCCCTTCGGTGTCGTCGGTAACTTCGGAGTCGGTACCTTCGGCATCCTCGGCCTCTTCGCCGTCTTCACGGTCCGTCGCGGCGTAGCGGCGGCCGTCAATGAAGACCGCCTCGACCCGGGCCGATTCCTGCCAGGGATAGCCGTCGGCGAGCACGAGGTCCGCCGCCATCCCCTCGGCCACCGTGCCAAGCCGATCCTCCAGTCCGTAGACCGCCGCCGCGTCACGGGTCAACGCCGTGAGCGCCCGCGCCGGGTCCAGCCCTGCCGCGACCGCGCGGCGCAGGCCGGCCAGGAACTCGTCCGGGCTTCCGGCGCCGCCGGAGGAGAAGGCGAACGGCGCTCCGGCTTCAGCCAGCTCGACCGGCGTCGATGGCGCCAACCGTTCGTGGAGGATCTCCCTCAAGGGCCGGTCGGCGTCCGGATCCCGGTCGCGCTCCGGCAACGGCTCGGGCCAGTCGACGTCGACGAGCACCGGCACGCCGCCGGCCGCGAGCGCTCCGGCGAGGCGGTATGCCTCCTGGCCGCCATAAACGATCGAGTTCAAGCCGAACTCCCGGCTCAGACCAAGCGCCCGCCCGATCTCGGCGGCACTTGAACCCGGCAGCAGAATCCGCTCGTTCCCGGCCGCCGCCGAGGCGAGGGGGGCGAGTGCGCGATCGAACTCGGGACGCCGCCAACCCGCCGGATCCGCCTCGAAGGCCGCCACCGCGGCCGCATGGTGACCGGCGTCCAGCAGCACCTGGCGGACGTAGGCGATCTTGCCCATCAGAGCGCCGGGATAGGAGCCGAACCCGCCCCCGGTGTCGAACGAAACCATCTGCGCCAGTTCAGGGGCAGCCACCTGGTGTTCCGGATCCGCCGCCGGCTCGCCGAACCGCACGAGCGAGAGGCGCCCCGGGAACAGACCCTGTCCGGCCCGCGCGGCGACCGACGTGAACCCCGCCTCGCGCCACGATTCGACCGTCTCCGCGTCCAGCGCCAGATCGTCCGCCGCCCGTTTCCAGGGAGTCGTCAGCGGGCGGTCTTCCGGACCGCGCGGCAGCGGGCTGTCCGGACCCGGGCGCCGTCGGGGACCACGCTGACCGGGGCCGCCCGCTTCGGACCCGGCGCCGGGACGCCGCGGCGCCGGCAGTCTGCCCAGGGCGTCGATCATCCCCGGGAACACGGTCAGCCCCTCGCCGTCGATGACCCGGGCATGAGCCGGAACGGCCGGGTCCTCGGCCACCGCCGTGATCGTCCCGTTCTCGATCACGACGGTCGCGCGCTCGAGCACCGTCCCGTCGCCGACCTCGACCCGCGCCCCCTCGATCGCGTAGAACGGCGGCGGCTCGGGCGGCGGTCCGCCCACCAGCGCCGTTGCGGCAGGCAGCCCCAGAGCCAGCCACACGAGCAACGCCCGCAAACGATTCTCCACCCTCATCACGAGTTGCGACAGCCTAACAGCCAGGCAGGCCGTTGCGCGGACACCACCCGGCCAGGGTGCAATTCCCGCAGTCGGGCCGGCGCGCGGAACAGACGCGGCGACCGTGCCAGATGATCGCGTGGCCCATCGAGATCCACTGGTCCCGCGGCAGCCGGTTCATCAGGTCCCGCTCGACGCGGACCGGAGCCGTCTCGGGCGTGATGCCCAGCCGGCGGGCCAGTCGACCGATGTGCGTGTCGACGACGACGCCCACCGGCTTTCCGAACCAGGTGCCCAGCACGACGTTCGCCGTCTTGCGTGCGACGCCCGGAAGGGTCACGAGTTCCTCCATCGTGTCCGGGACCTCGCCGCCGAAGTCGTCGACCATCTTCCTGGCCGCGCCGAGCACGTTCTTCGTCTTGTTGCGGAAGAAGCCGGTGGTGCGAATCTCCTGCTCGAAGACGGCCGGATCGGCGGCGGCGAAATCCCCGGCGCTGCGGTAGCGCCGGAACAGGGTTTCCGTGACCTGGTTCACCCGGACATCGGTCGACTGGGCGGAGAGAATCGTCGCGATCAGGAGTTGAAGCGCGTTCTCGTGCCGGAGTTCGCAGTCAGCGTCCGGGTACAGCCGACCCAGTTCAACGAGAACCTCCTGGAGCGCCGGCTCCGGGATCCGCTCGAAAGGCCCTTCCGCTTCCGGCATTCAACAGCCCATGGCTGCCGGGAGCTTGCGCCGCAGAGACGCTGCGCAGAGGGTGGCGCGGCCGAAGCTCCCGGGAAGGCGGGGCCGGGGCCCAACATGGCGCCTGCGACAGGTTTCGCGGCGAGTTCGGGCCGCCCGCAATCCGCGGAACGGGGACGACCGAAGAGCAACCGGTGTGGCGCGCCCCGCAACACACGCGAACCACATCCGGGTGCGGGTCAGCGACACACGGAGGGCACGATACTGGACGGGAGGCGGCGCCGTTCGAATGCAGCGCGACTTCTTCCACGGGAAGTCAGGGCCGCAACAGTTCTTCCAGGGGGAAGTCAGGGCCGCAACAGGTCCAGCACCGCCAGCGTCATCGCCTCGACGCCGGCGCGAATCGACGGTTCCGGCTCGATGCGGAAGAAGGGCGAGTGGTGCGATGGCACCGGCGGACCGCCCGCTGCCTCGGCCTCGAGATCGGCGGGCGGCGTGCCGCCGACGTTGAAGTAGGCGCCGGGCACCCTGTGCTCCGTGCCGACGAAGTAGGCGAAGTCCTCGGCGCCCATGCCCGAGGGCGGCTCGCTGTGGAACACGTCCTCGCCCATGCCGGCGGCGATCGCGGTCCGCACCCGGTCCGCCAGTTCCGGATCGTTCACGGTGACCGGCGTCGATTCCTTCGTCCGCACAACGTTCGGCAGCAGCGAAGCCGGAAGTCCGGCCGCCCTGCCGACACCCTCGGCGATCCGCTCGATCGCCGAGAGCAGCTGCTCGCGCGTTTCCTCGCTGTTGGCGCGCACCGTGAGCTGCAGTTCGACCCGGTCGGGGATCACGTTGTGCTTGAAGCCTCCGTGGATCGCGCCCACCGTGACCACGCCGGGCTCAAGCGGGTTGAGCTCGCGGCTCACGATGCCCTGGAGTGCGACGACCAGCTGCGCCGCGATGTAGATCGGGTCCCTGCCCCGGTGCGGCGACGCCCCGTGCGCGCCGACGCCGAACACCGTGATGTCGACGCTGTCCGAGGACGACGCGAGCAGACCCGGCGGCACCTCGATCTTCCCCGCCGGCCGGCCCGCCGAAACGTGGAGCGCCAACGCGTAGTCGGGCACGCCGAATCGTTCGTACAGGCCGTCCTCGATCATCTCGCGGGCGCCCATGATCCGTTCCTCCGCCGGCTGACCGACGAACATGACCGTGCCCGACCACTGTCCGCGCATCGCGGCGAGACGCCGCGCCACGCCGACCATCGTCGTGATGTGCATGTCGTGGCCGCAGGCGTGCATGACCGGAACTTCCTCACCCGACAGATCGACCTGGGTGGCGGTCGATGCGTAGGGCAACTCCGACTTCTCCGCGACCGGGAGACCGTCCATGTCCGCGCGCACCAGGACCAGCGGACCGTCGCCGTTCTCCATCATGCCGACGATGCCGGTGCGCCCGATCCCCTCCGTGACCTCGACCCCCGACCTGCGCAGTTCGTCGGCGAGCCGCGCCGCCGTCCGGTGTTCCAGAAAGGACAGTTCGGGATTGCGGTGGAAGTGCTCGAAGAGCGACCTCAGCTCGGCCTGGTAGTCCTCGGCGATCGCATCGGAGAGGCCCTGGGCGACACCCGCCGCCGGCACGGCGAGGAGTACCGGCAGGAGAAGCGCAACGACGAATGCGGCAGGAGTGCGATCAGACGTGTCCAGGGGCCAGGGACTCACACGGGACATCCTAGTCGACCCGTTCAGCCAGCTTCCAGGCGTAGTCGAGCGCATGGCCCAGGGAATCCGTGAAGGCCTTTCCCTGCCAGGCGATATCGAACGCGGTGCCGTGATCCACCGACGTGCGGACGATCGGCAGGCCGATCGTCACGTTGACTCCGCGCTCGAAGCCGTAGAGCTTCATCGGCGCGTGTCCCTGGTCGTGGTACATGCAGACCACGCCGTCGTGGCGGTCGAGTCGGATCGCCTGGCGGAAGATCGTGTCCGCCGGATGCGGGCCGGACACATCCAGACCGTCGGCGGCCGCCCGTTCGATGGTGGGTCGGATGATCTCCTCGTCCTCGCTTCCGAACAGGCCGTGCTCCCCCGCATGCGGGTTCAGCCCGCAGACCGCGATCCGTGGACGCGCGACGAACCTCGACAGAGCCGCGTGGGTCAGGTCGATCACCTTGCGGATCCGCAACGGTTCCACGCGCCCGATCGCCTCGCGCAGGCTGACGTGGGCGCTGACGTGGGTCACCGCCAGTTCCGGCACCGTCAGCATCATTGCGAAGTCTTCGGCGCCGCACAGCCCGGCGATGAACTCGGTGTGCCCCCGGAAGTCCGGCCGTGAGGCTCTGGTCGCCTCCTTGTTCATCGGCAGAGTCACGACGCCAGCCACCTCGCCTGCCAACGCGTCGCGCGTCGCGCGGTCCACGTAGGCCAGCGCCGCCGCGCCCGCCTCCGGACTCAGCACGCCGGGCGTCACGCAGTCCACGCTCAACCGCCGCAGATCACGGACGTTGAGCGCATCCTCCACGCACTCGTCCACCCCGGCGACGGGACGAACCGGCACGTCCAGACCCAACACGTCCGCAACCCGCGCCAGGACCGACGCATCGCCATACACCAGGGCGTCCCCGCCCAGCCGCCCCTCCGCAAACCGGCGCACCGCGATCTCCGGCCCGACGCCCGAAGCATCTCCCATCGTCACCGCCATCCGCCGCCCGGTCATGACCGGAATCTACTCCCTGCCCCGGCAAACCCCTGCGGCCGGCCGCGGTGTGCGGCGCCGCCGGAGATCAAGGATGTCGGAGACCATAGCCAAGCCGCCGACGGTCCGCCAAGGCGCCGGCCCCGTCAGGTACGCGTCGACTCAGGGACCGAGGATACGCAACTCGCGGCGCGAGGAGGTGAGGAGTTCGCAGCCCGTGCTGGTCACCCGGACGTTGTCCTCGATGCGAACGCCGCCCCAACCGTCGAGGTAGAGGCCCGGTTCGATGGTGAACACCGCACCCTCCTCGACCACTTCGGTGTTGCCCGCCATGACGGAGGGCGGTTCGTGGATCTCGAGCCCCAGGCCGTGGCCGGTGCGATGAGTCAGGAACTCCCTGAAGCGGGGCGCGTGGAGATTGGCCTGGCAGTTCTTGTGGACGTAGTCGTAGGTCACGCCGGGGCGCGACGCGGCGACGCCGCGGATGTTCGCCTGCAGCACGGCCTCGTACACCTCCCGCATGCGGTCGGTCGGCGAACCGCTGACCACGAAGGTGCGCGTGATATCGCAGTGGTAGTGGTCGAAAGAGGTTCCGAAGTCGATCAGCAGGAACTCGCCCTCCTGCATCTCGCGATCGTCCGGCACGCCGTGCGGCAACGCCGACCTGGGGCCGCTCAGGACGATCGGCCCGAACGAGATGCCGCCGCCGCCCCGCCGCAGCAGTTCGCTTGAGAGCTTGGACGCAATCGCGATCTCCGTCCGCCCGGGCTTGACGTCGCGCAGCGTGAACTCGAGCGCCGCCTCCGCGATCTTCGACGCCCTCTTCATCATCGCGGCTTCCTCGTCGCTCTTCCTGAGCCGCAGAGCGGTCGCGACGCTCTCGGCGCTCTCGATCTTCGCGTTCGGAAGCTCACGGCGCACATGCTCGAATTCCATGAAGCGCAGGCTCAACGGTTCCACCGCGACGCGCGACGCCCTGGCCAGGCGCCGAAACGCGTCTGCGGCGGCCTTCCCGGGACCTTCCGCGTCGTCCCAGAGGTGAAGCGACTCGACGGACGGCGCCGCGCGGCGGAAGTTCGCCTCTTCCAGTGCCGGGACGACCGCCGTCGCCGCGTCGGACGTCGGCACGATGAGCAGGAAGAGCCGCTCGTGGGCTTCGAACTCCTGGCCCAGCAGCCAGGTCATCGTCGCCGCCGGGGTCAGGACGACCGCGTCGAACCCGGCAGCCGAGGCCGCCTCGCGCAACTGTTCCAGACGCAGGGCATCTCGGCTGGACGGCGCCTGCTGGCCGATGTCGCCTGCCTCTGCCGCGAAATCCCCTCCCACCGTGTCATCGCTCATCTGGCCCCCGCCGCTCGTCGTTGCCCGCCTGCCGGATCCGTCGGAAGCCACAGCTTACTCCGAATGCCTGCCGGGCCGTTCCAGGGCCGGAAACTCCGGCGACCGAAGTGAGGAAACCACTCCGGAATCGGCAGTTTGTGCGGGCGCGGTTCTCGACGCCCGGGAGTGCATGTCTCCTGCCTGCACTCGGCGCAAGGCGCCGGACTCCGGGATCGTCCTGCTCCGAATGCGCCGGAGCCCTGACGTGAGCCGTCCGGACACGATAAAGTGACGCCCGTCATGGATACGATGATCGGTTCCCGGTATGACTCCCTCCGCGAGGAGACCCGCTCCTTCTTCGCCGCCAACCGGGCGGCCGCGGTCCCCGCCGGCCCCGGCTTCGGCGGCGACGCCTCGGAAGTGCGAAGGCGCGTCGTCGAGTGGCAGCAACGGCTCGTGGACGCCGGCTACGCCGGCCGCGAGATCCCGCAACGCTACGGAGGCGCCGGCCACGAGCCCGACCCCCTCGCGAACCTGGTAATCGAAGAGGAATTCCAGAACGCCGGGATTTCCCTCGGGATGGAGAACCAGGGCATCAGCATGTTCGTCCCGACCTTGCTGCACTTCGGTCGCGAGGACCAGAAGCAGGACCTGATCCGTCCGACGATCCGCGGCGAGTTGATCTGGTGCCAGGGGTACAGCGAGCCCGGATCCGGCTCCGACCTGGCGTCGCTGCGCACTTCCGCGGTGCTCGACGGCGACGAGTACGTGATCAACGGTCAGAAGATCTGGACCAGCGGCGCCCGCGAAGCCGACATGATGTTCGCCCTGATCCGCACCGAAGCGGACGCCGGAAAGCACGGCGGCATCAGCTACCTGGTGCTGTCGATGGACACGCCCGGCCTCGACGTGCGGCCGCTGATGACGATGACCGGCGACGCCTCCTTCAACGAGGTCTTCTTCACCGACGTGCGGGTGCCCGCAACGAACGTGATCGGCCGCCCCGGCCAGGGCTGGGAAGTGGGCACGTACACCCTGCGCTTCGAGCGCAACATGCTCGGCCGTTCGAACGCGACGGAGAATTACTTGGCCGGCTGTGTCGACATCCTGCGCGAGACCGGCCTGATCGACTCGCCCGTCTACCGGGACAGGCTGCTCAAGCTCGAGGGCCGGGTGCAGGCGATGAAGTACCACCAGTTGCGCCTGCTCACCGATCGGCTGAAGCAGCGGGACTCGGGCGCCGGGGGGCTCATCGTCAAGCTGAACAACTGCCAGTTGAACTACGACGTCTGCGCCTTGGCGATCGACGCGATGGCCGAGCGCGGCGTCCTCAGGCGCGGCTCGAAGCACGTCCGCGACTACGGCAACTGGCAGCGCAACTACATGTACGCCCTGGGCCTGATCATCGGCGGCGGCACCGCCCAGATCCAGAAGAACATCATTGGCGAGCGCGGCCTCGGTCTGCCCCGGGAGCCGAAGCCGGCCGCGGTTTAGAGTCCGCGCCGCCGCTTGAGCCAAAGGAGTCCGACATGGACTTTGGACTGACGCAGCCGCAAGAGCTGCTCCGCGACTCGATCGCCCGCTTCCTGGCCCAGGGCGTGGGCATCGATCGCGTCCGTCGCGTGATGGACTCGGAATCCGGCCACGACGAGGCGATCCACGCTGAACTCGGCGACCAGGGGATCACGGGGCTCCTGGTCGACATGGACCGCGGCGGCTCGGAACTCGGGATGCAGGAGGCCGCGATCGCCGCCCAGGAGATCGGGCGCGCCGCGGCGCCGGTGAACTTCCATTCCTCCTGCGTCCTGGCGCCGCTGCTTATTGCCGGCGCGGACGGCGGTGAACGCCGGAGCGGCCTCCTCGAAGGGATCGCCGAAGGGAAGACCCTGGTCACGCCGATCCTCGACGCCCCGATCGGGAACGGCCGGGTCGACGGTTCCGTCCCCTACCTGCCCGACGCGGCATGGGCGGACGCCTTCCTGCTCGAGGACGAAGGCAGCCTGCACCTGCTCGACGCGGCCACGCCGGGCATCGGTGTGGAGCCCCTGCAGACCGTCGACCAGACCCGCCGGGTCGCCGAAGTCACCTTTTCGGACATCGACCTCGGAGCGGCCCGGAACCTCGGCGGCAACGCCGCCAACACGCGGCGAGCCGTCTACGCGGCCCAGATCGCCCTCGCCGCCGACGCCCTCGGCGCCGCCCGGAAGGGGCTGGACATCGCGGTCGAGTACGCCAGGGAGCGCAAGCAGTTCGACCGCATCATCGGCTCCTTCCAGGCGGTCAAGCACATCTGCGCCGAGGTCCTCGCCGAGGTCGAGCCGGTTCAGTCCCTGCTCTGGCACACCGCCGACGTGTGGGACGGGGGATCGGACGAGATCGAGCACTTCGCCCCGCTGCTCAAGGCCCACGCCACCGACGTCGCCAGCCACGCCGTCACGTTGACCACCCAGGTCTTCGGCGGCATCGGCTTCACCCACGAGTGCGACATGCACATCTTCTACAAGCGCGCCGGCTACGACCGACAGATGCTGGGGAACCCCACGGCGCTCCGGGAGCAGGCGGCCGCGGCGATGTACCCCTGAGGCCCCCGGGTCGGCGCAGGCGCTCCTGTCGTGAGCTTGGGACTGACGCCGGCCGGCGGCCTGCGCTGGACACAAGGCGGCGTTCAGGATGCTGCGGACGGGACCGGACACCTGGAGCAGGCCTTCAACGCCGATTGGCGCGAGGCCCTGTTCGCGCTGGCCGCGGAAAAGACGAATACCCTGGGGTCGCCCGCTCTCCGCTTCTGGCAGAGCATCGCCGAGCGCCATCTGACCGGGCTCTGCCAGCTGCCGGAACGGGCGGCGCAACCCACCGTGGAGCCACCGACCGCGGCCGCGTGCGCCGCGCTCGTCGAAGCCGCCCCACCAATGGTCGGCGGCGAGTACCTGTCCGTGGAGCGCCTGCAGAGCGTCTGGACCGAGATGGACGACTGGGTGCGCCAGGCGGCCTCGACGGCAGGAGGGCTGTCCCCGTTCCTGCGTGAGCGAGCGCCGAACTGGCATCAGGTGGGGCGGGTGTGCTTCCACCTGGCCGAGAACAAGAGTGACCCGGCACGGCCGTTCGCGTTCATGGCCACCTATGCCGCGCGATTCGGCGCGACCGGACGGGCGCGGCACGTGCCGCTGCGACGAGCGCTCGAGCAGTACGCGGGCGCGAACAACCGCGCAGCGCTGATCACGCTCCTGTCACCGATTCAGCAAGCCGCGAAGGCGTGCGACTGGATACGGGAGATCGTGGATTCGGGCGACGTCTACCGGCCGATGGCCTGGACACCGGATCGCGCCTATCGACTCCTGCGCAGCGTGCCGGAACTCGAGGAGAGCGGCCTGTCCGTGCGGTTGCCGAACTGGTGGCGCAAGCGTCCGCGACCGCAGGTCTCCGTGACGGTCGGCGAGACGTCATCCCTGGTCGGCGCCGAGGCCATGCTGGACTTTCGCGTCGAACTCGCTCTCGGCGGCGAGCCGCTGTCGGAAGCCGACCTGAACGAGCTCCTGGAAGGCGACGGCAACCTCGTGCTTCTCAAGGGTCAATGGGTCGAAGTGGACCGCGACCGTCTGCGGCAGGCGATCGAGCACTGGCATGCCGTGCACCGCGCGGCCGGCGAACACGGCATCTCGTACATCGAGGGAATGCGCCTCCTCGCTGGCGCCTCGGTCGATCTTCAGGGTGAGGCGGAAGCCGAGGCCGAACGCCGCTGGGTCCATGTCGAGGCCGGAGACGGCATGCGCAGGATTCTCGCCGGCATGCGTGATCCGGGAGCGCTGGCGCCCGTCGACGACGGCACGCTGCAGGGGACCCTGCGGCCATACCAACGCGCAGGCGTCGCATGGCTCGTCTTCCTCACCCGTCTGGGCCTCGGCGCCTGCCTGGCCGACGACATGGGCCTGGGCAAGACGATCCAGGTGCTGGCCCTGCTGCTGGCTGACCGCGGCGGGCACGACGACGAGCGACGAGCGCCCTCGCTGCTCGTGATTCCCGCCTCCCTGCTCGGAAACTGGCGCGCCGAAGCGGCTCGGTTCGCGCCGTCGCTGGTCCTTCGATTCCTGCACCCGTCGGAAACGGACCGCGAGACCCTGAACCGGATTGCCCACGACCCCGCGCGGTCACTGGCCGACGCCGATCTGGTAGTGACCACGTACGCGATGCTCGCGCGGCAGTCCTGGCTGGCCGAGATGCGGTGGCGACTGATCATCCTGGACGAAGCGCAGGCGATCAAGAACCCCGGTACGCTCCAGAGCCGTTCGGCTCGAAAGCTCGAGGCCGACGCCCGCGTCGCGATGACGGGCACGCCGGTGGAGAATCGCCCGGGGGACCTGTGGGCGCTCTTCGATTTCCTCAATCCCGGTCTGCTCGGCTCGCAAGCCGTGTTTCGGCGCTTCGTCAAGACCCTGCAACAACGCGAACTGCAGCCGTTCGCGCCGCTTCGTCGACTCGTCGCGCCCTACATCCTGCGCCGCCTGAAGACGGACCGCAGCATCATCGACGACCTGCCCGACAAGACCGAGATGGCGCGCTACTGCCATCTGACCCGAACCCAGGTCGCGCTCTACCAGAAGGTGGTGCGGTCGATGAAACGCGACATGGAGTTGGCCGAGGGCATCAAGCGGCGGGGCCTCGTGCTGCAGGCACTCATGCGATTGAAACAGGTCTGCAACCACCCCAGCCAGCTCTCCGGCGACGGCGACTACCAACCGAACCACAGCGGCAAGTTCGAACGCATTGCCGAGATCTGCGCGGAACTCGCCGAACGCCAGGAACGCGTTCTCGTGTTCACCCAGTTCCGGGAGATCATCGATCCGCTGTCCACCCATCTCGCCGCAGTCTTCGGCCGGCCGGGACTGGCGCTGCACGGCGGCACTGGAGTCAGGGCGCGCCGCGGCCTGGTCGAGGCGTTTCAGCGCGGCGACGGACCACCGTTCTTCGTGCTTTCCCTCAAGGCGGGAGGCACGGGCCTGAACCTGACGGCCGCTTCGCACGTGATCCACTTCGACCGCTGGTGGAACCCGGCGGTGGAGAATCAGGCGACCGACCGGGCCTTTCGGATCGGCCAGCGCCGCAACGTGGTCGTCCACAAGTTCATCACTTCCGGCACCATCGAGGAGAAGATCGATCGGATGATCAGCGAGAAGAACGATCTGGCGAAGGATCTTCTGGATGACGGCCGCGAGGTGAAGCTCACCGAACTCTCCGACGAGGACCTGCTTGACCTGGTCCGCCTCGACATCACCCGAGCGGGGGTCTAGCAGCCCATGTACAGGTTCCCGACCTACGTTCCAGTCGCCGCGCGGCGCGCCAAGGCAGCGCGCAAGGTCGCCAGTCTCCGCAAGCAGGGGAAGAAGGTCCAGCCGGTCGAAATCACGGGCAACCTGATCGCCCGGAGCTTCTGGGGCAAGCGCTGGTGCAAGCGCATGGAGTCCTTCTCCGACTACCGCAACCGGCTGCCGCGGGGCCGCAGCTACGCGCGCCACGGGGCCGTCTGCGACCTGGCGATCCGGGCCGGCCGGGTCGACGCGCTGGTCTTCGGCACCAGGCTCTACCGCGTCTCCATTCGCATCGAAGGGCTCAAGCCGGCAATCTGGAAGTCGATCAAGACAAGATGCACCGGACAGATCGGTTCCGTCCTCGAACTGCTCCAGGGGAAACTGTCCGATCAGGTGATGGACGTGGTCACGGATCGCCGCCGCGGTCTGTTCCCGACCCCGCGCCAGATCGAATTCGATTGCAACTGCCCGGACTGGGCGGGCATGTGCAAGCACGTGGCTTCCGTCCTGTACGGCATCGGCAACCGGCTCGACGACAGCCCCGAACTCCTCTTCCTGCTGCGCAAGGTCGACGAATCGGAGTTGATCGATGCAGAGATGGCGCTGCCGGCAGGCGCGGCGGGGGCGGATTCCCTCGAGGAAGGCGACCTGTCGGGCATCTTCGGCATCGACCTGGACACGGACGATGGGCCGGCTGCCCGCTCGCGGCCGCCGAAGAAGGCGGACCGCAAAGCCCGCCAACGCGGCGGGGCTTCCGGGCCGCCGCGCCGGCGAAAGCGCGCGGGGCAGAAGGTCCCCGCGCGAAAGGGCGCCGCGACGAAGGCCTCCGCACGGAAGCGCGCTTCGACGAAGACCTCCGGGCGGAAGCGCGCCGCGAAGAAGGCCTCGGCGGCGGCGCTGCCGTTCCGCCCCACCGGCGCCCGGGTGCGCGGTCTCCGTCGGCGCAGCCGCATGTCGGTGGCCGACTTCGCCGCCACACTCGGCGTTTCGCCGGCAACCGTGCGCCGCTGGGAGTCCGTGCGCGGCCGGCTCACCCTGCGAAACGCCTCGTACAACGCGCTGCAGACCCTGCACGAACAGATCGGGACGGCCCGCTGACAGGCTGCTGTCTTTCTCTCCGGAGCGGTGCGGGAAGACGGTTTTCGCTCTCCGCACCGCCGGCAGATTCCGCAATCCGGCGGCGCGGGCGCGGGCGCAAAGACTAGACTCGTTGGATGAACGGGTTCGGTCCCAGGACGGTTCGCAGCGTGGTCGCCGCGCTGTCCGGCAGGGAACCGGCGGCGGGCTTCCCGGCGGCGGTCGGCCCTTGGGAGTCTCTCGCGCCGGCCAGGGCCGACGTCTGCTCGACCACGGCGTCGAGCTGCGCCGTGGGTGCGGGTCTGTTCCACGCAAGTCCCAAGCCTGCTGCAGAGCGTCTGGTCCAGCGAACCGCCCCCGTTCACGACCCGGTCGTTGAGGCTCGAGGGCGGCGCCTGCGGCGCAACCCCTGATGACCGGCGTGACCGCCGGCCGCCGCCTGCTGACCCGTGTTGCGCTCCGCAACTACAAGAGCATCGCGGCGTGTGACGTCTCGCCGGCGAACCGGTGCTTCCTCGTCGGGCCGAACGGTTCCGGAAAGAGCAACTTCCTGGACGCGATCTGCTTCGTTCGAGACGCGCTCCGGCACTCCATCGATCACGCGCTGCGGAACCGGGGCGGAATTGGCGACGTGCGGCGGCGATCCGGCGGTCACCCGACCCACTTCGGCATTCGCGTCGGGATCGATCTGGAGGACCTCCACGGACACTACGCGTTCACGGTCGGCGCCAGGAGCCCGGGCGGCTACGAGGTCCAGCGGGAGGAGTGCCTGGTCGTGCCTCGAGACGGCGGAGATGCAGACCACTACCGGGTGGAGAAGGGCGAGGTCAGAAAGAGCACTCTGCCGATCGGCCCGGTCGCCGCCCCGGACCGGCTGGTTCTGGTCAGCGTCTCCGGCCACACGCCGTTCCGCCGCGTCCACGACGCTCTGTCCACGCTCGGGTTCTACAGCCTGAACCCCCGGCAGATCCGTCAACCTCAGCCGCCGGACCCCGGCAAGCTTCTGGCTCAAGACGGCAGCAACCTGGCGAGCGTGCTCTCCAACCTCTCCGCGCGCTCTCCCCACACCCAGCGGCGGATCGATGACTACCTGAGCAGAATCGTGCCGGGAATCACCGGCGTGGCCCGCAGGATGGCGGGTCCCAGAGAGTTCCTCGAGTTCCGCCAGGAGGTGCGAGGCGCCAGGCATCCCTGGAAGTTCGAAGCGAACAACATGTCGGACGGCGCCCTCCGGGCCCTGGGCATCCTGGCGGCAGTCTTCCAGGGCGCCGGCAGGGGACGCGCGATGCCGGGTCTGGTGGGAATCGAGGAACCCGAACTGGCGCTCCATCCGGCGGCAGCGGGGATCCTGATCGACAGCCTGCGCGAGGCGGCCGAGCACACCCAGATTCTGGTCACCAGCCACAGCCCTGACCTTCTGGACGACGAAGAGATCGCGGCCGACTCGATTCTGGCCGTCCGCGCCGACCACGGGGAAAGCCGCATCGGCCCCCTGGACGAGGCCGGCCGCACCGCACTCGGACAGCGCCAGCTCACCGCTGGCGCGCTGCTGCGCATGGACCGACTCAAGCCGGATCCGGCTCTGTCGAGACACAAGCCGAGCCAGATCAGGCTGTTCGGTTCCGGGCCCTGAAGCCTGCCCGCGAGCGCCGGGCAACGCCGGCTTCACGGCGCCGCCGGTCACCGTACCGGGACGAGGGCGACGCGCCGAGGGGCCGGCTCGATCCGCCGGGCGCTGCCTACTCGAGGATCGCCTGGTAGGTCAGCACTTCCATCGTCGGACGCAGCGGATAGGTGCCGCTGGGCAGCAGCTGGGTCAGCACCATGGCGACGAGGCGCTCCTCGGGATCGACGAGGAAGTCGGTCGAGGCGGCGCCGCCCCAGCCGTAGGCGCCGGGCGAAGCCGGCAGACCGGTCAGGCCGGTGTCGGTGACCGAGTACCCGCCAAGGCCATAGCCCACGCCCTCGCTCCCCATGTCGAGGCTGAGGCTCGACATCGGCGACGGCCCGTAGGCCGATCCCAAGTGGTTGTCCATCATCAGGGCCACCGTCCGCGGTCCGAGGATGCGCACCCCGCCGAGCTCACCGCCGTTCGCCAGCATCTGCGCGAAGCGCAGGTAGTCGCCGGCAGTGGCGACGAGGCCGGAGCCGCCCATCTCGACCTGGGGCAGCTTGCGGTAGGCGCTCGTCTCGGGATCGTCCACAACCGCGATGCCTCCTTCGGGTGTCGGCACGTAGTTCACGGCAAAGCGATCGAGCTTCTCGTCCGGGACGTGGAAATCCGTGTCGACCATGCCCAGCGGGTCGAAGATGCGTTCCTTCAGGAAGGCACGGAAACTCTGCCCGGAGACGACCTCGACCACCCGACCCGCAACCTCCAGACCGACGCTGTAGTTCCACGCGGCGCCGGGGTGAGCGAGCAGGGGCTGCTTCGCCAGCTCCCGGACGTAGTGCGCCAGGTCGTCGTGGGGGACCGCGTCGGCCGAGCCTTCCAGACCGTTCGCCGCGTAGGAGGCGGCGACCGGGCTGGGGATGAAGGTGTAGGTCAGACCGGAGGTGTGGGTCATCAGGTCCCGGATGACGATGGGCCGCCGCGGCGCCTCCGTCACCATGTCGTCGCCGTCGCCGGAGACGTAGACCTGCGTATCCGCGAACTCGGGGAGAATCGCGGATAGCGGCGTCGACAGCAGGAAGTGGCCCTCCTCCCAGAGGATCATCAACGCCGCCGAGGCGACCGGCTTGGTCATCGAGTACATGCGGAAGATCGTGTCCTCGGCCATCGGCTCGCCGGCCTCGACGTCCTGGTTGCCGCTGGCTTCGAAGTGAACGACCTGGCCGTCTCGCGCGACGACGGTGACCACGCCGGAGAGCTTGCCTTCCGTCACGTAGCTCTCGAACGCCGGCCGGATGCGGTCGAGACGCTCGCTCGACATGCCCGCGCTTTCGGGTGTCGCGCGGGGGAGGCCGGCGAAGGTATCGGCGCCCGCGCCGCCAGTGTCCTGAGGGGCGCAGGCCGCAAGCAGGACGAAACAGGTCGCGACGATCAAGGCAACGATTGAGAATGGTCGATGGCGCATGGGAAACCTCCCGGTTGAACGTGTTGCCTCGCTCAGCTTTCGCCGAGCAGCCAGGCTTCGTCGAAGCTGACGTGCTTGATGCTCTTGCCCTGGCCACCGTCGTCGAGCGCGCCGGCAACGTGGTAGCTGTAGGTCACGTGGATGCGGCCGTCGCCGGACTGAATCACCGACGGATAGTGATAGCGGCCGACGCCCTTCTCCTCGCGCTCGATGTAGCGCCGGCGCTTGAAGGTCCTGCCCTCGTCCTCGGAGACGGACACCGCGAGCCGGTAGCGGCCGTCGGGGATGTCGTTGTGGACCGCAATCCAGCGGCCGCTCGCGAGCTTCAGGACTTCCAGCCCGGCGCCGGTCTCGACCAAATCCGGGTGGTCGCGGGCGATGGACCAGGTGGCGCCGAAGTCCTTCGACTCGGCAACGTGGGCGCGCTTGGGCGGCGGCCCGTTGTCGCGCATGAAGGCCAGGAGCGTGCCGTCGCGGCGAAGCGCGAAGGTGGGCTGAACGCTGCCGCCGCCGATGATCGGCTCGGTGAACGTCCAACTGTGGCCGCCGTCGTCGCTGTAGGTCGCGGCGGCGAAACTGAAGCCGTCCGAGTAGAGCCCCAGGAGCAGCCGCTGGCCGCCCTCAGGAAGAGGGAGGACGACCGGATGCGCGCGGGTGAACCAGCCGATCCGCCGGGTCAGCTTGTCCGCAGCCTGCTCCAGGTTGCGCGCGGCCCACGCCCGGGACGACTCCGGGGCGGCCGGATCCGACGCGCCGGCGAAGCCCAGGCTGCGAAAGTACTCGTCGGTCCTCGCCGCCACCAGGTCGTGGAAGCCGTCGCCGGGCTTCATGTGGAGCACGTCCTGCCAGTCCCACACCGGCGGCCCCGGCCCCTCGAAGTCGGTCGACACCTTGACCTTCATCAGGGCGCTCTGCCAGAGATTCGCCTGAATCGTGGGCCAGAACAGCCACAGCCGGTGTCCGCCAGCGCTCACCGGCTCCAGCAGCAGGGTGCAGTTCGTGTCCGGGAAGCCCGGCGTGTCGGCGAGCAGGAACGGCTCGCTCCAGGTTTCTGCGCCGGCCCGCATCCGGGCGCCCAGGATGCGCACGTCGTCGGCTGTCCGCTCCCCCGAACCGTGGAACCAGGCCACGAGCAGATCGCCATTCGGCAGCTCCACGAGAGAGGACCCGTGGTTGTGCCAGTGCTCGAGCGGGAAGATCAGCTCCCCCACCGGACCCTGGGCATCCGATCCCTCCTGGGCCGTGGCCGGCAGGGTGGCAAGAGCGGCGAGCGCCGCAAGGACCAGGGTCAGCCGAACCCGTGTGGCGCGTTCCGCGCCACGCGCGCCCCACCTCCGGGCGCCAGTCATCGAGCACCCGGATGGCACTCCGGCGGCGAGTCCTCGAAGGGCGCTATTGGGCGGCCAGGGAGACACGGATGATCTCCTCGTCGTTGCGCGCGACGATGTGGCGGTTGGCGTAGGCCGGGTGTGTCCAGTTCACCATCGCGTCGTAGAACCTGCGCGGGCCGAAGCCGGATCGCGTCGTCGGTTCGATCAGCCTGGCGCGATCGATCTCCTCGTAGCCGTCACGGGTGAAGCGGGCGATGATCAGGTCGCCGAGATCGTTGTTGACGAACCAGCGGTCGCCGTGCTTGACCATGAAGGCGGCGCCCCAGCGGCCCTGGCGGGTCATCCCGTCGCTCTCCCAGAGGCGTGAGCCGTCCGACGCGTCCAGACCGCGCAACTGGCCGTAGCTGCAGACCCCGTAGATCGTGTCGCCCTCGAGGATCGGCGTCGTGATCAGGGAGTGGAGGCCCTGCGTCTCCTCCGGCATCTCGCTGCGACTCTGGCCCCGCCACAGCTCCTTGACCTCCGGCTTGTCCTCAGCGAGTTCCAGCAGCAGCGAACCGCGGTAGAAGTGGCTGAACAACAGCCGGTTGTCGTCGATCACGGGGGTCGTCACGGTCATTCCCGACGCGAGTTCCCAGGGAACGGTCCAGTAGACCTCGCCGGTCGCCGGATCGAGTGAGTTGACCGCCTTCGGTTCCCAGATGATGAGCTGCTCCACGCCGCCGGCTTCGAAGATCATCGGCTGGCCGTAGCCCATCTCCCAGTCCGAGGACAGGGACCGCCAGACCTCTTCGCCCGTGTGCTTGTTGAAGGCGATCACCTTGCCGTTTGGCTCGGCCCCCACGATCTGGATCAGCAGGTCGCCGTGCACGAGCGGTGACGTGGCGAACCCCCAGATCGTGACGCTGGCGTCGCCCTGCTCCACCGAGTCGTAGCCCCAGATCACCTCGCCGGTCTCTGCCTCAAGCGCGATCAGGTGGCCGACGGCCCCCATCACGTACAGCGTGTCGCCGTCGACCGCCGGCGTCGAGCGGGGACCGATCGCATAGCTCTGCTGCAGCGCCGAGTAGTTCACGTCCCACTCGTGGCGCCAGAGTTCCTCGCCGGTCTCCTCGTCGAGCGCCAGGACGCGTTCCTTGCCCGTGATGGCGCGAGTGCCTTCCACGCGCCGCCAGTCGGTCACGAACACGCGACCGTCCGCGACCACCGGCCCCGAGTAGCCGCCGTGGATCGGCACCCGCCAGACCGCTTCGAGGCCGTCCTCGGGAAACTCCTCCACGATGCCGTCCTCCTGCCACACGCCGGAACGGTCGACGCCCCGCCACTGCGGCCAGTCGTCGGCCAACGCCGGCACGGTCAACGTCAACCCCAGCACGATGCCAAGGGTGCGAATCGCTAAGGCTTGCACGGAAGGGACCTCCTCCTGCTGACGACGGAGCCTGCTTGCTCGTCGGCGCGCGTTGTGGGATGGAGGCGTAACTTACCAGCAGCCAAGGTCGCCTCCATTCCTGCAGGGAAAGAAGAGCCGGCCGCGCAGCGATGCGCGGCCGGCCAGTGTCGCGGGTCTTCCGACCCGCGATTCCGGAATCCACCGAGCGCGCCAACGGCGCCGGCTTCCCGACTAGATGTCGTAGTACAGCGCGAACTCGTGTGGATGCGGCCTGAGCGACATCTCCAGGCACTCGCTCTCACGCTTGTACGCGACGTGGTTCTCGATCACGTCCTCGTCGAACACGCCGCCGGCCGTCAGGAAGTCGTGGTCCTCCTCGAGCGCGTCGAGCGCCTCGTCCAGCGTGGCCGGGGTCGTCGGTACTCCCTGGCTCTCCTCCGGCGACAGGTCGTAGATGTCCACATCCAGCGAACTGCCCGGATCGATCTCGTTCTGAATGCCGTCGATGGCGGCCATCAGAAGCGCCGCGAACGCGAGGTACGGGTTGCAGCTCGGATCGGGGCAGCGGAACTCGACCCGCTTCGCCTTCGGCGACGGCGAGTACATCGGAATCCGCACCGCGGCGCTGCGGTTCCGCTGCGAGTACACGAGGTTCACCGGCGCCTCGAAGCCCGGCACCAGACGCTTGTAGCTGTTCGTTGTCGGGTTGGTGAAGGCGAGCAGCGCCGGCGCGTGCCTGAGCAGACCGCCGATCGCGTGCATTGCCATGTCGGACAGGCCGGCGTAGCCGTCGCCCGCGAACAGAGGCACTCCGTCCTTCCAGAGCGAGAGGTGCGTGTGCATGCCGCTGCCGTTGTCCTCGAACACGGGCTTCGGCATGAACGTCACGGTCTTGCCGTGCTTGGCGGCGGTGTTCTTGATGATGTACTTGTACAGCATCATCGCGTCCGCACTCTCGACCAGCGGCGCGAACCGCAGGTCGATTTCGGCCTGACCGCCAGTGCCGACCTCGTGGTGCTGGCACTCGACGTTGAGGCCGACATCCGCCATCGTCAGGATCATCTCGCTGCGCATGTCCTGATGCTTGTCGGTCGGCGGCACCGGGAAGTAGCCCTCCTTGTAGCGCGGCTTGTAGCCCAGATTCGGGCCCTCGTCGGCGCCGCTGTTCCAGCGGCCCTCGATCGAGTCGACCTCGTAGAAGGCGAAGTTCGGACCGCCGTCGAAACGCACGTCGTCGAAGATGAAGAACTCGGCCTCGGGGCCGAAGTAGGCCGTGTCCGCGAGGCCCGTCGACTGCACGTAGGCCTCGGCGGCCCTGGCGACGCCGCGCGGGTCGCGGCCGTAGCTCTCACGGGTGATCGGGTCGACGATGTTGCACGTCATGACCAGCGTCTTGTGCTCGAAGAACGGGTCGATGAAGGCGGTGTCGGGCTCGGGGACCACCAGCATGTCCGATTCGTTGATCACCTGCCAACCGCGGATGCTCGAGCCGTCGAACCCGAGCCCGTCCTCGAACGTGCTCTCGTCGACCTCGCCGGCCGGCACCGAGAAGTGCTGCCAGAGGCCGGGGAAATCGGTGAACCTGAAATCGACGATCTGGACGCCCTCGTCCCGGATGCGTCCGATGATCGACTGGGGGCTAGCCTCTGCCATGACGTTCTCCTTTGCTGTTCCTTGCCGCGGTCGAGCCGCGCCGAAAGCTGAATGGCCGAGCCGCCGACCCGACCGGTTTCTACATGCCCGAGAGCACTGGGCCGACTGTCTATCAGCGAGCCCATCAACTGGCAACCCACGTTCGGCGACGCCGCAGCCTGTCGTTTGGAACTGGCAACCCGCATGGCCGGATGCCGGCGCGCAAGCTGCGCCCTCATCGCGTGTCCACGCGCATCTCTCCGGAGTCGAGCCAACGGCTCTCTCGCGGCTCCGGAACGCCCCTGCGGAAGTCGCCCCGACGATTGTGCAGCGCGCGCCCGGCCGCACCGAAGCCGCAGAATCCGGCTTCAGATTCCGTCCTCGGCAGGGAGCGGCTGAAGGGGCACGGTGACGTCTTGCCGCAGCAGGGACGTGACACCCGTGATTCTGTCGCGGACGCCGACCGCCACGTGGTAACTGCCTTCGGGCAGGTTCAAGGCCACGCCGAAGCGATATGCGCCGTTCACGGCCAACACGCCGTTCGCGGCGCCAACCTGGAACTGCTGTTGCCGCACACTGGTCCGGGCGCCCTTCTCCTGTTCCACCGCGAGCATCCACAGGCGGAGCAGACCACTCTCGCCGTTCCTGCCCGGGAGGGCCATGATGCTGCTCTCCGGAACGACCACCTCCACGTCAAGCGCGTGGACATTCCCGCCCAGCGGTCTTGAACCCGCGAAAGACAACTCGACGTCGAGCGAGTTCGCCCCGCCTCCCACGTAGGCCGCCGAGAGGAGCCGCTCCGCCAGGCGCTCATCCAGCGTCTTGTCGCGGAAGCTCCGGCGATAGGCCAATCGTCTGCCTTTCGCGACGCCGGGCGCGAGTTCCAGGCCAACTTGACGGATCTCGCCGGGGCGACGGCTCGAGAGCACGAAACCGAGCGAGTAGCTCGCCGTCACATGCTCCGTCACGTCGTCCAGAAGCTCCGCCGCATCGTTCGAGTTGACAAGCATCTTGCCGCCGGTCTCCGAGGCGAGCAGAAAGAGGCCGCCCTGAGCGTTCATGCGATGAATGCTCGCGTTGTTGCCCGAGGGCGCGTACCGAAGATCGGCGAACGAAACATCGGCCGTACCGCCGCCACGAACTCCAGCGGCGTCCAGAGTGTAGAACGTCACCTGATTCGCGTTGGCATGGGCAGACAACCGATTGAAGCGGCGACTCTCGTCGTAGCTTGACATCTCCGCGTTCACCTCGGAGTGCTTGCTCGCCACCTCGCCGGTTGTTGCTGGACAGATCTGCTCCGTCAGATAGGCGAAGAGGGAAATGCCCGGCCGCTGCGACAGGCCATCGCTGACGTAGATGACGGCCTTCCTTCCCGATATGCCCGACAGAGTGCTTGTCAGGTCGAGCAGACCGTCCGCGGCGACGGCCACGCGCGTCGACTCCGCAGCCGCCCAGTTGCGCGCGATGCCGAGGAGTTCGGCCCAGTTGTCGATACAGGGCCTGCAGTCCCGAAACTTGCGGCAAGTCTCGTCCGAGAGGGCCATGCGGTGAATGGCGGTCAGGCGTTGGCGGCCCACCTGAATTGCGCGCGCCTGCCCCTTCGACCGCCCGGCCGCCTCGGCCAGAAGCGCATCCAGGTCGCTCGTGGGCGGCATGACCACCTCCAGGCGATCCACGAACGTCGTCAGCATGAAGCGCGCCCTGAGTCGCCTCCAGGGCTCGACCGCCCGCTCCAGCCGTCTCAGAAACCGGGTGCGGTGTGGCGGGTAGAGGTTCAGGTCGTCGAGGTGAAGAACAACGGTGAGCGGTGGCGCAGCTCCGGGAGCCTCGACCTTGACGCCTTCCGATTCCCCAGGGCCTTCCGATTCCCCAGGGCCTTCCGATTCCCCGGGAAGGGATGCGGCGGGGGCTCCCGGAACCTCAAGATAGACCGTCGACTCGAAGAAGTTCGTCACCTCGACAGCTTGGCCGTCCACGACCAGTTCGAAGTCCTCCTGCCTCAAGCCATGGACCGGTCGCCCTTTCCGGTCGGTGACGACCACGTTCACTTCAAACACTTCAACGTCTACGGTTTCGCCGAACGTCTCCATCTGCTGCGCGGGAAGGCCCGCTGCCAACGGCAAGAGCGACAACACGAGGAGCGAGAGCAGTTTCTTCATCGGCCAACCTCCTTCGGTTGGTCTACACCCGGACGTATCGCCTTGAAGTACCTTAGGGGAGCGCATCCGGCCGGCGTGTTCATCGTCAAACAGTATAGAGAAGGTAGAGCGCCAAGTCCGGTCATGGGAGGACAGAAACCGGACAAGAGAAGACCAAAACCGGACAGAACGACACAGCTCCCCGGAAACCCCGGCCCTCCCCGCCAACGTACGTGACACAGCGGAAACGCCGTTACAGGGAGGATCGATGTCAGGACGCGTGCTCGACACCCGTCAGCCGGAGGTGGCCAGCGAGCAGAAGTCGGGCGGTGGCACGGCGCTTCCGACCCCGGAGGGGCGAGGAAAGTAGCGAGGAGGCCCCCGGAGCCTGTGATGCACTTCGGGGAGCTACCCCGTTTCCAGCCGCCCGAGCACCGCCATGTCCTCGCGCCATCCGGGATGGGTCCGGACCTGCAACTCGAGGTACACCCGCCGGCCCAGAAAGGCCTCCAGGTCCCGGCGGGCGGCGGTGCCGATCTCCTTGATCCGCTTGCCGCCACGACCGACCACGATGCCCTTGTGGCTGTCCCGGTCGACGAGGATGTGCGCCAGCAGATCCGTTCGTTTCGCGCCCTCCTCCCAGGCTTCGATCACGACCGCGGTGGTGAAGGGCAGCTCGTCGTGCGTCTGCTCGAGCACCTTCTCCCGGATGAGCTCCGCTGCCAGGAACCGCTCCGTGTGCACGGTCAAGAGCTCCGGGTCGTGGCGGCGCTCGCCCGTCGGCAGGTGACGCCAGAGGATCTCCAGGACCCGTTCCACACCGTCCCCGGTGAGCGCCGAGATGGGCACGATCTCCTCGAACAAGCCACGGTCTGCGTAACGCTCGATCTCGGGCAGGAGCTTCGGTTTCGAGACCTGGTCGATCTTGTTCAGCAGGCACAGGATGGGCCGCCCGGCGGCCGCGGCGGCGACAAGCTCCAGAGCGTAGGCTTCGCCCCTGCCGAACGGAGCCGCCGCGTCGCGGATCAGGCAAACGACGTCGGCTTCCCCGAGGGCGGCGGAGGCGGCGTGGACCATGCGCCGGTTCAGCCGATGCAGGGGTCGGTGCAGACCGGGGGTGTCGTGGAACACGATCTGGCCGCGCTCCGTGGTCAGGATGCCGATCAGCCGGTGGCGGGTCGTCTGCGGCTTGTCGGAGACGATCGCCAGCTTCTCGCCCAGCATCCGGTTCATCAGGGTCGATTTGCCGGCGTTCGGACGCCCGACGAACGCTACCGTTCCGGTCCTGCACGGTTCCCTGATGCGCTCCCGCAGCCGCTGCTCCAGGGCTTCCATCTCGCCGTCGTCCGTCTCATGGTCGTAGCCCAGGCAGTGGAGGATTCCGTGGAGTGCGAGCACCTGGAGTTCCCGCCGCAGGGCTGTGCCGCTGCGCGCCCGCGCAGTCTCCACCGAGATGACGACATCGCCCAGGTGCGGCCCCTCCGGTGTCGCCTCGCCCGGGAAGGAGAGCACGTCCGTCGCCCTGTCGACCTCCCGGTAGCGGTGGTTCAGATCCCGGATCTCATCGTCGCCCGTGAGCCGCAGAGTCAGGCTCGCGCAGGCAGGCGCCAGTTCCGCGACCACATCGCGCACGAACCGGCGGAGCCCGGGAACATGCGCGCGGCAGTCGGTTTCGACGGCAGCCGCCACCTGCAGATCGATCATCGCCATCCGCCGGATCGTCGGGGCGCTACCCGTCCCCGCCGCTTCCGGCGCCGACGGGAAGAACGCCCGGCGAATCCCGGCCCTCCCCATGCCACTCGAAGCCCGGGTACTCCACCCGGTGATGGTGGATCGTCTTGAGGACATTCTGCACCGTGTAGCTCAGCCGTCGCAGGTCCGACAGCGTCAGATCCGTCTGATCGAGCTGGCCGTTCTCGACGATGTCGTCCAGGAGACGCGTCACCAGTTCCCGAATCGAATCCTCGGAGAAGTCCCCCAGGGTTCGGCTCGCGGCCTCCACCGTGTCCGCGACCATCAGGACGCCCATCGTCTTGTTCTGGGGCATCGGACCCATGTAGCGGTACTGGGACTCGTTGATCGACTGCCCCGGCTTCGCGCACTCCTTCGCGCGGGCGAGGAAGTAGCCGACCGCGCGGGTGCCGTGGTGCTGTTCGATCGCGTCCACGATCGGCTGCGGCAGGCCCTGCTCCCGAGCGAGGAGGACGCCCTGCTTCACATGATCGACGAGAATCAGCGCCGACATCGACGGTGCGAGGCCGTCGTGCGGGTTGTCGCCGTCGCGCTGATTCTCCACGAAGTACCGTGGCCGCAGGACCTTGCCGATGTCGTGGTAGAGGCCTCCCACATAGGCCAGTGTCGGGTTGCCGCCCACCGCCTCGCAGCCCGCCTTGGCCAGATTGGCGACCATCAGCGAGTGCTGGAAGGTCCCGGGCGCTTCAAAGGCAAGCCGCCGCAGGAGCGGACTGTTCGTGTCCGAGAGCTCCATCAGCTTCAGGTCGGTGGTCAGGAACAGCACCGCCTCGAACACGGGGATCGCGAAACCGGCCGCGGCCGCGACCAGCAGGCCGCCCAGAAGTCCGCAGAGCAGTTCAAAGCCCCAGCCGGCGATCGTGCCGCCGTTCTCGTCCAGCAGAGACACCACCGTCACCGAGGCCATGTTGACGAGTCCGACCAGCAGGCCCGCCCTGATCACCGCGGACCGCTGCTTCACCTGATCGAGAGCGACCAGGGCGGCGAGACTGCCGGTCAGGGAATAGAGCATCGTGCCGCCCACCAGTCCGGGCGCCGCGGCGCCTGCCTCCGCCCCTCCGAGACGCCCCACCAGCACGGAGAAGGCCAGGCCGGCGAGCAACCCGGCGCCGCGCCCGTAGAGAACCGACACCAGAAGCGCGACCGCGGCGAAGGGAATCGCGAAGCCGTAGCTCCGCGCTGCACCGAATGCCTCGATCTCGAACGAGGCGGCGAGCGCTTCGGCCACCACGAAGCCGAGACGGGTCGCCAGGAGAGCCAGGATCAGCAGCAGGGCAACGCCGCCGAAGGCGCCGGCCCCGACGGTGACCAGATGCTTGCGCCGGAACGCGATCCACAGGAACGCCACCGCCAGCCCCAGCAACAGCGCCGACGCCAGCGGCGATCGGAGTCGGGGCAGCGTCCGCTCGCTGCCCCTCATCTCCTGCAACAGGCTGATCGCCTCCCGGTCGACCAGTTCGCCCTTGCGCACGATGACCTGGCCGGCGCGGATCTGGTTGAACACCTGTCCGACCTTCTCCGCCTCCGCGTTGCGGCGTTCCTGCGTTTCGTTCAGATTCAGGTAGATGTTGGGGGCCAGGTTCACCATCAGGAAATCGACGACCGTTTCCCGGTCGGACCGCGACCAGCCGCCCCACCGGCCCACCTCCTCCTCCAGGTAGCTTTCCACCTCGACCGGGTACCCCCGGTAGCCGAAGAGGTCGAACTGGACCGACTCCTCGCCGGTCCTCAGGTTGCGCAGCGTCACACCCTCGAGCCGGTTCTGGAGCAGGGTCTCCTTGTTCTCGACGATCCCCGCCCTCAGCAGGAACCCGACCAGCTGCACGAGGCGCTCCTCGAGCTCCGCACCGGCGTTCTCCCCGCCGGTGCGGGCGGCGAGAAGCTCGGCGTGGCTCTCGTCGACCCTCAGGTCGCTGCCCTCCCGCAGCCGCAGCCGCCGTTCGGAGGTCACGTCCTCCTCGCGCAGAAGATCGGCCACTTCGTCGAAGCCCCGCTCGATCTCGAACAGCCGCCCGATCCGCCCCTCCAGCTCCTCGGCCTGAGAGGCATCGAAATCGTAGAGCGGCCGGACACCGGAGCGCGCCCGCTGCTTCAGCTCTTCCGACGTCGCCTCATCCGGGATCAGGACATCACGCGTCGCGTGATGGTCGCGACTCGCGATCTCGCCCTCACTGAGCCCCGGCCCGAAGAAGACATCGGTCGGAACCATGATCCAGGTACCGGCCAGGACCAGGAACACGACCCAGACGACGTCGCGTTCCAGCACGTAGTGCCACAGGCCGGCGACGGTCAACCGCTCGCCGTGGCGGCGGAACATGCTGCGCCGCAGCCGCTTGCGCGCCTGCCGGCGGCGGGCGTTCCGCCGGCGCCGCGTCATGTTCGCCGACGCGCTCACGGGACCTCGTGCCGCGCCGGGTCGGAGCCGAAACGATCCTCCCAACGGTCATAGGCGCCGACGATCCGCTGCACGAGTTCGTGGCGAACCACGTCGGACCGCTCGAAGCGCACGAATGCCATGCCCTCCTCGCCCCGCAGCACTTCCAGAGCGTGCTTGAGGCCCGATCGCTGGCCAAACGGCAGGTCGACCTGCGTGATGTCCCCGTTGACCACCGCCTTCGAGTTGAAGCCGATACGGGTCAGGAACATCTTCATCTGTTCGGGCGTCGTATTCTGCGCCTCGTCGAGAATGATGAAGCTGTCGTTGAGGGAGCGTCCCCGCATGAACGCGAGCGGCGCCACCTCGATCACCTCGCGCTCCATCATCCGCGAGACCTTGTCGAAGCCGATGATGTCGTAGAGAGCGTCGTAGAGCGGCCGCAGGTAGGGGTTCACCTTCTCCGCCAGGTCGCCGGGAAGGAACCCGAGCTTCTCGCCCGCCTCGACCGCCGGCCGGGCCAGCACGATGCGCTGCACCTGCTCCTGCTTGAGCGCGGAAGCCGCCACCGCCACCGCCAGATAGGTCTTGCCCGTGCCCGCCGGCCCGGTCGAGATGACCAGATCGTGATCCAGCATGGCGCGCAGGTAGCGCTTCTGGTTCAGGCTGCGCGGAGAGACCGGACGACGCGAGGCCTGGATCAACGCCCCGGTCCTGAAGAAATCGACCAGCGAGGCCGCCGGTTCGGCGGCCACGACCCGCAGCGCGGTCGCCAGATCGCCGCCGCTGAGCCGGCGCCCGCTCGCGGCCAGCGTACCGAGGTCGGTGAGCAGCCGCTCCGCCCGGCCAACGGCCGTTGCCGTGCCGTGGATTCGAACCGCAGACCCACGCACGCCGAGCGTCACATGGAGCGCCTTCTCGACCCGGCGCAGGTTCTCGTCGTGCGCACCGCAGATCGCCTGCACCGCGCCTTCGGGCAGAACCAGCTGTGCCTGCGCCGGCGCTGGTTCAGCGGTAGTCAAAGAACCCCTTGCCGGTCTTGCGTCCCAGTTGCCCGGCCTGGACCATCTGCTTGAGCAGTGTCGGCGGGGCGAAGCGGGTTTCGCGGTACTCGTCGAACATGATGTTGGCCACGTAGTACATCGTGTCCAGGCCGATGAAGTCGCAGAGCGTGAACGGCCCCATGGGATAGCCGCAGCCCAGCTTCATCGCCGTGTCGATGTCCTCCAGACTGCCAACGCCGTTCTCGTAGGCGCGGATTGCATCCAGCAGGTACGGAATCAGCAGGCGGTTGACGATGAACCCGGAATTGTCCCTGCAGGCGACCGGCGTCTTGCCAACCCTCCCGGCGAGATTCCAGCAGGCATCGTAGGCCTCGTCCGACGTCATCAGGGTACGGACGACTTCGACCAGACGCATCGCCGGTACCGGGTTGAAGAAGTGGAGCCCCACGAACCGGTCCGGCCTCGAAGTCGAAGCGGCGAGTTGGGTGAGGGTCAGCGAGGAGGTGTTGCTGGCGAAGATCGTCTCGTCCCCGACGATGTCGTCCAGGGAAACGAACAGCTCGCGCTTCGTCTCGAGGTCCTCGACGATCGCCTCGATGACCAGGTCGGAACCGGCAAGATCCGCAAGATCGACCGTGCCACTCAGGTTCGAGATCGCCCGGTCGTGCTCCTCGGCGTCGATACGCCGCCGCTCCAGGCTCCTGGCCAGGGACCTCCGCACCGCGCCGAGACCCGCATCGAGCACGTCCCGGTTGATCTCCCTGACGGTGACCGGGATCCCGGCCCTTGAACAGACCTCCGCGATGCCCCGTCCCATGAGCCCGCAGCCGACGATGCCTACGCGTTCCACTTCCATCGATCTCTTCTCGCTTCCTTTCCTGATCCGCGGCGCATCGGCCGCTCCGACTCCAAAGGCCCGGCGGGCTGGTTCCGGTTCGGCACTCTAGCAACGCCCCCGCGCGAGGTTAGCGTTAGCGGGGCGACTGGACCACGCCCGCCCGGCTCGGCGCAGCAACGCCGCTCGCGCGAGGCTCCGGAGTCGGCATCCGCGACCGTGCTTCAGGCCGCCCCCACCTCGATCCTCCGCTCGCCGGTCCGCCGACCGACCACCAGCCGCACCTCCATCGCCGGCGGCGGGCAGGGCAGGCGGTCGGCCCACTCGACCACCTTGACGCCGTCCCCGGCCAACAGCTCCTCCAACCCGATTCCCTCCACCTCCTCCGGCTGGAGCCGGTAGAGGTCGACGTGAACCAGGCGCACCGGGCCGCGGTCGTGCTCATGGACCAGCGTGAAGGTCGGCGACTGGATCCACCCCGCGTCCAGGCCCAGGCCCTCGGCTATGCCCTGGGTGAGAACCGTCTTGCCGGAACCCAGATCGCCGAACAGCAGCGCCGTGCCGCCCGGCTTCAGCCGTTCGGCGAGCTCGACCCCCAACCGCCGGGTCTCTCCGGCGCTGTGGGTCCTGACGATCATCCGGGACCGACCAGCGACTTGAACGCCGCGGCGAGCTCGTCGACCAGATCGGCGGCGGCCATGGACGTCTCACCCCGCGCCGCAGCGGCGAGATCGCCCGCCAGGCCATGAACGTAGACACCCAACCTCGCCGCGGAACGCGGTTCGAGTCCCTGGGCCAGCAACGCCGCGATCACCCCGGTCAACACGTCGCCGGCGCCGCCCGAGGCCATGCCCGGATTGCCGGTCGGGTTCACCCAGGTCCCGAGAACCGGATCGGAGATCAGCGTCTGCCGGCCCTTGAGAACAACCACCGCCCCGGTCTCCCGGGCCGCCATCCGCGCGTGCTCCCACCGGGCCTTGACGACGGCATCGGTCGCGACACCCAACAGACGCCCCAGTTCGCCGGGATGGGGCGTGATCACGAGGTCGGCGGCGCGCGCACGAAGCGCCCGGGGGTCACCGGCGAAGGCGGAGATGCCGTCCGCGTCGAGGACGACAGGCGCCGCACTCCGCGCCAGCACCTGCCGGGCGAGAACCCGGGCATCGTCGCTCAGGCCGAGGCCCGGGCCCAGCGCCAGCGCCCCCGGCGCCGCGCGCCCGGAAATCGCCTGCAGCAACGGCTCGACGGCGGTCCGTGACCAGCCGCCCCGCTCCGCGGGCAGGCCCAGAGTCATCGACTCGATCGAGCCGGCATCGACGACGGGGACGAGATGCTCCGGCACCGCCGCCGTCACCAGCCCGGCGCCGCCGCGGACCGCGGCACGCGCCGCGAGGACCACGGCCCCGCTGTAGCCGCTCGCCCCGCCGGCGACGACGACGTGACCGAACGACCCCTTGTGACCGTCCGGCGGACGCGCTCCGAGCCGGCCGACCAGATCCTCGCGCCGCGACCGGTAGAGAGCCTCGGGCCCCGCCGGCGGCTCGGGCAACGGCACGCCGAGATCGCCGATCCGGAGACGGCCGCAGGCGTCCGCCGCCGGCGCCAGCACATTCGCCACCTTGGGAAAGCCAAGCACCACGGTGAGGTCGGCGACGACGTGCGGCCCCGGAGGCACGGCGGCAGAGGCGTCAAGTCCGGTCGGCAGATCGACCGAGACCAGAGGAACATCGCCCCGCCTCTTGCACAGCCAGTCCACCCACCGGGCGACCGGGCCGTCCACGGGCCGATTCAGCCCCGTACCCAGCAGGGCGTCGACCCAGAGGTCGAACCGCGCGCCCGCCAGGTCGGACTCGGCGGGGTCCGGCACGGACGCCGGCGACAGGCCGAGCCGCTCGCAGGACACGAGTTGCCGCGTTGCTTCCGGGCTGAGCCTTCGGCCCGAACCACTCCCCCCGCATCCGGAGATCGACTCCCTCGAGCCGTTCGCACTGTCGAGCGGTCCGGCGATGAACGCGGTCGCTTCGTAGCCCCGCGTCTTCAGATGGCGCAGCAGAGCCAGGCCGTCGCCGCCGTTGTTGCCCCGGCCGCAGGCGATGGCGACGCGGCGCGCGCCCGGATGGCACGCGGCGATCGCATCGGCCGTGGCGCGAGCCGCGTTCTCCATCAGCACCAGCGCGGGCACGCTCAGGACGTCGATCACCGAGGCTTCGACCGACCGCATCTCGTCGGTGGTGACGACCCTCAAACCCGACTCTCCGTTCCTGTTGCAGGCGCCGACCAGGACGCGACCAGCGCGGCCGTCCGCGGGCACAGGGACCGCAACCCGGGCCGGCGGTCCAGAGCCTCGAGGAACCGGACGAGATCGTCCACCGTGTCGAGATCCTCCGCTTCCGGAAGCAGGCCCACCTTCAGCCCCAACCCGCGGCAGCGCGACAGGGTCTCGCGAAGCACCGAGGGCGTGCTCCAGGCCACGCCATCGAACAACCGGCGTCGTACGGCTTCGCGCCGCAGGGCGATCAGGTAGTAGCCGCCGTCCCGGGCCGGGCCGAGTACCGCATCGTTCCCGCGCGCAAGAAGATCGAACGCCGCCTCCACCCGCGCCGCTTCGAGGCCGGGCTGATCGCTGCCGACCGCCGCGACGTGGCCGGCGCCGGACGCCGCCCGTTCCAACCCGGCGAAGAGCCGCTCACCGAGGTCACGACCGCGCTGCCGCCGCCAGGTCACGCCGGGTGGCGCCAGGCCGACCGGCGAATCCTCCCCCTCCGACAAGGCCCACATCAGAATCAGCTCCCAGCGGCCTGCATCGAGCCGTCGGCTCAGGTCCGCGACCAGGGCGGCATGGAGAGAAGCGGCCTGACCGGGGGTCAACCCGCCCGGAGCGATCAGCCGGGTCTTCACCTTGCCGGGTACCGGCTCCCTGGCAAAGAGCAGCAGGCGCCTGACCGATGCGCCGGCGGGCCGCAGACCCGCCGACGTCCGGGCGCCCGCGCAGTCGGCCAGGTGCGGACGACCGTCGGCCATCAGGATGCTCACCGCTTCCTGTGTCGTCGGAGCCACCACGCGATCGCGATCCCGACCGCGCCCGCCGCAACGGGCAACACCCAGGGTGACCCGGAGCGGACTCTGCCCGACTTGGTTCCGCCCAGGTCCGCGAGGGCTCTGCGGACCTGACCCACAGCCTCTGCCGTGTCGTCGCGCCGGCGCGCCAGCATGGCCGCCCGCCGGCGCTCCTCCGAACGGCGGCTCACGAGCCGCCGTCCTCCGACTCGTCGGAGCCCGGCGCCGAACCGGCGTCGCTGGTGCGCGGGGCCTCGTCAAGAAGGCCCTGCCAGAACCCCAGGTGACTGCCGACCCGACGCCGCACGGTGCCCACGGGCGACTCGAGCCGCCTCGCCCGGACGCGGACGATCCGGAGCAGCACAAGCGCCAGCGCCAGCAGACCGGCCGCAACCGCCAGCGCGGCCGCCCAGAGCGGCAGGACGTTCGCGAGGCCGGCGCCGGCCGCGAACAGGAGCGCGCCGAGCGCCCAGAAGACGATGCCGAACAACAGCGCGCCGAGCAGGACGAGGCCCAGAAAGCGGCGCCAGTTCCGAGCCAGGTCGAAGCGCAACTGATCCACTTCCGCTTCGAGCAGGGCCGCGGCGGAACGCACCAGAACACCCCCGAGCCCACTCAGGGCGGTCAGCGACTCGACGATCTTCGTCGTCTTCACGGCAGCCCGGTCCTCCGGCAGACCCCAGGTCGGCCCGGAGACATCCGCCCCCGCCTGCACTCGGGAGCGAGGCTCGCCGCCGAAAGCGCCAAGGCAGGGCGCAGGGACTCCGCCTGGCTGGAGGAGTGGCGCGGACGCGGCTTCAGGCTCGACCAGGCCATCGTGGTCTCCGACTCCCCGGCCAGAAATTCGTCAGGCGCCGACCCGCAGGTTGCGGGTGATGAAGGACGTCTGGCCGGCCACCTCGTCCCGCACCGCGATCGTCAGGCGTTGATCGCCCTCCTTCATGATCAACGGCAGCGTGTAGGTGTAGAAGCTCTCGCGCGCCCGCTCCAGATCACTGGCCGGAATGGTGAGCTCGAACGGCTCGACCTGAGGCGGCGAGATGTCGCCGTTCGACGCCAGTGCCTGCACCCAGACCCGGGCCCGCAGGAGATGCTCGCCGACCGTGCCCACCGGTACCAGGGTCATCTCGCCGATCGGCACCCGCACGTCGAGGTGGACGGTGTAGAGCCCCTTCTCCTCACGACGAATCTCGTCCGCCTTGAACAGGCTGATGTCCAGGTCGTTCTTCTCGTAGCCGAGCTTGAGCGCGGCCAGGGTCCCCTCGGTCATCTCCGTGTCGATGGACTTGTCGCGATAGCTCAGGCGATGCCTGACGTGCCGGTTCTTCAACCCGAGACGCCTCTTCGCCTCGTTCGTCAACTCGACGCTGAGCTTGTACCGCCTGCCGGTACCCGCGTGACCAGGCTGGAAGCCGAGCGAGTAATAGCTGGTGAAGTCGAGCGCGATGCGGTTCAGGCCGTCACGGAAGTTGTTCGTGTTGACGATGTACTGGCCGCCTGTTTCCTCGGCCATGTACATGACGGACGAGTGCACGTTGTCCCGGGCCACCGAGTCGATGTTCGACGAGAACGCCATGCCCTGCATCGAGGCGTCCCGCGAGTTGATGCCCATCGGCCCGGCGGCGACGATCGTGTAGAAGGAGACCTCGTTCGCGTTCGCGGTGTCGACCAGGTCGCTGAAGCGCCGGCTCGAGTCGTACTGGAGCGAGTCGAGGAAGTAGTTCTGGTTGTAGCTGAGGGAGTCGACCGTGCGGCCACGCTGGTCAAGCGCCTCCCACATGTCCGCGCCCGCCCGCATCGGCAGACCGTCCGAGACGTACATGAAGGCCTTGCGGCCCGGCAGGCCGGCAAGCGAGATGACCGTGTCCTTCAGGCCGTCGAGGGTGAACTGCATGTCGTTGAAGATCGACTGCGAGTAGATCCGGACCCGGCCCTGGACGTACTCGTAGTGCCGGTCCTCCTCGCCGATGTCACGGATGATGTCGGCCCGGTCCGAGTCCCACTGGGTCCTGCCGCCGGTGTGCTTCTCGAGCTCGTAGAGAGCGTTCGCGATCATCTGGGGATCGCTGGTGAAGTCCCGCTCGACCTTGACCGACCGGTTGTAGCTCAACAGCATGACGAGGTCGTCCCGCGTCACGTCCTTGCGCAGAAACTCGCGCACGTACCGGAACACCCGGTTGCGGTTGTGGGGCCGGATGTTCATGTGATCGATGTAGATCACCAGGTTGAGGCGTTCGTCCGGCGGCACCACGCGACGTCGACTCTCCAGTCCCGGTCGATCCACGAACCGGATTTCGGGTTCCTCCGGAATCACGCCGGGAACGTCGCTCACCTTGACCCGATCCTGGACCTCGTGGAAGTTCGTGATCGTGACCGGGTCCTTCTCCTCTCTGAGAATGAAGTCCTTCCTGGTCAGACCGGTCACCGGATTCTGGTCCTTGTCGCGGACGAAGACCTGCACGTTGACGACCTTGACGTGGACGGACTCTTCGAAGACGGCGCGGGGCGTCCCGGAACGACCCTCCTGGGCCGGGGCGGCGACCGCCCCGATCAGGGCCAGCCCCGCCAGCCAGGGCGCAGTGCACCGAAGCGGCCCGGTTCGTGACCGGCGAGACGGAGGGTCGGTGCGATTCATGGGCTGCCGATTATAGGCGACGAGAGCGGGTTGCCCGCCCTTCCTCGAACTTCCTCGAACACGGCGGCGACCCTGGCCATTCCGCCCGACAGCGCCTCATCGACCGCCTCGATGCCCCGCCATCGGATCGAGAGTGCCGTAGCGACCGCCGCGGCCGAGGGGGTACGCGCCCCGCAGGGCCCTCTCGACGAAGGCGACCGCCCGCTGCACCGCCCGCTCGACCGGCAGGTGCCAGCCGAGACCCGCCGCGACCGCCGCGGACAGGGTGCAGCCCGTGCCCCGCCGCCAGGGGGTTCGAATCCGCGGATGCACGAAGGTCCGGAACCGATTCCCGTCGAACAGAAGATCCGTCAATTCGCCGCCCCGGCCGCAGTCGGCCGTTCCCGCGACGGCCGAGTAGCCGTGACCCCCGGTGATCAGGACACCCGGACCCAACCGCTCGATGCGCCGCGCCGCGGTCCGGGCATCCTCGGGACCTCCGATCGCCATGCCGCTCAACCTCTCCGCCTCGAACAGATTCGGTGTGACCAGCAGCAATCTCGGCAGCAGCCTCTCCACGACGAAAGGCAGAGCCTCGGCTTCCAGCAGCGCCGCGCCCGAGGTCGAGCGGAACACCGGATCGAGCACCGCCGGCGTCGGCGGCAGCCCCTCCAACCAGTCTGCGACCGCCTCGACCGTCGGAACATCGGTGAGCATGCCGATCTTGATCGCATCGAGACCGATCTCGGCGGCCGCGTCCAGCTGCCGGCGCAGCAGATCGGTGTTCACCGCTTCGACCGCCCGCACTTCGCCCGCTGTCTGGGCGGTCACCGCGGTCAGGGCGCACAGGCCGTGAACCCCGTAGGCCGCAAACGTCCTCAAATCCGCAGGCACCCCCGAGCAGCCCCCGGAGTCGGAGCCGGCGATCGTCAGGACGCGCGGCGGCGGCGCAGCCACAGGAGGGCGACGAGAAGCAGAAGGGCGGCCGCGATCAGCTGCGCCACGGTCAACGCTCCGACGAAGCGATCGTCCTTGGCGCGCACAAACTCGACCAGGAAGCGTTCCAGAGACAACAGGCCGATGATCGGCAGCACGACGCCGCCGGGCGGTGTGCCCCTCGACAGGAGTCGGCGGCCAAACCAGAAGATCAGCAGCGCGGCCAGGGTCTCGTAGATCTGGGTGGGATGCACCGCGACGAGGGCGTCCGCCGCCAGGTCGGGCGGGAGGACGACGCCGAATTCCCGCTCCAGGGCGCCGGCCGTCGTCGGGATCGGTCCCTCGGGAAACGTCATGCCCCAGGGAAGGCCGGTGGGCGATCCGTAATCGTCGCCGACGAGCAGGCAACCGATGCGTCCGAGGCCGTAGCCCAGCGCCAGAGCCGGCGCCGCAGCGTCGGCGGTCCGCCATGCCGGCATCCGGCGCAGGCGGATGACGAACAGCACCGCCGCGGCGCCGACCAGGAAGCCGCCGTACCAGACCAGACCGGCACGGCTGTAGAGCAGACGCCAGTCGCCGTAGAGCAGCGCGTAGTACGCCTTGCCGCCGGCGATCCCGCCGAGGGCGGCCGCCAGCAGAATCGCCGCCGCGTCGTCCGCGGCCCGGGCGGCGGTCGCGCCCACGCGGCGGAGGCCCCAGCGCAACTGCAGATTGCCGGCGAACAGGGCGGCGACGAGCATCACCCCGAAGGGTGAGACCGACAGCGGACCGATGCGGAACAGCTCCGGGATCATGGACCCGATCCTACGCCGCCCCGCGCGAACCGTCCCTGAGCCGCGGCCGTCCCTACTCCCACTCGATCGTGCCCGGCGGCTTGCTGGTCAGGTCGTAGACGACGCGGTTGACGCCGGCGACCTCATTCACGATCCTGTTCGCCACGCGGCCCAGAAACTCGTGCGGCAACTCGCTCCAGTCGGCGGTCATGAAGTCCTCCGTCTCGACCGCCCGCAGGGCGACCACGCTCTCGTAGCTGCGGCCGTCCCCCTTCACGCCCACGCTGTGGACCGGCAGGAGGACCGCCAGCGCCTGGCTCACGCGGTCGTACAAGCCGGCCTTGCGCAACTCCTCGATGAAGATCGCGTCGGCCTCCTGCAACACCGCCACCCGAGCGGCGGTCACCTCGCCCGGAATCCGCACTGCGAGGCCGGGGCCGGGAAAGGGGTGCCGGCCCAGGAACTCGGAACCGAGACCGAGCTCGCGGCCGAGCTGGCGCACCTCGTCCTTGAACAGATAGCGAAGCGGCTCGATCAGTTCGAAGCCCAGCCGCTCCGGCAGGCCGCCGACATTGTGGTGGCTCTTGATCATCGCGGACGGGCCAAAGGCGGAGACCGACTCGATCACGTCCGGATACAGGGTGCCCTGAACGAGGAAACGGAAGGCGCCCGACCCTTCATCCCTCCGCTCCAGCCTGGCCGCCTCGCGCTGGAACACCTCGATGAAGACACGGCCGATCGTCCGGCGCTTCTGTTCCGGATCCGTGACCCCGGCCAGCGCACCGAGAAACTCCGCCGCGGCATCGACGACGACGAGCCGCAGGTCGAGCCCCCGGCGCAGGCTTCGTTCCACGTCGCCGCGTTCGTTCCGGCGCAGGAGCCCGTTGTCCACGAACACGGCGGTCAGCCGTTCCCCCACCGCGCGCTGCACCAGGCTCGCCGCGACCGCCGAGTCGACGCCGCCGGAAAGGGCGCAGAGAACCCGGTCGTCGGGGCCGACCCGAGCCTCGATCGCCGCCGTGGCCTCGGCGGCGTAGGACGCCATGCGCCACTCCCCCGCGGCGCCGCAGACGTCGTGGAGAAAGTTCCGGAGCATCCTCGAGCCGCTGTCGGTATGCGTGACCTCGGGGTGGAACTGGATGCCGAAGAGGGACCGTTCGCCGTCCTGGGCCGCCGCGACCGGCACCGTGGTCGTCGAGGCCGTCGCTTCGAAGCCGGGCGGCAGCTGCTCCACCCGGTCGCCGTGCGACATCCACACGTTCAGATCCGGCTCCAACCCCGTGAAGAGACCGCCGCCGCCGGCCAGCAACCTGATCCGCGCACGACCGTACTCCCGCAGGCCCGACGCCGCGACCCGACCGCCCAGGACGTGCGCCATCCACTGCAGGCCGTAGCAGATTCCGAGTACCGGGATGCCCAGCCGCAGAATCTCCGGGTCGGCCTGCGGTGCATCCGGCTCGTAGACGCTGTCCGGGCCCCCGGAGAGCACGATGCCGGTCGGCCGCCGGGCCCTGATCCGCTCCACGTCCAGGTCGAAGGGATGGATCTCGCAGTAGACCCGGAGTTCCCGGATCCGGCGCGCGATCAACTGCGTGTACTGGCCCCCGAAGTCGAGCACCAGAACCGTCTCGTGCTCGCCGCTCCCCGCCGTCACAGGGCGGACTCTACCTTGAGCTCCCGCCGCATCAGGTCCCGGATCGCGGCCGCCGGCGCCTTGCCCCGGTAGAGGATCTCGACCATCTGCTCCGTGATCGGCAACTCGACCTTCTTCTCGGTCGCCAACTCGAGCAGGGCGAGCGAGTTGCGGACCCCCTCGGCGACCCCGGCCCGGTCCGCCTCGATTTCCTCGAGGGAACGGCCCCGGGCCAGATCGAGGCCCGTGCTCCGGTTGCGCGACAGGCCGCCGGTGCAGGTCAGCACGAGATCGCCGAGACCGCCGAGGCCGGCGAAGGTCGCCGGGCGGCCTCCGCAGGCCACGCCGAGACGCATCATCTCGTGCAGGCCGCGGGTGATCAGCGCAGCGCGCGTGTTGGCGCCGTAGCGCAGACCGTCGAGGACGCCGGCGGCGATCGCGATGACATTCTTCGCCGCGGCGGCGATCTCCACGCCGATCACGTCGGTCGAAGTGTAGAGCCGCAGCGCCCCGGCCGAGAGCAGCGACTGCATTCGCCCGGCCACCGCCTCCGACTCCGCCGCGACGACGCAGGCCGTCGGCTGCTCGGCAGCGAGCTCGGCAGCGAACGAAGGCCCGCTGACGGTCGCGAACAGGGCGTCCGTGCCGGCTGAAGCCGCCTCTTCCCGGCAGATGTCACTCATGCAACGGAAGGCGCCGCGGTGGTCGGACTCGATGCCTTTGGCACCCGAAACGAAGGTCACCCGCTCCGGCAACGGGGCGCTCTTGCCGAGGCCGGTCCGCGCCGCGAGAAACGCTCGCACGACGGCACGGAAGCCGTGCGACGGCACGACGACGAGGACGGGGTCGCACGCCGCGGCCTGCCGCAGGTCCCAGGTCACGCGAAGCTCCGCCGGCAACTCCACGCCCGGCAGGTAGCGCTCGTTCACCCGCTCCTGCGCCAGAACCGCGCCGGACTCCGGAGAACGCGCCCAGAGGGTGACCGGTGAACCCGCCCGCGCCGCATGGACCGCAAGCGCCGTGCCCCAGGCGCCCGCGCCGAGCACGGCGACGCCGCCGCCCGCCGCCATCGTCACCCGGCAGCCCCGGACGCCGTCGGCTTGCGCCCCAGCCGAGACTCCGTGCCCGCGCGCAACCGGACCAGGTTGGCCCGGTGTCTGACGATCACCAGGACCGCGATCGCGGACACGGCGGCGAGCAGTGCCGGTCCGTGATCCAGGCCGTCCGGTTCCCCGAAGGCGCCGCCCAACCACCGGGATCCGACCAGCAACGGCAACGAAGCCGCCGCCGAGATCGACCCCAGGGAGACGTAGCGTGTCCAGGCCGCCAGCAGGATGAACACGGCCAGAGCGCCAAGCCCGGCCCAGGGCACGAGCAGCGCCAGCACGCCGGCAGCGGTCGCGACACCCTTGCCGCCGCGAAAGGCGAGAAACAGCGGAAACACATGCCCCGCCACCGCCGCCACGGCGGCGGCGGCACACCACCAGATCCCGACGTCGAGCGAATCCGCCACGAGGACCGCCGCCGCCCCCTTGGCCACATCGAGCAGCAGCGCGGCCAGCGCCGCCCATCCGCCCGACGCGCGCAGCACGTTCGTCGCGCCGGCGCTCCGGCTGCCGATCGTGCGCACGTCGAGACCCCGGTGAATCCGCACGATCAGATAGCTGAACGGCACGGACCCCAGAACGTACGCCAGCAGGACGGCGAAGGGGCCGGCCGCGGTCACGCCGATCCCTCTCCGCGCGGCGCCGACCAGGGCAGCAGATCCCGCCCGGTCTCGCCCGGCAGCAGCATCCGCCGCAGCAGCTCGAGGGCGAACTGGGTCGACAGCTGCCGCACCCGCGCCCGGTCGCCGGGGAACCGCGCCTCGAAGTGCGAACCGGCGGCTGCCGGTCCGGCGACCGCGATGTGAACGGTCCCGACCGGGCGCTCCTCCGTGCCGCCGCCCGGGCCCGCAACACCCGAGATGCCGATTCCGTAGTCGCTGCCGCAGCGTTCCCGGGCGCCCGAGGCCATCGCCAGGACCGTCGGCTTCGACACCGCGCCGTGCTCCCTCAAGGTTTCGCGCGGCACGCCGAGCAGGCGCATCTTCAGATGGTTCGAGTAGGTCAGAAAGCCTCCCGCGAAGTACGCACTGCTGCCCGCGGTGGCCGTGAACCGCTGACCGAGCTGGCCGCCGGTACAGGACTCGGCGACCGCGACCGTCTCTCCGCGTGCCGTCAGCAGGTCGCCCACCGCGGCCTCGAACTCGATGCCGTCCTCGATCGCGCCGACGTAGAAGACTGCGCCGCCCAGCGCCTTCCTGACCGCCGCTTCCATTCTCGCCAGACGCGGCGTCCGGGACACGGCAGGCCCGCCGGCCCGCAGTCGCAACCGGATCTCGCCCGGCCGCGCCAGGACGGACACGTCCCGGTCGCCAAAGCGTTCGTACACCGGCACGATGCGCTCCTCGACCACCGACTCCGGCAGGCAGGCAACCCGAACCTCGACCTGATCGAACCCCGCGCCGTCCTCGGCCCGCGCCGCCAGCCACGGATCCAGGGCGTCGTCCACAAGAACCTTCAGCTCCCGCGGCACCCCCGGAAACAGGAAATAGGTCGTGCCCCGGGGCGAAGGCGCCGCATCCCCGATCCGCTGACCGGGCGCCACGCCGGCGCGATTCGGCAGCATCTCCGCTCCGTCGACCCGCTCCGCCTGTTTGCGGTTGACCCGCGGAATGCGCCGCCCCAGCTTGCGGAACCCGCGCTCGATCCGGCCCCACAACGCTTCGTCCACGGCGACGGACCGCCCCAGCAGCCGAGCCAGACCCTCCCGGGTCAGGTCGTCCCGCGTCGGGCCCAATCCGCCCGTGACCAGCAGCAGCTCCGCCCGCTCCCGAAGCGCGCCCAGGGTCGCCGCGATCTCGACCACGTCGTCGCCGACGACCGCCTTCGAAACCAGCTCCACTCCCCGCCGCCTCAGAACCTCCGTCAGCACCAGCGAGTTCGTATCGAGCCGGTCGGTACCGAGCAACTCGCCGCCCACCGCGAGAATCGAAGCCTTCACCGGACGCAGTGTAGCGAGGCGGCCACGGCCGGAAAGGTCAGGCCGCCTCGATGTCGGTCCGGGCGAAGTCCCCGCCCTGGAACAGCAGAGGCTCACCGTTCGTCCTGGCGAGCGCGCAGGCGAAGCAGTCGCCGAAGTTCAAGGCGGCCGGGTGATTGCCCTTCCCGAAACGACGCCACGCCAGAGGCGCGACTTCAAGGTGCTCCACGGTGACGGGCGTCAACTCGATCCCGGCACGCTCCACCAGGAGGTCGAGATCCCGGGCCGCGCTTTCGCCGCCACGACGTTCCGCCACGACGGAAGCCTCCAGCGCGTTGGCGGTCATCGCCATCTCCACGGTAGAACGCACGGCTCGCCATCTACCCTACGACCGGGCGAGCGACCGCGCAACCACATCCCGCCAGCTCCCGGGCGGCCCCGTCCGACCTGGACCAACTCCCCTCGCCAACGGCGCCGGGAACCGAACCGCAGTGACGGCCCGCTCGTCTTCCGGGCCGGCCGCCCAACCAGAAGCGGTCCGACCCGGAGCCGCGACCGAACCACGATGTCACGCGGCGGGCTGCTATGCCGTGCAGGAGAAGGCCGAGAGGTCTCTCTTCGCGGCGGCCGTCTGTCCCAAGCGGTTGCTATGCGTCCAGATCCGGCCGCCAGGGCTCTCGACTCGGAGGTTGAACGCCAGGGTCGTGACTGGCGCCACAAAGACCCAGCGATGCCCATTCACGCCGCAGCCGTCCAGCACCTTGATCAGAACCTCGGCGTTGTTGCGATCAAAAAAGTACATCAGCGCGGATTGAAACGAACCCAGCCCCCAGTCCCTGGCGTGACCGACCTCGCCCTTGTCCGTCTCGTAGCACATGCTCACCGTGAAACCGCGGCGCAGCGTCAGCGCCGGACGACCCGGCTCACAGTCCGTCCGAGCTCCCGGAGCCAGCGGCGTCGCCGAGGCCGCGGACACGTGGGCCAGCGGGTTCAGAGCACCTGCCAAGCCGCCCTTTTCGCCTCCGGAACCCGAGGACTCCGCCTTGGCAGCGGCAATCTCAGCAGCGGTGCACGGAAAGGCGGTCGTGTCGCTCACCGTGCCCGCCGTGCCGCGGCGACGGTTCTCGTGCAGCCATTTTTCTTCTTCTTGGGACCACCCGGGCCGCCGATCCTGGACGCGCAGTTGAAACTTCAGGTCCGTCACTGGGGCCGCAAACACCCAGTGATGACCATTGATGGCGCATCCATTCAGGACCTTGACCAGGATTTCCACATTGTCGCGATCAAAAAAGTACAATCTGGGGTTGACCCGGTTCCGTGGACACCTCATTCTTGGAGGAGGAGGAGTTCACGATGTCACGATCAAGAGCCCGGTACGCCCCGGAGTACCGGCAGCAGATGGTAGATCTGGTCCGGTCCGGCATGGACGACGTACTCGGGGCCTCCGGGCTCCCCGAACCGCCCCACGAGATACCCGTCCTGAACGGTGAGCACCACGCTCTCGTAGCCGGCTCCCGCCACCTCCCCCGTCCACATCAGGTTGCCGTCGCCACGGTCCTCGAAGACCGCATTTCTGGCCGCGATCATCGAGCCGCCCGGCAAGGGGAGCTCGAGGTAGCCCATGCCGCGGCGCAGGTAGTCGAACGCTACCTGCACCGTCGCCGCCTCGCCGGTCGGGCCGCCCGCGGCTGCGGCGCCCATCGCCACGCCGCCCAAGCCAATCGGCGGGGCGGGCTCCACCGCGACTTCTTCGATGTTCCAGAGCTGTTGGGCGCCGGCGGCGGGCAGGCCGATTGCAGCAACGACGAGCCCCAAGGCCAACCCTCGCAGGCAACGAGTAGCTGAGGTCATGGAGGCGGCCCAGGATGTTCCGGTTCCATGCAGTGTCTCCATCATGAGAGGCTCCCTGTCTTTGGGTGTCGGATTCTTCCTGGAATACCGTGGCGCGTTGTAGAGGGCCCTCGTCCTCGCCCGCGCTTGCGCGTGAATGCGAGTTCGCCGGCTCGCCCAATCTGGCCGCGTGCCCAGCCGACGACGCAGGTTCCTTCGGGCCGTCCTGGGCCGGCGCTCGGCCAGCCTGGAACCACCCCACCTGGGCGGCGTGGCCTATGAAGAGAAGGGCGCCGGTTCGGTCGCCGAGTTCTTTCGGGATCGTCTCGACATCGCACCGGCGCGACCCTGAGAGCCTGCGGCTGCCCGTGTCGAACCGGACCCGCCCTGCCAACTCGGGGGTCGCGCAGCGTCCTGAAGCACCCTGCGGTTTCCCACGCCTCAGCAAAGCGAATCCTGCTCCGCAGGCGGTTTGCGCTTCGGCTCTTCTCGTTTGACAAGAGCGACAAGGCTTGCCGGCTCTCGGCGGCTGATGAGCACGCCGATTCGTTCACATTGACGATCGTTTGCACAGGCTTCCGTCGCCACTTCCGGATTCGTCCGGCAGATCCGGCGCCGGCTGCGCTGGCAGCCCGTGGCAGAAGTCCGTGTCGCACCGAGAGCGGCGAGGCGCGCGTCCAACAAGGCGCGATGAGGGAGCATATCGGTGCATGTTCGACCGAAGAGCCTAGCCCGGGTGGCGCGCTCCGCGCCACCCGCGAACCAGTCCGTGCGCCCGTCATCGGGCGCACGGATGGCACGATGTTGGACGTGATGCATCGCCGCTCGAATGCAGCGCGACTTCTGCCACGGACTGCTGGCCATCCGCCGACCATGCGCCTCTCCGTCAAGGACGGGAACAGAGATCTGATCAGTGGGCGCTTAGATTCTTGGGGGGGGGGGGGGGGGGGGGGGGGGGTAACTTGAGTGCCCGGCCAGACGGGCGAGTGCATCAAGGGCACTGAACTCTCCCGAACCGCGCTTGACCTCAAACCTTACGCCCATCCTCGCCCCCCAGCACCGCACTGTTGCGTGAGGCGATGAGCCTACGCGCCTTAGTGCTCGTCTGTCAAGACACCACCAAGGCTGCGGAGGATGTCCAGGGCTCGGGGATGGTCCGGGTCAAGCTGGAGCGCCCGTTCCAACTGGCGCAGGCCTTCTTCGGCTCGGCCCGTCTTGAGGTAGGCAATCGTGAGCAGGGCGTAGGCGTCGGCGCGGGCCGGGTCGATTTCGATCGCCCGCTGCACGGCTGTGGCGGCCTCGTGGTTCCGGTCGGCCAGGCCGTGGAGCACGCCCAGGTTGAGGTGGGCGTCGCAGGTGCCGGCGTCGAGCCGCAGGGCCTCGCGGCAGAGGCGTTCGGCGGCGGCGTGATTTCCGTCGGCCAGCCGCTGGTTCGCGGTCCGGATGATGGTCTGGGTGTCCCGTACCAGCGCGAACACGGCCTCCAGCATCGGGTCGTCGAGGCTCGGCGCGTCCGCGTCCTCCAGGCCGGCCAGCAGTTCCCCGGCGCGCTCCGCGCTTCCGAGTTGCCGCTCGGTCATCGCCAGCAGGTAGCGGGTCTCCCGAGGGGCCGGATCGAGCGTCAGGGCGGTGCGCAGATGCTCGGCCGCGGTCTCGGGCCGGCCGCGGCGCCGATCAGGGCTGCCGCTTCCCGGGCTGCACTTCCAGGCACTGCGACGCCCACCACATCGTCCACTGGGCCGACGGCGGCGAAACGAAGCTCTCGAACCTCGTTCTCCTCTGCCGACGGCACCATCGACTTCTCCATGAAGGCCGCTTCGGGCTGCGGATGAGCGAAGACGGCGCCGTCCGGTTCCTCCATCGCAGGGGACAGCCCCTGGAGCGGAGTCCGGCGCCTCCCCCGGTTGGCCTCCACGCCGCCGGCGAACTGGTCGAGTACCTGGAGAACGCCGGCATCCTGATCACCGGTGAGGAGTCGATGCCGTCCTGGGACGGCGAACCGCTCGACCTCCGCTACGCGATGGAGTGCCTGTGGAAGCCGCCGCCGCACCTGGAAGAACTTGTGGCCCGGGAGCGCGGCACAACGCGAGCCGCGTAGCTGGTTTGCAGGCCTGCCGCCGCGCATCCGCTTCGGGACCCCCAGTCACGAACTGCCTGAGCTCGAACCGCGAGAACGGAGTCGAGGTTGGTCGTCGCCAGAGAGGACGAGGTGGAAGCCGCGGGTCGCCAGACCGAGCACGGCGATCAAAAGGATTCCCAGCAAGAACTGTACCCTGACGCCGCCACGGTGAAACATGCAGGGGGCTCTTCAGGGTAGATGTCGAGCAAGCCGTCGTCGATGTCGAGCAGGGCCCCGCCGCCCACGAGGAGCTTGGGGTAGTTGTACTCGCCGGTCGCGCCGCTCTGATGGATGAAATCCAGCCCCGCTTGGGTCGCGCGCTCGACGAAGATCTGCGTCGGCGAGGGAGTCGCCGCCTTTGGTTCCGCACCGCCGTCCGCTTCGCCGCACGCCCAGACAGCCACGGCCAGACCGATCGAGACAAGCGCAAGAGTACGTCGCATGACCGCAGCAGACACTATCCGCGAGTTGTCGCTGCCCGTTGCGGGAGCGACTCCGCGACGCCGGTGTTCAACCAGGGCCGCGCCCGTTGACTGAAATCCGGTTTCGGTGATACAGATTTCTGTATGAAGACCACGCTGAACTTCGACGACCACCTGATCCGGGCGGCCAAGGTACGCGCGGCAGAGGATGGCGAACCGTTGACGCGCTTGATCGAACGGGCGATCCGCCAGTATCTGCAGCCGCCGCAGCGAGCCGCGGCTCCGTTCAAGCTGAACCTGGTCACCAAGAAGACACGCACGCTGCCGGGAGTCGACGTCGCCGATCGAAACTCGCTCTACGACTTGATGGACGGTCTGGAGTGATCGCTGTCGATACGAACATCCTGGTCTACGCCCACGACCCGAGTTCACCCATGCACAAGGCCGCCTGCGGCCACCTGACGGCGCTCGCCGGTTCCCTGTTCAATTGGTCCCTTCCGGCGCCCTGCCTGGTCGAGTTTCTTCGTGTAGCGACGCATCCCAAGGTCCTCGATCCACCCTACACGGCGGATGAGATCAGCACGAACGTCGAGCGCTGAATAGACTCGCGTGCAGGTGGAAACTCGCTTCATGGTCACGAAACAGCGCCGCCGTCGCCGGGCTCGATTTGTCCTCGGACCCTCTCTCGTCGCCTGCGTCGTGGCCGGCGCACTGGCCCCGATTCCGGCCGCTGCCGCCGAGAAGGACCCGGTCTTCGCCACCCGCGGCAACCTCGCAATCCGCGGCTACGACCCCGTCGCCTATTTCACGGAAAGGGAAGCCGTGAAGGGCCGCAAGGAGTTCACCCTCGGCTGGCAGGGCGCCGACTGGCGTTTCGCGAGCGAGGAGAACCGCGGCCTCTTCGCCGACGACCCGGAGAAGTACGCGCCGCAGTACGGCGGCTACTGCGCCTGGGCCGTGAGCCGGAACTACACCGCGCCCACCGACCCGGACGCGTTCACGGTCGTGGGCGACAAGCTCTACCTGAACTACAACAGGAAGATCATGGAGCAATGGCTCGAGGACCGCGACGCGAACATCGAGAGTGCCGACAGCAACTGGCCGACGGTGCTGAAGGAGTAGGCGTCTATCCCCTTACCCCGCCGACCGCGCCGACACATTCTCCGACCGCTGCAGCAACCCGCACGCTGAGGTTCGCAGATGAAGCTCCTCGCCTTCAGCGACGTCCACCTGGACTCGAAGTTCGGCTGGGCAACCCGCGAGGTCGCCCGCCGGCAGCGGCAGCGGTTGCGCGACGGCGTGACCTGGGCATTCGAGCAGGCCCGGCGCGAAGACGCGGCCGCGGTGCTGATCGGCGGCGACCTGTTCGAGCACGACCTCGTGTCGCCGGACACGGTCCAGTTTCTGCGTCGGACCTTCGAGCAGTCGGGGCGCCAGGTCTTCGCCGCGCCCGGCAACCACGACTACGCGGACACCGAAAGCCGGTACCGGTGCGTCGACTGGCCGGCCAACGTCCACGTTTTCGGTGAGACCCGGTTCACCTCCGCGCCGCTCGGCGAGGGGGTGACGATCTGGGGCGCGGCGCACCGCAAACCCGCCGACACGGCCGGCTTCTTCGACGACGGCTTCCGGGTCGGGCGCCGATCCGGGCCCGGACCGACGGACGGCGGCGGCGACGGCATCCACATCGCCGTATTCCACGGCGAGGAACGAAACGCCCGCTTCCGGGGCAGTCAGCGGCACGCCCCGTTCGAGGGTGGTCAGATCGCGGCGGCCGGCTTCCATCACGCGGTCGTCGGTCACTCCCACAAACCCGCGGACCGTTCGACCTGGACCCGGCTCGGTTCTCTGGAGCAGCTCAGGTTCAACGGAGCCTACGGCAGCGCCGTGATCCTCGAAGTCGAGCACGGCCGGGTGTCGGCGCGCCGACTCGAGCCGCGACCGCCCGCGCTCCACAGCCTGAGCGTCGACCTGACGGAGGCGGAGAACGCCGACGAAGCGCGGGTGCGGATAACCCACGCGCTTGACGGTCTGGCCGGCGCCGCCCGGGTCCGGCTGACCGGCGAGCCGGACCTTCTTGATCTCCACGCCGACGACTTCGCCGCCGGCGCGTTCGATCCACCGGACGGCATCGACGAGCTGCTCGTCGACACGTCAGGGCTTGCGTCTCCCTACGACCTGGAGCAGATCGAGAAGGAACCGACGGTCCGAGGAATGTTCGCGCGGCGCGTTCGACAGGCCGGACTCGATCAGGAAACGGAACGCCTCGTCCTGCTCGCCGGCCTGCGTGCCCTCGACGGCCGCGAGCTCGGTCTCGTCGACGAACTTCGGATGACAACCGCCGAGGACAAGGCGGCCGCCGCCGCGGAGGACGGAGCAAGCGGATGAAGATCCTCCGCGTCCGGGCCCACGACTTCGGCAAGCTGAGCGGCGACCTCGACCTGGCGCCGGGCCTGACGGTCGTGCACGGCGCCAACGAAGCCGGAAAATCGACCTGGCTGCAGGCGATCTTCGCCGGCCTCTGCGGCCGACGGCGCGGGCGCGGCGCCAACACGCGGGAGGCGAATGAGTTCGAGCGACAGTACGAGCCTTGGAACGGCAGGCTCTGGCGGGTGACCGTGAAACTCCAGCTCGATGGCGGCCGCCGGGTGGAGATCCAGCAAAGCGATCTGAAGAAGAAGAAAGGCGTCGCCCATGACCTGGACACCGGGCGCCCGATCGACAACGAGCTGATGTATCGCGGCTGCGTCGACGGTTCAAGGTTTCTGGGACTCAACCGCGACGTCATGCCATCTACCCTGGTCATCGGGCAGGCCGACATTCTGCGGCTTCGGCAGAACAAGGACGACGAGGCCTCGGCGCTTCGGAAGGAACTTCAGCGCGCCGCCGCCTCCGCCGGCGGAGCCGCCACCGCGGTCGAGGCGCTGGACCGCCTGACGAAGTATGCACGCGAACAGGTCGGCGCGGAGCGCCGCAACTCGACCAGGCCGCTGCAGCGGGCCGTTGAGCGATTGGTCAGGGCCGGCAGAGAGCTCGAGCAGGGAAGAGCCCGCCATCACGAGCGCACAAGACTGGAACGGGGCCTCACATCGGCTCGGGATCGGGCCGAGCGAGCGGAAGTCCTGACTCGGCGCTGCAGACAGCTCCTGGCGCAGCGCGACCTGAAGCGCCTCGACGCGCGGCTCACGGAAATCGAGTGCCTGGCAAAGCGGTTCCCCGGCGGCCAGCCTCCGCCGGCGCCCGGTGACGGTCCAGACGCCAGCGCTGCTCAAGAACTGCTGGAAGCCGTGTTCCGGTATCGCGGGCGCCCGGAGGAACCCGCACAACTTCGCGGCGCCAACGCCGAGGACTTGGCCGGAGAACTGGCCACACTTCCGGGCTCGATGGAAGGCGACAGCGAGCCGGCGCCAACAGTCGCTGCAGCGGCACACGTCTGGCGGGACGCGGCCGCCGAATCCCGCGCACTGCCAGCCAAGCCGGAAACGACAACCGGCGAAACCGTCGAAGAACTGGAACGGCAGCTCCAGCAACTACCCGACAGGCCTCAAGGAGATCGGGAGACAGCACCGGAAGTCGCCGAAGCGACAACCGCCTGGCGCGAAGCGGCCGCCGCATCCCGCGCTCTCCCGGCCGAGCCTCAAACGACAACTGGCGAAACCGTCGAAGAACTAAAACGGCAACTCCAGCAACTACCCGACAGGCCTCAAGGAGATCGTCAAACAGCGCCGGAAGTCGCCGAAGCGACGACCGCCTGGCGCGAAGCGGCCGCCGCATCCCGCGCTCTCCCGGCCGAGCCCCAAACGACAACCGGCGAAACCGTCGAAGAACTGGAACGCCAACTCCAGCAACTTCCCGACAGGCCTCAAGGAGATCGTCAAACAGCGCCGGAAGTCGCCGAAGCGACAACCGCCTGGCGCGAAGCGGCCGCCGCATCCCGCGCACTCCCGGCCGAGCCCCAAACGACAACTGGCGAAACCGTCGAAGACCTGGAACGGCAACTCCAGCAGCTACCCGACAGGCCTCAAGGAGATCGTGAAACAGCACCGGAAGTCGCCGCCGCGACAACCGCCTGGCGCGAAGCGGCTGCCGCATCCCGCGCACTCCCGGCCGAGCCCCAAACGACAACTGGCGAAACCGTCGAAGACCTGGAACGGCAACTCCAGCAACTACCCGACGGGCCTCAAGGAGATCGTGAAACAGCACCGGAAGTCGCCGAAGCGACGACCGCCTGGCGGGAAGCGGCTGCCGCATCCCGCGCACTCCCGGCCGAGCCCCAAACGACAACTGGCGAAACCGTCCAAGACCTGGAACGGCAACTCCAGCAGCTACCCGACAGGCCTCAAGGAGATCGTGAAACAGCACCGGAAGTCGCCGAAGCGACAACGGCCTGGCAAAACGCCGTTGAGCGAAAGCGCTTCCGCCAAAAGATGCAACCACGCGAACCAGCCAAGCCTCCGATAGGAGCAAGTGATCGCGAAAGCGTTCGGCTGGCCATGCAAGCCTTGCTGAAACCTCCGGTCGGCGCTGGCGACGAAACGGAGGAGCTCCTCGGGCGCCTTCGCGTCCGGAAAGAGACTCTCCACAGGCAGATCAAGCGATCAAGAACGAAGGAGGGATGGGCCTGGTGCGGCGCGACTGCCGGCCTACCACTAGCCGCGCTCACGCTCCTTGATGCGATTCCTGCCTTCGGCGGTGTCGGATCGGTTTTCCTGATCATCGTCTCCTGCACGTTCATCCTTCTCTCGCGGCGCAGCCGCTCAGGCCTGTTGGATCGGAAGCGGACCTTGGGCGCCGAAGCGGCCTACGCCGAAGCAGAGGCTCGGAAGCACACCCAGCGACAAGAACGAAGACGCACGGAAACCGATCACGCCATGCGAACTCTGGAGAGGCTCGGTCTCGACGCCGAACCGGATGCCGCAGATCAAGCCCTGCAACACCTCGCAAGGTGGGAGAGGTGGGAGAACGAGCGATACGAATGGCAGCAGCATGTAGCAGCTGCGCGGACCGACGAAACGACGGCCGAAACCGCATTGCGAGCTGCGCTAGCTCGCCGCGGAGTTGTGGAGTTGAAGGAGTCGAAGGAGACAACCGACGCGCTCCTGAATCGGTACCTCCAAGAATGTCGGCAGAACGTTCAAACACACCGCGAGCTCGCCGCGAAGCGCCAACAACTCACCTTGCAACTCGAAGCTCTCCGACGCAACCAGCAAGCGGCAGCCAGGCAGCGGGAGCGCTGGCAGAACGCCAGGTCAGCCCAAGCCGAAGCCGAAGCGCGACTTCGCGCAGCGCTGGACCAACGAGGTGTCGCGGATACAGAGCAGGAAGTCGACGCCCTTCTGGGCCGCTACGAACGGGAGTGCCGAGACAACACCCGAGCAGGCCGCGAACTCGCCGTGAAGCGCCAACAACTCACCTTGCAACTCGAAGCTCTCCGACGCAACCAGCAAGCGGCAGCCGAGCAGCGGGAACGCTGGCAGGACGCCAGGGCAGCCCAAGCCGAAGCCCAAGCGCGACTCCGCGCAGTGCTGGACCAACGAGGTGTCGCGGATACAGAGCAGGAAGTCGGCGCTCTTCTGGACCGCTACGAACGGGAATGCCGAAACAACACGCGAGCAGGCCGCGAACTCGCCGCGAAGCGCCAACAACTCAACCTGCGTCTCGAGGCTCGGCGGCGTCACGAGCAAGCGGCAGCTGAGCAGCGGGAACGCTGGCAGAACGCCAGGGCAGCCCAAGCCGAAGCCGAAACTCAGCTCCGCGCAGTGCTGGACCAACGAGGAGTCACAGATCCAGAGCAGCAAGTCGACACCCTTCTGGGGCGCTACGAGCGGCAGTGCCGGGACAACGCGCAGGCACACCGTGCACTCGACCTGAAACGGCAACAGCTGACTTCGGGGCTTGAAGCTCGGCGGCGTCACGAGCAAGCGGCAGCCGAGCAGCGGGAACGCTGGCAGAACGCCAGGGCAGCCCAAGCCGAAGCCGAAGCGCGACTCCGCGCAGTGCTGGACCAACGAGGTGTCGCGGATCCAGAGCAGGAAGTCGACGCCCTTCTGGGCCGCTACGAACGGGAGTGCCGAGACAACACCCGAGCAGGCCGCGAACTCGCCGCGAAGCGCCAACAACTCAACCTGCGTCTCGAGGCTCGGCGACGTCACGAGCAAGCGGCAGCCGAGCAGCGGGAGCGCTGGCAGAACGCCAGGTCAGCCCAAGCCGAAGCCGAAGCGCGACTCCGCGCAGTGCTGCACCAACGAGGTGTCGCGGATCCGGAGCAGGAAGTCGACGCCCTTCTGGGCCGCTACGAACGGGAGTGCCGAGACAACGCGCAGGCACACCGTGAACTCGACCTGAAACGGCAACACCTGACTTCGGGTCTTGAAGCTCGGCGGCGTCACGAGCAAGCGGCAGCCGAGCAGCGGGAACGCTGGCAGAACGCCAGGGCAGCCCAAGCCGAAGCCGAAGCTCAACTCCGTACAGTGCTGGACCAACGAGGTGTCGCGGATCCGGAGAAGGAAGTCGGCTCTCTTCTGGGTCGCTACGAACGGGAGTGCCGGCGAAACGCGCAGGCAGACCGTGAACTCGCCCTGAAACGGCAACAGCTGACCTCGTGGCTCGAAGTTCGGCGAAGTGAGGAGACAACAGCAGCCGAGCAGCATATGCAGCGCGAGCAGGCGGAAGCGCGCTTCCGAAGGGCCCTCGCCGCTGCCGGCTTCTCGGCCGACTCCGGTGCGGATCCTGAGCAGTGGGCGGACGACTGGCTGAAGCAGCGCGAAGCCCGCCTCGGCCGGCTGCGCACCGACTGGGAGCGACTGCAGGGGCTCCTCGACGGTCGGACGCGAGAAGACATCGCGGCGGAGTGGGAGTCCGCCGCGGCCCGCCTGCGCGCCCTTGAGGACCTGGTGAGGAACGACGGGGAGTTCCATAGCCGAGAGCCCGGCGGCATTCCGGTTCTTGAAGGGCTCGACTCCGGCGAACTGGAACGACGACTGACCGGTGCCCGCAAGGAGGCAATCGAGGCCGGCAACGAGGTCAGCAATTTCGAGGGCCGGCTCGCGGCCGAGGCGAATCTCCCGTCCCTTGCCGAACTCGAGGAAGAACGGGCGGCCGCCGAGCGTGAAGTCGCGCTTCTTCGACGGGCCGCCGACATCGTGCAGGCGACCCGGGAGCACCTGGAAGCCGCCCAGGACGAAGTGCATCGCATACTCGCCCCCGACCTCAGAGCGGCACTGGCCACGCGCCTGGACCTGGTGACGGACGGGCGCTACTCGGCGGTCCGCATCGACCCGGAAGAAGGTCCGGAAGTTCGTCTCGAAGTCGAAGACGGGGTCTTCCGTTCGGCCACCGAGCTGTCCCACGGCACGATCGATCAGGTCTACCTGCTGCTCCGCATCGCGCTTGCCGAAGCTCTGGGGGACCGCACGGAGTCGGCGCCCCTGTTCCTCGACGACGCGACGGTCCACTGCGACACGGACCGCACGATGCGCTTCCTCGACCTGCTCCTCGAACTGAGCGAGGAACGCCAGATCGTGGTCTTCAGTCAGGAGGAGGAGGTCCGGGTGTGGGCGAAACGGCGCCTCGCCGGTGACGCGCGCCATCTCCTGATCGAGCTCGACGGGAACGGGCTGCCGGCCGGCAACATGGATGACGCCGAAGCAGTGGCCGGAACCACACCGGCGCCGGACCAGCAGCACTCCTTCCTGTAGACGTGGATTCTCGCCCGGCCCGTGCTGTCCGGGTCGGAGGGCCGGTGGTCACAGACGGCGACCACCGGCCGACCGGCAAACAGGTGGCGACGGATAGCCCGAAGTTCTTGAGCTTCTGCGGCCCCGGGATGGTCGACAGTCGTTGCCAGGCTTGGGTTTGCGGGTTGTTGGCCGGTCGTCCGGGGGCGCATTTCATAGCCATGTCGGAACCTGTCAACGACATTGACACAGCGGTGTTCTGGATTTACTGAGTCGTTTCTGCAGTCTCGGTGTCGGGTTTGTTGATCCATACAGCCTGGGGCAGTGTCGGATGCACGGGTACTCCGCCGCCGAATCGTTCAGGGTGACGTTCCCAGGCTGCTCTCAGGGTGCGCTGGCGCTTCTCGATGACGGCATGGGCCCGGCCGTAGTGGACGGTCTCGGGTGTGAGCATGGCGATTCCGGCATGGCGGTGTTCCGTGTTGTACCAGGGGAAGAACGACCGGCAGTAGTCGGTCGCGGCGTCCTGGCCGGGGAAGCGGCCCGGGAAGTCGGGGTGGTACTTGAGGGTCTTGAACTGGGCTTCGGAGTAGGGGTTGTCGTCGCTGACCCGAGGGCGGCCGAGGGACCGGTTCACGCCGAGGCGCGCGAGCAGTTGAGCGGTGCCCTGGCTGGTCATGGGGGCGCCTCGATCGGAATGCAGCGTCAGGACATCGGGCTTGACGCCGTGCTTGAGGCAGGTCTCCTCGATGAGCCTTTGGGCGAGCGCGGAGTTTTCGCGGTCAGCGACCATCCAGCCGACCGCGTAGCGGCTGTAGAGGTCAAGCAGGACGTAGAGGTAGTAGTAGTTCCAGGTCTGCGGTCCGAGCAGCCTGGTGATGTCCCACGACCAGACCTGGTTGGGCACGGTGGCGACCAGCTCCGGCTTGGCGTACTGCGGGTGAACCCGCTGGTTGCGGCGGTCCTTCACCGGGTGATTCGCTTCGAGAATGCGGTACATCGTGCGCTCCGAGCACAGGTACCGGCCCTCGTCGAGCAGGGTGGCCACTACTTCTCCCGGCGAACGATCGACGAATCGAGGCGACGCAAGCGTCGCCTCGACCCGTTTCCGCTCGATCTGGCTCAGTGCCCGGGCAGGCGTGGGGCGGGGCTGCCGTTGCCCGGGAGCGGGCCTCGCGCGACGATAGAAGGTCGACCGCGACACGCCCAGCGCCCGGCACGCCGGCGCGACGCCGACCTGCCGGGCCAGGGACCTTGCCGCCATCAACAGTCCTTCCCGTCCTCGAGGCTGAATCCCAGCAGCCCTGCAACTTTTCCCTGGACGTCCAGGATCGTGTGCGCGGCGGCGAGTTCCTTCTCCAGCCGCCTCACCTTCGCTTCCAGCCGCCTCACCTTCGGCGTCAGAGGGTTGGCCTCGACAGGCTTGCGGCCACGCTTCTTCGGCCTCAGACCGGACAGCGCGCCCTTCCGCCGCGCCTTGCGCCAGTTGGCCAGATGGGAACTGTACAGACCTTCTCGCCGAAGCAGCCGGCCCACTTCGCCGCGGTCCGTGCACCGGTCCGCCTCCTCCAGAATCCGAAGCCGGTACTCCGCCGTGAACTGCCGCCGGGTCGGCTTCGCCAGCACTTCCGGGTCGGGAACCCCTCCCGCAGACGACGCGCCGGCCCCGGGGGCCTCGTCGCTACGCTCCTCAACCCCCGGGGCCGGGAGCTCCGAGCCGCCGCCAAGTCTCTGCTCTCGTCTTGCCATCGATCCTCCTCGCAAACGTGTGCCCTCCACTATTCAACGGGACGGCCCCTGTGTCACGTACGTTGGCAGAGAGGGTGTAACTGCGAGAGAGGAGCTGCGAGCAGAGCCGTTTCAAAGTCGGGAACTCCGATGTCCGAGGTGCGGAAACCACTCCGGAATCGGCGACTCCGCACCAACACGGCTCTCGACCCTCGGGCATGAAGGCCTCCCGCCCACGCTCGCCCACGCCCAGCGTGAAGCGCTGGACTTGGAATGGTCCTGGGAGCTGCGAGAGAAGCGGTAGACAAGGCATGACGCTGGAAGCTAGGCTAGACTTCGTCGCGTCAAGAACGGCGCCGCTCGTTTCGCCGCTGGCAGCCAGCCAGTTCCCCGATGCCTGGCGCCACTGCTAACTGCTCCCAAGGAGAGCTTGATGGATAAAGACAAAGCTCCAGATCGAATCCCGGCCTCGTCATCGTCCACCATCGGAGTTGATCGTCGCCGACGCTCCCCAAGCTCCTCGAGCTCCTCGAGAATCGATTCCCGGCAGTCTGCCCACTTGCCGCGTCTGGCGCTGAATGTCCTCGTCCTGGCGCTGACGCTCGGCCTGTTCGGCGGCGCGGCCCACGCCCAGACGTCGCCAACCTGCGTGAGGAGCGACATAGCCGTCATTGGGGCCGTGGGGAGCAGGACTCTGAGCAACGCCAAGCGGGACATGCTGGCTGCCGACTGCACCGCCCTGCTGGCCTTCAAGGCCGCGCTGACTCTCGGCTCGGGCGACAACACGAGCCTGAACTGGGCGCGCAACAGGGGCATGCATCAGTGGCAATCGATCGGCATGAACGGCGAAAGGAGCCGCGTCACCCGGCTCACGCTCGGCCCTGGCTACAACATTACGGGGACGCTCCCCGATCTGAGCGCCCTCGACGCACTCACGTATCTCCGGCTCAGCTACAACAACCTCACCCCCGGGCCGATCCCGGCGTGGGTGGGCACGCTGACCAACCTGAGGCACCTCGACCTCCAGAGAAACAGGTTCAACGGGGCCATCCCCGCATCGTTCAGCAACCTGACCAATCTGACGTACCTCAGGCTCAATCGGAACAACCTGACCGGGGGACTCCCGTGGTGGAGCGCCCTGACCAGCCTGGAGGAGCTCCATCTCAACAACAACTTCCTGACCGGGTGCATCCCGTCGTTGAGCGGCCTCACCGCCCTGACCCATGTGAATCTCCACACCAACGAGCTGACCGGGCAGTTCCCCAATCCCAGCGGCCTCGCCAACCTGGAGGAACTCGATTTCAGCAGAAACGCGCTGACCGGGCCGATCGGAGCGATTACCGGCACCCCCAAGCTGAAGAGGCTCGCTCTCGGCAGGAACAAGTTGACCGGGGAAATCCCGGCGTTGAACCACCTCACCGAGCTGAATTACGTCGAACTCAACGACAACAACCTGACCGGGGAAATCCCCGCCCTGTCCGGCCTCACGAACCTGCATACCCTCAATGTGGGCAACAACTTCAGATTCACCAGAGGCGTGGCAAACAACCTGACCGGGGAAATCCCCGCCCTGTCCACCCTCGGGAACCTGGTCCAGCTCATCGTCAGCGACAACCAGTTGACAGGGGCAATCCCGGCCCTGCCAACCGGCAACAACCTGCAAGAGATCTCGGCCCATCTCAACAGATTGACCGGGGGCATCCCCAGCTTGCCCAGCACCGGCATGAGGGTGCTCAACCTCCGCGACAACAGGATGACCGGGAACATCAACAACGTGACCGCTGCCACGAACCTCAGGCGCCTTTTCCTCGGGAGGAACAGCTTTAGCGGCGCGATTCCCGCCAACCTCGGCAACCTGACCAGCCTGCAGCATCTGTCCCTGTGCAGGACCAGTCTCTCGGGGGGCCTGCCGACTGCCACGAACACGCGGCGGACCGACGGCGACCTGACCATGTGGCAGTGTCTCCATATCAACAGCCCCAGCGTGAACGAGGGGGGGAGGTTTGAATTCGACGTGAATTACAGTAGGAAGCCCTTGAGCTCGGGAAACACCCCAGGCGTCGTGACGATTGAGTTCCAGGACGGCACGGCGACAACTGCCGAGGACTACACCCCTCTAACCGGCACTAACCTGAGATCTAATATGCCTATAGCCAGCGGGAATCAAGCTTCATTGTGGCCGATGGAATATGTGAACACCAAAACCGACTGCCTCGTCGAAGGCCCGGAGACCTTCACGATTGCTTTCTCGAGCATCCCCAGCGGAGCCCTCTGGAGCTACGGCGGCACGGGAACGATCAACGACGTGGCCCCGGCGCCCGGTTGTCCCCCGACCCCGACCCCGGATCCGGATCCACCACCCGACCCCGAGCCGGCGCCCAGTTGTCTCCCTCCCCCCGGGCCGGGCCCCGACCCCGGGCCGGACCCCGACCCCGACCCCGAGCCGGACCCCGACCCCGGGCCGGAGCCCGAGCCGCTTGATCCGGACCGGTTCGTCGCGCCGTACTGGCGGGGCACCGGCGGCATCGTCGTCAAGCCGGCCAACGGCCTTTCCGTGAAGTTCCGGATGTCCTGCCGCGGCGCCCGCACGACGGAGACGCTGTATGCCAACGATGACGGCCTGATCGTCCAGCTGGTGCGCCGGGACCCGTGCACCGACGATGACGGGAATCCCGTACGCAGCGAGGTGTCGATCCGGGACATCGTGCCCGGCGGCTGGTACTGGATCGACGGCCCGCGGAACGCCGCCGTCGCGCCGCTGGTCTCCGAAGTCGACCTGGGCGGCGCCGTGGCGACGATTCCCGCCGGCGTGGAGACGGACGTGACGGACAACGGCACGTTCTTCGAACACGAGGTCGCACGGCTGATCGGCATCGTGCCGCACCTGCCGAAGCCCGATGACGGGGTCTGCAGCGAGTACGTCAAACCGTACTGGCGGGGTGCCGGCGGCATCGTCGTCAAGCCGACCGACGGCGAGTCCGTCGAGTGGCGGACCACCTGCAGCGGCGAGACCACGACGCAGACGCTGCAGGCGAACGATGACGGCCTGGTCGTCCAGCTCCTGCGCGAGGACAGCGACTCCTGCACCGACGCCGCCGGCAATCCGATCGCCAGCGAGGTGTCCGTCCAGGGCGCCAGGCCGGGCGGCTGGTACTGGGTCGACGGCCCGCGGAACGCGGCCGTCGCGCCGCTGGTCTGCAGGGACCTGCTGGTCGGCCCCGCGGCGACGGTCCCGGTCGGCGTGGACACGGACGCAGCGGACGACGGCACGCTGTTCGAGCACCAGGTCGCAAGGCTCATCGGCATCGTGCCCCACCTGCGCCGCCCACCCGAGGAATAGCGATTCGGCATTGGCCCCGGAACTCCGGGATAGCCAAGGCCCGACCACGCGGCCTCGACTTCCTCGACTTCGGCCGCGGCGGCGCAGGACCCTCCTGCGCCGCCGCAGGCCCCTTCGTATACTCCGCCGCATGCACCTGCAGTTGCCGCCTGGCGGCGGGAGGCGCCGATGCGCCGCCTGCTGATCGCGAACCGCGGCGAAATCGCGGTACGGATCGCCCGCGCGGCGGTGGATCTGGGCATCCATACGGTCGCCATCTACTCCGAGGACGACGCGAACGGACTGCACCTGCGGATCGCCGACGAGGCCGTGCCGCTCAGCGGCCGGGGAGTCCCCGCCTACCTCGACATCGAGGACGTCGTGGGCCGGGCCGCTTCCGCGAACTGCGACGCGGTCCATCCGGGCTACGGCTTCCTGGCCGAGAACGCCGACTTCGCCGCTGCCTGCGCGGAGGCCGGGATCACCTTCGTCGGCCCGCGGCCCGAGGTCCTGGAACTGTTCGGCGACAAGGGCCGGGCGCGCGCGGCGTCGACCGAGGTGGACGTGCCGGTGCTGCGCGGAACGGACCGGCCGACGACGCTCGACCAAACGCGGGAGTTCTTCGCCGCCCTGGCGCCGGGCAAGGCAATGATCGTCAAGGCTCTTGCCGGCGGCGGCGGTCGCGGAACCCGAATCGTCACGTCGGCCGACGAGATCGAACAGGCCTGGGAGCGCTGCCGGTCCGAGGCCGAGCGCGCGTTCGGCAACGGCGGCCTCTACGTCGAGGAGTTGATCCCCCGGGCGCGCCACATCGAAGTCCAGCTCCTGGGCGACGAAGACGGTGGGCTGATCGACTTCGGCGAACGCGAGTGCAGCGCGCAGCGCCGGCGCCAGAAGGTCGTCGAGACCGCGCCGGCGCCCAATCTCTGCCCCACCCTGCGCGCCGCGATGATCGACGCCGCCCTGCGCCTCGGTCGCTCCACGCGGTACAACAGCTTGGGCACCTTCGAGTTCCTGGTGGACGCCGGAGAGGGCGGCGACGGCGGCAACGGCGGCAACGGCGGCGGCGGCAGCCCGAAGGACGAGACGCGCGCCCGCTTCGCATTCATCGAGGCGAACGCCCGCCTCCAGGTCGAGCACACGGTCACCGAAGCGGTCACCGGAGTCGATCTGGTCCAGGCTCAATTGCGGCTCGCCGGCGGCGAGACACTCGCGGACCTGGGCTTCGGGACGCCCGACACCGCTCGCCCCCGAGGCTTCGCGATCCAGGCGCGCGTCAACCTGGAGACCCTGGACGCCGACGGCAACGTGCGCCCGTCCTCCGGCGTCCTCGCAGCCTACGAACCGCCGAGCGGTCCCGGCGTACGGATCGACGGCTGTGGTTATGCGGGCTACGAGGCGAACCCCGCCTTCGACTCGTTGCTCGCCAAGGTGATCGCGCACTCACCCTCGGACGACTTCGCCAGCGCCGTGAAGCGAACCTCGCGAGCGCTCGACGAGTTCCGGATCGGAGGTCCGTCGACGAACATCCCGTGGCTGCAGAGCGTCCTCAGCCACCCGGACTTCGCCGCCGGCAACCTGCACACGCGTTGGCTCGACGAGCATGCCGGAGAACTGGCCGAGACCGCCGGCAACGGCCGGAGGCAGCGCTTCGTCCCGGCCATCGGCACAGCCGGCGAGGAGTCGGCCGCCGGGCCGTCAGGCGCCGCGGAGTCAGCCGCCGGGACATCACGCGGCGACGACGCGCCGACCGGCGACGCCCGCGACAGCGGCTTCGCGGGCGCGCGCGTGGACACGGCCGATCCGCTCGCCCTGTTCGCGTACGACCAGGCGACCAAGGCGGCCGAGACCGCGCGGCCGAACGCGGACACTGCCGCGAGCGCGCCGCAGACCGGGCCCGAGGGCGCCATCGGCGTCGTCGCGCCGATTCAGGGCACGATCGTCAGCATCGACGTGGCCGAAGGCGACGAGGTCCTGCGCGGACAGCAGGTCGCGGTGATCGAGGCGATGAAGATGGAGCACGTGCTGCGCTCCGGCACGAGCGGCGTGGTGCGACAGGTCACCATGGCGGCCGGCGACACGATCCGCGAGGGCTACCCCCTGGTCTTCGTCGACGGGGCTGAGGGCGGCGAGGCGGCCGACGCGGCCGAGGAGATCGACCCCGACTACATCCGTCCCGACCTGGAAGAGAACATCCGCCGTCACGCGTACACCCTGGACGAGAACCGGCCGGAGGCCGTCGCCCGGCGCCGGCGGTTCGGCTTCCAAACGCCCCGGGAGAACATCGAGCAGCTCGTCGACCCCGGATCGTTCAAGGAGTACTGGCCGCTGATCGTGGCGCGGCAGCACCAGAAGTACAGCGACGAGAAGCTGCGCGAGTACACGCCCGCCGACGGCGTGGTGGCCGGCACCGCATCGATCAACGGCGACCTCTTCGACGACGAGCACTCCCGGGCGATGGTCCTCTCCTACGACTACACGGTGCTCGCCGGCACCCAGGGCGGCCGCAACCACTACAAGCAGGACCGCCTGTTCGACCTGGCGAATCGTTTCCGGCTGCCGCTCGTGTTCTTCACCGAGGGCGGCGGCGGCCGGCCCGGCGACGACTACACGGGGCCGCGGGTCGCCTTCGACACGTTCACCTTCACCCAGTTCTCCAAGCTTTCGGGGCTCATTCCCCTGGTCGGCGTGAACAACGGCCGCTGCTTCGCCGGCAACACCGCTCTGCTCGCCTGTTGCGACGTGATCATCGCCACCGAGGCGTCGACCATCGCGATGGGCGGCCCGGCGATGATCGAGGGCGGCGGCCTGGGCGTCTATACGCCGGAGGAGGTCGGCCCGATGTCGTTCCAGGTGCCCAACGGCGTGGTCGACATCCTGGTCAAGGACGAGGAAGCGGCGGTCGAGACCACGAAGAAGTACCTCTCCTACTTCCAGGGGCCGGTCTCCGGTTGGGAGGCCCGCGACCAGCGGCCGCTCCGCCACGTGATTCCCGAGAACCGGCTTCGTCTCTACGACATGCAGGAGATCCTCCGCACGCTGGCCGACAAGGGCTCGGTACTGGAGATCCGGCCGAAGTTCGGGATCGGCGTGATCACCGCCTTCATCCGGGTCGAGGGGAAGCCGATGGGAGTCATCGCGAACAACCCGCACCATTTGGCCGGCGCAATCGATTCCGACGGCGCGGACAAGGGCGCCCGCTTCCTGCAACTCTGCGACGCCTTCGACATCCCGGTGCTCAGCCTGATGGACTGCCCGGGGATCATGGTCGGCCCCGACCACGAGAAGACCGCCCTGGTCCGCCACTGCGCGCGCATGTTCAACACCGGCGCCAACCTCTCGGCGCCCCTGTTCGGCGTCGTCGTGCGCAAGGCCTACGGCCTCGGCGTGCAGGCGATGTGCGGCGCAAGCTCGCTGGTCGGCTTCTTCACCGTCGGCTGGCCCACAGCCGAATTCGCCGGCATGAACATCGAGGGCGCGGTCAAGCTCGGCTACCGCAAGGAACTCGCCGCAATCGAGGATCCGGAAGAGCGCCGCCTCGAGTTCGAGCGGCGGGTCGAGGCCTCCTACGAGCGCGCCAAGGCCGTCAACGCCGCGGCCGGCGGCGGTCTCGACGACGTGATCGATCCGGCGGAGACCCGCTCCTGGATCGCCGAGAGCATGAAGCGGCTGCCGCCCGCGCCGCCCAGAACCGGCAAGAAGCGGCCCTTCATCGATACCTGGTAAACCGCACGGTCTGCCGACGCCACGACCACGACCACGGGACCGACCGACCGACCGACCCCCGTCAAAGCGCACCGCGAACTTGCGGCCGGCAACATCCGGCGCCGCGGCCCTTCTCCCTTCGCCCTCGACCCTTCACCGTTCACCCTTCGACCCGCACCAATCCTTCCATCGGGAGAGTCATCCGAATGTCCTATGAACCACCCAAGGTCTGGAAGTGGGACGCCGAAAGCGGCGGCCGCTTCGCCAAGATCAACCGTCCGATCGCGGGCGCTACGCACGAGAAGGAGTTGCCGGTCGGCGACCACCCCTTCCAGCTCTATTCGCTGGCTACGCCCAACGGGGTGAAGGTCACGGTCATGTTCGAGGAGCTGCTGGCCCTGGGACACAGCGGCGCCGAGTACGACGCGTACCTGATCAACATCGGCGAAGGCGACCAGTTCTCGAGCGGGTTCGTCGCCGCCAACCCGAACTCGAAGATCCCGGCGCTCGTCGACCGCGGCACGGCGCCGCCGACGCGCGTCTTCGAGTCCGGCGCGATTCTCCTCTACCTGGCCGAGAAGTTCGGCGAGTTCCTGCCCGACGACCACGCGGCGCGCACCGAGTGCCTGTGCTGGCTCTTCTGGCAGATGGGCAGCGCGCCCTACCTGGGCGGCGGATTCGGCCACTTCTACGCCTACGCTCCCGAGAAGTTCGAGTACGCGATCAACCGCTTCACGATGGAGGTCAAGCGGCAGCTCGACGTGCTGGACCGCCACCTGGCCGACTCCGAGTACATGGCCGGCAGCGAGTACACGATCGCCGACATGGCGATCTGGCCCTGGTACGGGGCGCTGGCCGCCGGCAAGATCTACGACGCCGGCGAGTTCATCGAGGCCCATACCTACGAGCACGTGAACCGGTGGTCGAGCCAGATCGCCGGGCGCCCGGCGGTCAAGCGCGGCCAGATGGTGAACCGCGCCTTCGGCCGGCCCGAGAAGCAGCTCCGCGAGCGCCACGCCGCCAGCGACTTCGAGACCAGGACACAGGACAAGCTCGAGCCGGCCGAAGAGGACCAGGGAGACTGATCCCGCCTCCAGCCGGCGTCACATCAGGCGCCGCCGGGACGATCCCGGCGGCCGCCCCGACACCGGGCGGTCCGCGGCGCCGATCCGGATCTCCGGGCCCGGCCGCTCCGGGCCGGGGGCCGTCTCCGATCTCATCGGCCGTTCGACGTCCGCCCGCGCCGCCGCCCTGAAGGCCTTCCGGATCAACAGGTCCATCCGTCGCAGGTCGGAACTGACCAGGTAGAACACGCACGCCACGACGACCGCGAGCATCGAGGCCAGTCCCACCGCGACCGGCGCGCCCCAGACCTCGGCCAGGGCGCTGATCGGCGCCACGCCGAGCATCGGCAGCGAGAACGACATCGTCAGGAAACCGGACACCCGACCGCGCACCGAGTCCGGGATCAGGACCTGGATCGCCGTGTTGTTCAGCGTCGTGTAGACGGCCTGGAACGCCGAACCCGCGAGCACCAGAAGCAGGCCCAGCCAGAACCACGGACTGAGGGCGAAGCCCATCATGAACAGGCCGAAGGCGAAGACGCTGGTCATCATCAACCGGAGCCGGCGGGTCGCCCAGGACCGCCAGGCGACGAACGCAGCCCCCAGAACGCCGCCGACGCCCGCGGCGCCGCTCAACGCCCCGAGGCCGCCCGCGCCCACCTGCCAGATGTCCTCGGCGAAGACGACGAGCAGGGTCTGGAAGGGCATGACGAGGAACATCGGCACCAGGCCGAAGAACAGCAGGACGAGGACCAGCCGGTTGTCCGCCACGTAGCGGAAACCCTGCCCCATGTTGTGGAGCATCGAGTGCCCTGACGGGTCGGCCACCGGCGCCCGATGGACCCCCAGCATGCCCGCAAGGGCCAGGGCATAGAGGCCGGTGTTGATCGAGTACGCGACGTTGACGCCCGCGGCCCAGATGAGGAAGCCGCCCACCGCAGGCCCCACGACCCGGGTCACGTTGACCGCGGTCATGCTCAGCGCCATCGCGTTCGTCAGCCGGCGCCGGCCGACCACGTCGGCGACAATCGCGTTCCTAGCCGGCATGACGAAGGGGAACACCGCCCCTACCACCGTGACCTGGACGAGGATGTGCCAGTAATCGAGCTTCCCGCTCAGAAGCAGGGAGAGCACGATCACCTCGGCTACCACCACCGTAGCCTGCCCGGCGGCCACCAGGCCCCTGCGTTCGAACCGGTCGGCCGCAGCTCCCCCGACCGGCCCCAGACTGAGCATCGAGAGCGCCACCATCAGGCTGACGAGACCCAACGCGAACTCGCTGCCGGTCAGGGAGTAGACGAGCCACGAACGGACGACCAACTGGCCCTGCATGGCCAGGAAGAAGGTCGTGTTCGACAGGTAGAGCCAGCGGAACTGGGGAATCCGGAGCGACTCCCACATGCCGCCGCGTCCGGGCGGCGGCCCCGGGGTCCGGCCGGGAAATCGTTGAACGGTCATCAGTTGGGCGCCAGCGTCGCGGCAGGGTATCCCGGAGCAGGCTGACGGAGTCGATCCGCTGCTACACTCCGGCGTCCTCGCGCCGAGACCGGCGAGTCTCACCCGGTCATGCCGACGTAGCTCAGTGGCAGAGCAGCTGATTCGTAATCAGCAGGTCAGCGGTTCAAATCCGCTCGTCGGCTCCATCCCCAAAGCTCTCGACGAGGCAAGGGCGATGGCCTCGCCCGGTCTTGACCTGTGTCTTGCTACATGCGAATCTGCATGGTTGAGCACAAGGACGATCGCACTCGAGTCCAGCATCTACGGGCGTCTCGCGGCGTTGAAGAGAGATGGCGAGTCCTTCTCCAAGGTCATCGACCGTCTGTTGTCCGAGGTAGCGGACGCACACACCGGGCGCGACATTCTCCGAGGCCTGGAGGGCTTCTCGCGCCTGACCGAGAGTGACGCGGACCGGTTCCTGGCCGTTGTCGCCGAGATTCGCAACAGCGAACGCCGGGAATGAACCCGAGGAGGTGGCCCCATGAGACTGCAGCGGTTTCTGAGCCTCGCCACCGTCGTCCTTCCTGGCGCTCGTCGTCGTGGTGGCGCCCACCGAGGAAACCGTACCTCAAAGGCCCTGACGGTTTGACAGCGGACGCTCAGGCACTTAGGTTGGCCGGCGAACCTCCGAGGATCTTCAAGATGAGCGAACCGACTGCGACATCACGGTGGGCGACCCGCGGCCCCGTTCTCCTCCTCCTTCTGCTGGCTGCCGCCTGCGGCGGCGGCAACGGCGGCGACATCGACATCGCGCCGACCGCCGGCAACGTCGACGACGAGCGGATCATCCGCGCGGCCGAGGCTGAGCCCGGGAGCTGGCTGACCTACGGCCAGACCTACAAGGAGCAGCGCTTCTCGACCCTCGACCAGATCACCCGCGACAACGTCGCCGATCTGAAGCTCGCCTGGTCCAGGCCCATCGGCGGCCCCAGCGAGCGGATGCAGGGCACGCCGCTGGTCGTCGACGGGGTGATGTACGCCACGAACGGCTGGGGCGTGATCTACGCGCTGGACCCCGCGACCGGCGAGGAGATCTGGACCCACGATCCGCAGACGGACCGCACCTACGTCAAGTACTCCTGCTGCGGCGGCGTGGCGAACCGCGGCGTCGCCGTCTACAGGGGCAAGGTCTACGTCGCCCTGTTCGACGGACGGCTGGTCGCGGTCGACGCGGCGACCGGCGAGGAGGTCTGGGACGTCGACACGTACCACCCCTCGGCGCTCGGCCGCTTCAACATCACCGGCGCTCCCCGCGCCGCAGGGGGCAAGGTGTTCATCGGCCAGGGCAGCTCCGAGAGCGGCAAGCGGCGCGGCTACGTCTCCGCCTACGACGCCGAGACCGGCGAACTCGCCTGGCGCTTCTACCTCGTCCCCGGCGACCCGTCGAAGCCGTTCGAGCACCCCGAAATGGAGATGGCCGCCAAGACCTGGGGCGGCGAGTGGTGGAAGATGGGCGGCGGCGGCACCGCCTGGAACTCGCTCGTCTACGACGAGGAACTGAACCTCCTCTACATCGGCGTCGGCAACGGCGCACCGTGGTCGCGGCAGGTCCGCTCACCGGGCGGCGGCGACGACCTCTTCCTGACCGCGATCGTGGCGGTCGACGCGGACACCGCGGAGATGAAGTGGTACTACCAAACGGTCCCGGGCGACAACTGGGACTACAGCTCGGCGATGGACATCGCCCTCGGTGAATTGAACGTCGACGGCACGAACCGCAAGGTCCTGCTCCAGGCGCCGAAGAACGGGTTCTTCTACGTGATCGACCGCGAGACCGGCGAACTCCTCCGTGCCCACCCCTACACCGACAGGATCGACTGGGCGACCCACGTCGATATGGAAACCGGACGTCCGATCGAGAATCCCGACGTGGTCTTCGAGGAGAAGCCGCAGTGGATCACCCCGGCGAACGCCGGCGCCCACAACTGGGAGCCCATGTCCTGGGACGAGGACAAGGGCGTCATGTACTTCTACTACCACGACTACTCGAACTTCTACGCTCTGCCCGAAGAGTTCGTGGAGACCGGCGCCTACACGATCCGGGAGTGGGGCCTCAGCCTTGGCGTCGCCTCCGGCGCCTACCGCCAGCAGCTCCAGGCGCAGGCGGGTCCGCGCCCGGAGGACAGGGGATTCCTCGTCGCCTTCGACCCGTTGTCGGGCGAGAAGGTGTGGGAGAACCGGCTGCCCTCGGCCTTCAACGGCGGTGTTTTGGCCACGACAACCGGTGTGCTCTTTCACGGCGGCGGCGGCGGCGACCTGAACGCCTACGACAAGGACACGGGCGCAGAGCTGTGGGAGTTCGACGCCTACGGTTCGTTCTCCTCGTCAATCATCAGCTACATGGAAGGCGGCACGCAGTACGTCGCGACGATGGTTGGCGGGAGCACGCGGTACGACCGGCCCGGCGAGCTGCTCGTCTTCTCGCTAGACGGCGAGGCCACCCTTGCCGAACCGCCCGCGCGCGACTTCTCCATCCCGGAACAGCCGCCCCTGGTCGCCGACGCCGAGACGATCGACCGCGGCAACACGCTCTACCACGAGCACTGCGCGCTCTGTCACCGCGGCCTCGGCCAGAGTTCGATCGTCGCCACCGCCTCGCCCGACCTGCGCCGGATGTCCGCGCAAGTCCACGACGACTTCAACGCCATCGTCCAGGACGGTCTGCTGCCGCTCGGCATGCCCGGCTACGCCGAGGTCTTCGACGAGGAGGCGACGACGGCGATCCACCAGTTCGTCATCTCGAAGGCGCTGGAGTTGAAGGGCGAGCAGTAGCTTTCGTGAAGCTCGTCCCGGACTGCGATCCGGGCCTGTTCGAGCGGTCTCGCCACCCCATTGCGGTCGAGGTGGTCGGCGAGGTCACCCACGGCATGACCGTGGCCGACCTTCGGCCGCCGGCGCCGATCGAGGCGATCGGCCCAGCCGGGGTCCCCGCGAGCTACATCGTCCGGGACACCGAGGTCGATGCGGTGCGAGAGTTGATCCTGGAGGCGGCGGAGGCGGGCTGCTAGCGCCCATAGCGGACCCCGATCCGGACCGACCGGTCGGGGCCGGGGAATCCGACCTGGGTTTCGTACGACTCATCGAACGCGTTGTCGGCGCGCATGCTGATCCGCCACCGGTCCGCCGTCTGCCAGGCGACCGACACACCGACCAGATCGCGGCCGGCGACCGAGCTCCGGAACGGCGCCGGGATCTGCTCGTCGAGATAGGCGCCGGTGTGCCTGGCCTCGACGCCGAGGCGGACCGCCTCGCTCACATCGATGCGCAGGCCGATGCCGCCGAACAGGTCCGGGCGGCGGCGCAACGTCCGCCCGGTGGCGCGGTCCTCGGTGTCCTGCGAGGTCAGGCGCACATCGAACCCGACCCGGGAGGACGGGTTCCATGCGAGGAACGCCTCGACGCCCTGCGCGTCCACCTTGCTCCGGTTCACGATCCGGAACGTGTCGAAGTCGAAGTCGATCAGGTTCTCGAAGCGGTTCGAGAACAGGGTGACGCCGCCGCTGGCCGAACCGTCGGCCGTCCGCACCTCGAAGCCAAGGTCCGCGCCGGCATTCGTCTCCGCCTCGAGGTTCGGGTTGCCGCCGATCGCCCGGGGTGTCGCCAGGGCGTACAGGCTCGGCAACTTGAACGCCTCGCCCGCCGACGCCCGCACAGACCAGGAACCGCCCTCGGGCGCGTAGCGCAAGCCGACCCGCGGGCTGAACTCGTTGCCCTCGCCCTCGAAGAAGTCCGCCCGGCCGCCGACTTCCGCGACGAAACCGCCGCGGCTCCACCGCCACTCCCCGAAGACGCCGGCCCGATCCCGTTCGATCAGGTAGTCGCCCTGAAGCGGACCGCCGAAGAAGGGCGGCAGCAGGAGCAGGCTCCGGTTCCGCCCCTCCTCCGTCAGGCCCTCGACGCCGAAGCTGAACTCGTAGGGCGCGTCGCCGGCCGGCGAGAAAGCGCCCGTCCAGGCGAGGCGCAGGTCGCTGAACTCCGTCGACTCGGTAATCGGCGGCACGACCGGCACGATCGGGGGGCTGCTCCGGTCGAGCGTGTGCTCGTAGAAGCTCGACCGCAGCGTGTGGCTCCAGGCGCCGCCGGCGCCGATGTCCAGTGTCGCCGCCAGCCCGAGGTCGCCGTGGTCGGAACTCCGCAAGTCGCCGCTGCCGTGAACCGGGCCGCCCGAGCCGTCGCCGTAGTCGTCGGCCTGCCAGTCGGCCAGGCGCGCGGACAGCCGAAGCGCCGACGCCGCGCCCAAACTGAAGCGCAGCCGACCGCTTACCGTCTGCTGCTCCAGCGCATCGTCGCCGACCCGGCCCGCCTCCTCGCGGAACGAAGTACTGATCGAACCGTCCGACGACTCGCCGGTACGGCCCCAGGAGAGCCGGCCGCTGCGGTGATCGTGGTCGCCCACGTCGGCGCTGGCGCCCAGGAACGGCGCCTCGGCCCGCGGGGCCGCGGTGATCACCTGGATCGCGCCCGCCAGCGAACTCGATCCGTAGAACGAGGACAGCGGACCGCGCACGACCTCCAGGCGCTCGATCTCCGCCGCGCCGACGCTGCCCAGCGGAAAGGCGCCGCCGTACTGGTCCGTGCTGTCCGCCATCGGCACGCCGTCGATCAGAACCAGCGTGAAGTTCGCGTCGCCGCCGCGCAGGGACGCCCCGGCCAGAGCGGCGCTCGAATCGTTGCCCAGCACCCAGGCGCCTGGGACCAGACGCAGAGCATCGGCCGCATCGCGCACCGCGAGGTGCTCCAGATCCTCGGCTTCCACGACCTGGACCGAGGCCGTCGCCAGATCGAGTGCGCGAGCCCGCACGGTGGCCGTCTCGTAGTAGACCGCCGCGGGGGTCTCGTCTTTGTCCTCGCCCGCCGCCTTCGCCGACTCGCCTTCGTCCTCCTGCGCGACGAGGGTCAATGGCGCGTTGAGGGCCAGGAACGCCAAGGCGCCGCCCCGGAGAACGTCAGCCAAACCGGAACGCATGCACATCGGGCCGGAAGTCTAGCCGTTGCAGCCCGGCGGCAGAAGTCCGGGGCGCCAGGACCATTCCAAAGTCCAGCGCTTCACGCTGGGCGCGGGCGGGAGGCCTTCATTCCCGAGGGTCGAAAGCCGTGCCGGCGCCGAGTTGCCGATTTGCGGAGTGGTTCCTCACATCGGTCAGCGAAGTTCCCGACTTTGGAACGGCCCTGAGTCCGGGGCGCACCGGGCAAACCCTCTGGCCGAATGGCACGTTGTATCGTGCCCGTTCGTCGATGCTCAAGCTGCGCCAGACGGCCCCCGCGATCGCCCTGTTCCTCGCCGCGACGACCGCGGCCCAGGAAATCGATACCAGCCGTTTCAAGGTGCCCGGCCTCGACGCGCCGGTCGAGATCCTGGTCGACCGCTGGGGCGTGGCCCACGTCTTCGCCGGCGGCCAGGACGACCTGTTCTTCGCCCAGGGCTGGAACGCGGCCCGCGACCGCCTGTGGCAGATCGACCTCTGGAGACGGCGGGGCGAGGGCACGCTGTCAGAGGTCTTCGGACCGAGCTTTGTCGAGCAGGACCGGGCGGCCCGGCTGCTGCTCTACCGGGGCGACATGCACGCCGAGTGGCTCGCCTACGCCTCGGACACGAAGCGCATCGTCACCGCGTGGACGCGCGGCGTGAACGCCTGGGTCGATCTGGTGCTGGAGCGTCCCGAGTTGATGCCGCCGGAGTTCGAGGCGCTGGGCTACGAGCCGTCTCACTGGACGCCCGAAGCGGTGACCCGAATCCGCAGCCACGGCCTGCTGCGCAACGCGACGAGCGAGTTCGCGCGGGCAAGGTTCCTGGCCGACCACGGGCACGAGGCCCTCGCGCTCCGCGACCGCTACCAGCCTGATCATCGGCTCACGGTGCCCGACGGTCTCGACCTCGACTTCTTCCGCTCCCGGACGGCGCCGCCCCAGGCACTCGACGTCTACCGGCTCGGCACGCGGGGCGTCAGCTTCAGCGAACTCGATCCGGGGGTTCCGGGCGCCGCCGACCCGACGTCGGAGGGAAGCAACAACTGGGCGATCTCGCCTCGCCGCACCGCCACCGGCAGACCCCTGCTCGCGAACGATCCGCACCGCACCCAGGCCGTGCCCTCGCTGCGCTACATCGTCCACCTGGCCTCGCCCGACCTCGATCTGATCGGCGCCGGGGAGCCGGCACTGCCCGGAATCTCGATCGGCCACAACGGCACGATCGCGTTCGGGCTGACCATCTTCAGCATCGACCAGGAAGACCTCCTCCTCTACCGCACGAAGCCCGGCGAACCGGACTTCTACGAGTACCGGGGCAACTGGCTGCCGATGGAGACCACCCTCGAGACGATTCCGGTTCGCGGCGGCGACGCCCGCACCGAGGAACTTCACTTCACCCACCATGGCCCCGTGCTCTACCGGGACCCCGACCGAGACCTGGCGATCGGCCTTCGCGCCGCCTGGCTCGAGCCCGGGATGGCCCCCTACCTCGGGTCGATCGAGTACATCCGGGCGCGCAACTGGGACCAGTTCCTGGCCGCGATGAACCGCTGGGGCACGCCGTCCGAGAATCAGGTCTACGCCGACACGAACGGCAACATCGGCTGGAAGCCGGGCGGCCTCGCGCCGATTCGCCCCAACTGGGACGGCCTGCTGCCGGCGCCGGGCGACGGGCGCTACGAGTGGCGGGGTTACCGGGACATGGACGAACTGCCCGTCGAGTTCAACCCGGAACGCGGCTGGGTGGCCACCGCCAACGAGATGAACCTGCCACCCGGCTACGACGTTCCCCTGGGCCGGGAGTGGGCGGGGCCCTACCGGCGTCAGCGGATCGGCGAAGTGCTGGCCGCCGAGGACGCGATGACCGTCGAGGGCGCGGTGCGGCTCCAGACGGACCATGTCTCCATCCCCGCCCGCCGCCTGCTCGCGCTGCTGAACAGAGCGAAACCGACGCCCGAGGCCACGCCGGCGCTTGAGCTCCTGGGCGGCTGGAACGGCGAGCTCGCGGCGGACAGCGCCGCGGCCGCGCTGTTCGAAGTCTGGTGGCGGCGGCATCTCGACGCCGAAGTCGGCCGGCGGATGGCGACCGCGCTCGAGGCGGGAGACGACCCGCTCCCCGTCCAGGACGAGAACCTGCTGAGGCTGCTCGAAGAGGTCGATTCGCGGCTCGGCGCCCGGCCCCGCCGGGCGCGCGACGAAGCGCTCCTCGACAGTCTCGCATCCGCCTACGCCGAGCTCGGCGAACGCCTGGGCCCTGACCCCGCCTCCTGGCGCTGGGGCGACCTGCACCAGATCGCCCTGCGACACCCGTTGTCCGCGCACCTTCCGGACGACATCCGCCGACTGGCCGATGTCGGACCCGCGCCCCGCGGCGGGTCCGGCGACACGGTGGGCAACACGGGCTACGGCGGCGACTTCAACCAGCGATCCGGCGCTTCCTTCCGCATGGTGATCGACGTCGGCAACTGGGACGCCTCGGTTGCGATGAACAACCCCGGTCAGTCCGGCGACCCGCGCAGCCCCCACTACAAGGACCTCTTCGAGCCCTGGGCCGCGGATGAGGCGTTTCCGCTGCTCTACTCCCGCCCCGCCATCCTCGAGGCCGCGGAGGCGCGAATCGAGTTGATTCCCGCCCCTGCGGAGTAGCCGCCACCGGGAAGCTGCCGGTCCCGCGGAAAACGGCAACCCGTTTCCCGACGCCCCGCCGCCGGAAACCCGCGCGGTTACACTGTCCCGGCAACCCCGATGACAGTCGTCCAAAGAGTGCTCCAGGCCGCGACGCTTGCGTCGCTCGGCTTTGCCGCGGCCGCGACCGGCCAGTCCGAAGCCCCCGGCGCCACCGAACCGGCGGAGGCTCCGGCCATCGCCACCGTCAACCCGACGCCGCACAGCCAGGATGCCGAGCGCAGGGGCCGGACCCACTACCTGCGCCACTGCCAGATCTGCCACGGCTTCGACGGCCGCGCGCTCGAGAACATCGACTTCGAGGCCGCCGACCTGACCGACCCCGACCGCTGGCTGTTCGGCACGACGGACGGCGACCTCTTTCGCAACACGAAGTTCGGCGCCGGCCTCGACATGCCGCCGTTCGAGGCGGAGCTCGACGACGGGGAGATCTGGGACCTCGTCCACTACCTGCGCAGCATCGGACCGAGGGAGCTGCGGCCATCACCGGCCGAGGGGTCCGTACAGACCAAGGAGAACAGACGATGAGCGAATCGCAACGCGCGCCTGAAGCCCAACCCGCCCGGAAACGCGAGGCCCGGGAACCCAAGGACGGTTCCGCGGTCTCGCGCCGCAGCTTCGTCGCCTCCGGCGCCGCGAGTGCCGCCGGTGTCGGGGCCGCCGCGCTTTTCGCCCGGCAGGCCAGGGCCGCCGCAGTCGACCGCGAGGAGCGGCCGATCGCGATTCCGGAGGACATCCCGCGCACCCGGAACGAGGCGCCCGACCCGGCCGAGTTCCCGATGAACGGCGCCCAGGTCTTCGCGCGCGCCTGCGCCCACGAAGGGCTCAAGGCGCTGTTCTGCGCGCCCGGCAACTACCAGGTGATCAACGCGATCGCCGCCGAGGGCATCCCGACCTACGGCGGCCGCACCGAGGGCGGCATGTGCGCCGCCGCCGACGGCTTCACCCGGGTTACCGGCGAAGTCGCCGCGTGCTCGGGCACCGAGGGACCCGGGTTCACGAACATGATCATGAACATCGGCGCCGCCAACGCCGCGCGCACGCCGCTCCTCGTGCTGGCCAGCAACATGACCGTCGGCGGCGACGACACGGAGCGCGGCATCCAGCGCGGCTACCAGCAACCGACCACCGTCGGCATGAAGAAGTACGGCAAGCGGCTGATCACGCCGAACCGGGTCTACGAGTACGCCGCCTACGCCTTCCGGCACCTGCGGTCCGGCGTCCCGCGGCCGGTTCATCTCGACTTCACCGGCGAGGTCGCCCGGGCCCGGTTCGACACCCCCGACGATCTGCTCTACTACCACGACAAGAGCACCTACCGCACCGACTCCCATCCCTACCCGTCCAGGGCGGACACGGCGAAGGCCGTCGAGATGATCCGGAAGGCCGAACGGCCGATCATCGTCGCCTCGACCGGCGTCTTCTACGACCGCGCGTGGGACGTGCTGAGGACGGTGGCCGAGCGCGCCGACATCGCGGTCGTCGAGTCGGGACCGATGCGCGGCCACTTCCCCGACAGCCACCCGCTCTCCGTGAGCACCGGACCCGACGCCCTGCTCTCGGCGGACCTCGTCATCTTCGCCGGCCAGTACTCGATGCCCAACGTCGGCGAAGTCGCCTTCGACCCCGACGCCAAGGTCATCCGGATCGATCAGGACGCCGCCGACATCGGCCGCAACCTGCCGGTGGATCTCGGTCTCGTCGCCAGCGCCCGCGGCGGGCTGGAGGCTCTGGCCGAAGCGCTGCCGTCCGCGTCACGACCGTCCTGGCGCGCCGAACTCGCGGCCGCCCGCGACGCGTTCGAGAAGCAGAACGCGGAGTGGTACGAACTGGGCCTGAAGCACAGCGCCGCCACGGACACGATCCATCCGGCCGTCATCGCGCAGGAGCTTTCCTCCTTCCTCTACTCCGGCGATCTGCCGAAGGAGCAGACGACGGTGGTCTCCGGCGGCTACGGCATCGCCCGCTACACCCGGCGGTGGCTGCGCGCCCACCGGCCGGGCCAGATCCTGAACGGCGCCTACCAGTACGGCGCAATCGGCCCGGATGTCGGCTACACGGTCGGCGCGGGCGCCGCGGTAATGAACGGCGTCGGCCCGCAGGCGCCCTACCGCGGCGCGCCGGTGTTCGGCATCACCGGCGACGCCGGCGTCGGCTACTCCGGCATGGAGTTCGAGACGCTGGCCAAGTACCGCATCCCGGCGGTCGTCCTCGTCTACAACAACAACGCCTGGGGCGTCTTCGGTTCGGCTCGGCGAGCCACGCGCTCGATGCACATGTACCTGTTCCAGGAGAACCTCCGCTACGACAAGATCGCCGAAGGCCTGGGCGCCCGCGGCGAGTACGTCACCTCCCCCGAGCAACTCCGGGAAGCCCTCCCGCGCAGCTACGAGATGGCCGCGAACGACGGCGTCTCCACCCTGATCAACTGCCAGGCCATCAAGGAGTTCTGGACCAACGAGTACCCACCCGGCCTCCCCCGCAAGGTCGAACCCGGCTGCATGGCGTACTACCACTAGGTCCGGGGCGCACCCGCTTGCTCAAGGGCCGAGGCGAGGGACCTGCACCCGGCTTTGGGTACGGTCTGCAGATGATCCCGCGCGAGACGGTGCTTGGCTGCCTGCAGACGTACGCCGATCGGGGGATCTTTCGAGGATTCGGGGCAAGCGTGGACCGGAACGGCAACCTGGAGTGCCGGTTTCTGTGGCATGCGCAGGAACCGCATCGGTTGCGGTTCGACCAGCGGCGCAGGGCGTTGGTGTTCGTCGATCTGTTGCCCGGGGTTCCCTATCCGTCGGAGATGGACCGGGCGCTTCGGGCCTACGTGGCGGGGCGCAGTCGCGAGGATCTGCCGGAGCACCGTCGCCTCGATCCGGGGAAAGCGAACGCCGGTTGCCGGAACCGCGCCGGCGCCGTGTCGATCGAGGTGCGCTGCCTCGACGACGACTTCGAGTACGCCGCCACGCGGGCCGTCAAGCTGGTCAACGAGGTCTTCCTGGACTTCCTCGCAGGCCCCTGGGACGCCTACATGATCGAGCACTTCGGTGCGCCGGAGGAGTGAGCCGACCGGGTTGCCGGGCAGGATCGAGGCGCTACACTGGTGGATCACCAACAACGGCAGAAAGGAGTTTGCACATGCATCTCGCCGACCTGAACTGGCTTGCCGTGATCGTGTCCGCCGCCGCCTTCTACGCTTTCGGCGCTCTCTGGTACTCCGTCCTCCTCGGCAAGGCGTGGGCCGCCGAACAGGGGATCGACCTGGAGAATCCGCCCGAAGTGAACATGGTCAAGACGATGGGCGGCACGTTCGTCCTCGAGTTGATCGCCGCGATCGTCGTCGGCATGCTGCTGATGGACATGGACGGCGGCTACATGGACGGAATCCACGTCGGTCTGCTTCTCGGCCTCGGGATCGCCTCGGTGATGATGGGAGTGAACTACCTGCATGAGCAGCGTTCGCTCAAGCTCTGGCTGATCAACGCAGCTCACCTGACGATCGGATTCGCGATCGTCGGCGGCATTCAGGGGGCCTGGCAATAGACGACGACTTTCCCCGCGACGCCTGACGGCGGTCGTCGAAGTCACAAACCGGCGCCCGCAGTGAGACAGAATCGGGCGATGCGGGCGCCAGGCCAGGATTCTTGGCTGCGGATCGGGCTTCTCGGCGTTTTGGCGACCGGTTGCTCGCCGGCGCCGGACACCGAAACGCAGCAACCCGACGCCTCCGTCGAAAGGGACCCGGCCGCCGGCCGGAGCGTCCGTTTCGTCGACGTGACGGCCGATATCGGCATCGACTTCCTCCTGCCGAGCGGCACGGACTCGACGTACCCGATGCCCGCGGTGATGGGCGGCGGTCTGGCCGTGTTCGACGCGAACGGCGACGGCGACCTCGACCTCTTCGTCGTCTCCCCGGCAGCCGGCGGCAATCGCTTCTACCTCCAGCAGGACGACGGCCGCTTCACCAACGCGACGCAAGCCGCCGGACTTGCAGGAGACGGCATGGGCGCCGCCGCCGGCGACCTCGACAACGACGGCGACCTCGATATCTACCTGACCCGCGTCGGCACGGACCGGCTGCTGCTCAACGACGGCACGGGCGTCTTCGCGGACCGCACCGAGGCCTGGAATGCGGCGACCCCCGGCTGGTCCTCCTCGGCCGCGCTGCTCGACTACGACCGCGACGGCTACCTCGACATCTACGTCGCCCGCTACGTCGCCTTCGATCCCGAGCGGGTCTGCTCGCAGCACGGCGGCCGCCGCGACTTCTGCGGACCGACCGAGTTCGAGGGAGTGAGCGACGTGCTGCTGCACAACCTGGGAGGGCGCGGTTTCGAGGACGTGAGCGCTGCCGCCGGGATCACGGCGGTCGAGGACGCCGGGCTCGGCGTCATCGCCGCCGACTTCGACCATGACGGCGAGGTCGACATCTACGTCGCCAACGACGCCGACCCGAACAACCTCTGGATCCACGAGGGCGGAGGCCGTTTCATCGACGACGCCGTCCTTCAGGGGGCGGCCTTCAACCGCTGGGGCAACAGCGAAGCCGGAATGGGGATCGCCGCGGGAGACGCCGACCTCGACCTGGACCTCGATCTGTTCGTCACCCACCTGATCACCGAGACGAACACCTACTACCGGAACCTCATGCTGCCCGGTTTCGAAGACGCGACGATCGAATCCGATCTTGGCGCCGCGAGTCTCGACCTGACCGGCTTCGGCGCCGCCTTCTTCGACGCCGACAACGACGGCGACCTGGACCTCGCCGTCGCCAACGGAGCCGTCAAACGGCGGCCGTCCGCACTCGCGCCGCCGGGGGACCCTGGGACCGCGGACAACCCTGAAGCCACGGCCATCCCAGGGACCGCGACCACCCCTGGATCCGTTGGCAGCCCGCCCGCAGTCCGGGCCGACTACGTCGAGCCCAACCTTCTTCTGATCAACCAGGGCGGTCGCTTCACCGACGCTTCCTCCGAGCCTCCCTGGACCGAGCTCGGCCTCAGTCGGGCACTCGTTCCCGCCGACCTGGACCGCGACGGCGACCTCGACGTGGTGATCGCCAACCTGGACGGGCCTCCCCAGGTGCTGCGCAACCTGACGATCGACAACGCCGTTTCGCCGCGCCCCGGGGCCAACTGGCTCCGGATCCGCGCCGTCGACCCGCGCCTCAACCGCGAAGCGATCGGCGCCCGGATGACCGTCCGCACCGCGAGCGGCGCCCGCCTGCTCCACGTCCTGTCCTCCGGCGGCTACCTCTCCACCGGACCGGCAACGGCTCACATCGGCCTCGGCGCCGCCGACGCCGTCGCGAGCTTCGACGTCGTCTGGCCCGACGGCCTCGTCGAGACTTTCGCCGGCGCCGCCGCCAACCAGGTTGTCGAACTCATCCGCGGCGAAGGGCGCCCGCCGTGAGCCGCCGCTCACTGACTCTCCTGCTGGCCGCGGCCACCGCCACCACCCTCCCCGCCCAGCAGATCCCCGTCCCCCAACTCGACGGCGCCGAGCCCGCCGTCCGCCAGCGACTCACAACCCTCCAGGCCGACCTCCGCGCCAACGCCCGCAGCGGCGACGCCTGGGGCCGCTACGGCATGGCGCTCGAAGCGCACACCTTCACCGACGAGGCGATTGCCGCCTACGGCCGAGCCCACGAGCTGTCGCCCCGGACCTTCCGCTGGCCCTACCTGCTCGCCGCCCTGATCGACGAGCGCTCCGCCGCCGACAGCCTGCCGCTCTACCAGGCCGCCATCGATCTCGACCCCGACTACGCACCCGCCCACGTCCGCTCCGCGGAAGCCCTCGAGCGCACCGGGCAGTTCGACGAAGCCGCCCGCCACTACGAACAGGCAATGCGGCTCATGCCGGCGAACGCCCACGCCCACGCCGGGCTCGGCCGGCTGGCCCTCGGCGCGGGCGACTCCGCCAGCGCCATCCGTCACCTGTCCCGGGCCCGCGACCTGGCACCCGAGAACCGCTCCTTCGCGGTCACCCTTGCCCAGGCCCTTGCCCGCACCGGCGAGCGGCGCCGGGCGCAGGAGATCGCTGCCGCTGCACGCTCTCTGGGCCGCATCAACTACCGCAACGATCCCGTCCGCTCCAGCGTCCACGACCTCGCACTGGATGTCCGCAGCTATCTGCGGCGCGCGAACGCCCACCGCGTCCACGGCGAACTCGACCTCGCGCGCCGCGAGCTTCAGGCCGGCATCGAAGTCGACGCCTCCAGACCCGAACTCCACTTCGCCCTGGCGGAAGTGCTCGCAGCCTCGGGCAACCAGCCGGCCTCGCTCGCGGCGGCCCGCCGCGCCTGGGACCTGCACCCGGAACTCGAAGGCGTCGCCGCGTTCCTGGCCCGGGGCCTCTTCCGGAGCGGGGATCAGAACGGCGCCCTGGCGATGGCCGAAGAGGCACTCGGACTGGACACCGGCGACGTGAACATGATGCTCCTCATCGCCCTGATCAGCGCGGAGCGAGGCGATGTCGTTCGGACCGTGGAGACACTGGACCGCGCCTACGGCGCGCGCCCCCGGGACCCCTCGACCCGTGGCGCTCTGATTCAGCTCCTCGAGAACGTGGCCGAAGCGATGGCCGCCTCAGGACTCGACGACCCGGCAGCCAGACAACTCGAAAAGGCACTGGAGCTGGCCGAAGAGACGTCCCGTCCCGACGCCGGTCGCCTGCGCGATAAACTCGAGCGGCTCAAGCGCTAGGGTTCAGGGAGGACGACCTTGGCACGCCTGTTGCTGCTGAAGCACACTGTCCTTACCCACGAGACACCAAGGGAGATTCGATGAGGCTTTCGATGAGGCTGGGTTCAGCGGCCGCTGTCACCTTCTGCGTCGCAACCGTCCCCGTCCGGGGACAGGAGAATCCCCTGCCGGACCTGTTCTCCGACGTGATCGACGTCCGCGTAGTGAATGTGGAAGTCGTCGTCACCGACAGGCAGGGGAACCGGATCACGGGACTCCAGCCTGGTGACTTCGAACTCCTCGTGGACGGCGTACCCGAGCGGATCGACTACTTCACCGAGATCGACGACGGGCGGGCGCTGGCCCCGACCGACGCAGGGGTCGACAACGTGCCCTCGTTGACGGCCGACGAACCGGCCGGCACGAACTACCTCATCTTCGTCGACGATCTGTTCGCCATCAAGCAACGCCGAAACCGGGTGCTCACGCGTCTTGCACAGGATCTGGACCAGCTCGGACCGGCCGACCGGGTGGCGCTCGTGGCTTACGACGGCCGCGACCTCACCCTGATCACGGACTGGACCAGTTCGCCTGACCGGATTGAAGACGCGGTGCGCCAGGCCAGGAGGCGCGAGGCGCGCGGCCACCTGTACGCGTACGGCATGGGCGCCGACAGGGACGACAAGACCCGACGATCGGTCATGGCCGCCGCGGGCGTCGTACGCAGTTTCGCCAACGCACCCGGCCGGAAGGTCATGCTGCTGCTGATCGAAGGGTGGGCCACCGTGTCCGACTCCTGGGACTTCAGGTCGTCGTTCGCGGCGGCGTCTGCCGGCGTAACGCTGGACCGACTCTATGGGCCTCTGGTCAGCGCCGCGAACCTGGTCGGCTACAGCCTCTACCCGATCGACCTGCCCGGCCTCCGCGGCCCGGATCTTCCCATCAGCGACTTCGGCACGGGAGGCGAGTACGCAATGTGGATGGAGTCCGAGCGCCGGTTCCACGACGTCCTCAGGTTCCTGGCCGACGAGACCGGAGGCCTCCCGATGATCAACTCCTTCAGCAACAAGGCGCTCGCCGAGACCGTGGAGGACACCCGTTCCTACTACTGGCTCGGGTTCGAACCTCCCCGTAGCGAAGACGACCGACTTCACGCGATCAGAGTCCGCCTGCCCGGACACCGCGACCTGAGAGTGCGCACCCGGGAGAACTACCTGGACATGTCCAGGGCGGCAGAGGTCTCCATGCTGGTCGAGGGCGCCCTCCTTCTCGGCGGCTCACCCGGGGCCGATTCCCTCGAGGTGAGCTTCGGCGCCCCGCGCAAGGCCGGCTTCCGGCAGCTCTTCGTCCCGATGAAGGTGACGATTCCTCTCGACGACGTGGAGCTGCTCCAGGTAAACGGCCACTGGATGAACGAGCTGGAGTTCCGGCTGAGACTGATGGACAGGTTCGGGGACATGGCGGCGCCGCCGGTCGCGAAGCTCAAGGTGGTCGTCCCTGAGGAGCCGCTGCCGGGCGACCTGTTCGTCTTCCAGACGGATCTTCGGATCCGCAAGCGCAAGCACCGCTATGTAGCGGCGGTCTACGACCCGCTCACCGGCGAACTCCTGTCGTCGAGAGGCGACATCGAAACGAGCGTCGAAACGAGGTAGCGAGGGTTTGACGACATCGCGGCCTGCGAACCGGCCGCCGGCGAGGTGTTCGTCCACGAGACCGAACTGCGGATCACCTAACAGCCCGTGCCCTCTTCCAGGGCCGCGACCTGAGCCGAGCTCGCACAGCTTCGCCGCCAAGTCGTTCCCGCGCCCCGTCGCCCGCACTCGGACCCAGGGGCCCCGCCCCTGTCCAGTTGCAGGCGTTCCGGGCTGATTGACGACACAACTATCCAATCAGCCCAGCCGCCCGGAGGAGTTCGCATCGCCGTCGGGTGACGGCGCAGGTGGCCCCTCGGCGCATGACAATGCACGGCCGGACCTGCGGTGTCGGCGCCGGGACTCGGCTACCGGCTACGGTCGGCCGCGACCGTCCTGAACCGCCAGCAGACGTTCCAGTTCGGCAATCCGGGCCTCCGCGGCCGTTCGCGCTGCGCGTTCTGCATCGGCACGGGCGCGTTCCTCCGCGGCGCGGGCGTGTTCTACATCCGCGCGGGCGCGTTCCTCCGCGGCCCGGTTCTCCACCAGCAGCCGGGCTTCTTCCGCCGTCGGCAGGAAGCTCCCCGATTCCGCATCGAGGAAGCGCACTCCCTCGCAGTCGGACCTGAGCGTCACGCCCAGGCCCAGGACTTCGCTCGTGTAGCCGACCGTGACTTCCCCGGATGGACGTTCCGCCCGGGACCAGGCAGTGATCGGCTCATACCGTGCGGTTCCGCGGCCATCCGGCCCGCCGGCACGCAATCGGAAACCCTGAAGCGCCGGGTCGATCGGCCTGCCGCGGACGCGTCCCTCGTCATCGGCCCCCTCGAACACGAAGTACTCCCGCACTCCCATGCGCTCGTAGATCGCCTTCTTGTCCACCAGGTCGCGCCGCCGCGTGGACGGAGACAGGACCTCGAGCACGAAGCACGGGGGCGGCCCCTCGACCCAGATCCGGTAGTTGATCCGTAGCCGTTTCGACACGCCGAAGACCACGAACACGTCGGGCGCCAGAACCTTGTCGAGATCGCCTTCGTCGTAGTACACGTTCTGGTCGCCGCCAACGTAGGCCTCCCGGTCCTCCAGCCAGATCTCGAGCGCGTCTTCGATCTCCCGGCAACGCAGTCGGTGGATCTTGGAGTGGGGCACGGTCTCGAAGTCCTTCGGCGACCACTCGAACGTCCCTCCGGCCCCGCGACCGGGGCTCGACCCCCGCGCGGGCGGCGACTCGACCGCCGCGACCGGCCCAGCGGCAGCTTTCAACGTCACCGGTTCATCCATGGTCCCACTCCGCCTTGGCCGTGAGCTTATCCGACTGAAAGCCGAAAGTCGCCGACAGGGCAAGACTGCAGCGGGCCGCTTCGCCGCGCCGCCGGACGTTCAGGAACTTCGCGGGCTGCTGGAGGCTAGTCGTTCCGCGCGACCAGAGCCTTGATCCTCCTCCAGGGCAACGCGATCCCGACCCGACGCTGCTCTTCGCGGTCGCCGCCGTAGACCAGGAAGCCGCGCTCGCTGCCATCCCCGGCCATCTCGCGGAATCGCGCCAGTCCCCGAAAATAGTCACTCGCCACCGTCCGCCCGGACTTGATCTCAACCGGCAGAAGCCTGGCGCCGCGCTCCAGCACGCAGTCCACCTCCATCCCGCGGCGATCGCGCCAGAAGTGGAGGTTCGGCGTCAGACCACGATTGGCGCGGCCCTTGAGCAACTCTCCGACCACCCAGGTCTCGAACAGCGGACCGCGTTGAACATGATGAACGAGGTCGTCAGCCCGTCGGACTCCGACCAGCCACGCGGCAAGGCCAGGGTCGAGAAAGTAGAGCTTCGGTGTCTTGACGAGCCGCTTCCCGAAGTTGCTGAAGTGGGGTCGAAGCAGCGTGATGAGGAAGCTCGTCTCCAACACCGAGAGCCACTCCCGCGCCGTAATGCGGCTGATTCCGCAATCACCGGCCAGCGCCGAGACGTTGAGCAACTGCCCGGAACGGCCTGCGCAAAGCCGCAGAAACACACGGAAGGTCGTCAGATTGCGGAGGTCGATCAACTCCCGCACGTCCCGCTCCACGTATGTCGACACGTAGTTTCCGTACCAGCCGCCGGGATTGAGGCTCCGGTCGTGCACCGGCGGGTAGAGGCCCTGCACCAGCAGGTCCTCTACCGACTCCGGCGCGCATCCATCTGCCTGCAGCTCACCCAGGGAGAAAGGGAACAGCACGACCTGCGCCGCGCGACCGGCCAGCGACTGGGTGACGCCCGCCCGCACGCCGAGCTGATGCGAACCGGTAAGGATGTAGCGCCCTGGCCGGGGGTCGGCATCCACGATGCCCTGCAAGTACGAGAGGAGATCGGGCGCACGCTGCACTTCGTCGAGCAACGCGCCTTCGGGATACTGCCCCAGCAGGGTCCGTGGATCGTCGAGCGCGAAATCCCTGACGTCAGGGTCTTCGAGCGACACATACGGGTGATCGGGAAATGTCGCCCGGCAGAGCGTCGTCTTGCCCGACTGCCGGGGCCCGGTGACGACAACCACCGGGTAGTCGCGGGCGACTGCCTGAAGCATGGGCTGGGCGGCACGGTGGATCACTCGACGAACAGTACGCCCATCCAGGGCGGATTGTCAACACGCCTATCCAGTCCGCCCCAGCCTCAATCTCGCCTCGATCCAAGAACCTGCTAAAAGCTGAACGTCGCGGACAGGGCAAACCGCCGCGGCGACTGCCAGCCGATGTACCGCGAGGTGTTGACCTCGCCCTGGCTCGTGACTCGCTGAAGCGCTTGGTTGTTCGTCACGTTCGAAGCATCAACGCGCAAGCTGGCTCTCATTTCACTACGGATCGTGAACTCCCAGTTCACCGAAAGGTTCACGTTCCAGTTCGAGTTCAGCGGATCCCGTGTGCCCCGTGGCTCAAGATACAGGGCAGTGCCTGAACTGATGGCGGCCTGCACAGGGTCGCAGCCCTCAAACGTGCTGCCACAGCTCCCGAGTCCCGCTCCCGCCAGCCGCTGCCACGGCTTCCCGGAACGCCACGAAAAAGAACCGCCCAGAGTGAACCTCTGACCGGTGTTGCCCAGACTCCAGGTCTTGAAGCCGTAGCTGTTCCAGGTGACCTTGTTGTTCTCGCCGACAGTCCCGTAACGGTTGATCGTAGACACCGGTACGCCAAGAAACCCGGACAGTGCCGCCTCGCAATCGACCGGATACGGCCTCACGATGGGGTTGCCGTCGGCGCCGATCACCGGCTGGCCGTCGGAAGTCACGCTCTGCCCTCCGGTGCACGAATCGATGTGTCCCTGGGTCAGGACGACATCCAGGTTGCGGCCGTAGTCCGAGTTCGTGTTGTCAAACAACCCGCCCCAGAAGTGGCCCTTGGCGTCGGCCAGCGTCAGGTTGTTGTAGAGCGCCCAGTCGTTGCGGAAGTTCCGGTTGAGCTGCAACTGCAGTGACCTGTACGTGCGCTTGCCCTCGTCAAAGTTCGCCAGCACGTCCGGATCCGCCACTCCGATCGCACCCAGAACCTCCTCGTAGTCCTTGTAGTTCTCGGTCAGTGTGAAGAAATCCCCGTTGGGCAAACGCTGCTGAGTCGTGCCTATTGAGTTCTGGAACGTCCAGTAGATGGCGCTCGCCTGGAAGTACCAACTGCTGTTCAGTGCCCAACGCAGGCTCAGATCGACCTCGTCCTTGAAGTATGGCTCGATGTCGACATTGGGAATCAACCCGGCATCGATTTGCTGCCACATGATGCCGGGACGCTGCCGCCCCACCAGGCCCGTGTACCCAACACCCTTGCAGACATGAGACAGGAAAAGCGCTGCGAACTGATCGCAATAGATGAGTCGATCGTACGCGTTCGTTCCGTTCCAGCCTTCAAGCAGGTGATTGTTGGCAAGATCCTGCGGCATATGCTGGTAGGAACGGCCGAGATTCAGGCTGAGCAGGGTCTTTCCGTCGCCTCTAAAGTCGTAGGCGGCAAACATCCTGGGCGACACATACTGCGCGTCGATTACAACGCGTCTGACGTCGTTCTTGTGTACCTGATCCTCGTACCGCAAGCCCATGTTGAATGTCCAGTGATCTCCTGCGGAGAACCTGTCACGCGCGAACAACGCCACGTTCGAAGATCTCGTGCCGTCGAGCACAGGCTCACCTGCGATGTCAGCGGGCGAATAGTCTTCCAGGTAGCAGAGTCGGTAGCCCAGCGCGATGATGCTGCAGACGTCGAAGCCGGACGGGCTCGAGACGTCGAACTGGTTCCCGACGTAGGTGTTGTTCCGTTGCAGGTTCTGCACCCACCCGACGCTCTGCCAGTCCGCACCGAACAGTCCCTCGTGGTTCTCGTTGGCAAACCAGGTCACGCGCGCGTTCGCCTGGTCCCGCGGGTAGTCGTTTCGTCCAAACCCGTTGTCGAGTATCCATCCGTTCCACCAGTGCTGCTCGCCGTCGTAGCCCACATAGCCGTGGAAGTTGTTGCCAGGGTTGTGGGGGCCCAGGTTGCTCGGCGGATACCGCGGGTCCTGTTGCTTCTCGAGCAGGGCGGATTCCAGGTCATAGCCGTCGCCAGCGTTCAGGGGCTTGTGCTCGCTGGAATCGTGGAATGCCAGCTTGAACTCCATGAACACGTCCTGGCTGGCGCTCCAGTTCCAGTTGGTCGTCAGCAGTTCGCCGCCGAAGTAGTGGGGCGTGCCGGTGTATCTGTCCGAAGGCAGGTCGCCAAGCAGAAACGTGATGTCGAGCGGCGAGGAAGTGTAGTAGGCGGAGAGGGCATGCGCCGGACTGGGCTGAAAGTTCAGCTTGGCGATGCGACTGCCTACATAGGCGCCGTTGTCCACGATGTCGCCGCCGTAGGTCTCCTGGCTGCTGAATGTGTTCGTGTCCGCGACCGCGGCAAAGAACCAGGCCTTGTCCCGCGCCAGCGGGCCACCGAGCGAACCCTGCAGAGTGAGGTCCGAGTAGTCCTTCTGCTGCTCGTTGCGAACGAAGAAGTCCGGCGTGCAGGATGGAGTGCGGTCAACAAGATCCGGCCGCACGATCGCTCTCCGGCGGCAGGACGTGCGCTCGGCGAGCTCGGGGTGGCTCTTGAACTCCGACACCCAGTCGCCCTGCTGCCGGTGGGCGTAGTAGTCGCCGTGGAACCGGTTCGTGCCCGACTTGGTCGTCACGTTGGTCACGCCGCCGGTGGCGCGGCCGTACTCGGCGCTGCCGGAGGTCGACTGCAGCGAGGTCGAGGCGATAGCGATCTGGGGAAGATACAGCCGGGAACCGCCCCGACGCGTGTACGTCGTGTCCACGCCGTCGACGAAGACCGCGCCCTCCATCCACCGAGAACCGTTGGCGCCAGGGTACTCGTCGGCCAGGTCGCCGTCGGAAGTGACGCCTGGGAGTAGCGCGAGCGCGCTGTAGTAGTTCGAGTTGACCGACGTCACATTGCTCGCCACGTCGGACGTGATCGTCCCCGCCGAGGTGGACTCGAAGCGGTTGATCAACGGCGCCTCGGCGACGACGGTGATCTCTCCCTCCGCCTCGAGCGCCATCGTCAGGCCGACCTCCGAACGGGTGCCGGGGGTCACCTGTACCGCGCTCTCGGCGGTTCTGTAGCTGTCGAGAGTGCCCCTGACCGTGTACGGTCCCGGCGTCACCAGGGCAAACCGGTACGCACCGTCAGCGCCGGTGATCGCGACCTTGTCGCCCCGTTCGCCGGCGAGGGTCACCGTGACCCCGGGCATGGGGTCACCATTCGAGTCGACCGCCCGTCCCAGGACGATCCCGGTTTCGGGGCTATCCGCCGCGACGGGCGCAGCGAAGCCAAGTAGCAGGGTGCAGCCGAGTAGTGTCAAGACGCGCTTCATGATCCGATTCTCCTTGTCTGGCTTGCCAGCCGCTAAGAGTGGGAGTTCATGCGGTTCCCCGGGTCGCCTCAGCCGGAGGAATCGGAGAACTCAGTGCAACGGATGCTTCTCAGGACCACCCGTGCTTCTCAGGACCACCCGAGCCCGGCTGCCACGATCGGAGACTGCTACCTGTCAACAGACTGAGCGCACACCCTATAACACTGTTACAGCGGGTTCCAAGAATTCGGGGCCAGGATCCAAACGATCGGATCCGCCTGCAACGGATGCCGGCGGGCAGGCCGCTGCACCCGGGACGAGGTCGGCCCCGGCGCTGCTCGTGAAGCGCAGCCCGGCGAGTTCCTTGTCGGCCTCGTCATGCCGGGGGGCTTCGAGCCGGGGCAGGGTCCGCACCCTGGCTTAGAGCGGCATCAGGATGTTGCGCTCTATGCGCCGGCGGAGCCGACCGGCGATCGCCGCCGCGGCGCCAGGGCGCCGGCGAGCGTACGGCTCAGCGCGGCCCGCCCGTCCTCGATCAGGGTGTAGAACACCGGCACCGCGAGTAGCGTCAGCAGGGTCGCCGCGGCCATGCCACCGATCAGGGTCAACGCGAAGCTCTTGTAGCTCAGGCCCATCTGGGTCGGTTGTCCGAACAGCAGAGGCGCCATGCCGCCAATCGTGGTCAGCGCGGTCATCATGATCGGCCGGAAGCGCCGGTTGGCCGCTTCGAGCAGGGCCTTGCCCCGCTCCATGCCGCCCGCGCGGAGGCGATTCACCGAGTCGAGCAGCACGATGCCGTTGTTCACGACGACGCCGATCAGGATGATCAGACCCACGAGGCCCAGGAAGTCGAGGTCGCGCCCGGCAAGCAGGTGGATCCAGGTCACCCCCATGCTGGCGAGCGGGATCGTGATCAGGATCGCCAGCGGCAGCAGGAAGCTCTCGAACAGGAAGCCCATCAGCAGATAGACGAAGGCGATCGACATGAGCGCCGCGAGCATCAGGTTCCGCGTCTCCTCCGCGGCTGCGTTGCGCACGAGCCGCGCCCACGCAACGCCCTCGGGCAGTTCCGTCTGCGCCGCGACCGCCCGTACCGCCCGGCGCGCCTCGCTCTCCCGCCCTTCTTCGAGTTCCACCGTGATCCGGCGCGCGGTCTGCTTGTCGCGCCGCGAGATGCGAGTCGCGGCCGGCTGCTGGCGGACATCGACGAGCGTGCCGATGGCATGCGTCTCGCCGCTCTCGGACGGCACCGAGAAGTCGCGCAGTTCGGCGAGGCTCTGGCGGTCCTGCTCCTCGAAGCGGATCCGCACCGGGATGTCCTGGCCGCCGTAGTAGATCCGGGGCAGCGCCTGGCCGCGCAGGGCGTAGCCGACCATCACCGCCAGTGTCCTGGGATTGACCTGCTGGCGCATCGCGCGGTCCCGGTCGAGGACCAGGGCGAGTTCGTTCGGGGCCTCGTCGGCCGACCTCTTCACCGCAAGCACGCCAGGAACCCGGACCAGGCGGTCCTCGAGCCCGCTCGCGACTTCCTCCAGAACGGCGGCGTCCTCACCGAACAGGGTCAGCGTCTCGAACGCCTTGTCCGTTGTCTCCTGTTCCGACGCGAAGCCGGTGTGAAAGCGAACCCCGGGCATCTCCGGCATCAGGTCGAGCACCTGCTGGGTCACCTCGCGCTGCTTCAGCCCGCTGTCGGTGGCCATGATCCCCTGGACCTGGCCCCAGGTCCGCTCGTGGAAGAACACGAGATACTCCAGACCGAGCTCGTCGCGCAGGCCGTCGATCTTCTCCTCGGCCCGCGCGAAGTACTCGACCGTCTCCTCGAAAGACAGGTTGCGCGGCAACCGGACCTCGATGTTGAAGAACGCCTGATCGTCCTCCGACATCGGCACGACTTCGACGCGGCCGTTGGCGGCGAACTGGGTCAGCGCCAGTGCCGCCACCAGCGCCAGCACCACGTCGAGCCGGCGCCGCAGGCCGTAGGCGAGCATGCCGCGGTAGGCACGGTTCAGCAGGCCGAACGTCGCCTCGTACGCCCGGCGCAGGACCACGTTCGAGGCGTCCCGGACCTGGCGCAGGGCGCCCTTCTCCACCGCCCCCCGCGAGGGCAGGGTGACGTAGACCATCAGCGGCACGACGACCAGCGCGACGACCAGCGACGCAAGCAGGGAGACCGTGATCGGGATGACCAGCCGCAGCAGCATGAACTGGCCCTGGCCGTCGACCAGGGAGACCGGCAGGAAGACGATCACCGTGGTCAGGGTGGCGGTCGTGATCGCCAGCGCGATCTCCCCGGCGCCCTGAAGCGCCGCCTGGCGCCGGGGCATGCCGCCCTGGTGCAGCCGGTGGATGTTCTCCGCCACGACCACCGAGTTGTCGACCAGAAGCCCGACCGAGATCATCAGGCCCAGCAGCGAGATCACGTTGAAGGTCTCGCCGAAAAAGAACATCGCGACCACCGCGGCGACCAGGGAAAGCGGGATCGAGCCGGCGATGATCAGAGACATCCGCAGCCGGCGGAGGAAGAAGAAGAGGACGATCATCGCGAACAGCCCGCCGATGCGGCCGCTCGACAGCAGCACGCCCATCGACTCGCGGATGATCTCGCCCGAACTCATGATCACGTCCGCATCGATGGCCGCCAGGCGCGGACTCGCGGCCAGCTCCCTGACCAGGCGTTCGACCTCGCCGGCCACCTCCAGCGCGTTCGCCTCGCCCTCCTTCTGCACCTGGATCGCGTAGGCGGGAAGGCCGTTCACGCGCACCCGGAACTCGTCGTCCGGCACGTCGTAGCGCACCGACGCGATGTCGCCGAGCTTCACCGTTTCGGTGATCAACATGTCGCGGACGTTCTGCGGCGCCGGATACCGCGCGACGGATCGCAGGAGCAGCTTGCGATCCCCGGCCCGCACGTTGCCCGACGCCAGGGTGAAGTAGTCGGACTGAAGGTTCTGGGCGATGTCGAAGATGTTGAGGCCCGCGGCCTCGACCCGCTGCCGGTCGAGTTCGATCAGCACCTCGCGTTCCATCAGGCCCTGGGCGTCCACCGAAGCCACGCCGGGAACCCGCTCGAGCTTCAGGATGATCTCGTTCTGGATCAGGTTGTAGACGTCCGCCGTGTCCTCCTCGACGATCACGCCGACCATCGCCACCGGCATCATCGCGTCGTCGTCCTTGCGGATGAGGACCCGTTCGACATCCTCGGGCATCCGGACCCGGGCGCGTTCGATCCGGTCGCGGACCTCGCGGTAGGCAACGTCCATGTCCGTGCCATGCGCGAAGCTCAGGAAGACCTGGGTGAAGCCGACGGTGCAGAACGAGAACTGGTTCTCCAGCCCGCGGACCGTGGCCAGCTCCTCCTCGAGCGGAATCGTGATCTTGTCCAGCAGCTCCTGGGGCGGCGCGTCGCGCCACGGCACCGTCACGCGCAGAAAGGGCGAGCTGTAGCCGGACGGAATGAGTTCGATCGGCAGGGAGAGGGCGGCTACAAGGCCCATGACCAGGACCGCGCCGACCACGACGACGACGCCAATCCGCCGCTCCAGCGAAAGCCGCGGCAGAGACTTGCCCAGTCCGCCAGGCATCATGGCCGGGTTCCTTCCGGCGCCGCGCCGGCCGGAGCCGGCGCGCCGCCGCTTGCCGGTGCATCTCGACCGGCGCGCAGGCGCGAGAAGGACAGCGCCTCCCGCATGCGCTCGACGAGTTCATAGATCACCGGCACGACGATCAGGGTCAGCACGGTCGAGGAAGCGAGGCCGCCGATCACCGCCAGCGCCATCGGGGTGCGGATCTCGGCGCCCTGGCCGAGGCCCAGGGCCATCGGCAGCAGACCAAGCGTCGTCGTCGCCGTCGTCATCAGGATCGGCCGCAGCCGCACCACGCCGGCGCCGACGATCGCCCGCCGGCGCGGGAGGCCGCGCCCGCGCAGCGTGTTGATGTAGTCGACGAGGACGATCGCGTTGTTCACGACGATCCCGGCCAGCATGATCATCCCCAGAAACACGACGATCGACAAGTTGACGTCGACCAGGTAGAGCGTGAGCAGGGTGCCGAAGAACGCCAGGGGGATCGAGAACATGATGACGAGGGGGTGCAGCAGGGACTCGAACTGGGCCGCCATGATCACGTACACCAGGAAGACGGACAGCCCGAGGGCCAACCACAGGCTTGCGCTCGACCGCTGCCATTCCTGGCTCTGGCCGCCGACCAGGAAGCTCATGTCCGCCGGCCACTCGATCTCCCTCGCAAGGACCTCCTCGATCCGCTCGACGGCACGGCCGAGCGACGCCTCGCCGAGGTTCGCCTGGACCACGGCCACCCGCTTGCCGTCGATCCGCCGGACCTCGGACGGCCCCTCGCCCACTGCCACGGACGCCACCGCGTGCAGCGGAATCGGCCGCTCGCCGCCGGGGTTGACGACGAGGCCGTTCAACTGGCCGGTGGTGCGGCGATCCTCCTCGGCAAGCCGGACGATGATCGGTATCCGACGGTCCTTCAGGTTGTACAGCGTGGCCTCGAAGCCCTCGATCTGGTTGCGCACCATCTGCGCCACCACGGAGGTCTGGAGTTCGTAGCGGTTCAGGATCGCCCGGTCATAGACGATCTGGACCTCCGGCGCGCCCCTCTTGAGCGTCGTCTCCACGTCCGCGAGTTCGGGCATCGCCGCCATCAGATCCCGCACGCGGTCGCCGTACTCCTGCAGGCGGTCGAGGTCCTCGCCGTGAACCTCCACTTCGATGGGCGTCTTGAAGCTGAACAGAACCGGGCGCACGACGCGCGACGTTGCGTCCGGCACTTCCCCGAACCGGCGACGCAGGCGCTCCACGACCTGGTCCTCGACCGACGCCTGAACCGGTTCGAGCAGGACCTTGAACCGCGCCGTGTGCTCACCCTCGTCGGACTCCTGAGCGTTCGTCACGTCGTAGCCGTAGGTCACCAGCAGCCGCTCGATGTAGCGCTCTTCCTCGAGAATCGCGGCTTCGACCGCAGCCAGGGTGCGCTCGGTCTCGGGCAGGGGCGTGCCGACCGGCAGCGACACCTCGATCGTGAACTCGCCCTGGCGGACCTCCGGCAGCAGTTCGCTGTCCAGACGACCCAGCAACCACCAGGAACTCCACAGCGTGACGCCGACCAGGACGACAACCGCGACCGGGAACCGCAGCGCGCGTTGCAGGACCGCCGGATAGACCCGGTTCAGCCAGTTGAGCAGCCGTCCGACGAGAATGAGCGGCCCGCGGCTGAGCAGCCCGAACACCTTGATCAGGAAGGGCGCGGCCAGGCGGACGACGAAGAACGCCAGCCCGCTCAGCACCAGCAGAACGAGCTTGGCGACCAGCTCGAGCGCGGTCCCCACAACCAGCCGGAGGCTGATGAAAAGCAACGCCAGCGCAAGTCCGGGCCAGCCGATCAGAGGGTTGCGCTGCCGCGACCACGCAAGCAGCGCCGCCGCGTCCCGACAAAACACCGCCAGGGCCGCGTAGCGCAGCAGCCTGGAGGCCACGCCGCCGCGTTCGGGCAGCTTCCAGCCGCGGCGGCTGGCCAGCATCGGGATGAAGCCCACCGCCACCGCCAGCGACGCGAGAAGAGAGATGACCACGGCCAACCCGAGGTCGCCGAACGCCTGTCCGGCGATCCCCTCGACGAACACCATCGGCAGGAAGACGGCGATCGAGGTCAGGATCGAGGCGACGACCGCCGACCGCACCTCCCGGGTGCCCCGAATCGCCGACGCGACGAGGTCGTCGCCCTCCTCCCGGCACCGGAAGATGGACTCCAGCACAACGATCGAGGAGTCGACCAGCATGCCGATGCCGAGCGCCAGTCCGCCCAGGGACATGATGTTCAGGGACACCGAAGCAGCCGAGAGCGGCGCGAACGTGATCAGGAGCGAGATCGGTATCGAGACCGCGACGATCAGCGTCGTGACCAGGTTGCGCAGGAACAGGTAGAGCACGATCACCGCCAGCAGACCGCCGAGAATCGCCGTGTTGCGAACCTCCGAGATGCTGCCCTCGATGAACTCGGAACGGTCCGAAACGACCGTCAGCACCGCGCTTTCGGATCGGTAGAGCTCGGCCGAGAGGGTGGCGCTCCCCAGCCGCGCGGCCCTGCCCGAGGCGCCTCCTCCCCTAACTGCGAGCCGCTGCAGGAACGACCGCGGCTCGTCGACCTTCTCGCCGCGCGCAAGCGCGCGTTCCCGCTCCAGGTCCAGTTCGCCGACGCGCTCCCGCACCCGATCCGCCAGTGCGACCATGTTCGCGTCCGCTTCCTTGTACACGTCGAGCTGGACGCTCTCCTGGCCGCTGGTCCGGGTCTGGATCTCGCGGTCCTTGTTCGATCGCCGCACCTCGCCCAGGTCGCCGACGCGGACCTCGCGGCCCTCCACCGACGCGACGACGGTGTTTCGAATCTGCTCCAGGTTCACGTACTCGTTCACCGTGCGCACCATGTACTCGGTGCGCCCCTCCTTCAGGGTGCCGCCGGCGACGTTGACGTTCTCCTGGCCCAGGCGGTCGATCACCTGCTGCACCGAGAGCCGTGACCGCTGCAGGTCCTGGGCATCCAGCAGAACGTGGATTTCCTCCTCGAGACCGCCCCGCACCCGCACCGCGGCCACGCCGTCAATCGGCTCGAGCGCACGCTTGACCTGAAGCTCGGCCAGCCGGCGGAGCCGCCGCATCCCCTCTTCGCCCTCGAAGCGCTCGCCCTTACCGGCGAGCGAGAGTTCAAGGACCGGGTCCAGGCCCGGGTCGAAGCGCAGGATCAGCGGACGTTCCGCTGCGTCCGGCAGCAGAACGAGGTCGAGCTTCTCCAGGGTCTCCTGCACGGCATCGGACATCGGCGTGTCCCAGGAGAACTCGAGCACGACGTCGGAGGCGCCGGCGCGGCTGACGCTGCTCATCCGCCGCAGGCCGCCGACCACGCCGAGCTGCTCCTCGATGCGGCGGGAGATGTCGTTCTCGACCTCCTCGGGCGCCGCGCCCGGGTACTCCGTGCGCACCGTGAGCGTCGGATAGGACAGCTCCGGCATCAGGGTCACGGGCAGCCCCTGGTACGACAGCAGGCCGAAGACGACGGCCGCCAGGAAGACCATCGAGACCGCCACGGGACGGTGGGTGAGGAAGGACCTCGCAGCCCGTGCTGGCCGGCCGCTTTTCATGCGCCGCTCCTGTCGCTCTGTCGGTTAACGGTTCAGCTCGCCGGCTGGTAGGTCGGCGCCGACGCGGCGCCCAGCTCCGCCACCGAGCCCAACGCCTCGGCAGGATCGAGCAGCCGGACCCGAGCGCCGTCCTTCAGGCCGGCCTGCCCGGCCACGATCAGACGCTGGCCCTCGGCCAGATCACCGGCCAACTGAACCACGTCCTCGCTCTCGATCAGGATGCTCACCAGCAGACGCTCGGCCCGGGGCCCCTCGGCGCCTTCCGCGACCCGGAACACGAAGACCTGCTCCTGGTCGTAGACCAACGCCCGTTTCGGCGCCAGCAGCGCGTCATCCTCGACCGCCGCGACCAGGTCGACCTCGACGTACATGCCGGGAAGCAGGCCCTGGTTGCCGGGGATGTCGAGAGTCACCTTGACCGTGCCGCTGCGCGGGTCGACCACCGGCGAGATGCGTTCGACCCTCGCCTGGCGCGAGCCGTCGAGCGACTGCGCGAGCACCCGCGCCGGCTGGCCGACGAACAGGCCTGGCAACTGGCGTTCCGGCACGAACACGCGCGCCACGATCGAGTCGAAGTCGACGATTTCGAACAGTTTGGCGTGGGTCTCGACGTGGTCGCCGACGTTCACGACGCGCTCGGTGACGACGCCGGAAATGGGCGCCATGACGGTCGCGTAGCTCAGCTCACGCTCGGCATCTTCCAGCGCGAGTTCGAGCTGCTCCGTGTCGTAGCGGGCCTGGTTGTACGCCTGATCGCTGATCAGGTCCTGCTCGAACAGGCGCTCCTGGCGCTCGAACTCCAGCCGCGAGCGGGCGAGCTGGCTCTCGACCCTCTTGAGGGCCGTGCGCTGGGCCTCGTCCTCGAGCAGCAACAGCGTCTCGCCGGCGCGCACCTTGTCGCCCTCCTCGACCAGGAGGTCGGTCACGTGCCGCTCGGCCTCGGAGAGCACGTCGACCCGGCTCTCCGCCTCGAGATTGGTCGAGAAACGGAGCACGGACTCGATCGGGCCACGGAACATGGGGAGCGCCGCGACGGGAATGGCCTCGTCCGCCGCCGCGGTCGAGGAGTCGGCCGGCGGCGGCTCGCCGGCCACGCCGCTGTCGAAGGCGCAACCGGCGACGAAGGGGAGAAGCAGGAGAATCGCCGCCCCGAGGGTCCGGGCGGTCGAGGTCCTGAGGGTATATGCGAAGTTCATGCCTTGTCTTCCAGTGTGTTGAAGGAACGCTCTTTCGGTCCCGGGAGGGGAACGCGGGCGGCGGCCGCCTCCTTCGGAGAGAGTATTGAGAAAGCGGGGCCCGTTCATCCGGCCAACCGCCCGCGTTATCAGGGAATACGCCGCAACCGCCGGCTTTGTTTCCGCTCGGCGCTAAGAAAGCTGGCGCTCGGCCAGCCGGGCCCAGTACTTGGCGCCGATGGTCAGCAACTCGTCGTTGAAGTCGTACCTCGGCGTGTGCAGCATCTCGCTGTCGCCGTTGCCGATCATCATGAAGGACCCAGGCCGTTCCTCGGCCAGGAACGCGAAGTCGTCGGAGCCCATCAACGGCTCCATCCGGTCGTCGACGGACCAACCCATGCTGCGCGCGGCGGCGGTCATCTCCTCCGTCTCGCGGGGCGCGTTGACGGTCGCCGGGTAGTACCGCTGGTAATCCACCTTGGCCGAGGCGCCATGGGCGGCGCAGACGCCGTGGACGACCCGCCCCAGCCCGAGCTCGAGGGTGTCCTGCACGTCACGCAGGAAGGAGCGCACGCCGCCGGCCAGGTACGCGGTCTCGGGGATCACGTTGAAGGCTTCGCCGGCGTGGCTCATCGTGACCGACACGACCGCCCGGCTCCGGGGATCGATGTTGCGCGACACCAGGGTCTGGAGCCCCAGCACGACCTGGGATGCAGCGACGATCGGGTCGATGCCGCTGTGCGGCCAGGCCCCGTGGGTGCCCCGACCCCGGATCTCGATCTCGAACTGATCGATCGCAGCCATGAAGGGACCGCTGTTGGTTGCGAACGCTCCCGTCGCGACGCCGGGGAAGTTGTGCAGGCCGAAGACCTTGTCGGCCGGGAAGCGCTCGAACAAACCCTCGCGCACCATGACGCCGGCGCCGCCGTCCTTCTCTTCGGCGGGCTGGAAGATGAGCTGCACCGTGCCGTCGAAGTCCCGTGTCTCCGCCAGGTAGCGGGCAGCGCCGAGCAGCATGGCGGTGTGACCGTCGTGACCGCAGGCGTGCATCTTTCCGGGCGAGGTCGAGCAGTGGCCGAACTGGTTCCGTTCATGGATCGGCAGCGCGTCCATGTCGGCTCGCAGCGCCACTGAGCGATCCGAACTGCCGGCCCGGATCGTCGCGACGACTCCCGTCTTCGCGATGCCGTGGTGGACCTCCTCGATGCCGAATGACCGCAACCGCTCCGTGACGATCTGCGCGGTTCGCTCCTCCTCGAAGGCGAGTTCCGGGTGTCGATGGAAGTCCCGCCGCCATTCGGTCAGCTCGTCGCGCCAGCCGTCGATGCGGCCGTAGTCGTCGGAGGGCATAGGGGAACGGGAGTCTATCGCCGGAGCAGGAACGCCGCTTCGCGGCGCCTTTCCCCCAAAGAGGCCGGCGCACCTGTACCTTTGCCGGGTGGATTCTGGTCCCTGTCCGAGGCCGTCCGAGAGGCGAGCAGTGGTCGAGGCTGCGGTAGCTGTGGGAAACCGGCCTGCCGGTTGTCCAAGGTCCGGCGCGAAACGGCCTGAGCCGTTCTCCGCGGGACCGGCAGCTTCCCGGTGTTGCGGTGTAGTTTCGCGTCGGAGATGAAGTTCGAAGCCACGCCGCTCACCGAGGCCATCGGGGCGATCCTCGGCCACAACGTCTACGACAACGATGGCCGCCGCGTCCTGCGGAAGGGCCGCGCACTCGGCGACGACGAGCTGGCGCTGCTGGCCGGTCTCGGCCGCGATCAGGTGTTCGCGGCGAAACTGGAACCCGGAGACGTCGAGGAGAACGAGGCGGCCCGGAGGGTGAGCGAGGCTGTGGCGGGGCCGGGACTCGCGATGCGTGGCCCGACCACGGGTCGGGTGAACCTGCACGCTGAAACCCTGGGTCTGGTGCGCGTGAACGCCGAGGCGCTCGATCGGATCAACGACTGCGACGGCGTGACGCTCGCCACGCTGCCGAATCACACCGTGGCGAGAGCCGGCAAGATGGTCGCAACGACGAAAATCCTCCCTTACGCGCTGCTCGAAGAGACAGTCGCCGCCGCGGAGAGTGCGGCCGGGCGGCGCCTGATCCGGGTCGACCCGCTGGAAGCCAGGATCGCCGCCTTGATCGTTTCGGGCACCGTAGCACCCGGTCGCTCCGCCGGCCGCGAACGGCTGGTCAGCGGGTTCGAGACCGCCTTCCGGGGAAGGCTCGAACCCCTGAACGCCAAGCTCTCCAAGGTCCGCTTCGTCCCTCTCCACGGCGAGCGCGGCACAAAAGGCCTCGCCTGCGTCGCGGCCGAACTCGCCCCCCAGACCGATCTCCTGATCCTGGCCGGCGAAACGGCGATTCAGGACCGCCACGACCTCGCTCCGAGCGCGATCGAAGCCGCCGGCGGCACGGTGATCTGCTACGGCGCCCCGGTCGACCCCGGCAACCTGCTGCTGCTCGCCGAACTCGACGGCATTCCGGTGCTCGGCGCCCCCGGCTGCGCCCGCAGCCCGAAACGAAACATCGTCGACCTGGTGCTGCCCCGCCTTCTCGTCGGCGACCGGCTGACCCGTCGCGACATCACCTCGCTCGGCCACGGCGGACTGCTCGAGGACGTGCCGGAGCGGCCGCTGCCGCGGCGACGGATCGAGACCTAGCGGCTAGCGGCAACCGACTCCGCTACACTCCGCCCATCCAATCGAAACCGGAGGACGCAGAATGAAAGCCCGAGTCCCCGCGGCACTGATCGCCATCCTTGCGCTGCTGCTCGCCGCCCCCGCGCTGACCGCCCAAGACGACATCAAGCGCATGCCCAACGGTCGGCCCGACCTGCACGGCAACTACGACGCCGCCACGCTGACGCCGCTGCAGCGGCCCGAGGAGTACGGCGAGAACCTGTTCCTGACCCCCGAAGAGGCCGAGAAGATCAAGGTCGACGCGGCGAAGGCGCGCGCCGACCGACACCAGGTCAGCGACCCGGACCGCGAACCGCCGCCGGCCGGCGGCGACGGCTCGGGCGGCGGCGCCGGCAACGTCGGCGGGTACAACTACTTCTGGCTCGATTTCGGCACCGAGGCCTTCTCCGTCGACGGCAAGTTCCGGACTTCGATCATCGTCGACCCGCCGAACGGCCGCATGCCGGAGATGACCGAGGCCGCAACGGCGAAGAGGGCGGCGCGCGACAAGTTGCGCCGGCCGAACGACGGCTCCGCCTGGTGGCTCGACATCGACGGCCCCGGCCCCTACGACGGCCCCGAGTCGCTGCCGATCACGGAACGCTGCGTGGTCGGCTTCACCGGCGCCACGCCGACGCTTCCGAGCGCCTACAACAACTACAAGCGGATCGTGCAGACCGAAGACCACGTCATGATCCTCATCGAAATGAACCACGACGCCCGCATCGTGCGCCTGAACGACGAGCACCCGGGACCCGAAGAGCGCAAGTGGCTCGGCGACTCGGTCGGCTGGTGGGAAGGCGACACCCTGGTCATCGACTCGGTCAACTTCCACCCCAGGACCTTCCTGCGCGGCGCGACCCAGGAGCTTCACGTCACGGAGCGTCTGACCCTGCAGCCGAACGGCGACATCCTCTACCGCTTCACGATGGACGATCCGGCCACCTGGGAAACGCCCTGGTCCGGCGAGTACGTCCTGAGGAACCGTCCGGAACTCGTCTACGAGTACGCCTGCCACGAGGGCAACTACGCGATGGGCAACACGCTGCGCGGCGCGCGGGTGCTTGAGGCCGATGCGGCGGCCGCGAAGGCCGGGAGTACCGGCGGCGGCAGCGGGGACTGATCGCGCAACGGCTCAGGGGAGCCGCTCGACCCCAAGGATCCGCGCAGATCTTTCGCGCCAGTGTCCGGTTGATCTCGGTCTGCCGCGTGTCCGGACGCCGCTGGAGTTGACGCCCGGCGGGCCGAACGGACCTCCCAGGGCCCGCCTCCAGCTGCATCGTGCCAGTGACTTCAACCCGACAACAGACGTCCAGATCTGCCGACGCGGTCAATCGCAACCCGGCGACCGCGCCTGGCTTCGCCTTCCGGCTCGCCGGGCGACTTCGAGTGCCGCTCCCCGCTGAAGGCCCTCCGCTACACTTCGGCTTCCAGTCGAAACAGGAGGACGCAGAATGAGAGTCCGATTCCCCGCGGCCCTGGCCGCCATCCTCGTGCTGCTGATCGCGGCGCCCGCCCTGGTGGCCCAAGGCGAGATCAAGCGCACCCCGAGCGGCAAGCCGGACCTGACCGGCACCTATGACGCCGCCACCCTGACGCCGCTGCAGCGGCCGGAGGAGTACGGCGAGAACCTGTACCTGACCCCGGAAGAGGCCGAGAAGATCGCGGCCGACGCGGCGAAGGCGCGGGCTGATCGCCATCAGGTCTCCGATCCGGACCGTGAAGCGCCGCCGGAGGGCGGCGACGGCTCACCCGGCGCGGCCGGCAACGTCGGCGGCTACAACAGCTTCTGGCTCGACCGCGGCACGGACACCTTCGCGGTGGACGGCAAGTTCCGCACCTCGATCATCATCGACCCGCCGAACGGCCGCATGCCGGAAACGACCGAGGCAGCCAAGGCGAGATTCGCGGAACGCGCCAAGCTGCGGCGTCCGAACGAGGGCGTCGCCTGGTGGCTCGAACTCGACGGCCCGGGCCCCTACGACGGCCCCGAGTCGCTGCCGATCAGCGAGCGCTGCATGCTCGGCTTCACCGGCGCCACGCCGACCTTCCCGAGCGGCTACAACAACTACAAGCGGGTGGTTCAGACCGAGGACCACATCATGATCCTGATCGAGATGGTCCACGACGCCCGGATCATCCGTCTGAACGACGAGCACCCGGCGCCTGCGGAGCGGCGGTGGCTGGGCGACTCGATCGGCTGGTGGGAAGGCGACACCCTGGTCATCGACTCGGTGCACTTCCGGCCCGACGGCTTCCTGCGCGGCGCCACCCAGGACCTCCACGTCACGGAACGTCTGACGCTCAAGCCGGACGGCAACATCCTCTACCACTTCACGATGGACGACCCGGCTACCTGGGAAGCTCCCTGGTCCGGCGAGTACGTCTGGAAGCGCGACTCGGAGCGCGTCTACGAGTACGCCTGCCACGAAGGCAACTACTCGATGGGCGGCACCCTGCGCGGGGCGCGCATCCTCGAGGACGACTGGCGGGCAGGCAAGGCGGCCAGCACCGGCGGCGAGTAGCTCAACCCGCCGGCTTCTTCGCCGACTTCGGCCGGAACGCCTTGATCCGCTCTTCGTTCGTCGTCAGGTACGGCCCGCCGATCAGGTCCACGCAGTACGGGATCGCCGGAAACACGGCGTCCAGGCACTCCCCGATCGCCTTCGGTTGCCCCGGCAGGTTGACGATCAGCGACGAGCCGCGGATCCCCGCCGTCTGGCGCGAGAGGATCGCAGTGGGGACGGCGAGAAGCGACACCTGCCGCATCAACTCCCCGAAACCCGGCATCTCCTTGTCGCACACGGCCAGGGTCGCCTCCGGGGTCACGTCGCGCGCCGCCGGCCCGGTGCCGCCGGTGGTCACGACCAGGCAGCACCCCTCGTCGTCGCAGAGCTCGCGCACGGCCGCCGCGATCTGGTCGACCTCGTCCTCGACCACGCGGGCACACGGCTCCCAGGGGGACGTCAGGACTTCCGCCAGGTAGTCGCGGATCGCCGGCCCGCCACGGTCCTCGTACACGCCGCGCGATGCCCGGTCGGAGACGGTGACGATGCCGACTTGAGCCGGCGCGCCTGACGTTCCCTGGTCCTCCACCCGGCAAGCCTATCCCCGCTGCTCGTTGATACCCTCTCCAGCCGTGCCGGACCCGGAAGGAGACCCCCGACTGCACGAACTGCAGGCCCTGCTCCAGGAGCGGAGCATCGCCAAGGGAGACTTCGTTCTCACCTCCGGAACGCGCTCGCATTACTACTGCGACACGAAGGCTACGGTGCTGTCGCCTCGCGGGTCGCGGCTGATCGGTGAGGCACTCTGCGAGCAGCTTCGACCCTTCGGCGTCGACGCCGTCGGCGGGCCCGAAGTTGGCGGCGCCTACCTGGCGACGGCGGCATCCGTGGCCAGCGACCACAACGGGCCGCCACTCTTCGGCTTCCTGGTGCGCAACAAGGCGAAGGGCCACGGCACGACCGCGAAGATCGACGTCTCGTACCACCCGGACGGGCGCAAGTTGATCGTCGAAGGTCGCCGCGTGGCCGTGGTCGACGATGTCGTGACCTCGGCCGGTTCGATCATCCGCGCGATCGAGGCAGTCGAGGACGAGGGCTGCGAAGTCGTCGCGGTATCCGCGGTCGTCGACCGCCAGGAGGGAGGCGGGGACCGGTTGCGCGGCCTCGGCTACAACTTTCGGCCGCTGTTTCTCGCCGACAACGAAGGCGATCTGACGCTCTACTCCGGAGACGGACGATGAGACGCAAGCGCACCCTGGTGGCGCGTCCACGCGCCGCCGGCGTCACAGTCCGAGCGCCGCTCTTCCGGCGGTCGGCTGTCACCCGCCAGCGTGTCGCCGCAGCAGCAGCCGCGGTCAGCCTGGCCGCCCTGACCCTGACCGGGCTCGCCACCGATCCGGCGCCCGCGCATGTACGGATCACGACGGACATCAACTTCGCCGACGATGTCCGACCGATCCTGCGCCGCTACTGCATGCCCTGCCACAACCCCAAGGGGTCGGCGCCGGACTACATCGACCTGACGACATACGGCAACGACGCGAAGCCCGGCGCCCGCGCCTGGGCGGTGGCGATCGAAGAGGAGCTGCTCACCGGCCGGATGCCGCCGTGGACCGCCGATCCCCGCTACGACCACTTCCGCAACTCGCGGCGCATGAGCCAGCGCGAGATCGACATCGTCGTCGCCTGGGTGCAGGGCGGCGGTCCCCAGGGCCCGCGCCGCAACCTGCCTCCGCCGCCTGAGTTCACCGAAGAGGAATGGGTGCTGGGCGTTCCCGACCTGGTGCTGGAACCTGCCGACGAAACCGTCGTCGAGCCCGGACAGCAGACCGCCTTCCAGCGCGAGCGGCTTGCCGTCGAGCTCGAGCAGGATGCCTGGATCACCGGCTACGAGTTCCGGCCCCGAGACCCCGGCGTCGTCTACCGGATGGCCGCCTGGGTGCACGATCCGGACGAAGCGCTGCCCGAACAGCTCGAGGTCGAGGTCCAGGTCCCCTACGACCCGTTCCGCGACGAGGACGAGCCCGAGCCCACGCGGATGCGGACCGCAACGACAGGACCCCGGTTCCTGGGTCAGTGGCTGCGCGGCGACGACCCGGTGCTGCTGCCGGACGGCGCCGGCAAGCGGCTGCGCAGAGGCTCGACGATCGAACTCGTGGTCGAGTACCGCCGGCGGCCGAACGACGACTCGCGCATCGAGATCCGTGACCGCTCCAGCCTGGGCCTGTTCCTGGCCCGGACCGAAGACGAGGTCGAGCTGTGGGTCGAGAGCGCGCGGGCCGGCGGCGAGGTCGCCCTCAGGGGCCGCCGCGCCGCCCGGCCGCAGAGCGTGAGCCTGACGCTGTCCGAACGCGCGCGCCTGATCGGGCTGCACCCCGACGTCGGCGAACGGCTGGGGAGCATGGAGGTGCGCGTCCACTTCCCGGACCAGCGTGCGCAAACGGTGCTCTACGTCCCCGAGTACGACCCGGAGTTCCCCGCTTCCTACCTGTTCGAGGAGGCGGTCCACGTTCCGCCGGGGACGCGCGTCGAACTGATCGGAACCTTCGATGTCGGCAGGCCGAGGGAGACCGTCGTCCAGCCGTTCGCCCTGTACGTGGACTACGAACTCGACGATCACCTCGTGCTGCCCGAGGTCTTCGAGCCCCGCGAGCAACCGCAAACCCGCGGCGGCATGCTGCCCGGGGCGCTCGGCGGCCCCGCTGCCGGCGGCACGGCCGGCAGCGGGCAGGCGGCCGGCGAGCCGGATCCCGCCGATCCGAACGCCGCCGCCCACATGGACCACAACCCGCTCCACGGCGGCCAGTTCTTCATGGCGGCGAACAACTACCACCACCTGGAAGGCGCCCTGCCCCGGCCCGGCGAGTTCCGCCTCTACGTGTACGACGACTTCAAGCAACCGGTCGATCCGCGGAACTTCGGCGGCGACGTCGTGTTCGAGGCGTGGAACGAGGAAACCGGGGACTGGGACGAAACCCGCTACGGGATGGCGCCGGCGATTGGCAACGACTACCTCCTAGCCGAAATCCCCGGCGAACTCCCCGCCGAGTTCTTCGCCCACGTCTGGCTCGCCGGCGAACAGCAACGCTACGACTTCTTCTTCGAAGAGACGACGACCGAGCCCGTGGGAGGCGCCCCCCGGGACACCGTGATCCGGGCCGGTCCGCACAGCCACGAACGGCCGCCGATGACGATCCCGCAGGAACCGCTGGCGATCATGGCCCTTCTCGCCAGGAAACGCGACCAGGTCCGCACCCGGATCGAGACGGGCGAATGGCTCACGCTCTACGTGCCCGCCTTCGACGCCCGCGACCTCGCCGCAGTGCTGCTTGATCGGCTGACCGGCCTGGGCGCCCGCCAGCGCGGCCAGGCGCGCAAGGCGATCGCCCGCGTGATGCAGAGCGCCGCCGAACTCGACCGCAGCGGCGACCTCGCCGACCGCGCCAGGGCGCAGCGGGCCTTCGAGCGCTTCGACAGCGGCGTTCGCGAGTTGGTGGACCTGATCGGGCCGTGACCGCCGGACGGCGTCTGGCGGCAGTTCCCCTGGCGAGTCCGAACGAGTGTTCGCGGGAGACCGACGCCGGCATGACCCTCTACCCTCCGGAAGACAGGCCTCCTTCCCGCACTCGCCGTGATGCACCGGACCTGGGCACGGACCTGGTCTGTTTGGCGCGGGAGGGAGACGCCCGGGCCGAAACCTGCTAGAGTCACGGCCTCCTGCGTACGGACGATCTCCGGCGCAGAGACGGACCGGCAAGCCGGCAACGCGAAGGAAGGCGGAAGATATGGCAACCAAGGCATCGATCGCCAAGAACGAACGCCGCAAGAAAATCGTCGAGAGGTACCGCGAACGCCGCGTCGAGCTGCGTGCACTGGTCAAGGACGAGCGGCTTCCTCTCGGGCAGCGCTTTCAGGCGCAGCTCCTGCTGAACAAGCTGCCGCGCGACGCCAGCCCCGTCCGGGTCCGCAACCGCTGCGCCGTCACCGGTCGCCCGAGGGGCTACTACCGGAAGTTCGGCCTGTCACGGATCGCCCTGCGCGACCTGGCCCTGCGCGGCGAGCTCCCCGGCGTGATCAAGGCGAGCTGGTAGCGAACCGGCGCCTCAGCCGCCCAGGGCCCCGGCCAACTCGTCGAGCATCCGGCGCTCTTCGCGGGACACGCTGCCGAGGCCCAGAAGACCGCCGGATGCCTCCGCGACACCACGGGCGCGTTCGAGCAGGTCGTCGCGGACCGCGGCGGCCTCGTCTGGATCGAGTTCCGACACGAGCGCTGCCGCGTAGCCCTTCCAGGCCTCGAGCAGTTCGGCCCCGGGCCGGCGCTCGAGCCAGGCGAAGAGCAACCCGGCAGCAGCCGATCCCCGGGTCACGCCGGCTTCCCTTGCCGCTTCCATGATCGCGTCCCGCTCTCCCGCATCGATCGTGTGGTCGGCCCACGCCACCTCGATCAGCGGCACCAGGCCCACCGCCACCAGCGCCTCGCCGTGCACACCGGCGTCGACCAGAGCGGCAAGCACTTCGCGGTGGGCGATGCCCGAGGCGGCCGCCAGATCATCGAGTTGCTGCTCCCTCTCCTTCTTCGAGCGCAGCTCCTCGATCAGCTTCCTGTCCATGTTGCGGAAGAACGCCTCCTCGAGCGAGTCGCCGCGCTCCCTGAGAGAATCCGTGCTCATGTTGCTCCTGCTTCTTCTGGTCTGATGCGAACGGCCGGTTCAAAGCTGAACCGAGCCTTCGGTAGCGCGGGCATGTTGCCGTGTCGGCCATAGCGGGCCTTGCCGCCGCGACGCCTGCGCGTCCGGAAGGTGGCCGGGCCAATCGATATCAGGATCGTAACACCACGGGTGAGTCACCGCCCGGTGGTACGATTCGGCCCTCCGCCCGCCTGGTTTCCCCCAGGAACGACTCCAGCTTAGGGAGACACCGACGATGTTCGATCTTCGTGCCCCGCGTCGTGGACAGCTGCTGCTCGGCCTTCTCGCCATCCCGCTGGTCGCGGCGCCGGCAGCCGCCCAGACGATCTGCATGCCCTCCGTCCTCGCCGAAGCCCTGGCGGACCTCGAGGAGCAGCACGAGAATCTCCGCTTCCTGTCCGGGGACGATGCCGACCCCGGCGTGTGTGAAGGTCTGATCGCAGGCTACCGGGGCATCGAGAACCATCTCGTCGCCGACAGCAGGCTGCGCTGGATCCAGAGCAACTCCGCCGGTGTCGAGGGTTTTCTCGAGATCCCCGACCTGCGCGACAGCGACATCGTGCTGACCAACGCCAAGATCATCCAGGGCCCGGAGATCGCGGACCATGCCTTCGCGCTGCTGCTCAACTTCACCCGCAACATCAAGGCCTTCAACGCCCGGATGTCCGAAGGCTGGAACACGAACCGCGAACTCCCGATGATCGAGCTGAGAGGCAGGACGGCCCTGGTCATCGGCCTCGGCGGCATCGGCACCCAGATCGCGCAGCGGGCCGCCGCCTTCGGCATGACCGTGCTCGCGGTCGATCCAAAGGACATCCCCATCCACCGCGACGTCGCCTACGTCGGCAAACCGGACGAACTCGACGATCTGCTGCCCCGAGCCGACGTCGTCTTTTCCTCCGTGCCACACACACCGGCCACGGAAGGCCTGATCGGTGAGCGCCAGTTCGAGCTGATGAAGCAGGACGTCTACTTCATCAACATCTCGCGCGGCAAGATCGTCGACACGGACGCCCTGGTCGCGGCGCTTGAAAGCGGCAAGGTCCGCGCCGCCGGCCTCGACGTGACCGATCCCGAACCGCTGCCGACCGGCCATCCGCTGTGGACCATGCCGAACGTGACGATCACGCCGCACCTGGCAACGATTTCGGACCGGCTGGAGGAGCGACGGATGCAGTTGCTGCGGGACAACATCACCCGCTTCGCCACCGGCAGGCCACTCCGCAACATCATCGACAAGCAAGTCGGCTACTGATCCACCCAGCAAAGGCACAGGTGCGCCGGCCCGTGGCCGCGGGTCTTCTGACCCGCGGAGCGACGCCGCGAACCGGCAAGCCAAAGCCGCGCGCCCCGTACCGCTGTTCGCCTTGACCCCGCATCATCAAACAGCGATCCTCGCCCTCCTGCTCTGCGCCGCGTCCGCGTCCGCGGCCGCCCAATCGGCAGCGGATGATCCGGCGGGGCTCCTGGACGCGTTCGCCTTGCGCCACATCGGCCCGATCGGCAACCGGGTCTCCGCAGTCTCCGGCGTCCCCGGGGATCCTCGGACCTACTACGCGGGCGCCGCCTCGGGCGGTCTGTGGCGCAGCACCGACGGCGGCACAGGCTGGGCGCCCGTCTTCGACCGCCAGGACGCCGCGTCGATCGGCTCGATCGCGGTCGCCCCGTCCGACCCGAACGTGATCTGGGTCGGCACCGGCGAGAGCTTCATCCGCAGCAACATCTCGATCGGCAACGGCGTCTACCGCTCCACGAACCGCGGAGACAGCTTCGAACACCTCGGGCTCGACCTCACCGGCCGCATCGGCCGCATCATCGTGCATCCCGACGATCCGGACACCGCCCTGGTCGCGGCTCTCGGCCACGCCTACGGGCCACAGGACGAGGGCGAGGCGGCACGCGGGGTCTTTCGCACAACCGACGGCGGCGCCACCTGGGAGCACGTCCTCTTCATCGACGCGGACACCGGCGCCATCGACCTCGCCTTCGCGCCGGACAACCCGCGAACGGTCTACGCCGCGGTCTGGCAGATCGAGATTCGCACCTCGGGCCGCACCAGCGGCGGCCCGGGAAGCGGCCTCTACCGTTCCCGCGATGGAGGTACGTCCTGGGACCTCCTGGAAAGCCCCGGCCTGCCGGCGCCGCCACTGGGCAAGATCGGTCTCGCGGTGTCGGCCGACGATCCGGACCGGGTCTACGCCCTGATCGAGACGAGCTCGAACCGTGACTTCGCCCCCTCCGACCCCTTCGCCGGCGTCCTCTGGCGCTCCGACGACCGGGGGGACTCATGGCGTCTGGTCAGCCGCGACCTGAACCTGATCACCAGGCCGCTGTACTACACGCGGATGGCCGCGGCCCCCGACCGCGCGGACGAGATCACGTTCGCCGCGACGCGGCAGTCCGTGTCGCTCGATGGCGGCCGCACGGTCGAGAGCGAGGGCTACGACCAGCCCGGCTGGGATCACCACGACATCTGGATCGATCCGCTCGACCCGGCCAGGAGAATCGTCGGCCACGACGGCGGGGTCAGCCTGACGAACGACCGCGGAAAGTCCTGGTACCGGCCGCAACTGCCAATCGCCCAGATGTACCACGTCTCGACCGACGACCGCGTGCCCTACTTCGTCTACGGCAACCGCCAGGACGGCCCGTCGATGCGCGGACCCAGCCGTGTCCTCCATGGGGGACGCACCCAGGGAATCCCGGTCGGCGAATGGCACTCGGTCGGCGGCTGCGAGGTCGGCTTCTCGATGGTCGATCGCGGCAATCCGAACCTGGTCTGGACCGGCTGCTACGACGGCCAGCTCGAGCTCTACGACCTGCGCTCGGGCCAGGCTCGCGACGCCAGCGTCTGGCCCCTGGCGATCGAGGGATCACCTGCGTCGGAGCTTGAGTACAGGTTCCAGTGGACGGCGCCCTTCGCCACCTCGCCTCACGATGAGACCGCGGTCTACGCCGGCAGCCAGTACGTCCACCGCAGCCGCGACCGAGGCCAGAGCTGGGAACGCATCTCGCCCGATCTGACCACCGCCGACCCGGCGCTCATGCGCCGCACGGGCGGTCTGACCTTCGACGACGCCGGTCCGACCATCGCGCCGGTCGTCTTCGCGATCGCCGAAAGTCCACTCGAACCGGACCTGATCTGGGCCGGCACGAACGACGGCCAGGTCCAGTTGACTCGCGACGGCGGTGCGACCTGGACCAACGTGACCGCGGGCCTTCCCGGCCTGCCGCCGCTCGGCACAGTCCGCAACATCGACCCGTCCGACTTCGACGCCGGCGCCGCCTACGTCGCGATCGACCGGCACCAGGAGGGCGACACGACGCCCTACGTCTTCCGAACGAACGACTACGGCGCGACCTGGACGGATCTTGCCGCCGGACTGCCGCGCGGCCCGCTCGGCAACGTCCACGCCGTCCGCGAGGATCCCGAGCAGCCCGGGCTTCTCTTTCTGGGCACGGAGAACGCGCTGCGGGTCTCCTTCGACGACGGCGCGAACTGGCGGAACCTCTCCCGACGCAGCGACGGCGATGCGAACCTGCCGCCCGCGCCGGTGCACTGGATCGAGGTCCAGGAGCACTTCGACGACCTGGTTGTGGCGACCTACGGGCGGGGAATCTGGATCCTCGACGACCTCACGCCGCTGCGCGAAATCGCCCGCGGTCTGACCGGCCGCGGACCGGCCCTGTTGCCGCCCCGCGTCACCTACCGCTTCCGCACGCGCGGCGCGCCGATGGCCCAGCCGGACGTGCCGGCTACCGGCACGAATCCGCCTTACGGGGCACTGCTCCACTACTGGATTCCGGAATCGACCGGCGGCGTCGACACGACCGCGGAGGGAAACGGAGCCCTGCAGCCAGACTCCGGGCGGCGCGCCACGATCCGCATCCATGACGCCGGGGGCAACCTCATCCGCACGCTCGACGATCTCCCCTCGGCGGCAGGCATCCATCGCGTGATCTGGGACCTGCGTCATGAGTCCACGACCGAGGTGCGGCTACGCAACAAGCCCGACGAACGGCCCGACTGGAAGATGCCCGAGCAGGGCTGGCGGCCCCTGCCCGACGGCGGCCGCTTCTCCATGCTGGCGGCACCGGGCCGCTACCGGATCGAGCTGGCTTTCAGCGACCGCAACGGCAACAGCGACGAAGACGGAGAGACCGGCGGCAACAGCGACGGAGACGGCAAGCGCGAGAACGGGGACGACGGCGACGGCAACAGCGGCGGCAACGACGATGGAAATGGCAACAGCGAGAACGACGGCGAGACGGCCTCCACGGTCGAGATGAACCTGCTGATCGACCCGGACTCCACTGCCTCTGCCGCCGACCTGGCCATGCAGCACGCCCTGCTCGCCGAGATCCGCGACGGCATCGAACGAGCCGCCCGCCTCCTCAATGAGGCCGAGCGCCTCCGCCGCGACCTGCGGCAACTCGAAGACCGCCTGTCGGACACCAGGGGCGGGGGCAACGCCGACGGCGTCGAAGCGGCCAACCAGGCCCGTTCGGTGCGCGAGGAACTTCGCGCAATCGAGGGAGAGCTCTTCGATCTCCGGCTGACCGGCGCCGGCCAGGACTCCCTGCGCTGGCCGCGCCGCCTCTTCGCGCGCCTGACCTACCTGGCGCGCTCGGTCGCCCAGGCCGACGTTCGGCCAACGGACCAGCAGGCCGAGGTGTGGGAGATGCTCAGGGGCCAGCTCGCCGAGCAGGAGGAGCGTTTCGGCGCTACTCTTGCCGGCCCGCTGGCGGACCTGAACCGGACGCTCGAAGACAGCGGCTTTGTGCTGGTGGACCCTCGTTGACCCTGACCGCATCCGGACCTGCGCCCCGCTTCGAGCCGATCTGCCTGCGTGGCGCGTTCCAGGCCACGTGCGTCGCACTCCATGCGTTCGTCCAGCCATAGCGGACGCCGCATGGATGCCGCGCCCAGGCGGCGACGCATCGAGGCCAGCGGCGCCGAACTCGCCCCGGACCAACTCGTCGAGTCGATCCGGGGCTTCATCGACCAGTTTCCTCCGGGCGACCAGGAGCCGCAGCTTCCGGTCTCGACGGGCGCCGACCACCAGGCGAAGGTCTTGCCGGCCGCGTCGACCGGCATCAACACTCTCCTCACTATGGGTCTCCTCCGTCTTGTTCGTTCATCGCGAACAAGTCGTTCATCGTGAACGATCACTGGCGCCACCAACATGCCAGCGCAACCGCGGTCGCTCTATCGTCGCCCAACAGGCGACAAACATCGCTCGCCCACGGCCAGGGCGGCGACCGAACGGCAATCAGCGTAGGTCGTCGGCGCCGAGCATCTGCCGGAGCAGATCGGCGAGGCGGTAGCCGGCCAGGGCGGCGCGCCTGAGGGAGGTTTCGTACGCCACGTCGGCGTAGGCGGGTGACGGCGCCTCGCCGCGCGTCAACTCGGGTGGATAGAGAGACGTGCGGACGATCCGGTTCGACTCGCCGGCCCAGGCCTCGAAATCACCCGACTTGAGCTCGGCGCGAGTCGCGTCGTCGAGAGGGTGGCGTGAGCGGATCTCCTCGGCGACCCGGTCCTTCAGGGCTTCGTACTCGCGGTCGCGGAGTTCGCCGAAGGCTCCCCAGAACCCTTCGGTTGCCGGTTGCCGGTTGGCTCGGGAGCCGAGCTCGGCAAGCGCCTGCTGCCGGATCCCGGCCCGGAACGGGCCGTCCAGGGCGCCGTCCCAGAAGGCGTGGAGGTTGCGGTTCCACTCGTCCAGACGGAAGCCGTTGCCGCCGCGGTCGCCTTCCCGCTCGTCCCGCCGCTCGGTCACGCGCGAGGCAGCGTGGAGGGGCTGGTGGATGTCGCCGACAAGGTGGAAGATCCAGGCAAGGTGGATGGCGCGCTTGTCCGGCCGGCCGGAGGTGTCGGCAACGGATAGCGCCAGTTCGAGCAACTGGCTCACGGCGTTCGGCTCGGGCACGGGCAGGTCGGTATCGTGAGCGGTTCCATCGGCGCCCTGGCGCCAGGTCCAGCCGATGTAGTGCCAGGTCGGCCGGTTGTACTTCTCGAGCTGGCGCGCGAGATCCGGCCAGTAGGCGGCGCGCTCGAACAGGATGCGGTTGCCGTCTTCCGGGGTTTCGGCATCACCGAGTCGGTAGGCGAAGCGGCCGCAGCCAGAACGAGAATCCTGGTTGAGATCGATGCAGTGCATCAGGCTGTCACGCGGCGCTTCCCGGAACAGGGCGAGAACCCGGCTGCGGACCTCCGGCGCCAGCTCCTGCCAGGCGATCCGGGCAATGAGCTCATGGCCGAAGTCGTTCCAGGCGTGGGCGGGCGTCGTCGCGGCCAAGAAAAACGCGAGCAGAACAATCGGACGACCTCGTCGCATGGGCATGAGCGGAGTGTAGCGGCGGTTTCGGTTGATAAAGTGCGCGCCGGTCGGTTCACCGGAAAGCCTGCTCCACCGTGTCCAGCGTTCAGAACTTCACGCTCTACGACGTTCTCGTCCGTAACGCGACGGCGTTCGGCGGCCGGCTCGCCCTGGTCACCGAGGACGGCGAGGAGCGGAGCTTCGCCGAGCTGCGCAGCCGGGTGGACGCGCTTGCCGCTGGCCTCGACGGTCTCGGCCTTGTCGCTGGCGACCGGCTCGCCGTCCTGGCCCAGAACTCGGCGGCGTACGTCGAGCTCTACTTTGCCTGCGCCCGCCAGGGGATCGTGGTCTATCCGGTCAACTGGCGGCTGCAGCCGAGCGAGATCGAGCTCTTGATCCGCGAACGGACGAAGCCGCGAGCCTTCATCGTCGGCGGCGACTTCCTGGACGCCGTACCGGGCGGACCCGGCGACGACGCGATCCCGCACTGGTTCCAGTTCGGCGACGACCCGGCCTCGGGCTACGGATCGCTCGACTCGCTCTACGCCGGCGCAGACGCGGGCAGAACGCTGCCGCGCCCCGAAGTGGCGGCGGACGAACCGTTCGCGGTCATCGCGACCGCCGCCGTCGACGTGATTCCGCGAGGCGCCCTGCTCAGTCACTCGAACCTGGTCTGGGCCAACCTGCAGGAAATCGCTTCGCTCGGGTTAGGTGGCACGGACCGCAACCTCGTCGCCCTGCCGCTCTTTCACATCGCCGCGCTCGGCCACATGCTGAGCGTTCTGCACGCCGGCGGCGCGAACGTGATCACGGCAAGGTACGACCCCGCCCGGGCCGTCGAGCTGATCGACCGCCACAGGATCACGATGATCAGCGACTTTCCGCCGGTGCTCACCACCCTGCTCGACGCGGCGGCCGAGGCCGACAGCCGCCTGCCCAGCCTCCGGCACGTGACCGGCCTCGACGCGCCGGCGACAATGGAGCGGCTTCACCAGGAGACCGACGCCACGTTCTGGGCCGGCTTCGGGCAGTGCGAGACCAGCGGCTTCGTCACGATCCAGAACGCGCGCGAGCGTCTGGGCTGCGCCGGCAAGGCAGCCGAGCTATGCAGCGTACGCCTGGTCGACGACGACGAACGCGAAGTGCCCGCCGGCGAGGACGGAGAGATCGTCGTTCGCGGGCCGCTCGTGTTCCTCGGTTACGACGGCCAGCCCGACGTCACCGCCCACACCTTCCGGGGCGGCTGGCACCACACCGGCGACGTCGGCCGTTTCGACGAAGAGGGCAACCTCTTCTACGTCGCCCGCAAGCCCGAGAAGGAGCTGATCAAGCCGGGCGGCGAGAACGTCTATCCGGCCGAGGTCGAGGCTGCGATCCTCGAACTGGACACCGTCCGCGCCGCCTGCGTGTTCGGGGTCAGCGACGACCGCTGGGGCGAGGCGATCCGTGCGGTTGTCGAAGCGGAGCCCGAAGCCGGTCTCGACCAGGAAGCCGTGCGCGAGCACGTCGGATCGAGCATCGCCCGGTTCAAGCGCCCGCGCGACGTCATCTTCACCAGCGAACTGCCCCGCTCGGACCAGGGCGAGGTCGACCGAGCCGCGGTCAAGGAACGCTGGGGAGACGCCTAGCAGCCGGTGGCGAGACCTTCGAGCGCAGGCGCCGTCGACCTGGAGATCACCGGAATCGAGAACGCGATCCTCGATCTTCTCGTGCGGGTCGACGACCGGCACCTGGACGAGATGGGCCTCGACAAGGGGATCATGAAGCTTGTTTCCGCCGACGAGCAGAACGCGATCCTCGACCACGTCCGGGGCGGCGACGGCGAAGTCCTGCAGCCCGAGATCGAGGCCGGCGGGTCCTGCGCCAACGTGCTGCGCGCCGCCTCCCTGCTCGGCGTAACCGCCAGCTACAGCTCAGCGGTCGCCAACGACGACACGGGCCGACTGTTCGAGCACGGCCTCGAGGCGAGCCGGGTGCGCAACCGCCTGGCCCACATCGACGGCGTGACCGGAACTTCGGTCGTCCTGGTCACGCCCGACGGCGAGCGGACGATGAACACGCACCTCGGCGTCTGCCGCCAGTATCGCGCCGAGCACGTACCCGAAGACGACATCCGGCGGTCGAGCATCTTCTTCACCACCGGCTACATCTGGGACACGCCGAACCAGATCGACGCGATCGAGCACGCGATCGAGGTCGCCCGCGAGGCCGGCGCCAGGCTGGCCATCGACCTCGCCGATCCGTTCGCCGTCGGCCGGTCAAAAGACCACCTGCTGCGCCACAAGGAACACGGTTTCGACATCCTCTTCGCCAACGCCGAGGAGGCGCGCATGATGACCGGCCTGGCGCCCGAGGCCGCGGCCCGTGAACTCGGCAAGACGATCGAGGTGGTCGCGGTAAAAGACGGCGTCCGCGGGGCCTGGGTGCACCGGGGCGAGGAGGTCCACCACGTGCGCGCCCACCGGGTCGAAGTGGTCGACACGACCGGCGCCGGCGACTGCTTCGCCGCCGGCTTCCTCTACGGCCTGCTGCGCGATCTGCCGGTCCGCACCTGCTGCGAGATCGGCATCGCGATGGCCGCCGATACGATCACTCATCTCGGCGTCAAACTGTCGCCGGACATTCGGGAACGACTGACCGCGATCGGTCATCAAGGGCAACGCGAAACCCAACAGCGACTGCAAGCCGCCCAGTGACTTCAGAGAAACCCGTGACCTCACGGAAACCAGTGACCCCATGAAAACCAGTGACCCCATGGAAACCAGTGGCTCCACAGAGACCCGTGACAGGAGAGCGCCCATGAATCGGCACACCGAGAGTTTCCGCGGAACGCATGCGCTCGTCGGCCACGGCCGCCCGCGGGCAACCGTCGTCGCCATTCTCTGCGCCGCCCTCGCCGCGTCGCTGCTCGCGCCGGCCGGCCTCGCCGCCCAGGAATCGAACCCGATCGAGCCGCACCACGTGGCGACCCTGCGCAGCGTGGGCACAGTCGAACTCTCGCCCGACGGCGCCCTCGCCGCCTACCTGCTCGCCGTGCCCCGGCGGCCGCTCGACGAGGACAGCGGCTCGTCCTGGACCGAACTCCACGTCCTCGACATGAGCGAACCCGGCTCGTCGCGTCCCTACATCACGGGCGAGGTGAACATCGGGCGGCCAACCTTCCGCGGCAACGACGAGATCCTGTACACGGCCCGCCGGGCACCGGCCACGACGTCGGCCCTCTACGGCATCCCCGTCGGCGGCGGCGAGAGCCGCAAGCTGGTCGAGCACGAGGTCGGCATCGGCTCGTACGTCCTGTCGCCGGACGGAAGCCGGGTCGCCTTCCTGGCCCGCGAGGAGACGGACAAGGACACGGAGAAGCTCCGCGACCAGGGGTTCAACCAGGAGATCTACGAGGAAGACCGTCCGCTGACCCGGCTGTGGGTCGCGGACGTCCCCGCCCTCGACGCCGACCGGCGCGACGAGGCGTCCGAGCCCGTCCTGGTCGAAACGGTGGAGGGGTCCGTGCTCTTTGTGGTCTGGAGTCCGACCGGCGACCGTCTGGCCGCGGTGACCACGCCGACCGCCCTCATCGACGACTCCTACACCAGCAAGAGCGTTGTCGTCGTCGACGCCCCGGCCGGCGGCGAGCTTTCCGTCGCCGGTTCCTTCCTCGCGATCGGCAAGCTCGGCTCGGTCGCCTTCAGCCCGGACGGCGAACGGATTGCCGCGGTCTCCGCCGCCGACGTGAACGACCCCGCGGCAGGCCGGCTGATCGTGCTGGAGGCGATCGACGGCGAACCGAGCGATCTGCTTCCCGACCTCGAGGGTCACGTCGCCGCCTTCGCGTGGGAGGACGAGGAGCACCTGCTCTACACCGCGTCCGTCGGCGTCTGGAGCACGTTCGGGAGGGTTTCGGTGGACGGTCAGGCGACGACGCTGATCGAGCCCGGCGGACCGATCGCTCTCGGCTTCAGTCGAGCCGCGGGCGGCGGCGCGCTGGCTCTGGTCTCGGAAGGCCCCGATCATCCGCGCGAGATCTTCCGCTACGACCCGGCGGACCCGCAAACGGCGCCGGTGCGGATGACGAACTCGAACCCCTGGCTCGACGACCTCGAACTCGCCCTCCAGGAGCCCATCCGGCACACCGCGCCGGACGGTCTCGAACTCGAAGGCCTTCTCATCTACCCGCTCGACTACGAAGAGGACAAGCGCTACCCGTTGATCCTCATCGTGCACGGCGGCCCCGAGAGCCACTACAGCAACGGCTGGCTGACGAGCTACTCGAACCTCGGCCAACTCGCCGCGGCGCGCGGTTTCGCCGCCTTCTACCCGAACTACCGGGGCAGCACGGGACGCGGCGTCGAGTTCTCCAAGCACGGCCAGGCCGCGGCGGCCGGCAAGGAGTTCGAGGATCTGGTCACCGCCGTCGACCACCTGATCGACATCGGCCTCGTCGACCGCGACCGGGTCGGCATCACGGGAGGCTCCTACGGCGGCTACGCCTCGGCCTGGGGCACGACCTTCTACTCGGACCGCTTTGCCGCCGCCATCCCCTTCGTCGGCATCTCGAACAACATCTCGAAGATGGGCACGACGGACATCCCCGAGGAGATGCACCTCGTCCACCACCGCAAGCGCCTGTGGGACGACTGGGACTACTTCGCGAAGAGCAGTCCGATCTACTACGTCGAGCGCAACCGCACGCCGACCCTGATCCTCCACGGGAAGGAGGATCCACGGGTCCATCCCGGCCAGTCGATGGAGCTGTACCGGCACCTGAAGACGCTCGGCCAGGCGCCGGTGCGACTTGTCTTCTACCCCGGCGAAGGGCACGGCAACCGCCGTTCGGCGGCCCGCTTCGACTACATGCTGCGGACGCTGCGGTGGATGGAGCACTACCTGAGCGGACCCGGCGGCGCCCCCCCGCCGCAGGAGATCGACTACGCGGCCTACCTGCCGTGGGCCGAGAAGGCCGACGAGGACGACGGCGGCGACGATGACGACGGCGGCGACGATGACGACGGCGGCGACGGCGGCGGCGAGACCGGGCCGACCGGCGGCGACGGCGACATCGAATCGACCGGCGGCGACGCGTGAGCCTGCTCCTGCCGCCCGGCGTCGGATTCCGGGCTGCGCTGCGCACCGCGCTCGCCGGCTGTCTGGTCCTCGCCGCCATCGGGTGCGTGCAGGAGGCCGCAGGGCCGGCCGAACCGGCGCCCCGGACCGCCGTCGAGCGACCGACCTGGAAACCGCCGGCGCCGCCGCCGAGACCGACGAGCTGCGGCATCGGCTGCCTGGAGGGCGAGGGCAACGCCGTGGTCAGGTTCCAGCTGGAGGGCGGCGAGTACACCGCGTCCATCACCGTCGAAGGCAACGAGGGCCTGTTCGCGATCGGGCCGCCGCTCGACATCTCCAGGAACGGGGCCAACTGGTCCGGTATCGAAACGTTCTTCAACCCCGAACCCGGCGTCTATCCGCTGAAGATCCGGGCCACGGGCAAGTGGACGCTGAGCCTTTCCAAGGGGAAGCAGTCCTATGTGGACGGCTAGGAGAGTGCGCTCGAGCAACCGGGTGCGCCGGCCATGAGGTGGGGCGTGCTCCTGCTGCTGGCTGCCGCCTGGCTGTCGTGGTCGGGGCCCTACACCCTGGACGGATGGATGATCCCGCTCTTCGGCCTGGCCTCCTGCCTGTTCGTCTGGCGGCTCTACCTGGCGCTCGACCGGGAAGCGGGCGGCGACCGGGAGTTCTTTCACCCGGCCGCCTGGCTGCGCCTGCCACGTTTCCTCGTCGTCCTCGTGTTCAGGGTGGCGATGGCGAACTTCCATGTCGTGCGGCTGATCTTCGCGCCGAAGAGCGCCCTCCACCCGCGGCTCCGGCGCGTTCCCGCCAGCCAGGAGACGGCCTTCGGCCAGGTCCTCTACGCGAACTTCATCACCCTCACGCCCGGAACGATCACGCTCGACCTGCGAAACGACGAACTGCTCGTCTACGCGCTCGACGAGGAGAGCGAGGCGGACGTCGTGGACGGCTCGATGGACCGCGACGTGCTTCGCCTGGAAGGACGGTCGAGCTGATGGCCGCACCGATGTACCTGGCGGCGATGGCCGCGATCGTGGTGACGATGTTCCTGGCGCTCGCCCGTGCCGCGATGGGCCCCACGGTGTTCGACCGCATTCTGGCGGTCAACATGTTCGGCACCAAGACGGTGCTCCTCATCGCGGTCAGCGGCTTCCTGATGGAGCGGCCGGAGTGGCTCGATCTGGCCATCGTCTACACCCTGGTCAACTTCACCGGCACCCTCGCCGTGCTGCGCTTCGCACGCTTCGGCAACCTCGCTCGGGACGACCGCAGCATCTCCATCGACGACCGGGAGGCGGACGTCCGATGAACGGCGCCCTCGATGTGGCGACGGCTGCACTGCTGGTGATCGGCGGGCTGTTCTGCGTCGTCGGCGGCATCGGCCTCCACCGGTTCCCGGACTTCTACCAGCGGACCCACGCCGCGTCGGTGACGGACACCGCCGGGGCGGGCCTCATGCTCCTCGGCCTGATGTTCCAGGGCGGCGTATCCATGGTCACCCTGAAGCTCATTCTCGTCCTCGCGTTCCTGCTGTTCACGAGTCCCGCCATCGCCCACGCCCTGGTCAAGGCGGCTCACGGCCACGGCCTGGCGCTGGAACTCGAGGTCTCGGACGACGACGCGAATCCGCCTGCCGGAACAAGCGAGTCCGGCGGCGGCGGAGAGTAGACATGCCTCCGGTCGAACTCCTGCTCCTGCTGCTGCTCCTGGCGACCGTCGTCGTCGTGGCTCGGCTGAAGGATCTGTTCGCCGCGGCCATGCTGACCGGGATCGCCAGTCTCCTGGCGGCAGGCCTGTTCGTGCTGATGGACGCCGTCGACGTCGCCTTCACGGAGGCCGCCGTCGGCGCCGGGATCTCGACCGTCCTCCTCCTTGGCGCCCTGAGCCTCACCTCGAGACGCGAGAAGCAGGAGCGGACGCGGGTCGTGCCGCTCCTCATCGTCGCGGCGACCGGCGCGGCGCTCATCTACGGCACGTGGGACATGCCGGCCTACGGTGACCCGGACGCCGTGATCCACCACCACCTGGCGCCGGATCTCATCGCGCAGACCGAGGAGAAGATTCACATCCCGAACATCGTCACCGCGATCCTGGCCAGCTTCCGCGGCTACGACACCCTGGGCGAAGTCGTCGTGATCTTCACCGCTGGCGTCGGAGTCGCGCTGCTTCTGGGGGGACTTACGCGGCGTCGCCAGGGCCAACACGGCGAGGGGGACCCATGAGGCGGTCCCGGGTCCGCGAGATGCCGATCCTCCGGGTGATCGCCCGGGCGCTCGTACCGTTGATCCTCCTGTTCGGGCTCTACGTGCAGTTCCACGGCGACTTCGGCCCCGGCGGCGGCTTCCAGGCCGGTGTGATCTTCGCCGCCGGCCTGATCGTCTACGCCCTGATCTTCGGCCGGGAGGCGCTCCAGCGGGTCATGCCAACGATCCTCACCGAGCGGCTGATGGCAGCCGGCGTGCTGCTCTACGGCGCCGTCGGCGTGGCGGCCATGTTCCTGGGCGGCGAGTTCCTGAACTACTCGGCGCTCGACCCGCTGACGACGGGCCACTACGGCCAGCATCTGGGGATCATCGTGATCGAACTCGGCGTCGGCATCGCCGTCGCGGCGACGATGATGCGGGTCTACTACGGTTTCGTGAACAGCCGCCTGGCCTCCGAAAACGGCTGGGCCGCCGGGGAGGGCGACGCGCCGTGACCTCCGCAGCGTCGTTCACCGAGGCCGTCTCCGGGCTGTGGGTCTACTGGCTGATCATCGTGCTGATGATGGTCGGTCTCTACATCGTCATCGCGCGCGACAACCTGGTCAAGAAGGTGATGGGCCTCAACATCTTCCAGGCCGCGGCGATCCTGTTCTACGTGTCGATGGCCAAGGTCGAGGGCGGCACGGCGCCGATCGTTCCCCAGGACGCGGGCCACGGCGCGGGGCACGAAGGCCACGAGATCCTCTACTCGAACCCCCTCCCCCACGTGCTGATGCTGACCGCCATCGTCGTCGGCGTCGCGACCACCGCTCTGGCCCTCGCCCTGGCCGTCCGCATCCACCGCGAGTACGGCACGTCCGAGGAGGACGAGGCGGTCGCCTGGGACATGGAGCACGGCTGAGTTGCCCGGGTTGACCGACCACTTCGTCGTCCTCGAGGTCGTCCTGCCGCTGCTGGCGGCGCCGGCGTGCGTGTTGATTCGCAACCCGCGCGTCACCCGCCTGTTCAGCCTCGGCATCGTCGCGGCGTGCTTCGCGATCGCCGTGGCGCTCCTGATCCAGGTACGCGGCGGCGGCGTCATCTCGTACCACCTCGGCGGCTGGCCGCCGCCGCTCGGCATCGAGTACCGGGTCTCCACGGTCAACGCCTACCTGCTCGTCCTGGTCACGGCGATGGCCCTGGTCGTGATGAGTTTCGACTCGCGCGGCGGTCCACCCCGCGTGTCCGAATCGCGACGCCACCTCTACTACGCGGTCTTCCTCCTCTGCGTCTGCGGCCTGCTCGGGATCACGATCACCGGCGACGCCTTCAACATCTTCGTCTTCCTCGAGATCTCGTCGCTTTCGTCGTACATCCTGGTCAGCCTCGGCGGCCACCGGCGCGCCGTGATGTCCGCCTTCCACTACCTGGTGATGGGCACGATCGGCGGCGTCTTCTTCATGCTCGGGGTCGGCCTGCTCTACCAGGCCACGGGCACCCTGAACCTTCGCGAGATCGCCGAGCGCCTCGAGCCTTCGCTAGACGATCGCGGCGCCGTCCTCGCGCTGGCGCTGCTCGTGGTCGGCATCTCGATCAAGCTGGCCGTCTTCCCGCTGCACCACTGGCTGCCGAACGCGTACTCCTTCGCGCCGCCCAAGGTGAGCGCCTTTTTGGCCGCGACCGCTACGAAGGTCTCCTTCTACCTGCTGGCGACGATCCTCTTCGTGATCTTCGGCGCGCCCTTCGTGTTCGGAGAACTTCGCCTGCACGTGGTGCTCATGCCGCTGTCGATCCTCGCCATGTTCCTCGCCTCGGGCGCGGCGATCTTCCAGACCGACCTGCGGCGGTTGCTTGCCTACTCGAGCGTCGCCCAGGTCGGCTACATGACCCTGGGCCTCTCGACCGCCAACGCCACGGGGCTGGCCGGCGGCCTGGTCCACCTGTTCAACCACGCGGTGATGAAGGGCGGGCTGTTCCTGGTCGTCGCCTGCCTGCTCCACCGCGTGGGCGCCGTCCACCTCGACGCGTTGGCCGGCGTCGGCCGCCGGATGCCGGTCACCTGTGCGGCACTGGTGATCGGAGGCCTGAGCCTGATCGGGGTCCCCGGCACCGTCGGCTTCGTCAGCAAGTGGTACCTGGTGTCCGGCGTGCTGGAGCGCGGCTGGACCGCGGCGGCCGTGCTCATCCTGCTGAGTTCGCTGCTCGCCGTCGTCTACGTGGGACGGGTCGTCGAAGCCCTGTACTTCCGCCAGCCGGCCGAGGACCACGTCCGGCCGGGGCTGCGCGAGGCGCCGTTCGCCATGCTGGCGCCGACCTGGATTCTGATCGCGGCGGCCATCGTGTTCGGCCTGACGACGAACTGGACCTACGGCGTTGCCGCGGAGGCCGCGGGCCTCCTGCTGCAGGGCGGCATCTGAGACAAGGACGATGAGCGCCGAGACGACGATCCTGGTCGCCATCCTGCTGCCGCTGGCGGCGGCGGTTTCCTGTCAGGTCTTCGGTCGCCTCGGACATCCGAACCTGCGCGACCTGGCGACGCCCCTGATCGGCGTCGCCACGTTCTACGCCGTCTGGCAACTCGGCGACGGCGTTCTGCGCGGCGGCCGGCCGGAACTCGTCCTGTTCGAGGTGCTTCCCGGAGTCGAACTCGCGTTCCAGGTCGAGCCCCTCGGCTTGCTCTATGGACTTGTCGCGAGCGGCCTGTGGATCGCCACCTCGATCTACGCCGTCGGCTACATGCGCGGCCACCACGAGAAGAACCAGACCCGCTTTTTCACCTTCTTCGCGCTCTCGATCTTCGCCGCGCTGGGCATCGCCTTCGCGCGCAACCTGTTCACCCTGTTCCTGTTCTACGAGGCGCTGACGCTCCTCACATTCCCGCTCGTCACCCACCACGGCACCTCCGAGGCGCGGCGCGCCGGGCGCATCTACCTCGGCATCCTGCTGTTCACCTCGATCACCTTCCTGCTGTTCGCGATCCTGTTCACCTGGCGGCTCACCGGAACGGTCGAGTTCACTCCCGGCGGCATCCTGGCCGCGGACACGAGCTCCGGCCTGGTCACCGTGCTCCTGCTGCTCTACGCCTTCGGCGCCGGCAAGGCGGCGCTCATGCCGCTCCACCGCTGGCTGCCCAACGCGATGGTCGCGCCGACCCCGGTCAGCGCGCTGCTGCACGCGGTGGCGGTGGTCAAGGCGGGGGTGTTCACCATCCTCAAGGTCGTGGTCTACGTCTTCGGCCTCGACCTGCTCCGGGGCGGCGCCGCCTCGCTCACCCTGATGACGGTCGCCTCGTTCACCATGCTGATGGCGGCGGTCGTGGCGATCCGCCAGGACAACCTGAAGGCACGTCTCGCCTACTCGACGATCAGCCAGCTCGCCTACATCGTCCTCGGCGCCGCGATGGCGACCGCCACCGGGGTTTTGGCCGGCGGCCTGCAGATCGCGATGCACGCGGCGGGAAAGATCACCCTCTTCTTCTGCGCGGGCGCGATCCTGGTCGCCACCCACAAGAAGAAGGTCAGCGAGCTTGACGGCCTCGGCCGGACGATGCCCTGGACCTTCGCCGCCTTCTTCGTCGCCTCGCTCTCGATCATCGGCATTCCGCCGCTCGGCGGGTCGTGGGCCAAGTGGTACCTGATGGTCGGCGCCCTCGAGACCGGCTTCCCGGCGCAGGCCGCGTTCCTCGGCGTCCTGATGCTCAGTTCGCTGCTCGCCGTCTTCTACCTGATGCCGGTTGTGGTCCGGGGCTTCTTCGCCGCGCCGCCGGGCGGCGACGGCGGCCCCTCGAAGATCGCGGAAGCGCCATTCTTGTGCGTGCTGCCGCTCGTGCTGACGGCCCTGCTCTCGCTGGCGCTGTTCTTCGCCGCCCCGGACCTGGTCGAACTCCTTACGTTCTAGCGAATCACCGGGCGCGCCGCCCCCACCGGCCGTACCGCAACCGCTCCTCGTCCGGCACGAGCCCCAGCCACCGCGCGAACTTCCGCCGGTCCGCGAAACGGGACACCGCCGCCAGCCGCACCTCGACCGGCAGAAAACCACCGAACGACTCCTCGGGCGGCTCGTCGTCCTCCTCGGGCGCAAACCGCAGCAGCAGGCGGCGCTCCAATCGCTCGAACTCGGCCTCCAGTTGATGTTCGACCCGCAGGGCGGCGCCGCAGGACGCGACCGCCGCCTGACGCAGCGGCGCGTACCGCGGCTCGACATAGAAGTCGAAGCTGCTCGCCGGGAGTCCCCGCAGTCGGCTGGGGTCGCCCCCCGATGGCGGCATCTTGACCCCGGGGGTCAACGCCTTCCACTGTTCGAAGCTGAGCGGCCTCGGCTGGGCGAGGTCCGGGGCGGGCGTCGGCACATGGAGCGCCATCGCGACCACGATCCAGCCATGCGCGGCAAGGCCTGCCGCGAGGTCCCCGGCCGCCCGGACGCCGGCATCGTCCACGGCGGGGAACCCGTCGCTAAACCAGAACAGGAAGCACGGCGGGTCGCCGCAGCGGGGCACGGCCTCGGCCAGCAGCCGTTCGGCCGCTCCCCGCATCACGTCGACGTAGGTAGGCAGGCCGGCGGGCCGGTTCCCGGACTCGAAGTACGCATCCCGGCCCAAGCCCTCGCCGGCGATCTTCTCGAGCGCCGCCGCCACGGCTCGTGGAGCGCTGGACGGCGACAGCCGCACGTCGGCGCCGCCGGGTAGCCCAACGTCCACGACGATCTCAACCGGGCCCAACGCGGTCAGCGGCCTCGCCTGCCGCGCCAGCGCCCCGGCGCTGACGCGGACCGTTTCCGGCTTCGAGAGAAGGGCATCGACGTAGACGAGCACCGGCCGAGGATTCGCCTTCAGGTCGAGCGCCGATACGCCCGTGACGCGACGTCGCTCGCCGACCACCTCGACGACGAAGTCATCCGGCTCGAACTCCTCCGGCGACACCTTCCCGAGCCGCGGCAGTTCAATCACGACCGACGCCTCCGCCACGTCGACTTCGTCCGTGAAGATCCGGTCCGGCGGCTGGGCAGACAGAGCCGCCGCGAACAGGACCAACGAACCGGCGGCAATCTTCATGGGCCGGGCCAGAATACCGCCGCCTGCGAGGACTCCGGCGGCTATAGTCGCAGCTTCGAATGGCCCGCCACACCACGCGACGCGCGTTCCTGGGAGCGGTCGGCACGGCCGGCGGCGCCTCCGTCGCCTGCAGTTCAGGCCTCTCCACAGGCGCGTCGGAGCCCGCCTTGAGCCACGAAGCGATTCCACTGGACAGGCCGATCCCGGTCGAGGAAGTGCCAACGCCGGCGCTGCTCATCGACGTCGCCACGATGGAACTGAACCTGGCAAAGATGGCGGCCCACGCCGAGGAGCGGAGCATCGGCCTTCGCCCTCACACGAAGACCCACAAGTGCCCGCTGCTGGCGAAGCGGCAGCTCGCGATGGGAGCGGTCGGCGTGTGCTGCGCCAAGGTCGGCGAAGCGGAGGTGATGGTCCAGGCCGGGATCGAGGAAGTCCTGATCACCTCGCCGGTCGTGACCGACGACAAGATCGGGCGGGTCGTCACCCTCTCGAAGAAAAGTCCCGAGGTCGCCCTGGTCGTCGACAACCAGCCGGCCGCCAAACGGCTGAACGAGGCGGCCGCGGCGCAGGGCGTCACGCAGCGGGTGCTCGTCGACCTGGATGTCGGCACGCGGCGCACGGGCATCGCGGTGGGCGAGCCCGCCCTCGAGCTCGCCCAGGCGATCGACGGTCTGCCGAACCTCGATCTTCAGGGTCTTCAGGCCTACGCCGGGCACCTGATGCATGTCCACGGCCACGCCGAGCGTCAGGAGCGCTCGCTCGCCGCGCTCGCAACTGCGGTGGAGACGAAGCGGCTGATCGAGGACGACGGCATCGAGCTCAGCGTCCTCACCGGGGGCGGCACGGGCACCTGGGACATCGACTCGGCCGTCGACGGCATGACCGACCTGCAGGTCGGCTCCTACCTGTTCATGGACGAGCAGTACCGGCAGATCGGCAGCCGCAACGGCGAGGTCTTCGACGACTTCGAGACGTCGCTCTTCGTGGTCGTCACCGCGATCAGCCAGCCGGCGCCCGAGATGATCACGACGGACGGAGGCTACAAGGCGTTCGCGTCGGACGCCGACCGGCCCCGGCTCGCCGATCTGGCCGGCGTGGTGTACGGCTGGGGCGGTGACGAACACGGCATGCTCCGCATCGCCGACGCACTGCGGCCGCCGCAGCTCGGCGACAGGCTCTGGTGCGTCACCCCGCACTGCGACCCGACGGTCAACCTCTACGATGTCTACTACCCGGTGCGTGACGGCCGGGTCGAGGAACTGTGGCCGATCAGCGCCCGGGGCAAGTCCCAGTAGCCAGCCGCCTGCCGATCGTCGGCGTGGTGGTGCTCCGCAGACATCGCGAGAACGTGGTCTCCCGACCCGGTGCCTCGGCAAGATGAACCCGTCGCAACTCCGGGAGACCTGCCGGGAGACCACGGTCCGTCGCCTGCCGATCGTCGGCGTGATGGGTTCGGGGGCACACGGTCACGAGGATCTGTCCGTGCCGCTGGGCCGCACGATCGCGAGCGCCGGCTGGCACCTCCTGACCGGCGGCGGCGGGGGAACGATGACGGCCGCCAGCCGCGCCTTCTGCGAAACGCCGAAGCGCTCGGGCCTGTGCATCGGTGTGCTGCCCGGCGCCGCGGACGGCAGCGGCTCGCCGGGCGGCTACCCCAATCCGTGGGTCGAGGTGGCGATCCGGACGCATCTGCCGCTATCCGGCGCGGCGGGGACGGAACCCGACTCCCGCAACCACGTCAACGTCCTCTCCGCCGACGCCGTGGTCGCCCTGCCCGGCAGCGCCGGCACCGAAAGCGAGATCGAACTGGCGCTCCGCTACCAGCGACCGTTGGCGCTCCACGACCGGCCGCCCGGCGACAGCAGACAGTCGACCGCCGCGGCCGCCGCCGGCGCGCCCGTCTTCACCGCACTGGACGAACTCGTCGCCTGGCTGCACCGAACTCTCTGAGCCACCCCGCCTCCCGACATCGTCCCTCCCGGGAACGCGGGTACTTTGCCCGCACCCGGCGCGAAGCGCCGGCCTCCGGTAGTTCTGCCGCACGCCGTACAATCCGCAAGCGCCAGAGCGGACCGCATCCACCGCGCAACCTCCGAGGCGATCGAGGACCCGAACCAGTCCGATGAACGGCGCAGTCCAGGAGATGATCGACCTGCTGCAGATGGAGCAGATCGAGGAGAACCTGTTCCGTGCACAGAACGGGCCCGGCAACCACGTCTTCGGCGGCCAGGTCCTGGGGCAGGCGATCGTCGCCGCCTCGAAGACGGTCGAAGGCCGGCACCTCCACTCCATCCACGCCTACTTCCTGCGCCGCGGCGACCCGAAGCGCCCGATCCTGTTCGATGTCGACCGCATTCGCGACGGGTCGAGTTTCACCACTCGCCGCGTCGTCGGCATCCAGCACGGACAGGCGATCTTCAACATGTCCTCGTCCTTCCAGGTCGAAGAGGGCGGCCTGCAGCACCAGTCCGACATGCCTGACGTGCCTCCGCCCGACGACTTGCCTTCAGACGGCGACATCTACCGGAAGATGGCGAAGGACGACCCCTCCTACCGGCGCTTCGCCCACCGCTTCGAGGTGATCGACAGCCGCCAGGTCGAGGGAATTCAGATGCTGCCGCGCGGCGATCGGCCCGCGACCGAGCCCCGCAAGAACACATGGCTCCGCTGCCGCGAAGCGCTGCCCGACGACCGCATCATCCACCTCTCCTTCTTCGCCTACATGTCCGACCTGGACTTCATGGCGGTCTCCATGCAGCCCCACGGTCCATCGATGAAGGGCTACCGAATCCAGGGCGCGAGCCTCGACCACGCCCTCTGGCTCCACCGCCCCTTCCGCGCCGATGAATGGCTCCTGTTCAGCAAGGAGAGCCCGGTCGCGGCGCGCGGCCGCGGTTTCGTCCGCGGTCACGTCTTCAACCAGCAAGGCGAGCTCGTCGCCTCGGCGAGCCAGGAGTGCCTGATCCGGTTGCGCGAGCGGGAGCACAGCGTGGCGGGTTAGGATTGCTTCTCGGCCGAGCACGGCCGACATCCTCCCTCGTCATGCTTCCTGGCGGGCACCCGAAGCAGCCAGCGCAGCTTCTTTCTCGGAGATCCGGGAACCACGAGCATCCTACGACGGCGACAGCGAACTCGCTCATCGCGAACGGCTGGTACTCGACCTGGACCGCAGCATTCGCGAGGTGAAGAAGGCGGACTGGCGCTGAGCATTGGGCTTACTGAGAAGCTGGCCACGTGACGCAGCCTGCGCCAAACAGAAAGCCCCGCGCAGCGAGAGCATGGGGCAGTATGATTCGCCGCCACTCACGCCGATTGGCTCCGGACGCCACGATGATCGACTCCGGGCAGAGTATTGCCGAGACCCTGAAGGCGCCGGTGAGGCACACGTTTCCGGGCAGCCGTTCTTTCTCGGCGCGACGCGGACTGCCTGCGTCGGGTTTTTCGACACGAGCTATGGTCAAGTATCGCGCAGGAGCGTTGAATGAGGTGGCGTGTCCTGCTGAGCAAGCCGCTATCGACACGCTTGAGGCCGAACAAGCGACGGCCGCACGCGAGCGGGAGCACTTCGGCGACGAACACAGCTGCGAGGAGGGCGTCCCGACCACTTCGCTCTTTCCCACGGGGACGGAAGAGGAAAGGGGCGACGGGCACGATGCCTGAGTCCCAGACCCGGGAATGGAAGGAGTCCTGGCGGGACGAATACCTCAAGTGGATCTGCGGGTTCGCGAATGCGCAGGGCGGCGTGCTGGAGATCGGCAGGGACAACCAGGGCGAGATAGTCGGCGTGGAGGACCCGCTCCGGCTACTTGAGGAGATTCCCAACAGGGTGCTGTCGCTGCTGGGCATCGTTGTGGACGTGAACCTGCAGTCGGGGCGAGGCGGCGAGTACCTGGAGATCAAGGTCGCTCCCTATCCGAACCCGATCAGCTACAAGGGCGAATACCACTACCGCAGCGGCAGCACCAGGCAGGTCCTGAGGGGCGCCGCGCTCAACCAGTTCCTGCTGCGCAAGCATGGCCGCAATTGGGATGACGCACCGATGCCGGGCGTCGGCCTGAAGGACCTGGACCGCGGAACGCTCAAGGAGTTCCGACGGCTCGGTGTCGCGGCTGAACGCCTCCCGCGCAGGGTCCTGGAGGATTCAGACGACAGCCTGATCGAAGCTCTGCGCCTGCGCGAGGGCGAGCATCTGCGGCGAGCAGCCGTGCTGCTCTTCCACGCGGAACCGACGCACTTCTTCGCCGGGGCCTTCGTGAAGATCGGTTACTTCAGGACGGATACCGATCTCGCCTACCAGGACGTGATCGAGGGTGATCTGCTGACTCAGGTGGAACGCACCGTTGACCTGCTCCGCACGAAGTACTCGAGAGCCGAGATTGCCTACGAAGGCATCTACCGGCGCGAGACTCCGCTGGCGCCCGGTGGAGCGCTGCGGGAAGCCGTGCTGAACGCAGTGGTGCACCGCGACTACAGTGTCTCGGCGCCGATTCAGATCAGGGTGTATGACGACCGCGTTTCGTTGTGGAACCCGGGCGACTTGCCACTCGACTGGACGTACGACGATCTCGTGGGCGCACACGCTTCCGCGCCGCACAATCCGACGGTCGCCAACGCGTTCTTCCGGGCTGGCATGGTCGAGGCGTGGGGGCGCGGCATCGGAGACATCGTCAGTACATGTCGAGCTGCCGGAACGGTTGAACCTCGTTGGCGGTCGAAGTCCGGTGGACTCGGGCTTGACTTCGTGAGCGTTGAGACCGGCCGCGAAGGAGCAGAGTCGCAGCCAGAGTCGCAGCCAGAGTCGGAGCCAGAGTCAGAGGCACAGCCAGAGTCGCAGCCAGAGTCGGAGCCAGAGTCAGAGGCACAGCCAGAGTCGCAGCCAGAGTCGGAGCCAGAGTCGGAGGCACAGCCAGAGTCGCAGCCAGAGTCAGAGTCGGAGTCGCAGCCAGAGTCGGAGTCGGAGTCGCTCGAGACAAGGGTTCTCCGCCAGCTCGCAGATGGTCCACTGTCGAAGGCGGAACTGTCGAAAGGGCTGGGGCAGAAGGCCGTTTCCGGCCAGCTCAACCAGGTCATGAGGAGGCTCGTCTCCGACCAGAGAATCGCCTACACCATTCCCGACAAGCCAGGAAGCCGACTACAGAAGTACCGCTTGACGGACAAGGAACGGTCGAACCTCGGCGGCGGCGCCCTCTCTGCCAACGTACGTGACACAGGGGGCGTGCCGTTGAATGGTGGAGGGCACACATTGGCGAGGAGGATCGATGGCAAGACGAGAGCGGAGACTTGACGGCGGCTCGGAGTTCCCGGCCCTGTGGGGTTGAGGAGCGTAGCGACGAGGCCCCCGGGGCCGGTGCGTCGTCTGCCGGAGGCATTCCCGACCCGGAAGTGCTGGCGAAGCCGCGGTTTAGTTCTAGCGAATCACCGGGCGCGCCGCCCCCACCGGCCGTACCGCAACCGCTCCTCGTCCGGCACGAGCCCCAGCCACCGCGCGAACTTCCGCCGGTCCGCGAAACGGGACACCTCCGCCAGCCGCACTTCGACCGGCAGAAGACCACCGAACGACTCCTCGGGCGGCTCGTCGTCCTCCTCGGGCGCAAACCGCAGCAGCAGGCGGCGTTCCAATCGCTCGAACTCAGCCTCCAGTTGATGTTCGACCCGCAGGGCGGCGCCGCAGGACGCGACCGCCGCCTGACGCAGCGGCGCGTACCGCGGCTCGACATAGAAGTCGAAGCTGCTCGCCGGGAGGCCCCGCAGTCGGCTGGGGTCGCCCCCCGATGGCGGCATCTTGACCCCGGGGGTCAACGCCTTCCACTGTTCGAAGCTGAGCGGCCTCGGCTGGGCGAGGTCCGGGGCGGGCGTGGGCACATGGAGCGCCATCGCGACCACGATCCAGCCATGCGCGGCAAGGCCGGCCGCCAGGTCGCCGGCCGCCCGGACGCCGGCATCGTCCACGGCGGGGAACCCGTCGCTAAACCAGAACAGGAAGCACGGCGGGTCGCCGCAGCGGGGCACGGCCTCGGCCAGCAGCCGTTCGGCCGCTCCCCGCATCACGTCGACGTAGGTAGGCAGGCCGGCGGGCCGGTTCCCGGACTCGAAGTACGCATCCCGGCCCAAGCCCTCGCCGGCGATCTTCTCGAGCGCCGCCGCCACGGCTCGTGGAGCGCTGGACGGCGACAGCCGCACGTCGGCGCCGCCGGGTAGCCCAACGTCCACGACGATCTCAACCGGGCCCAACGCGGTCAGCGGCCTCGCCTGCCGCGCCAGCGCCCCGGCGCTGACGCGGACCGTTTCCGGCTTCGAGAGCAGGGCATCGACGTAGACGAGCACCGGCCGAGGATTCGCCTTCAGGTCGAGCGCCGATACGCCCGTGACGCGACGTCGCTCGCCGACCACCTCGACGACGAAGTCATCCGGCTCGAACTCCTCCGGCGACACCTTCCCGAGCCGCGGCAGTTCAATCACGACCGACGCCTCCGCCACGTCGACTTCGTCCGTGAAGATCCGGTCCGGCGGCTGGGCAGACAGAGCCGCCGCGAACAGGACCAACGAACCGGCGGCAATCTTCATGGGCCGGGCCAGAATACCGCCGCCTGCGAGGACTCCGGCGGCTATAGTCGCAGCTTCAAATGGCCCGCCACACCACGCGACGCGCGTTCCTGGGAGCGGTCGGCACGGCCGGCGGCGCCTCCGTCGCCTGCAGTTCAGGCCTCTCCACAGGCGCGCCGGAGCCCGCCTTGAGCCACGAAGCGATTCCACTGGACACGCCGGTCCCGGTCGAGGAAGTGCCAACGCCGGCGCTGCTCATCGACGTCGCCACGATGGAACTGAACCTGGCAAAGATGGCGGCCCACGCCGAGGAGCGGAGCATCGGCCTTCGCCCTCACACGAAGACCCACAAGTGCCCGCTGCTGGCGAAGCGCCAGATGGAGATGGGAGCGGTCGGTGTCTGCTGCGCCAAGGTCGGCGAAGCGGAAGTGATGGTCCAAGCCGGGATCGAGGAGGTCCTGATCACCTCGCCGGTCGTGACCGACGACAAGATCGGGCGGGTCGTCACCCTCTCGAAGAAAAGTCCCGAGGTCGCCCTGGTCGTCGACAACCAGCCGGCCGCCGAACGGCTGAACGAGGCGGCCGCGGCGCAGGGCGTCACGCAGCGGGTGCTCGTCGACCTGGATGTCGGCACGCGGCGCACGGGCATCGCGGTGGGCGAGCCCGCCCTCGAGCTCGCCCAGGCGATCGACGGTCTGCCGAACCTCGATCTTCAGGGTCTTCAGGCCTACGCCGGGCACCTGATGCATGTCCACGGCCACGCCGAGCGTCAGGAGCGCTCGCTCGCCGCGCTCGCAACTGCGGTGGAGACGAAGCGGCTGATCGAGGACGACGGCATCGAGCTCAGCGTCCTCACCGGGGGCGGCACGGGCACCTGGGACATCGACTCGGCCGTCGACGGCATGACCGACCTGCAGGTCGGCTCCTACCTGTTCATGGACGAGCAGTACCGGCAGATCGGCAGCCGCAACGGCGAGGTCTTCGACGACTTCGAGACGTCGCTCTTCGTGGTCGTCACCGCGATCAGCCAGCCGGCGCCCGAGATGATCACGACGGACGGAGGCTACAAGGCGTTCGCATCGGACGCCGACCGACCCCAACTCGCCGACATGGCCGGTGTCGTGTACGGCTGGGGCGGCGACGAACACGGCATGCTCCGCATCGCCGACGCACCCCGACCGCCCCAGCTCGGCGACAGGCTCTGGTGCGTCACCCCGCACTGCGACCCGACGGTCAATCTCTACGATGTCTACTACCCGGTGCGTGACGGCCGGGTCGAGGAACTGTGGCCGATCAGCGCCCGGGGCAAGTCCCAGTAGCCAGCCGCCTGCCCGTCGTCGGCGTGATGGGTTCAGGCGCCGAGAGCCACGACGATCTGGCCGCACCGCTGGGCCGCGCGATCGCGAGCGCCGGCTGGCACCTGCTGACCGGTGGCGGTGCCGGCACGATGACCGCGACCAGTCGCGCCTTCGCCGAGACGCCCGACCGCAAGGGCCTGTGCATCGGCGTGCTGCCGGGCGCGGAAGACAGCGGCGCCTCGCCCGGCGGCTACCCGAACCCGTGGGTCGAGCTGGCGATCCGGACTCACCTGCCGCTGTCTGGCGCGGCAGGCACGGGACCCGACTCGCGCAATCACATCAACGTCCTCAGTGCCGACGCCGTGGTCGCCCTGCCGGGCAGCGCCGGCACCAGGAGCGAGATCGAACTGGCGCTCCGCTACCAGCGACCGTTGGCGCTCCACGACCGGCCGCCCGGCGACAGCAGACAGTCGACCGCCGCGGCCGCGGCCGGCGCGCCCGTCTTCACCGCACTGGACGAACTGGTCGCCTGGCTGCACCGAACTCTCTGAGCCACCCCGCCTCCCAACATCGTCCCTCCCGGGAACGCCGGCATCCTGCCCGCACCCGGCGCGAAGCGCCGGCCTCCGGCAGTTCTGCCGCGCACCGTACAATCCGCACTCCGATGAACGGCGGGGCGCGGGTCGCGCTGGAGGCAGCCTGCGGATCCACTTCCCGCAGGCGGATTCCGTCTGAGTCTGTAGAGACCGGGTACGAGTCCGGCCTCGCCCACCGGCAACCAGGCGAAGTGGAATCATGCGACCAACAGCGATACAGTCGGAGTCAGCTCCAGCCACGCAGGAGATCAGGGAAGCTGGCTCCACCGAAGAGAAGGCTCAAGTGATGCTCGAAGTGACGGGAAGCGGCACCGGGCAGCGGTCGCTGGAAGGCGATGTGGCCGACTTGAAGGAGGCGGTCACCGTCCTCCAACAGCAGACAGCCGTCATGGACGGCAGGTTCGACGGCTTCCGCGAGGAGATCGTCGCCCGGCTCGAGGCCTCCGAGGAACGCGTCAAGGGCGAGATCGCAACGTTCCGCAGCGAAGTCAGAGGCGAGTTCGCCGCCGTTCGCGCGGAGTCCCAGGCGGAGTTCGCCGCCATCCGTAGCGAGTCCCAGGAAGGGTTCGCCGCCATCCGTAGCGAGTCCCAGGAAGGGTTCGCCGCCGTCCGAAACGAGTTCGCCGCCGTTCGCGCGGAGTCCCAGGAAGGGTTCGCCGCCATCCGTAGCGAGTCCCAGGGTGAGTTCTCAACCGCCCGGAGTGAGTCCCGGGAAGGGTTCGCCGCCGTCCGAAACGAGTTCGTCGGCGTCGACAGCAAGTTCGAGATCGTCGACAGCAAGTTCGAGGTCGTCGACATCAGGTTCAAGGCGGTCATGGACGAGATCGCGGCCCTCCGCGCGGAAATGGTGGCCGGGCACACGAGCCTGGAGGCGAGGCTGAAGCTCATCGTCTGGCTCATGGGCGCCGGCCTTACTCTCTACACCGGCACAACGATCTCGCTGATGGTTCTCCTGTTCCAGAGCGTAGTCGGCTGAGGGCGCCGCCGAGTTGACACCATCTGACCGGTCCTGAAAACTGGGCAGACGGCAACGATCAACGCCACCGATTTCAAGGCCCGTTGCCTGGCGATCCTCGAACCCGACCGCTAAGGGAGCCACGAGGAAAGCAAAGCGCCCGCGTTTTCTCGCTGCCGGCCCCGGACTCGCGTCACCCGCAACCGCCATGAACGACCACGAATCCAACCGCAGCGACGCCCTGATCGCCGAACTGTGCGCCGCCCTCGGCGACGATGTCGTCCTCACCGGCGAGGCGGTCACGGCACGCGCCGGCGACGGCTCGGGCGCCGTGCCCTGTGCGGCTCGGGCGGTACTCCGTCCGCGCACCACGAAGCAGGTCTCGGCGGCGCTGGCGGCCTGCCACCGCGCCGCACAGCCGGTCGTGCCGCAGGGCGGGTTGACCGGGCTCGTGGGCGGCGGCGTGGCGGGTGACCTGGAGGTGGCGATCACGCTCGAACGGATGACCGCGATCGAGGAGATCGACCCCGTAGGCCGAACGATGACGGTCCAGGCAGGCGCGGCGCTGCAGAGCATTCAGGAAGCGGCGGAGGCCGAGGGGCTGCTCTTCCCGCTCGACCTCGGCGCCCGCGGTTCCTGCACGATTGGCGGCAACGTGGCGACGAACGCCGGCGGCAACCGGACGATCCGTTACGGGATGACCCGGGACTCGGTCCTTGGTCTGGAGGCGGTGCTGGCCGACGGCACCGTGCTCTCCAGCCTGAACAAGATGGTCAAGAACAACGCCGGCTACGACCTGAAGCACCTGTTCGTCGGCTCCGAGGGCACACTGGGAATTGTCACCCGGGTCGTGCTGCGGCTTCAGCGACGTCCTCGGAGCCACAACTGCGCCCTGCTCGCGCTTCCCGGCTTCTCCGAGGTCATCGCGCTGCTAGGCCGGCTGGAAGAGGCGATTGGCGGCTCGATGAGCGCCTTCGAGGTGATGTGGCGCGAGTTCTACGAGCTGGTCACAGGCGCCGAGGCCAGGACGGCGCCGCCGATTCCGCACGGCGATCCCTACTACGTTCTGGTCGAGTCGCTCGGCGCTCGGCCAGAGGAGGACGCGGTCCAGTTCGAGGAAGCGCTCGGAGACTGCATGGAGGCCGGCCTGATCGGCGACGCGGTGCTGGGCAAGTCGAAGGCCGAGAGGGACGAGATCTGGGCGCTCCGGGACGATGTCGAGCAGCTCAACCACCTGGCGCCGATCTTCACCTTCGACGTCAGCCTGCGGATCGCCGACATGGAGACCTACGTCGCCGACATCAAGACGACGCTGGCGGACCGGTGGTCCGGCAGCCGGTGCGTCGTCTTCGGCCATCTCGGCGACGGCAACCTGCACGTAGTCGTCTCCGTCGGCGACGGCTCACCGGAGGCGCGCAGTGCGGTCGAGGAGATCGTCTATGGTCACCTCGAACCGATCTGCGGCTCGGTGTCGGCCGAGCACGGCATCGGCTTCGAGAAGCGCTCCCACCTCGGTCGCAGCCGTTCGCCGGTGGAGATCGAGCTGATGAAGACGCTGAAGAGGACGCTCGACCCGCAGGGGATCCTCAACCCGGGGCGGGTCTTCGAAGCGGAGCGCGCGCCGCCGACGTGAACCCGGGCGGCGCGATGCCCGCCAGCGCCGGTACCAGCCACGCCTCCAGGTCTTCGCGTACTCAGATCGCGGATCACTTCGGGATTCGGCGAAAGCCTTGAAGACGTCGCCAGCGTACTGGAGCACAGGTTCCGAGCTTGACCCGTCAGGCGTACTCCGGCGTCAGTTCGTCCCGCAGCCGCTCAAGCAACTCCCTGGTCTTGACGATTCCCTCGTCCGCCGCCATCCGGCCTTCGAACTCGATCCCGACCCAGCCGCGGTAGCCGGCGTCGAGGACGATCCGCATCATCCGTTCGTAGTCGATCGCGGTCTCGTTGCCGTCCTCGTCGAAGTCGTAGCTCTTGGCGCTGACGGCCCGGGCGTAGGGCATGAGCTCGGACACGCCCTGGTAACGGTCGTACCATTCTTCCGGTTCGTACGACGTCCGGAAGTTGCCGAAGTCGGGCAGGGTACCGACCCGCGGATGGTCCACCATCGCGATCGTGCCGGCGAGCCACTGGCCGTTGCTGGAGAGATAGCCGTGGTTCTCTACCAGGACGTCCACGTCGTAGCCGTCGGCGTACTCGCACAACTGGCGCAGGCCGTCAGCGGCCAGCTGCTGCTGTTCCTCGAAGGAACCGGCGCTGGCCGCGTTCACCCGCACCGAGTGGCAGCCCAGGAAAGCCGCCGCCTCGACCCACTTGTGGTGATTCTCCACCGACTGCGCGCGCGCCGCCGTGTCCGGAGCCCCGATGTCGCCCTCCGCGTCGCACATGATGAGCAGGCTCGTCACGCCCTCCCCGTCGCATCGGGACTTGAGGTCCGCCAGGTACTCCTCGTCGCGGGCGCGGTCGAAGAAGAAGGTGTTCACGTACTCGACCGCCTCGATCCCGTGGCTGCGGGCTCGCGCCGGAAAATCGAGGTGGTCGAGTTCGCCCTGATAGAGCAGGCTCGGGTCGTCCCGAAAGGAGCCGTCGCCCAACGCGCTCAGGCCCGGACCGAACAACTCGCGGAAGTAGGACCATTCGGCCAGGGAAATGCGGTAGAGGGGCTCGGCGACGGCCGCCGCGGCGTGCTCCTCTTCGGACGCCGCACCCTCCATGCAGCCTGCGGCTGCGGCGGCGGCGCCCAGCGCGGCGCCGGTCTGCAGAAACCGTCTGCGGTCCATCTTCATCGCACACACCTCCCACTCGGAATCCCGGCAGACTACCAGCCCGTGACAGAAACCCGCGCGACAGGCTCGCGACCACGCTGGGTTCGATCCCGGCCCGCGGGCGGTCGGACCGACCACGATCTTGTCCATGTAGTCGCCAGGGCGGCGTCCGGGGCCGGCTCAGCGCGCCGCGAAACCTGAACGGCTCATCCGCGTAGTGCAGAAGCAGGAGGAGTACAACTCGAAAATGGAAGTTCTGACCATCCTGACCCTCGGGGCCATCGCCCTGGCCGTGCTCGCCGTCTTCGCGGTCGTCGCCTTCGTCGTGAAGATCGCGTTCAAGCTGGTGCTTCTGCCGTTCAAGATCCTCGGCTTCATTGCCGCCGCACTGCTGGCCGTCATCCTGATCCCGATCGCGATCATCGCACTTCCCGTGACGATCGCCGCAGGCGTCGTACTGCTAGTCGTCGGCGGGTTGGTGGCCGTCGTCTGCGCCGGATTCGGCCTTCTGAGCGCCATCTTCTGAGACAGCGCCGCGATCAGGCCCCCTGCTACCGCACCAGGCGCCATTCGGTCTGGCGGCCGGCGAGGTAGTACACCCTGTCGCCGTCGTAGACGGCGCTCTGCTCGAGCTTGATCTGGACGTCCTGGCCGCCCCACATCTCGAGTTCGACCTTCACGTTGCCCTCGATCGCGTAGGCGGTGTCCGGGTAGAGCGGCCAGTCGCCCCGGATCGGCGTCGGTCCCTGGTTGTCCCACATGCCGATCGTCGGGCCCGGAGCGTGGCCGAACACGCCGAGCGGGTGCGTGTAGGTGCTGGAACGCAGGCCCTCGTCGGTGGCCAGCGCGATCGTCGCCGCCAGGATCTCGTTGCCGGTGCGACCGGTCCGGAACTCGCCGGTCAGGATGTCCTGCCAGCGGTTGCCGGCGGCCAGCGCGCGCTGGAGCTCGGCCGGCGCCCCGCTCTCGCCGAGGCGGAGCACGTAGCCCATTTCCTGGGTGTCGGTGCAGAGACCGAGGTAGCAGATACCCACGTCCGTGTGCAGCACGTCGCCGCGGCGGATGACGTAATCGCCGCTGCCGCCGCAGAAGGGCTCGTCGGCGCCGCAGCCGCTGTCTTCGTCCGCCGCCCGTCGCTGCGCGTTCACCGAGGGCAAGAACCAGATGTCGAGCCCGAGATCCTCGAAGCGCCGGGCGATGTACCAGACCACATCGTCCGTGGTCGTCGCGCCCGGAGTGACCACGCGCTCCGAGAACGCCTCCGCGATCACCCCCCGCGCCAGGGACACGATCTGCGGGTACGCCTCCATCTGGAGCGGGCTGCGGGTCTCGATCCAGCGCACGACGAGCTCCTCGGCGCTGGTCACGCGCTCCTTGTGTTCCGGCTTCAGCACCTCCATCAGCCGTTCGTGGAGCGCCGCCGAGAGACCGTCGGCGACCGGCCAGTGGCGCGACACGTTGACGCCGATCCGCTTCGGGTCGCGCTCCGCGATCACCTCGCCCAGGCCCTGCCACTGCTCGTCGAGGTCGCCGCCCTCCCAGGCCGACTCGTACAACGCGCCGTAGGGGTAGCGGTTGACCGTCAGCAACTCGACGCCGCCGTCGTCCTCGCCGCGGTCGAAGAAGACCAGCATCGTCGTACGCCTTGCCGCAAACACCGGCCGCGGCACCAGGCTGAAGAAGACCGGGTCCTCGTTGTACTCGCGGTTGATCACCAGCCACATGTCGATCCCGGTCTCCCGCATCAGCCGCGGCAGCAGCGTCTCCAGGCGCTCTTCGAGCATCCGGTTGAAGGGCTCGACCCGCTCCCGGTGCGGCAGCACATGGCCGGGACCGACGAGTACGCGCCCCTGTTCGAAAGCAGCCGTCTGCGCCAGGACGGGGGCGGGAGCAGAGGCGAACGGACTGAACGCCGTGACCAACAGGGTTGCCGCACTCAACGGGTGTACAGCGGATCGGGTCATGTTTGCAGAACCTCCAGGCGGCCGGTGACGATCGCGGCCCGAGCCGCCTCGAGCAGGGCGCAACGGACACCCGCATCCGCCTCCAGGGGCAGTTGGCCGCCGCCGATCAGGCGGCGGATCATCTCGACACCCGCGTAGCGCGCCGTCAACTCGCGGTCGAACAGATACCGGTCCGCGGCATCAGGCCCGGACGCCTCTGCTCCCGGACGCTGCCCGCACGCGGCCGTCTCCTCGCCGCCGGGCGCGAGTTCCTCCGCCGAGTCGGCGGCGTCCGCAACTTCCGGAGCGCCCCCGGCACCCGTCGCCGCGGTCACGAACGCCTTGACGATCTCATCCGACTGCCGCGCAAGCAACAGGTGAGCGAGCCCGACGCCGACATCGAACTCCGCGTCTCCCCAACTGCCGTACTGCGGGTTCACCACACGGACCCCGCCCGCTGGCAGCAACAGCCAGTTGCCCGGATGGAAGGCGCCGTGAACCAGGCAGGGACCGCCGTCCAGATAGCGGCGGCCCAGGTCGTCAACCGCCTCGCGGAGAGCATGGTCGGCACGCATCGCGGACGCCGCGGCGCCGAGGCCGGGTTCGATCCCTTCGAGCACGCCGCGGCCAGGCGCCGGACCGTCCGGGCCGAAGCCGTCGCAGGCGGCCGCCGGCGCCGAGAGGGGAGCGTCGAACACCATCCGGTGATTCAACGTCCTCATTCCGGCATTCGCGAACTCCGGGGCCTGGCCGTCGCGCGTTGCCCGATGAAGCGCCTCGAGGAAGGCGCCCAAGGCCCGCGCGGCACGTTCATCGAGTGCCTCTCCCCGGTAGAGCGAAGTCAGGGCCCGCGCACCGCGGAAGTCCTCCAGCAACAGAAGGCGCCGCCCCTCGTCGCCGCCCAGCAGCCGCGGCAGGCGCCCCGCGGCATCGGGCAGGCGTGCGACGCAGCGGTAGAACCACAGCTCGGCCCGCGCCCGATCGGCCGGCATGGCGATCGACTCGCTCGCCGAAACCCACGGCAGAGACTGCTTGAGCACCGCCGTACGCCAGCCGCCCCGCAACTCCTGGAGCTCGACCCGCATCACCGCGCTCGACTCGCCGCCCAGGTCCGCGCAGGTCGTGACCTGCTCTTCGTCGCCCAACCAGCCGAGGGCGCCCATCACCAAGTCCACCCGGCCCGCCTGATCGGCCGACAGGACGTGAACGTCCGGGTGCTCCGCCTCGAACTCAGCCCGTGGGCCCATCGGCACAAGCTATCACCGCATCCTTGGGAGCCCCGAAACGCCTGGCAGACCCGGAGCTTCGGCCCATCCGGTCTGCACCATAGACCTTCCGCCGCGGAACTGACTCCGTTGCGCTCCCGGCTGACCGGCACCCGGCCCATCGGCTCGGTTGGCCAGGAGGCCCTGAATCGGCACGCCGCCCGCACCCGACGCCAGGACGACGGCCCATCCGTCCCCGAAGACCAATGCTCGGAAAGCGGCGAAACGTTCCCGCACCCGGCTCGTTAGGATGAAGCCCTCCCGGGAACGTCGCAAGCCGCTCACGCCCACCTCCCGCCATGTACCCACACGACTGCAAACGACTCGAGGCCAAGCGGCTGCTCAGGTTGCGCGGCCTGCTCCCTGACCGGCTCCCCGGCTGCAGGCAGATCGTCAACCGCATTCGGCATGAACCCGGGGATGAACGGCCGGCTCGACACGTCGCAGGCTGTCGTCGCAACTTCCGGGCGCGGCATCCCGAGCCGAGCGTCCTCGACGTAGCCGGGCCCGGTCATCCCGGGCGCCAGGCCGCCTGTCTGAACGAGGTCGGCCTGATGTCGGCCCACCGCCTGCACGCCGGCATCGAGTGCGGCGACATGGGGCGTTCCGTGGAGATCGGCCCGGACATCGGCGGCGCCCCACGCGGCGCAGGCCGGCGAGCCAGAGCGGAGAGATGACCGCCGCCCCCGGCACGACTCCGGCCGGACGCCGGCAGGAGGTACTTCGCATCGCGATGTGGTCCGGGCCGCGGAACATCTCGACGGCGATGCTCCGCGCCTGGGGAAACCGCAGCGACACGTTCGTGTGCGACGAGCCCCTGTACGCCAACTACCTGCTCGAGCATGGTCTCGACCATCCCGGCCGCGAAGACATCCTCGCCCACCACGACAGTGACCTGGATCGGGTCACCAGGCGGCTGACCGGGGACGCGCCGCGAGAGCGGCCGATCTTCTACCAGAAGCACATGGCGCATCACCTGCTGCCGGGGGACCGGTCATGGACCAGCCGCCTGACCAACGTGTTCCTGATCCGCGACCCCGCCGAGATGCTGACCTCGCTGATCCGCATCCTGCCGCGGCCGACCCTGGCCGACACCGGCCTGCCGCAGCAGCGGGAGCTGTTCGACCTGGAGTTCAGGCGGCTCGGCGCCTCCCCGCCCGTGATCGACTCGGCCGACCTGCTCCGCAACCCGCGCGCGGGCCTGACCAGCCTCTGCCGGGCGGTGGGCGCCGAGTTCGACGAGGCGATGCTCCACTGGCCGCCGGGGCGGCGCGACACGGACGGGATCTGGGCGCCGCACTGGTACGGCGCCGTCGAGAAGAGCACCGGCTTCGCTCCATACCGGCCCAAGAACGAACCGGTTCCCGGCTTCCTGAACGACATCCTCGACGAGTGCCAGCGACACTACGATCATCTCGCCGCCCACCGGCTCACCTTCTGACCGACCGAGGCGCCGACCTTCATGCTGCAAGAGGCCGATCCCCGCAATGCCGACCTGCTGGTCAACATCAACGGCGAGCTGATCCACCGCGACCGCGCCGGGATCAGTCCGTTCGATTCCGCCGTGCAGGGCGGCGACGCCGTCTGGGAGGGGCTGCGCCTCTACGACGGCCGCATCTTCAAGCTCGAACAGCACCTGGACCGCCTCCGCCACTCGGCGCTGGCTCTGGCCTTCGCGGAGATCCCCTCGCAACAGGAGATCATCGACGACATCCGGCGCACACTCGAGGTGAACGGAATGCGGGACAACGTCCACATCCGGCTGACGCTGACCCGCGGCGTCAAGACCACATCCGGGATGGACCCCCGGCTCAACACGGCCGGTCCGACCCTGATCGTCCTCGCCGAGCACAAGGCGCCGGTCTACGGCTCGCAGCCGATCCGCCTGATCACGTCCTCGATCCGCCGCTTTCCGCCGGACTGCATGGACCCGAAGATCCACCACAACAACCTGATCCAGTCCATCCTGGCCAAGATCGAGGCGAACGCGGCGGGCGCCGACGACGCCCTGATGCTGGACCGCCGGGGCTTCGTCGCGGAGACGAACGCCACCCACGTCTTCCTGGTGCGGGGAGGCGTCGTGGTGACCAGCCACTGCCACGCGTGCCCGGAGGGCGTGACCCGGTCGACCGTGCTCGAACTCTGCCGGGAGAACGGCATTCCCAGCCAGGTGGCGGACTATTCCCAGGCCGAGCTCTACCGCGCCGACGAGGCGTTCTGCACCGGCACGATGGGCGAACTGGCGGCGGTTTCCGAGGTCGACGGCCGGCCCATCGGCAGCGGGGAACGGCCGGTGCTCCGCCGACTGCAGAAGCTGTTTCGGGCACTGACCGCCCGCTCCGGCTATCGGATTCTGGCGTGACGTGGTGACCGCGGTTCCCGGGCGTCGAGAACCGTGCGGGCATGGACTTGCCGATGCCGGAGTGGTTCCTCACTTCGGTCATCGGAGTTTCCGACTCTGAAACAGTCCTGCGTTGGACAGCTGCCGCTTGCCGTCCAGCCGGTTCTGTGCAACGATGGTTCTGCTGCGATGCAGCAAGCAGGTCAAGCAGTGCAGCAATCCACCTCAAGGCCCCCCCAGGTCCGCCGTCTCGCGGAGATCCGATGGCCACGGAACTGAACCGATTCCTCAGCCCCCTCGACGCCGCCTTCCTCTACGTGGAGCGCCCCGGCGAGACCATGCACATCGGTGGGTGCATGGTCTACGAAGGCGAGTTCTCCCGAGAGCACATGATCGAGCAGGTCGGCGCCCGCATGCACCTGCTGCCCCGGTACCGGCAGCGTGTCGTGTTCCCGCCGTTCCTGGTCTCCCACCCGCTGTGGGTCGACGATCCGAACTTCAACATCGAGAACCACATCGACGACGTCCGGCTGCCCGCCGACAGCAACGAGCAGATGTTGGGGCGCGTCGCCGCCGAGGCCTACAGCGGCATGCTCGACCGCGACCGTCCGCTGTGGAAGGGCATCGTGCTGCGCGGAATCCCCGGACACACGGCCGTGGTCTGGAAGATCCACCACGCCATGGTCGACGGCGTCTCCGGCGTCGACCTGACCATGGTGTTGAGCGACTTTTCGCCAACCGACGAGTTGCCGAAGCCTCCAACCGAGGCTTGGACGCCACAGCCGCTTCCCGATTCCCTGAGCCTGCTGCAGGAGGCGACGCAGCATCGCCTGGGCGAACTCAACCGAACCTGGACCGAGGCCGCCTTCGATGCCTGGCGCCCCGATGTCATCGTGGAACGCGCACGCGAGATGATCTCGGCGAGCTCGGCGACCCTGCCTGCAGGCGCCACACCGGCGCCCCGGACGGTCTTCAACCGGCCGGTTGGCGGAGACCGCGGTTTCGCCTGGGCCCAGTTCGCGTTCCCGGCGATGCGGGCCGTCAAGTCGGCCCTGGGCGGCACCGTGAACGACGTCGTGCTCACCGTGCTCGCCGGCGGCCTCGGCCGCTACCTGCGTGCCCGGGGTCAGAACACGAAGGGGCTCGAGCTGCGCGCCATGTGCCCGGTCAGCATGCGTCACGCCGACGAGCATGGCCAGCTCGGCAACCTGGTTTCGAACATGATCGCCCCGCTGTTCGTGGGAATCGACGATCCGGTCGAACGCCTGGGCAGGGAGCGCGAGGGAATGAACCGGCTGAAGGAGGCCGGTCAGGCCAAGGCCTTCTACCAGATGAGCCAGCTCGGCATCCGCGTACCGCCGCTGATGGCAGCGATGGGCGCAACCATGCCCTTCTCACAGACTCTCTTCAACACGGTGTCGACGAACGTGCCCGGCCCGATGATCCCCCTCTACTTCGGACAGCACAGGCTCGTCGACTGGTTGCCGCTCGGTATCGTGTCCAACAACATCGGGCTGTTCGTCGCCATCCTGACCTACAACCAGCGCATCACTCTCGGCCTCACCGTGGACTCCAGGCTGATCCCCGATCCGTGGTTCCTCGTTCAGTGCCTCGAAGAATCCTGGGCCGAACTGCGGGAGGCCGCGGGCATCGAGGACGACGAGGCGACCGGAGCGCGCTGCTTCGGCGGCGCCAATCGGGCCGAAGAGGCGTCGGGCGCCTGGAGGCCGGCCACTCCCCCCGCGGCCGCTGGCGCCGCCGAACCGGCCAGCGAAGAAACGGTGCACACCGAAGTGGATCGGGACGGGTCCCTGCAGGGAGTCGCATAGTGCGGGAGACCGTGCGGGCAACTCCACGCCCTCCGACCCACCCGATCTGGAGCGTCAATCCGCGCCTGCTGCGGGACAGCGTTCCCGCCGCCCTGCCGCTGTGGCGCGAAGCTCTCGCGCTCGCCGAATTCTCTCTTCTGCCCATCACGCCGGCCTTCCACGGGGTCGGCGTACCCCGTGGCGACGGCGCCGCGGTTGTCGTCGTACCCGGCTTCACCGGCACCGACGCCTACCTGGCGCCGATGCGGGGATGGCTGTCCCGCATCGGCTACCGCCCGTACCTCTCGGGCATCGGACACAACGCGAACTGCCTGGACCAACTGGGGCGCCGGCTGACGGACACGCTCGAGACAGCGGCCGCGGAAACCGGCCGCCGCGTACACCTGGTGGGCCACAGCCTGGGCGGCGTGCTTTCCCGGGGCGTCGTCTGTCTGCGTCCCGACCTGGTCGCCTCGGTCACCACGATGGGAACGCCGATCCGCGGCGTCCGTTCGCACCCACTCGTCATGCGCCTGGCGGACGTGGTCCGGCGCCGCGCCGTCGAGGAGGGCCGCGACCGCGACCCCCGCTGCTTCTCGGGCGACTGCCGGTGCGACATCGTACGCGCCGTTCAAGGCGTCTTCCCGGAGGAGACCCCCCAGCTTGCGATCTACACGCGGCGTGACGGAGTCGTCGCCTGGCGCTACACGCGCCTCCCCGATCCCGCCCGGAATGCGGAGGTTCCCGGCACCCACAGCGGGCTCGCCGCGAACCCGTTCGCCTACCGTCACCTCGCTCGCTTCCTGAGCCGCCATCCCGCGGCGAACGAACCCGCCAGATGACGACCGCCAACGAGCCACTGGCGGCCGACCGCGCGTTCCTCTGGAACCTCGAGCGTCAGAGTCCCGGACTGCACCTCGCCGGTCTGGCCCGAATCGAGGGCGGAATCGAACCCGCGGACGCCTTGCAACTGGTCCAGCGTCTTCGCAGGCTGCCGCGGTTCCGGCTCCGGGTGGAGACATCGTTCCTGGGCGCCCCCCCGCGGTGGCGCCCGGCGCCCTTCGAGCCGGAACAGCACGTCCATGTCGCCGCCGGGACGGATCCCGCCTCCGCGCTCGACGCCGCTCTTGGAAAGCCTCTCGATCCGAAGCGGCCGCTCTGGGAGGCTCACCTTCTGCCCGCGTACCATGAAGGCGGAGACGCGCTGCTCCTCAAGACGCATCTCGCCGCGGCGGACGGTCTGGGCACGAACGATCTGTTCGAAGTCCTGTGCGACAGCAGCGCAAGGGGTGCGGACGAGAGCCCGCCGGCAGCGGCCGCGAACGGCAGGGGCCGGTGCAATCCGTTCCGGTCCCCGGCCGACTCGGGCAGGAGAATTGCCGAGTGGGTCGAGAATTGGACCGGGGCCGGGCAGGATCTGGTTGAAGGCGCAATGCAGCTCGCGTCCGAGGAAACACGTACCGCGCTGTTGACCCTGAACGAAGTGATGCCCGACGCCGCGCTGCCGCCCCTGCCTCTGCCATTCAACCGGTCCGTGGCGGGCCGGCGGCGCCTGATTCGCTGCGAACTCTCCTGGGCCGACATCCGCACGATCCGCAGCCAGTTGGGCGGAGCGCTCCCGGATGTCGTTCTGGCCGTGGTCGGGGGCGCGCTTGATCGCTACCTGGCCGCCAGGGGCATTTCGACCGCCGGCCGAAGCCTGAAGATCGCCGTGGCGGCCGACCTCGCGGAGAGCGGTCGCAGGCGCCGCAGCCTGCTCCCGGTCGAGGTTCCGTTGGGCGTGGGCGCCGCCCATCGATTGCGTGCCGTTCACCAGCTCACCCGCCTGCTGCGTGCGGCGCGCGTCCCGGAGATTCTGGCGGGCATGGTGCGCGTCCAGCGGATCGCCGGTCCGCTGGCGGCCTTCGTCAGCGCCATGACGTCGAGAGTCCGGGCGCCCTTCCACCTCACCGTGGCCAACGCGACCGGTCCCCAAATCCCCAGATTCCTGGCCGGCCGACCGCTCGTCGGCTACACCCCGTCCTGGCCGATCAGCCTCGGCCAGGGCCTCTCCTGCGCCTTCTTCGCATACAACCAACTGCTGCACGTCGGCATCACGGTGAACGAACGAGCCTGTCCGGACTGCGCGATGCTGCCGGATCTGCTCGCCGAATCACTCGACGAGCTCCGCGAAGCGGCCGGAAGCGCCCCGCGCCCGCCGGTCCGCGACGCACCGTTCCCGCCGTCAACGCATGCAGATCAGACCCTGGAGACCTCCGGATGAACCGACCCACAATCCCCAAGCAGCTTCTCGACTATCAGAAACAGGTGCTCGAGTTTCAGAAGGCGGCGTTCGAGAACGGCTACAACGCGATCGTCGCGCTGCAGGAGCGGCAACTCGAACTCGCCGATCGCATGATCGGCCAGGTCCCGAACCTGCCTGACGAAGCCCGCGCCCTGATGCAGACCTGGCGCGACACGGCCGAGGAGGGTCAACGGCAGTTCAAGGACACGGTGGACAGTTCCTTCGCCACCGCAACCAACTATCTGGACCGGCTCGCCGAGGATCCCGACGGCTCGCCGGCCGAGGATCCCGAGCCCGAAACGGAGACAGCCGAGTGAACGACGTGGCCAACGAGTACCCGCGCACGGTCCACCTGAAGGGCAAGCGCTTCGAGTTCGGGCTCCTGGGGCAGGGTGACCACGATGAAATGCTGTCCTTCGCACGCGCCCTGCCTGAAGAAGATCTCAGATTCCTGCGGGTCGACCTGACCGATCCGAAGGTCGTCGACCATTGGCTGGACGACGTGACCGCAGGCCTGCGGATCGGCGTCGTCGCACACCTCGACGGCCGACTCGTGGGCTACGGCAGCCTGAACCGCCGCGAATCGTCCTGGATGCGGCACCTCGGCGAGATTCGCATCATGGTGCTGCCGGAGGTCAGGCAGGTCGGTCTCGGCGGCCACCTGGCGCACGACGTCTTCCAGCTCGCCCAGCAGATCGGGCTGACCAAGATCGTCGCCCAGATGGCCCGCGAGCAGCGCGGCGCCCGCCAGATGTTCCACAAGCTGGGCTTCTCGATCGAAGCGCTGCTCGCGGATTGGGTGATCGACCCCAGGGACGCCACCCACGACCTGATCCTCATGTCCTACGACGTGACCGGACTCGAGGCCGGCGCGGGGGCGTAGCAACACGTTCCCGAACAGGCTCTTCGCCTTGACGAACCGGTCGAGCGAGACGGTTCGTACCGTTCTCACTCAATTCCGGTCGGATCTGGTCCAGTCTTCGCAAGTCAGGCCCGCGACACGCTCGAACTCGCGCCGCTTGGCGGTCACGAGCACGAGTCCGCGGGCCAACGCCTGGCCGGCTATCAGCAGGTCGTACGGCCCGATGGTCTGCCCGACTGCCTCCAGGTCGCTTCGAACTCTTCCGGCTACTCGAGCATCCTCCAGGTCGAAGGCCAGAACCTCGAATCCGGCCCTGTCGAGCAAGGCGAGGTTCTGTCGGCTTCGGCGACTCTTGAATGCGCCGTAGTACAACTCGTACGCCGCCGGCGCCGGCACACCGACCTCACCGGTCTCGCAGCGACCCAGCCGCTCGCGGGCCGCTGGCGATGACCCGTTGAGCAGAGCGATGCAGATGTTCGTGTCCAGGAGATAGCGCATCAGTCGAACATGTCGTCCGACGCCGGCCGCGACGGCATCTCAGGCTGGCATCTGCCTTCGGCGAAGAAGTCGTCCGAGAACCCGCCCGCGATCTCGTCAAGCCATGCCCAGTCCGAAGCGATGGGCTCGAGGATGACCGATGCCCCGCGCTTGCGGATGCGCACCTCGTCGCCCAGCATCCGGAATTCCTTCGGCAGTCGCACCGCCTGAGACCGGCCGGACCAGAACAGCTTGGCAGTCTTGGACATGGGGAACCTCCTCGGATGGTATACAGCATCAGGATATACCATCCGTGCGCATGGACGGTCATGCCCCGAAGGCTTGGCGTCAACCACCCCGGCACCCATCCTCTGGCGTGCTTCAAGGACACCCTGAGAGCGAAGACTCGCGTACATTCGAACACGGCCGAGGTGGCTCAGTTTCCGAGCGTTGCCAACACTGGTCGTTCCGCACCGTGGCATCGCGTCAATGAGGCCGGGACATGGTGGCCCCGGAAAGTGAACGGGAACGGCGGCGCGCCGGTAGGCGGTCTGGACGCTTCAATGAGGCCGGGGCATGGTGGCCCCGGAAAGAGGGCAACTTGATCCGCGAGTTCGAGGCAGCCGATGCTTCAATGAGGCCGGGGCATGGTGGCCCCGGAAAGTTGAGGCTGGTGTGCGTGATCGTCTCGCCGGCGACGCTTCAATGAGGCCGGGGCATGGTGGCCCCGGAAAGCAGCGCTTCGTGCAGAACACCGTGCCGCAATGCTTGGCTTCAATGAGGCCGGGGCATGGTGGCCCCGGAAAGTCCGAAAACTCGTAGCGGCGATCGCGATCGCGGATAGCTTCAATGAGGCCGGGGCATGGTGGCCCCGGAAAGTCGCCCTTGGCGATCCACGGGCGGATCCACGCGACGCTTCAATGAGGCCGGGGCATGGTGGCCCCGGAAAGTTGCGAAGGGCATGTTGCTACCGGGCCAATGCTTTCGACGCTTCAATGAGGCCGGGGCATGGTGGCCCCGGAAAGGCGTTCAGTACGTCGCCTGGAACGCCCGTTTCGAGCTTCAATGAGGCCGGGGCATGGTGGCCCCGGAAAGAGGATCGCCGTAACCGACTGATCCCGCTAGTCTAGATCCGGCATCTGCGAGCGCTGCCGCGACGTACTTGACACCGATCGTCCGTCGCGGCAGGCGCCTGCGGACGCGTTGCTCCAAGTCTTTTGTTGTCAATGACCTGTCTGAATTCGAGACCTGCACGGCTCCTTCCATGTACTGGAGCGCTCGCGCGTCTACGGCAGTTCAAGAACGCGCTACCCTCCGGTTCCAAGATTCACACTATCGTAGCAACTCTCTCAGGTTTCTCGTACGACTTGCCGAGGCTCTCGACCCGAAGATCGACTTTCTCGGCAGGTCCCAGGTCGAGGATCAGAACGTGGTCCTCTGTCGGCCGGATCAGGGCGTCGATCCGTGCCGTCATTTCCGCCCGGCGCCTGGCGGTCAATCGACATTGGAACACCGAGAGCTGCAACCACCGTCCATAACCTTTCATCACCTTGAAAATCCGCCGCCATCGCTTCGGGTCGGCGATGTCGTAGGTGACGACGTAGAGCCGTTCCCTGGCCATCGATCCCTACCTCGGAAGGTAGTGAGGATACTCCCGGATCTCGCCTTGGAGGAACCGCGCCAGTAGCCGAGCCTGAACTTCGATCAGGCGCCTCATGGTGACCCTGTAGCCGAACACGGGATGCGTGGTCACCTGCTCCAGGCGCCGCTCGAAGGCCGCGATGAACGCTCTGCGACCCGGCGCGTTCAAAGCGCATGCGTTGCCGTTGCGGACGAAGTGCCCGGGCCGCACCTCACCGTTGTTGATCACCTGCACGACGGTCGAGTCCGCCACGATCGGGCGAAAGGGCTCCATCAGATCCAGCGCCAATGCGGGTCGGCCATGGCGCGGCCGGTGGTAGAACCCGAAGTACGGGTCGAGACCGACCGAGGACACAATGTGCGTGAAGACGCGGGCCAACAGAGCGTAGCCAAACGAGAGCATCGCATTCACGGGATCTGTCGGCGGTCTCCGGTTCCTGGTGGTGAAATCGAACCTCCCCCCTTCGGGTCCGGACGACGACGCGAGCATCTTCTCGAAGCACCGAAAGTAGATCGCAGCTCCCTCCCCTTCGAATCCGAGCAACTGCTGCACGTTGACGGCGCCTTCAGAGTCCACTGCGACTTTCCTCAGACGCCCGAGGGCCCGGTCCTTCTCCGGTCCTTCTCCTCTCTCAGCCCGCCAGTTCCGGCGCAGCAGGGTCCTTGAATTCCTCACTTTCGCTCGGACCAGGCCCCGCGCGAGGTCGAGTGACCGGCGCTCGTCAAAGGCGGCCCTGTACTGCGCCTCGCGCACCGCCACGTTCCGATGGCCCGTTCCTACCGTGTGGCCTACGAACCAGCCACCGCTCGTGTACCACGAGACGGGAACCTCCGCCTGCATCAGCGCATGGAGAGCGGGTGTCGTGACCGACGCGGGGCCGTAGATCGCCACGTCCGACACCTCGATCAGAGGCAGCTCGGTCTTCTCGCCTTCGACATCCACCACCAGGCGCTCCCCGCTCTTCCGCAACCTCGCCCGCGGCGTCTGCACATGGAGCGGCCGAGCCGGCTCGTCCGACGGGTTGAGCGGCCGAGGCGGTCCTCCGCGATCAAACAGATTCGTTTCGTCCGGGAGGCAGATTCCGGCGAGAGAACAACGGGGGCACTTCGGGCTATCCTGAAGTGGAGGCGGCCTGCGACCGGCGGCGGCCGCGGACCGCAGTCCCGAAACCGCCTCGTGGGTTCTTGCCCGGAGTTGTTCATCAAGCACCACCTGCACCCGTTCGCGAGACCCCGCGAACCAGAGAGCGCCCTGCTCCACCCGGTAGCCGTTGTCTTCCAGGATCATGGCCTGCGCGCATACCTGAACTCGTTCCGGCTCGTAAGCCCCTGCCGCCACATGCGGGCGCTTCCCCTTCTTGAAGTCAACGGGCATCGCCACGCCGTCCTCCAAGTCGACCACATCCATCTTGGCGATGATCCCCAAGCGCTGCGACGACATGGTGACGCCACGGGCGCGCGACATCTCGCCTTCGGTTTCCTCCGGAGCGACCAGCCGCCCACCTCCTTCATCAACCCGCCGGTGTGCACGGCGCCCTTCCGCCGTGTCCCCGCTCTCCGCCCACTCGCCTTCGACCCACTCGAGGTAGGCAAGCCGGGGGCAGTAGACCCACTCGTTCACCATCCGCACCGGCACCAGCTCCTCGCCGGTCCCTGGCTTGGCCGGCGGCAGGTTCAGGAGAAGCTGGGATTCCCGAGACATCGCACTTCAGACCGCTTCAGCCTGGTTCTCCCACATTCCGGCCCCGGCGAGGTCGCCACCGTGAGACTGGCGCACCGGCACGGACTGGTCTGAACGCCGCCCACTCCCACACCCCCTGAGGGAATTCTTGACCTCATCTCCCTACCTCCCGCCGAACATCCCGAGGCCGAAGTGGCTGGCATACCCCAGCGCCAACGGTCCCCGGACGACTCGCGGAAACCCGACTTCCAGCAGCGCCCCCGCCGAATCGCGTTGCGCTCCCCGCCCGCGTGTTCGGAACCGGTGAAAGTGCAACGCCCTCCGTGGCGTGCCTCCCACGCTGACCTCCGGCACCTCCCTCACGGTGACGCCCGCGGTCTCGATTCCCCGCCGGTCCAGCAAGCGCAAGAGTTCGCCCCGATAGCCAGCCTTCTTCAGATGGCCTGGAGCCAGGAAGGGGGTGATGCTGCGCCACCGCCGCGACGCGGCGAAAACGCATGAACTCCCCTCGAGATCTTCCGGATGCGCGAACCCCTCCAATGCGAGTCGCCATTCGTCGAGCTCGGCGGCGGCGCGCGGCTTGCCTCTCTCCCCTCTCGGGGTCAGCCAGATCCGGGAGACGCTCTCCAGCCTTCCCTGAATCTCCTCATCCATGCCACTGGCAATGAAGACCGTAACGTGATCAATCCAGCCGTCGCCGTCAGCGTCCTCCGGCAGCCAATACGCATGCGGATGCGCCGGATCGCGCACCGGGCGGCCGGTTTGGTCCCGGCCTGAGATCTGCCATGGCGCCATTGGTACCCGCTTGCCGCTGCGGCCATCAGTCCCCCAGCGGAACCTGGACATCGCGGCCGACCGCATGATCTCGCCGATCTTGATGGCGTCCTCGATCCGCGGAAGTGGGCGGCCCGCCAGAACGTATCGGGCAACTGTAGGAAGCGCCCGCCTGGAACCGGCTCTCCTGGACCGCGCCCGAGCTCGGGGCAGTACACCCGGACTGACGTTCGGAGAACGGCAGTAGACCGCCTCGTATGCGGCGGGCGGCTGGTCCCACTTGCGATTCTGCAGGTCAGCCGTCTCCAGGCCGAGCGCGTCCAGCAGGTGGGCGGGGAGCGTGTCAACGCCACTCCTGGCACGGAAGGACCGGGCGACCTTTTCTTGAAGTGCTCGTCCGGTTAGCGGCTTCGCTGCCGACTCCCGGGCTCGGGCAACCTCGCGCTCGACGAGGCGTGTCCGCTCTACCTGATAGGAGCTGGTGGAGCGGGGCAGGAGAACCATGCAGGCCTCCCCCTCGAAGCCGAGCTCGGCCGGCCCACAGTTCGGCTCGCCACCCACGGTCTTCAGCACCCGACATTCCACCCAGCTCTCAGACCGTCCGAGATACCCCAGACCCGAGGCGAGATGCTCGGCCAGACCCATCAGATCTCCATCGATCGTCACCCCCGGCCAGATGACTTCCACCTCCGCTCCGTCAGGCAGACGCAGAAATGCGTCGAAGACCAGGCTGCTCGACTCGGACCTCCCCTTGCGAACCGGCATGTAGTGCCGCGTATGAGCGTGGACGGCCCCCTCAGGAAGCCGAAACACTGGCAGGTCATCGGCCAGAGATTCGATCAACCGCGCCAGGTCATCCTCTTTCCAGCGCTCCCTGCTACCCTTGCGCCAGTAGCATGCGACAAGCGCCCTCAGGATTCGCCAAGGCTCCGGTGGCCAAGCCACGGCGGCTTCGTTGACGTTTCTTCCCCACGGTGTGGCGTGATAGCGGCCGGCGGGAAACCGGAAGGCGAGTCCGAACACCAGGACTACTTCTTCGTGTATACGACAGTAAGGACCCGCGCGTCGCCAAACAGTCCCGACTCCCCGACTCGCTGAATCAATCCGGGCAGCTCGCCTTCGAGAGCGGCGAGCGGGGGCGGCGTGAACCCGGCTGGACGAGTTACGCGGAGATCCACAACATCCAGATCACACGCGGTGCGGAAACGCAGGCCCTCGGCAAGCAACCTCCGGATCTTGAAGAGAGCAAAAAGGATGAGAAGCCGCTCCACGTCGCCTCCCAGACCATAGGCTCGGAGCTGCCGGAGATCAAGGTTGAAGTACGCGGTGACACGTTCCGCGGTCCACTCGTCGCGCGGGAAAGGAACGTTGCCGAAGCCTTTGGCCGTGTCCCCCTTGGGGTCCACCGAGTCGTTTTTCACGCCGCCGCTGACGGCACGCCTGGCCCCGTCGGCCTCCACAAAGGCGGACAACGAACGCGCCAACCGCAGTCTTCCTCCCGCCAACTCCTTCTTCGCCAGGAACACTCCGTGAAGCAACGAGTTGGAGTCGAACTCAAGGAGCACCCGGGCCAGCTCCCGCAGGTCGACACGCCCTTGCTCGAACTGCGCCAACCGCTCCTTGAGCAGGTTGAAGACCGTGCGGTCCTTGCCTTCGAGGATGTAAGGCGAGTTCAGCCGGTGGGCTTCGATCACCGAATTCGTCAGGTGGTTGCCTGATTCATCCTCGACCTTCACCACCGGAAGACCGCACAGAGGCTCCTTCCAGTCGTTTCGCACCTCGTCCCAACAGACTGCCTCGAGCCGGTTCGCCATCGACTGGGCACTCTCGACGAGCACGGTCTGACCTCCCCCGTTGGGCGACTCGTAGACCGCGTGGCCCAGATTGGGGAAACCCGTCGGCTGAAAGCGGCTCCCCTGAACGGGTCGTAGTCGGGCCTGGAGCAGCAGTCGCGGCTCGCTTGCGAGTGGCGTCAGGTCAATCGGCATTCGGTGTTTCCTCCGATGAATTGGGTTCGCTGTCGGAAATCGAACCCGGGTAGGCTCGTCGCAGCAAGCTTGCCAAGCCGCGATCCGAGATGGGGATCAGCAGCGCGGCGGCAAGGCGATCCGGGCACAAGCCGATGCCGATCCGGCCACTGTGCAACGCAGCGATACCGCTGCTGGCCTGAACGGAATCGTAGAGCGAGGGTAGATCGGACGAGCGGGCCCTCGCAAAGGCCAAACGAACTGCACGGTCGACTCCCCGGCCGTCCCGGCTTCCGCCACTCCCGCGGAGTTGGCCGAGCAGGCCAGGCGGAATCGGCATCGACCCGTCCTTCGGAATCGCGCCCGTTCGGACCAGGGCGCCCGTCGTCGAGAAGAGCGGCTTCAGCGCGGAATAGGCGAAGGGCGCAGTGGCCCTCCGTGATCCCGCGTCGGCCTCAGGGGCCCGAAGCAACGCGGGCTGCGCCCACACCATCCCGGCCAGGAGCTCGGAACAACGCGCGTCGTCAAAGCCCTCGCTCAGAAACGCTGCGACATCCGCCAGCCGCGCGGGAGTAGCGCTGTCGAGCGGCTTGTCCGCCAGGCCCCGAATCGGGGTCTCGACCAGGCGGCGCTCCAGCACGGCGACCATGTTCGCCACGAGGCCCCCGTGACCCCAGGTAACCGTGGGTGGACTGTGGTCGTTCGCCCAGGAGCGGACTCTTCCGGGTCCAGGCCCGCTGAAGAAGGTCCTGTTCTCGAAACCGTCTCGCGGGCCATTCGTCAGCGGCGCAAAGTGGGCCGCCATCGGGGGCGGGCGCGAACGACTGGAGTCATGCGACGGTGCCTCGGAAGACCCCGGAACTCCCGAATCGGACCGCGGCGGAAAGCCGATTGCTGCCAGAGCGGCCGCTATGCGGTACTCCGCAGTGCCGTCATCCGCCCGGACCAGCCAACGGCGCGAGAGCAACGGGGGAGGAACGATGTCTTCCTGCCCCTTGGGGCTGTTGCTCAACCACCTTCCCAGACCACCGACCGCTCGCAGCGCCGCCCGTACGGACCGCGGCGGGCACTCGGGCGCAAGCAGCCCGAACAGCGAGTCCTCAAGCCTCTTGAGCGCGCTGCGCACCGCCACGGGCTGCCGCTTCTGCGTCTTCACCCGGTCCCGGTACTCCGCGCCCTCCTGGTAACGCTTGTCGTCCCGGCCGAACCACCGGACCTTGCGCAGCCAACCACCCCGCTCGAGGTCGGCCACGAGCTGCGCGCCGGGCGATGGTGCTGCGCGCCGGCGGCCCAGGGCCGCTGCGTAGTAGCTCCTTCCGGCACGCTGGAAGAACCCGAACCGCTGGAACTCCGACAAGCCCCGGCTTACACCGAGATTGGCCAGAGCACGCGCGAACTCCACGCCATCCCTCGCAGTCCGCCCGTTCACTACGGCACGTCCCTCCCCGAACAACGCCTGGATCTCCAGGAAACGGGCAGGGCGGCTCCACAAGGGGGCCCAGAACTCGCCTCTTGCTTCCGACTCGTCCGCCGCCTCGACTCCACCCCAACCAGCCCCGGAGGCCTCTGTCGTGAAGGGGAAGCTCGTCCGCGACGCTGTCCTGCTCCGGTGCCGACGCGCGGCCGTGGACGCGAACGTCGCGGCTCCCTCAAGCATCAACACGTAGTCCCACGGGTTGACCGTCGGATCGCCCTCGTAGCCGGTGCTGGCGTTCGTCCCGCCCGCGATTCCAGGCGCGAACTGGCCTATCTTGGTGTCCGTCAATTCGTGGACTGGCGAGCCGAAGAGCGCATTCTCGAGTAACCGCCCGCTTGCAAGCGTTGATTCTCCGGTTGCTGCGTCGAAGATGCCCGGAGGCTTCTTCTCCGAGACCAGTCGTCTCATGAAATTGTTCGTGAATTCGAGTCGGCCGTCATTCCCGCCGGTCCCGAGAAGAGGCGGAAAACGAAGTCCGCCACCGGACAAGACGAGCGCAGCATCGATCCAGGGAAGCGCTGAGTCCGGCATTCGGCTACGCAACATCGCCACCAGCCTGGCCTTGTCCTCGCCCTTGGGACTCGTTTCGAGGTCAAGGAAATGAAGCGTCTGCTCACCGCATCGTATTGCTTCCGACAACGGTCGAAACCGCTGGGCCGCAACTCTCGCGGTCAAGGGTCCGAATCCGTCTCTGTTGTCCATGGGATAGAAGCCACTTCCACCATTCCACGGAGCGATTATCGGACTCGGGGCGTAGTCGTGCTGAAAGAACCGCATCAGGCCTACACGCCCAAACGAGGCCAGAAGACGGAACCGTTCGCCCTCCCACCATCCGCGCACAAGCGGATCCGCAGGCTGGCCGGTCACGCTGTTCGCGGCGGACGACAGGAGGCGAAGGACCCCCAGCGCCTTCAGGTAGGAGCCGAGTACCGTGGGTGAACACCCTTGGAGCGTCAATCGGTCAGGCATCGTCGTAGCCTCCCGATTCCTCCTTGCCGGACGCGCGCCAGTCAGCGAGCCGCAGCAAAGTCTCGAACCAGGCCAACTCGAACGGGCCGTGGTGCATCAGCAGGTCTCGAACCCGTTCGGACCAGCTCTCTCTGGTCGTCTCATCCCACCCGAGCTCCATGATGGAGAGGGTCAGCTGCCCGCCCAGCCAGCGCTGAGCTTCGCCAAGATCAAAAGATGGCAATGGATCACCTTCCCAGATTCCTCTGGCGTATCTCGCAAGGGCCCGCTCGGGTTCTTTCGGTGGCGACTCCCGTGGCAGAGCACGAAGGTTCATTCGGACCTTGCCATGATGAGCCGCGATCAGGAAAGCGCCCAGGTCCGCATCGCGGGACCAGCCTGCGCAGGCCAGGAACGCCAAGGCCGAGGCCAGCTCGTGCCGGAAGTAGGCGCGCTCGTGGCGCAGGTTTCGGCCTGTCGTCTTGGCCAGGAGAACGTCCTCCGGAACGCCATTTCCATCCAGACCCTTCCGCATCGTCGCCTGGAAGACCTCGTGAGCCTTTCCCAAATCGTGCCAACGGGCCGCGCGTACAAGCACCTCGCTTGCCGCATCAGCCACGCCGAGAGCCTCGCAAAGGCACGAAACCTCATGGACCACATGCCGGAGATGATCCTCCAGGCGCACCGGGCGCCTGGCAACGCTGCGGGACTCGTCGTCGTGTTCTTCGGACTCTCCCTTCAAGAAGTTTGATCTCCTCGGCGAGACCGGCTTGGGGATGTGCTCGCGGTTGCCTGTGAAGCCCAGGATCTCGTCGTAACCACCCGCCTCCGTATCGGCCAGGACGGTCAATCCCGGCCAAGGCGGCTCACGCAGGGGAACCCAGCCCGGTGGAGTGGGGCCTGTTTGTCCCGCCCCCCTGCGCCACTGTGGGTCCCGAACAAAGAACACTTCTTTCTTCGCGGACTTCATCCAGGTCCTCGCCAGTCCGATCGGCACCGTGCAGAGCTCATGCGCGCCCGGCTGCGGAGGGGCGTCGGCGGGATCGGACAGGTCGCGCCAGAAAACGGGAACATCCGTGTCATCGGCATCCCTGACGTAGGGCGAGATGTCCACGTCGAAGCCGGTGAGGTCGGCATCCGTGTCGAAGAGATCGTCCAGGTCCCGGCGCCGGATTGCACGCAACGGCGGATCGACTTCCCCAGGTGGAGGAATGTGGGCCGAAGCTACGTCCGAGAGCCCCTGAAGGACATCGCGAGCGTGCCGAAGCTGATCTGCCTGATAGGGAAGCGCCAGTTTCTCCGCCTGCCTGTCGTCTCCGTCACAGGACGCGAGAAGGTCGATCCAGTGGACCTGGGCACCGCCTTCCACCTCCGCCCAGCGGTTTGCCCGGCCGAACCTCTGTACCATCGAAGCCCACGGCGCCAACTCCGTGAACATCACCGCCGCCGAGACATCGACCCCGGCCTCAACCGCCTGTGTAGTGATCACGATGGTGTCCGCCGCCCGGCCGCAGCCCAGCAACCTCGCCGTCTCGCGCGCGCGGTCCTCCTGGCGGAATCGCGAATGCAGAAGTGCGAGTTCCGGGGCTTGGTCGGCGCCAACCGCCAAGACGCGGCGAAGCTGCGCATAGAGGTCCTGAGCCCGCTTGACCTGGTTCAGAATCACGAGTGTCATTCCTTCCCGGCGGTGAGCTTGCAGCACAGCGGCGGCGAGCCGAGCCACGTAGGCCTTCTGCTCCCGGGCCACGCTCGACCCGGGGGCGCCGCAAAACAGCTGGAGGTGCTTCGGAGCCGTGGCAAGTCTGCGCAGCCTGCCGTCGTTCTCCGCTCCCGCGTCCACGCGGAGCACCTTCTCCGGTGCAGGGTGGTCCACGGTCCTCAACCACTCCGGCTCCAGCGTGGCTGAGATCCACAGACTTCGGCACGGCTGACCCTCCGGGCAATCCGGGCGGTCACTTCTGGACGCTTCCTGGCGCCGAAAGGCCTCCAACTGAGCAGAGGTCGCGCGGCCCGCTCCCATCAACTGGACTTCGTCGAACACCCACTGCGTGTCCTGGTGGAGCAAGCCGAATTCCATCGGCCAGATCGCCCGGGAGGACGCGTAGCCACGCATCAGGGCCCGACTGAGCAGCATGTCCTGCGTACCCACGATGACCGCGGACCGTTCTGGCGCCTCAAGCCAGGTACTCGAATCGATACCTCCCATCAAGACGTGAACATCTTCAACACGCGGAAGGACCCCACGCGGTTCCAGGGCGGCGTCGAGGCGCGCCATCCAACCGCGGATTTCATTGCTTGTCTGATCGACGAGCGTCCGCATGGGGAGGCACCATACGAGCCTCCTCGGAATGCGGCCGGGGTCACAGAGCCTGTGGAACGCCCAAGCCAGAGTCACGGCAGCGGTCTTGCCTGACCCGGTGGGGGCGATGAGAACCTCCGGCCAGTCACCTTCGGCCAACGCTTCCTGCCAGGCGAACGGCTGAGCCTGCTCGCCGTACGCCAGCGAAAAGAACTCGCCGAAGTCGGTGCGGCCCGGGCCGGCGGCGGCTTGCGAAGGTGTAGTCAACTTCCCTGGGTCTTCTGCGTTTCAGAGACTGGACCAGCGACGGGGTCACGGTGCCTCGTCCTCCGGGTGGGTCAAAGCAACGTTAGCGCCTCGCAGTGTCAAAACCCGACACTCCCCGAACCACGCCGTAGACGAGCTATCGGTACACCTCCGCCGCCAGCCGCAGGCGCTCCTTGACCAGATTCACAAGTTCCGGCGGTTCAAGGACTTCCACGTCGGGGCCGTATCTGAGAATCTCGCCGAGTAGTTCGTCGACCTCGGAGTAGGGGACCGTGAGGTCCAGGCGACCGTCAGGAAGGCGGGTGGATTGCTGGCGGCTGTGCCAGCGCTCGTCGGCGACCCAGCGGGCCCGCTCGGGCTGGAAGCGAAGCCGGGCGTGGCCGCGGAGGGGTCCGCTGAACAGGCCGTAGCCGGCCCCAAAGGCCTCGATGAGAACATCTTCGGAGACCTCGCGGGCGGATTGGGCAAGCTGTCGCGGCGACTCCACCCGGTCGAGGGCGTAGGTACGGAGCGAGTCCCGGCCTTCATCCCAACCGTCGAGGTACCACTGGTCGCGGTAGTAGACGAGACGCTGGGGAGACGTTCGCCGCCGGGCGGCCCGCCCCGTGGTGCGGGCGGTGTAGTCGAAGTCGATCTGACGCCGCTCGACGACGGCGGTCGCCACGGCAAGGAACACGGGCCTGGCGACCTCGCGGCCATGCGCTCGAAGGATGCGGAACCGGTGGGCCGGGAATGGCTCGCCACCCTGACGGCCACGGTCGAGGATCGACCGAACGCGCCTGCGGAGAGGCGCCAGATGCTCTTCCAGCAGACGCGGCTGCACCCGACCGAGAAGCGCGTCCATCACCAGCAGGGCTTCGAGTTCGTCCCGCCCGAACCAGAGGCCCGGCAGCTCGAACCGCTCGCGACCGACCTTCTCCCGACCGTAGTACCAGCCTTGGCCGGGTCTGTTTTCGATCGGCGCGCCCAGGTGGTCGCGCAACTGGCCGAGAAGGCGATACAGGGTCGAACGCGAGCACTCGAGCTCCGCCATCAGGTCGTTCTCTGAAGCCGGGCTCCTCCGCGCGGACAGAGTTCGGTGAAGCGCGTGGATACGGTCCAGGGAACTCACGACGACGCTGCTCCCCACCTCTCCGAGATCGTGACGACACAATCTCCGGCCCGCCCCTCCCGGCGGAAGATCGAGTGCAGGACCGGGTACAGCTCGTCCCGCACCAAGGTCAGCAACCTCCCCAGGCCGCAGCCGCTCAACCGGCGGCGCCGACCGGCGCTGCCGGCCAGAAATCGCTGGTGCTTCGCACGAAGAAGCGGGCCTCGCACGTTGAAGAAGCGCGTGAAGAAGCGCACAAGCGGGAGTATCGCACCCTGGCGACGCAGCCGGGAAAGAGCCGGGAGGCAGGAGCGGTCGGCCGCTTGATCAGCAGCTCCGGCGTCGGGCGTAGCAGCGCTCGCGGTTCCGGCGGTGCGGCTCCTCGGAGCCGAGCCCTGATCAGCTCCGCTCGGGGTCGGCGTCCCCCTCGCGACGCGCGGCCAGACCGGGGAACCACAGCTTGAACATCTGCTGGGGATCCGCGTACTTCAGGTTGGCGGTCATCCGGTCGCGGAACCGCTCCAGCATCTCGTTCTGTATCCCCGCCACGTCGGGAAGACCGAGGAAAGCACGCGCCTCCTCGGGGGTGCAATCGATATCGAGTTTGATCTTCACGGTTTCTCCCTTCGTCTGGCCTTCGCTTGATCGCCGCTAGCATACGCCGCGTGGGGGCCTGTCGCCGCAAGCCCAACCCGAGGAGGCGCCCATGAAGCCAGAGCCCTTCCGCCTACTCCACATCGCCGCCGTCGCCGTCTGCGGTCTGACCGCTTCCGCCGGCGTCGCCCTCGCGCAGCCCACGGTGATCCAGGGCGCCCGCGTGTTCACCGGCGACGCGGTGCTCGACAGCGCCACGGTCGTGATCCGCGGCCGCACGATCGAGTCGGTCACGGCAGGCGACGACATTCCGGCGACCGCCGGCGCCGACGCGGTGATCATCGACGGCGGAGGCATGACCCTGCTGCCGGGATTGATCGACAGCCACACGCACAACTTTGGGCCGGCGCTCGAGCAGGCGCTGAACTTCGGCGTGACGACGGTTCTCGACATGCTCACCGCGGAGGCCATGGCGGCGCAGTGGCGACGGCAGCAGGCAGCGGGAGCGGTTCCCGACCGGGCCGACGTCTTCGCCGGCGGCCCGGTCACCGTCGCGGGCGGGCACGGCACGCAGTTCGGCATCGCGCTGCCGACCCTGGACGATCCGGAGCAGACCGAGACCTTCCTGGCCGACCGGGCGGCCGCGGGCGCCGACTTCATCAAGGTGATCTACGAACCCGGATCGTTCGGGCGCCCGCGGCCCACGTTCGCAGCCTCGACCCTGCCGCGGATCGTGGCTGCCGCGCACGGCCACGACCTGCTGGCGGTCTTCCACATCAGCACTGCGGAAGAGGCCGGGGAGGTCATCGCCGCGGGCGCCGACGGCCTGGTCCACATGTACTTCGACGGCGCCGGAGGCCCGGACCTCGTCGAAGCGGCCCGCGAAGCGGGGATTTTCCTCGTCCCGACTCTCGCGGTGCTCGAGACGGTCACCGGGATGGCGGGCGGCCTGGAGTTGGCCGCGGATCCGCTGATCGCTCCCTTCCTGGCGCCTGACCAGCGCGGCGGCCTGGGTCAGGACTTCGGCCGGGCACCGGATCCCGAGTCGCTGGCGACGATACTCGCCGACGTCGGCGCGCTGCATGCCGCCGGCGTGCCGATCCTGGCCGGCTCGGACGCACCGAATCCCGGAACGACCCACGGCGCGAGCGTTCACCGGGAGCTCGTGCTGCTGGTGCGCGCCGGACTGACTCCGGTCGAGGCCCTGCGGGCGGCGACCACAGCGCCCGTCGACGCGTTCGGCCTGGGCGACCGCGGCCGGATCGCGCCCGGTCTCAAGGCCGACCTCCTTCTGGTTCAGGGCGACGCGACCGCGGACGTGCGAGCCACCCGCGACATCGCCGCGATCTGGAAGGACGGCGTTCGCTTCGAGCGCCGAACCGCGGAACCGGCGACCGGCCGACCGCGCCTCGAACCCACTCTCCTGTCCGACTTCGAAGACGTTGACGGCACGACCCTGCCCCCTGCGTGGTCGCACTCGACCGACGCCTTCGCCGGCGGCAAATCGACGGTCACAACGACTGCCGCGCCGCGCAACGGCGGCGGCAAGGCCCTGCGGATCGAGGGCGAGATCAGGGAGGGCTTCGCTACGCCGTGGTCCGGGGTGATGGTCCTGCTCGGCGCCCGGCTGGGCGACCCCGTCGACGCAACCGACATCCGCGCCCTGGCCTTCGACGCCCGCGGCCCGGGCGCGAACTACCAGGCGATGGCGTTCGCCGAAAGCCTGGGCATGAGGCCGGCGGCCGCCTCCTTCGACGCCGAAGAGGACTGGAGCCGGGTCGAGATCCCGCTGTCCTCGTTCGGCGGTCTCGACCCCTCGGGCGCGTGGGCCTTCTTCATCGGCGGACCCACAGGTCTCGGCGCTTTCCGGATCGAGATCGACAACGTCGAGCTGGTCGAGTAGGCGCTATCAGCGAGCCGGGAGGACCGGCGGGGCTACAATCGCGGAATGTCCGAGACGCCTTCGCCCGAGTCCGGCTCGAGCGGTCCCCTCAACGGCATCCGGGTCCTCGACTTCACCAGCTTCATCGCCGGTTCCTACGGCGCCATGCTGCTCGGCGACCTGGGCGCCGACGTCCTGAAGATCGAATCGCCCGGCGGCGACAATGCCCGCCACTGGGGGCCATTCATCGAGGGCGAGAGCCGGTTGTTCCAGGCCTGGAACCGCAACAAGCGCGGCATCGCCCTCGACCTGAAGACGACCGGGGGACGGCAGGTCGTCCACGACCTGGCCCGGGATGCCGACGTGGCGATGGAGAACTTCCGCCCGGGCGTGGCGGCCAGGCTGGGCATCGACCACGACACCCTCAGCCGGCACAACCCGGCGATCGTCTACGCCTCGTCCAGCGCCTTCGGCGGCAGCGGACCGTACGCGCAGCGTCCAGGGTACGACCCGGTGCTGCAATCGATGGCCGGCGCCGCGCACCTGCAGCAGCAGATGAACGGCATCGCCGCCATCTGCCCGGTGGCGGTCTCGGACTACATGGCGGCGGTGCTGCTCGTCTGCTCGATCAACGCCGCGCTCCTCCACCGCGAGCGCACCGGAGAGGGCCAGTACATCGAGACGTCGCTGCTGCAGGCGATCATGAGTGCGCAGGCCCAGTCCTACCTGCTGCCGCTCGATGCGGAGATCACCGGTCCGCCGGGCATCTTCCCCTACCGCATGTTCGAGGCGGCCGATGGACCGATCTTCATCGCCGCCGGCACGGACAAGTTCTGGAGACTGTTCTGCGAAGCGATCGGCCGCGGCGATCTGGCCAGCGATCCGCGCTACGCCACGAACCCCCGGCGGGTGACCCGAGCCGGGCAACTCAGCGCGGAGATCGACCCGATCGTCGCCGCACGACCCGCCCGCGACCTCGAGGCCTGCCTGGTCGCGGCCGGCGTTCCCTGCGCCGCGGTTCGTTCGGCGACCGAGTTCTTCGACGACCCCCAGGTCGAGGCGATGGCGATGAGCCAGACCGTCCACCACTCCACGATAGGCGGCCTGCGCATGGCGGGAGTGCCATGGCACTTCTCCCGCTCGCCCGCGTCGATCCGGCGACCGGCCCCGGCCCTCGGCGAACACACGGACCAGGTGCTCGCCGAGCTTGGCTACGACGGGGATCGCATCGCGGCGTTGCGGACCTCGGGCGCGGTCCGCGGATCCGCGGACGACGCCGGTCGCCGTTCGTAGACAGCGGCCGCCCGCGCCGTACCACGTGACTGCGCCATCGCACCACCGGGGCCGGGGTCCCGGCAGACCGGGTTCGCCGCCGGAGGCAGCCAGGCGAGTCATCCTGGTCGGCGCCGGGCACACCCACATCCAGGTGCTGCGGCACTGGATCATGCGGCCGAACCCCGCCGTCGATGCGACTCTCGTCGTCGATACGCCGATCGCGGTGTATTCCGGGATGGCGCCCGGCCTGGTGGCCGGCCAGTACGAACGCCACGAGCTGGAGATCGACGCCTTGCCGCTGGCGCGCAGGGCCGGAGTGCGCGTCGTGATGTCTCCGTGCATCGGAGTCGAGGCAGCGACCCGACGGCTGCTGGTCGACGGCCGCGAACCTCTGCCCTTCGACCTGGCCTCGTTCGACGTGGGCTCGACCGTGGCGGCACTCGACCTGCCCGGGGTTCGCGAGCACGCAGTCCCCACCCGACCCATCAACCGTCTGGCTGCGACGGTGGACGGTCGTCTGGACGCTCTGACGAACCCCGAGCCTCGTATCGTCGTCGTCGGCAGCGGCGCCGGCGGAATCGAGCTCGCCTTCTGCATCGACGCCCGGTTGCGAAGCAGAGGTCTCGAACCCGGGACGACGATCGTCGAGGCAGGCAGCGGCATCCTGCCCGGCTACCACCCGACCCTGGCGCGCCGGATCGCGGCCGCAGCCCGGGCTCGCGGCGTCGAGACGATGTTCGGCGCCAGGGTCGCCGCCGTCGAGGCGGACGCGGTCCGACTCGAGGGCGGCGGCCGCATCGACGCCGACCTCACGTTCTGGGTCACGGGCGCCGCCGCGCCGACCCTCTTCCGCAACTCGGATCTGCCCCTCGACGACTGCGGCTTCGTGCGCACGCGCTCGACCCTCCAGGTGGAGAGGCACGACCACGTCTTCGCCGTCGGCGACTGCGCGACCCTGACCAACCACCCGGGACGCGCCCGCGCCGGCGTCTACGCCGTGCGCATGGGGCCGTACCTCATCGACAACCTGGAACGGCGGCTCGACGGGCGGCCGCTTCGGCCCTACACGCCGCAGGGCGACTTCCTCTCGCTGCTCAATCTCGGCGATGGAACGGCCGTGGGCGCCAAGTGGGGACGCGCGTTCGAGGGCCGGTGGGTCATGCGCCTGAAGGACCGCATCGACCGACGGTTCATGGAGCGCTTCCAGGCGCTCGATCCGGCGGGCGCGCCCCGGTCCTGGTTCGCCGACATGATGCCCAAGGAGAGCGGCGGCGGCGGTGCAGGTCCGACGGACGACGCAGGTCCGTCGCAGCACGCAGGCGGAACCGAAACGACGGCCATGTTCTGCGGCGGCTGCGCCGCCAAGGTCGGGCCCGATCGCCTCGGCAGGGCGCTCGCGCGGGTGGGTCTGGACGCGAAGACCGGCCAGAGCGCCGATGTCATTCTGGATCTGGCAACCCCCGACGACGCGGTGGCCTACCGGACTCCGGCGGGCGACCGGGTCGTCGCTTCTCTCGACGCGTTCCCCGCCTTCACCGACGACCCGTGGCTTGTCGGTCGGGTGGCCGCGGTCAATGCCTGCTCCGATCTTCACGCCACAGGCGTCGCACCGCGATTCGCGCAGGCCCTGGTCACTCTGCCCCGGTCCGCGGACGGCGGGACGGCGGAGGAGCTGTTGTTCCAGGTCCTCGCCGGCGCGCGCGCCGCCCTGGATGACGAAGACGTGCTGCTGCTCGGCGGCCACACGAACACCGGGCCCGAACTGGTCGTCGGCTTCCACGTCGAAGGCGTTGCCGGAAACGGGCGCGGCCTGCTGCTCAAGGGCGCGGTGCAGCCCGGCGACGACCTCGTGCTGACCAAGCCGCTCGGCTGCGGCGTCCTGCTTGCCGCCGATCGGATGGGACTGTGTCCCGGTCGGTCCGTCCGCGCCGCTCTGGCGTCGATGCAGACGAGCAACCGCGGCGCCCTCGAGGCGGCCCTGCGCGCCGGAACCCGCGCGGCCACCGACGTCAGCGGCTTCGGTCTCGCCGGCCACCTCGGCGAGATGGCCCAGGCCAGCGGCCTCGACATCGAAGTCGACGTCGATGCTCTCCCTGCCCTGCCCGGCGCCCTGCAGCTGCTGGAACGCGGCGGGCGCAGCACGAGCCACCACCAGAACACCCGCCTGCCGCTGCCGGTGAAGCGACAGGCGGCGCCGGGGCCGCGGCTGGAGCTGGCCTTCGACCCCCAGACCGCGGGCGGCCTGGTGCTGGCGGCGGCGCCGGATCGGACCGGCAGCCTGGTCGACGATCTGCGCGCCCGTGGCCTCGCTGCGGCGCGCGTGGTCGCGCACGCCCGCCCCCTGCGTTCAGGGCGCCCACAGTTGATCCTCGGCTGAAACGCAGGTCGCGGGCCGGGCAACCCGAACGTCGCGTGGCGCTCGATATCAGCGCGGGCGCGTACCTGGAACAAACCGCGGCCAGTCTCGCAGGCACTTGCGAATGCCCGCCCGGTCTTCCTGGTCGTGGGATCAACCTGCCGCGATCACGGGACGCGACGGCCGGCCATCCACCTTCAGGCGCGCTACCCGTCGGCCCGCCTTCGCCGACCTGTCCAGCCGGCGGTGGACCTCCCCCTCCACCTCGAACAGCAACCTGTTCCGCTCCACTCCCAGGTCGTCGAACTCTCGCGCCAGCCGCTCGAACACCGGCGGCAGCTTTCCCAGGACCAGGTCGATCCGGCGATGCAGCCGCTCGAGCAGAGCCGCGCCCTCTCCGGCTGCGGTGGCCGCACCGTCCCCGGCATCCTTGCCCGGAGCGTTCGCGTCTGGCCGCCGACCTTGAAGGGCGCCCTCGCCGTCCGCGCCCGCCGCCGCATCCCTGGAGTAGAGGCTCGCAAACCGTTCCTCGAGATAGATGTGGTTGAAGCCCAGGTGCCGGGCCTCGTCGTCCAGAATGCCGTCGGCGATGTCGCTCAGCACCGGGTCCAGGTCAAGGCGGCAGAACTCCTCCATGATCTTCGTCGCCATCACCTCGCTCACCAGCACGCCGGAGAGCCATTCGGCCGGCTCACCGGAGACGATCGCGCTCTGGAACAGGTAGCCTTCGGGGAGCTTGCGGATCGACATCGGTTCCCTGTCGATGCGGCGGAACATGCGCGCAAAGAGCTCGGTATGGCGGGCCTCGTCGACCGCCCACGTGGTCAGGTAGAACTGGCTCTCCACCTCCGAGCGGCTGCCGAGCACCGGGATCAGACCGCTCACGGAGTAGAGGGCCGACTGTTCCCCGATCAGGACCGGCGTCATGACCTTGGCGAGCTTGTCCTTCATCCCGTTCCTGCCGAGCCTCAGGGGCTTCGACCAGTCAAGATCCTCGGCCGACCACTGCGAGCGCAGCGCCGTGTGCCAGAGACGCATCTGGCGTTCCTTCGAGAGGTCGGGCAGAACCTTGTAGATCTTCATCGGCTGATCATCCGGGCCGGGACTCGGGGGGAATTCGCGGGGAATTCGGGGACGGACTCGGAACTCGAGACTCCGGGGGAGCCAGAAACTCGGAACTAGGGTTCGGGGATTCCGGGGGGATCGAGGCGGAGTCGGCGGACTCGGGGGATTCGGGGGATTCGGGGGATTCGGAGAGAGTCGGAAACTCGGGGTTCGGGACTCGCGGTTCGGGGTTCGGACGACGACAGAGAGTAGCAAGCCTTCACCTCGAGCGAAACCGCAAACAGGGCGTAAACCGTGCTACGCTTCATCGCGTGACCGCCGCCGCCAGGACGCCGCCCGAGAGTGCGCTCTTCGGCTCTGCACGGCCGGCCAGGACGCCGGCCGGGGCGCTGAAGGGCCGCGGCGCCGCCGCCAACCCGCGCAACCGTTTCGAGCGCATCGACATCGACCTCGAACCCGGAGAAGGCGCCGCCGAGAGGGGCGATGTCCCGAAGACGGAACTGTTCCGCGATGACTCGAAGACGGTCCTGTCACGAAACGACTCCCCGGACCTCGGCTTCCGGTACAGCCTGAATCCCTACCGCGGCTGCGAGCACGGCTGCATCTACTGCTATGCCCGGCCCACGCACGAGTACCTCGGTTTCTCGGCAGGACTCGACTTCGAGAGCCGGATTCTGGTCAAGGAACGGGCCCCCGAACTCCTCCGACAGGCGCTGGAGGACCCCCGTTGGACGCCCCAGGTCATCATGCTCTCGGGCGTGACCGACCCCTACCAGCCGATCGAGCGGCGGCTCCGCGTCACCCGCCGGTGCCTGGAAGTGCTGGCCGAGTTCCGCAACCCGGCCGCGATCGTGACCAAGAACCACCTGGTGACCCGCGATCTCGACCTGCTCCTGGAACTCAACCGGTTCCGGGCCTGCGCCGTCCACCTGTCGATCACGTCGGTGTCGCCGTCGCTCTCGGCCCGCATGGAACCCAGGGCTTCGAGTCCGAGGCGGCGGCTGGAAGCGCTAAGCGAACTGAGCGACGCCGGCGTCCCCTGCGGCGTGATGGCGGCGCCCATCATCCCCGGCCTGAACGACGACCAGATCCCGGCCATCCTGGAGGCGGCCGCCGAAGCCGGCGCCCGGCGCGCGGGCTACATCCTGGTCCGTCTTCCGCACGGTCTGCGGGAGCTCTTCGCCAGCTGGCTCGGCACCCACTTTCCGGACCGGCGGGATCGGGTTCTGAACCGGCTGCGGGAGGCCCGCGACGGCGACCTGAACGACCCCCGCTTCCACCACCGGATGAAGGGCGACGGAGAGTACGCCGAACAGATCGGCCGCCTGTTCGAGACGGTCCGCCGCCGCCTCGGGCTCGAGGGCGGCCGGACCGGCGGCAAGGGAGGCCCGTCGGCAGCCTCCTTCCGTCGCCGGACCGCCCAGCGCACCCTGTTCGGTGACCCGCCGTCCCCGATGCCGCAGTCGTGACCGGCGGTGCGATGGGTTCGGCGAATGATCTCCGATAGCCGCTCGGTGGCGGCAGCGTGACGACGCTGGACAGCTCACCACTTGGGCCTGCAACCTCTCGCTGCTACAATCCGCGTCCGCATCGACGGCGGCGGCAAGGCCCCCGGAACAGTTGAACCGACCGGGACGCCGGTCATACGCTCTCGACACGCCGATCGGCTCGCAGGCTCCTCTCGTCGGTCGATCGGCAAGGCAACAGGACATCGGAGACACAGGTGAAATTCAACGGGCCCAAGGTCAAGCTCTCGCGCAAGCTGGGTGTCGCGCTCACGTCCAAGGCGGCGCGGTACATGGAGAAGAAGAGCCACCCGCCAGGCATGCACGGCCTGAAGCGGCGCCGGCGACAGAGCAACTACGGCAGGCAGCTGCTCGAGAAGCAACGGCTCCGCTTCCAGTACAACGTCAGCGAGCGCCAGCTCCGCAACTACTACAAGCGCGCGACCCGCATGAAGGGCGTGACCGGCGACAACCTGGTCGGACTGCTCGAAACCCGACTCGACGCCGTCGTCCATCGCGCCTTCGCCCCCAGCGTGTTCGCCGCGCGCCAGTTCGTCGGCCACGGCCACATCCTGGTCAATGGACGCCGGGTGAACATCCCCTCCTACCGGGTCAAGGAGGGTGATGTCGTCGAGGTGCGCCAGAAGAGCCGGAAGCTCCGCTCCTTCAACGAACCGCGCGGCGTCACCGTCCCGACCTACGTCGAAACCGACGAGACGGGCTACCAGGCGACCCTTCGCAACACGCCGGTTCGGGACGAAGTCCCGATCGTGTGTGAAGTGCCCCTGGTCATCGAGTACTACTCCCGCTAGCGCCAAACCTGCCGCAAACTCCCATGTTTGGCTCCAGCCCCCACCTCTCCAGGAGCTTGCGCCTCCGGCCCGACCTTCTCGCCCGTTGCCGTGCAGTCTTCGCGGCTCTCGCGCTCCTCGCCGGCGCCATCCCCGCGGCCGGCGAAGGCTTCAGCATCAGCGGCACGGTCACCTACCGGGGCGAGCCGCTCAAGCGCTATCCGCTGCGCATGGACGCCGACCCGAACTGCGCTGCGATCCACGAGGGCAAACGCGTCCTCTCGCGGGACAGCCTGATCGGAGAGGGCGGCGCCGTCGAGAACGTCTTCGTCTACCTGAAGGAGGCCCCCGAGGGAAGCACCGGCGACACCCCGTCAGAAGCCGTGCGGCTGGAGCAGCGGGGCTGCCTCTACGCCCCCCGGGTCATCGGCGCCCGCGTCCAGCAGGACATCGAGATCGTCAACGACGATCCCACGCTTCACAACGTCCGCGCCCTGGCCAGGGCCAACCGGCCGTTCAACATCGGCCAGCCGGCGCGCGGCACGAGAACGAAGTCGTTCAGGGCGCCCGAGAAACCGATCAAGATCAAGTGCGACGTCCATCCGTGGATGGCCGCCTACGTGTTCGTCATGGAACATTCCTTCCACGCGACCACGGGGAGCGATGGCGTGTACCGAATCGGCGGCCTGCCTCCCGGTTCCCACGAACTTGTCTTCTGGCACGAGAAGCTGGGCGAGCAGGTGGTCGAAGTCGAGCTGGACGGCAACCTAGAGGGTTTCGACCTGACCTTCACAGGCGGCGAGTAGGCGCCCGGGCGGATGGCCTACGGCGTCCGGAAGATCGCAGGGATAGGCCCGGTCGTCGCCAAGAAGCTCGCCAGGGCGGATATTCGAACCACCGAGGCACTCCTCGCGACCTGCAGCAGCCGCAGGGAGCGCCGCCTGCTCTCCGAGCGCACCGGCCTGCCCGAACGGCAGCTTCAGAAGTTCGTCAACATGGCCGACCTGATGCGCATCCGGGGCATCGGCGCTGACTTTGCCGACCTTCTCAACGCTTCCGGCGTGCGTACGGTGATCGACCTGAGCCGCCGGCGCTCCTCCAACCTGGCCGCCAAGATGGGTACCGTGAACGCGGACCGAAAACTGAGCGGTCGTGCTCCCTCCCCCTCCATGGTCGCCCGCTGGATCGCCCAGGCCAGGGAACTCAAGGACAGCTGATTGCCGGCTCGGCGTCCCCTCGGCATCGGTCTCGTCGGCAGCGGCTTCATCACCCGCTTTCACATCCGTTCCTGGACAGCGGTCCGGGGGGCCGACATCCGCGGCGTCTGGAGCCCGAACCGGGCGAGATCGGAGTCCGCGGCGGCTCTGGCGAATGACCTGGACGTCGGCGACGCCCGGGCCTGCGAGTCCATCGCCGCGATGGTCGAGGATGAGGGAATAGACGCGATCTGGATCTGCGGCCGCAACGACCACCGGGTCGCGAACATGGAGGAGATCGCCGGCGCGGTGAACAGCGGCCGCGGCCATCTCGTCGGCGTCGCCTGCGAGAAGCCGCTCGCGCGCAACGCCGCCGAAGCGCTGCGCATGGTCGAACTGGCACGCGAGATCGACGTTTTGGACGGCTACCTCGAAAACCAGGTCTTCAGCCCCGCCGTGGTGCGCGGCCGTGAACTCGCCTGGGAGCGCGGGGCCCGCGCCGCCGGCCGCCCCTACCTGGCCCGCGCCGCCGAGGAACACTCCGGCCCGCACAACGCCTGGTTCTGGCAGGGCGACCTGCAGGGCGGCGGGGTGCTGAACGACATGATGTGCCACTCCGTCGAGGCGGCGCGCTTCCTGCTCACCGACCCGGACAAACCCCGCTCCAGCCTGACGCCGAGACGGGTCAACGCGCAGATCCACTGCCTCAAGTGGCAGCGGCCCGAGTACGCGGAGCGCCTGCGCCGGCAGTACGGCGACACGGTCGACTACGCACGCCGGCCGGCGGAGGACTTCGCCCGAGCCATGGTCGAGTACGAGGACGACGCCGGCACGCCCCTGGTCATCGAGGCGACGACCTCCTGGAGCTACGTGGGCGCCGGCTTGCGGCTATCCATGGAACTGCTCGGCCCCGAGTACTCGATGCGGGCCAACAGCCTCGACACGGACCTGGAGCTCTTCTTCAGCCGCGACCTGGCGCAGCACAGCGGAGAGGACCTGATCGAGAAACAGAACGCCGAGACGGGATTGATGCCGGTCCTGCCGAACGAGCCGGCGGCCTACGGCTACGACGCCGAGAACCGGCACATGGTCGAGAGTTTCCGCCGCGGCGAGCGGCCCAGGGAGACCTTCGAGGACGGCCTGGAGGTCACCCGGCTGCTGATGGCCGCCTACATGAGCGCCGAACAGGGTCGTACGGTCGACTATCCGCCCGAAGGTCTCGACGAGTTTGTGCCTGCCGTCGCCCGCGGCGAGTGGAACCCGGGTGGCGCGGTGCGCCACCCGTGAACCACTCCGCACGCTCGTCATCGGGCGTGCGGATGGCACCCGGCTCACTCCACCTCGTAGTAGTCCACAAAGCCGATCATCATCTCGTCCGTCGTCTCGCGGCCCCAGGAGACGTCGCGGGTCGGATCCGGGTTGCGCGGATTGTCGCCGCTGTTGTCATACGTGGCGACGCAACGAAGCTTCGTGCCGGCGGGCATCGGCTTGGGCTCGGCCAGCCGGTAGGTCGTCTGCCAGTTGAAGTCGTAGCCGTCGACGCGCAAGACAACCTCAAAGCCGCCGTCCGGATACTCGGCCCGGAACTCGAACGTGTCGCCACGCAGGTGCATGTGCGGCCGCAGCGACAGCAGGCGACTCTCGCGCGGGAACACGAGTTCCGCCTCGAAACGCACATCGCTCTCCCCCGCCGGAATCCACAGGAAGGGAGTCGAACACAGGGCCGTACGCGACTCGTAGCGCGGCGGCTCGGCTGCGAGCACGAGGCCGATCCGGCTGCGGTCGGTCTCTACCCGGCCGGTCGGCGTGTAGTGCATCTGGAAGTCGATCACCGCTCCGGCTGGCAGCCGGCGGCCGACGCCCGCAGGCATGATCAAGGGGCCGGTGCCCGGCGCGTAGCCGCCCAGGTCGCCCACGGTACGCGGGTCGCCTCCGGCCGGCGCCACCGCACCGGAACCCGGGAACGCCTGCACGATCACGTGATGAACGACGGCAGCGTTCCCCGGCCGGGTCTCCGCCGCCTGGATCCACACGTCCTCGGGCAACTTCGTATCCACACGATAGCCGTGGTAAGGAACCTCGCCGGCGGCCGGAATCGTCACCTTCTCCGGCAGCTCGAAGACGAGGTCGGGGGCGCCGATCCGCCAGCCCGACGAGCGATCGGCAGCATTGACTGGCGCCGTCGCCGCGGCCCCAGCCCCGGGCTGGCTGCCTTCGTCGACCCAGGCCAGCAGCTTCTCCTTCTCGGCCGCCGGCAGGCGCCGGTCGTTCGCGAACTTGCCGTAGCGCGGGTCGGCATGCCACGGCGGCATCGCCCCCGCCGCCACGACCCGCCGGATCGACGACGCCCAGGCGCGGGCCTGCTCGAAGGTCTCGAGCGCAAACGGGGCCGGTCCGCCCTGTTGGTGGCAGCCGGCGCACCGGAGGCGGAGCACCTCCGCTACGTCATCGAAATCGACCGCGAACGCGGGGAGGCCGAGAACGGCAAACGCCGCCCAGACCGCCGCGGCCCTAGCCACCTCGCGCCTGCCGATCAGGGTCCGGCCGACGCTCCCTGGTTTGTCAACCGGTAGAGCTTGCTGCGTGTTCGGATGAACAGGCTGCCGGCCGCTATGGCGGGCGTCGACATGCACATCTCGTCGAGCGAATTCTTGCCCACGACCTTGAACTCGTCCCCGGCCTCGATGACGAACGTGTCGCCGTCCTCGCTGAGTACGAAGATCTTCCCGTTGTACGCCCAGGGCGACGCCGTGAAGGCGCCCGAGCCGCGCTCGATCCTGGTCTTGGAGTAGACCACGGCGCCGGTCTTTGGATCGTGTGCGGAGAAGAAGCCGCGGTCGAGCAGGGTGTAGAACCGGTCCCGGTAGATCAGCGGCGTCGGGTTGTAGGAGCCCGCCTGAGGCTGGTACCAGACCACCCACTGGTTGCTCTGCTGGCCCTCTTCGAGGGTGATGTCGCCCTCCGCGCCAGGCTTGATCGCGTAGACCGGGCGGACCTGGTCGCCGATGTACCCCGACGACACGTAGAGCAGACCGTACTCCGAGAACGGCTGCGGGATGGCGATCGACGACATGCCGCCGAAGTGCCACAGGAGCTTGCCCTCCTTGTCGTATGACCTCACCTGGTCCGTGCCCACGGTGATCACCTCGGTGCGCAGCTCGTTCTCCCACACGAAGGGCGTCGCCCAGTTGCTGCCTTCGTCCCGGGGATCGCGCCAGAGCTCCTCGCCGGTCGCGGCGTCGAGCGCCACCATCCAGGACTGGTCCTCGTTGTCGTTCACGATGTAGAGCTGCCCGTTGTGGACGATCGGCGACGCCGCGGTTCCCCAGCCGTAACGAGTCGGTGCGACCTCGAAGACAGCGTCATCGGCGCCATCAACCGCATCCTCTTCGACATCAGGTTGGCGCACGCGAAGCTCCCAGATGGGTTCACCGTCCAGCGTGAAAGCGAACACACCGACGTTGCCGAAGTAGGCGTAGAGGCGCTCACCGTCCGTAACCGGTGTCTCCGATGCGTACGTGTTCTTCAGATGCCGCGGAAAGTCCGGGGCGCCGGACAGCACCTCGCGCTCCCAGCACTTTTCGCCCGTTCTCACGTCGAAACAGTAGACCGTCCAGTGGTGAACATTCGAAGAGGGCTGCATGCGGTTCCCGCCCAGGTAGAGCCCCTTCTTCGGTTCTTCCACCTCGCCATCGCTCCACACCGAAGTCACGAATACGCGTTCTCCCTGCACAATCGGGGACGACCAGCCCAACCCCGGTACGTCGGCAACCCACACGACATTCTCGGTCGTGCTCCAGCTCTCTGGCAGACGGGGATCGTCGTCGGCGACGCTCATCGCGTCGGCGCCGCGGAAAGACGGCCAGTTGTCGGTGGACGGCGGCGCGGCGAGGGCCGAGCCCGCGACCAGCACTGCCACGGCGAGGGCGGCGAGCAGAAGAGTGGAACGACGCATCATGAACCTCCAGTGGGAGATCGGTTCGAACAGATCCCGCCCGCGCCGGAAGCGCAGGCAATCAGGATCGCAGTTGCAGCGGCGGGCCGGAGCTTACCACCGGCCTGAGCCGACAAGTCAGCCGGGAGTCCACAAGCCGACCTGAACCGCGACGGCAGCGCCGTCGTTGTCGACCACGAGATCGGGCAAGTCAGCCGGGAGTCCACAAGCCGACCTCAACCGCGGCCTAACGAGTGTCGCCCGCGGCGCTTCGCTCCAGATCGAGCAGCGCCTGCTTCGTGGGCAGGCCGCCGCCGTAACCCCCAAGCGTCCCGTCGTGGCTGACCACCCGGTGGCAAGGCACGACGACCGGCGCCGGGTTGCGGCCGTTCGCGGCCCCGACTGCACGCGAGGCCGTCGGCTTGCCGATCCGTGCCGCCAACTCGCCGTACGAAATCGTCTCGCCGAACGGGATGCGGCGCAGTTCGGCCCACACGTGGCGCTGGAACTCGGTCCCCTCGAGAGCCAGGGGCAGGTCGAACTCGCGCCGCGCACCGGCGAAGTACTCCCCGATCTGCCGCTTCGCCTCCGCCAGAGCTGCCGGCAAGGCGCCGTTCGAGGGCGTCAAGGCCGGATCCGGCGGCTCGGCCGCCCGGTTCGGCAACTCGATCCGGCCGATCAAGTCTTCGTCGCCGACCAGGCGAAGGGCGCCGATCGGGGTCTTCACGTCGTGGTAGGTCGCGGTCATCTGCTGCCCCTCCAGGTTGGCCTTCAGGCTGGTTCAGCGCAAGGGCGAATCTACTCCATCGAAGCAGACCTCGCACGCACCAGGCTCGCCACGGCGACGGAAGCACCTATTACTGTCTTGCTGTATTCTCTTCGGTCACGTAAACTGGCACGCCGATGAGGTACGAGCGCAGACAGGTCGAGACCCTGCGGAGAGAGCTGGCCAAGCCTGTACGCAGGATCCACACCATCTTCGGCCCCCGCCAAAGCGGCAAGACGACAATCGTGTTGCAGGCCCTCCGCGACATCGACACCGTCTCGCTGTACAGGGCGGTGGAGGACCCGAGCCTGGAGAGGCAAGGCGGCTTCGGCGCCCACAGTTCGGACACCGCACATCCCGGAAAGAGGGATCAAGCGTGGCTCATTCGAGTCTGGGAGAACGCGCGCCACGAAGCGGCAAGGGGTGGCAGCGCCGTGCTCGCCCTCGACGAGATCCAGAAGATCGACAACTGGTCCGAGACGGTCAAGGGCCTGTGGGATGCCGACAGACGGGAGGGCTGCCCCCTCCATGTGGTGCTCCTGGGTTCAGCGCCAATGTTGATGCAGTCCGGCCTTACGGAGAGCCTCGCTGGACGATTCCAACACATCCCCGTCGCCCATTGGTCGTTCCAGGAGATGGTCGACGCATTCGGACTGAGCCTCCCGGAGTACGCCTTCTACGGCGGCTATCCCGGCGCCTCCGATCTGATTTCGGAACCATCCGAGTGGCGGAAGCATGTTCGTTCAGCGCTCATCGAGACGACCATCGAACGAGATGTCGTTGGCGTCGCCCGGATCGAGAAGCCCGCGCTACTCAAACAACTGTTCGAGTTGGGCGCAGCCTACTCCGGGCAGATCCTGGCAATCGAGAAGATCCTCGGGCTACTCGCAGGCGCCGGTAACGCCGCGACGCTCGTCGACTACCTCCACATCCTGTCCAGGGTCGGCTTCCTGGCGGCCATTCCAAGATACTCGCGCAGTCCGGCACGGCAGCGCACCGACCGCCCGAAGCTGGTTGTGCTCAACACGGGCCTGATGACAGCGCTGTCGGACTACTCGTTCGAGGAAGCACAGGCGGACCGCACCTTCTGGGGACGCATCGTCGAGACCGCGGCGGGCGCACATCTCCTCAACACCGCCGACGAACGAACGAAGGTCCACTACTGGCGAAGCAAGGACGGACATGAAGTCGACTTCGTGATGACTCGCGGGCCGCGGACGGTGGCCATCGAGGTGAAGACGGGCCAGGTCCGAGCGACTCGCGGCATGAAGATCTTCCGCGAGCGCTTCCGTCCCGACCGAATCCTCGTGGTCGGCCCGGATGAACGAGAGCGGAACACCGTGTCGCTCGCCGAGTACCTCAGCCGACCCGCGTCGGACTGGTTCGAGGACGGCGAATGACGATCATTGACCGAACGTGCACCGAGGTGCAAGGAAGCGAGAACGGTTTCGACCGGAACAGAACCGCCAGACCGCTCGCCGACTACCGAGACGCGCCAGCGTACGTCCTGCTCGGCGACCCGGGCGCCGGCAAGACGACTTGCTTCTGGCGGGAGCGCCAGCGAGCGGGCGACGCGGCCGACTTCGTCTCGGCCAGGGACTTCGTGACATTCGGCGTGGGAAGTCGGCCGGAGTGGAAAGGCAGAACGCTCTTCATCGATGGTCTGGACGAAATCCGTGCCGGCCGCAGGGACGGCCGTACGCCCCTCGACCAGGTGCGCGCCCGGCTCGCCGAACTCGGACAGCCTTCCTTCCGATTGTCTTGCAGGGAGGCCGACTGGCTGGGCCGGAACGACCTGGAACGACTCAAGGCCGTGGCGCCGGAGGGCGAGATCAAGGCGCTCCGGCTCGATCCGCTGACTTCAGACGACGCGAGGCGAATCGCCCGCGCGGACGAGCGCCTGGACGACGCCGAGAGGTTCCTCCACGAAGCGCAGAAAAGGGGGTTTCGGGAGCTCCTGGCAAACCCGCAGAACCTCAACACGCTCATTCAGGCGGTCGGCGGAGGCGGACGGTGGCCCGCCAGTCGGCTTGAGATGTTCGAGCTGGCCTGCAAGCGGCTCACGACCGAGCCGAACGAAGAGCATCGCCACTCCCTGCGGGAAGGCCCGACCGAAACGCAGATCATGGAAGCCGCAGGACGGATCTGCACCTTGCTGTTGCTGTCGGGCTTCCCCGGCGCCAGCAGCCTCCCGGCAAGCGAGGAGAGCGATGCCAGGTACCCCGCAATCGAGCGCCTCGACCCGGCGCAGCCGGGAACGGCGCCAAGCGAGGCCAACGCAATGATCCGCGTCCAGCGGCTGGCCTTGTCCAGTCGGCTCTTCGCTGCCCGGAACGGCCGGTCCTCGGCCAGCCAGCATTTCGAACCTGTCCATCGGCACATCGCGGAGTTCCTCGCCGGCCGCTATCTGGCTCAACAGATCGAAAACGGCCTGCCCGCGGCGCGTGTGGTGGCCCTGATCACGGCTCAAGACGGCGGCGTGGTCACTCCTCATCGAGGCCTGTCCGCCTGGCTGGCCGCCCACTCGAAACCTGCCCGACGAGAGCTGATCAACCGCGACCCGATAGGCGTCGGGCTCTACGGCGACATCGCTGGCTTCTCGGCGGCCGAGAAGCGTTCCTTGCTGCAAGCGGTATTTCGGGAAGCCGGGCAGCTGGACGGCCTGCGCTACGGTGCCGCCCCAACCTTCGCGCCGCTTGCTTCTTCGGCTCTGGAAGCAGAGATAGGCGCGAAGTTGACGGCGAAGCCGGAGAGCGACAACGACCAGCTCTCAGTCAAGTTCCTGCTCCGCGTCCTCCAGCACGGCGCCCCGATGGCCACCCTCATCAAGCCCATCGACGCGATCCTTTATGGGACCGCCTGGCGCCGAGAGGTCAGGTACGCGGCACTCGACGCCCTTGTCCGCCAGTGCGCGGACCCGGATGCCAGGACCGGCAAGTTGAAGCAGGTTCTCGCCGACATTTGGGACGGCAAACTGCCTGATGTGCACAACGAACTGGCCGCCACGGTGCTCGAGGCTCTCTATCCGGAAACGATCGGGCCCCCAGAGATCTGGGGACACCTCGTGCACTCTCACCCTGAGCCAACCGGGGAACTGTTCGTCGGGCGTCACTACTGCTTCTGGACCCATACGCTTGACCAGAAGACGCCTGACGAGGACGTCCCCCTTCTCCTCGACACCCTCGCTGCACAGCGGCCGGATCTTGCGCTGGTTGATGGAGGAGCAGGCGACGGCCGGGCCGCGGCGGAGAGGCTCCTGGCACGCGCACTCGCCGCGGAAAGCGACAAGCTGACCCCGCAAAGGCTCTACGCATGGCTAAACGCTCCTGCGCGAACAGAGGTCGAGTTCCTCGAACTGAAACAGTCCCACGAGGTGAGCAAGGCCGCATCCGAGGTCTTCGGCTCGCCTCCGTCTACCGGCGGTCAGGCGCTGGAAACGCGGGAAAGCGCAGCCAAGGTTCGCACCTGGCTGGAGTCCCACCCGGAAGCGTACAAGGCGGCTCTCCTGGAGGGAATCCGCCGCTACACCGACGACTGGAACTTGAAGAAAAAGGTGGCTCTGGCGAAGGAGTACCTGCGCCACGCCACGCCGCCTCTTGACTTCGGACTCTGGTGCCTGGAGCAAGCCAAGGCAGTCGCCAACACCCGACCGGAACTCGCCCGCTGGCTGTACGCTGAAGCGCTCCAGCGCAGCGAACAGCGCGAAGAGGGCTTGTCGCGCCGACTCCTCGACGAAGCTACCGAACAGCACCCTTCCTTGCGGCCCGTTCCGTTCGATCCCGAAGCCGCAGTGAACCCAAGGGAAAGAGGGCGCCTGCGGGAAAGGTCGCGCAGAAACAGAGCGATCCACGCCTCTTACCTCGAGCGACGCAGGCGACGGGAGCAAGAGTGGCTTGACTCCGTTCGGTCCGAGGCGCCCGCCCTGGAACAGAACAGGGGCGCCCCGTGGCTTCTGTTCCACCTGGCACAGAGGTGGTTTCAACGCTCCCGGAGTCAGGTCCCGCTCCTCGAGTGGCTAGGCGAAGAGCTTGGCGGCGAGAGAGACCTCGTCGAGGCGACAGCCAGCGGTCTGCGCGGCGTCAGCGACCGCGACGACGTGCCCGACGCGGACGAGATTCTCCGCCTCCACGGCGAATCCCGCACCCACTACCTTTCGACGCCCTTTCTCGTTTCCCTCGACGAGCGAGCGTTGGCCAACTCCCGGCTCGTCGAAACGATGACAAGACGGCAGAAGCGGCAAGCCTGCGCGTTCTACCATTCCGCGCTGACCAAACACGACTCCCATCCGAACTGGTACCGCGAGCTGGTCGAGAAGTACCCGCAAACAGTTGCGAGCGTGCTGCTCTCGTTCGCTCGCACCGAGTTGCAGATGGGCCGCGAGAACGTCTCCGGCCTATGGGACCTGACGCACGACGCCGGCCACGCCGAACTGGCCAGACTTGTTGTACCGGCTCTGCTTCGCAGCTTCCCGGTCAGGTGCCGCGTCCGGCAGTTGCCCAACCTGACCCGCCTGCTGTGGGCGGCGCGGCAACATGTCGACCGGGACGAGTTGATCGAGATCCTGGAGAAGAAACTCGCCGGCAAGAGCATGCTCGTCAAGCAGCGCGTCCACTGGCTCGCGGCCGGCGTCGTTGCGGCGCCTGACGCCTACACCGACCGGCTCGCGAAGTTCATTGACGGCAAGGAACCGCTTGCCAGACAGCTTGCGAGGTTCCTGTGGTCGGAGCACCCCGCCGTGTTCCGGCCGGCCGAACTTCCTCCCCGCGCATTGGAGGTTCTGATCGGGCAGTCAGGCGCCGCCTTCGGCATCTACGATCTTGTCGACAGACCGGACCATGGCCGCCGCCGCACCATGGGGCGCCACAACGCACAGCCTGAATCGACGCTGTGGAATCTCGCCGAACTGATCGAGTGCCTCGCGGCATCGCCGGCGCCCGAGGCCGGCGACTCCCTGCGCCGACTGGCAGACGACGAGACACTCTCACGCTGGCGCCACCACCTGCGAACCGCCGCAGACCGACAAGCGGCAGTCGCCCGCGACGCTTCCTGCGAGCGCCCCGACCTCGACCGCATCCGCGCAACGCTGAACAACGCTGCACCCGCCAACGCCGCCGACCTCGCTGCCCTCGCACTTCACCGGATCGACGAGGTGGCCCGCTCGATCCGCCACGCCAACACGAACGACTGGAGCCAGTACTGGAACCAGGACGGCCATGGCCGGCCCACCGATTCCAAGCCCGAGAACGCCTGCCGAGACGCACTGCTCTCCCAACTGCGGCAACGTCTGCCGGCCGAGGTAGGCGCGCAGCCCGAGGGTCAGTACGCCGCCAGCCGGCGCGCAGACATCCGTCTGTCCTGTCTCGGCTTCCACGTCCCTGTCGAGATCAAGAAGCAGTCCCACCGCAGCCTGTATCGCGCGGTGCGCGACCAGCTTGTCGCCGGGTACGCGCAGGATCCGGCTACTGGCGGCCACGGCATCTTCCTCGCACTCTGGTTCGGCGACCCCGATCAGGCGCCTCCCGACCACACCGGCAAACGCCCCGGCAGCCCCGAAGAACTCCAGCAGAAACTCGAGGCCGGCCTCGCCCTGCAACTGACGCCCGAGCAACAACGGAAGATCAGCGTGCGGGTGATCGACGTCAGCAGGCCCTGAGAGCGGGTCTTCATGAACAGTCGTCGGCCGACCCCGTCAGCCCTCGGCCCGCCCGACGCCACAACAGGATCGCGGTGTACTCGCGGAACGGACGCCAGCCTCCGCCAGCGCCTCCAGCTCTGCGGCGCCGGGCGGTCGCTCGCAATTGATCGTCTTGCGTCAGCGTGCGGGCGCCGGCAACCGCGATCTGCTGCCCCAGGCTCCGAAGGTCGAACGGCCGCCGGCAGGACGCTTCGAACGAGTAGACGACGTGCGCCATCCGAAGCGGGAGCATGGTCGTCCGGCGCGCCCGAGCCGCGATACCCTCACCGACCCTCAACCGCCCACCAACCAGGAAGAACACCGATGACCGAGCTCCCCGACACCGGCCTCGCCCTCCACTCCACGATCCGCAAAGGCGACAGCGGCGGCGGCACGGTCGAGCTCGCCCTCGTCCCGGTTCCGGTAGCCGATCCCGGGCCCGAGGAGGTCGTCATCCGGGTTGAAGCGGCGCCGATCAACCCGTCCGACCTGGGTGTTCTGTTCGGGCCGGCGGACGTCACCACCGTCCGCGGCGCCGAAGGCGAGCACGGCCCGGCCATCCTCGCCGACATCCCCGACGGGCTGGCACGACTGGTCGCCGGCCGACTCGGTCAGGCGATCCCCACGGGCAACGAGGGCGCCGGCGTCGTCGTCGCGGCCGGTTCCTCGGCCCGTGCGCAGGCCCTGATGGGTCTCGTCGTGGCCGTCCTCGGCGGTTCCATGTACGCGGAGTACCGCCTGGCCGAAGCGAAGCGTTGCCTGGTGTTGCCCGAGGGCACGACGCCGGCCGAAGGCGCGTCCTGCTTCGTCAACCCGCTGACCGCGCTGGGCATGGTCGAAACGATGCGGCTCGAGGGCCATGCGGCGCTGGTTCACACGGCCGCCGCCTCGAACCTCGGGCAGATGCTGCAGAAGATCTGCACCGCCGACGACGTACCCCTGGTCAACATCGTCCGCCGCGCGGAGCACGAGGAGCTGCTCCGGGATCTGGGCGCCGAACATGTCGTGAACTCGAGTTCCGACACCTTCATGGCCGACCTGATCACCGCCCTCGCCGAGACCGGCGCCACCCTCGGCTTCGACGCGACCGGCGGCGGCAAGCTGGCCGGCCAGATCCTGACCGCGATGGAGGCGGCCCTGTCCGCCAACGCTCCCGAGTTCAATCGCTACGGTTCGGCGACGCTCAAGCAGGTCTACATCTACGGCGGGCTCGACCGCAGCCAGACCGTCTTGACGCGGAACTTCGGCATGGCCTGGGGCCTCGGAGGCTGGCTGCTCCCCCACTTCCTCCAGCGGATCGGCCCGGAGGCTTCCGACCGCCTCCGCCAGCGAGTCGCCGCCGAGATCAAGACGACCTTCGCCTCGAGCTACGCGAAGACGGTCACCCTGCGGGAAGCTCTCGACCCGGCTGCCGTCGCGGTCTACGCGAAGCAGGCGACCGGCGAGAAGTACCTGGTCACGCCGCACGGCTGAGCGAGCGGCCGGCAGGGCGGACCCAAGGATCCAGGGCAGTTCCCGCGCCACCGCGAGGCAGCAGTCTCTACAGGATCTGCGCTCGGCGGGAAGCGATCCGATATCCCCGGCGCCGTTCAACACGGAACGGGCCGAAGCCACCACCCTCCCCGGATCCTCCGCAGGACCTTGACGCCGCCGCCTGGAACGACGATCCTCTAGGGACCATGCCGCGCCTCCACTTCAAGGGCCGCAACCTGGTCGAGAACCACCATCTCACCGTGCCCTTCCACGAGCTTCGCGCCGTTGCGAGCCGCGGGCTGTCAACGACTCCGCCCTCTCTGCCAACGTACGTGACACAGGGGCCGTCCCGTTGAATAGTGGAGGGCACACGTTTGCGAGGAGGATCGATGGCAAGACGAGAGCAGAGACTTGGCGGCGGCTCGGAGCTCCCGGCCCCGGGGGTTGAGGAGCGTAGCGACGAGGCCCCCGGGGCCGGCGCGTCGTCTGCGGGAGGGGTTCCCGACCCGGAAGTGCTGGCGAAGCCGACCCGGCGGCAGTTCACGGCGGAGTACCGGCTTCGGATTCTGGAGGAGGCGGACCGGTGCACGGACCGCGGCGAAGTGGGCCGGCTGCTTCGGCGAGAAGGTCTGTACAGTTCCCATCTGGCCAACTGGCGCAAGGCGCGGCGGAAGGGCGCGCTGTCCGGTCTGAGGCCGAAGAAGCGTGGCCGCAAGCCTGTCGAGGCCAACCCTCTGACGCCGAAGGTGAGGCGGCTGGAAGCGAAGGTGAGGCGGCTGGAGAAGGAACTCGCCGCCGCGCACACGATCCTGGACGTCCAGGGAAAAGTTGCAGGGCTGCTGGGATTCAGCCTCGAGGACGGGAAGGACTGTTGATGGCGGCAAGGTCCCTGGCCCGGCAGGTCGGCGTCGCGCCGGCGTGCCGGGCGCTGGGCGTGTCGCGGTCGACCTTCTATCGTCGCGCGAGGCCCGCTCCCGGGCAACGGCAGCCCCGCCCCACGCCTGCCCGGGCACTGAGCCAGATCGAGCGGAAACGGGTCGAGGCGACGCTTGCGTCGCCTCGATTCGTCGATCGTTCGCCGGGAGAAGTAGTGGCCACCCTGCTCGACGAGGGCCGGTACCTGTGCTCGGAGCGCACGATGTACCGCATTCTCGAAGCGAATCACCCGGTGAAGGACCGCCGCAACCAGCGGGTTCACCCGCAGTACGCCAAGCCGGAGCTGGTCGCCACCGTGCCCAACCAGGTCTGGTCGTGGGACATCACCAGGCTGCTCGGACCGCAGACCTGGAACTACTACTACCTCTACGTCCTGCTTGACCTCTACAGCCGCTACGCGGTCGGCTGGATGGTCGCTGACCGCGAAAACTCCGCGCTCGCCCAAAGGCTCATCGAGGAGACCTGCCTCAAGCACGGCGTCAAGCCCGATGTCCTGACGCTGCATTCCGATCGAGGCGCCCCCATGACCAGCCAGGGCACCGCTCAACTGCTCGCGCGCCTCGGCGTGAACCGGTCCCTCGGCCGCCCTCGGGTCAGCGACGACAACCCCTACTCCGAAGCCCAGTTCAAGACCCTCAAGTACCACCCCGACTTCCCGGGCCGCTTCCCCGGCCAGGACGCCGCGACCGACTACTGCCGGTCGTTCTTCCCCTGGTACAACACGGAACACCGCCATGCCGGAATCGCCATGCTCACACCCGAGACCGTCCACTACGGCCGGGCCCATGCCGTCATCGAGAAGCGCCAGCGCACCCTGAGAGCAGCCTGGGAACGTCACCCTGAACGATTCGGCGGCGGAGTACCCGTGCATCCGACACTGCCCCAGGCTGTATGGATCAACAAACCCGACACCGAGACTGCAGAAACGACTCAGTAAATCCAGAACACCGCTGTGTCAATGTCGTTGACAGGTTCCGCCGAGCCTCCACGACAACCTCGTCGTCCACGGGGACAACCTCGCCGCACTGAAGGCGCTGCAGCCGACCCTGCATCGGCAGGTCAAGTGCATCTACATCGACCCGCCGTACAACACCGGCAAGGAGGGCTGGGCCTACAACGACCGCGTGAACTCGCCCATGATGAGGGACTGGCTCGGCAAGACGGTGGATCGGGACGATCTGACCCGCCACGACAAATGGTGCTGCATGATGATGCCCCGACTCAAGCTCCTGCGGGAGTTGCTTCGGGACGACGGCGTCATCTTCGTGTCCACCGACGACAACGAGGTTCATCATCTCAGGACTTTGATGGACGAGGTTATTGGGGAAGAGAACTTCGTCGGCAAGGTCATCTGGCACGGCTCCACCGACAACAACCCGACGAACATAGCGACCGAGCACGAGTACATAGTGTGCTACGCCCTCAACAAGGAAAGACTGGAAGAAGAGTGGAAGTCGGCGCGCTTCGAACCGAAGGCCGTACTCCAGAGCATCGGCGCGGAACTTATCAAGACGCACCCCGAGCCCGACCGGCGACAGCGCGTGTACTCGCACTGGCTGAGGGAACATCGATTGCAGCTCAAGCCGCTAGACGGCTACAAGTTCATTGACGACGCTGGCGTCTTCGCGGGCAGTCGGAGCGTCCACAACCCGGGGCGCGAAGGCTACCGCTACGACGTGCTCCATCCGGTGACCGGCGAGCCTTGCCGACAACCCCTGATGGGCTATCGCTTCCCGGAGTCCACAATGAAGCGCTTGCTGGCGGAGGATCGCGTGATCTTCGGAAAGGACGAGTCGAAGATCATCGAACTCAAGGCTCACGTCGCCGATTACCAGGCGAAACTGGGGAGCGTCATCCAGGGGATCGACTCGCGGCGCGGTTCAAACGAACTCCGACGCCTGTTTCCGGAGAACCCTCGCATCTTCAAGAACCCGAAGCCATCGACGCTGATTCGCGAGTTGCTCTCGTTCGCCACCAACGACGACTCCATCGTGCTCGACTCCTTCGCTGGTTCCGGCACGACGGCGCATGCCGTCCTGGATCTCAACAAGCAGGACGGCGGCAACCGCCGCTTCGTGCTCATTGAATGCGAGGACTACGCCGAGACCCTGACCGCAGAAAGGGTCCGCCGCGTTGCACAAGGCGTACCGGACGCCAGGGACGACGATCTCCGCGGAGGTTCGGGCGGCACCTTCAGTTACTTTGAACTCGGCGGACCGATGCGCGAGGAATCTCTCCTGGGCGACGGAGATCTTCCTGCCTACGACGCGCTGGCCGGCTACATTTTCTTCACCGCGACAGGCCAGGAACTCAGGCCGCAGCAAGCGGACCGCAAACGCTGGTTGATCGGCAGCACGGACTCCACAGACGTGTTCCTGGTTTACGAACCCGACGCCGAGCGCCTGAAGGTACTTGCGCTCGATCTGGCGTTTGCCAAGGCACTGCCGCCGGCGAACGGGCGAAAGCGGGTCGTGTTTGCGCCCACCAGGTTTCTCGACGAGTGCTTCCTGAACCGGTACGAGGTCGAGTTCTGCCAGCTCCCGTTCGAGATCTACCGCGTGGTCGCGGATTCCTGAGCCGCGGCGCGCGATGATCCTGAAGGACTATCAGCGTCGCACCCTGGCGGCGACCGGCAGGCTCCTTGATCACCTCGCTCACTTCCGCGCCGAGGACGAGAAGGCACGGGCGCAGAACCCGGAATGGGGCTTCGACTGGGTCCGCCGGGCATGGGAGAAGTCCGTTCCGGCGAGGCCGAAGTACACGGAACGAACAGATGGCGCGGGCAGGCGTTTGCCCGTCTTCTGCCTGAAGGTCCCCACCGGCGGCGGCAAGACGCTGCTGGCCCTCCACGTCATTGACCAAGTCAAGACGAAGTTCCGGCGAAGCCAGACCGGACTCGTCCTCTGGATCGTCCCGAGCACCCAGATCTACCGGCAGACTTTGGCCGCGCTGAAGGATCGCGACCACTACTATCGCCAGCGCCTGGACCTGGCTTCGGCGGGCCGCACCCTGATTCTGGAGAAGCGGAACGGGTTCGGCCCGCAAGACGTGGCCGAGAACCTGTGCGTGCTCCTCCTGATGCTCCCCTCAGCCAACCGCAGAACCAAGGAACAGCTCCGGATGTTCCGCGACAGCGGGGGATTCGACCGGTTCTTCCCGGACGAGGGGAACCTGAGAGCCCACGCGGAAGTTCTGCGGGACGTTCCCAACCTCGACACGTTCGACGAAGACCATGGCCTGTGGGGACCCCAGATCAAGACCTCGCTCGGCAACACCCTGCGACTTCTACGGCCCCTGATCATCCTGGACGAAGGGCACAAGGCGTACAGCCGCAACGCCCGAGCAACTCTTGAAGGCTTCAATCCCTGCGCGATCGTTGAACTCTCCGCGACGCCGCCGAGTGAAGCGAACGTACTGGTGGAGATCCTCGGGCGCGACCTGCTGGCCGAGGAGATGGTCAAGCTCGACCTGCATATCAGTTGCCGGCCGAACGCTTCCTGGCAGGACACTCTGCTGGCCGCCATCGAACATCGTGAACGCCTGGAAGGAGAGGCCCGAAAGCTGCGAGCCACGGATGGCGCCTACATTCGTCCCATCTGCCTGGTTCAGGTGGAACGCACGGGAAGAGACCAACGGGAGTCCGGGCTGGTACACGCGGAAGACGTCAGGGAGTACCTTCACCAGCACGGGCGAATCGCACCCGCCGAAGTCGCTGTCAAATCGAGCCAGACGGACGAATTGAAGGCCGTCGACGACATCGGAGGCCTGCTCTCGCGCGACTGCCCGATTCGCTACATCATCACCAAACAGGCCCTGCAGGAGGGCTGGGATTGCTCCTTCGCCTACGTGCTGACGATTCTCACGCGGCCCAGTTCCAGGACGGGACTCACCCAACTGGTCGGCCGCATCCTCCGGCAGCCGTACGCTCGAAAGACGCACAACGTCGCGCTGGACGAGAGCTACGTGTTCTGCTTCCAGCGCCGAGGCGCCGACTTGCTGGCTCAGGTTCGCAAGGGCTTCGGCCTGGAGGGTCTGAGCGACCTCGAAGGCCGGGTCGTCGACGATACGGGCGAGACCGGAGTAACACGCAAGCTCACCGTCAAGCGGCAGCGCAGAGACTTCCGCGCCGCAGCTGCGGACCTCGTGCTACCGGCGTTCATGATTCGCGACGATGGCGGCTGGCGGCCGGTCCGCTACGAGACTGATCTTCTTTCCCGGGTCGATTGGTCTCGCGCCGATATCGACAAGCTCTCCGATCTCCCGCTCGACGACACGCCGCCCGGCGGCGCCGACTTCCGCATCAGCCTCGACGCAGAGGAGAGGGACCGGCCGGCGGAGGGCCAACACGATGCGGCCGAGTTGAGCTACGCTTTGGCCTCCCGCCATCTGCTGGAAGTCGTTGCCAACCCTTGGCACGGGCACGATCTCGCCCGGCGGGTGTTCAGAGCACTCCTGGAGCGCCACCCACCGGCGCGCATTCGGACCAACTTCGTCTACGTGCTCGAAGAACTCCGACGTCACCTCCACGCCGAACGCGACCGACTGGCCAGAGACGCTTTCCGCCGCATGCTCGACAGCGGCGAAATGCGCTTCATCGTCGTCGCCGAAGAACTCGGCTTCAACCGCCTCCCGGAGACCATCGCAACGCCCTCCGGCAGGCAGGCGAACCGGGAAGACGGCGGCCAGTACCTGCTCAACCTCTTCGACCGCACTGACGAGGACGACCTGAACGGACTGGAGAACAAGGTCGCGACCTACCTCGACCAACAGGAGCGCCTGTTCTTCTGGTACCGCAACAGAGTGCGCAAGGACTACCACGTCCAAGGATGGAGGCGGGGGCGCATTTACGCCGACTTCATCCTGACACTGAAGCCCGACGAGCCGAACTCGGACGATGCCTTCCACCGCGTCTTCGTGGTGGAGACGAAGGGCCTCCACCTCGAACAAGCTTCCGACACAAGGTACAAGCGCTCAGTGTTCGACCTCTGCAACGAGCACGCGAAACGCGCCGACTGGGCCGACTTCGTGCCGGCGATGCGCGGCCGGTCCCCACGCTTCAAGGTCGTGGATGAAGCGGAGTGGCGCCAAAGCCTGACGACTCTTCTGACACCGCCTGCCGGTTCAACTGCCTAGCGGGACTCGTCGACTGGCGAGATGTTCTCGAACAACGACGCCGCTGGCAATTGCGAGAGGCTCCCTTACGTGATCCAGTTTCAGCTCACACGCGCCGGTACGCCAGATCTCCCTCCATGTAGGTGAGGTAGAACCGCTCCGGCTCCACCGCGCCGTTCGGGTTGCGAAACCAGAGCGGGCGCCGGTAGAAGACCTCGCCGCCGAGCGACTTCACGGCCTGACGCAGCCCTCCCTCGGTGGTGAGGACGCTCGCCTCCGCGCATCCCTCCCCGCCCAGCCGGTCGAGGATGGCGGCGAGCGCGAACTCCGCACCTCCCTCGAGGTAGGGCATGTGGACGATGCGCCCGGTCGGCGGAGAGTTGGCGCGGTTCACGTAGAGGAGAACCGGGCCCAGCGGTTCGCCGGAGCGTTCCAGCGTGAACAGGAGCGAATCGTGTTCCGGACAGGACGCGAGCCAGGCCAGGTGCTCCGGATCGGCGACGTTGACCAGCATGTCATCGGCCGCCGGGAGCGCGCGGACGGCGGGATCGTGGTCCCGCAACGTGATCGAAGGGCCGTCCGTCGGCGCCAGGGCCTTCCCGGGCGGGCTCGTGGACAGCCGCACCTCCAGCGCCTCGCCGACCTCGCGGAAGCCGCGCATGACGAGAATTGCCTTGGTGGCGGCCGTGCCGCCAAGTACGACCTCGAAGTCCGTCTCCGGGCTGCGGCCAGCCAAGGGCACGCCAGCGGCGCCGCGCGCGTCGGCCTCCACCATCCAGAGCATCCGGTGGGCGCCGACGACCGTGCGGCCATGGATCTCGTAGCGACACTGAAGCGACGCCACATGGCCGACCACGCGTCCCCCGCGTTCGGCCACCAGCGATTCGACCGCCGGGCCGCGGTCCCCATGGAACAGGAGCCAGCGCAGGACCTCCGGCGCCCGGCGGACGCCGTACACGGTCGCGGTGAGCTCGGACAGCCGATCCAGCTCGCTCTCCGCGGTCGGCCGCAGCAGGACGTCCCTGACCATGCGGGCCTGGTTCATCTGCCGTCAGCCCCTCGGCCGCCCGGCCCGAAACGCCGCGTCGCGTTCGGCCCGCAGCCGCAACCCCTCGCGGAAGCTCTCGATGTTGGCCTCCGCGCGACCCTTGAGGCGGCGGTACTTCGACTCGGCCTCGAGCAGCAACAGCTCGTCCCAACCCAGCCCGTCCTCGGTCCAGTGGTACTCGTGGGTGAGAAGCTGGATCTGGTCATGCCGGTCGAGCAAGGAGGTCACGACGCCTTCGCGCCAGACCTGGGTGCTGTCGGAGAGGTACTTGATCCGCTCGAAGTAGAGCGGGTCGTAAGCGTCGACGATGCCGGGTATCCGCAGCGTCCGGCCCGACCGCATCGGCATGTGGGGACTCGCCGCCCGGATTTCGACACGGAAGAACCCCTCCATCAGACCGATCGCGCGCCGCGCCAGTTCGACCGGATCGCCACCCGAGCGCTCGAACAGAGCCAGGTCGTAGTGGAAGCCCAGGTCGTGCCCCAGTTCCAGGATCTGCGCCACGGCCGCGGCGCCGTCGGCCTCGAAGAGGTTGTAGTCGGAACCGATCTGGACGAAGAAGGTCGAACGCACGCCGGCGTCGTGATCGGCCCGCGCCAGGGTCAGCGCCGCATCGAGACTGAACTCGACGTCGTGCCGCATCAGCACGAAGCGCTCCACGTCCAGCAGCGCCTCGCCCATCGGCGCCGCCTCCGCGAAGGAGAGCGTGCGGTGCGTCGCCGTGATCCGCGCCAGGATCTCCCGGTAGTGCGCGAGGGTGAAATCCCGGTCGGGATCGGCGGGGCGAGCCGGCGGACGCTGTTTCGTGTCAGGCCTCATGTCGGCTGCCAGGAGACGTCTCGCCATACTTCGGTCGCCAGGTCGTCGACCGGACGCGCGGCCCCTTCATCGATCCAGTCGATCAGGCGGCCCGTCACGTCAGGGTAGTTCATGGGCGCCGGCTCCGGAGTACAGGCCCAGGACTCGACAGCGTCCGCGGTCAGCCGCTCGACGACGACGCCGAGGCCAAGCGCCTCGAGCGCCCGGCCGTTCAGGAACTGCTCCGGATGGCGACGAATGGGCTGCACGAGCAGCCGGCGCCCCAGGTGCAGCGCCTCGCTGATCAGCGAGAAGCCCGCGTTCGTGATGACACCCGAGCAGGCGACCAGGTCGGCCACGAACGCCGCGCGGTCGTAGGGGCGGATCGAGATGTTGCCGCGTTCGACCGGCTCGGGCACGGGCCGGTAGACGACGAACCGGCGATCCGGCAACTGCCCCAGCAGCGCCGTGATGCTCTGCTCGCTCTCCGCGGGCAGGTAGACGAGGAACCGCTCGCCGGCGTCCGGCGGCCGGCCGGCCTCGGCCGCCGACAGCAGGTCGGGACTGATCGTGGGCGGCAGATTCGCGCCGCCGAATCGATGCCAGTGCAGGCCGACCGCGGTCCGGACCGGAGTGTAGACGGGGGCGAACAGCCGCAGCGCCCACCGCGCCGGCCCGGTCCGGCCCGGCAGTCGAAGGCGCCTGTGGAATGCGTAGAGGTGACCAACACCGATACTGGGCCGCCCGCAGCGACGAGCGATCCAGGCGGAGACCGGCTCGTAGTCGGTCAGCACGAGGTCGAAGCCGGATGCATCGAAGCTGCGAACATCGCGCAGGAAACGGGCCACGCGCAACTGCCCAAGGGTTTGGAGCATCCGCACCCGCCCGCCGGTCGCCTGACCGGTAAACCCCTCGAGCAGCGTGTGGCTGGCACGGATCTCGGGGTCCGCGAAGGCCGCGGAGGATCGCCCGGTGAGCAGGCAGTGAACGTCGTGCCCTCGGCCGCGCAGACCGGCCACCATCGCCGCCGACCGCACCAGGTGACCGTGGCCCGTGCCCTGAACGCCGTACAGAATCTTCATCGGCAAGCTCGTCGTGTCGTGCCGGACCAGAGCATGCGGACGGAAGCTAGCACCGGCCGATTCGCCGCCGCAAGATGAAAGCCCCGGAGACGGTTCTGGAGACGCCCCGGTCAAGTTGTCGACCGGTGAGTCCAGCTCGCTCCTCATCGTTGCGGGCTTCTCGCCGACTTCGGTGTCAGCGGACCAGAGGTCCGCCCGCGCAGCGCCGGTCTGCTCGCCGCATCCACGCTCTCGCCGCATCAACGGTCTCTCCGACTCTCGCCGCGGCCCGCTGATAGACTGCTCGCTGGACTGAACTTCCTCGTTCTCTACTAGGTTCTTCCCGCTACGCACTCAGGGAGCGCGGTCTGATCCCCGCGCTGCAATCAGCAAAGGGGTGACATCACGCGCGTTCTCATTGCCGGAATCGACGGCTATCTCGGCTGGCCGCTGGCGCAGTACCTGACTGCCCGCGGCCATGAGGTTTCCGGTATCGACTCCGGGTTCCGCCGCGAGTGGGTCGCCGAGATGGGCGGCCGCTCGGCCCTTCCGGTCGCCTCCATCAAGGAGCGTCTGGACACCTTCGAATCCGTCTACGGGGCCCGTTTGCACCTGGTTCAGGGCGACCTGACCGACAAGGACGTCGTGTACCGGCTGTTCGAGGAAGTCCGGCCGGAAGCGATCGTCCACCTGGGCGAATGCCCCTCGGCGCCGTACTCGATGATCGACGCGGACCACGCGATCTGGGTGCAGCGCAACAACATCGAGGGCACGATGAACGTGCTCTACGCGATGCGCGACCTGGCGCCCGAGTCACACCTGGTCAAGCTCGGCACGATGGGCGAGTACGGCACACCGAACCTGGACATCCCGGAAGGCTTCTTCGAGGTCGAGTACCGCGGCCGCCGCGACCGCCTGCCCTTCCCCCGCCAGGCCGGCTCGTGGTACCACTGGAGCAAGGTCCACGACAGCAACAACGTGATGTTCGCCTGTCGCATCTTCGGGCTCAGGGCCACTGACGTGATGCAGGGCGTCGTCTACGGCACGCGCTTCTTCGGCAACGCCGCCGACCATCCGGCCGACCCCGCGCTCCACACCCGGCTGGACTTCGACCAGGCCTTCGGCACCGCACTCAACCGCTTCAGCTGCCAGTCCGTGATCGGCGAGCCCCTGACCCTGTTCGGCCTCGGCAACCAGCGCCGCGGCTTCCTGCCCATCTGCGACTCGATGCAGTGCCTGGCCCTGGCCGTCGACAACCCGCCCCAGGCGGGCGATTACCGGGTCTTCAACCAGTTCGAGGAGACCTACACGATCTCGGAGCTCGCTGCCAAGGTCGCCACGGTTGCCTCCGAGATGGGTCTCGATCCTCGCATCCGGCGCATCGAGAACCCGCGCAAGGAAATGGAAGAGCACCACTACAACCCGGACCACGACCATCTGCTGGCCCTGGGCTACCAGCCGACCCGCGACATGGAATCGGAACTTCGGGCGATGCTCGAGGACCTCCTGCCGCACCACGACCGGATCGCGGCCAGGCGAGAGGTGCTACTCCCCGATATCCGTTGGGACGGCAGCCGGCGGAAGTCCGGTTTCCTGGATGGCTCGAACGGCACCGGTGACGCCGGGATCGAGGACCCGCCGTTCGGGGAACGGGGGAAGAGAGACGCCGGCGCCGAAGCCGGCGTCTCGAACTCAGGGATTCACTAGCGACACGGTGGTCAGGGCGCCTGGAGCAACCGACAGCGGCGACTGTGGACCCGGATACTCGGGAGTGTCCACCGTCCAGGAGCCCTCGGGTACACGGTCGAACGCAAACTCTCCATTCTCGTCCGTGAACATCCGCAGGATCAGCCCGAGCTGAGTTGCCTCGGACTGCGTGGCCAACGCGGGCCACAGGAGTACCTGCGCTCCCGCCCGGGGTAGGAGAGTCTCCGGGTCTCGAACGCTGCCGCGAACCTGCCCACTGGCAAGATCGATCATCATGTGGTCATCGCCGTGAACCTGAACGTCACGGATGCTGGCGCCAACGCCGACCCGGTACTCGCCCCGCTCAAGATCGCTGAAGCTGAAGCCGCCATCGTCCCGCGTCCAACTCTGTCGCATCTCGCTCCAGACAAGCTCTCTCGCCAGCACGACTCGCGTCGACTCGAGGAGTACACCGTCCAGCCGCACGACGCCGGTAAGATTGAATAGGCGCTCGAACTGCAGATCGACCTCAACGTCGTCCTCTTCAACGAACACCTCCCGCGAAGCACGCCGCTCTCCACCGCCAACGGTGCCGACGACCTTCCAGGGTCCGCTGCTCGCTCGTTCGATCACGTAGCGTCCCGACGAGTCGACCCGGGCGGGAAGCGCCCGCAGGTCCTGTTCGTTTAACGCTTCAAGTCGCAGGCGCCCCAGTTCCCGCTCGGTCAGCCCGAGAACCGTGCCCGTGATCCGCTGCCTCCCGAAGACGATCTGGATGTCGGACTCGAAGTCGCTGACGCGCACGCGCTTGGTGTCCAGGGCGGTGCCGCTCGGGGAGAGCACGGACGCGTTGTACTCGCCCGTATCAAGGCCTATCTGGAACCTCCCGTCTCCGTCCGTCTCCACTCTGGCTCGGCGCCGACCGCCTAAGAACCTCACGCTCCCGAATGCGACCGGAAGACCGTCGCTCCACCAGGCGGTTCCCTCGACCTGGCCCTCGCTGAAGTCGAAATTCAACCGCGTAGTCCGATCACGGATTCTGACCGATTCGATCCGGGGCGGTCGATCAACGCCGCGGTCGGCCGAGACGCTGTGCAGGCCTGGTCGCAGGCCGTGGATCTCGTAATTTCCGTGTCCGTCCGTCACGGCGCTGGAGTCGTCAACCCGGATCTCGACGTTTGGGAGGCCAACGTCCTGCTCTACGACTTGTCCGATCAGCTTTCGGTCCGCCGGCCCGGTCTCGAGCGCAACCGCGATCTCGGCCACGCGGCCGGCCTCCGCCGCCACGGTGGACCGCCAACGGTCGACGCCCGCCTGACTTGGTCTGACCTCGAGACCGTAGCGTTCCGTCCCGAGGCCGCCGAACCTGAACGTGCCGTCGTCTCCGGCCTTCTGGGACCGAAGAGGGAAGGCCTTTCGTCGGTCGAAGAGCCGGACCCACTCGGGCGCCGGCTCGCCATCAAGCGTCACCCTGCCCGCGATCACTGCCTCGGGCGCCAGAACGACTTCGAGGAAGGGCGTTGCGTCCGGCGAACGCTTCTCCAGAACTCTCGTGGCGAAGCCGGTCGCTCTGATCCGCAGGTTTACCTGGGAGTCTCCGTCGAGACCGGCGACGATGAACCGGCCGTCCGGTGCGGTTTCGAAGACCGCGGCGTCGTCGAAGCGGCGGTCCCTCAGCCCCGGACGGGGAAGCGCCCCCTCCATCCGCACACCGGCCGCTTCGATCCGAGCAGCCGCGACCGGATTCGCGGATCCGTCCAAGACGACGCCCTCGATCCGGGCGCCCGGACCAAGCCGAATGTCGCCGAGATTGAGCCCGGCAGCCCCGATCTCAACTCCCCTGACCTGATGTTGCGCATGGTTCCCGGCCCGAACCAGTACATCCCAGCGGCCAGTGGAGGCGTTCAGCGCGAACGTTCCGTCCATGACGGCGCGAGTGAACGGAACGGCCATGCCGTAGGGGCCATACTCCGTCTCCAAGGGGCCGAGTGCCAGTGGATAGCCCCGGGAAAGGAACAGTCCGACTCCGATCTCGGCGCCCGGGATCGGCGCGCCCGATTCGCGGCTCAGTACTCGGCCAGTGATTCGGACGCCAGCGTCCAACGGGATTTCGTAGCCGCCCGAATCTCTGGTGAAACGCTGGATGTTGCCCCATGTGACGGGGAGGTAACCCTCCCGGCTAACACGCACTCCGACGAAGTCCCGGTACCGGGCCGTCGGAGGTGCGTAAGGGGCAACCCTGTCGCTCGAGAAGCGGCCATCGGTTCCGGAGCGGAGCAACAGCAGCGCTCCCGAGCCCGGAGAGTTGAACGTGAGGCCTTGCACGATGGTCGGCACCGTGCTCGTTGTCTCCTGACGCCAGTCCAGCAGGAGTTCGGCGCCGGAGACCGGGTTGCCCGCATGATCCGAGACCGTGCCGTCGATGAAGCGCGCCAACTGGAGAGCGGGACAGACGTTCTCGCCGGCCGGCGTCAGGCTGCCTCGGTACTCCGCGTCCAGGGTTGGACCGTCACAGTACGCGTACCCGTAACCTCGCGCGGCAAACCAGATTCCTTCGCCAGGCAGAAGAGGCGCCGCGTACTCGCCGTTTACCGACTGCTTCAGGCGCGTGGCGGCGCGTTGGTCCACGATCGACCACTGCCACAGCGGCTCTCGCCAGTAGTGGGCTTCCTGGGCGACGTACGGCGGCGACCGACGAGACCGGGACGTTACCGCGGCGGACGCCAGCGTGACCGTTCCGAAGTGCGTTCGTGACCGGGGCCGAACGAAGATCGCCTCGCCTGAGCGCCGGAATGGCTCGAAGAGTTCGCCGGCCGCCGTTTCCAGCCAAAGCGGTACGCGGCCGTCGCCAGTCGGCAGTGCAGCCTCCACCTCGGCCGCCGTCAGTGCGAGGCGCCCTTCGTCATCGACGACTCCCAACGGCCAGCCGTCGGCGGAACGGGCAAGAGCCGCCCGCAACGGCTCTCCCTTCGCGTTATTGATCCGGAAGGTCGACGTCGTTCGGCGAGCGAGAACGACATCCAGAGCGTCGCCAGGGGCGCAGGTTCCGTTCGCGTAGCCGCGGCCTGGGGCGCCGACAAGGAAGGGGACGTTCGCAGCCGCTGGCGCCACGAGAAGAGCCGTACCCCGCGAGTTCGTCCTGACGGGCGGGGACCACGGACGCCAGCTCCCGAGCAGCGCCAGGCGCTGGGTGGGTCCGGCCCCTTCCTGATTCGTTGTCGCATGGCCCGGAAGAACCGTCGCGCCTGCGAGCGGTTCGTTCCGCTCGTCGCGAACCGTAACGGAGCAGATGCCCGCGGGCGGGCTTGCGACCACGGGCAGGTCGCCTGCGGCCGTCGGCGGACGCCACAGCATCGCCATCGGCACTCGCCCCGGGACCTCGACCACCACCCACCAACCCGCGCCGTCAGGCGCCCGAGCACGAAACACCCTTCCGGCGCCGATGGAGCCCCTGAACTCAGATGGTCGTGGTGGCGCCTGACCGAGGAGCTCCAGACCGCACTCATAGGAGGCGCAGGGTCTGTACAGCGACACCGTACCTGCACCGTCCTGACCCGGTGCCACGGCCCATCGGACCGTGAGATCGGTTCCTCCCAGGATCGCCGAAGTTGTCGCCAAGGACACCAACACCGCCGCCATCGAACAGGGCTTCGCTCCGAACGGCACCGCTTGCGCTCCTCCTGAATCTTAGCCTAGCAAGAGATAACGGCTATTCCTCCATCAGGGAAGATCACCGTGACCTCGCCGGTTTCGGGATCCACTTCAACATGGGTGTCCGGGTTGGTGTCGGCCCCCACGCTCGGCGAGTGTTCGTCGCCACACCAACCGAGCAATTCGTTTCCGTCTGCGTTTGTGCAGCTTTCCCACTCGAAGTTTCCGTCCGAACTGGCTCCGGTGCAACAACCGCTTTCGGGGCTCGTCGTACAGTCGCCCTGCGGCCCAGCTCCATCACAGCCGTAGGCCACTAGCACCAGGAAGAAAGCGCAGGCAACTATCGCACTTCTCGAGGCAATCTTCATCAGGAGGTCCTCCTTTTCAAAGCGGGGAACCCCTGGTTAATGGGCCCCCTGGTTAATGGGCCCCTTGGTTAATGGGTCCCTACCTTCAAAAGGCTAGCCTCTGGTTGCTCTCCTCGTCTACCCGCAATTGGCCCCCTGCATTTGACCCCCTGCATTTGAGGGGTCGGCGCCGAGTCATCGAAGCTATTGCCACATCGGCAAGCGATCGTGGGACACGGCATCGGGCGGCCTCGGACGGTTCAGGATGTTCGCGACCTCCCGCCCTTCTGCGCCGACGTAGGTGCTCCGGCCGAGCAACCCGCGGCCGCCCGACGCCGTGCCGTTTCTCATCGTCAGTCGACGAGTCGGATGCGGGTACCGCAGATTCGGATCAGGCCGTCGTTGCCTAGAAGGCCCCGCTCGCGCGCGGCTGAACGGGCGCGGTCCGCGTCGACCGCGCGCAGATCGATGCCGCCGAGCCCCTCAGGGCGGCCGTCCGTAGGCCGAACGAAACGCAAGTCGGCGTTCTCGAACGGGATCGTCGGCACGCCGTCGACATCGTGCAGCGGGATCTCCGCGATCTCGCTCCAGCGCGCCCCGAGTTCGGCCGGACGCGGAGTCTGGATCTCCCCCGCGACGATCGCGTCGATCACGTCCGTCCGGCGGCAGCGCTGCCAGTTCTCCCCCGCCGGTTCCCATGGTCCGTCCGGCTCCAGGCCGTTCGTCTGGCAGTCGATCTCGAAGAACGTGCCGCCAGTGTCCTTGGGATGGAGCTGCATGTTCTGGAAGCCGTGGCGCTCGAAGTCGTTGACCAGGCGAATACCCAGCTCCTCCACCCGGCGCCGCCGCGGAGCGTGATCGTCGCACTGGGTGATGAACATGTAGCCGCCGTCGCCGCCCCGCCTCTCCAGGTAACGGCCGCCGGCTGTGTTCTCCTCGACCGGGGCCACGACTTCGAGCAGTTGGTTGCCGATCGGCAGCAGGGCGTTCTCCAGCCCGAAGCGAATGATGCCGGGGTCGTTGTAGCAGACCTCGATCCCGAACACCGCTTCCAGATCGTCCACCACCGGGGCGAGTTCTTCCGCTACCAGGCAGATCTGCCGCAGTCGCAACCACATGACGGGGCTCCTTCTCCTTGGATTGTTGGGGGCTCCGATCATGGCACGACAAGGCAGGCGCCGCCAACCAGGCGGAGACCGGGGCCGCGGTTCGACCCGTGGAGACCGACCACGTCCTTGCGAAGCGCTACGGCGCCGGCCAGAAACCCCGGCCCTCGAGGAGGAAGGTCAGATGCGGGTGGTAGAGCGCCGGCTCGAGCAGGAAGGAATCGTGCCCCTTGTCCGAGTGAACGATGATCCGCATGCAACTCACCCCGGCCGACTCCAGCGTCGCCATCAGTTCGCCCTGTTCCTCGGGGTAGTAGCAGACATCGGAGTTGATCGAGAAGATCAGAAAGCGCTGGTCGCGGCAGCGGGCGAACGCCTGGTCCAGGGAAGCGACGCCCGCGGCGGCAGCCAGGTCGAACTGGCTCCAGGCGTCCAGGATCCGCAGGTAGGAGTTCGCGTCGAACCGGGCCGCGAACTTCCGGCCCTGGTGTCGCATGTAGGACTCGATCGGATGGTTGACGCCGTACCAGGGCACCCCCGACGCCTCGGCCACGGTGTTCCGCGCCCGACGCCGCAACGTGCGCAGCGAGACGAACGTCTTGTGGTTGATCTGGCGGGCGATCTTCATCCCTTCGAGTTCGGCGCCCGGCTCGTAGTGGCCGCGGTCGAACTGCGGGTCGTTCGCGATCGCCTGGATCTGCTCGAAGTTGTGAATCCGCTGAAGCGGCGTCACCTCCATGCCGGCGGCGACCACCACCACGTTGCGCACCCGTTCGGGGAACATGACCGCAAGGTCGAGCACCGCCATGCCGCCGGTCGAAGGACCTATCCCGGCGTGCAGCACGTCGATGCCCAGCCGGTCGACGAGGCGCATCGCGGCGCGGACCGAGTCCGAGAAGCGGACCCGCGGAAAGGTCGGGCCCCAGCGGGCGCCGGTCGCCGGGTCGATCGAGAGCGGGCCGGTCGACCCGTAGCAACCGCCGATGTAGTTGACGCAGATGACGCAGAAGCGGTCCGTGTCGATCGCTCGTCCCGGGCCGATGAAGTCGTGCCACCAGCCGAGCGCCATCTCGTCGGTCCAGGCGCCGCCGAGGCCCGGCACGCCGTGGTTCGTGCCCGCCGCGTGGTGGCTGCCGGTCAGGGCATGGAACAGGAGCACGGCGTTGTCCCGCTCGGCGTTCAACTCCCCGTACTGCTCCCAGGCCAGGGTGAACCCGGACAGGGTGTCGCCGCACTTGAGCTCGAGCGGCTCCTCGAAACGCTCGAGCCGCGTCTCGACGACGCCAATGCCGCCCGTGTCCTCAGCCGCGGGCACACTACGAACGGGCTCCATGGGCCGACACTATGAGCTTGCGCCGCAGAACGCTACAGAGTGAGTGCCATCCCTGCACCCGATGACGGGTGCAGGGACTGGTTCACGGTTGGCGCGGGGACGCGCCAACCGGGTTCGGGCGGTCGGCCACGCCGCGGGGCACCAACACCCAGTAGCGGCCCCGGTGCGCCATGCGGCCGGCAATCGCCCGGGCCCGCTCACCGGCGCCCCAGAACACGTCCCCGCGCACCGAGCCGCGAATCGCGCCGCCGGTGTCCTGGGCCACCAGCAACCACTGACGGCGCTCGTCCGGCGCCTCGGGCGCGGCGGCCGGTGTCATCGCATCGAGCCAGACGGGTACGCCGAGGGGAACGTGCTGCCGGTCCACCGCCAGCGAGCGTTCCGGTGTCAGCGCGACGCCCTGGGCTCCGATCGGTCCCTCGCCTCGAATCTGGCGGAAGAAGACGTAGGAGTCGTTCGTCGCCATGACCTCTCCGGCGCGGTCCGGATTCGCCCGCAGCCAGGCGTCGATCGACTGCAGCGACACTTCGTCCAACGTCAGTTCGCCCCAGTCCACCAGGGTCCGGCCGATCGCGTGGTACGGGTGGCCGTTCTGGGCCGCGTAGCCGACCCGGAAGATCGAGCCGTCGTCGAGTTCGACCCGTCCCGATCCCTGGATCTGAAGAAAGAACGCATCGATCGCATCGTCCACCCAGATCAGCTCCAGGCCGCGGCCCGCAAGCGACCCGGACGCGATCGCCTCCCGGTCGTCGTAGGGCTCGAGGTTCCTGCCCCGAATCCTCCCGGCCACCCGGCGGCCCCGCAGATCGTCGCGGAACCGGCCCAGGTCCACCATGACGAGGTCTGACGGCTGCGTGTACAGCGGCACGCTGTAGCGCTCGCTGCGGCGACGGCTGCCATGAAGCAGGGGCTCGAAGTAGCCGGTGAAGAGACCGATGCGCCGCGTCCAGCTCGCGCCGTCGCCCGGTCGGCCCCCGGCATCGGGCGCGTCGGCTCGCGAAAGCGGTACCGCGACGAGCTCACGCTCGATGACCTCTCTCACCTCTTCCGCATCCGCTGCAACCCCCAGACGCCGCAGAGCTTCACAGAGAGGATGCCAGTCGCCGACCGTGCCGCCCACCTCCTCCGGCTTGAGGACCCGATCGGCGGGCTGCGAGGTCAGGCGATCGCAGCTCCGAACCAAAGCCGGCAGGGCCTGAGCCACGTTGTCGCCGGCCCAGCCCGGCAGCGTGGCGACCTCCACCGCGCTCCCGTAGATCTCGATGGGCTCAGGCTCTTCAGGCGGCGCCTCCGGCCGAGTCGGCGTCCCCGGCCACCCCGCAATCCGGTCCGGCCCGATCGCCGCGACGGTCGCCACGAGCGCCCAGCCAATCGTCGCCAACAAGGCGATTCGGAGTCGTCGCTCCCGCGCGGAAAGCTCCCGTTCGAACCAGGGCATGCCGGGCGACGGTAACAGCCAGCTCCCGCAGCCGGTTACGTTTCCCCCGATGACCGAACGCCCACGCAGGACTGTCGCGGCGTCTCGTCCATGCCTCCGGCATGACATCGACGCCGTTGCCGAGCTCGGTCTCCGCCGCGCCCCAGCCGCAGGCCGGTTTCACCCGGGACGCCAGCGCCAGCCCGCAGCCGGTTACGCTTCCCTCGATGACCGAACGCCCTCTGCGCTGGCTGTTCTTCTACGACTGCATCTACCCGGAGTCTCTGGGGGGCGTCGAGCACAGGAACTACGAACTGGCGCGGGAGCTGGGCCGTCTCGGACACGAGGTCGTGCTCTCGGGATGGGCCGAGGCGCCAGGCGAGCCTCACCCGAACGTCCGCGTCGAGCCGGTGGCGAAGGCGAGCCGCCGCTACGTCGCCCGCGGGCGACGTTCCGGGCTCGAAGCGCTGTTGCTGGCCTCCCAGGTGCGCCGGATTCCGCTGGACGGCATCGACATCGTCGAAACGGCGAACATCCCCTACATGCACCTGCCGATGCTCGCCCGCCGGTGCCGCAGGCGACGCATTCCGCTGCTCGTCACCTGGCACGAGCACTGGGGCGCGTACTGGAAGCAACACCGGCCTCCGGGACGATTCGGCCCCGGCCTGTGGCGGTTCTTCGCTCTCTGCGAACGCCTGTCGCTGCGCTTCGGCACGCAGGCGGTGGCGGTCAGCAATCTCACCGCCGACCGGGTCGCGAGGGTGCGCGGCGAAACGGTCGAGGTCGTCCCCAACGGCATTCCCTACGAACGGATCCGAACCCTCGCGGCCGAGGCGCCCGCGGCGGCGCCGCCTCTCGTCTACGCCGGCCGGCTGATCCCGGAGAAACGGATCGACCTGCTGCTCGACGCCACGGCCAGGCTGGCGGCCACTGAAACCGGCCGCAGGCTCGTCACCGAACGCGGCGCGCTGCTCCGGATCATCGGCGGCGGTCCGGCGGAGGACGCCCTCCGCGCACACATCGAGCGGGACAATCTCGCCGACATCGTCGACTTCACCGGCCGGCTGCCCGAGAACGAGGACGTCTGGCGTGCCGTGGCCGGCGCCGACCTCGCGGTACAGCCCTCGGCCCGCGAGGGCTTCGGACTCTTCCCGCTGGAGGCGATGGCCGCTGGCGTACCGGTCGTCCACTGCCGGTCCCCGAACAGCGCGGTGTCGGAACTCGTCCGCGATGGAAGGGAAGGATGGTCCTCCGCCGCCGACGCCGGCGAACTGTCCCGACTGCTCGAACGGCTGCTCGGCGCACCCGCGGAAGTGGCCGGCGCCTCGCGCGCGGCCCTGGAGCGCGCGGCCGGCTACGACTGGCGACAGGTCGCCGACCGGGTGATCGAAACCGGAACCGAACTGGTCCGGCGGGAGCGAGCCTGAGCCACCCGCCCGGGGCTCACGGACTGCTGTAAGGTCTCCGCCGTTGTGGGGAGGGAGTGGGGCCGCTGACTGCTCAGCCGGAGGAGGCTCACGGACTGCTGTAAGGTCTCCGCCGTTGTGGGCGCCCCGCTGCAGGTCGAGGTCTCGGCGGGCGAACTCGTCGACAAGATCACGATCCTCGAGATCAAGGCCGAGCGGATTGCCGATCTGGACAAGCTGGCCAACGTCCACCGCGAGCTGCGGAGCCTGACCGCGACCCGCGAGAGAGCGTTGGACAGGTCGCCGGAACTCGACGAGTTCACAGCGGAACTCCGCCGGATCAACGAGTGTCTCTGGAAGATCGAGGACGACATCCGCGACTGCGAGCGGAACGGCGACTTCGGCGAGCGCTTCATCGAACTCGCGCGGGCGGTCTACCGGACGAACGACCGCCGCGCCGCCGCCAAGCGCAAGATCAACGACTTGCTGGGCTCGGCACTCGTCGAAGAAAAGAACTACGCCGACTACTGATCCGGTCCCCGACCGGGTGCGCCGGCGTCCCTCCTTCCGCTACCAGGTCCCCTCGTTCGGCATCGAGGCCCACGGCTCCTCCACCGGCAGAGAGCCGCCGGCTTGCAGGAGCTCGATCGAAATCCCGTCCGGCGAGCGGATGAACGCCATGCGACCGTCCCGCGGCGGCCGGTTGATCACGACGCCCTGTTGCTGAAGCGACCGGCAGGCGCCGTAGATGTCGTCGACCTCGAAGGCCAGGTGGCCGAAGTTCCGGCCCCCGGCGTAGTCCTCCGGATCCCAGTTGCAGGTCAGTTCGAGAAGCGGCGCCGTCCGCTCCCGGGCCAGCTCGACGTCCGACGGCGCAGCAAGGAAGACGAGCGTGAACCGCCCCTCCTCGCTGTCGAAGCGCCGCATCTCGACCATGCCGAGCTTGCCGCAGTAGAAGTCCAGCGCTTCCTCCAGGCTGGCGACCCGAACCATCGTGTGCAGATACTTCATCCTTCGTCTTCTCCCGTTGAGTTGCAGGTCCCGGACGTCCAGGTGGCCTCGGCCAGGAGCGTGCGCGGCAGGAACCGGTGCTCCGGCCTGCCGAGCGCCCGCTGACGGGCGCGCGGACTGGTTCACGGGTGGCGCGGATTCGCGCCACCCGGGTTCTGGCCAACAGCAGGCAGCGAATCGATCCGGTAGCTTACGCCCTCAATGCGCATCAGGGAGGCAGTGCATCGGGTGATCGACTCGCCGATCACCCAGGTCGGGCGCTGGAAGAGCAACGCCGCCCGCGACCTCCCCCTGATCGACGTCTCCCAGGCCGCACCGACCTACCCGCCGGCCCAGGAACTGCGCGATCACATCGCCGCCGTTGCTCAGAGCCCGGTCACGGCGACCTATACCGACCAGCAGGGGAACCTCCCGCTCCGCGAGGGGCTGGCCCGCGCGCTGACCGCGGACTACGACACCCCGGTCGCTGCCTCCCAGGTGGCCGTCACCGCCGGCTGCAACCAGGCCTTCTGCCTCGCGATGATGGCACTCACCGAACCGGGCGACGAGGTCATCGTCCCCGTGCCGTCCTACTTCAACCACGACATGTGGCTTCGCTCGCAGGATGTCGCCCCCGTGGACCTGAAGCCGGACGCCGGCATGCTTCCGGACCCCGCCGCCGCAGAGGCAGCCGTGACTCCGGCCACCCGCGCAATCGTCCTCGTCACGCCGAACAACCCGACCGGCGCCGTCTACCCGCCGGCCCTGATCGACAGCTTCTTCGAACTCGCCAGGGACCGCGGACTGGCGCTCGTCATCGACGAGACCTACCGCGAGTTCCGCGAACGCAGCGACCCACCGCACCACCTCTTCACTCGTCCCGACTGGAGCGACACCCTCATCCATCTGTACAGCTTCTCCAAGGCCTACTGCATGGCGGGCTACCGGATCGGCTGCATGGCCGCGAGCCCCGCGTTGCTGCGCGAAACCCTCAAGATCGCCGACTGCGTCGCCCTCTGCCCCTCCCACATCGGCCAATTGGCGGCCCAATTCTGCCTCGACCACCTCGACGACTGGAAACGCAAGTACCGCCGCACCGTCCGTGACCGCGTCGCCTACGCCGCCAGGCGCATGCGCGATGCAAAGACCGGCTTCGACGTCGTTTCCTCCGGCGGCTACTTCGTCTATCTCCGCCACCCCTTCACCGACCACTCCTCGGTCGACGTCGGCCGCAGCCTCGCCGAGGACCACGGCATCCTCTGCCTCGCCGGCTCCATGTTCGGCCCCTGCCAGGACCGCTACCTCCGCCTCGCCTTCGCCAACGTCGATCTGCCCGCCATCGACGAGCTCGTCGAGCGGCTCAAGCGCCTGGCCGCGGCTGGCTAGCCCGAAGTCCACTTGGTCTGTCCGCAGACACCTGGAGCCGGTCGGTCTTGATCGCGCGGAAGGCGGTGAGGAAGAGGATCTGCAGACCCGCGGCGGGGAAGCCGGTTCGCCCGCCCCGCGGCCGATAGAGAGCGAAAGAGCGGCTGACCTCCCGCGCCGGACTCAGGCCCGGCACGGGAAGCGCGCCGCTTTGAAGTCGGCTCCGAACCTGAGGAGATCAGACCAGCGATCCCCTCAAGGCCCGAAGATCGGCTGTTCCCCCTTTAGTCGACGGGGAACGGGTTGTCCGGCGCCAGCTCCTGGCCCTGGTTGGCCGACGACGACGCCGGCGGGCAGACGACCTTGATCTGCTCGACCGCCGCGAATGTCGACATGGCGTCTGAAGTACCCAGGCCAGCGGCTGCTCCGGTAGCGATCGGCGGCATCACCGGGAAGTCTGGTTTCGGTATCGCATTGATGTTGACCACCGCCGTGTGGTTGGCGGTCGCGGAGCAGTAGAGGCTGTCCGGCGCAATCGTGAGCAGCGCCCGACCCTCGCCGGGAATGCCGGGTAGCGCATCTTCCCCGTCGTTCGTCAGTGTGATACCCGCGACAGCGTCACCCTCCGCGAGGTCCGTAGGAAGACCTGTGCCGGTATTGACGGAAACGCTGAACGTGCTGGGGAGCCAGTTCAAGTGTTTGGGGGGTTGAGTGCCGAGCCAGCCCAACCGCATGGCGAAATCAGAGGGAGTGCCATCGGCGCGGTCGTTATCAGTCGAGAAGCTACCCGACTCATCGACCCAGTGATCGGCGGTGACTTCAATCGTCCCGGCATTGGGTCGATACACCATGCCGTTCGTGATCGTCGCCCTGGCGCCGTAGGCGCCCGGGCCAATCAATTGAATCTTCGTCCCACCGGCGCCGAGCACGCAGTTGCTCGTCGCCTGCCGGTCGTACGTATTGGGCGAACTCGGGTTCGGGCGCGGCCCGCAGGGGGGATCGCCCGGGGCCGCCGGTTTTTCCGGCAGGATGTTCGGCAGGATGCCGACACGCCCCGTGCTGGCCTGCTCGATCAGGACGGCGCCACGGCCATCCATCATCGCGACGTCGGCGGTGCCGGCACTCGTTATCTAGACCGTGTCGTTCTCGAGAATATCCATGGCAACCAGGTTGCCAATGGCCGAGTTCGTGCCACGCGTCATCCAGAACCAGCCGCCATCCTTGATCGGGCCGAGCTGGAACTTGTTGCCATCGCCAGACGCGTTGCAGGCGAGGCCATTGTCCGTGGTGAACAGCGTGGAGACCACGCCGTCGTCGTTGGCGGCGAGCTCGCCGATTCGGGTGATGCGGCCGCAAGTGGCGACCCAGGTCACCATCTCGGCGTCGTCGGCCATGGCGATGAGTCCGCCCCCGCCCATGTAGACGGACACGACGTGCGTGCAGTCGTCGCAAGAGACGTCCTGACCGAACGCCAGCGCCGGAATCGCGCAAAGAACCAGCGCGATCGTGATGTGCTTCATCAGCTTCATCAGCTTCATCAGTCTGTTTTCTCCTTGGGCGGCTCTTCGCCGCCGTTCATTGGCCGGACCGGCCACATGCCGACCCGGCAGTTCCATTCAATCCGAAGATCAGGCCGCGACGATGCGGACAACCCGCGCTGCCATGACCGCTGACATTATCTCAAGATGGCTGTCAGGGCTCAACGAGCCGCCAACCACCACCTTCGCTGATGCTGCGCATCACCTCCCGCCAAGAGACTTCAAGGCCGTCTGTCCAAGAGATGAGGCAACTGCAGCGGAAACGATGGTCAAGAGCCAGTGACAGAGTTGTCCAGCGGTTGTCCAGCGAGTTGTCCAGCGGGTCGGAGCCGGCGTTCGGTGGCGCTCGCGCAGGGTGTGAGGCGCAACACGGTGCGCAAGTACCTGGATCAGAGCGAGCCACGTCGTGTAGAGAGGAAGCCGCGTCGTCGGGTGACGGAGCAGGTGGCGCCTCGGCTGGAGGAGCTGCTGCGGTTTGGTCGCGCAGGGTCTCAATCACGGCGTCGATGGCTTTCGCGAGGGTCGGCGTACGCCAGGCTGGCGACGGGGCTTGCCGACATCCGCCTGCTACGGCGCTCCGATCCGGAATTCGACGGATCCGCTCTGCGGGTCGGCTTCGATGACGACCGAGCGACCCTGGAACCAGGGGCCGGGGTTGACGACGCGGGTCGCACCGATGGCGTCGTCGCCGATCGCTTCGTGGATGTGGCCGGAGAAGACGAGGTCGGGCTGGTGTCGTTCGACGGCAGTGCGGAGGGACCGCGAGCCGACGTGGTGGCCGCGCGCGAGGTCGCAGACTGTGCCGTGGGGCGGCTGGTGGGAGACCAGGATCGTGGGTTGGCCCTTGACCGAGGCGGCGTTGTCGAAGGCCTCGGCGGCGACGCGTTGGTAGTCCTCTTCGGTGCGTTCGTACGGGAGGTCGCCGAAGGGAAGGCCTCCCGAGAGACCGATGAAGCGGACGCCGTCGACCGTGCGGGCGCGGCGGTCCAGGTCGATGTCGATGTCGCGGAAGTAGCCCTCGACGGCGCGCTGGTCGCAGTTGCCGCAGACTGCGAGGAGGGGGACGCCGGACGCCTGCAGGGGTTCCACGATCTGCCGGGCGTGTCCGGGGCCGAGGAAGTTGGTCAGGTCGCCGGCGAGAACAACGAGGTCGAAGCCGCTCGGGTCCGGAAGCCGGGGCGGCTGCTTGCCGGACCAGTGGATATCGACGACGCCCAGGATCCGAAGAGCCACGTGGAGTCTCTAGCCGCCTGGCCGCCGGTCGAACCTGGCAGCGCCGCCCTCAGTGAACGAGGGTGGGAACGGCATGCGCCGACTCCTGCGGTTCGTCGTCCAGGCCGTGGGACATGACGAAGACCCAGGCGACCAGACGCTCCCGCTCCGTCTCGCAGATCAGTTCGAAGACGTACTCGTGCTCCTGGTCGGCCTGGGACGACTGCACGTACGCGACCCGTTCGCGGTCGATCAGGATCTCCCCCACCAGCCGCTTGCCGTAGACGAGCTGCGCGATGAGGAGGTTCTCGCTCTCGGACGCGAACTGCCAGTGGAAATCCTCGTCGTCGCAGAGCAGAGCGTCCACGGAGCCGGCGCGCACGATGCAATTCGGGTGAAGGACGAGCCAGTTCCAGAAGGCGTTCAGGTCGAGCGTGGCCCGGGAGCGCTCGGCCTCGATGGGACCTGTCATCGCGCCATCGTATCCAAGCCGGCGCCGCCAGACGTGTACCGGCCTCCCTCTTCGGTCGAGGCCCCCGCCCCCTCCGGCCGGCGGGCGCGATCGGTCGGACACGCGCAGGCTGCAGGCTCCATCTTCGGCCCGGGCCCCACGTCGCCGGGAACCTGCGCAGCCGAACCGGCGGCGTTGCGTTGCAGCGCCCGGACCCCTAGAGTCCGCTGATGAGCAACGGATCCCCCTGGACTGGACTCGGCACGCCGCGCTTCGCGTACGAACGCGGCCTCCACGACCTCGGCAACGGCTCCTGGGCCTGGCTGCAGCCGGACGGCGGCTGGGGCTGGAGCAACGCGGCGCTGATCGTGAGCGGCGCCGAATCGCTGCTCGTCGACACGCTGTTCGATCTGCCGAACACCCGCGAGATGCTCGACGCGATGAAGAAGGCCCACGCCGCGGCGGCGCATATCGACCGGCTCGTCAACACGCACTCCAACGGCGATCACACGCACGGCAACGAACTGGTCGCCGGCGCCGAGATCGTCGCCTCGAAGGCCGCCGCCGCCGAGATGGAGGCGACGACGCCGGAGGCGCTGGCGGCACTGATGCGCGGCGCCCGCAGCGCCGGCGGTCTGGTCGGCGACTTCCTGGTCGAGTGCTTCGGCAGCTTCGAGTTCGAGGGCATCACGCACACACCTCCCACCCGAACCTTCGAGGGCGGGCTGAGCCTTCACGTCGGCGACACCGCGGTCGAACTCGTCGAGGTCGGCCCTGCCCACACCGGCGGCGACATCCTGATCCACGTTCCCGGGGATCGCACAGCGTTCACCGGCGACATCCTGTTCATCGAGGGCGCACCGATCATCTGGGCGGGACCGGTTCAGAACTGGATCGACGCCTGCGACCTGCTGCTGAGCTGGGATCTCGAGACGATCGTGCCTGGCCACGGTCCGATCACCGACCACCGCGGCGTCGAAGCGATGCGCGCCTACCTCGTCTACATCCGCGACGAGGCCAGGAAGCGTTTCGACGCCGGGCTCAGCGCCCGCGACGCCGCATTCGACATCGCTCTCGGCGACTTCGAGTCCTGGGGCGACGGCGAGCGGATCGCGATCAACGTCGACTCGCTGTATCGGGAGTTCAGCGGCGACGCCAACGAACGCACCCAGATGCAGGAGCTGTTCACCCGCATGGCCGAATTGGCCCGCGACAGACGACGTTGACGATCCGTGGCAGAGGGCGTGCCATGCCCGCTCTCGGCCGAGTTCGCCCGGGCCGCCGTCCCGATGCCGGACGGGATCGGCCTGCGAGCGACCAGAATGCCGCGGCAGGCTACCGTGCGCGGACGTAGCCCCTGCCCGCGGCCCATAGTGCGACACAGCCGAGCCACGACATCAGCGCGCCAAGCGCGTACGCACCCCGATAGCCGCCGGCCAGATCGTGAGCCCAGCCCAGCAGAAGCGGGCCGAGCGCCACCCCCACCGACGCGCACAACGTGCTCACCGAGTAGATCCGGGCGTAGCTCCGGGTGCCGAAGGCCTCGGCAAGGAGCAGCGGCTGCATCATGAGGAAGCTGCCGATCGTGAGCCCGAACGCCGCGGAAGCCAGGAGGAGGCCCGGCGCGCCCGTGGTCGAGCCGAGGATCAGCAGGGTGAACCCCTGGAGCACGAGCAACACGAGGCTGAAGCCCCGGTACGGAAGACGCTCGAGCAGCGCACCGGAAGACAGGCGGCCCACCACGCTCGCCGCGGCCAGAATCGAGACCGCCAGACTGGCAACACCCGGTTCGTGGATGCTGACCAGCCTGAACTGATGAGCGATCGCGCCGACCTGCGCCATCAGCCCGAAGAAGAACGTCGCGGCAACGCCCGTGAAGTAGCGGGAACGGAACGCCTCATGCGCGCCCACTCCCGGATCCTCTCCGCCGTCGAACTCCCCGGCGACGTCCCGCGCGTCCCGCGGTCGCGGCAACAGGCGCCAGAGAGCCAGGGGCAGGATCCCCACGACGTAGGTTGCAGCCAGAACCTCGCTGCCACGCCGGAGCCCGAGCTCGGCAACGGCCCACGCCGCGAAGGGCGCGAGCAGGATGCCGCCCGCCGAGAGGCCCGTGAACACGATCGACAGGGCGAAGGCCCTGCGCCGGGCGAACCATCTCGTCACCAGAGTGCTGGCGGTGAGCATGTTCGTGGCGGAGAATCCGATGCCGAAGAGAACGAACACCGCGTAGACGTGCAGGGTCTCCTCGACGCGGCCGATCGCGACCAGCGACACGGCACAGACGACGACGCCCACGGCAACGGACCAGCGGGCATCGACCCGCTCGATCACGCTGGCGACTGCCAGACCGGCGAACCCGCTGGTCGCGAAGAAGAGGGTCGAGGCGAACGATGCCGCCGCAACCGAGAATCCGCGCTCGCGCGTCAGCGCCTCGAGCAGTACGGACTGGTTGTAGAAGCCAATGCCCGACGAGAACATCATCATGACGAACAGCGCGCCGACGATCTGCCAGCGCGTCGAGATGCGCGTCATCAGGAGCCCTCCCGCAGCGAGTCGATCGGCGGCCGGCGCAGCGCGCCCGCACTGGCCAGGAGGCCCGTTCCGAGCGCCAGCAGGCTGCCCGCCGAGAGCGCCGCGAGCACCGCCAACGGGCGAAAGGACCACTCGATCTCGAGTTCACGCACAACCAGCCACCACGACGCCGACAGGCCGAGCACAGCCGCCACGACCGCCGCGGAGAGACCGAGCAGCGCGTACTCGGCCGCGAAGGCGCGCAACACGTCGAAGCGGGTCGCGCCGATCGTCTTGAGCAGCGCCGCCTCCCGGCCGCGCCGCAACGAGCCGGCCGCGACCGCGCCGGCCAGCGTCAGCAGGGCGGCCGCCACGGTGAAGCTGCCGAGCACCCGGACGCCGACCTGCAGGTCCCCGACCAGGTCGACCACGTTCCGCAGCAGCTCTCGAATCCGGACCACGGCGATGCCGGGATGGGCCCGGTAGACCGCGTCCTGGATCCCCTGTTCCCTTTCGGCCGGCATCCAGGCGGCCGCCAGACGGGTCTGCGGCGCCCAGTCCACGGCCGCCGGTTCGACCACGAGGAAGAAGTTGATCCCGAACCCCTCCCAGTCCACCCGACGAAGGCTCGTCACCGCGATCCTGGCTTCCCGCCCCCCCACGTCCAGCGTGATCGTCGAGCCGACGCCCACACCGATCGCCTCCGCGAAGTCCTGCTCGATGCTGGCCTCAAGGACCCCCGGATCGACCCACGGCGCCGCCAGCGTCGCCGGCCCGGCCGCTTTGAGGATCGCGTTGTCGGACGGCAGTTCATCCAGGTAGCTCAAACGCAACTGCCGCCTCAACGCCCAGCGGGCGCCCTCGTTGGCCCGCTCGGCCATCGAAACGCCGTCGATCGCCGTGAACCGCGCCATGACGACCGGCGCCGACTGCACCCTCCGCGCCCCCTCGCGCCCGAGAAGCTCGGCCAGTTCTTCCCAGCCGTCCTGCGGGACGTTCAGCAGGAAGGCGCTCGGTGCGTCCTCCGGAAGTCCCGCAGCCAGTTCGTCGTGAAGATGGCCCTGGACGACGAACATCGCCAGCAGCACCATCAGGCCCATCCCCAGGGCAACCGAGGCCGCCAGCGTCCCGGACTCGGGCCGCGCCAGCGCCGCGACCCCGTACCGGAGCCAGGAGGCTCGACACCTCGGCGCCAGGAACCGGGCCAGCGAACTGAGCGCCAGCGCGGCGAGCATCAGGCCGCCAACAGCCGCACCCACCGCACCCAGGAACCGCAGCGCGAGCCACAGCGACCCGGCCTGGAGCGCGGCCGAGCCGGCAACGCCGGCCGCGACGACGATCAGCGACAGCGCGTTCGCGAGCCATGAACCCGGCAGCGGCTCGGCGCCGCGACGCAAGACCCGCACCGGCGGCGCCCGCAGGACGACCAGCAGCGCCGGCGCGGAGAACGCGGTCGACACCCCGATGCCCAGCGCCACTCCACGCAGGAAGGCCCGGGGCTGCCAGATCGAAACCGCTTCGACCGGCAGCGCGCCGCCCAGGATCGCCGGCGCCAGAAGCATCGAGAGCAGGCCCACGGCGCCGCCGATCACGCCGGCCACCAGCCCCAGCAACATCGCCTGAACGACGTAGGCGCCCAGGAGATCGCGTGGCCGGGCCCCCAGGCACTTGAGCACGGCGAGCGCATCGAGGCGCTGCGTGAGCCAGGTGCGGATTCCCTGCGCCACGCCGACGCCGCCGACCAGCAGCGACAGCAGCGCCACCAGCCCCAGGTAACGGGAGAGCCGCTCCAGGTCTTCGCGAATGCCGGGCTGCGCATCGGCGTACGTCTCCACCCGCACCGCCGTGCCGTCGTTTATCCCGGCACGGAACGCCGCCGCCTGCAATTCCAGCTCCTCGAGCGTGCCTTCCCCCGGCAACCGCACCAGCACCCGATAGCCGCCGAAGCCGGCAAACGGGAAGATCCCCGCCGCCTCCTGCGCCGCGATACCCACGATGACCCGCGGTCCGAACGCGAACCCGGTCGGCAGCCGGTCGGGTTCCGCTTCCAGCACGCCGGCGATCCGGAGCGTCCGCCGTCCGAGGCGGAGCTCGCCGCCGACTTCAAGTCCCAGCCGGGAAAGGGCTTCCGGCGAAACCAGCGCCGAGTGGTCGCCGAGAACTTCGGCCGGACTCGTCCCCGCCGGCAAGGGCGGCCGCACCTCCAGTTCGCCGTAGAAGGGATAGCCGCCCGAAATCGCCTTCAGCTCGACCAGCAGGCTCGACGGGCCCTGCCCGCCCGCCTCGGCGGCCTTCGTCCGACCCACCATCGCGGCCAGTTCACGAACCTCCGCTCTGGCCGCCCCCGGAACGGAGTCGATCGCCTCGAGCGCCCGCTCCGGGATCGGCGCCCGCGAGCGGAACGCCAGGTCGGCAGCCAGGAGCTTCCTGGCTTCTCCCCGGATCGCCCCGTCCACGCTCGAAGCGAGCCCGGCCACCGAGACCACGGCGCCGACCCCGACCGAGAGGCACAGCACCCAGACCAGGACCCGGCCCAGTGAACCCCGGAACTCGCGCAGCGAGTACCGGAACGCCACGCCCGGATTCATCGTCGGAATCTCCAGCTCGCGACACCCGGCCACGCGCCGCGCGGCGGGTACCGGAATGCGACGGCCGGGTTCACGGTCCGCGTCCTGCCGCAAGGCGGCCGTCGACCATGACGAACTCACGGTCGGCGCGCGCGGCGACGGCCGGATCGTGGGTCACGAGCACCAGGGTCGAGCCGAAGCGATCCCGGAGAGCCATCATCACGTCGAGAATCGCCGCTCCCGTGACCGTGTCCAGATTTCCGGTCGGCTCATCGCCGAGCAGGATCAGCGGCTCGGCTGCGAACGCCCTCGCCAGCGCGACGCGCTGCTGTTCGCCGCCCGAGAGTTGGGACGGATAGTGGTGACCGCGCTCGGCGAGGCCGACATCGTCCAGCAGGGCTTCGGCGCGCTGCCGCGAGCGCCCGCGCCCGAGGAGGTCGAGCGGATACTGGACATTCTCGCGCGCGGTCAGGTTGCCGAGCAATTGAAAGGACTGGAAGACGAAACCGACCTTCTCGCGCCGCAGGAGCGCCAGCTCGTCCTCGCTCAGACCTTCGATCGGCTGGCCGTCGATCAGCACGCTCCCGGCGGTAGGCCGGTCGAGACCGGCGAGCAGAGCCAGCAGGGTCGACTTGCCCGCGCCCGACGGGCCGCGGATCGAAACGCACTCGCCCGCGGCCACCTGCAGGTCGATGTCGTTCACCACGACCAGGGTGCGCTCCCCCGAGCGCAACTCGCGGCGCAGCCTGCGGGTCTCGAGGCGGAGCGGCGCGCCCGTGGCGGACGAGGCAGCCTGATCCCGGCTCAGAAGATCCCCATCATCGCGCGCCACTGGTCCAGGCTGCCGGGTCGGAGGTAGGCGTTCCACTGCAGTTCACGGCCGATGGTCGAGAACGACTCCGGGCCGTAGTCGTGCCCCGGGTAGATGGCCACCTCCGCCGGCAGCGTCTTCAGGCGCTCCAGCGAGTGGAACATCGCGTCGACGTCGCTGTGCGGCAGATCGACCCGGCCGATGCCCTGCACGAACAGGGTGTCGGCGGTCAGCATGTGGCCGCCGGCCAGAAAGCAGCAACTCCCCGGCGAATGCCCGGGCGTATGCAGCACCTCGACCCTGAGATCGCCGAGCTCGAGGACGTCACCGTCGCAAAAGGACTCCACCCGGTCGCGCGGGCACCCGGCGATCTCGGCGCCCCGTTCGGCCTCGGCCTCGTGGATCAGCATCGGCAGATCGAACTCGGCGCGCAGCTCGCGCACGCCGGGAATGTACTGGCCCATGATCTCGCCGCCGATGTGATCCTGGTGGAAGTGCGTCGCCAGCACACCGGTCACTTCGTAGCCCTGCTCCTCGGCGATCCTGACGATCCCGAGCGGCTCCCACGCCGGGTCCACGACCCACGCCCTGCGGGTGGCGGAGTCCGCCAGCACGTAGACGAAGTTGGCCATCGGGCCGGCCTGGATCTGGACGAGACGGGGCTCGGCGGCGGCCTCGGTGACGGCAGCGTCGGCGGCGGCAGGCGGCGGCGAATCGGTCATCGTCAGCGGAATCTACCCCGACCGGCAGGCAGTTGTTAGCCTAGCCCCATGACTGCCCGCAACGGCAACCGGATCTTCGACCTCTCCGGCCTCACCGCGCTGGTCACCGGCGGCAGCCGCGGACTGGGCCGCGAGATGTCGCTCGCCTTCGCCGCCGCCGGCGCCGACGTCGTCGTCACCAGCCGCAACATCGACTCCTGCCGCGAGGTGGTCGCGGAGATCGAGTCGATGGGCCGGCAGGGGCTCGCCCACGCCTGCCACGTCGGCCGCTGGGACGAGGTCGATCGGTTGATCGACGCCGCCTGGGAACGGTTCGGCCGGATCGACGTCCTGGTGAACAACGCCGGCATGTCGCCGCTCTACCCGAGCCTTTCCGAGGTCAGCGAGGCGCTGTTCGACAAGGTGATCGGAGTGAACCTGAAGGGACCGTTCCGGCTGGCGGCCGTGATCGGCCAGCGCATGGCCGACGGGGGCGGCGGCAGCATCATCAACGTGACCAGCACCGCCGCGATCCACCCCAGCGCCAACGCGGAACCCTACGGCGCCGCCAAGGCCGGCCTGAACTCGCTGACGGAGTCCCTGGCTCACGCCTACGGCCCGAAGGTGCGCGTCAATGCGATCATGCCCGGCCCCTTCCTGACCGACATCTCGAAGGCTTGGGATTTGGAGGCGTTCCAGGAGCGCGCGAAGACCTCGATCGCCCTCGGCCGGGGCGGCGAACCGGACGAGATCACCGGCGCCGCGCTCTACCTGGCATCCGACGCCTCCAGCTACACGACCGGCGCCGTCCTGCGAATCGACGGCGGCAGCCGTTGAGACAGGCCGCGCTGCGCTGCGGCGCGCTGATCCGGCCACCGTTTCTCTGCGCTCTGGCCCTGGCGGCGCTGGCCTGCGGCGACCAGGCGGCGGTGCATCGAACGGACCTCGCCCAGGCCCTGGACCTGGCGACGGCAACTGCCGAGACAGCGGAGGTCCTGCCAGGCGACTACGAACGCAGACAGGCACTGCTCGGCGGCTGGGCCGCGCCCGAGGAAACAGCGGCAGGCGCCTTCGCGAAGAACGCTGGCGCACACTCCACCCTGAGTTGGCGCCTCGCCTGGTCCCGCCCACTGGAACTCACGCTCACCGGCCGCACACCTGCCGCTGCCGGCGACGCGGCAGTCAACGTCCGGGTGTCCTGGAACGAAGAGGTGCTCGGGCAGGTCCAGGTGACCTCCGACGCCGGCAAGACCGAGTACCGGCTGGAGGTGCCGCCCGAGGTCCAGCGAGTGGGGTCGAACCACGTGCGGCTCGAGCACACCGGCGCCCGGGACGGATCCGGGTCGCCGCCGCAGGTGGCGTGGAGCAGTCTCCGGATCGAAGGCGCAGGAACCGGCGCCCGACCTGCCGAAGAACCGGACGGTGGACTCCGTCTGCCGTTCCGCACCACCCTCGACTACCACGTGCTGCTGCCGGAGGGCGGCCTTCTCGAGCTCGGGGATGTCAGCCTCTACGGCCCACAGGGCGGCTGGCGCAACGCCGCCCCCCCGCCGAGCCTCCTGGTTTCCGTCCACAGCTACCCCGCGGCGCCGGCGGCCGTCACCAGGACCCTCACCGAGGGCCGGGGCCGCCTGAGACTGAAGCGGCACGAACTCCCCATCCGCATTCGCTTCGAGCCCGTCGCGGGCGGACGCCTGCCCGAAGCGGAAGCAGGCTTCCGGCTCTCGGCGGTCCTGCGCAGTCCGACCCACCCCTGGCCCCACGCGGCCGCGCCGCCGCCGGCGCCGGCGGCAACCGGCGGAGCGCCCGCCATGACCTCGGCGACGCCGCTGCCGCACGTGCTGATCTTCCTCGTCGACACCCTGCGCGCCGACCATCTCGGTTGCTACGGCTACGACCGTCCCACCTCGCCGAACATCGACCGGTTCGCCGCCGGCGCAGTGCGTTTCGACCAGCCGGTCGCCCAGTCATCGTGGACGCGCCCGGCGACGGCGAGCATCCTCACCGGCCTCTATCCCCACCATCACGGCGCGCGGACGCGGAACCACAAGCTCGCCGAGGACGTTCCCTACCTCCCGCAGATCCTGCGTTCGCTCGGCTACCGCGCGCTTGGCGTATCCACGAACGGCAACGCCGGCATCGAGTTCGGGTTTCGCCGCGGATTCGATCACTTCAAACAGATGCGGGAGAGTGCCACGCGGCCGGGCGTTCATGTTCCGGTCTGGAGAGCCGTCGACGAAACCCTCGAGTGGCTGGAACGGATCGGTCCGGAAGACTCCTTCTTCGTCTTCCTGCATGTGACCGATCCCCACGCCCCCTACCTTCCGCCCGCAGCCCTGCGGCAGAAGTTCGCGCCCGGAGCGCCGGCCGGCGCCGGCCGCATCCAGGGCGACCGCCCGGCCGGGGAGCACACGACCCGCGATCTGAAGGACCTCTACGACGCCGAGATCGCCCACGTCGACGAGCACTTCGGCCGGTTGCTCGATGAACTCGATCGCCGCGGGTTTCTCGACGACACGCTCCTCGTCTTCGTGTCGGATCACGGCGAGGAGTTCCTTGATCACGGCCGCCATGGCCACGGACGCACCCTGTACCAGGAGCAGATCCGCGTCCCGCTGATCATCCGGTTGCCGAAGCGATTGCGGCAGGCCGAGGGCGGCTCGGTGGTCGACACCCAGGTACGGCAGATCGACATCGTGCCCACGATCCTGGACGCGATCGGCCACGGCAGCAAGCTCGAGATCGACGGCCTGTCCCTGCTTCCGCTGATCCACTCGGGGACGCGCGATCCGCGGTTCGGCGTCGCCATGTCCGGGCTCCTCCTGGACGCGCAGGCGATCGATGCCGTGCTGCTGGAGGACGCCGACGGGCGCCGCAAGCTGATCGACTACCAGAGCAGGAGGAGGTACGGCGCCGGCCGGGAGCTCTTCATGCCCACGGTCGACCGCACCGAGATCCACGACCTGAGCCAGAGCGCGCCATTCCGGGCGGGCTACATGGCAGCCGTGGGAAAGCTCGCACGCAGGGGATCCGGCGCCTTGACGGCCGGCGTCGAACCGGCGATGCCGGCCCGGCAGCGCGAGGCTCTCAAGGCTCTCGGCTATCTGGATTGAGCCGTACCCGCGGGCTTCGGCCTTCCGGGCCGCCTCGACAAGGCGGGCGGACCAGGCGCGCGGATGCCCGCACGATCAGTGATGGCGTCCCCCGTCGCCGCAGCGGCGGCGGGGGGTCGGGTCAGGCCCGGCGCACGGTCAGCCCGCCGTCCACCGGCAACGCGACGCCGGTGATGAAGGACGAGGCCGGCAGGCACAGGTGCAGCGTGCCGTGCGCCACCTCCTCCGGGTCACCGTAGCGCCGCAGCGCGGTGCGCCGGCGGGCGTAGATCTGCTTGTGCTCCTCCGGAATCCGCGCGGTCATCGCGGTGCGGATCGGACCGGGGCAGATGCAGTTCACCGTGATCCCCTCCCTGCCCAACTCCACCGCCAGGCCCCTGGTCAGGCCGATGACGCCCGTCTTGGCCGCCGAGTAGGCGCTGTTCATCGCGGTCGCGCCCAGCCCTTCGGTCGAGGCGATGTTCACGATCCGCGGCGAGTCCGACTGGCGCAGGTACGGCAGCGCCGCGCGGATCATCCGCTGGTGGGCGGTCAGGAGCACGTTGACCGTCTCCTGCCAGCGCTCCTCGTACTCGTCCGCGTCGATCGGCCCGCCCCGCGAGATGCCCGCATTGTTCACCAGGATGTCCAGGCCGCCGTAGCGGGCCGCCGCCTCGTCGACCACCCGCCGGATCGCCCCGGCGTCGCCGACGTCGAGCGTCCAGGCGGCGGCTTCCCGGCCGGCCGCCTCGATCTCGGCCACCGTTTCCCGGACGCCCTCGCCGTGGATGTCCGTGGCGGCGACATGCGCGCCCTCGGCGGCAAACAGCTTCGCCGTCGCCCGGCCCATTCCCGAAGCGCAGCCCGTGATCAGCGCGGTCCTGCCGGCGATCGACCGGCTCAACGTGCTCAGTTCCGTCATCAGGACGCTCCGCCTGCGAGGCCGACCACCGGACGCTCCGTCTCGGGGCCCACCATGCCCGGACCCGTCATCAGGACGCTCCCCCGCCCGCCTCGACCCAGGCCAGGGTCTCGTCCAGGCCGCGGCCGAAGCGCTCGAGTATCTCGTCGATGTCCGACTCGGTGACGATCAGAGGCGGGCAGAAGGCCAGCGTGTCGCCCAGCGCCCGCAGGATCAGACCGTGGTCCAGGCAACGGTCCTGGCAGTACGCCCCGGCGCCGCGGTGCACCGGAAAAGCCGCCCGGGTTTCCTTGTCCGCCACGAGCTCGCAGGCGCCGATCAGCCCCACGCCGCGCGCCTCTCCCACCAGCGGATGGCCCGCGAAGCGCCGCAGGCCCGCCTGGAAGTAACGCCCGACCCGGGCGGCGTGGGCAAAGAGGTTCCGTTCCTCCATCAGTTCCAGCGCCCTGAGGGCCACCGCGGCGCAGACCGGATGCCCGGTGTAGGTGAAGCCGTGACCGAACACGCCCCAGCGCTCACCCGCCTCGACGATGACGTCGACCATCCCGTCCGGCACCAGCACCGCGCTGATCGGCAGATACGCGGACGACAGGGCCTTCGCGACCGAAACGGTGTCCGGCTTCATGTCCATCGCCTCGGCGCCGAAGGGCGTGCCGAGCCGGCCGAATCCGCAGATCACCTCGTCGTCGATCAGCAGGACGTCATGCTCGTCCAGGACCTCCTGAATCGCCGGATGGTAGCCCTCGGGAGGCACGACGACGCCGCCGGCGCCCAGCACCGGTTCGGCAATGAAGGCGGCGACCGTTTCCGGACCTTCGGCGCAGATCAGCTCGTCGAGTTCGGCGGCCAGACGGGCCGTGAACTCCGCCTCCGTCTCGCCCGGCTCGGCGTCCCGGTAGTGATGCGGGCAGGTCACGTGGCGGAACTGCGGCAGCGGCAGGTCGAAGCTCTTGTGGAACGTGGGCAGCCCGGTCATGCTGCCGGCAGCCAGGGAGACCCCGTGGTAGCCGCGGCGGCGGCTGATGATCTTCTTCTTCTCCGGGCGGCCGAGCGCGTTGTTGCAGTACCAGACCAGCTTGACCTGGGTGTCGTTCGCGTCCGAGCCGGAGGTGCCGAAGAAGGCCTTCGCGTTCGCGATCGGCGCCATCTCGCGCAGTTTCTCGGCCAGCGCGACCGCCGGCTCGTGGCTGCGGCCGGCGAAGAGATGGGAGAAGGAGAGCTTCCGAATCTGCTCGGCCGCGGCGTCCGCGAGCTCCTCCACGCCGTAGCCCAGCGCGGTGCACCAGAGACCGGCCATCCCCTCGATGTACTCCCTGCCCTGCTCGTCCCGGACCCGGATGCCCTTCCCCTGTTCGATGACCAGCGGCCCGTCCCGGCGCAGGGCCGGCAGGTCCGTCGACGGATGGAGGACGGCCAGCTGGTCGCGATCTGATGTCGAAGGGGCGAAAACAGTCGCCTCGGCGGGTAGGCTCATCGAGACTCCGAATGGGACCAGGTTCAACGTACGAAGCAGGAGCAGTCTATGCCGCATCGATCAACCGTCGCACACCTTCTGATCGCCATGGCCGTCGTCGCCGGCACGGCCGGGGCCGCCTCGGCGCTCGAGCTCCGCTTCCTCGACGAGGCGTGGAACGGAGAGGCCGTCCCCGAAGGCCAGCAGTGCCAGAAGTTCGGCGGCGAGGCGATGTCGCCGGCTCTCCACGTCGCGGGCATTCCCGAGCAGGCGAACGCCCTGATCATCGAGTTCAGCGACCGGGACTTCCCGCCGATGGACAACGGCGGCCACGGCAAGTTCGGCCTCAAGATCGAAGCCGGTACGAGCGCGGTGGATGTCGGTTCCGTGCCCGGTCACACGACCGACCTGCCGGCCGGTTTCTTCGTCGTCGAGGAGCACAAGGCCCCTACATGGGACAAGGCCGGCGCCTACCTGCCGCCCTGCTCGGGCGGCCGCGGCAACAGCTACTACCTGACGGTCAAGGCGGTCCACCGCATGGGCGACGAGACCCACGAGCTCGCGTCCGGGACGCTGGAGATGGGCAAGTACTAGCGAAGACGGGTTCCAGCAGCCCGTGGCAGAAGTCCGTGTCGCACCGGGAGTGGCTGCTGCTAGAGATCGGTGTCGCCCCGGAGAAGCTGGCGAGCGATCATCCGGTTCATGATCTCGTTCGAGCCGTCGGCCACGTTGACGACCCGGAGCGCCTTCCAGGCCTCGGTCAGGCCGAGTTCATTGGTGAAGCCCAGGGCGCCGTGAGTCTGCATCGCCCGGTCGACGGCCCGCAGCCCGGCCTGCACCGAGTAGGCCTTCGTCATGCTCAACTCCTTGATTGCGCGCTCGCCGCGATCGAGAAGCCGGGCGGCGTTGCGCCCCATCAGGTGGGCGGCGTGAAGTTCCGTCGCCGACTCGGCCAGGGGGAAGGTCACGCCCTGGTACTCGGCGATCGGAGCGCCGAAGGCCTCGCGCTTCTGCGCGTAGTCGAGCGCCGTCTCGACCGCCCAGCGACCGGCGCCTACCGCCCGCGCCGAGTTGTAGACGCGGCCCAGGGAAACGCCGTACAACGCCGCGGCCAGACCCCGGTCGACCTCGCCGATCACCTGCCATGGCTCGACGTACAGGCCCTCGAGCGCAATCTCCGCCTCGTCGCCGCCGATGTCGCCGAAGAGTGCAACGACGCGCACCCGCCGGAAGCCGTCCGCGCCGGTCGGAACGACAAAGGCTGTGATCCCCTGTTCGCCGGTTCGCGCAAAGACCACGCAGTAGTCGGCGATCGGCCCGTGTGTCGTCCAGATCTTGCGGCCGCTGATCCGCCAGCCGTCGCCGTCGCGCTCCGCTCTCGTCGCGAGCGCCGAGAGGTCGGAACCGGCGCCCGGTTCGGACAACCCGAAGCACATGATCTTCGAGCCGTCCATCAGCCCAGGCAGGAAGCGCTCCCGCGCCTGGTCCGTGAGCTGCGACAAGAGCCGGCTGGGACCAAACGCCCAGTGCGCGATGACGTGCAGCAAGAGCCACGGACGCGGTCCCAGGCGGTGAAAGAGCGTCTGCCAACCAGCGTAGTAGGCGAGGTGGCCATGGCCGCCCCCGCCCAGATCCTCCGGCACGCAGGCGACGAACAGGCCTTCGCGGGCCGACGCAGTCCGAACCTCGCGGATGAGTTCCACGACTTCAGGCTGTAGCCTCCCGTCGCCGTCGTAGCGCGCGCGGGGGTCGTCCAGCAGCTCGGCGTGGCGGTCGTGACGCGCCAACACCTCGCGCTCGGCGAAGTCCAGCACCTGCCGCCGGAAGTCCTCGATTTCCGGCGGCAACGCTTCGGCGATCGCGGTCACGGCGGCAGCTGTCCGCCTCCGCCAAGCGCCCCGTCCAGGGCGTCCAGCTTCTCCTTCCACAGCCCCGCCTGGACCCCGACCTCGTCGCCGACGACGAGGGCCAGGTCGCTGTCCGCCTCGTAGCGCGGCCATTCGGGCAATCCCTCGCCGTTCGGATCCCCGGTCCTGGCGAAGTTCGTCCAGTAGCTCGACAGCAGGTCGGCGATCTCGTGGTCCCGGTCCTCCCAGTTGATCCCGACCAGGTCGGTGTTGCCGAACACGTAGGCGAGATCGCCGGAGTGATAGGCGCCGAGACGGCGCGGCCCGCCATCGCCGCCCAGGTCGGGCCGATCCGGAAGGTAGAGCCGGAACACCGGCGGCGCGTGGCTGATGAAGTAGAGAAACGCGTCACCGCCGGCGGCCGACGCGTGGCGGACCCAGGTGCGACTCCCCCAGGCGAAGATCGTGTCGGACGCGATCAGGGTCGGCACGGCCCCGGGCGCCTGCTCCGCCTCGGCGGCATAGGCCGCGAGCAGCCCTTCCGCCGCCTCGCCGTAGTTCTCCTCCAACTGCCGTTCGAGTTCTGCCCGTTCAAGCGCCGGTCCGGGCGCGAACAGGGCGCTCGACTCGTCGCCCATGAAACCGACCATCATCGGCACGCGGTTGTGCTCGCCGCGGGCGTAAATCGCCGCCGGCTGGTCAGGCAGGTACCTGCCGTCGACGATCGTCTTCGAGCCGGCGGACCAGCCGGAACTGCCGGCGGCCGCCAGCACGTCCTCAGCGGAAGCGGCTCGGAGCTCCGCGACCGCGTCCTTCCCGGGGTCTTTCCCAACGCCCAGTTCGGCGGCCAGCAACTCGCCCCGCTCTTCCGCCTGCTCCAGGGTCTCAAGCGGCGTGAAGCAACCCGCCGACTGACCGACCGCGCGGTGGAACAGGCCGGCCGCAAGCGGCGACGCGATCAGACTGCAGACGCTCATCGAACCGGCCGACTGACCGAAGATCAGCACCCGGCCCGGATCGCCTCCGAAGGCCTCGGCATTCGCCTGCACCCACTCGAGTGCCGCGATCTTGTCGAGCAGGCCGTAGTTGCCCGACGATCCGTGCTCGGACTCGGCGCTCAGGCCGGCGTGCGCGAGGAACCCGAAGGAGCCGAGCCGGTAGTTGATCGACACGAGCACGACGCCCTTGCGGGTCAGCGCCGCGCCGTCGAAGATGAGCGACGAACCGTGGCCCACCTCGTGGCTGCCACCGTGGAACCAGACCATGACCGGGCGCGGGCCCTCGGCAGCGGCATCCGCCGCCGTCCAGAGGTCGAGGTAGAGGCAGTCCTCACTGCGCTCGATTTCGCCCCGGCTGTAGATCGACGTGTCGGGCGAGATCCGCTGCCAGCATGGAGCGCCGGACCGATGGGCGCCGCGCACACCTTCCCAGGGCGATGGCGGCTGCGGCGGACGCCAGCGCAGGTCGCCCACCGGCGGCGCCGCGTAGGGAATGCCCCGGAACACGAGCACGTCGCCCGCGGGACCACGCCCGTCAGAGACGGCGGCGCCCTCGACGCGGCCGGACGCCGTCTCGACAATGAGGCCCGGGCCGTCGGCGCCGGGCTCACCCGAACCACCACAGGCGGCAGCGGCGACAGCGATCACCAAAACGAGAACATACGGCGGCATTCGTTGCATGGAAACTCCCCTCCGCTCACGGAATCAGACCTGCAACAGTAGCCGCTGCACCTCGTCGTCAAGCGGCACGGGCCGTCCGGCCCTGGTGTCCAGCAACACCCAACGATGGGTGAAGCGGGCGATCGCGCGGCCGTCCGCGGCGGAGAGGACGTCGAAGTCCTGGTCGAAACCGCGATCGTTCGCCTCCGTCGTGCGCACCCGGATCCGCGCCCCCTCCTGCCACCGCAGGGGCGAGAAGTAGGTCGCCGCGGTCGAGCGTTGCACCGCGTAGACGTACTCGGGCTTGTGCCCGGCGTCGATGCCGCAGTGCGACTCGAACCGTGCATAGGCCATTTCGGTCAGAGCGAGCAGGACACCCGCGTGGACGTAGCCGGTCGCGGCGAAGCAGTCGGAGTGCCGCGTCTCGAACTCGGTCTCGAACGTCACGCAACCGGCCTCAGGCCGACGCTGCCAGGTACTCCCTGGCCTCCGCAAGCTCCGTGGGCTCATCGGCGCCATTCCAGGCCTCGAGCAGCTTGCCGTAGGCAGCCGCGGCAGCCGCCGCGTCGCCGGCGGCCGCCTGGGCGCGAGCCAGCCCGAGCAGGGTGCGGGGACGATTCGGCGTGTAGAGCAACTGGTCCTCGAACTGCGCGACAGCGTCCGCGGGGCGCTCCAGTTGCAACAGCACCTCGCCGTACAACTCCCGAATCGGCTTGATCGGCGATGCCGCGCCGCGCGGCGGACCCATCGTCGCCGCGATCGCCAGGCCGTCGTCGAACGTCCTGACCGCGCCCTCGGCGTCGCCCTCCGCGAGCCGGATCAGGCCGGCGACCTCGTGGTGCATGACCCGGGCGGGCTTGCTCCCCCTCCGGAAGGTCGAGCTGTCGTCGCTCTCGCGTTCGCCCGCCTTCTTGAGCCGCGCCGCTGCCTGGCGGGCGAGGTCGAGGTCGCCGGTACGCACGGCCGAGATCCCGGTCGCGAGAAGCTCCGCGGTCCCCGTGTCGTCCGTGATCTCGCGCGTCTCCCACTGCTCCGTCTCGACGATGTAGCGGGCGCGCACGAGGGGTACCGTGCTCTTCCCGCGACCCTCGTCGCCGGTGCGCTCGACCAGGTCGTCGAGCTCGGCGATCCACTCGCGGGCCTTGGCGTAGTCGCCGCGCTGCAGGTCGCCGTACTGCCCCCAGTCCAGCGAGTGGACCATGTCGCCCACCCGTTCGCCGGGATCCCACAGCGCCACCGCAGCCTCGTACGCCGAGTCGTTCGACTTCGACACCCGGTCCCACATGCCGCGCTGAATGAAGATGTGGGAGGGCATGTGCCGGGCGTGGGAGACGGCTGCCGCGATCTCCGCGAACCGATGCGCCGCCGGAAGAGCGAGTGGCGCGTGCACCGGATCATCGAAGGAATGGATGATGTAGTGGGCGGCGCCGGGGTGATCCGGGTTGCGTTCGAAGACGCCGAGGGCGATCGAACCGGCCAGCACGTTGAGCCGGAACGTGTCGTCGCCCAGTGGCCCGACCGCCTGCAGCAGCGACAGCGCGTGGAACGCCGCCACCTCGTCGTCGTCTGGATGGCTCTCATGCAGGGCGCGCATCGCCTCCATGTAAGCGATGCGGCGCTCGGCGAGCTCGCCCTCACCGAACAGTTCCTCGACCGCGTTCAGGAAACCGCGTTCGCGCTCGGTCCCGGCCTTGGACGCCCGCTCCTCCCGCGTGCCACCCAGCCGAGCCAGCGCCTCGCGCGGCGATTCCAGGTCCCGTTCCGGCAGCAGCGGATGGTTGTAGGTCAGCGTCTCGCCCCAGTAGGCGAGCGCGAAGTCCGGCTCCAGCTCCTGGGCGGCGTGGAACTGCTCGCGCGCCTGCTCGTAGCCGAAGCTGTGCAGAATCGCGACGCCGCGAATGAAGTGCTTCTGCGCTTCGCTTCCGGCCGAGGTCGGAAAGTCGATCGAGCCGATGTCGACCGAAGCGTCGAAGTCGGACGCCGCCGCGGGCCCGGCCGCCGCCTCCGACTCCGCCGAGATGACGCACCCGGCCAACGCCAAGCCGAGAACGGGCACTGCGAGCAACAGGGCAACCCGGCTCGTTGAGCGCCGCGGGCCGGAAATCGCGCCGGGGGAACTCGAACGGCTGAAACTGAACGGTGAACGAGACATCTTGTACTCCCTCCTGCCGTCGCAAGCCGCGCCGGCCATGGAGCTGCTAGTGGAACAACGCAACGTGTCAACCAAGGATAGCGACCAGCGAGCCGCGCCGTCTCACATCGGCCCCGACGGCAGCCGGTCGGCCCGGGCCACGTGGGGAGATAGCGACCAGCGAGCCGCGCTGTCTCACATCGGCCCGTCTGTGTCAGAGTGAAGGCTCCGTACCGAAACCGTGAACCAGTCCTGCCCCGGATCTCGACGATGAAGCACCTCATCCTCGCAGCCGCGATCTCGACGCTCCTCGGTGTCGGCCCCGCACCGGGCCGGGCGCAGCCGCCTCCGGACATCGGCGATGGCTGGTTCCGCTCGGCGCCGGCGCACCAGGGCCTGGACAACCGGGCGGTCCGGGAGATGCTGAACCGGGTGCGATCACAGGCCGATTTCCGGACGGTGCGGGGCGTCGTCATCGTCCGCCACGGCACGCTGGTGGCCGAGGCCTACTTCGGCGGCTACACGAACGAGACCTTGAAGAACGTCCACTCGGTCAGCAAGAGCGTGACCTCTCTGGCGGTCGGCATCGCGCTGGACCGGGACCTGCTCCCCGGCGTCAACACGCCGCTGGCCGATCTGCTGCCGCACTACACCCACCGCCTGACGGATCCGCCCAGGAACCGGATCACGCTGCGCCACGCGCTGACCATGACCGCGGGCTTGGCCTGGGACGAGACGGCCGGTGCGTTCTGGAACAACGCCGACAGCGTCGACTACGTGCTGACCCGGGACGTCGCGGCCCAACCCGGCGCCGGGTTCCTCTACTCGAGCGGCCTCTCCCACGTGATCGCCGAGGTGAACAACCGCGCCTCCGGCGTGAATCACCTGGACTTCGTCCGCAAGCACCTGTTCGCGCCGCTCGGAATCACGACGGCCACCTGGGACCGGGACCTGAGCGGCCGGCACTGGGGCGGTACCGGGCTCCGCATTCGACCGCGCGACATGGCGAAGATCGGTCAACTCGCCCTGCAGAAGGGGCTGTGGGAAGGACGCCGTCTGGTATCGCGGGAGTGGATCGCCGAGTCCACCCGCGCGCAGACCGCCGGCATCGCCGGGGCGCCGAACTACGGCTACCAGTGGTGGATCCGGCCCGGGGGGCGCTACCTCGCCCACGGCTACAACGGGCAGTACATCGGCGTCGATCCCGAGGCCGACATCGTGATCACGATGATCACCCTCTCGGAGCAGTCGCCCCGGCCGCAGGAGACCTACCGCTACTACTTCGAGCAACTCCAGGATCTGGCCCGCGAGGCGACGAGGCCGGAGCGGCGGGGGCGGCTCGCGGCGGCCGCGGCGGCGCCGGAGGAGGTTGCAGAACCAGGCGGGATCACGGTCGAGGTCGAGCGCGCGGGCGGCAGCGACGGCGCGGTGACGCTGGCCTACGGGACGCGCAACGGCAGCGCCCGCGCCGGTCGGGAGTTCCGCCGTACCGAAGGCGAGCTACGGTGGGAGCACGGCGACAGTTCGACCCGGACGGTGCGGATTCCACTGCTCCCCAACGCGGCCGGCAACGCCGACCGCGACTTCCTCCTCGAGTTCGAGTCGATGAGCGCCGGCATCGAGGCGCCGGGGCGGCTACGGCTTGAGATCGGACCCGGCGGGCCGGCGGTCAACCCTGCCGGTTCGATCGAGTTCACGGGACCGGCCTTCCCCGGCCACGAGGGCGACGAGGCCACGATCACCGTCGAACGCCGGGGGGGCGCCCGAGGCGAAGTCGCGGTCCGCTACCGGACGTTGCCCCGCTCCGCAGCCGCCGCAACCGACTTCCGTGCCACCTTTGGCCGGCTCGTCTGGAAGAACGGGGAATCAGGCGCGCGCCTGGTCCGCGTCGCGCTGATGGCGGACAACGAGATCGAGCGCAGCGAACTGTTCGATCTCGTGCTGAGCGACGTCACGGGCGGCGCCGACCTGCCGGAACCTCGGGCCGTGGGCGTGATTCAGGACAGGACCGCCGGCCCCGGCTGCAGGGACAGCGACGGCGCGCTCTGCCTGTCCGGCGGCCGCTTCCGCTTCGAGGTCGAGTGGCAATCGCACAGCGGCGAGCGCGGCGCCGGCACCCTGGACCGCCTGAGCGACGAGACCGGCGCCGCGACGTTCTTCTCGCCCGGGAACGTGGAGCTCGTGTTCAAGCTCCTCGACGGCCGAGGCATCAACGACCACCACTGGGTCTACTACGGGGCCCTCTCCGATGTCGAGTTCTGGCTCACCGTCACCGACACCCTCCACGACCGGATCGTCGTCTACCGCAATCGGCCCGGCGAGATCTGCGGTCGCGGCGACTCCGCGGCGTTCGCCGAGCTGACCGGCGTGACCGCGCAGTCGAGGCCGGCCGGTGCAACCGCGGTGGCGGGGCCGGCGGTCTCGCCCGCCGCCGTCGTCGAGGCGGACCGCGCCTGCCGCCCGGGGGCTCTCTGTCTGCTGGATGGCCGCTTTGAAGTGACCGCCGAGTGGACGAGCGCCGACGGCGGGAGCGGCGTCGCCACCGCGCTGCCGGGCGCCGACGCCGCCGGAACCATGTGGTTCTTCTCGCCCGGCAACGTCGAGCTCGCAGTCAAGGTCCTCGACGGCACGACGATCAACAGGGCCTTCTGGGTCTTCGCGGCCGGGCTCACCGACGTCGACTACCAGTTGACCGTGACCGACACGGAAGCCGGGGTCTCGAAGACGTACTCCAATCCGAGCCGTCCCTTCTGCGGCCTGGGCGACACGTCCGCGTTTCCGCAGTAGGTTGGGCACGCCCCTGCACGATCTGCAAGCGAGGCTTCGGTTTGCGCAGTACCGATCCCTTCTGTCAACATCTGCCGTGGTCCCGCGGAGAGGCGCCGGCATCCCACGCGGGACCCGCGCGAACTCCGCCGGAACAGGACCACCGGTGAAGCGCACCGGTGGAGCGCACCGGTGAAGTCCGCCAGTGAAGCGCACCAACGGAGCACCAGCGAAGCACACCGATGAAGCGCCGCAACGAGACCTGAGCCCTTTGCAGCCGATCCACCCGAACCCGATGGAGACCCTGTCGCTCGACCGGCGAAGAATCGAGTTCCCCGCCGCCCGTCGCCAGAAGGGTGTTCGACATGTCCCCGCCAACGAGCACCCGACAGGCGAGCGGCCTCCTGCCCACCCGACCCCGCGTCGAGTTGGCGCGGTCGTCGCCGTACTGCTGGCTGCGTTGCTGGCGGCCGCGCAACCTGCGGCGGCCCTCACCTACATCATGCCCAGCGACGAGTCGATGGTCGATCGGACCGGGACAATCGTCTTCGGCAGGGTGCTGTCCGCGGCAGCCGCGCCTGATGGTCTGCCCATGCCGGCGACCGACTTCACCGTCGCGGTGGAAGAAGTCCTCAAGGGCTTCGTAGCGGACAGCACGATTGTCGTCCGGCAGCCTGGCGGCGCCCGACCCGACGGCCTGGCGATGCGCATCCCGGGCCTGCCGATGCTGCAGGACGGTGAGCGCGTGCTCCTGTTCCTGGCCGGGCAGGACGCCGGCGAGGACGGCGCGTGGGCGTTCTACCGCGTCGTCGAGTTCGGTCTGGGCATCTTCTTCGAGGTCCCGGTGGAGGGCGGCGTTCTGCTGGAGCGGGAACCGTCGCTCCGCCACGACATCATCGAGACCGGACCGGACGCGGGCGCCGAGACCGTGGTCGGGCTACGGGACGGCGGTCGGTTCCGCAGCTGGATCCGCGAACGGGCGGCAGGCGCGCGGCGCGCCGCGGACTACTTCGTGCCCGAGCGCGAGGTCGTGCGCGGCCCGACGGCGGTCCGCCAGCCGTACGAGTTTCTGCGTACCCGAGGAAGTTGCACATACCCGAACTGGACGATCCGCTGGGTCGAGTTCGAGCGCGGGGAGAGCGTTGACTTCGGAATTCAGCAGGGCGGGCAACCCGGCCTGAGCGAAGCGTCCACCCAGGCTGCCGTGAGCAACGCGATGTCGGCCTGGAACAACGACCCGTCGAGCGGAGTCGATCTTCGGTACCGCCCGAACCCGGTACCGCCCGAGGCCAGTGGGTACCGGGACGGTCGGAACCTCTTCATGTTCGATGATCCCTTCAACCTGCGGGGGGCGCTGGAACCGGAAGGCGGCACGATCGGGTGGGCAGACGTCTGGACCTGGTGCGACGACCCGCCGGTCCCGAGGCCTCCGCCGTACGCCAACGTCAGCGACGTGCGGATAGCCCAGGCCGACATCTACACGCGGCGAGGCCTCGGCCTTCAACTGACGTTCCTGTTCGGCGGCAACGAGGAACGAATACGCACCTACATTGAAGAGCTGCTTGGCCACGAGCTGGGGCATTCGCTGGGCTTCGGCCACCCCTGCAAAGGCGGCGCCGCCGGCGACTGCGACACGCCGGCGGAGGACGAGGCGCTGATGCGGGGTGTCCATCACGGCGACGGCCGCGGCGCCCGCCTGTCGTCGGACGACCAGGAGATTCTCGAGCAGGTCTATCCGGCCACGGCGGGCGGCCTGCCGCCGACGGCGCTGACGGCGCCGACCGGCCTGCGCGCCACCCCGACCGGCAGCAAGACCGTTCACGTGGTCTGGACGGACCGCTCGGGCAACGAGGACGGCTTCCAGGTCTGGACGCGGCTCGAGGGCGACGACTGGGAGGAAGCCGCGACAAGGCCGGCGAACGCGGAGGAAGCCTGGGTCTACGGCCTCCAACCGGGCGGCCAATACCGTTTCTTCGTGCGTGCACTCCGCGGCGACCTCCAGGCGGACAGCGACTCCGTCGCCGTGACCATGCCACGCGGTGAACCAGCGCCTTCGCCGCCGACCGGCCTGCGCGTCACCCCGACCAACACCACAACCGTTCATGTGGTCTGGACGGACCGCTCGGACGACGAGGACGGCTTCCAGGTCTGGACGCGGCTCGAGGGCGACGACTGGGAGGAAGCCGCGACAAGGCCGGCGAACGCGGAAGAAGCCTGGGTCTACGGCCTCCAACCGGGCGGCCAATACCGTTTCTTCGTGCGTGCACTCCACGGCGACCTCCAGGCGGACAGCGACTCCGTCGCCGTGACCATGCCACGCGGTGAACCAGCGCCTTCGCCGCCGACCGGCCTGCGCGTCACCCCGACCAACACCACAACCGTTCATGTGGTCTGGACGGACCGCTCGGACGACGAGGATCGCTTCGTGGTCAGGAAGCAGCTAGAGGGCGACGACTGGGAGGAAGCCGCGACAAGGCCGGCGAACGCGGAAGAAGCGTACGTCGACGATCTCCAACCTGGCGGCCGCTACCTCTTCGTCGTGCGCGCAACCCGCGGCGACCTCCATGCGGACAGCGACTCCGTCGCCGTGACCATGCCAAGCCGGGAACCGGGGACCCTCCAGGCCGCCCGGTTCGACGTCGACTTCAGCGCCACGGCGAACGACGCCGAGACCGTCGGCAAACCCGCCGGGTGGTCGTCGGACCAGGGCGTCCTGTACTGGCTGTTCGACTCCGGGAATCCGGAGGCTCTGGCGAAGGTGCTGGACGGCAGAAGCATCAACGGCCATTGGTGGTTCGACCTCGCCGTCGCTTCCGATCTACCCTCGGTTGCCCGCGTGGCCCACCGCGAAACCGGCGACGAATGGGTGGCGATCACCGGCTTCGGGAGAGACGTGTTCCGTGATCCGGGCGACGCAGCGAATCGTCTCGTGCACTGTGCATACCCCGCGAACCGAGCGGACAACCAATGCGCGTTCCGGGGATACGGCACGACCATTTCCCTCCGTGACGCCTGGGATCCCTCCGGGCGCATTCCGCCGAAGTACTTCGAGGCGTCCACCGCTTCCTCCCACGGAAACCAGACAGAGGCAGGCAGTCTCCAGGTGGTGCGCCCAACCCGCCGCGGCCTCTACTCGGACAGCGACTCCGCGGCCGTGACCGCGCCAAGGCCGGTCAGCAGCATCGGCAGCAGGATCGGATTCGGCGTGAGCGCGGACGCCACGGAGCCGGCAACCCTCCAGGGCTCGCAGTTCGGCGTCGACTTCAGTGCCAGAGCGAACGACGCGACGACCACAGGCCGTTCCGGGTGGTCATCGGACCAGGGCGTCCTGTACTGGCTGTTCGACTCCGGGAATCCCGAGGCTCTGGTCAAGGTGCTGGACGGCAGAAGCATCAACGGCCATTGGTGGTTCGACCTCGCCGTCGCCTCCGATCTGCGCTCCGTCGCCCGCGTGGTCCACCGCGGCGCCGGCGACGAATGGGTCGCGATCACCGGCTTCGGGAGAGACGTGTTCCGTGATCCCGGCGCCGCCGCGGACCGCCTTGTGCATTGTGCATACCCCGCGAACCGCACGGACAACCAGTGCGCGGTAACGGGATACGGCACGACCATCTCCCTCCGTGACGCCTGGGACTCCTCCGGGCGCATTCCCGCCATCCACTACGACTGACGGTTTCGCGCCGCTGCGTCGCCGCGCAGCGGCGCGCACGAGGGCCTCGCACCTGAGGGTGGCTCAGGCGGACCGGGGCGAGGGTCGCCGGAGCGACGGCGCCACGGCCGCGGAGCGTGAGGAATGGCGCCGGCCGCGCCGGAGAACCGCCGGTAGCGGGAAGAGCGGGCAATCCCGGCAGGAACAACGGCCTGGTTCGCGCGGCCGGCCCCGAAAGGACCGGCCGCCAAACTGCGGAGGGCCTGCCGAGAGTGCTCGGCAGACCGGTTCCGGGGGAGGCGACTACTCGCCGCCGCCCGCCGAGATCATCAGCACCGAGCCCTGACGGTGCTCGGCGTGACGCGACGGAGCGTTCGAGTTCGTGGTCCATGCGTTGCCGGCCTCGTCGAACTCGATCTCGCGGGTGTAGGTGACCTGCATCGGCATCCGGTACTCGACGAACTCCTCCGTCTTCGGATCGAAGCGCAGCATCGAGTCCGTGCCCGTTCCGGTGATCCAGATCTCGCCGTTGGTCGGGTTGATGTTCAGCGCGTACGGCATCGAGTTCGGGCCGTGCGGCAGGTCGTAGACCTTCCACTCTTCCGTTTCCTCGTTGAACGAGGCGATGTCGCCCGAGGCCCAGCCCGGCACCCAGACGATGCCGTCGGGGGCCACGTGCAGGCGGCGCGGACCGTGCACCGGCGGCTTCCACTCGACGACCTGTTCGGGATCGTCGGCGTCGAGCTCCGGACGGATGCGCCCGACCCGTTGACCGTTCAGCTTGCTGTAGAACACGTGGCCGTTCGGCGCCACGTCAATGCCGTAGGGGGTCACGCCGCGCGACTCGCCGCGGGCGCCGCCGCCGCGGACCTGGTCGGCCGTCGGCAGCTTGTACTCCGTGACTTCCCAGCGCTCGCCATCCCAGGTCTCGGGGTCCAGCGAGAGCACGCCGACGCCGCTCGGGCTCCCCGCGTCGGTCCACCAGAGGATGCCGTCGGGGGCGAACCGGAGCGTATGCGGATAGCCGCCGCGCGGACGCGGCGCGGCACGGCCGGGGCCGAGCCGCCATTCCTTCGTCTCGACATCGAACTCGCCCATCTGGCCCGAGTAGGCCAGGGTGACCCACATGTTGCCGTCCTCGGCCTTCTCGATCGAGTGGATACCGGTCGTGATGCTGGACGGCGACAGGTAGTCCTTGCCGCCGGGCACGGTGTAGAACGCGCGCTCGCCGGTCGCCGGATCGAGCGTCTCGATCACGTCCTGGGCCATGTCGACGGTGTAGACGAGGCCGTCGTCGCCGAGTTCGAGGTCGTGGATCACGGCGCCGGCCTGGTCGCCCATCAGCCACTCGCGAACCTCGCCCTTGAGCGCCTCGCCCTTGGGCGGTTCCGGCGGCACGAAGTCCGGCCACTCTTCCTCGGCCTCACGGCCGTAGATGTCGACGATCTTGTCGACCAGGACGTCCTGGGTGTGCTTGTACAGACCCTGGAAACCGTCCATCCGCGTGAGCATGACCTCCCAGTCCACCGGCTCCTCGGGCGAACGGAAACCGACCGTCCCGACCTGGTGGCAGTAGGCGCACATCATGCGGAAGTTCAGCGCGTCCTTCTCGTCTTCCCACTCCATCATGTTCATCAGGTTGTGAGCGGGACGCTGCGACTGCAGGGCCCAACCCTCCGCCTTGCGCAGGCGAACCTGAATCGGGGTCGGCTCGGTCGTTTCCTTGAGGTCCTTCCACTCGTCGAGCCAGCCCATCAGGCGGACACGGAGCTTGTACTTGCCGGAGGGAACGGCCGGCAGCTTGTAGGCGCCGTCCGGCTGGCTGTAGACCGAGACGCTGCGCTGTTCGTCGGTCGAGAACAGCGACACGGTGGCGCCGCGCAGCGGCTGGCCGTCGTTGCCGACGATGGCGCCGGAATAGACGGTGAGCGGCGCGTCGAGCGCGTTGTTCGGCGCAGCCGCGGCAGTCGCCGAAGCGGCGAGCGCGAGAACTGCGAGGCTAGCGAGCGTGACCAGCGTCGGAGACGGACCGGGTCGATACATGGGACCTCCTGGGCCTGCGTTGAATGGCTTGGGGTAAAGCTGGGCCGGTACTATACAGCAACACCGCCAGGTCCGCTTGACCGTCCACCAGACGCAGACCCGCCGCAGCACAGGGTGCGCCAACCCCGGTGGTTGATCATCGAGGCCGGATAGCCGAGCCATGGCGCCCTGCGCATCCGGGCCGCGAACCGGCGGCGCATCCTCACGGCCGGCAGCAACGGCGGGGCCGCCGGCATGCCGCCCCACCTGCGCCGGTCCGTTCGGCGCGGTAACCTCCGCCGATGCAGGAGCGACCCGGGGCCGACCGCCTCGACCGTTTCGTCGCGAGCCCGCGGCGCGCCCTCTGGATGCTGGCCATCCCGATCCTGATCGGCATGTCGATCCAGACGCTCTACATGATCGTCGACATGTTCTTCGTCGGCCGCGTGAGCCCGGAGGCGTTGACGGCCCTCGCCTTCAACATGCCGCTCGTGTTCCTGGCGATGGGGCTGACCTTCGGGCTCGGCACCGGAATCACCGCGGTCATCGCCCAGGCGGTCGGCGCCCGCGACCGCCTGCGCGCCGACCGCGCGGCCGAACACGCCGTCCTGCTCGGCGCCGCGGTCGCTGCGCTGACGACGGGTTCCGCGATCGTCTTCGGCGTTCCACTGCTCCACGCCCTCGGCGTGCCCGCTGAACTCGTGCCCCAGGCCTGGAGCTACTTCCGCGTGCTCGCCTGGGGCTACCCCTTCATGGTGCTGGCGATCTTCTTCCGCTCGATCCTCTCCGGCGAAGGCAACGTGAAGACGCCGGTCATCATCCAGGGCGCGGCGACGCTGCTCAACATCGGCCTCGATCCCCTGTTCATCTTCACCTTCGGCATGGGCGTTGCCGGGGCCGCCCTGGCCACGATCGTCAGTCAGGCGGCGGCCGCCCTGGCCTTCATCCATCTTCTGTTCGTCGCCAGGCTCTCCTACGTCCGCTTCAACCTCCGCAACTTCCGCTACGACCCCGCCATCGCGCGCAGCATCTGCGTCATCGGCCTGCCGGCGTCACTCTCCTTCCTGGTCATGTCGGTGGGCGGCGGCGTGCTGAACCGCATTCTCGTCGAGTACACGCCCGACGCGGTGGCCGCCCTCCAGATCGGCAGCCGGCTCGACCACGTCGTCATCCTTCCCCAGGTCGCCGTGGCGTCCGGGCTGGTCACCCTGGTCGGCATGTTCCACGGCGCCCGACGGGGCGACCTGCTGCGAGGCATCGTCCGCTATGCGATGGCGTGGACGATCCTGCTCAGCCTGGCGATCGCCGCAGCCTTCCACGTGCTGGCGCCCGCCCTCGTCGCCTTCTTCACGGACAGCCCGGCCATCCGCAGCCTGGGCGTCGACTACCTGCGGGTGGTCGTGTTCGCCTATCCCTTCATCGGCGTGTCGATCCTGACCGGACGCGCCCTGCAGGGTCTGGGCCGCGGCTCCCCGGAACTCTGGCTGTCCCTGCTGCGGGTCATCCTGATCAGCGCGCCGCTCGCCTGGGCGGTGACCTTCTGGCTGCGCTGGCCCGTCGAGTGGGTCTGGTACTCGTCGCTGGCGGGCACCGTGATCTCGGCCTGCATCGCGCTCCTGTGGTTGACCCTGGGCCTCCGCACCGCAATCCGCACGAGCGGCGAAGGCGCGCCGCAACCAGGCGACCGGGCGGGCAGCGGCGCGTTACCGGTCGAGGCCGCAGCCGAGGCCGTGGAACCGGCATGAGGCGCTCACAGCAGGGCGGAACTGCAGCTGGAGGGCGGCCCGCTTCACCGCGGTCACAGGTCGCGTTCCATGACCTCGAACCAGCAGGGGCGCATCGGTGTCCGCGTCGCGGGCGGTCGTACAGCCGCGAACGGCTCGGTACGCACCACCCGATAGCCGAGCCGTCGGTACCACGCCGTCAGTTCCGGCCGCACGCTGAGCACCCACAGCTCGCAGACGCGGCAGCCTGCGGCGCGCAGCCAGGCCTCGGCCGCCGCCATCAGTTCCCGGCCCAGACCGAGGCTCTGGTGCGACGGCGCGACCGACACCAGGCCGAGATAGCCGGTCTCCGGGCGCACCTCGACATACACGCAGCCGGCGAGGCCGCCAGCTTCCGCGTCGCAGACGAGGAACGAGCCGCGCCCGAGCCGTTCCCGCACCTCCGCGAGCCCGATCCGGTCGCCGGTCAGCGTGTCCGCCTCGACGAGGAAGGCATCGTTGACGAGGTCCACGATGGCGGGGGCATCGGCAACGGTGGCGGTGCGGCAGGTGGAAGCCATGGAACAGGTCAGAAGCCCGGACGGGCCATCGGCCGGTGGAACGGGTCAGAAGCTCGGGCGGGCCATCAGCCCGTGGCAGAGTCCGACTCGCACAGGAGCAGTCCGGCGCCGGCCAGGCAACGCGCGACGACGGAGCGAGGGGGAGCATAGCGGGCCGCGAACGCCCTGTATTCTCCCCTTCCTCCTCGTTCTCCCCTTCCTCCTCGAACAACCCCTGAACAAGGGGGGCAGCCCATGCCGCAACTCGAACGGGTCCTGATCAGCAACCGCGGCGAGATCGCCATCCGCATCGTCAAGGCCGCCTCGGCGCTCGGCATGGAGTCCGTCGGCGTTTATCCGGCCGCCGACTCGCTGTCGCTTCACACCCGGCTCGCGACCTCGGCCGTTCAGATCGGAAACGGCGCCCTCGACGATCCCGTCGCCGCCTACCTCGACGCGGAGGCGCTGGTGGCGGCGGCGCAGCGGAGCGGCTGCGACTGCGTTCACCCCGGCTACGGCTTCCTGGCTGAGAACGTCGACTTCGCACTGCGGTGCATCGATGCCGGACTCGCCTTCGTCGGCCCGCCGCCGGCCGCGCTCTCGCTGTTCGGCGACAAGGTGCGGTCCCGCCGGCTCGCGGCCTCCCTCGACATCCCGGTGGTTCCCGGCAGCGACGACCCGATTCCATCCGCTGCCGACGCGGCGAACCTTGCCGCGCAGCTCGGCTATCCCGTCATGCTGAAGGCGGCCGCCGGCGGCGGCGGCCGCGGCATGCGCAGAGTCAGGTCCGCCGAGGCGATGGCCGAAGCGTTCGCCCGCTGCCGGAGCGAGGCCGAAGCTGCGTTCGGCAGCGGCGCCGTGTTCCTCGAGAAGCTGATCGAACGGCCGCGCCACATCGAAGTCCAGGTGCTCGCGGACAATGACGGCAACGTCGTCCACCTGCACGAGCGGGACTGCTCGGTCCAGTTGCGCAATCAGAAGGTGATCGAGACGGCGCCGGCGCCCGCGATGGAAGGCGACCTGCGGGACCGCATCCTCGCCGACGCGGTCAAGCTGGTCGCCGCGGCGGGCTACGCGAACGCCGGCACGGTCGAGTTCCTCGTCGTGCCCGAAACGGGCGAGCACTTCTTCATCGAGTGCAACGCGCGCATTCAGGTCGAACACACCGTGACCGAGCAGGTCACCGGCATCGACCTCGTTGAAGCGCAGTTCCGGATCGCCGACGGCGCCACACTCGCCTCGCTCGGCCTCGGAAACCAGGACGCGGTCGGCGCGCCGCGCGGCGCCGCCGTCCAGGCCCGGGTCGTCGCGCGCGGCGCCGGAACGCTCAGCGCCTACAAGGAGCCAACCGGCCCCGGCGTGCGCGTCGACGGCTGCGGCTACGTCGGCTATGCGCCGCCGGCGCAGTTCGACCCGCTGCTCGCCAAGGTCACGGCTTCGAGTTCCTCGTCGTTCGGTTCCGGCGACGCCTCCCACGTCGCCGCGGTCGACCGCCTTCTCCGGGCCCTTGACGAGTTCCACGTTGGCGGTCTGGCCACCAACCTGAATCAACTGAAGGCGACCCTCGCCCACACCGCGGTCCGCGCCGGCGACGCGCGAACAACGCTTCTCGCTGAACATCCGGACCTGCTGTCCCCCGCCACCGGCGCCGGCGGCAACGGCGCCCTGGCCCTGCTGCGGCAACAGGCAACGGTCATGGGCGTTTCCGTGGCCGGCGGCGTCGGCGCGCCAGCCGCCTCAACGTCGGCGGCCGCGCTCGACGCCGCGCCCGGCCAGCACGCCGTCGCCTGTCCCATGGCCGGATCGATCCTGGAGGTCCGGGTCGCGGAAGGCGACCGCGTCGCCGCCGGCGAGGCCCTGCTCATCGTCAGCGCGATGAAGATGGAGTCCCAGGTTGCCGCGCCGCTTTCCGGCACGGTGGCGGCGCTGCAACCGCTCGCCGCCGGCGACACGGTGGAGGCTGGCCAGGTCGTCGCGGTCATCGCACCGGCCAGGGGGGCCGTCGAACTCCAGCCGGAACAGCGCGACGACACCTGGGCCCCGCAGCTCGAGGACGTCGCCGCCATGCAGGCGCTTGCGCACAAGCGGCTGGCGCCCGGCTCCGACGAACGCGGCGTCGTGCGCCAGCGCAGCCGCGGCAAGCTGACCTGCCGCGAGCGCATCGATCTCCTGCTGGACGACGGCAGCTTCCGCGAGATCGGCAGCATCGCCGGCTTCGCCTCGTACGACGAAGACGGCGCGATCGTCGACTTCACGCCCGCCAACCACGTCGGCGGCTGGGGCAGGATCGAGGGGCGCGCCGTCGTCGTCTGCGCCGACGACTTCACCTCCCGGGGCGGCCACGCGGACGGCGCGATCGGTGAGAAGAGCCGCCATCTCGACAAGCTGGCCCTGGAGCTGCGGGCGCCGTCGGTGCGCCTGCTCGACGGCTCGTCCGGCGGCGGCAGCGTCGCGGCGATGGTGCCTCAGCAGAAGAAGGAAGGCGAGAGCAAGGCCAGGGAGAGCCACGGGGCGATCAAGGCCGGCCGGCCCCGGGTCGCGGGCGCGGGCGGATCCTTCCTGCCGGGCCACCTCGGCAGCACGATGTACACGGAGCAACTGAGCACCGTGCCGGTCGTCAACCTGCTGCTCGGCAGCGTCGTCGGCATCGGCGCCGCCAAGGCGGTGCTGGGCCACTTCTCCGTCATGGTGCGCGACATCGCGCAGTTGTTCGTCGCCGGACCGCCGGTCGTCCGCCCCGCGATGGGCTACGACATCACGAAGGAAGACCTCGGCGGCTGGCACATCCACTGCCGCAACGGCTCGGTGGACAACCTGGCCGAAACGGAGGAGGAGGCGATGGCTCTCACCCGGCGCTTCCTGTCCTACCTGCCCGCTTCCGTCTTCGAGCCGCCCCCCGTCGTGCCGCCGGACCCGGACGACCCGGACGACCGCCGCGACGAGGAACTGTTCCACCTGATTCCCCGCAAGCGCACCGCGACCTTCGACGTGCGCAAGGCGATCCGCCTGATGGCGGACAGGGACTCCTTCTTCGAGATCGGCCCGCTCTGGGGCGCCGATCAGGTGACCGGCTTCGTGCGCATGAACGGCTTTCCCGTGGGCGTCATCGCCTCCGACAGCCAGCACGCGAACGGCGGCGCGCTCACCGCCGCAGGCTGCCGCAAGCTCACCCGCCACCTCGACCTCTGCGACCTCTTTCACCTGCCGGTCCTCAACCTCGTCGACAACCCCGGCTTCGCCGTTGGCCTCGAACACGAGATCACCGGCACGATCCGCTGGGGCGGGCAGTGGATGATCGCCTTCTCCCAGGTCACCACGCCGATCTTCACCGTCATCATGCGGCGCAGCTTCGGCGTCGCCGGCAACAACTACGCCACGCCCCGCGCCGAACCCTCCATGCGGGTTGCCTGGCCCGCCGCCGACACCGGCGGCATCCCGCCCGAAGGCGGCATCGAAGCCGCCTACAAGCGCCAACTGGCCGAAGCCGAAGACCCGAGAGCCCTCCGGGAGGAGCTGATGGCGAGGATCGAAAGCGCCCGCGGCCCCGTCGGCCCCCTCTCCCGCTTCCAGATCGAAGAGATGATCGACCCGCGCGACACCCGCCGGATGATCTGCGAATGGATCGACACGGCCTGGAAGATCGTCTCGCAGCCGGCCCGGCTCAAGCCGCGGCCGACCCAGTTCCGGCCTTGAGGGTGACGGCCGGGGCGGCGTGGCGCCGCGGCGGCGGTCACACCCGCCTGTTCAGCGGGCTTGGGGAACGGGCTGGAGGTCGTCGGGCCGCGCCCACAACCTCCAGGGTCAGCGGAGGGCCTCGGGATTCCGGAACTTCAAGTGCTCCACAAGACCGTCGAAGAACTGGTCGAAGTCCGACGGATCCGACCGCAACGCCGGCGCATCCGTGAAGTCGACCTCGGCCAGGACGTATCCCTGGAACGTACCGGTGGCCCAAGCCGGAGGCGACCGGCGGGAAAGTTGGTCCAGACGTGACTTCAGCAAGCCGAGCCAGGTCGAGTCGTGTTTCTTCGACCAGGAGTCCTGACTTCGGTCGAAGACCATGACGTAGCCGATGACGATCTCAGGCGAATGAAGCTGCGCGTTGGCCACTTCGCCAATCAGGTCGTCGATCCGGTTCGGGACCGTACCCGGAATGTTCTTGAGAAGCGACTTGAGGGAGACCCCCAGCCGTGCCTTGCCCGAGTGTTCCCAGGCGACATCCCACTGTTTGACCCGGCCGAACCCTTGAACCGCAACCTCGGCGCCGACGCCGGCAACGCCGCGCTTCTCGAGCTCCTGCACGCAGAAATCCGCCAAGCCCGAGAGCCTGACAGGCGAGGTCGTCTTCTGCTCGATGACCGCGACGCGATAGAGGCGCGCTATCGCCTCTTCAACCGTGACAGTCAAGGGGTTCGGCCCGGTCGCTCCGGGTCCACCGAACCGTCGGCGCCGGGGCGAGGCACGACCTCAACGCGGCTGAACATGTGGGCCGCCTCGTGCGACATTCGTGCCACGCAGGCCTTGAAGTACTCCGGCTCGACCTCAACACCGACGCTGTTCCGGCCCCACTTCGCCGCCGCCGCCTGGGTCGTGGCGGTACCCATGAAGGGGTCGAACACCGTGTCTCCCGCAAAACTGAACATGCGGATCAACCGCTCGGCGATCTCCAGCGGGTACGGCGCAGGATGATGCGAGCGGATACTCCTTCAGAGTCCAGTACGGCGGCGACGTGACCACCAGGTGGATGGACTCCGGCGCCAGCGGCGGCACGGAGCGGGAGTCGCCCAGGAACAGCTCGTGGCGCGTGGGCACCTCGCCGAGCAACGCCTCGATCCGGGCCGTGGCGCTCGGATCCCTGGCGAGTTTCGGCAGATCCCGGCGCGGATTCGCGAAGGACCGCCAACGCTGCGGCACGAGTTCGAGCAGCGGATCGACAGGGTTCCGAGCCTCCTCTGCCGATGCCGAACTCATCGCGGCGACAGTACCACCAGCCTCTGCGAGGGCGGGAGCTGGGGCGCCACCGACCGCGTCGCGACGATGCCGACCACGGACTTCGTGTTCTTCTCGATGGGCGAGATGGCCGCGGCCGTATCGGAGTCCGCGCGCACGGGGGCGTAACCGCCTGACGTTTGGCGCCGGCCCTCAATCCGGCAACGGATTCCGCGTCGGAAGGTCAGGAAAGCCGCTGAAGTCCCGGTCGGCGGTCCAGAACTCGGTCACGCCATGCCCCGAGGCAGAGCGCGGAGACGCGCGCGTCGTAAACCACTGGTCCCTACTCTCCACCCACCCTCGGGTCAATCGGGCGGGGCAAAGTCCAGGCGAGAGATCGACGACCGTCGCCCTTCAGCCATCCTCTTCCACCGTCAGCCGGTACTTCGCGGCGGCCAGGAACTTCGCCTCCTGCCGCAGGTCCGCTCGGGTCAAGGGCGACGTCTCGAGCCACGCCTTCGGCAGCACGAGCCTCAAATCGCGGCCATCGACTTCGATCCTTGCCGCCAGGGGTTTCGGACGGCGGCTCCGGTGCAGGACCACCGCCAGGCGCAACAGAACGGCCACGCGGCGCGCCGGCCGCCGCCAGGCGGAAGGCAGCCGATCGAAGATCTGGCGCGAGAACTTGCGCCGATGGCTCCGCACCAGCGACGCGAGAGCCAGGTGCTCCTGGAGCGAGAACCCGTGCATCTCCGCGTTCTCCACGATGTATGCGCCGTGCTTGTGGAAGCCGGCATGGTTGATGTCGAGGCCGACCTCGTGCAATTGGGCCCCCCAGGAGAGCATGAGCCAGGGAAGCTCTCCGGCGAGATTCCACGGGGCCGCGCACTGTTCGAGCAGCTGTAGCGCAGTCTCCCGCACGCGCTCGGCCTGATCCGGCTGCACGTGGTAGCGGCGGGCCATCGACTCGACCGCCGCGTGCCGCGTGTCCTCGTGGTGCAGCCGGCCGAGCAGGTCGTACAGAGCACCTTCCCGCAGAGCACCGCCCGCGACCCGCATGCGTTCGATGCCGAGCGCCTTGAACACCGCGAGCAACACCGCGACGCCGCCGGCGAAGACCGGCGCCCTGCCTTCGCTCAGACCCTTGATGCCGCCGCGCACCGTGCTGCCGCGTTCGATCAGCAGGTCGCGAAGGCACAGCAGCGCCTCCAGGGTGATGCCCTGCTCGCACCAACCCGCGGCCCGCACGACTTCCGCCACCGACCGGACGGTTCCCGACGAACCGACCGCCACCGTCCAGCCGGCCCCGGCACGGAAGCGGCGCTCGACCGGCTCCAGCTCCACCAGCGCCGCGATTTCGGCCCGCGCCCACCGCTTCGCCTTCACCCGGCCGTTGGGGAAGTGGCGCAGGCTGAAGCTGACGCAGCCCATGTACAGGCTCTCAAGATCGAGCGGCCGCGACCCTTCGCCAATGATCAGCTCCGTCGACCCGCCGCCGATGTCGACCGCCAGACGCCGTTCGTCCCCGGCGAGACTTCTCGACACGCCCAGGTAGATCAGCCGCGCTTCCTCGAGTCCGGAGACGATCTCCACCGGATGCCCCAGCGACCGCTGCGCCGCCTCCAGCAGGTCGAGGGCGTTGCGTGCCTGCCGCAGCGTGTTCGTGCCGACGACGCGGACCGTCCCCGGCGGAAACGAGCGCACCCTCTCGCCGAATCGACCGAGACAGTCGAGCGCCCGCGCTGTCGCTTCGGGAGTCAGCCGCTTGCGCTCGTCGAGTCCGGCGGCGAGTCGCACGAACTCCTTCCGGCGGTCGACGAACACGAGTTGACCGCCCCGCACCTCGGCCACAACCAGGTGGAAACTGTTGGAGCCCAGGTCGGCGGCGGCGACCACCTTTGGCTCCGCCGGCGGAAGAGGGAGCGAGTGCTGCGAGTCGACCATTCGCGCGCAAGTATGATGGCTCGCCTCTTCTCGGGACCGGTCACCCGCTCCAGGATCGGTCGCAGAGTCTCGGATAGCTCGCCATGCCTGTGGAACTCCGCTCCGACACGATGACGCGGCCGTCGCCGGCCATGCGCAGGGCGATGGCGGCTGCCGAAGTCGGCGACGACGTGTTTCGCGAGGACCCGACGGTCAACCGGCTCCAGGAGCGCGTCGCGGACCTGCTCGGTCGGGAAGCCGCCCTGTTCGTCCCTTCCGGCACCCAGGGCAACCTGTCCTGCCTGCTCGCGCACGAACTGCCGCGCGGCAGCGAGGTCCTGCTCGAGGCGAGCGCGCACATCATCAACCACGAGATGAACGGGATCACCGGGATCACCGGCCTGTTCCCGCGCCCGGTGACGGCGGCGAACGACGGCACTCTTCAGCCCGAAGAGATCGAGGCCGCGGTCGCGCCGGACGACCCCACGCTGGCCCCAACCCGGCTGCTCTGCCTGGAGAACAGCTGCAACCAGGCCGGCGGCACGGTCTACGACCGGGACCGCACCCAGGCCCTCTGCGACCTGGCCCATCGCCGCGGTCTGCGCGTCCACCTCGACGGCGCCCGGCTGTGGAACGCCGCGACCGCGCTCGGCTGCACGCCCGTCGAAGCCGCGGGACCGGTCGACTCCCTCTCCTTCTGCTTTTCCAAGGGGCTGGGCGCGCCCGTCGGGTCGATCGTCGTCGGCTCTCGCGACTTCATCCGCAACGTCCGCCGCTACCGGCAGATGTGCGGCGGCCAGATGCGCCAGGTCGGCGTGCTCGCGGCGGCGGCCGAGGTCGCCCTCGACGAGAGCCCCCCTCTGCTCGTCCAGGACCACGAGAACGCCCGTCTGCTGGCGGACACGTTGAACGACCTTCCCGGCGTCGCCCTGATCGCCGAGCAGCGCACGAACATCCTCATCTTCTCGGTCGAGGGCACGGGCCGCGGCGCCGAGGAGTTCGTTGAGGCTCTGGAACGCGAGGACGTACTGTGCCTGGCGATCAGCCCGACCCGCATCCGCCTGGTGACGCACCGTGACGTGAGTCCGGAGCAGACAGCGCAGGCGGCCGAGGCTCTGACCCGGGTGTTCGGTGGCTAGAGCGGCAGGTCAGCCGGAGGCCGGCGCTCGGCGCCGCATGCCGGGCGCCGGGCCGGTGCGACCGGCGGAACCAGGCAGATCCGACCGGGCGAGCGGCTCGAAGTCGAACACCGTCGACGCGGCGCCCGGCAGGGCCACCGCCTCGACCCGGAACACGTGCCGCACGAGCTCCGGCGCCAGGACCTCGGAGGGCGGACCCTCCGCAACCAGGCCGCCGCCGTCGAGCACGGCCACGCGATCGGCGAAGCGGGCGGCGGCGTTCAGGTCGTGCAGGACGAGAACGACCGAACGTCCCTCGTCGACGAGCCGGCGGGCGAGCCCCAGGAGGTCCAGACCGTGGGCCAGATCGAGATTCGAGGTTGGTTCGTCGAGCAACAGGACCTCCGCTTCGGTGGCAAGGCAGCGAGCCATCAGCACGCGCTGCAGCTCGCCCCCTGAAAGCGTGGTCACCCTGCGGTCGGCGAGCGCCAGCACGTCCGTATCGTCCAGGCAGCGGTCGATCCAGCCACGGTCGGCCGAGCGGGTACCGAAGAGCCGGCTCTCGTGCGGATACCGGCCGAGGGTGACGAACTCGCGCACCGTGAACTCGAACGCCGGCCGCACCGACTGCGGCACGTAGGCCACCCGCCGCGCCGCCTGCCGGCGCGGCAGCGCGGCGAGATCGAATCCGCCCAGCAGCACCTGGCCTTCGGTCAGCCGCCACGTACCGGAGAGCAGCCGCAGCAGAGTCGACTTGCCGGCCCCGTTCGGCCCCACGACCGAGGTCAGCATCGACGGCTCAATGACGAGGTCGACCCTTCGCAGCAGCCAGCGGCCCCGCCGCTCGACGCCGCCGCCCACGAGTTCCAGGCGCGGCGCCCTGAGCGCTGAACCCGACGCCGCCGTCATCGCGACACCGCGACTTCCTTCTCGTGGCGCATCAGCAGGTAGAGGAAGAAGGGGGCGCCGACGAACGCGGTGACCACGCCCAGGTGGACCTCCCTGGGCGCCGCCAGCGTCCGCGCCAGCAGATCCGCGCCGACGACGAACCAGGCGCCGGTCAAGAACGCGGCCGGCAGCAACCGCCGGTGCACCGGCCCCAGCAGCAGACGGACGAGGTGCGGCACAACGAGACCGACGAAGCCGACCACGCCGCTGACCGCGACGGCACTGCCGGTCAGGATCGCCGCGCTCCACAGCACCGCCCGTTTCGTCCGCTCGATATCGACCCCGAGCGACGCCGCGACTTCCTCGCCTTCAAGCAGCAGATCCAGGTCGCGCGCGAACCAGGCCGCCACGACGCAGCCCACGACCAATCCCGGCAGCAACATGCCGACGTGGCGCCAGTCCCGATCGGTCACGCCGCCCATCATCCAGTAGGCGATCTGGCGCGCCGCCTCGTACTGCTCCCAGGAGCGGGCGATGAGCCACGAGTTGACCGCCCCGAGCAGGGCGTTGAGCGCCACCCCGGCAAGCAACAGGGTGGTCACCGGCGTGTAGCCGTCGCGGGTGGCGATACGGGTCACGATCAGCAGCGACAGCAACGCGCCCCCGACCGCCAACAGCGGCGCGGCGAGGAGAAAGGCGCCGGCCAGGCCGAACGTCAGGGCGAAGACGGCGCCGACGGCGGCGCCGGTGCTGGTGCCGACGATCCCCGGCGACGCAAGCGGATTGCGGAACAGCCCTTGCATCTGGGCGCCGGCCAGCGCCAGACAACCCCCGACCATCGCCGCCAGAACCACTCGCGGCGCTCGCAGCGACCACACGATCGTGTCCACCCGCGGGTCGACGGGGCCGTGCTCGCCGGGCAGCAGGCGCCGCGCCAGCACCGCCATGACGTCCGCTGGATCAAGCGGAACAGAGCCCCGGTACAGACCGACCGCCGCGAAGGTGACGAGCAGTGCCGCGCCAGCGGTCATGTACCACCAGAACCCGACCCGGCGCACTCCGAGCGCAATCGTCATGCCGAACCGGTCATCTTCGTTCGGCGCCGACCGCCGCGGCGTCTTCGGCGCCCGCGGCCTCGATCCTCTCCGCGGCGCGGACCAGGGCATCGGCCAGCCGGTCGACCAGCCCGACGACATGGTGCGAGATGGCGGCCATGTCCCGACCGTCGAGGTGCACCACGTTGCCCAGACCGGCCGCCCGCGTGCCGTCCGGAACGCCGACCGCCGCGTCGCCGGCGCCATACGAGTCCGTGAAGATGACGTCCGGGTTCCAGAGCACGACCTGCTCGGCGGAGATTCGCGGCCAGCCGACGAGGCCGTGCTCGGCCGCGAGGTTCACCGCACCCAGGTAGCGGATGGCATCGTGGAACACGGTCCGTCCACCCAGCACCACGCCGCCGCTGTAGTGGACGATGCGCAGGCCCGCCGTCCGGGCGCCGGCCCGCTCCCGGGCCGCCTCCAGCCGGGACCGCATTCCTTCCACGAGCCGCTCGGCTTCCCGATCACGGCCGATCGCGAAGCCCACGACCCGGATGTTGTTCTCGATCGCCGCCAGACTCTCGTGATCGTCCAGGACGAGGACGGGAACGCCCGCCGCCTCCAGCTGGGCGAGCGTCTCCCGGCTGTTGAAACCGGCCGCGAAGACGAGGTCCGGTGAAGCCGCGAGAATCTCCTCCGTACTGAAGCCGCCCACCCGCCCCAGGCGCCGGGCGGCGTCCGCGCTGGGGCTGAATGCCGGATCGTCGGCGAAGGGAGACAGGAGGACGAGCCGGTCCGGCTCGGCGATCTCCAGGAGAATCTCGTCCGTGGCCAGGGTCCGCGAGGCGATCCGTCGGGGGGGCGCCTCCAGCCGCAACACCCGTTCGCCGCCGCGGATCTCGCGCCAGACGCCGTCGCCGCCCGGCTCGACGAGTTCCAGTTCCGCACCCGCCACGCTGTCCAGGTACTCGGCGTGCTCGACGCCCAGGGCAGCCACGCCGGCGACTCCGGCCGCATCGCCAGCCGCCCCGCCGCCAACGGAAGGCCCGCCGCACGCACCCGCCAGGAGGACAAGCGCGAACGCACCCGGCAACAGCAGCATCCGAGCCTTGATCATCTCCATCCCTCCACGCCGCCGCACACCGGCGATCAAAGTTATACTGCCGCCCCATTGGACTAGGAACACCTGAGGGAGCAAAGTCGATGAGCATCAAGACCGGGGACCCGATTCCCGAAGCCAGCTTCAAGCGGATGACCTCCGACGGCATCGTCGACATTTCCACACGGGAGTTGTTCGAAGGCAGGAAGGTCGTGCTCTTCGCGGTGCCCGGCGCCTTGACGCCCACCTGTTCCGAGGTTCACATGCCCGGCTTCGTCGAGCATCTGGAGTCGCTCCAGGCGAAGGACGTCGACACGGTGGCCTGCGTCGCCGTCAACGACGTCTTCGTGATCAACGAGTGGCGCAAGCTGCGGAACATCCCCGACGACATCGTGCTCCTGTCCGACGGCAACGGCGAGTTCACGGCCAGGGTCGGTCTGGAACTCGACGCCTCGCGCTTCGGCATGGGGACCAGGTCCCGACGCTACGCAGCGATCGTCGACGCGGGCGTGGTGACGTACCTCGGCGTGGAGCCGGCGGGGCAGGTCGGCGTGAGCGGCGCCGCGGCGGTTCTGGAGGCACTCGGGTGACGCGTTCCGCGTCAGCCGCGAACCGGTCCATGCGCCCGTCATCGGGGGCATGGACGGCACGCGGCTGATCCAGCCCGGCTCTTCGCAGCCCGGGGGGTCTCTTGACCAACCACAAGGTCGATTCTCTCACCGACTCGATCTACGTCACCTTCGGCGAGGAGGCGTGGGGGCGGCTGCGCGCCGACACGCCGAATCCGCTGTCGGAGACCGAGCTCGAGCATCTTCGCGGCATCAACGAGAACGTCTCGCTGGACGAGGTCGCGCAGATCTATCTGCCGATGTCGCGGCTTCTCAACCTCTACGTCGCCGGCACCCAGGATCTCTACCGCGCCAGCACGACCTTCCTCGGCGGTCTCGCGCCCAAGGTCCCGTACATCATCGGCATCGGCGGCAGCGTCGCGGTGGGCAAGAGCACGACCGGCCGCATCCTGCGCGAGCTGCTCGCGCGCTGGCCCAACCACCCCCAGGTGGACCTCGTGACCACCGACGGCTTCCTCCACCCCAACGCCGTCCTGGAGGAACGGGGACTCATGGAGCGCAAGGGCTTCCCCGAGAGTTTCGACATTCGCACCCTGGTCAACTTCGTCCTCCAGGTGAAGTCGGGTGAGAGGCGTGTGGAGCACCCGGTCTACTCCCACCACTCCTACGACATCCTGCCCGGCGCCACCGAGATCATCGATCAGCCCGACATCCTCATCCTGGAGGGCCTGAACGTGCTCCAGGCGCGCTCGCAAGCGCCCAGGAGCAGCCGGCTGATGCTCTCCGACCTGTTCGACTTCTCGATCTACGTGGACGCCGAGACGGAGGTGGTCGAGCGCTGGTACGTGGAACGGTTCCTGACCTTCAGGGGTACCGCTTTCAAGGACCCCGACGCCTACTTCCACCGCTACGCCAGCCTGAGCGAAGAAGACGCCATCGACACGGCGCGCGGTATCTGGAAGGCGATCAACGAGCCCAACCTGGTCCGGAACATCCTGCCGACCCGCGAGCGGGCCGATCTGATCCTCGAGAAGGCGCCCGACCATGCGGTGCGCCGGGTGCGCCTGCGAAAGCTGTAGTCGGAGCAACAACCGGGCACGACGCCGGCTGCCCTGGCTGCGGAAGCTGCCGGTCCCGCGCAAAACGGTCAAGGCCGTTTCCCGCCGGACCTTGGAGAACCGGCAGACCGGTTTCCCACAGTTACCGCAGCCTCGGCCACTACAATGGATCGGTACGAGACGGTGACCGGAATCAACCCCGGAGGTACAGGTGCGCCGGCCTGCTGGCCGGCATCCGGGACTGCGGGCGCTATGGTCGCTACCGTGGCGCCTGCCAGCCGGGCGTCGTCCGCGCACCAAACTCGTCGAGGAGCTCGTCGAGCCGCCCGGACAGGCGGTCGAACAACGCCTTGAGCGCCAGCACCCCGGCCGCGTCCACGCCGTCACCGCGACGCGCGTTCCTGGCGGCAACCGCCAGCCGCGTCTCCACGTTTCCGCCACCGTGACGGGTGATGAACTCGCCCAGCAGGTTGTCGCGTTCGTCCGGGTCCGCCTCCAGATCGTAGAGCTCGTAGCGGTCCCAGATGCCGTGGAATCGCATGAACTTGTAGCGGTCGGTACGCACCCCCAGCACGGTCGGCGTCTGCGGGAAGGCGCGCTCCCAGAAGTACTCGTAGAGGAACGCGTCGCGCCACGGCGACCGTTCCGCGCCGTCGCCTTCGATCAGTCCCAGGAAAGAACGACCCTGGACGGTTGACGGGACTTCGAGTCCGGCAGCCTCCAGAAAGGTCGGCGCGAAGTCCAGGTTGAGGATCATCTCGGGGCGCCTGAGGCCACCCGCGCCGCCCTCGAACCCCGGCGCCAGAACCACCAGAGGCACCCGAATCGACGCCTCGTACATCGTCCGCTTGTCGATCAGGCCGTGTTCACCGAACTGGAAGCCGTTGTCCGACGTGAAGACGAGCAGAGTCCGGTCCAGCAGCCCCTGCTCCTCCAGGGCGCCGACGATCCGGCCCACGCTGTCGTCGACGCCGCGCATCGTTTCGGCGTAGTCCACGGCGAACTGCTGAAAGTCGACCGTGTTGTCGTAGAGGCCGTCCACGCCGTGCCAGCTTCGACGCTGCGCTTCGACCCAGTTCGGCTTCCCTTCGTAGTTGTCGTGCCGGTTCGCCATCGTCGGCGGAGGTGGATAGCGCTTGCCGGCGTAGCTTCCGACGTGGCGTTCCGCGGCCCGGAACGAAGCGTGTACCGCCTTGTGCGATACATAGAGCAGGAAGGGCTCTTCCGCCCCTTGGCGAGCAGCCAGGAAGTCCAGCGCGTAGTCGGTGATCAGGTCCGTCGTGTACCCCTCGCGCGGCACCCGCTCGCCGTCGATGTTGAAGGTCTGGTCGTAATAGAGACCCTGTCCCGGAAACGACACCCAGCGGTCGAACCCGGGCCGGGGCGCATCGGACGTGCCGCCCATGTGCCACTTGCCGACGAAAGCAGTCCGGTAACCGGCGCCCTGGAGTTCCCGCGGGAAGGTCGGCGTCCGGGGATCGAGGCGGGTGCGATTGTCCAGCACGCCGTGCCGGTGGGCGTACTGCCCGGTGAGGATCGAGGCGCGGCTCGGCGAGCAGAGCGACGTGGTCACGAACGCGTTCTCGAACAGCACGCCGCGCCCGATGAGCCGGTCAAGGTGCGGCGTCTCGAGGAACGGATGGCCGAGCGCGGAAGCCGCGTCGAAGCGCTGGTCGTCGATCAGGATCAGGACGATGTTCGGCCGCTCGTCGGCGAGGCCGGGGACGGCCGCCAGCAGCAGCAGCAGCACGCCTGCCGCCATCATGCCCGGCCCGGATCGCGAATCCCTCGCACGGATTCGGCGCCGTGTACCGCGTGAACGCCTGTTGCCTTGGTTCTTCGTCATCTCGGCTCCCATCAGTTCAGTTGCCGCGGGCGGGTTCACCTGAGGCCGGCCGCGGCCAGTTCCTCGGGTTCGTAATTCCAGCGTCGGTAGTTCCACATCCATTGCTCGGGTTGCGCCCGTATTCTCCGTTCGATCGCCTCGGCGATCCGCTGCGACAGTTCGACGGCGTCCCGCGTACCGCCGGGAGAGCGCAGGACCTCGCTCTCCAGCCGGTACGAGAAGGGGCCCTCCCGGATGCAGAACGCCGCGACGAGGGCGCAGTCCCGCCTGGCCGCCAGCGCCGCCGGGCCGCCGACGAACTCCGTGCGTCGGCCCAGGAAATCGACCTCGGGCCCGCGCCGCTGATCGGGCCGCTGATCCACCACCATGATCAGGGTCTCCCGGCGCTTCAGGCAGCTCAGCATGTCGCGAAGGAGGGACGCGCGTCCGCTCCAGATCACCCGCACGCCGGCCCGCACCCGCATCCGCTCGACGAAGCGGGAGGCGGCCTCGGAACGCGCCGGCTTGGCGACCGCGCACACGGGAGCGGCGGCCGCGCGCACGGTGCTCTGCGCCAGCAGTTCCCAGGCGCCCAGGTGGGCCGTGACGAGTACCTGGCCGCGCCCGTGGTCCTCGGCATCCGCGATCAACCGGCGCAGATCGTCGAAGCCCTCCATGGCCTCCACGTGGAGCCGCTCCCGGTCGAAGCTGATTCGCACCGTCTCCAGCGCCGTCACGATCTGGTGCCGGACACAGCGCCACTCCAGATCGCGAGCCTCCGGAGAACCCGGCGGCAAGTCCAGAACCATCGCCAGATTGCGGCGCAGCAGACGCACGTCGCGCCTCGTGATCCAGCGGCAACGGGCCAGCAACCCGGCCGGAGGGCCGAAAGCGGAGGCCGGCAGCAGACGCAGCAACCACGAGACGGAGTGGAGCAAGGCTCCCATGGCGCGCTCGGACATCGGATTGCGGCAAGTCTATGGGCGACGGTGTACTATCCCCGCTCTTGAGCAGACAACCCGACCCGTCCGCCTACTGGCGAGCCAACCTGCGGCTGATGGCGATCCTTCTCGCCGCCTGGTTCGTCTGTTCCTTCGTGCTCGGGATCTTCCTCGTCGAACCGCTCAACGGCGTCCGCGTGGGCGGCTTCCCGCTCGGCTTCTGGTTCGCGCACCAGGGATCGATCTGCGTCTTCGTCGTCTTGATCCTCGTCTACGCGGCGGTCATGGACCGTCTCGACCGCCGCTTCGGAGTCGACTGAGCCGCCCGGGAGACCGCTTGTCGAACCGACCACCCGAGCGCCGGGGAATGACGATGCGCGAGCGCCGCCGATGAACGTCCAGGCCTGGACCTACCTCATCGTCACCGCGACGTTCGCCCTCTACATCGGCATCGCCTGGTGGAGCCGGGTCGCTTCGACGTCCGGTTTCTACGTCGCCGGGCGCGGGGTGCCGGCGGTCGCCAACGGCATGGCCACGGGCGCCGACTGGATGAGCGCGGCTTCCTTCATCTCGATGGCGGGCCTGATCTCCTTCATGGGCTACACGGGCACGATCTACCTGATGGGCTGGACCGGCGGCTATGTGCTGCTGGCCTTGCTGCTCGCCCCGTATCTGCGCAAGTACGGCAAGTTCACGACCTCCGAGTTCGTCGGCGACCGCTACTACTCGGACGCTGCGCGACTGGTGGCCGCGGGCTGCACGATCTTCGTGTCCTTCACCTACATCGCCGGCCAGATGCGCGGCGTCGGCGTCGTCTTCTCGCGCTTCCTGGAGGTCGAGGTCCACTGGGGCGTCGTGATCGGTGTCGTGATCGTCTTCTTCTACGCCGTGCTCGGCGGGATGAAGGGAATCACCTACACCCAGGTCGCCCAGTACTGCGTGCTGATCGTCGCCTTTCTGATTCCGGCCGCGGCCATCTCCTGGAAGATCACCGGCAACCCCATCCCGCAGTTCGGTTTCGGCGGGTCGGTCCAGGAAGGGCAGCAGGCGGGCGTCTTCCTGCTCGAGGCGCTGGATGCCCTGCACCGCGAGCTCCGCCTGCCGGAATACACCGCCGCCTTCGTTCCCGGCAAGAAGAGCATGATCGACGTGACCGCGATCACGCTCGCGCTGATGGTGGGAACCGCGGGTCTGCCGCACGTGCTGGTTCGCTTCTACACCGTGCGCAGCGCCAGGGCCGCCCGCTGGAGCGCACTTTGGGCGCTCGTCTTCATCGGGCTCCTCTACACCACGGCGCCCGCGGTCGCCGCCTTCGCCCGCGTGAACCTGATCTCGACCCTCCACGGCACGAGGTACAGCGAGGTGCCTGAGTGGTTCAAGAGCTGGGAAACGACGGGCCTGATCGGCTTCGACGACAAGAACGGCGACGGCATGATCGACATGGCCGACGGCGCCGACGAGTTGACGGTCGACCGGGACATCATGGTGCTGGCCAACCCGGAAATCGCGGAGCTGCCCGCCTGGGTCGTGGCCCTGGTCGCCGCCGGCGGTCTCGCGGCGGCGCTGTCCACCGCCGCCGGCCTGCTGCTCGTCATCGCCTCGGCGATTTCCCACGATGTCGGCAAGTCCGTCCTGTGGAAGGACATGAGTTCGCGCAGGGAACTCCTGCTGGCGCGCGGCACCGCCGCCGGCGCGGTGATCGTGGCCGCCTACTTCGGCATCTCGCCGCCGGGTTTCGTTGCCCAGGTCGTCGCCTTCGCCTTCGGCCTGGCCGCGGCCAGCTTCTTCCCGATCCTCGTGCTCGGCATCTTCACCCGCACCACGACGAAGGAGGGGGCCATCGCCGGCATGAGCACCGGCATCCTCTTCACCGGCGCCTACATCGTCTACTTCCGGCTCATCCGCCCCGAAGCGACGGCGGATGACTGGCTGTTCGGCATCAGCCCGGAGGGCATCGGCGCCGTCGGCATGCTGATCAACTTCGCCCTGGCGCTGACCGTGAGCCGTTTCACCAGGCCGCCGCCCGAAGAAGTCCAGCAACTCGTGAGCGAGATCCGGCTGCCCCGCGAGCGCGCAGCGGACTCGCCGTAGCGCGGCGGCGGGCACCGGCGGCATCGTCGTCAAGCCGGTCAACGGCCGCTCCGTGACGTTCCGGATGTCCTGCCGCGGCGACCGCACGACGGAGACGCTGTATGCCAACGATGACGGCCTGATCGTCCAGCTGGTGCGCCGGGGCGCGTGCACGGACGATGACGGGAATCCCGTCCGCAGCGAGGTGTCGGTCACGGACATCGAGCCCGGCGGCTGGTACTGGATCGACGGCCCCCGGAACGCTGGCGTTGCGCCGCTGGTCTGCCCGGGCCTGTTGCTCGGCCCCGCGGCGACTGTCCCGGTCGGCGTGGACGAGGACGAGGCGGACGACGGCACGCTGTTCGAGCACCACGTCGCACGGCTGATCGGCGTCGTGCCCCACCTGCGCCGACAGGCCGAGTAATCCGGGGAGTAGTCGGCAACCGGCTGAGGCCTGATCAATGCCCCTTGCGGCGGCGGTCCGAGTTGTCGGACCGCCGCCGTTCGTTTGTTTGTGGGTCGCCGCCGGCGGGCCGGCGCCGGCGGGCGCCCTGCGTCGTCTGCTGCGAGTTTCGGCGCAGGTAACATCGTCGCCCCCCTGAGCCTGAATCCGCGACCCTGCACAAGAGGACCGACCATGCACGACATCGCAATCCGTAACGGCCGCATCATCGACGGCGCCGGCGCCCCCGAGTTTCAGGGCGACATCGCCATCGACGGCACGACGATCACGTCCGTCGGCAACGGGACCGGCAAGGCGCGCCGGGAGATCGACGCCGAGGGCAAGCTGGTCGTCCCGGGCTGGATCGACATCCACACCCACTTCGACGCCCAGGTGTCGTGGGATCCGTACCTGACGCCGTCCTGCTGGAACGGGGTGACGACGATCGTCATGGGCAACTGCGGGGTCGGTTTCGCGCCGGTCAAGCCGAAGGACCGGGACTGGCTGCTCGAGCTGATGGACGCGGTCGAGGACATTCCGGCCATCGCCATGTCGGCGGGAATGGAGTGGAAGTGGGAGACCTTCCCCGAGTATCTCGACGCGATTGACGGCAAGCCGCGAATCATGGACGTGATCACCCAGGTGCCGCACTGCGCGCTTCGCACCTACGTGATGGGGGAGCGCGGCGCCGAGGACGTCCATCCGACGGATGACGAACTGGCCGAGATGGCCCGTCTGGTGGGTGAGAGCGTGCGTGCCGGCGCCTTCGGCGTCTCGTCCAACCGGCTGCTGGCCCACCGGACGAAGGAGGGCGAGATGATCCCGGGCACCTTCGCCCGCTACCCGGAGCTCGAGGCGATCGCCACCGGCATGAGCGAGGCCGGCGGCGGGGTGTTCCAGTTCGTCGGCCCGTTCGAGCGGGAGTGGTTGCTGGGCCTCGGACACAAGGACGGGATCACCGTGACCTACCTCTCGGGCGAGGCGGCGCAGGAGACGCTGACCGCGCTCGAGGCGCGTCGCTACAAGGGGATCCGGGTGTTTCCGCAGATCCGGGGCCGCGGCACCACGGTGCTGATGAACCTGGAGGGGTCGCTGCACCCCTACGTCCTGAACTACGCCTTCCGGGAACTGGTTGGCGATCTGCCGATGCCGGAGCGCCTCGCGCGGATGCGCGACCCGGAAGTGCGAGCAAAGATCCTGGCCAGCGAATGGGACATGACGAACGACGCCCGGCGCAACAGCCCCGAGGGCGTGGACCACCCGTTCCTGGTCGACGCGACGCCGGGCAGCCTGCTGCCGGGACTTCTGGAACTCATGCACTCGCAGCCTGAGGCCGTCTACGTTCTCGGCGACCCGCCGAACTACGAGCCGGACGACGAGGCCAGCGTCGCCGCCTACGCGAAGCGGCAGGGCCTCACCGGGCCCGAGGCGTTCTACGACCTCCTGACTCAGGGCGACGGCAGCACGCTGCTGCTCTTCTACCTGGACGGCTACTCGAAGCGGAACTTCGACTACATGGCCGGCCTGATGCGGCACCCGCTGACCTGCAACGGCCTGAGCGACGCCGGCGCCCACGTCGGAGCGGTCAGCGACGCGCACATGCCGACCTGGAACCTCTCCTTCTGGGGCCGGGACCGCAACCGCGGCGAGCGAATCGAGCTGGAGACGATCGTCCACAAGCAGACCGGCGCGAACGCCGCGCTCTACGGTCTGACCGACCGCGGCGTCCTGGAACCCGGCAAGCGGGCCGACATCAGCGTGATCGACTTCGACCGGCTGTCGTCCGAGGCGCCCTACCTCGTCTACGACCTGCCCGAGAACGCGAAGCGCTACATGCAGCGCCCGCAGGGCTACGATGCCACGATCTGCGCCGGCGAAGTCGTCCTGGAGAACGACGAAGTCACCGGCGCCCTGCCGGGACGGCTGGTCCGCAGCAGGCCTGTTGCCTAGCAGCGCGTGGCAGAAGTCCGTGTCGCACCGAGAGTGGACGGCGCACTGAAACATGCGGGTTAGCCACCCGTCGAACTTTCACCCCTCTCGCCATCACTGCCGATGAGACCCCCGTTCAGGCTCATCTCTGTATGGGACTAGGCTGGCAGGAAGTGCTTGACGACCTCGCCGCCTTCGACTGTGACGCCGGGGCCGGGTGTCATCAACGACGCGCAAGCGCTTCCAAGCTACCGGTGAGACGCGAACCGGTCGGTCTGAGGCCCAAACCCTCGTCCTCTTCGTCGCGGCCCATTCGGTGGGCGACGGCGCCTCGTTAGCGCTGGGCCAGGTCCGCGAGTTGCTCGCGGAGGGTGGAGTAGCGGCGGAGGTCGGAAGCCTCCTCGACGGCTTTCCGGAGCGCCCACTTCTGGCCGACGATGACGACCAGGCGGCGGCCCCTCGTGATCGCCGTGTAGAGGAGGTTGCGGCGGAGCATCACGTAGTGGTGGGTGGAGATCGGGATGACGACCGCCGGGTACTCCGAACCCTGTGACTTGTGGACGGTGACCGCGTAGGCGAGCATGAGGCGGTCCAGGTCGGAGAAGGGGTAGTCGACGCTCGGGCGGCCCTCGAACCTGATCGTCATCTTCTGTTCTCCCGGGTCGATGGAGCGCACCCGGCCGATGTCGCCGTTGAAGACGTCCCGTTCGTAGTCGTTCTCGGTCTGCATCACCTTGTCGCCGGGGCGGTACTTCCAGCCGAAGCGCTCCACCTCGACCGCGCCGGACTCCGGGGCCGGGTTCAACACGTCTTGCAGGATCCCGTTGAGCGTGCGGGCGCCGAGGGGTCCACGATTCATCGGCGACAACACCTGGATGTCCGTCACCCGATCGAGACCGAAGCGAGCCGGTATCCTGCCAGCGACGATCCGCGCGATCTTCTCCTGCGCGTTCTCCGCGTCCTCGGCCGGCACGAAGTAGAAATCGCTCAGTTCTTCAGACCTCGACTCGAGTTCCGGGATGTAGCCCCGGTTCACGCGGTGGGCGTTGCGAACGATTCGGCTGTCGCCCGCCTGCCGGAAGATCTCCACCAGCCGCGCCACCGGGATCGCGCCGGAGTCGATCAGGTCCCGCAACACCTGGCCCGGGCCAACCGACGGCAGTTGGTCCGCGTCGCCGATCAAGAGCAGCGAGCCCTCCGCGGGCAAGGCCTGCAGCAGTGCCGCCATCAACTCGACGTCGACCATCGAAGACTCATCAACGATCAACAAGCCGCACTGGAGGGGCTTTTGCCGGTTGCGTTGGAAAACGCCGTTCTTCGGGTCGATCTGGAGTAGCCGATGGATCGTCTTCGCCGCCTGACCGGTGCTCTCCCCCAGCCGCTTGGCTGCCCGGCCGGTCGGCGCGCAGAGATCGCAGCGGACGTTCCGGGCGTTCAGGATCCGAAGCAACGCGTCGACGAGGGTCGTCTTGCCTACGCCGGGACCACCGGTAATCACCGTAACCCGCGAGCGCAAGCAAGCCTCCACCGCGGCACGCTGGGACGGCGCCAAGGTCACTTCAAGCTGCTTCTCGACCCAGGGCAACGCAACGGTGGCGTCGATGTCCGACCAGGGCGGCGGATCGGCGCTGCACAGTTCCGCCAGCCGGCGAGCGATCGCCCGTTCGGCTTCGAGCAGCATCGGCAGAAAGATCGCTTCGCCGCCACCCAGCCTTGCGGCGGCCAACCGACCCGCGCGCATTTCCTCATCCAGCGCCTGAACCAGGATCTCCTGTCGAATCTTCAGCACTTCACCGGGCCGCCGGCTCTTCCCGAGCTTCTCGTGGGCCTCCTCGAAAAGCGCCTCCCGAGGCAATCCACAGTGGCCCGCCGCGCGCGCTTGCTCAAGTACGTAGGTCAGGCCGGCACGGGCTCGCGGCAACCCCTCGCCGTCGATGCCCAGACTCGCGCCGATACCGTCGGCGATCCGGAAGCCGATGCCCCGGATCTCTCGCGCCAGCAGGTACGGGTCGTTGGCCAGGAGGGTAGGCGCGTCGGCGCCGTAGGCGCGGTAGATCCGGGCAGCGCGAGCCGATCCTAGGCCGTGCTCCTGCAGGAACACCATGATCTCACGTACCGCCTTCTGGTCCTTGAAGCCGGCGCCAAGGCTCTCTGCCCGCTTGGGGCCGATTCCGGGAACTTCCTTCAGACGTTCCGGCTCGTTTTCGATTACCTCGAAGACGTCCTTGCCGAATGCCTTCACCAGGCGCTTGGCCATCTTCGGTCCGACGCCCTTCACCTTTCCCGAGCCGAGGTAGCGGCGAATGCCGTCGAGCGAGTCCGGCGGCGACACGGCGAGCAGGTCGGCCCTGAACTGAATGCCGTGCTTGGCGTCCCTGCGCCACGTACCCGACGCCCGGATCGTGTCCCCCTCCGAGACCACCGGCAACCTGCCCACCACCGTCGCGGGCTGGTACCCGCCGCGGAGACGCACGCCGAGCACCACGAAGCCGTTCTCCCGGTTGTGGAACACGACCCGCTCCACGACGCCCGTCAGGGCCTTGCGTTCTCCGGCCGTCGCGGTCGAGTTCCCGGATACCTCCGGGCCCGCAGGCAACTCCGTCACGAGGCAGAGCTTACGCCGACGGTTCGCGTCGTTTCCGAGCAGTCGTTTGTCCCGGGCGTCATCGGCACGCGCAGACCGCCGCCGGGAGGCCGCTTGCCGCCACGCAGTGGACGCCGATGTCGGCAAACCGGGTTCTTCGGTGTCACAATCACCGGCCTTCCCACCGTTCCCCCAATCGTTCGAGGAGTTCCGTCCATGACCGACACGTGTCGATTCGACCACTTGGCGCTCAACGCCAACGACCCGGCCGCCGCGGCCGCCTGGTACGCGCGGCACTTCGGCGGCGCTCTGATCGACGGCGCAGCGACCGACGGCGACGACCGCATGGTCGCCGCCCGGTTCCAGGCGGGCAGCGGCGCCGCGGAGCTTCGCTGGCGAGATGCGGAGGCGCCCGGTCCCAGCATCGGCACGGGACTTGACCACTCCGGCTGGTCGGTCGAGAACCTCGACGAAGTCCACGCCGCCATGATCGAAGACGGTGCGACGGAGTTCTGGCAACCGAGACACTTCGGACCGGCCAGGCTCTACATCTCCTTCGTGACGGATCCCTGGGGCGCGAAGATCGAACTCCTGGAAGACGCGAACCACCCCGGCTTCCACCACGTCCACATCCTTGGTCCCGACTGGGAGAAGGACCGCGCCTGGCTGCTGGAGCGCGCGCCAGGAAAGGCCGAGACCTTCAAGGACGTTCTCCTCGCCGTGAACTACGGCACGATGCGGGTGTTGTTCCGGGAGACGGACGATGAGCTGCAGGCCACCGCGGGGCGGGCGATCGACCATCTCGCATGGTCATCCCCAGGTGGGGGGGGCGGCCGCTACACGAGCCCGACCGGCGTCAGCATCAGGGTGGACCCGGCCTGACGGGTCGCCGATGACTCTCTGGCCGCCGCCGCGGCGGGTCGAGCAACCTGGCGCTGACCCTCCCCTGGTCGTCCCCGAGGGCGCGGCGGCAAGGCTTGAGATCGCCACGCCGGTCACCCCGGCGGACCGCAACGCCGGCAGCGAAGAACTGGCGTTCGCGGTTGCCGGTCTGCGCCGCGCCTTGGAGAGCGCCCCGAGGCGCCTCGTGGTTCACGATACGGGAGGCGACGTGACCGGGAACGGAGCCGGCGTCGCCTGCCGCATTGTTCTCGACTCCACCCCCTCCGGTCATCCGGAAGGCGGACGGACAGACGAACCGCGAGTTGTCGTTCCCACGGATGAGAGCTACCTCCTGCAGATCGACCGGGACGGCATCGCGATTCACGCCGCAACGCCGACCGGGCTGTTCCGGGCCGCCGCGACGCTGCGACAGTGGATTGCGTCGGAAGGCCGCGAGACGGATTCCGGCCTCGAGGTCTCCGCGGTCGAGATCGAAGACCGGCCCGACTTCGGAATCCGCGGCGCGATGCTCGATGTCAGCCGGAATCGGGTGCCCACGATGGCGTACCTGGAACGCTTGATCGACCAGCTCGCCGAGTGGAAGATCAACCACCTCCAGCTCTACGTCGAACACACGTACGCCTACACCGACCACGAGGAGGTCTGGCGCGATGCCTCGCCGTTCACCGCCGAGGAGATCCGGAGGCTCGATGCCCGTTGCCGACAGCGGTTCATCGAACTGACGCCAAACCAGAACAGCTTCGGCCACTTCCACCGCTGGCTGGTCCACGACCGGTACCGGCCGCTGGCCGAAGTGCCCGAGGGCTTCCGGCATCCCTTCTCCCTCGACCCCGAGCCGTTCAGCCTGTGCGCCACCGACCCGCGGGTCCTCGAGCTGCTCGCGGGGCTCTACGACGGACTGCTGCCCCGGTTCGGCAGCCGGCGCTTCCACGTCGGCCTCGACGAGACGTTCGACCTGGGCCGCGGACGCTCCGCCGAGGCATGCGAGGAGCGGGGCAAGCCGGCCGTGTACCTGGACTTTCTGCGCCAGGTTCACGGTCTCGTCGCGGAGCGCGGCCGGCAGATGCTGTTCTGGGGCGACATCATCCTCGAGCACCCCGAAGTGATCGACCGCATCCCCGAAGACGCGGTCGCACTGTGCTGGGGCTACGAGGCCGATCACCCGTTCGCCGACCAGTGCGCCCGTCTGGCGGCCTGCGGCCGCCAGTTCTGGGTCTGCCCCGGCACCAGCAGCTGGAACAGTTTCGGCGGCCGTCTGCAGAACGCGGTCGGCAACCTGGCTTCCGCGGCGACTGCGGGGTTGGATGCCGGCGCCCGGGGACTGCTCATCACCGATTGGGGCGACCACGGACACCTGCAGCCGCCTGCGATCGCCGAGCTGCCGCTGTCCATCGGCGCCGGTTTCGCCTGGTCCGTCGATGCGGCGCGGCAGGCCGCGAGCGTCTCCGGGCGCAACGAAGAGGCCTGGCTCGGGCACGCCAGCCGCTTCGTCTACGACGGCGACGAGACGCTGGCGCGGACGGTGGTCGACCTCGGCGCCGTCGACCTTGACTGCGGCGGCCCGGTGATGAACGGGACCACCCTCTTCTACCTCCTCCGGTTCATCGACGACGACCTCACCCACCGGCGCTTCCGGCGGCTCAGCATCGCCAGACTCCAGCGGACCTATGCGCGGCTGGCCTCCGCGCGCGAGCGACTGATCCCGGGCAGCTCCGACCCAAGCCACGCCTCGCTGGACTGGACCTGCCAGCTCATCGCGTGGTGCTGCCGCCTCGGCATCGAGCGCCTCGGCGCCGGTCGGGGCGGGCAACTCGACGAACTCGCCCCGAGTGTCCGAGCCAACCTGGCGGCGGACCTGCGGCGCCTCGCCGACGACCTCCCCGACGTATGGCTGCCAACGAGCCGGGAAGGCGGCCTCCAGCTCTCGCGTGACCTCCTGCTCCGCGCCGCGACGCTACTGGAGACAGCAGTGTTTCCAATAGAAAAATGAGCGTGGAGCGGCAGCGGTAAAGAGGCTTCGATCCGGTTCGGTTCAGAGTTGGTTTCTGGAAGCGGCAGACGGTTCCGTACCGTCTGCCCCCTGAGGGTAGCGCGCCGACGCCTGGACCGTGTGATAGGGTTTCGCACCACACAACAGGAGGTCCTCCACAACAGGAGGTCCTCCATGAGGAAAGACAGTTGGTTCCGTGGCCCGCTGCTGAGGGTGTTGCTTGTTGCGGCGGCGGCGTTCGCGCCGACGGCGGTGGGCGCGGAGGACGAGGACGTAGAATGCCCAGACCCCTGCTCAACCATCATCGTGAAAGGGGAGCCGTACAAGTTCCCTAGCGACTGGCTGCACTCTCCTGGAGGCATCGGCTGGAGGGGTCCCTTGGGGATGGATTCGGTGGGTGCTGGGATTGCCAATCTTCCAACTCCCTACGAAATGCTAGTGCTAAAGGAAAGTGCGCGAAAAGCCGCGTGTCACAGCATGCAGGAGAGGGTTCTCCAACTTACCGGCGGGCGCGGGTTCTTCCAGGCGCTCGAGCGTTTTGCGAAGGAAGCGGGCAAGAAATTCGTCAAAGGCGGCACCTATTGGAGTGGCGTTCTCTTGACGGCGGAGATCTTGATTTACTTCAACGAGTGCCCGGATTTTTGGGGCGGAACGACCTATCATCATACCGACGGGATTGGCTGAAAATGTTGATGACGACAGGCGAGATCATTCGCCGGCGCTACCGTGAGCCGACGGGCGTGACACTCCCGGCGTGGCTGAGCGGACCTGTTGCGAGAAAGGTTGCGGGAACGCTGTTTGACATCGGGTTTTACGGCGTGTTGCTATTCGGGCTTTGGTTGTTCTTCCGTTGACTTTCGGCGATTCCCGGTCCCCCGCCGCCCCGCGCCCGTTCACCGCCGGCGAGGCCATCCGCGATCACGGGCGGCACGGAATTGGGCGGATGGACCGCGTGCAGGCGCCCCACGGAGGACCGGACGCCCCGCAGTACCGGCAACGCTCCGACCCGAACGCCCCTAGCAGCACGTGGCAGAAGTCCGTGTCGCACCGAGAGTGGCCAGGCACCCGCCCGGCAAGGCGCGACGAGGGAGCATATCGGGCCATATTCGATTGAGGAGCTTGCCCGTGCGGCGCGTTCCGCGCGACACGCGCCCCACCTCCGGGTGCGAGTCATCGAGCACCCGGATGGCACGATGCCGGGCGGGATGCATGGCCGCTCGAATGCAGCGCGACTTCCGCCACGGGCTGCTAGCTCCCCCGGCGGCTTCGACTCGCTTCGCTGGCCGATGTCGCCGGCGTTCTCGTTCGCCCGCTCGCTCACTTTTCGCTGGACAGTTCGACAGCTTGATTGCAATGCAATCACCGGGGTACGCTCGCGAGGCGAAGAGGAGGCATCGTACCGTGGCAAGCATCACAGTCAGGAACCTCGATGAAGGCGTCAAGAAGCGCCTCCGCGTGCGCGCGGCCGACAACGGCCGGTCGATGGAGGAAGAGGTCAGGCTGATTCTGCGCGAAGCAGTAGAGCCGGAAACCGGCGAAGAGAACACCGTCGAAGAACAGCTCCTCCTCGCGGGTCCATGCCGGGAGGTCTACGCCGACTGGCACGACGACCCGGCGAAGCGCCGGACCGACATGTACCGCCTGCTCGCCTGACAAGAGAGGCCCTCGAGTGAAGGTCGACGTTCTCGTCGACGCGTTCCGCGCTCGCTTCGACGCCGAGCCCGAGGTGGTCGCCCGGGCGCCCGGACGGGTCAACCTGCTCGGCGCGCACGTCGACTACAGCGAAGGCCAGGTGCTGCCGGCGGCGATCGACCGTGCCGTGTGGGTCGCAGCGCGGCGGGTACCTGGCGCGGAAACCCGGCTCGCGGCCCTCGACCTCGGTGAGGAAGCCGTCTTTCTCGCAGCGGCGCCCGGACCGCCGGTCGCGGAGCGCGGCGGACCTTCCTCCTGGGTCGACTACCCCCGAGGCCTGGCCTGGGCGCTCCGGCAGCGCGGCATCGACGTGCCGCCCATCGAGGCCGTCTTCGGCGGCGACCTGCCGATCGGGGCCGGCGTCAGTTCCTCCGCGGCGGTCGAGATGGCGTTCCTCGTCGCCTGGGAGCGTCTTGCCGGCTTCGAGTTGGCCGGCGCCGAACGCGCCCGGGTGGGCCGAACCGTCGAGAACGAGTACGTCGGAGTCCAGTCCGGGATCATGGACCAGTTCGCCTCGGTGCACGGCCGGGAGGGTCACGCGCTGCTGCTCGACTGCCGGTCGCTCGAACACGAGCTGATCCCGACCCCTGACGACCTCGTCTTCCTGGTCGCCGACACCGGCGTCCGCCGGGCGCTGGCGTCGGGTACCGGCTTCAACGACCGAAAGTCCGAGTGTTTCGACGCCGCGGACCTCCTGCGGCCCCATCTGCCCGGGCTGTCCACTCTCCGCGATCTGGAGCCGGCGGACTTCGAGCGACTACGACACCTTCTCGAACCACCGCTCGACGGCCGCGCCCGCCACGTGATGACCGAATGTCGCCGTGTCCTCGACGGCGCCGAAGCGTTGCGGGTCGGCGACCTCGACCGTCTCGGCGACCTGATGGGCCAGTCGCACAGGAGTTCCCGCGACGACTACGGAGTCAGCATCGAAGAACTCGACGTGCTCCAGGAGGCCGCCGCCGGCGCGGACGGCTGCTACGGTGCCCGGTTGACCGGGGCCGGCTTCGGCGGCTGCGTCACCGCGATCACGAGCGGAGACGCGGCCCCCCATGTCCGCGAGCAGACCGCGACGGCCTTCGAGCGCCGCTTCGGCCGCCGGCCGGAGATCCACACCTGCCGGGTCGGCGGTGGGGCCGGTGTCGTGAGTACCGGCCAGATCGCGGTTGCTTCCCCGGCCTGATCCACCATCCCTCCCGGCGACCCCGTCCCTGGCCCTGGCCCCGTCCCCGTCCCTGGCCCCGTCCCCGGCCCTGGCCCTGTCCCTGGCCCTGTCCCTGGCCCCGTCCCTGGCACTGGCCCTGGCGCCATGAAGCCTGCGACGGGCTTGGCGGCGTGCGCCGGAAGCGCAAGACTACGACCGTGAACTCAAGGGACGAGATCCGCCTGGGCGAAAAGACGATCAGGTACGACATTCGCCGCAGTCGACGGCGGCGAAAGACGATCCAGCTGACCGTCGACCGGAACGGTGTCCACGTCGCCGCGCCAGCGAGCACCTCGGACAGGAAGGTCCGGTCCATCGTCCGGGACCGAGCCGACTGGATCGGCCGCCAGCAGGCCGCCCTCCGGGACATCCCGGAACTGCGCTTCGTCGACGGCGAGGCCATCGCGTATCTGGGCCGCGAAGTTCCCATGGCCTTCGAACAGGTGCGGGCGCAGCGAGTCACCCTCCGATTCGACGGCTCACGGTTCCACGTCTCGCACCCGGCCGACCTCCCGGATCCCGAGCGCAGCGAGACGGTCCGGTTCCTCCTAACCAACTGGTACCGGGATCGCGCGGCGGAACACCTGCCGACCGTCGTGGACCGCTGGTGGCCCCAACTGGGCCGCGACGGCGCACCGAAGATCCTGATCCGCAACCAGCGCCGCCGCTGGGGAAGTTGTGCAGCCGACGGCACCCTGCGCTTCAACTGGCGCGTGATGCTGCTGGAACCTGCGCTGATCGACTACATCGTCGTCCACGAACTGGCGCATCTGACCCACATGAACCACTCACCGGCATTCTGGGAGCTCGTCTGCCGGACGATGCCGGACGCCCAGGACCGCCGCAAGCGGCTGCGGGCAGAGGGCCGGGCGATGCCGTTCTAGCTCTGGCGGCCGCTCGTTCTCGTAGCCGCGCACGTGCAGGAAACCAGCTTCGCACCCTGCCTGCGGCATTTCCAGGAGACCTGAACATGACCACGATCGACACCGGAACGAACGAGCTGCTCTGCGACCTTGAGGACGGCGTCGCCACGGTGACGCTGAACAAGCCGAAGAAGCGCAACGCGCTCGGCGACATCCTGACGCCGGCCCTTCGGGCCATCCTGCTGGAGCTCGAGGCGGACGGGCGCTGCGGCGCGATTCTGCTCACCGGCGCCGGCCGGGCCTTCTGCGCCGGCGGCGACGTCTCGGGCATGGGGTCGAACCGCGGCGCCGGCGGCAACCCAAAAGGAGGCTCGGACAGCGAAGCGCCCGCGGAACCGCCCGGCCGCGACAAAGCCGCCAGCATCCGGGCCAGCCAGGTTGAGGGCGCCGACCCGGCTGATGTGGAACCGCCCGGCCACGACGAAGCCGTCAGGGTCCTGATCGAGAAACAGGAGTCCCTGACCCTGCGCATGGCGGAGCTGGACAAGCCGGTCGTGGCCGCCCTGCCCGGTCCGGCGGCCGGCGCCGGACTCTCGATCGCGCTGGCGGCCGATCTGCGGATCATGGCCGACGACACGTTCGTCACCACCGCCTTTCGCCGCATCGGCCTGTCCGGAGACTACGGTTCGAGCTGGTTTCTGACCCGGCTGGTTGGCCCGTCGACGGCGAAGGAGCTGTTGATGACCGGGCGCCGGATCCCGGCCGAAGAGTGTCTGCGGCTCGGGATCGTCAACCGCACCGTGCCGTTCGAGAACCTGGCCGCGGAGTCGCGCGGCCTGGCGCTGGAGCTGGCGAACGGGCCACGGACCGCGCTGCGGCTGATGAAGCGAAACGTGAACCGGGCCGTGCTCGGCGATCTGCGGACGTGCCTGGCCGGTGAAGCGGAGGGCATGGTCCGGTCGGCACGGACCGCCGACCACAAGGAGGCCGTACGGGCGTTCCTGGAGAAGCGGGAACCGCGGTTCGGGCGCTGATCAAACGGCACGGACCGCCGACCACAAGGAGGCCGTACGAGCGTTCCTGGAAAAGCGGGAACCACGGTTCGGGCGCTGATCAGACAGCATCCAGCACTCCCTCCAGCGCGCCGTCGGGCTCCGTCTGCTCCGGCGGCTTGCGGCCATGCACCGCAACCTGCGACCGGAAGTCGTTCAGGATCGCGTAGAGCGACGGCACGAGCAACAGCGTGATCGCCGTCGCGAACAGGACGCCGAAGGCGAGCGAAACGGCCATCGGAACGAGGAACTGGGCCTGGAAGCTCCGCTCCAGCAGCAGCGGCAGCAGGCCGACGAAGGTGGTCAGCGAGGTCAGGACGATCGGGCGGAAGCGAGCGGCGCCGGCATCCCGAATCGCCTCCCGAACCTTCATGCCCACGGCCACGCGGCGGTTGATGAAGTCGACCATGACCAGGGAATCGTTGACCACCACCCCGGTCAACGCGATGAGGCCGAGCAGCGAGAGCATCGTCAGGCTGATCCCGACCGCCAGGTGGCCCATCACGGCGCCGATCAGGCCGAATGGAATCGCACTCATCACGATCATCGGCTGGAGGTAGGACCGGAACGGAATCGCCAGCAGGGCGTAGATCACGATCAACGCGACGCCGAGCGCCTCGAACAGCCCCTCGAAAGTCTGACGCTGCTCCTGCTGTTCGCCCGCGAACGAGGAGTCGATCCCAGGGTAGCCGGCCAAAAGCTCCGGCAGCACGTTGGCCTGGAGGTCGCCGACGACTTCGTTCGCGGTGACGACCGCCGGGTCGACATCCGCCGTGATGTTCAGCACGCGGCGCCGGTCGATCCGTTGAATCGTCGCGAAGCCGCGGCCGAACTCGGCACGGCCCGCGAACGAGAACGGGATCTCGGCGCCCGCCGGCGTCCGGATCCGCATGTCCTCGAGCGACGCCAGGGTTTCCCGTTCCTCGAGCGGATAGCGCACCATGACCCGAATGTCGTCGCGCCCGCGCTGAATCCGCTGCGCCTCGGCGCCGTAGAAGCCCTGCCGCACCTGGCGGCCGAGGGCCTCGAGACTCAGCCCCAGAGACTCCGCCCGCCGGTCGAGCTCCAGCCGGATTTCCCGCTTGCCGGCACGAAACGAGTCCGAAATGTCGAACACGCCGGGATAGTCGGCCAGTCGAGCCTTGATCTCTTCCCCAGCCGCCCGCAGCTCGTCGAGATCCGTGCCCGTGAGTTCCACGTCGACCGCCGCGCCGAAGCTGACCAGACTCGCCGTGTACTCGACCCCGACCGCGTCCGGCACGGCGCCCACCTTGTCGCGCCACCGCCGCACGACCTCGGAGGCGCGAATCGTCCGCTCCCGGGACGACATGAGTTCCACGTTCACCTCGCCCTGGTGCGGCGCCGCGACCGCCACCTGGAAGCCGGCGGTCGGCCCGCTCTGCTGCTGCAGCGCCGCGTAGGGCTGCGAGCCGACTGTCGCCATCACGTGGCGGAACACGTCGCCGTGGCCCTCGCGCTGCAGTTCCTCCTCGAGCTCGAAGGCCGCCGCCTCGATGCGCGTGATCGCCGCAAGCGTCGTCTCCGCCGGCGTCCCCTGGGGCATGGTCAGCAGAACGACCGCGTTGTCCGCCTCGACGTCCGGGAAGAACTCGAATTTCATCCGACCCGAAGCGATGTACCCGGCCGTGATCAGGAACACCGCCACGGCGATGGCCACGGTCGCGTACCGGTACTCGAGCGCCCGTTCGATCAGCGGGCGGTAGCCGCGTTCGATCACCCACTTCATCCGATTGCTGAAGAAGCCCTGGAAGATGGACCAGCCCCGGTCGATGCCCCGGCGCCGTTCTTTCGCGTGCCGGTGGGTCAGGTGGGAGAGGTGGTTCGGCAGCACGAGCATCGACTCGATCAACGAGAAGGCCAGGCAGCCGATGACGACCAGAGGAATCGTCCGCGCGATCGCCGCCGAGGGGCCCTCCATCGAGTAGATCAACGGCGAAAAGGCGGCCACCGTCGTAAGGATCGAGAACGTGACCGGCGTCGCCACCTGGCGCGCGCCGTCGATGGCCGCACGCATGCCGCGCTTCCCCATCTCGAAGTGGCGGTAGATGTTCTCGCCGACGACGATCGCGTCGTCCACGACGATCCCGAGCACCAGGATGAAGGCGAACAGCGACATCACGTTGATCGTCACGTCGACGTACGGAAGCAGGGCGAGCGCGCCCATGAACGAGACCGCGATGCCGACCGACACCCAGAGGGCGAGCCGGAGCTTCAGGAACAGGGCCAGCACCAGGAACACGAGCAGGAGACCCAGCCGTCCACTCTCGAGCAGTACGCGCAGCCGGTCCTGCAGCGGCACCGTGTCGTCGAGCCAGGTGGTCATCGACAGGCCCGGCGGCAGCGCCGCCGAGCGTTCGGCCACGAATCCCTTGACCTGGCGCGCGAGCCGCAGGGCGCTCTGGTCCCCCACCCGGTAGACCTGGACCAGGGCGACGGGCTGACCGTCGAAGCGCGACGTCACGTCCGTCTCGGCGAAGCCGTCCGTCACCTCCGCAATGTCGCCGAGGACGAGTCGGCTGCCGTCCGGACGCGCCCGCAGCACGATGTCCCGGTACTCCGCGCCCCGGTAGGCCTGGCCCATCGTGCGCAGGAGGATCTCGCCCTCGCGGGCTCGCACCGCGCCGCCGGGAAGATCGAGCGAGGATCGCCGGACCGCCAGCACGACCTCGTCGAAGGTCAGGCCGTACTGGCGGAGCGTGTCCTCCGAGACCTCAATCGAGATCTCGTAGGGCCGCACCGCATCGAGTTCCACCTGGGTGATGTCCGGGAGTTCCGAAAGACCCTCGCGCACCTGCTCCGCGACCGCCTTGAGTGCCCGTTCCTCGACGTCGCCGTACACAGCCACCGTGATCACGCGGCGGCGGATGAGCGCCTCCTGGATGATCGGTTTCTCGGTCTCTTCCGGAAACGTCGTGATCGCGTCGATCCTCGACTTGACCTCGTCGAGCACCTCGCGGGTGTCGGCGCCGCTCTCCAGCTCGACGACGACGGTGCCGACTCCCTCCGCCGCCGTGGACCGGACGGTATCGACACCCTCGAGGTCCTGCACCGCCTCTTCGACCCGCAGGCAGACGCCCTGTTCCACCTCTTCCGGCGCGGCGCCCAGGTAGGGCACGGTCACCATGACGCTCTGGGTCTCCATGCTCGGGAAGACCTCGATCGGCATGCCGGTCACGGCGAGCACGCCCCAGACGACGATGAAGAGCATCAACAGGTTCGCCGCCACGCCGTTGCGGGCGAACCAGCCAATCACCCCCCTCATGGCGAGCTCCGACGCAGGCGCAGGCGCAGTCCGGCGGGATCCGCGATCGGCGCCACGCCGCCTGCGGAGGCGCCGTCGACGACCACGCGGGCAACCGGGTCCTCGCCGCCCTGGTACTGGCCGACACGCACCGAGCGCGCGGGCGAACCGCCGGCCGGTCCGCCGTCACCGCCTCCGTCCACGGCGACCAGGGTGTTCGAGACCCGCACCACGCAGGCCGAAAGGTCGACGACGAAGCGCGGGGGATCGTCCAGCCAGAACGTCCGGTAGGCCGGCTCGCCGCCGGTGCGCAGCAGCACGTCGACGAACCCGGCGCCCGGTTCCACGTCGACGCCGGCAAGGGCGCACGCCTCCCCCTTCGACGCGGCGGCGGCGCCGCTGGCCGGCGGCGCGGCCGGCAAGGCCGCCACGGCGCCGGTCTCGGAGGGCGCGGTCGCAATCGGCGAAGCGGCCGCGGGCACGGGTTCCGCAACCCGCTCGGGCTCGGGCTGCGGCTCGGTCCTGGCCTCGGATCCGGGGCTGTGCTCGGGCCCGGGCTCAAGCTGCGGCATGTCTTCGGGGCCGGGTTCGGACCTGGACTCAGGTCCGGATCTCGGGCCGGGCTGCGGCTCCAGCTCCGGCGTCACCAGCATGCCGTCAACCGCCGTTTCGAGAATCGTCAAACTGATCCGGTCACCGCTCGTCAGGCCGTCCAGAACGACCGCGACCTCCGGATCCGAGCGCAGAATCCCGACCTGGCGCAGCGCCAGCCGACCGTCCTCCACCACCCACACGCGATCGGCGCCGACCAGGGCGCCTCGCGGCACCTCGAACACCGAGTCGACCGAGCGGCCGACGATTTCCGCGTCGACGAACAGACCCACGGACAACGGCGGGCGATCGCCCATCGCCCGGTACGGGGCCTCCACCCGGGCGATCAGGTTGACCATGCGCGTCGCCGGGTCGATCTCCCCGCCGACGCGAACGATCCGGGCCTCCCACTGATGCAGCCCGCCGGCGAACCGCGCCTGCAACACGACCCGCGGCCCGGCGCCTCGCAGTTCCGCGCCGAGGGGCAGGTCGAGGAAGGCGAGTTCCGAGTCGGGTACCGGCAGGGTGACCTCCGCAGCGTCGACGGAGTAGATCGTTGCCAGGGGCATGCCGCGGTTCACGAACTCGCCGCGGTCGACCCGCTTGGCTCGCAGCCGGCCCGCGAACGGCGCCCGGATCGCCGTTCGCGAGAGATCCAGCTCGGCGCGCGCCTGGTTGGCCAGCGCGGCCTCGACGCGAGCCCTCGCCTCGTCCAACTGAGGCTCGCGGAGCACCAGGGGTCCCGGTTCGCCGGGCTCCCCGAGATCGTCCCACTCTTCTCGCGCGACCTCGGCCTCCGCCTCCTCCCGCGTCAGCGCGACCCGGGCCTGGGCCACGGACGCCCGGGCGCTCGCAACCGCCAGTTCGTAGTCGCGGCGGTCCAGGCGCAGCAGCACGTCGCCGGCGTCGAAGAAGCCGCCGACCTCGAAGCTCTCCGCCACCCAGACGATGTTGCCGGCGACCTCCGACACCAGATCCGCCTCGGTCGCCGGGACCACCGATCCCTGCGACCGCACCCTGAGTTCGACTGATGTCGGCTCCGCGGTCACGACCCGGACGGGAGGCGGCGCGACCTGACGCGGCGCCGTCTCCACCGCCGGCCGCGACGAGACCAGAGCCACGACGATCACCGCGGCGACGGCCAGGATCGCGATGGGCAGGATCCACTTCAGCACGTCTAGCCTCCGCCGCCCGGGGCGGCGGCCGCCGCGACCCGTTCCGGATAGGCGCCCCCGCCCAATGCCAGGATCAGGTCCGTCCGCGATTCGAGTTGCTCCCGGCGGGAGGCGAGCAACTGGCTCTCCGACTGAAACGACGTCCGCTGACTGTCGAGCACCTGCAGATAGCCGACCAGACCCTGCCTGTAGCGACCCTCGGCCAGTCGTTCCGCCTCACGGCTCTCGGCGGCCGCCCGTTCCAGCGCCCCCGTCCGCTCAGCCAGCATCCTCTCCGCCACGAGACCCGATTCCACTTCGGCGAAGGCCGAGAGCGCCGTCTGCAGCCAGTTCGTCTCCGCCGCGTCCAGACCGGCGGTGACCAGGTCCAGGCCAGCCCGGATGCGGCCGCCCGAAAGCAGGGGCTGCAGCAGTCCAGCCGCGAGACTCCAGACCGAGAAGTCGCCGTCCACCAGATCGCTCAAGGCGCCACTCGACGTGCCGGACGAGCCGTCGAGTCGGAAGGTCGGGTAGAGAGATCGCCGGGCAGACCGTATCCGCTGGGACGAAGCGATCGCGCGGTACTCCGCCGCTCGCAGATCCGGGCGGCGCGCCAGCAGGTCGGCCGGCACACCGGCCACGGGCAGCGGCGGCAGATCGGGAAGACCCGCGGCCGCCTCGATCTCACCGGCCGGATAGCGGCCCAGCAGGACCTCCATCTGCCGGCGCAGCCCGTCGACCGCCTGCCTCTGTGCCGCCAGCGAGGCCTCGACCGTTGCGATCTGCGTCCGCGCCTGCCGTACCTCGAGCGCGGTCGCCACGCCACGCCGATAGCGCGCCACGACCCGATCGTGCGTCCGCTCGCGGCTCGCCAGGGTGCGCTCGAGCAGTTCCACCTGCTGCATCGCCTCGACGACGCCGAAGTACACCTTCGCGACCTGACCGGCGATCGACAGGCGGGCGCCTTCGAAGTCTGCCTCGCCGGCGGCCGCCTCGGCCAGCGATGCTGCGGTGAGGGCGCCGAGCCGGCCCCACAGGTCGACCTCCCAACTGACGTTCAGGGACAATCCGTAGCTCGTGAAGGCGAAGCTGCGGACGCCGCCGGGCTCGAAGCCCGGAATCGGGATCGGGATCGCCTCGGTCAACCCGCTCTGGGCCGTGTTCTGCTTGCGCCGGCCGGGATCGAGCGCCGCCTCCAGTTCGGGTCGCCGGGCCGCGCCGTCGAGCCGGGCCTGCGCGAACGCCGTCTCGACGTTCGCAGCCGCCGCGCGCAGGCTGGCGTTGTGCTCCAGACCCTCGACGATCAACTGTGCAAGCAGGGGATCGTCGAAGTCGCTCCACCAGTCCGCCCTGACCGCGACGCCGGCGCCGGGATCGTCGCTGCGGCCTCCTGCTGCGCCACCGGCATCACCAGGCGCGCCTCCTCCTCGTGCTGCGATGTCGCCGACCTGCGCCTCGGCCGCGGCGCCGTACTCCGGCGGCGGGCGCACCTCCAAGGCCGGCGGCGCCCCCACAAAGCTGCAACCGAGCCAGGAGATCGAAGCGGCGATCAGCGACAGCGACCAGCGCATCCGGCCCTGAGCGCCACCATCGGGGGAACCATCATCGGCTGGTTGTCGGGTACGGGCGATCAAGCGGGGTTCGACCTCCGACCGATGTTACGGCAGACCGAATGGTACGACCACCGCCCCCCAATTCCGCAACGGGCTGCTACCGGACAGAATCCGCTACGAGCCGACGGGCGATCGGCATGAGCACGCCAACCTCCTCGCATTCCGCAACGGGCTGTTACCGGACAGAATCCGCTACCGTCAAGGCGATGCCCCCCGAGGATCGCGCCGCCAGTCCGCCTTCCGGGCGGAGCCGGGCCGACCGACGGCTTCGGATCGACCTGATCGAAGCCGCGGTGCGCGAGAACGAGGCTGAACTCGGCCGGAGAGGCCCCGAACCCGGGGCGAACGCCACCCCGAAACGGCAGCGGCGTCGTTTTCGACCCTGGAGCCTCCTCCTTCTGGCGCCAATCGCCGCCGCCGCCGGACTCGGCTACCTGGAACTGCAACGCTCCGAGAAGGCTACGCAGGCCGAGCCTCCCGCCGTAGCCGCGCCGCCAGAGGCCGAAATCCGTTTCACCGAGCTGCCGGAGTCCCTCGACCTCAGCGTCTTCCCGCTGCCCGTCAGGAGGATCGTGCTCGATCCGGGTCACGGCGGATCCGCTTCCGGCACGGTGGCCGGCGGCCTGACCGAGAAGGAGCTCGCGCTCGACATCGCCGTCCGCGTCCGCGAGTTGCTGTCCGACCGGTACCGGGTCGCGATGACCCGCGAGGCGGACATCGACGTCGAACTCGACCAGCGGTCCGGCATCGCCAACCGGGCCGGCGCCGACCTGTTCGTCTCGATTCACGTGAACTGGCTGCCCCGGAACCGGACCTGCGGCGTCGAGACCTACTACCTGGGACCCACCGACGACCCCGAGCTCACCGCGCTCGCCGAGCGGGAGAACGCAGAGGCGCACGGCTACTCCCTGGCCGACCTGAGGCGCCTTGTGGACGGCGTCTACGGCCAACACATGCAGGACGAGAGTCGCGCTCTCGCCGACGCGGTCCAGGACTCCCTGTTCGAGAAGCTGCGGGCGGCTAACCCGGAACTGCGGAATCGCGGCGTCAAGTCGGCGCCCTTCGTCGTCCTGATCGACGCCGAAATGCCGGCCATCCTGGCCGAAGTGTCCTGCCTCTCGGACACCGGCGAGATCGAGCGGTTGCGCGACGACAAACACCTCCAGTCGATCGCCGAAGCCCTCGACGCAGGCATCCGAAGCTACGCCGTCTCGCTTCTCCAGCCGGTCGAGTCGCCGGCGGAGGGGGAAGGCCGAGGCAACGGTAAGCTCCGCGCCTTTCGAGGCCGGGAAGGAACCGTGAACGGTCGAGGCTCACGCGGGTCTCCCCGCCGCGAACACGCACCCGCGCCTCAGGCAGCAGGGGAAGAACCGTGAACAGAGCCACGTCCGACAGCGAAGTGCTCAAGGTCGGCATCGATCTGGGGACGTCGCGGAGCTCGATTTCGGCGGCGAACGGCGAGCGTCACATGGTGCAGAGCTACGTCGGCTGGCCTCGGGACATGGTGGCCAGGAAGGTGCTCGGGCGCGACGTGCTGGTCGGCGCCGAAGCACTGGAGCACCGGCCCATGCTCAACCTGCGCCGTCCGCTGGAGCGGGGCCTGATCAAGGAGGGGTCGGACCAGGACGAGCAGGCCGTGCGCGAACTCGTCAGGCGGCTCCTCGAGCTGGCCGCGACGGCTGCGACCGGACCGGCCCCCGCGATCCATGCCGTCGTCGGCGTTCCCGCGGAAACGCTCCGGGTCAACCGCCAGAACCTGCGGCGAATCCTCGCCGGCCAGGTCGCGAGCACGCTGATCGTCTCCGAGCCGTTCGCGGTCGCCTACGGGCTGGATTCCCTGGTCCACACGCTGGTCATCGACATCGGCGCCGGCACGACGGACTTCTGCGTCCTGATGGGCCGCTTCCCGGAGGAGGACGATCAACGCACCCTGAGCACCGCCGGCGACGCGGTGGACCGCCACCTCCACCGCCTGATCGAGGAGCGCTATCCCGACGCCTCCGTGTCCATCCACATGGTGCGGGCCTGGAAGGAACGCCACTCCTTCGTCGGCGAGAGCGCCCCGGTCGTCGTCGACGTGCCGGTGCGCGGCAGACCGACCCGAATCGACATCACGGAACCGATGCGCCGCGCCTGCGAGAGCCTGCTGGAGCCGCTGCGCGAGACGATGCTCGACCTGATCGCCCGAGTCGAACCCGAGTACCAGAGCCGGATCCGCAACAACGTGATCCTCACCGGCGGCTCCGGTCTGATCCGCGGCCTCGGCGCAGAACTGCAGCAGGCGCTCGGCGAGCTCGGCGGCGGCCGCGTACGTGTGGTCAAGGATCCCGTCTTCGTCGGCTCCGACGGCGGCCTGAGCCTGGCCAGAGACGCCGACGACGAGTACTGGAAGCGCCTCTCGCCGTAAGCGGTCGCTGGATGCGCGCGGACGCGGTGACGTCGATCGTCTATTCTCCACCTCTCATGAACTGACCGGCAACTGGAGGACGATCATGAAGGGAAACCAGGTGGCCTGTTCGGCAGCTTCGCCGATCGTGCTGGCACTCCTGTTCGCAGCCGCCGCGGCGGCACAGGATCCGGCGGAAGGACTCGACCGGCTCGGCACCGACCTGTTCGCCGAACTCCTGTTCAACAACCAGGGCACCGACTACGCGATCGCGTGCTCGGTATGCCACGGCCTCGGCGAATCGGTGGCAGGCAAGGGGGAGCGCTTCTACGCCGACCACACGCCGACCAGCCTGACCGCGGGTCGCGAAACGACCGAGCGCAACGCCCAGACGCTGGCCGGCGCCTTTCGGGCGGACGTGTTCGGCTGGGACGGCGCCTGGGACTCGATGGAGGACATGATCCTCGAGAAGTTGATCGGCAGGCAGTACGGCTGGAAGCCCGGCGCCCGCGCCGAGGCGATCGACAACGCGGCCTACGTACTGCTCGACGAGGGCCACAACGCGATCTCCGGCGTGCCCTACATCGAGCAGTTCCGGGAGGTCTACGGCCTCGATCTGGAGTCGCTCGAGCGGGAGGAAGTCGCCGCGGCGGCCGCCCGCGCCCTGGCCGACTACACGCGCACGATCGACTTCTCGATGACCTCGCGCTGGGATGCGTTCACCGAGCAGAACCGCTTCCGCAAGGCGCCCAACGCGGACGAGGACATCATGAACTACGCCGCGAGCATCGAAAGCCGGATCTTCAACCAGGAGGGCCGCGGTCTGATCCGCCGCCCGGAAGGCTTCACCGAGGCCGCATACGAAGGCTTCAAGACGTTCTTCCGCGTGTTCGACCTCGAGTCGGTGGGCAACTGCGTCCGCTGCCACGTGCCGCCCACGTTCACCGACTACTCCCTTCACGGCATCGGCAGCGGCAACTTCAAGACGCCTCCGCTCAGGAACCTGCCGCGCACCGACCCGTACCTCCACGACGGCAGCGCCACGACGATCGAGGAAGTGCTCCAGGGGCACATGGAGCTGGCCGAGGCGGCCCGGGCCGAACAGGAGGGCGTCGACCCGCTCTTCGGCGAGATCCGGATCTCGGAGGCCGACGTCGAGCCGCTGGTCCAGTACCTCCTCATGCTGGACGAGGTCGATCCTGAGGACTTCCGCCACTACCTGATCAACTTCGAGTGAATGCCGCGGCGCGGGCGTGCGGCGCGCATCTGATCGGCCTGCTTCTGGCAGCGCTCCTGCTTCCGGCGCCAGCTGCCGCCGAGCCGACGATGGAGCGCACGGACGGCCTGCCGCCCGATCTTCCGGACTGGCTCTCGCCACTGCTCGATCCGGCCGGCTACCGGGTGGTCCGGGACGCAGGCGAGCCGGTCGAGTTCTGGTTTCCGCCGGCTCTGCCGATGCAGGACCCTTCCGGGGAACTCGGCGTGGAGTACCCCACTCTGCCGCCAGGCGGTCTGGTCGGGGTCGTGCGGACGACCGGTTCCTGGAGCACGTACAAGGCCCAGATCGTGCCGCCGGGCACCTACACGCTCCGCTACGCGGTACAGCCGGCCGACGGCGATCACACCGGTCAGACCTGGTTCCGCGACTTCCTGCTGCTCATTCCCATGGCGCTCGACAACTTCGATCCCTACGGCGTGCCCGAGCAGGAACCCCTGGTCGAAGCGAGCAACACGATCATCGAGGGCGGTACTCACCCGATGACGATGGCGCTGTTTCAGAACTACGACGACCTGGGCGCCGCGGGCATGTTCCGGAACGACCTCGATCAGCCGACCCTGGCGGTGCCCCTCGGCGACGTGACTCTGGGGCTGGTGATCGAAGGCCAGGGCGAAGAAGTGCCCTTGTAGCGGGCCGCTAGCGATTCCGTGTCAGCGGCACGAACCGCACCGGAATCACCCGGGTCCGCTCCACCTCGCCGTCGGCCTGTTTCTCCAGCACCTGGAGCTCCTGACGGCCGCCCACCGGGCCCACCGGCAGCACCAACCGACCTCCCGTCGCCAACTGGTCGATCAGCGGCTCGGGCACGTGATCCGGCGCGGCGGTGACCACGATTGCGTCGAACGGCGCCTGCTCGGGCCAACCGACGTAGCCGTCGCCGATCCGGGTCGTCACGTTCCCGTATCCGGCCGCATCGAGCGCGACCGCCGCCTGCAGACCGAGGGGCTCGACGATTTCGATCGTGTAGACGTGATCGACGATCTCGGCAAGCACGGCGGCCTGGTAGCCCGAGCCGGTGCCGATCTCGAGCACCCTGTCCTCCGGGGACGGCGCCGCGAGTTCGGTCATCAGCGCCACGATGTAGGGCTGGGAAATCGTCTGCCGCCAGCCGATCCCGAGCGGCGAGTCCCGATACGCCCACTCGCGGATCTCCTCCGGTACGAACAGGTGGCGCTCCACCTTGCCCATCGCATCGATCACGCGGACGTCGAGCACCGGCGGCCGACCATCGCGGGGCTCGGAAACCGTGTCGCGCACCATGCGCCGCCGAAGCTCCGTGAAGTCGACCGGCTCCTGGGCCGAGACCGTGCAACCCGCGGCGCCCGCGACGGCGGCCGCGGCCGCCGCGAGGCCAAGCCGCCAGCCCGGAACCCGTCCTCGTCGATCCGCGCCCGGACCGTCTCCGGCGCCCTTCCGCGCAAGCCCCGGCCGAGCCCGAACCGAACCGCGCCCGAGACGCGCGTGTAGCCTTCGCACGTTCAGAAGCCAATTCTCCGCAAGCGAGGTCCGCGTCATCGTCTCTCCCGCCACTTCGGGCGGCCGCTCATCGCGGCGCCCGGGGCTCCCAGCGTACATGGGGTCGCTGGCCTGCTCCAGTTCCGGCTTCGCCATGCAGCAGCTCCTGCTCCCCGCGCTGCTGATCGGCGTCCTCGCCCTTTCCGCCGACCGTGTGGGGCCGCTGCAGGCGGCGGTCGGCCTTCCCGGCGTCATCATCATGCTCTGGGGCGGCGCCAGCGCCGACCGCACGGACGCCCGCGCCGTGCTGACCCGCGTCTTCGGCGCCGCGGCGATCGTCCCCCTCGGTCTCGTGCTGGCGCTCGAGCTCGGCGAGTTCAACGTCTGGACGGTCACCGCCTGGGGCCTGGGCGTCAGCGCCGCCATGTCGTTCTCGGGACCGGCCCAGCAGGCCGTACTGAGCCGGATCGCGGGACGACAGCTGCAGCGGGCCGTGACCGCAGCGACAGCGATCAACATGTTCACCTACATCGTCGGTCTCGCCGCGGCTGGTCAGCTCGACCGGACCGGTCTGCGCCCGGTTCTGCTGGCGCAGAGCCTGTGTCTCGCTGCCGCCGCCCTGTGGATCCGCCGGATCGGATCGCACGCGGCGCACGATGCCGAACCCGGCCAACCCGCCTGGCGCCGCATTCTTGAGGGCTTCCGCGCCTCCCATCGCCAGCGAGCGGTCTTCGACGGGATGATCGTGAACTTCGTCTCCGCCATCTTCAACGCCGGCGGCTTTCTGACCGCGTTTCCCTTCATCGTGTTCCAGGTGTACGACGGCGACACGGCACTCCTGTCCTGGCTGATGATCGTCTTCTTCGCCGGCGCGGGCGTCTCGAACCTGATCATGTTCCGCTTCATGCCGCTGGCACGGCCCGGGCGCTGGTTCATCCTCTTCCAGCTCTCCCGAGTCGTCGTCCTGTTCCTGATCTGGATCGAACCGGCCTGGTGGCTGGTCGTCACCGCCGTGATCGCCTGGGGTTTCAACATGGGCGTCACGACCACCCTGGCCCGCGCCATCGTCCAGGAAGCCGCCGAACCGCAGACCCGCGGCCGCGTCATGTCCGTCTTCGGCCTCGGCCTGCTCGGCGCGCCGTTGATCGGCGCCGTCATCCTGGGCAAGATCGTCGCGGAGTACGGACCGCTCGCAGGCTTGGTCCCGGGCATGGCGGCGTCCGTCCTGCTGTTCGTCTACAGCATGACCGCGACCGGGCTGTGGCGGTATCGGAGTGCGGCGTAGCCGACCCAACTCAAGCTGGCGTCGATTCCTCGCCGAACTCGAATCTCGCCTTGAGCCCGTTCATCTGGCCAAACGCAAGCAGTCGCTCATGCTGCAACCGCCCCACCACGACCCCGGGGTGGACGCCAACCCGATCAGCGAACCCACGGACCGCTCGTTGATCCCGAAGCCGCTGCAGTTCGACGGCGTGAGACGGCGGGATCAGGCAGTCCGCCGCCCACCGGTCTGCCTCCGTTTCCGCTTCTTCCGCACCCGGACGGTTTCCGGCGTCGTCCAGCCATACCGATTTGCGATCATCGGCATGCAGGAGGATGTGGGCGGCCTCGTGGAAGAACGAGAACCAGAACCGGTCGTTCGTCTTGCCGAAGAGCGATAGCTGAATCAGAGGGTTCCGGTTCAACCACCGGGCAACGCCGCTCACGCCAGCCTTGGGAATCGCCGGCACGAGAACGAAGGAGACACCGGCAGCGTGCAGCAGCCCACGCATCCGCGGCTCGAACACAGCGGGCGGCTCGACGGTCAGTCCCCTGATCTCCGTCAAGGCCTGGGTGAAGCGTTCGCGGTCATACGCCGGGAGACGAAGTCGCTCGGCTTGAAGTTCGCCCAGGCGCAACCAGGCGGCGATTGACGCCCGATCGCCATCCCTCGCAGTCCCCCGCCTGAAGGCGCCCTGCGTTCCCACGCAGCGCGTTCTCCACTGTTCCGGTGAAGCGACGCCGAAAAAGGCAAGACACTCGCCGACCACATGGGCCTTGGCGGACACGACCATGCGCCGCTTGGCGATCGCCCCAGCCTTCATCATGGCCGCCACAGGCAGCTCCTCCAGCCAGTCGCCCCATCCTTCGTACACGCGAACCTCTCGACTCGCCGCCAGGCGCTCTCGGTAGCGCGCTTCACGAGTCAACCAGAAGCCCACGCTGCCGCCCAGGACACGGTGCAGACGCAGTGCAGCGTCATCGGACAGCGAGGCCTTGCCCCTGACGAGCTGGTTCACATGTTTCCGGCTGTAGCCCAGCCGATCCGCCAGGTCCGCCTGGGTCCAACCGCGCTCCTCGACCAAGTCAAGGATCGTGTCACCGGGTGGTGAAACCCAGTCTGGTGCATAGCCCCCCACTTCTGCTCCTTCTCTAGTCATGGTAGTCCCCGATGAACTCGATGCACACGCGCGTAACGCGAGCCCACTGGACCGCCCCGTCTGCGTCGACAGGCGCCGGTTCGAGATCCGGGCTGAACACCAGGCGCCTGCCCCCGGCCAGATCGAGGGCGAACTGTCCCCGCCAGTCTCCTGACAGCGGATGAGGACGCCCCGCCACCAGGTCCGCCACCGACGCGGCCGCTTCAAGATCGCTCAACCGTGCCCCCAGTTTCTTTGCGCTCGCCTTCCCAAGCCTCCGCTGAGCCTCGGCTCTGCGCTCACAGAGCCGCTTGATCTTCCCCGTGCGGAAGGCGATCTCCATGAACGAGGCACAGTACACGAGTTTACCCGACAGGTAAATAGCCCGTCCGGCCACCAGCACATTGCTCACGGATTCCGACGACTTCGCCACCAATGGCAGCCAACGGCGCTCCAGGGACCACGGGCGGCGCCTACCTCCCGGCGTGACGCTGGGGCGTCAATCCGAGAAGGAGACGAGCTGTCCGGCGCGGGCCGAGTCGGCGTTGAGGGCCGCGCGCATCACGGTCCGGGGGCAGGCGTATACTCTGCTTCCCGTCTGCCGCATCGCGGGCGATCCCGGCAACCCAGCCACGCGACAGTGCGGCCTGTCGCGCTGCAAGAAGGAGCCAACACATGACGGAGTACGCCCTGTTCTTCGAAACCGGCGGGCCGGTCTTCGGCGAAGGCTACGTCGCCCTCGTCCGCGTTCGCGGTCGGCTCCTCGCGGCGAGGACCGAAGCCGACTTCGAGTTGTACGGCGTCAACCCGGGCGGCGCAGCGGTGCACGCCCCGACGCTGAACGAAGCCTACGTCAAGCTCGTCGAGGACCTCCGGCTCGTGCTGGTCGATATTGCCGCCGAACAATGCGCGTTCGACGACTTCCGTCGCCAGGCGCAGGAGCTGTTCGCCACCGCCGGAAGCCGCACCGAGGCGCGATGGAACGACGCCCGAGCCCGGGCCCGGCGCGGCGAGATCGGCGCGGAACTCGGCCTGCGCGTCGAGCGGCGCGATCCCGAACTCGGCATCGAAGTGGAGCTTCTCGACGAAGCGACGCCAGCGGCGAACCCCGCTCCGCAGGTCCAGGCGCCGGCGGCACTGGCGGCCTGAGTGCCGAGGAGCAGGGCCTGAGCACCAGGGGCGCCGTTCGAATCAATCGCGTCTGGAAGATGCTGGATCGCTGCGCTCCGGCGCGCGTCGGTGGTTGGGACGTACTAGAGTGGTGACGTACACTGATGAGGAGATTGACGACCTCATCCACACTCCGAAGGCGCCGGTCGGCGACCGCACCGACCTGCCCCGCCTGCGCGACACGGGGATGCACGCCCGTGCGACCGCTCTGTCTTGTGGCGACGACGGCAACGAGTTCAGGGTGGTACTCCGGCGAAGTCGCGCCAACGCCCTGGACTTCTCGGTCATCCTGGCCGTTCGCGTGCCCGGATCGAACCGCTGGTTTCGGCTTCGACGGTACAACGGCAGGAGCCACATCCACCGGAACCGAATCGAGGGAACGACCGTCACCGGCTTCCACATCCACACCGCCACGGAACGCTACCAACGCTCGGGCCGTCGCGAGGACGCGTACGCGGAAGCCGCGACGACCTACGGAGACTACGAGGGCGCCCTGCGCTGCCTGATAGCGGAGGCCAAGCTGGCAATTGCCCCGCGCCTCAACTTCCAGGCCAGGCTCTTCCCGGAGGAGCGACCATGAACGGCGAACGGATCGGCGACGAGTTCCGGCGGAAGGTCTGCCGCCAGATCGACGTCATGCCGGAGGGCATCAACCGGTACCGCGTCGTCACGCCCTTCGAGTTCGACGACGGGGACGGCCTCGTCATCGTGCTGAAGCAACAGGGCTCCGGGTGGCAACTGACCGACGAGGCCCACACGTTCATGCGCCTGTCATACGACAGCGACACGGCCGACCTTCATCGCGGTACGCGCCAGAAACTGATCTCGAACGCGCTGGACATGTTTGGAGTCGAGGATCACGACGGAGAGCTCGTCATGCCTGTGCCCGACGAGCGCTTCGGAGATGCACTCTTCTCCTTCGTCCAGGCGATTCTCCGCGTCTTCGACGTGAACTACCTGTCTCGCGAGCGCGTGCTCACCACCTTCAAGGACGACTTGCGAGGATTCCTGAAGGAGTGCATACCGGCCGAGCGAAGAGTCTTCGACTGGCGCGATCCCGAGGCGGATCCCCAAGGAAACTACGCCGTCGATTGCCGCGTGAACGGAATCGACGAGTCGCTGTTCATCTACGGGCTGACGAACGACAATCGGACGAACGCCGCCACGATCGCCATCCACCACTTCGAGAAGCGGGGAGCGCAGTTCCGTACTCTCGGCGTGTTCGAGGATCAGGAGAAGATCGGCCGCAAGGTTCTGGCTCGCTTCACCGATGTCTGCGACAGACAGTACTCGAATCTGGGCGCCAACCGCGAACGAATCGAAACGTTCATCAACAAGGCCCTCCTCGGCTGAGCGCATCAGCCCTCCGCGCACTCCGACCAGCAAGCAGCGCCATGATGACCTCCCGCTTCGACAAGCTCGTCAAGCTCCTCAAGGAGCTCTTCCAACTCGACAAGCCGGAACTCGACTTCGGGTTCTACCGGATCATGCACGCCCGGAGCGCGGAGGTGACGCGGTTCCTTGAAGAGGACCTCAAGACGAAGGTACGAGAGGCCCTGCGCGAGTACGGCTCGGCGGACCGCGACCGGACGAAGCAGGAACTCCGGGAGGCGGAGCAACAGGCAAAGGCGCTCGGCGTCGCGCCCGAAGCCGCCGAGACGGTCCGCAAGCTCCGAGCCAGGCTCGACGAAGCGGACGACCTTCACGCCATCGAAACGGACGTCTACGACCACCTCTACCGGTTCTTCCGTCGCTACTACAAGGACGGCGACTTCATCAGCCAGCGCGTCTACAAGGACGGCGTCTATGCGCTCCCCTACCAAGGCGAGGAAGTCAAGCTGCATTGGGCCAATGCCGACCAGTACTACATCAAGTCAGACGAGTACTTGAGGAACTACAGCTTCAGGCTGCGCCCCGGCGACTCCGACGACCCGATGCGCGTCCACTTCCGGCTGGTCGATGCGGCCGAAGGCGAGCACGACAACGTGAAGCCGGCCGCGGGGAGGGCCCGCCTGTTCGTGCTGGCGGATGGCGACTTCGCGTTCGAGGAGGCCGGCGAGAGCGGCGCCAGCGAACTCGTCCTGCGCTTTGAGTATCGGCCCGCCACGTTGGCCGATTGGCCCGCAGACCTACGGAAGGGCAAGACAAAGGCCCCCAAGCAGAAGCCCCTTCTCGATGACGCCGAGTCCCGTCTCGCCGCACTCGCAGTGTCCCGGACCAGCTTTCGCCGTTGGCTCGCCGCCCTCGAGCAAGAGCACGTCAAACCGAGCGGCGAACCGAGCGACAAGTCCCGCCTCCGGGTCCACCTCGAGCGCTACACCGGCCGCAACACCTTCGACTACTTCATCCACAAGGACCTCGGCGGCTTCCTCAGGCGCGAACTCGACTTCTACATCAAGAACGAGGTCATGCGCCTCGACGACGTCGAGAACCAGAACGCCGCGCGGGCCGAGCAGTACCTCTCCCGCATCCGCGCCATCCGCCGCTCCGCCCTGCCCGTCATCGACTTCCTCGCCTCCCTGGAGAACTTCCAGAAGCGCCTCTGGCTCAAGAAGAAGTTCGTCGTCGAAACCTCGTACTGCATCCGCCTCGGCTGCATCCCGGACGAGTTCCTGCCGGAGATTGCTGCGAACGACGCGCAGCGGCGGGAATGGGTCGACCTCTGCGGGATCGACGCCATCGAGCGCGATCTATCCTCTCCCGGCTACACCGAGCCGCTGACCGTGGAGTTCCTGCGGTCGCAGCCGACGTTGATGGTCGACACGCGGCACACCGACAGCAACTTTGCTTCACGACTGCGTGAAGCCTTGGGCAATCCGCCGGCTGGTCCGCGCCGTCACCTTCTCATCCACGCCGAGAACTCCCAAGCTCTCAGGACGCTCTTTCGCCGCTTTTCTAGCCGCCTTGACTGCGTACACCTTGACCCGCCGTACAACACTGCCACAAGCGGTTTCCTTTACAAGAACGACTACCGCCACTCGACTTGGCTAACAATGATGGCTGAGAGACTTGCACTTGTACGCTCATTCCTGTCGCCGGAAGCTAGATTTCTCTGTCACATCGACGAGAACGAGTACGAACGGCTACATCTTCTCTGCGACAGCTTGTCTCTCGGTCACGCGAGCACGCTTGTCTGGGACAAGAGGAATCCCATGACAGGAGGCGGTGGCATCGCCACTCAGCATGAGTACGTGATCTGGCGATCGTGGAGTACTGTGCCTGTGCAACTTCCCAACGTGTCTCAGCGAGCGATGGCTGAAAAGGCTGCACATCTCGTTCGCGAAGCCGGGAAGGTGACTGATACGGTCAGGGCGAAGTACCGGTCATGGCTGCGGAGTAACCCCCGCCTGACCGGTGGCGAGAAGGCATACAGGCACATCGACGAAACGGGACGTATCTTTCAGAGCGTCAGCCTGCGAGCTCCGGAGCCGCGATCTGACCCCAAGTTCTTTGTTCCGCTCATCCACCCTACGACGGGTAGACCCTGTCAAGTGCCTCCCAACGGTTTTTCACGGACTCCGTCCACGCTCGCCGGAATGCTACGTGCCGGCGAGATTCAGTTCGGCAAGGACGAGAAGACTCAACCACGACAGATCATGTACCTTTCTAAGGAAACCAGGAGACAACTGCCTTCGATCTTGCAGGACGCCACACGCGGCCGTACGGATCTCAGACGTCTTGGCTTGCGAGATTTCCCGTACTCGCATTCAGCCCGTTTCTATGGTCGTCTTTTGCGGGCGGCGTGCCAAGGAGACTCCGACACCATTCTCGACTACTTTGCCGGCTCCGGGACCACCGGCCACGCAGTCATCGACCTGAACCGAGAGGACGGCGGCGATCGCAGGTTCATTCTTGTTGAGATGGGCGAGCACTTCGACACGGTGCTTGTTCCGCGTCTTAAGAAGGTCACGTACTCCCCGGAGTGGAAGGGCGGCAGATCGGTTCGGCAGGCGACGGTTGAGGAGGCTGAACGCTCGCCCCAGGTTATGAAGGTGATTCGCCTCGAGTCGTACGAGGACACGCTGAACAATATTCATGTTTCGAGGGCCGCGGCCGGAGCGAAACGCGACCCCCCCCCCCCCCCCCCCCCCCCCCCGAAATTTCTGGAGATGCAAACAGATCGTTCGCGCAGCGAGAACGGTACCTTTTTCGCTACCTGCTCGATATCGACGTCGGGCGGGCCACCTCGCTGCTCGACGTGGAACGGTTCAACGATCCGACGGCGTACGCGCTCAAGGTCAAGCGGCCCGGGTCGGACGAGACCCGGGAAACGTCGGTGGACCTGGTTGAGACGTTCAACTGGCTTCTCGGGCTCCGGGTGTCCCGGCTCTGGGCGCCCCGGCAGGTCGATGCCGACTTCGAGCTTGACAGCGAAGGCCGGCTGAGGCTCAGTAGCTCGCTCCGGGAGACGCCGAGCGGCGGATGGTGGTTTCGCGCGGTTGAGGGTCTGCTGCCGGACGACCGGAGGGCGCTGGTGATCTGGCGCAAGCGGCCGGGCGGCGACACGGTTGAAGGCGTCGAGCAGGACAACCTCGTTCTCAACGAGTGGTTCAAGGCCCAGGACTGGGCTGTGACATCTGGCGGCTCTGCCAGCGGGCTCGATGTCGTGTACGCCAACGGAGACCACAACCTGCAGAACGTTCGGCCGGCGGAGGCGACGTGGACGGCGCACCTCCTTGAAGAGCACTTTCTTCGGCTGATGTTTGAGCATGATGAGCCGGCCTGAAACGACGGCTGACCGCAGAAGGTTCGGCGCGGCGGGCCAGAGGTTTCGGACCTCGCGCAGATTCTGCTTCCCCTGATGGCGGCGAGGATGAGCACAGGCGTTCCCTTTTCGCGCAAGCTAGCCCTCAACCAGTGGCTGCTCGGTCTGTTCGGTTGCACGAGTTTGGACGATTTCGCCAAGCACCTGAAGGACGACGAGCTTGTCGGGTTCGAAGCTGACAACGTTCACCGCTTTCAAAGCGCGCTTCGCCTCCACATCGCCCCCAACCAACGGCCCGAGCTGTCCGACGATCGGTTAATGGAAGCCGACAGCCGGATCGTCGCGGTCACCCAGAGGATCAACGAGCCCCGCCTGCGTCGCGGCAAAGCAGAGATTCAATGGCTGTATTTCCAGTATCTGGCGCTGCTCGCCACCGACATCTACCTTGACCGTTGGTTCAGCGAGCCGCAGCAGCTACTGGCCGACCTCAACCGGGCCATCGAACGCCTGAACGACGGTCTGCCTGAGCGCGAACGATTGAAGCCGCTCGATCAGACCGGCACGAAGAAGGACGCCGCTAACCGCCTGAACAAGCTGGCTTTCTGGATGGCGACCGGCAGCGGGAAAACGTTGCTCATGCATGCGCACCTGCTGCTCTATCAGGAGTGGCTCCGCATCCATGGCCGTCAGCACGAGCTGAACCGGATCATTCTGCTCACACCGAACGAGGGCCTGTCGCGCCAGCACCTGCACGAGTATCAGGCGGCCGGAATCCCTGCTCGGCTGTTCGACCGGAACGGCCTGCCGGGGGCTTGGGTCGAGGTCCTCGACGTACACAAGCTAGGTGACGAGATGGGCCAGAAGACCGTGGCCGTCTCCTCGTTTGAGGGCAACAACCTGGTTCTGGTCGACGAAGGACACCGCGGCGCATCTTCAGGCCAGCAGGGCCAGTGGATGCGGCGCCGCGACGAGCTCTGCGAACGGGGCTTCTCCTTCGAGTACTCGGCCACGTTCGGCCAGGCGGTGGCAGCGAACAGGCAACTCGCGGACACCTACGCCCGCGCCACGCTGTTCGACTACTCGTACCGCTGGTTCCACGGCGACGGCTACGGCAAGGACTACCGCATCTTCAACCTGGAAGGACGGGCGAACCCCGACTGGGAGCGGCGCTACCTGACCGCGGCCCTGCTCGCCTTCTTCCAGCAGCAGTGGCTCTACCGGCGGAGCTGCCGGGAACTCGCACCGTGGCAGATCGAACCGCCGCTGTGGGTCTTTGTCGGCAGCAGGGTGATCAAGAAGGGGAACCAGGACATCTCGGACGTCATCCGCGTCCTGCGCTTCCTCTCCGACTTCGCGAGCAGCCCTTCGGCGAGCACAGGGCACATCGAGCGGCTTCTGCGGGACGGCCTTGCGACGACCGGTGGGAAGAACCTGTTCGCCGGCCGCTTCGAGCCGCTCGAACGCTCGGGCATGAGTGCCGGGGCGATCTTTCAGGAGACATTGGCCACGAGCTTTCATGCCGGCGGCGGAGGCGCTCTGCGGATCGAGCGGCTCAAGGGAAGCGCCGGCGAGCTCAGGCTCCGACTCGGCGACGCGGAACCCTTCGGAGTGATCAACGTGGGCGACCCCGGAGCGTTGGCGAAGAGGTGCGCGGAGGCCGGCTTCGACGTCACGGAGAGCGAGTTCAAGCACTCCGTCTTCGATCGCGTCAACGAGCCCGATTCACAGATCAACCTGGTCGTCGGCGCCCGCAAGTTCATCGAGGGCTGGAACAGTTGGCGGGTCAGCTCGATGGGGCTGATGAACGTCGGCACGACGGAAGGCGCCCAGATCATCCAGATGTTCGGCCGCGGCGTCCGCCTCAAGGGCCGCGGTACCAGCCTCAAGCGGAGCTCCGCGTTGCCGGACGCTGCTCGCGAGGCGCCCGAAGCGCTCCCGCACCTTGAAACGCTCCAGGTGTTCGGCGTCCGGGCGAACTACATGACCCAGTTCCGCGACTTCCTGGAAAAGGAAGGCCTCGCCGCCGAGCGGGAGGAGATCGTGCTGCCCATCCACCGCAACGAACTGCCGACGGACCCGCCGCTCCCGACGATTCGGCTGGCGGAAGCGGTCGCGGGCGACGAGCCGGAAGCAGCCTTCCGCCGCCTTGGACCGATGCCGATTCTCCTGCCGCCGAGCAAAGCGCCCGAGTCGATCCAGGGGCGACTCTGCCCGACGGTTCGCCTCGACTGGAATCCGAAGGTGCGGATGCTCGCCTCTGGCCACCCGGAGGCAGAAGTGACCGTCAAGCACGACTCGAAGCTGACCCGCCGACACGTCGATCACCTCGACCTCGACGACCTCTGGTTCTCGCTGACGCGCTTCAAGGCGAAACGCGGCTGGCACAACCTGACCGTGCCGCGAGCCGCGATCCGCCGCCTGCTCTGTGACGCCTCCTGGTACCGGCTTCAGGCGCCGGCGTCCCTGTTCGAGTTCGACGACTGGTCCAACCGCTGGCACTGGCAGGAGATCGCTGCGACGCTGCTCCGGAAGTACATGACTCACTACTACGGCCTCTGCCGGCAGGCCTGGGAGGCGAAGCATCTGGAAATCCAGCCGCTCAGCGACGACGACCCGAACCTCCAGATCAAGGGGAAGGGCGGCTCGACGCCCGGTTTCCTCGTCGGGATCGCAGCCGCGACCAAGAAGGTCCAGGTTGCCAAACTGCGCAAGAGCCTCGACAAGCTGAAAGCCGCGATCGATTCCGGCCAGTTGGCGAACTGGAATGACCGCGAGGTCAAGGCGCTCCGCCTGGACGAGCACCTGTACTGGCCCTTGCTGTCGATCGAGAACGACCAGCTGAGAGTGTCGCCGCCGGCCCTCAACGACGGCGAGTTCAAGTTCGTACGAGACATCCAGACGTTCCTCCGAGCGAACGCGGAACGACTCGCCGGCATCCGCATCCATCTGATGCGCAACCAGAGCCGCGGCCGCGGCATCGCCTTCTTCGAGGCGAACAACTTCCACCCCGACTTCATCCTCTGGGCGCTCAGGAACGGCCGTCAGCACATCGCGTTCGTCGACCCCAAGGGGCTCGTCCACCTGGGCGGCCCGAACGATCCGAAGGTGATGCTCCACAGGAGAATCAAGGACGTGGAACAACGGCTGGGAGACGACTCGGTCCGTCTGGAGTCCTTCATCGTCTCGGTCACGCCCCATGGGCAGTTGGACGAGAGATGGCGAGTCAGTGGCCGGAGGCTGAGCCGAGCCGACCTGGCCGACCGCCACGTCCTGTTCCAGGCGAGCGCCTGCTACGTCGCCGAACTGTTCGAGCGGCTGGGATTCAGCGACGCCGGCCTGATTCCGATCGAGGTCGGCGCCGACGGCTATCCGGGGCCTTGATTCGGAGGTCCGCAGTCCTACCAGCCCAACCGGCTCGTGAGTTGCGTCAACTTCCGCTCGAGCACTGACATCCGGTCCATCGAGCCGTCGTCCGCACGGTCAGCACATGTAGTTCCTGCGGTTCTCCTGGAGGACCGCCCTGCACGATCGACCTGCCACCCACAGCCAACTGGTCGATCAACGTGCTCGGAACGTGACCCACTGGCGCCTTGACGACATCGAATCGAACGGCGCGAACTCCGGCATCGCCCTCGAACGGAACGCTGGCGGCCCAGACCGCGAAGTGGCAGACCCAGAAGAGCGTGAACACGCCGGCGGCCCACACGACGACCGGCGCCAAGGCAACGGGGCGAGACGCTGAACGGCCCCGCAGCCGCCGCCTCAGCACTGCGCCCAGTGGACGGTCCAGTTGAACCGTGCATCCGACCGGTCCAGGAAGTCCGGATCGCCAACTCTCCTCCGGCCAACCAGGGAGGTCCGGATTCTCACGTCCTTCCCGACCCTGCCCCTTCGCCTGCCGCCTCGCCCCGCCGGCGCAGCCACTCCACCGTACTCAGCGCCAGTAACGCGAACAGGATGAGGAAGGTAGCGACAGCCAGCAGAGTCGGGCTGATCTCCTCACGGATTCCGGACCACATCTGGCGCGGCAGGGTGCGCTGCTCGAGGCCGCCCATGAACAGGACGATCACGAGCTCGTCGAACGACGCGGCGAAGGCGAACAGCGAGCCCGAGATGACGCCCGGCAGGATGAGCGGCAGTTGGACGCGGCGGAAAGCGACCAGCGGATTCGCGCCGAGGTTCGCGGCCGCGCGCATCACGGTCCAGTCGAAGCCTGCCAGCGTCGCGCTCACGGTGATCACGACGAAGGGCGCGCCGAAGACGGCGTGCGCGAGGATGATCCCGAGATGGGTCTGCGCCAGCCCCAGGCTCGAATAGAAGAAGAACATGCCGACGCCGGCGATGATCACGGGCGTGATCATCGGTGAAATCAGGAGGGCCGACACGATGCGCCGGCCCGGCATCGCCGGATGGGCGAGTCCCAGGGCGGCCGCGGCGCCCAGCACGGTGGCGATCACGGTCGCCGAGATGCCGATGACCAGGCTGTTCAGGAGAGGGCGGGTCCACTCGTCGCCGTCGAAGATGCTCCGGTACCAGCGCAGCGACCAGGCGTCCGGGTCGAACCGCAGCATGCCCTCCGTGAAGGTGAAGTACGGCTCGGCGTTGAAGCTGAGCGGGACGAGGACCAGGATCGGCGCGATCAGGAAGATGAACGCGGCGACGCAGAACGCCAGGTAGCCCCAGCGAGCTGCGCGGTACCCCGGGCTGATTGCCGTGCCGGCCATCAGCCGAGCCCGATCCGGTCGATGCCGACCAGGCGGTCGTAGACGACGTAGAGCGCGGTGACGCCGCCGAGCAGCAGCGCCGCCAGCGCGGCAGCCAGACCCCAGTTCAGGGAGGTCTGCACGTGGTAGGCGATCATGTTCGAGATCAACTGACCGCTCTGGCCGCCGACCAGGGCCGGGGTGATGTAGTAACCGATCGCCAGGATGAAGGTGAGCAGACAGCCGGCGCCGACGCCAGGCAGCGTCTGCGGCCAGTAGACGCGCCGCAGCGCCTGGAGCGGAGTCGCGCCCAGGGACGCGGCCGCGCTCATGTAGGCGGGCGGGATCGAGCGCATGACCGAGTAGAGCGGCAACACCAGGAACGGCAGCAAGACGTGGGTCATCGCGATGAAGGTGCCGGTCATGTTGTAGATCATCGCGAGGCGGCCGTCGTCGCCGATCACTCCGATCGCCACCAGGAAATCGTTCACGACGCCCTGGTTCTGGAGCAGGACGATCCACGAGGTGGTCCGCACAAGCAGCGAGGTCCAGAACGGCAGCAGGACGAGCAGCAGCAGCACGTTCGCCCGCCGCGGCGGCGAAGTGGCGATCAGATGCGCGATCGGATAGCCGACCACCAGGCACAGCATCGTGACCCCCAGGCTCACCTTCAGGGTGCGCCAGAACAACGGTACGTAGATCCGCCACTCCTCCGCCTGGCGGACGTAGCCGCCCTCGGGACCGCGCTCGAAGTCCAGGGCCTTCAGGTAGTGGCGAGCGGTGAAGCGCTGGCCGGCGTCCCGCAGCGCACGCCAGGGCTCGGGCGTTCCCCAGCGGGCGTCGATCCCGATCATCGTCTCACGCCAGAAGGCGCCGTCGGTCGTCACCCCGGCCGCCTCCGCCTCGGCCGCCGCCTCGACCATCAGCCGCGAGCCGCCCATGATCACGCTGCGCATGCCGCTGACGACCCGGTTGACCCGGTTCGCCGTGCGTCCGAGTGTGCGCTCGTTCCTGGCCGCCACGAACTCGCCGGCGGTCGCCGCGAACACGTCGTCGGGCGGCGCGCCTTCGCCGTCCCACTGACGCAGCGCCGCCATCGTCTCCGGCAAGGCGTCGGCGATCTCCGGCTCGTGGAAGCTCTTCGTCAGCAGGCTGACCATCGGGCCGGCGAAGGTGACGACAACGAACGCGACCAGCGGCAAGGCCAGGCCCGCGGCACGCAACCGCGGGCCGAGAGCCCGCCGCCATCGTGGCCGAGCCACCGGCTGCTGCCTGGTGGACGTGTCTTCAGGCGTCACGACTTCACTTTCGCTTCTCACCGGGCCAGCCAGGCGGTGAAACGCTCCAGCATCTCGTCGCCGTGGTCGGCCCACCACCGCCAGTCGGCCATCAGGTGGTTCTTCATGTTCGCGGGATTCGTCGGCATGTGGGGCCACATCTCGACGCCGGTTTCCGCGTGCCGTTCGATCAACGCCTGGGCCGAGTAGCGCGCCGGACTGTAGGCAATGTGGCGGCCGACGCCCGCCATCGACTCGGCGGTCGCGGCATGCCGCAGGAACCGCATCGCGTCCTCGAGCCGCGGCGTACCGGCAACGATCGCGAGCTGGCCCCGATCCATCACCTGGCCGTCCCAGACGATGACGAAGGGCTGCCCCTCCAGCACCTGAGCATTGAAGATTCGCCCGTTCGCCGCCGTGGTCATCAGGACCTCGCCGTCCGCCAGCAACTGCGGGGCCTGGGCGGGCGTCTCCCACCAGACGACCTGATCCTTGATCGTGTCCAGCTTGCGGAACGCCCGCGCGAGGCCCTCCGGAGTACTCAGCTCGTCATAGAGCCGATCCTTGGGAACCCCGTCCGCCATCATCGCGAACTCCAGATTCGCCTGCGGCGACCGCCTCATTCCGCGCCGGCCGGGGAATCTCTCCAGATCGAAGAAGTCGGAGAGTCGGGTCGGCGGCGGTCCCGTCAAGACCTCCCGGTTGTACGCGAAGATCGAGGAGCCCAGCAGGCTCCCCACGCCGCACTCGGTGTTCATCTCGGGAAGAAAGTCGTCCTCGGGCAGTTCGCCGTTCGGACCGGGCGGCAGGATCGACGGATCGATCAGCTCCAGGACGCCCTCATCGCAGCCGTTCACCGCTTCCGCGACGCTGAGATCCACCACGTCCCAGTACACCGAGCCGGAATCCACCTGGGCACGGACCTGAGCGAGCCCGCCCATGAAGTCCGCCAGGTCCACCCTGACGCCGCTCTCGGCGGTAAAGGACTCGTGGTAGCCGCGAACAACGGCACGCGCGTAGGAACCGCCGTACGAGACCGCGGTGATCGATCGCTCCTCCGACTCGGGGGCAGCCGCCGCCATCCCTTCGGGACGCGGATCCGCGGCGAGCCGGCAGCCGGCCATCAGACCGGTGCTCAAGGCCGCCGCGGCGCCGAGCCGCGCCGTACGGGAGCCCAACGACGACGCGAGTCCTCCTCGGACACTCATCGCGCCAGCCAGGCGGCGAACCGCTCCTGCATCTCGTCCTTGTGGTCCGACCACCACTCCCAGTCGGCCATCAGGAAGCTCTTCATGTTCTCGGGGTTCGTCGGCATGTGGGGCCACATCTCCGCGCCGGTCTCCACCTGCCGATCGATCAGCGCCTGCCCCGAGCGGCGCGCGGGGCTGTAGGCGATGTAGCCGGCAACGCCCGCCATCGACTCGGACCGTGCGGCATGGCTCATGAACCGCAGGGCGTCCTCGCGGCGAGGCGTATCGGCAACGACCGCAAGCTGGCCGCGGTCCAACACCTGACCGTCCCAGACGATCTCGAACGGCTGCCCCTCCAGAACCTGGGCGTTGAAGATCCTGCCGTTGTAGGCCGTGCTCATGACGACTTCACCGTCGGCGAGCAGTTGCGGCGGCTGGGCGCCGGCCTCCCACCAGACGACCTCGTCCTTGATCGTGTCCAGCTTGCGGAACGCCCGATCGAGGCCCTCCGGAGTCGACAGCAGGTCGTAGACCTGCTCATTCGGCACACCGTCCGCCAGCAACGCGAACTCCAGGTTCACGTCGGGGACCCGCCGCATGCCCCGGCGCCCCGGAAAGCGCTCCAGATCGAAAAAGTCGCGGATGGTCGTCGGCGGTGGACCGGTCAGGGTTTCCGGGTTGTAGGCGTAGATCGTCGAGTACAGCAGCGTGCCCACGCCGCACTCGGTGTTCGTCTCGGGCAGGAAGTCCTCCGCCGCCGGTTCGCCGTTCGGCCCGGGCGGCAGGACGGCCGGATCAACCACTTCGAGGACACCCTCGTCGCAGCCGGTCACGGACTCGGAGACTCCCAGATCGACCACGTCCCAGTGCACGGAACCGGCCTCGACCTGGGCGCGAATCTGCGCCAGGCCGCCGTTGTAGTCCTCCATGTTCACTTCGATGCCCGTCTCCGCGGTGAACGACTCGTGGTAGCCGAGGACACAGGCGCGGGCGTAGGACCCGCCCCAGGAAACGACCGTGATCGATCGATCGCCAGAGTCCGCAACCGGAGCTTCGAGTTCCGCCCCACCTTCCTGCGGCGCGCAACCGGCCAGCATGGCGGCGACCGCCAGAGCAACGACGAGACCGGACGCGAGGATGCGGCCGGCGGCCGCCCTCACCACTCCTCCTCGCCCTCGCGAAGCTCCTCGGGCACGAGCGCCCGGCAGTCCAGGGCCGCCCACCCCACCGTCACGGTATCTCCGGGCAACACGGCGCCGTGGCCGACGACGTTCGGGATCTTGGCGATGAAGTCGGAGCGACCGCCCACCGTCATGCGCACGCGCAGGTGGTCACCGAGGAAGATCATGTCGTCGATCTTCGTTTCGACCTCGTTGCGATAGCGACCGGGGAGCGCCGAGACGCTGACGCGTTCCGGCCGAATGACGACCGTCGCCCGCGCGCCCGGGGGGCACAATCCAAGGCTCATCGCCCGAATCCTGAAACCATCGACGTCGACGTCACACACCCCGTCGCCCTCACTCACGACGACGCCGTCCAGGCGGTTGTTCTCGCCGATGAAGCGGGCGACGAAGGCCTTTTCCGGTTCCTCGTAGAGAACCTCCGGCGACGCCGCCTGCTCGATCATCCCGTTGTGGAACACCGCCACCCGGTCGGACAGCGTCATCGCCTCCTGCTGGTCGTGGGTCACGTAGACGACGGTCACCCCCAGGGTCGAGTGGATCCGCCGGATCTCGTACTGCATCTCCTCGCGCAGGCGCCGGTCGAGAGCGCCCAGCGGTTCGTCCATCAGCACGAGTTCCGGTTCGAAGACGAGGGCGCGGGCGATCGCCACCCGCTGCTGCTGGCCGCCCGACAGTTGCGACGGCTTCCGGTCCTCCAGGCCCTCGAGCTGGACCAGGCCGAGTGCACGCTCCACCCGCTCCCGCCGAAGAGCCGCTCCGACTCCGCGGACCTCGAGCGGGAAGGCCAGGTTGCCGCCCACCGTCATGTGCGGAAACAGGGCGTAGTTCTGGAACACCATGCCGATGCCCCGCTTGTGCGGCGGCAGATCGTGAATCGGCCGGCCGCCTATCCGGATCGTGCCCGCCGTCGTCGCCTCGAATCCGGCGAGCATCATCAGGCAGGTCGTCTTGCCGGAGCCGGACGGCCCGAGCAGAGTCAGGAACTCGCCCCGCTCCACGGCGAGGTCGAGACCCCGCACGACCAGATTCTCGCCGTCGTAGCTCTTGTCTACGCCAACGAACTCAACGTGGGGGACGGCGTTCTCGCCGAGCTCGTCAGGGACAGGGACGCTCACGAACCCCGACTATACTTGCCGCCGCCCCTGCCCCGGCGGCAAGCGGGCGGCGCTTGGTCGCCAGATCGCGGCCGCCGCATCCCCCAGGAGACGACATGACCGAGTACGCACTGTTTTTCGAGAGCGGCGGTCCCGTCTTCGGCAACGGGTACATCGTCTCGGTTCGGGTGCATGGTCGACTTCTGTTCATCCGGGACGAGAAGAACGGCGAGTTCCAGCTCAGAGGCGTGAACCCCGGCAGTCTTCTCGGCTTCGGCAGCACTCTCAACGAGGCTTATCAGGGCCTCGTCGAGTCGCTGCGATGCATCCTCATCGACATTGCATCGGAGGCGACGAGCGTCGACGACTTCCGCCGGGAGGCGGCGGACTTCTTCGATACGACCGCTCCGCACACGAAGGCGCGGTGGGAAACGGCCCGGTCGCGCGCCCGTGACGGGGAACTCCCGAACGACCTGAATCTGCGGGTCGAGAGATCGAATCCCAAGCTCGGCATCGAGGTCCAGCTCGTCGAGAAGCCCTCCGTGAACGCGAACGCACCCGCCCAGCACGCGGCCCCGACCGCCATCGCGGCCTGACATCGGGACGCCTTCGTTCCATTCGATGGCAACCAAGGGATTCGTACGCCTGGAAGGCAATCTGGCGCATGCTCGATCACTGCGCCCCGGGCCACAAGAAGACTCTGAAAGCGGGATACGGTTGGGTGTTACCGAGCCGGTTGCGTGGGCGCGTGCCTCGTCTGCTGAGGGTCGCTACCCCCCCTCCACCTGGCCGGAATCAATGACGCCAGCGCAGTGCTGAGAGACAGCAGGACGGCAACGAAGATCAGCGTTCCCCATTCTCCTCCTCGAACCAAGGGGACAATGGACCAAACGGCAGGTACGGCCAGCACCAGGCAAGCGCCAATCCGCAAGTACAGGTAGCGGTTCTTCATCTCCTCCTCCAAACGCCCCATCATACTGCCGGCCAGGTACGGCCCGGTTCCCCCGGCAGATGCGCTGAGGCTGCATCGCCTCGTAGCGTCCACGTCGGCCGGGACCGGTGCAGCCGGCGGCTACGGGTACAGTTTCCCGACCGCCCAACCGGGGCCGTCCCGCTCGTAGTACGTCCGGTCATGGAGCCGGTGATCCCGCCCGACCCAGAACTCGAACCGACGGGGCACGACCCGCAGCCCCGTCCAGTGCGGCGGCCGCGGCACGTCGCGCCCGTCAAAGCGCCGGCTGACCCCCTCGAAGTCGGCTACGAGCTGTTCGCGGCTTTCGAGCGGCCGGCTCTGCTGCGATGCCCAGGCGCCGAGCTGGCTGTTCCGGCTGCGGGTCGCGAAGTAGGCGTCGGCCTCGGCGTCGGACACCCGCCCGGCGCGGCCGAAAATGGACACCTGCTCCTTCGGTTCGCGCCAGAAGAAGTTCAGGCTCACGTCCGGGCGCGCCAGGATCTCTCGGCCCTTGCGGCTCTCGAGGTTCGTGTAGAAGACGAAGCCCTCCCGGTCGAAGTGCTTGAGCAGCACGACCCGGGACGAAGGGCGGCCGCGGTCGTCAGCGCTCGAGACGACCATCGCGTTCGGCTCGGTGAGACCCGTGGACGCGGCGCGCTCGAAGAGGTCGCGGAAACGGTCGAACGGATCGGCGGCGGACGGCATGGCTGCACTCTGACCGATGTGGTCCGCGTTCGGCAACACCCGCATCCTCCTCCCCCGGGACCATTCCTTTAGTCCAGCGCTCCACGCCGGGCGCGGGCGGGAGGCCCTAATTCCCGAGGGTCGAGAGCCGTGCCGGTGCGGAGTTGCCGATTCTGGAGTGGTTTCCTCACATCGATCACCGAAGTTCCCGACTTTGCAACGGCCCGTCCTCTTTCCCCGCATCGCTCGGTTCGGTCATGTGCGGGCCCCGTCGCGGCGCCGTTCCGCGACCGCACTGCGGATGCCCGATCTGTGAGACGATTGCCGGCCGATGAAGGTCGGCGTCCTCCAGTTCTTCTCCTGGCCCGATCGGCGGATTCCGCTGGATCAGGTGTACCACCGGGCCTTCCAGCGCATCGACATCATGGAGCAGAACGGCTACGACGCCGTGTGGTTGGCCGAGCACCACTTCAGCTCGTTCAGCATCTGCCCGTCGATCCACATGATGGGCGCCCACGTGGCCGCGAGGACGAAGAACCTCCGCATCGGCACCGGCGTCTCCCTGGCGCCCTTCTACAATCCGCTGCGGCTGGCCGAGGAGGTGGCGCTGCTCGACGTGCTGTCCGGAGGCCGCGTGAACTGGGGCGTCGGGCGCGGCTACCAGGAGGGCGAGTTCAAGGCGTTCGGCGTCGACCCGCAACACAGCTACGACGTGTTCCGCGAGCACGTCCAGGCCGTGATCGCCGCCTGGACCGAGGAGCGCGTGACCTTCGCGGGCGAGCACTTCCAGTGCGAGGACGTCGAGGTGCTGCCGAAGCCGGCGCAGGAGCCGCATCCGCCCGTCTGGCTCGCCGCCTCATCCCCGGAGGCAATGAACTGGGCCGCCGCGAACGGATTCTCGATCATGCTCGATCCGCACCGGCGTCACGGCCGCATCGCCGAGAAACGGGAGCTGTACCGGCAGATCCTGGAACAGCACGGCCACTCGATCGAGGGGCGGGAGATCCCCATGGCGCGCCTGATCGCCTGCGCACCGACCCGGGCCGAAGCGGAGCGGATCGCGCGCCAGGGGGCTGAATGGACCGTCGGCTCACACCGCAAGAAGGGCGTGCGCGCGGCCAAGGTCCAAACCAGGCTCAACCGCGAGCTCAGCGACCTGGCACAGGACCGGATCTTCGTCGATTCGGCGGAACAGTCCGCGATCGACCGCTACATGAACGGCGTGATCATCCACGGCACGCCGAACCAGCTGGTCGATGAGATCGCGCGGCTGAAGGAGGAGATGTTCCTCGACTACCTGCTGCTGGCGCCGCTGAGCCACAGCTCGTTCGTCCTGTTCACGGACGAGGTGCTGCCTCGCGTCGCCTGAGGACGGGCCCCTTCCGCTTCCGCGGCGGCTCTCGAAGAGGCAGGCGAGGCGCCTGTAGACGTTTCAGCGGCGATTCGCCAGGAGCGGCGCGCTCATCGGCGGGTTGTGCCCGGCCGTGGGCCGTCGCGCCTCCGACAATCCGGGGGACTGCTCCGGTAGTGTGCCCGTCGTGAACTCCGATCACGACAACACCGCCTCCAGCGCCGGCACACACGTCGTCAATCCGTGGGAGGAACGCAAGGACCGCGGCAGAGTGTCGGCCCTGGTCTCCGCTCTGGCTCTCCTGGTCACCTCTCCCCGTAGCTTCTTCAAGGGAACCCGGGCCGATGCGGGCATCTGGGGTCCGCTCCTGTTCGTGGGCCTCGTCACAGTGCTCGGATCCCTGGTGAACGGCGTGGTGCTCACGGTCCTTGCCCTGACCCTTCCGGAGCCAGCACTCGATTTCGTGTATCTGACGGAGTTCCGGATCGATCCGGACACGCTCCGCCGCCCGGAGGAACTGTCCTTCGGGCCTGTCCTGAATGCCTTCATCGCCGTCCAGGGTCTCCTGCTCTTCCTGCCCGTCCTCTTTGCCCTGACTCTGTTGTTCACGCTGGTGTTCGGTGCACTCCTCCACCTTCTTCTGGTCGTCACTCGCACCTCGAGGCCACACGGGTTCAGGGGTACCTGGGCCGCGATCTGCTATGCGCACGGCGCCAGTCTCCTTGGCATCGTGCCCGTCGCGGGCGAGTACCTGGCCATCATCGGCAGCGCCGTGCTGTTCGGAATCGGACTCCACGTCGTCCAGAGAGTGGGGGCCGTCAGAGCGGCGGTCCTGGCCACGATCCTGCCCCTCCTGTCGCTCTTGTCGCTTCTGAGTCGCCTCGCTATTCCTGGCGTGGAGGGCGCCGGCCCCTGACCGCGGGCGGAACCTCATCCGTTCCCTAGTAGAGTCGGGTGCCGTGCCGGGTCCGAGAAAGGGCGCCGAACGAAGACCCGCCTGACGCCGCCGTGATCGACCAGCTCGACGACATCGAAGCGCGGGTCTCCGCCGCCCTGGACCAGGCGGCCGATCCGGGGCAACTCGAGGAGTGGCGCCGGGCGACGATCGGTCGCAAGGGCGAAGTCCAGCTCCTGACCCGCCGCATGGGCGAGATCGAGCCCGCCGACCGCCCCGCGTTCGGCAAGCGGATCAACGAGATCAAGACCTCGCTGCAGGCCGCCTTCGAGGCGCGTCAGGAGGCTTTGAAGCGATCGGCGCACGAAGCCGACGGCGACACGGACCGGCTCGACGTCACCCTGCCCGGCCGCCGGCCGGTTCTCGGCGGCCTGCACCCGTCGACCCTGGTCATGCGCCGCATCGAGCGCATCTTCGGCGACATGGGCTTCCAGACCTACCGCAGCCCGGACGTGGTCACGGACCAGTTGAACTTCGGCGACCTGAACATGCCCCCCGATCATCCGGCGCGGGACATGCAGGACACCTTCTACACGACGGATCCGAGCGCGGTTCTCCGCACCCACACCAGCGGCGGGCAGATCCTGGCGATGCGGGAGCGGCACCCCGAGCCAATCCGCGTCATCCTGCCCGGCATGTGCTACCGCAACGAGCAGATCACCGCCCGAAGCGAGATCCAGTTCCACCAGATCGAAGGACTGGCGGTCGGACCGGCGATCACCTTCGCCGATCTGAAGGGCACCCTGACCGAGTTCGCCCGCCGCCTGTTCGGGGAAGGCCGCGGCGCCCGTTTCCGGGCCAGCTACTTCCCGTTCACCGAGCCGAGCGCCGAGATGGACATCGCCTGCCTGCTTTGCGACGGACAGGGCTGCCAGTTGTGCAAGGAGACCGGCTGGCTCGAGATCCTCGGCTGCGGCATGGTCCACCCGACCGTGCTCCAAAACGGCGGCTACGACCCGGACGAGTGGAGCGGCTTCGCCTTCGGCATGGGCCCCGAGCGGATCGCCATGCTGCGGCACGGGATCCGCGACATCCGCTATTTCTGGTCGAACGACCTGCGTTTCCTGCGCCAGTTCCAGCGCTTCGTCTGATGCGCGTTCCGCTCAACTGGCTCGGCGATTTCGTCGAGCTCGACGGTTCGCCGGACGAACTCGCCGAGCTGCTCACCAACGCCGGCCTCGAGGTCAAGGCGATCGACCGCTTCGGTGTCGCCGGCGCCGAACTGCCGTGGCCGGCCGACCTGGTCATGGCCGCGAAGATCCTGCGCGTCGACCCGGTTCCGGACGCCGACCGCCTGGTGCTGGCGACCGTCGACTACGGCGCAGACTCGACGCGCCAGGTGGTCACCGGAGCGCCGAACCTGTTCTCGTACCTCGGCAAGGACCTGGGCGATGCCGACCTCTGGGGAGCCCTGCTGCTCGCCGGCGCCAGTTACCGCAATCCGTACCGCGACCTGAAGATCACGCGCCTCAAGCCGAAGAAGCTGCGCGGCATCACCAGCGACGCGATGCTCTGCTCGGCGGTGGAACTCGGACTCGGAGAAGACCACGAGGGCATCATCCTGTTCGAGCCGGCCGCCGAGTTGCCGGAGCTCCGACCCGGGCGGCCACTGACCGAGGTGCTCGGCGATGTCGTGCTCGACATCGACGTGATCCCGAACATCGCCCGCTGCGCCTCGATCCTGGGGGTCGCGCGCGAGGTCGCGGCGCTCACGGAAGCCGCGTTCCGGCCGCCCGCCGTCCCGCTCACGATGGACGGACCGAAGATCGCGGGCCGGGTCGAGATCGCCACCGAGAACCCGGAACTCAATCCGCGCTTCGTCGGCCTTCTGATCGAAGGCATCGAGCAAGGACCTTCGCCGTACTGGATGCAGCACCGGCTGCAACTCGCGGGCCAGCGGCCCATCGGCAACGTGGTCGACATCAGCAACTACGTGATGCTCGAGGTCGGCCAACCGAACCACACCTTCGACTACGACCTGCTGCGCCAGCGAGCGGATGGCTACGCGGACGGCGGCCCGTTGCGGATCGTCACACGGCTGGTGCGCGACGGCGAACGCCTGACCACGCTAGACGGCGCCGAGCGGAAACTGCGGCCAAACCAGATCCTGGTCACCGATCCGGCCGGCGCCCTCAGCGTCGGCGGGGTGATGGGCGGCCGGGACAGCGAGATCGGCGAGGAGACGCGCAACGTGCTGCTCGAAGCGGCGGCCTGGGCGCCCGGAAGCATCCGGCGCACCCAGCGTCAACTCGGCGTCCACACCGAGGCCGGCTTCCGGTTCAGCCGCGGCGTCCATCCCAGCCAGGCCCTGCTCGGCGCCAGGCGAGCCGCCGAACTGCTGCGGCTTCACGCCGGCGGCACGATCGCCGAGGGCATCATCGATCACTATCCGCAACCGGCGCCTGATGTCACCGTCGACTTCGACCTCGGCTATCTGCGCCGACTGAGCGGCCTCGACCTCGACGCCGAGGACACGGCGGCTCTGCTACGGCGGCTGGACTTCGAAGCCGAGCCGGCGGACGGTACCGACAAGCTGAGCGTCACCGTTCCCGACCACCGCCTCGACATCGAGGGCCCCCACGACCTGGTCGAGGAGGTCTGCCGCATCTACGGCTACGATCGCATCCCCTCCACCGTGCTCAGCGACGTGCTGCCGCCCCAGCGCGGCAACCGCGAGCAGTCCTTCGAGGACCGGGTCAAGGACACCTTCGCCGACCTTGGACTCCAGGAGATCGTGAGCTACCGGCTGACGACACCGGAAGCGGAAGCGAAACTGCAACCCGAGGAGGTCGAGCTCCCGCCCTACATTCGGCTCGCCAATCCCTCGACCCTCGACCGCGTCGTCATGCGCCGCAGCCTGCTCGCGTCAGTGCTGGAGGCCGCGGCGTCGAACGGCCGCTTCACGGACCGGCTCGCCCTGTTCGAGGTCGGCCGCGTGTTCCCGGTCAACGAAGGCGATTCGCTTCCCGAGGAGCGGCAGCGTGCCGCCGCCGTGCTGACCGGTCCGCGTCGGGCAGACCACTGGCAGGCGGCTGGAGACAGCGACGACTGCTTCGACTTCTTCGACGTCAAGGGCGTGGTCGAGACGGTCCTGGACCGGCTCGGCCTGACGGTCGAGTTCGGCGAGCCCGAGGCGCACTCGGCGGCAACCGCCTTTTGCCCCGGACGCACCGCCGCGGTCCTGCTCGCGGGCGACCCGGAACCGGTCGGGGCGCTCGGCGAAGTCCACCCGACGGTCGCCGCGAGCTTCGACATCGAGCCGGCAGCCGGACAGCCCGTGCTGGCCGCTGAACTCGAACTCGACCGCATCCTCGAGCGCATCCCCGACACCCTCCAGGTCGAGCCGGTGCCGGTCTATCCGGAAGTGCGCGAGGACCTGGCCCTGATCGTAGGCGAAGCGACGCCTGCCGCGACCGTCGAGGCGGCCCTGCTCGCGGCCGGCAAGCCCCTGCTCTGCGCCGTGGAGTTGTTCGATGTCTTCCGCGGCGAAACGATCGGCGACGGTTCGAAGAGCCTCGCCTACCACCTGACGTTCCGGGCCCCGAATCGCACCCTGCGCGACCGGGACGTCAAGAAGCTGCGGCGGCGGATCCTGGGACAGGTCGAACGGGCTGTCGGCGCCAGGTTACGGGAGTAGGCCCCTGGCAGCCCCCCCTCCCGGTCTCAGATCGCCAGGCGCGACAGCAGCGCCACCACGGCATGCTCCACCCGGAGCGCCCGCGGACCAAGACTGACCGACCGCGCACCAGCCGCCGTGAGCCGATCGAGCTCCTCGTCCAGCAGGCCGCCTTCGGGGCCGACGAGCAGCGCGGTCGGTCCATCGATGCCCAGCGGGCACGGTTCGGCGCCCCCGGCGTCGGCGACCAGCACCTCGTCGTGGCGTCGAACCAGGCCCGGCAGAGACTCCGTCAGATCGCGCGGTCCTCTCAGACACTCGATCTCCGGCAGCGTCGTGTCCCGCGCCTGAGCCAATCCCAGCATCAGATGGCGACGGAGCGCCTCCGGCCGCATCACCGAGCTCTGCCAGTAGCTCTTCTCCACCCGGGCCGTGTGGACGAGCAGGATCCGTTTGACGCCCATCGCCGTAGCCGCCTGCAGCGCGCGACCCACGAACCTGGGCCTTGGCAACGCCAGGACCAGCGTGACCGGAAGCGGCGGCGGCGACTCGCCGTCCAGTGGTCCCAGCTCCAGCACGACGCGCTTCCGGTTCAGCTCGACGATCCGCCCGCGGCCGATGCCGCCGCCCGGCCGACCCACCTCCAGCGTGTCGCCGACCGCCGCCCGCAGCACCTTGCGGACGTGCCGGAGCCGTTCGCCGCCCACCACCGCCCGTCGGGCCGCGCCGGCGCCCCGATCGAGGTCCTCGTCCACCAACAGAAGCAGGTTCATGCTGCCAGCAGCCCGCGGCGGAAGTACGCGTCGCACCGAGAGCGGTCAGGCGCCTCTCCGGCAAGGCGCGACAAGAGAGCATATCGGGGCCGCCCTCAATCCCGGGAACAAGGGCGACTACAAGGGCGACCGAGGAGCTTGCCCGGGTGGCGCGCTCCGCGCCACCCGCGAACCAGTCCGTGCGCCCGTCAGCGGGCGCACGGATGGCACGATGCCGGGCGGGATGCATGGCCGCTCGAATGCAACGTCACCTTCGCCACGGGCTGCTACAGTCACGCGATCAAACGACGCAGCGAGTGCGCTCCGGAGACCACTGGCAGAGGAGGACGGAACGGTATGGCAGCAGAGAAGTTCCCGATCGAGGCCGGACACATCATGATGTTCGCCCGCGCGGTCGGCGACCCGAACCCCATTTATCACGACGCGGACGCGGCGGCCGACACGGAGCCCGGCAACGTGATCGCGCCGCCGACCTTCTACCAGGCCTCGGCGCAGTACGACCCGGACTACTTCCTGCGCCCCAAGATCGGCGAACCGTGGTTCGGCTCCGGCAAGGAGCCCACCGGCGTGCCGCCCACACGCACCGGCGGCGACGGCGGTACGGGCCTGCACGCGGAGCAGCGCTTCGAGTACTTCCGGCACGTGAACCCGGGCGAGACCCTGACCCTCAAGGCCCGCCCCGGCAAGACCTGGGAGCGGCAGGGCAAGCGTGGCGGCAAGCTCACGTTCAGCGAGAACATCGTGGAGTACTTCGACGAATCCGGCGAACTCGTCGTGCGCGCCACCGGCGTAGGCGTGCGCACCGAGAAGGTCGTGGAAAGCGACTGAGGAGAGAACAGATGGCACTTCAGGCAAGCAAGGTCCAGGTCGGCGACACCTACACCCAGAAGCTCACGGAAGATCTCTCCCGCACCCAGATCGTCCAGTACGCGGGGGCCTCGGGCGACTACAACCCGCTCCATTCCGACGAGATCTTCACGACCAAGGTAGCGAACTACCCCACCGTCTTCGCCCACGGCATGCTGACGATGGGCATGACCGGCCGGATGGTGACCGACTTCGTCGGCGACGGGCGGCTGACCGCCTACGGCGTCCGCTTCACGCGCCAGGTCTGGCCGGGTGACGCACTGACCGCGACGGCGAAGGTCGACGCGGTCCGTGAGGAGGACGGCCAGAACCTGGTCGACCTGTCCGTCACGACGGTGAACCAGGACGGCGATGTGGTCGTCATGGGGAAGGCGACGGCTCGGGTCGATCCGTAGCCGGATGCAGGCCTGGGCGCCTGCCTTTGCCGCTTCCAACTGCGTGCAAAGCCCGGCGAACGCTCCCTCCCGGAGAACTTCAGGACTCCTCTTCATCCGGGCGATGGCCTCGCGGCCCTGGCCTTGAAGCGAGTCTGCCATACGGGCGGCACTGTCGCTGGCCGTCGTTCTCACGGATGCCGGCTGGCTGCCTCGTAAGGGCAGGCGTCCACCTGCGCGAGTAGCGGTAGTAGGCTCGCGGCGTGACGGTCCACGCCATCCGGACGCCGAACCCGGAGGAGCCTCTCCGGACCGAACGGGAGCTCGCCGCCATGGCGGCGGAGCTGGCTGGCACGAAGGTGGCGCTGACCGTCAGGCCGCCGGCAAGCGGGGTCGTGGAGGCCCTTCGAGACCAGATCCGCGCCGGCGGCGACCCCCTCGGCGAGGCTTTCTCCAGAATTCGGACCCCGCGGGAGCGTCGCGACCAGGGAGCCACCTACACACCGCCAGCCATCGTCGACAACATGCTCGCATGGACGGCGCGGCACAAATCGCCGGCCCGAGTCGTCGATCCGGGGGCCGGATCCGGCCGTTTCATTCTCGCGGCGGGACAGCGGTTCCCGGAAGCCGCGCTCGTCGCGGTCGAGACGGACCCGCTCGCAATTCTGCTCCTGAGGGCCAACGCGGAGGTTCGAGGCCTCGCCGGCCGTCTGAAGATCGAAGAGACCGACTACCGCGACCTGTCTCTGCCGGCAATCGATGGCCCGACGCTCTTCGTCGGCAATCCCCCCTACGTTCGCCACCATCGAATCGACGCCGATCGGAAGAACTGGTTCGCCAACACCGCCGCGAAGCACGGTCTCCGTGCAAGCAAGCTGGCCGGGCTCCATATCCACTTCTTCCTCAAGAGCCTGGAACTGGTCCAGCCCGGCGATTACGGCGCATTCATCACTGCGGCAGAGTGGCTGGACGTGAACTACGGTTCGGTGCTCCGGGAAGCCCTTGCCAACGGACTGGGCGGTCTGGAGGTCCATCTCCTCTCTCCCAGGGCCGCACCCTTCCCGGACGCGCTGACCTCGGCCGCCATCACCTGCTGGGAAGCAGGCCACCATGGTTCTTCGCTCGCAATACGCACGATCGAAGGACCCGACCAACTCGACGAGCTGCGATCGCGTCGGTCAGTGCCCTGGAGCACCCTTGGAAGGGCGCAGAGATGGTCGACGGTCATAAGGCCTCGCGGCCGCAGGGAAGGCGGCGTCATCGAGCTCGGAGAGATCTGTCGGGTTCACCGCGGGCAGGTCACCGGCAACAACGGAGTGTGGGTCGCCGGGAGAATACGAGGGGGATCTGCCGCCCGGGGTTCTCTTTCCCGCGATCACGCGCGCTCGTGAGCTGTTCTCCGCGGGCCCTGTTCTCGCTTGCACGGCCGATCTCCGCCACATCGTGGACCTGCCACGCGACCTCGACCGTCTCGAAGGTTCGGACCGGGTGCTGGTCGACGGGTTCCTGCGCTGGGCGCAAGCGCAGGGCGCTCACAGGTCCTACGTCGCCCGCCATCGGCGACCCTGGTGGAGGGTCCGCCTTCGTGCGCCCGCGCCTGTTCTCTGCACCTACATGGCACGTCGTCCACCCGCTTTCGTGCGGAACTCATGCGGTGCCCGGCACATCAACGTCGCCCACGGCCTCTACCCCCGGCAGAAGCTCTCCGAGGCCCAGCTGGCAGCGCTCGCCCACTGGCTCAACCGCCATGTCGGCACCGAACAGGGCCGCACTTACGCTGAAGGCCTGACGAAGTTCGAACCCGGAGAAGTCGAGCGGCTCCTGATCCCGAAGCTTGAAGATCTCGGATGATCGAACCGAGGCGGTGGACCCTCGCCGAAACCAGCCTCTCCGCGTCCGCCCTCCGAAACCCACCCGAAAGCGCGCGCCGTGTCGCTTCCCGGAGCCGCGGTTCGGCTCGGTCATCGAACACGCGGAGACGATTCGCTTGACGTCACGCCCCAAGTGTGTACTATGTAGTACACATGACATTCGGGAGCCACATCCGGGAGCGGCGTGAAGCGTTGCGCGGGGACGACCCTTCGTTCTCGTTGCGCCAGGTGGCGCAGCGAGTCGGAATCGAACCGGCGTACCTGAGCAAGGTGGAGCGCGGGCAGGTAGCGCCTCCGTCCGAGGCGACGATCCGGCGAATCGCCGCCGAGCTGAGCGAGGAACCCGATCTCCTCCTGGCGATGGCCGGCAAGGTCTCCCGTGAGCTTCAGGAGATCATCATGCGCCGGCCGCAACTCTTCGCGGAACTGCTGCGCCAGCTGCGAAGCGCACCCGACCACGCATTGCTGCGGATTGTCCGCGAAGTGAGAGACGGTAACTGGTGACGACGAGGAGAACCAAGTGATCGAACTGCGAAACAACGAACTCGGATTCACCTTCCCCGAGGTCCACGAGGATGCCAGAGCATCCATCTCGTTCATCCGCACACTGCGCATTCCGGACGACAACCGCTCCCACCCGCTGCCGCCCGGCTTCAGCCGGTTCCCGTTGCACCATGTGGACGACTACGCAACCCGGGTTCCGTCGGACTGGCAGCCTCACGGAGGCGTCTTCCTGCCGATGTACCAGGCCGAGGCTCTGTGGCTCAACTTCACCGCCCGCTACCCGTTTGCGGTCAAGGTCGCCGCGGGCAAGATCTGCGCCGTCACCGGGAAGCCGTTCCACAACGAGTTGCATGCCGAGCAGGACTACGTCGTCGTGCCGGAGCAGCCCTGGCTGGACGGATTCTGCATCCGCAGGGGACTGATCCGGCAGTTCGTCGCCATGCCGCTCGGCGAGGGCTACACCGCCGAAGAGCAGTTGACCGGCAAGGCGGAACACGGCGGACTGCAGCTCGTCGTGAGGCCGATGAAGGCGTCGCGCTACGAAGAGATGATGTCGGAGCGACCCTCGGTCCTCTACCACATGGAGCCGCCCGTGCGCGCTTGCCCCTCGATGGGCTTGGCCCCCGGCGGACTGATGCGACAGGAAATCCACGAGGATCCCTACGGCCTCGATGCCTGGTCGACAGACTCCCGTTCGCGCTGTTTCGTCCATATCCTGAACTCGGGCCAGTACCGCGAGGTCACCGGCGGACGGCCACCGCACGAACCGCCGACTGCCGAAGAGTACGACCGCGCCGGCCTGCCGTGGTTCGAGTACTACAACGAGGACCTGAAGGCCCTCGAGGGCGCGCCAGCGCTTGCCGCCCTGGACAGCGTCGCCGTCCGCCAGGTCAAGGAAGGACTCCCGCCGACCAGCGACCACGAAGGCCACTCCGCACCGGCGAGGCGCGTGATCAGGCTGGGCCCGGACCGCAACCAGGTCCGCGAAGGCAGCTTCTGAACCAACCGCCGCCCCGGCGCACGCTCTCCGGGCGCCAAGCCTGGGCGTCGACAGCACAGCAGGCCGGTTGCGCCGGCGTCGTCTGCTCGCCGCTCGAACTCGCGTCCCTGCGCCTGGCCGGACTGCCGCCGCAGGTGATCGGGAAGGTGCAAGCGTCCGCAGGGTTTCGGACCCGAGGAGACCCACGGAGGCGGGTGTAGCCGCCGCGCTGCGCCGAAGCCGCTACACCGCCGGCAGCAGGCGGCTGACGCGATAGCCGTCGGAGTCTTGCTCGAAGCCGCAGGCGTCGAGGGTCGGCGCCCAGCGCGATTCACGGGCAGGCCGGCCGTCGATCCGCAAGAGACGGATCGACCGGCGCTTGCGAAGACCGGCAAGGTCCCGCAGGACGGACCAGACCTCCTTCGGATCCGGATCGCCGCCCAGCGCGGCAAAGGTCCAGACGCCCTGACCGCCGGCTTCGAGATACAGGCACGGCGTGCCGGCGCGCAGCACGAGCCAGGCGCGGGGAATGCGCCGGGGACCGGAACGGCCCGACTCGACTTCGCTCCCGAGCTGGGGCCACGGCAACACCGCGCCCCAGGGATTGGCCGGGTCGACCGCGGTCAGGACCTCGAGCGGCGCGCGTCTCCCCGGCGTTTGTCGGGACCGGCGCAGGCGCTCGACCGCGACCGGCAGCGCGAACTGGCGGCCGGCCAGACCGTGAACGAAGTAGCCGCGGCGCAGATGGCCGACCTCCTCCATCTCGCGCAGCACCGGGTAAAGCGCCTCGAACCCGCCAGGCACGTTCTCGGCGCGGGCCGTCTCGGCCGCGACGACGCCGTAGCGGTCAAGCAGAAGCGTGGCCGTCGCGTGAGCCCACTCGGTGTCGCTGACCGGGGCGGCCGGGGCCGCGAAACCGGCGATCAGGGACCAGCGCCCGCCGGCCAGGGTCGCGACGCGGCTGCGCCGGACACCAGCGGGTGGACGGCCCCGGCCCGGTCGACGAGCCCAGCCTCGCGGGATTCCCCGAGGTTGAGGCCTGGCGGAAGGCGTCCTGCGGCGCTTGCCCAGCGACTCGAGCGGCAGGAACGTGTCGTTCGTCATCCGGCCCGCCCACACGAGGTCCCAGATCGCAGCCTCGACCTCCGTTTCGCCCCAGTCGCCGACGCCGACCACGCCGCGCACGAGGTCGAAGGTGAAGCAGGCGCCGCGGGTCTCGAGCCGCCGCAGGATCGCCCGGTGCAGGCCGCCCGTCCACGGCGCCTCCGGTCCGTCCTCCTGGCTCACGTTTCCGTCGGCCGCGGCCTCGGAGGCCTGCTCCGCCCAGCTGCGGGCCAGAACGCCAAAGCGATCGCGACGGTAGACGGCCACCCGGCCGTCCCGCGGTCCGAGCCGCCCGCGGCCCACCCACAGCAACTCGCCCGCCGTCGCCAGCCGGTCCAGCGTCTCAACCCGGAATCCCGGAACCCGGGCCGGCAGAATGTGGTCGACGAGAGCCCGCCACGACAGCGGCAAACCTTCGAGCTGAGACACCGCTTCCTCGAGCCGTCCCAGCGTCCGGTCGGAAAGCCCGGAAGCCGCCGGCGCGGCCCGGGCACGGCCGCGCGGGGCCGGCAGACTGGCCGGCGCGGCCCGGGCACCGCCGGGCGGGGCCGGCAGACTGGCCGGCGCGGCCCGGGCGCCGCCGCGCGAGGCCGGCAGACGGGCCGGCGCGGCCCGGGCACCGCCGCGCGAGGCCGGCAGACGGGCCAGCGCGGCCCGGGCACCGCCGCGCGAGGCCGGCAGACGGGCCGGCGCGGTCCCCTGATCAACGCCCTGCCACCGTCCGAGAAACCGCGCCAGCGCCGCCCCGTCGACCGGCGCCGCCTCCCGGCGCAGCTTGGCCAGGGTGCGGCGCTTGATCTGCCGCAACACCTCCCGGTCGCACCATTCGAACCCGGCGCCGCCCGACCGAAACTCACCGCGAACGAGCGAACCGGCATCTTCGAGAGCCTCGAGCACGGGTTCGACCGCTCCCTGCGGCAGACCGAAGCGGCCGGCGGCGTCGCCGCTCGCGAACGGTCCCCGGCTGCGCGCGAAGCGCCCGACCAGCGCCTTCAGCGGCGCCGGCCGGGTCGCCAGCAGATCGCGCGGCAGACCTTCGGGCAAGTCCGCGTCGAGGCCGTCGCGGTAGAGCGCCGCATCCTCGACCGCCACCCAGAACCGGCGGCCATCGCCTGACTCGACCTCGACCGCGCGTTTCTGGCGTTCCAGTTCCAACAGCCAGTCGTCCGCGTCGCCCGGCGCACGCGCGCCGACTTCGGCCCGCGTCAGCCCGCCGGCACGCCGAAGCAGGTCGTAGAGATCGTCCTCGTGCCGCGGACCCCGGCCCGGCGCCAGCCCCTGCAGTTCCTCGCCAACGGCCTGGATCACCTCCTCGTCCAGCAACTCCTTCAGACTGGACGTGCCGAGCAGCTCGCGCAGCAGTTCGCGGTCCAGCGTCAATGCCTGCGCCCGTCGCTCCGCCGCCGGCGCATCGTCGTCGTAGAGAAACCGCTCTTCGTAGGCGAAGACCAGGGAGCGGGCGAACGGCGACGGCCTTGGAGTCTCCACGTCGTCGATGCGGATCGAGCCGTCCTCGATCTTCCTCATCAGGTCGACGAGGCCGGACAAATCGAAGAGATCGCTCATGCACTCGCGGTAGGTCTCGAGCAGCACCGGGAAGTCCGGGTAGCGGCGCGCCACGGACAGCAGGTTCTTCGAGCGCTGCCGCTGCTGCCAGAGCGGCGTCCGCTTGCCCGGCCGGTTGCGTGGCAGCAGCAGGGCGCGGGCCGCGTTCTCCCGGAACCGGGCGGCGAACATCGGCGTCGACGCGACCTGGTCCGTGACCAGATCCTCGACCTCGTCCGGATCGAGCAGGAACGTCCGCGCCGGCGGGAGGGTGTCCACGTCGGCGAAGCGGAGGGCGATGCCATCGTCCGTCCAGTGGGCCTGGACCTGGACGCCGGAGCGCTCGCTGAAGCGACGCTCCAGGGCCATCGCCCAGGGGGCGTGGATGCGGGCGCCGAAGGGGGTCAGGATGCACACCCTCCAGTCGCCGATCTCGTCCCGGAACCGCTCGATCGTCAAGGCGCGGTCGGTGGGCAAGACGCCCGTCTGGTCCCGCTGCTCGTCGACGTAGGCGAAGAGGTTCGCCGCAGCGTAGCGATCGAGCGGAGCCTCCTCGGCCAGGAAGCGCCGGGCGTCGTCGCAGTCGCGGCGGCCGAGTTCGCGCAGAAACACACCGAGGGCCTCGCCGAGCTCCACCGGCCGGCCCGGGCCGTCGCCGTGCCAGAAGGGCATCCGGCCGGGCTCGCCGGGCGCCGGCCGGACGATCACGCGGTCGCGCGTGATCTCCGTTACCCGCCAGGCGGCGGCGCCCAGCAGGAACGTGTCGCCCGCGCGGGACTCGTAGACCATCTCCTCGTCGAGTTCGCCCAGCCGCGGACCCTCCGGACCGAGATGGACGGTGAACAGCCCGCGGTCGGGAATCGTGCCGGCGTTCATCCGCACGAGCAGGGCGGCGCCGCGGCGCGCGGTCAGCACTCCGCGACCGTGATCCCAGGAGAGTCGCGGGCGCAGGTCGGCGAACTCCTCCGAGGGATAGCGGCCGACCAGCATGTCGAGCACCGTGGTCAGCACGCCGCGGGTCAGGCCGCGGTACGGCCGCGCGCGCCGAACCACGTTCAGCAGGTCCTCGATCGTCCGCTCCCGGTCGCAGCACATCGCGACGATCTGCTGCGCCAGTACGTCGAGCGGATTCTCCGGCAGCCGCATGGACTCGATCGCGCCCCGCTCCATCCGGATTGCGGTCACCGTGCACTCCAGCAGATCGCCGCGGAACTTGGGGAACATCAGGCCGCGGCTGCGCTCGCCGACCGCGTGGCCGGCGCGGCCGACGCGCTGCAGACCGCGGACGGCCGAACCGGGCGCCTCGACCATCAGGACCAGGTCGACGCTGCCCATGTCGATCCCGAGCTCCAGCGAGCTCGTCGCGACGATGCAGCGCAGGCGCCCGGCCTTGAGGGACTCCTCGATCTCCCGCCGCTGCTCGTGGGAGATGCTGCCGTGGTGGGCCCGCACCAGCGGCAGAGCGTCCTCTGCGTCGCCGTCCGCGTCACCGTCGACGCCGACCGCCAGGTCGTTCAACCGCCGGGCGAGCCGCTCGCAGAGGGAACGGCTGTTGACGAAGACGATCGTCGACCTGTGGCTCTTGACCTCCTCAAGGATGCGCGGGTAGACCGAGGGCCACAGACCGGCCGTCTCCGACCCTGGCGGCGGCTCATCGCCGTCACCGAGTGCTTCCGCCGGCGGCGGCGCCTCCATGTCCGCCACCGGCACGACGACCTCGATGTCGATGTGCGGCGGCTCGGAAGCGTCCACGATCTCCACCGGCCGGTCGCCGCCGAGGAACTCCGCCGCCAGCGTCATCGGCCGAACGGTCGCCGAGAGGCCGATCCGTTGCGGCGCCCGGTCACCCGTCAGTTCGGCGAGGCGCTCCAGCGACAGGGCGAGATGCGCGCCCCGCTTGGTCGCCGCCATCGCGTGGACCTCGTCGACGATCACCGTCTCGACCGCGCGCAGGTTCGCCGCCGCCCGCGACCCCAGGATGAGGAACAGCGACTCGGGAGTCGTGACGAGGATCTCGCCCGGCCGGCGGAGTTGACGGCGACGCTCATGGGGCGTCGTGTCGCCGGTCCGCACGTCGACGGTGATCGGCCGCACCGGCCGCCCGAGCTTCCGGGCCGCCTCGCGGACCCCGGCGAGCGGCGCCTGGAGATTGCGCTCGATGTCGTAGACCAGGGCCTTCAGCGGCGAGACGTAGAGCACGCGGACGCCCGGCTCGGGCGCCGCGTCGTCAGGCGCCGCGGCAGCCCCATTGCCTCGGGACGCTCCAAAGCTCAAGCTGTCGATCGCCCAGAGGAACGCCGCGAGCGTCTTGCCGCTCCCGGTCGGCGCGACCAGCAGAGCGTTTCTGCCCCGGGTGAGCACGGGCCAGCCCAACTCCTGCACCCGCGTCGGGGCAGCAAACGCGTCGTCGAACCACCGGCGCACCGGCGCCGTGAACGAGTCCATGGGGCATCCTACGCAAGCATCCGGGGCGTGGATCCTCTTGGGTCCCCTTTACCGCTGCTACTCTCGACGGCCTCTCAAAGCGAACCGGCAACGTCGACGATCGAGATCGGATTGGCCCACCACGACCACAGGACGCCCCGCGGCAAGCGGTACTGGCTCGACCGCAAGCGAAACGTCGCCAAGGTCTTCTACGCGCTGATCGCCATCGACGTTCTGTGGCTGGCGGCCGACTTCTTCTACAAGAAGAAGGCGGAGTTCGAGGGCCTGGGCGGCTGGGCGGACGGCGGGATCGGGTTCTACCCCGTGTACGGCTTTGTCGGCGCCTTCCTGCTCGTGCTGGCGGCCAAGCAGATGCGTCGGGTCCTGATGCGGCCCGAGGACTACTACGACCGCGAAGAGCGGTCCGGGAGTTCCTGAGTCCCCGATGCTCGAGTTCCTGCTGTCACCGCCCCTGCTCTTGATGCTCGGCAGCGTCGCGCTCGCCGCGGCGCCGCGTTCCGTGCTGCCGCGGAGCGTGCTGAGGGCGCTCCTGCTCGCCTTGCCGGCCTGGTCGCTGTGGCGGTTCTGGGGCCTCGACCTCGGCAACCACCTCCAGTTCGACCTCTTCGGACAGACCCTGACCCTGATGCGGATCGACGGCCTCTCCCGGATCTTCGTCGTCATCTTCCACCTGGCGGCGCTGATCGGCAGCATTTACTCCTTCTACGTCAAGGACAACTTCCAGCCGCTGGTCGGTCTGTTCTACGCCGGCTCGGCTCTTGGCGTGGTTCTGGCCGGCGACCTGTGGACGCTGTTCCTGTTCTGGGAGGTGGCGGCGGTGTCGTCGGCGCTGCTGGTCTGGGTCCGCCGGGACGGCCGGGCTCTCGCCGCCGGTCTGCGCTATCTCGGCATGCAGATGGTCTCGGGTGTCCTCCTGCTGGCTGGCATCGTCCTGCTGCGCCACGAACTCGGCGCCGCGCCCGGCTGGGCGGAATTCCGCAACTTCACCGGCCTCCTCGAGGACGGCGGACTCGGCTTCTCGAACCTGGCGCCGACCCTCATCCTGCTCGCCTTCGGACTCAAGGCGGCCTTCCCGCTGCTCCACAGTTGGCTGATCGACGCCTACCCCGAGTCGACGCCGGCGGGCGCCGTGTTCCTCTCGGCCTTCACGACGAAGTTCGCCATCTACGCCCTGGCGCGCGCCTTTCCCGGCCAGTCCGAACTGATCTGGATCGGCGGGCTGATGACCGCCTTCCCGATCTTCTTCGCGGTAATCGAGAACGACCTGCGCCGCGTGCTCGCCTACAGCATGACGAACCAGCTCGGCTTCATGGTCGTCGGCATCGGCATCGGCACCGAGCTGGCGATCAACGGCGCCGTCGCCCACGCGTTCGCCGACATCCTGTTCAAGGGGCTCCTGTTCATGGCGATGGGCGCCGTGCTCTACCGCGTTGGCCACGTGAACGGATCGGACCTGGGCGGCCTCTACAAGTCGATGCCGATCACGACCGGGCTATGCATCGTCGGCGCCGCCTCGATTTCGGCCTTCCCGCTGTTCTCGGCCTTTGCCACGAAGTCGCTGATCATGAGTGCGGCCGCCCACGAGCACTACTTCTGGCTGTGGCTCGTTCTGCTGTTCGCCTCCGCCGGCGTGTTCCACCACGCGGGGATCAAGATCCCGTTCTTCGCCTTCTTCCACCACGATTCCGGCATCCGCTGCAAGGAGGCGCCGCGGTCGATGCTCGTCGCGATGGTGCTGGCCGCCGCGGCGAGCATGACGATCGGCCTGTTCCCGCAGTGGTTCTACGGACTGCTGCCCTATCCGGTCGACTACCAGGTCTACACGCCGACCCACGTCATCACCCAGAGCCAGCTCCTGTTCTTCTCGGCCCTGGCCTTCGCCACCCTGATGCGTACCGGTCTGTACCCGCCGGAGCTGCGCTCGGTGAACCTGGACGCCGACTGGTTCTACCGGCGGGTCGGCTTCCGAATCCAGGACGGCCTGGCCACGGCCTTCGTCGCATTGCACCGGGCCGGCTACGCCTTGACCGGGCGCCTCGCCGCGACCGCCCTCGCCCTCGCCCAGCGTCATCTGGGCCCGCAGGGCCTGCTCGGCCGCTCCTGGCTCACCGCGTCGATGGCCCTATGGGTCGCCGTCCTGCTCGCGGCGTACCTCCTGGTCTTCTACTGGCGTCTGGGCTAGCAGCCCGTGGCACGGCGGCGACATCGGGCCGCCCTTTTGATCCGGGGAACGGGAGGGGCGGCCCTATCATCAGCATCACTAATGCTCCAGGGTTGCTTCATGAGATCGCCCTAATGTAAGATTCGCCTCTTACGATGCAAGGGCTCAGGATCTTCTGCGACGTCGCCGACCTGCGCAGCTTCAGCCGGGCTGCCGAGCTTCACGGCATCACCCAGTCGGCGGTCAGTCAGCGCATCCATCACCTCGAGGAGCGGCTCGGCACGAAGCTGCTGGACCGATCGAAGCGCCCGTTCGTGCTCACGCCGGCCGGCGAGCTCGTGTCCGGCGAAGGCCGTCAGCTGGTGGCGCGCTATGACGCCCTGGCGCGGAGCGTCGCCCGCCTCGACCCCGAACGCGGCGGGTCCGTCCGCGTCCACGCAATCTACTCCGCGGGGATCGCGCTGCTGAACCAGCTGCGGACCGAGTTCCAGCGCCAGCGGCCCGCGCTGGATGTCCGGATCGAGTACGAACCGCCCGCGGCGGTGGCCGAATCGGCGCGTACCGGGCGCTGCGACTTCGGCATCGTTTCCTACCCCGAACAGTGGCCGGGCCTGCAGTCGCGGTCGCTTCGGGAAGAGCGGATGTGCCTCGCCTGCGGACTGCACCACGAACTGGCGGGCGCAGAGAAGGTCCGGGCAGCCGACCTCGACGGCCGTGAAGTAATCCACTTCACCCACGAACTCCCCGCGGCGCGTCACATACGGAGCTACCTCACGGACAACGGCGCCGCGCCGGTGTTCGCCCAGCGTCTCGACAACATCGACACGTTCAAGAGCATGTTGCAGGCGACCGATTACGCCGCGATCCTGCCGCTGCGGACCTTCCACGCCGAGGTCCTGGCCGGGCTGCTTGCCGCCGTACCTCTCGAACCGCTGCTCGAACGGCCCGTCGGCATCGTCCATGCCCGCCGAAGACTGCGGCCGGCCGCGCAGGACTTCGCCGCATTCCTGGTCGAGAACGCCGGCCCGATGTCCGCCGACGACCTGCGGAGCGCCAGCCACGGAGAAGCCGCGTGAACCTGTTTCCCGGTGCAGAGACCGGCGCAGGCCACCTGGCGGGCCGCACGCCGCGGGCGGCGCATCCACCACGCCCGGCGGGGGCGGCATGAAGCTCCGCCCCGGCAAGACAGGTCTCTACGACCCGGCCTACGAACACGACGCCTGCGGGGTCGGCTTCATCGCCCACGTCCGCGGGGAGCGCAGCCACCGGCTGATGCAGCAGGCCGCTCACATGTTGACGCAGATGGACCATCGGGGCGCCTGCGGCTGCGAGCCGAACACCGGCGACGGGGCCGGCATGCTGACGGCGCTGCCCCACGCCCTGCTCCGGCGCGTCGCGGCGGACAGGTTCGGCGCCGAACTCGGGGCGCCCGGCACCTTCTCCGCGGGCGTCTTCTTCCTGCCCCAGGACGACGCCGAACGCGAGTTGTGCCGCCGAACGGTCGAGGAGATCGTCGCCTCTCGCGGGCAACGTCTCATCGGCTGGCGCGCGGTGCCGACCCACCCGGAGACCGCGAACATCGGCGCCACCGCCATCTCTTCCATGCCAGTCATCGAACAACTCTTCATCGGCGCGGCGGACGGGCTCGATCAGGACGCCTTCGAGCGCGAGCTGTACCTGATCCGCAAGCAGGCGACGAACCGGCTGCGCGGCAGCGACGCCCTCGCCGAGGGCCGGATGTTCTACATCTGCTCGCTGTCCACCCGCGTGATCATCTACAAGGGCATGCTGACCTCCGGCCAGCTCGTCCCGTTCTTCTCCGACCTCGCCGCACCGGACTACGAATCGCACCTGGCGATGGTCCACTCCCGGTTCGCGACGAACACCTTCCCGTCGTGGGACCGCGCCCAGCCGAACCGGTTCATGAGCCACAACGGCGAGATCAACACGTTGCGCGGCAACATGAACTGGATGCAGGCCCGCGAGGGCGTCCTGGAGAGCGACCTCTTCGGCGACGACTTGCCGCTCGCCTTCCCCGTTGTCGAACCCGACTGCTCCGACTCCGGCAGCTTCGACAACGTGCTCGAGTTCCTGCTGCTCTCCGGCCGCACCCTCCAGGAGGCGGTCATGATGATGATCCCGGAGGCATGGCAGAACGACCCGCACATGGACGCCACGAAGAAGGCCTTCTACGACTACCACTCCTGCCTGATGGAGCCCTGGGACGGGCCGGCGTCGGTCGCCTTCACCGACGGCCGCTACATCGGCGCCGTTCTCGACCGGAACGGTCTGCGTCCCAGTCGCTACTACGTCACGGACGACGATCTGGTCATCATGGCCTCCGAGGCGGGTGTCGTCCCGGTCGAACCCGAACGCGTGCTGACCAAGGGACGGCTCAAGCCCGGACGGATGTTCCTGGTCGACTTCGACCGCGGCCGCATCGTCGCCGACGAGGAACTGAAGGCCAGCATCGCCTCGGAGCGCCCCTACGTCGAGTGGCTCGAACGCCGCACCGACCTCGCCGAACTCGTCGAGGCCGCCGAGTCCGCCGAAGCCGTGGAGGCCGTCCAGGCGGCCGAGGCAGGCGAAGGCACCGAGGCCGGCGAGACGGTCCAGACCGCCAAAGCCGTCAAGGGCGCCCAGGATGCCGAGGGCGTCGAAGGCGCCGAAGCCGTGGTGGCCGGCGGAGGCGCCAAGACCGCCGAAGCCGTGGGGGCCGCGCGCGGCGGCAACACGGACGACGGCAACGCGGCCGGGGACCAGGCCACGATGGGCGGCGACGGCCTGACCCGCAGGCTGCAGGCCTCGGGCTTCACCGCCGAGACCCTCCGCTTCATGCTTAGGCCCCTGATCGAGGAACAGCGCGATCCCGTCGGCTCGATGGGCAACGACACGGCGCTCGCGTTCCTCTCCGACCAGGACCGCCCGGTCTACGACTTCTTCAAGCAGCTCTTCGCCCAGGTGACGAATCCCGCGATCGATTCGATCCGCGAGGAAGTCGTCATGTCGCTCGAGTGCACGATCGGCCCGGAACGCAATCTGCTCGAGACGACGGCGGAGCACTGCCGGCGGGTCCGCCTGCCGCATCCGATCCTGAGCAACCGGGAGTTCGCAGCTCTCGCCAACGCGGACGACGCCGGCTTCTCCTGCCGTACGCTCGACGCCACCTGGACGCGCGCCGAAGGCGCCGAAGGCCTCGGCAGTGCGCTCGACCGGCTCTGCCGGGAGGCCGAGCAGGCCGTCGACGACGGCCGCAGCTTCATCGCACTCTCCGACCGGGCGGCCGGCCCCGAACGGGTTGCCGTGCCCGCCCTGCTCGCCTGCGGCGCCGTCCACCATCACCTGCTGAAGACGATCAAGCGCACCCGGGTCGGCCTGCTGCTCGAAACCGGCGAGGCGCGGGAGGTCCACCACCACTGCCTGCTCGTGGGCTATGGCGCGGACGCGATCAACCCCTACCTGACCTTCGAAGCGCTCTGGCAGGCGCGCCGCCAGGGCCGGCTGCCCGCGGCGCCGGATGACCAGGCGGTCGTCGACCGCTATCGCAAGGGGGTCGGGAAGGGGATGCTCAAGGTCATGGCCAAGATGGGCATCTCCACCCTGCACAGCTACAAGGGCGCCCAGATCTTCGAGGCGGTCGGGCTTGCGAGCGAGGTCATCGATCGCTGCTTCGTCGGCACGGCGAGCCGGATCGAAGGTGCGGGCCTCATGCGGCTGGCCAAGGACGCTCTCCGCCGCCACGCGAAGGGCTTCCCGATAGACGACCACGACCGCGTTGCCGACCTGGCCAATCCAGGCGACTACCACTGGCGCGCCGGCGGCGAGCGCCACATGTGGGACCCGCCGATGATCTCCCGGCTCCAGCACGCGGCCCGCACGAACAGCACCGAGGCGTACGAGCAGTTCGCCCGGCTGGCCAACGAGGACACGACGAGGACGTGCTCGCTCCGCGGCCTGCTCCAGTTCCGCACCGACACCGCGCCCCTGCCACTCGACGCCGTGGAACCCGCGAGCGAAATCGTCAAGCGTTTCTGCACCGGCGCGATGAGCTTCGGCTCCATCTCGGCCGAGAGCCACGAGATGCTGGCGGTGGCGATGAACCGCCTCGGAGGCAAGAGCAACACCGGCGAGGGCGGCGAGGATCCGGACCGTTTCACCCCCGACGCGAACGGCGACAGCCGGCGCTCCGCAATCAAGCAGGTCGCCTCGGGACGGTTCGGCGTGACCTCCTGGTATCTGACGAACTCGGACGAACTGCAGATCAAGATCGCCCAGGGCGCCAAGCCGGGCGAGGGCGGCGAACTGCCCGGCCACAAGGTCGACGAAATCATCGCCCGGACTCGCTACTCCACGCCCGGCGTCGGCCTGATCTCACCCCCGCCCCACCACGACATCTACTCGATCGAGGATCTGAAACAGCTCATCCACGATCTGAAGAACTCGAACCCGGGTTCCCGGATCAGCGTGAAGCTGGTCTCCGAGGTCGGCGTCGGCACGGTTGCCGCCGGCGTCGCCAAGGGCCACGCCGACCACATCCTGATTTCGGGACACGACGGCGGCACCGGCGCCTCGCCGCTCACCAGCATCAAGCACGCCGGCCTGCCCTGGGAACTCGGCATCGCGGAGACGCACCAGACGCTCGTGCTGAGCGACCTGCGTTCGCGGGTCACGCTCCAGACCGACGGTCAGATGAAGACCGGGCGCGACGTCGTCGTCGCCTGCATGCTGGGCGCCGAGGAGTTCGGCTTCTCCACCGCGCCGCTGATCACGCTCGGCTGCATCATGATGCGCAAGTGCCACCTGAACACCTGCCCGGTCGGCATCGCCACCCAGGATCCGGAGCTGCGGGCGAAGTTCGAGGGCGCCCCGGAGTCGGTCGTCAACTACCTGTTCCTGGTCGCCGAGGAGACGCGAGGGATCATGGCCCGGCTGGGCGTGGCGACGATCGAGGAACTCGTGGGACGCACCGACCTGTTCCGATCCGAACTGGCCGTACAGAACGAGAAGACGGAGGGTCTCGACCTGTCGGCGGTGCTGCAGCCCGCGGTCAGGAGGCATGAGGACGTCGGCGTGACCAAGACGATCGAGCAGGACCACGCGCTCGAGTACGCCCTCGACAACGAACTGATCGAACGGGCACGCCCTGCGCTTGAGAGCGGCGCCCGCGTGCGGATCGATCTGCCGATCGAAAACACCCGGCGCACGGTGGGCACGATGCTCAGCCACGAGCTGATGAAGGCACGTGGCCAACACGGTCTGGCCGACGACACGATCCACATCTCGCTGGTTGGCAGCGCCGGCCAGAGCCTCGGCGCCTTCCTGGCCCCCGGCATCACGATCGAACTCGAGGGCGACGGCAACGACTACGTTGGCAAGGGGCTGTCGGGCGGACGGCTCATCCTCTACCCGCCCCGACAGTCCCGTTTCGCCGCCGAGGAGAACGTCCTGATCGGCAACGTGGCGCTCTACGGCGCCACCGCCGGCGAGGCGTTCTTCCGCGGTCGCGCCGCTGAGCGATTCTGCGTCCGCAACTCGGGCGCCAGCGCGGTGATCGAAGGAATCGGCGATCACGGCTGCGAGTACATGACCGGCGGCCGCGCGGTGATCCTCGGGCCAACGGGCCGCAACTTCGCCGCCGGGATGAGCGGCGGCATCGCCTGGGTTCACGATCCGGGCGGAGCGCTGGCGGAGAACTGCAACAGGGAAATGGTGGGGCTCGAACCCGTCGGAGACGAGTACCTGGGCGAACTGCGGCAACTGGTTGTCCGGCACGCCCGGTTCACCGGCTCGACCGTGGCGCGCCGGTTGCTGGAGCGCTGGAGGGAAGCGCGGCGCCAGTTCATCCAGGTCATGCCGCACGACTACCGGCGGGTGCTGGAAGCGCAGCGCGAGACGCAAGCCGAGGTTCAGACCGAGCGGAAGGCCGAGGCCGCGGCCTGAGGCCGCCGGCTGTCGGCGAAACGGAACACCGCAAGCGAGGAGGGCAGGCGGGTTCATGGGCAAGGACACCGGTTTCAAGGAGTACGCGCGGACGGCGGTTCCGTACCAGGATCCGCTGATCCGGCTGAGCCACTACGGCGAGTTCCTGCAGCCCGTTCCGGAACAGCATCTCGCCACCCAGGGCGCCCGCTGCATGGACTGCGGCGTGCCCTTCTGCCAGTCCGACGACGGCTGCCCGATCGACAACCTGATCCCGGAGTGGAACGACCTCGTCTACCAGGGCCGCTGGCGTGAGGCGCTGCGACGGCTGGAGCGGACGAACAACTTCCCCGAGTTCACCGGTCGGGTCTGCCCCGCGCCCTGCGAGGGCGCCTGCGTGCTCGGGATCACCGACCCGGCGGTCACGATCAAGAACATCGAGAACGCGATCGTGGAGCGGGGCTTCGAAGAGGGCTGGGTCGTTCCCAGACCGCCGGCGACCCGGACCGGCAGGAGCGTCGCGATCGTCGGCTCAGGCCCCGCGGGCCTCGCCGCCGCCGCCCAGTTGAACAGCGTCGGCCATTCGGTCACCGTCTTCGAGCGCGAGGACCGCATCGGCGGCCTGCTCATGTACGGCATACCGAACATGAAACTGGACAAGCGCGAGGTCGTCGACCGCCGGATCGACCTGATGCGGGCCGAGGGCATCGAGTTCGTCGTCGGCGCCCACGTCGGCCACAACGTCGACATCGCCGACCTGCGGCGAGACTTCGACGCGATCCTGCTCGCCTGCGGCGCCACCCGCCCGCGCGATCTTTCGATTCCGGGCCGCGAACTCTCAGGGATCCACTTCGCGATGGACTTCCTGACCGAGCACACCCGGGCGCTGCTGGACGCCGAACTGCCCGGCGACGGCGTGGGCATGATCGAGCCGCCCATCGACGCCGCGGGCAAGAACGTCATCGTGATCGGCGGCGGCGACACCGGCGCCGACTGCATCGCGACCGCGGCCCGGCACGGCTGCTCCTCGATGGTCAACTTCGAGCTCCTGGACCGCCCGCCCGACGGGCGCGCGCCGGACAACCCGTGGCCGGAATGGCCGCGCATCTTCCGGGTCGAGTACGCCCACGCGGAGGCCGCAGCCCGCTTCGGCGCCGATCCGCGGGTCTTCTCCGTCCTCTCGAAGCGCTTCGTGGACGACGGCGCCGGCAACGTCGCGGGCATCGAGACCGTGCGCATCGCCTGGCGGCGCGACGGCGCCGGCCGCCTCATGATGGAGGAGGCGCCCGGTACCGAGGAGACGTTCGAAGCCGAACTCGTGCTGCTGGCGATGGGCTTCCTGGGACCCGAGGACACGCTCGCCGAACAGCTGGGGCTGGCCACCGATCCGCGCAGCAACTTCGCCGCCCAACCCGCACGGTACGCGACCTCCGTGCCGGGCGTGTTCGCAGCCGGCGACTGCCGCCGCGGCCAGAGCCTGATCGTGTGGGCGATCAACGAGGGCCGCGGCGCCGCCGCCCGAATCGACGAGTACCTGACCGGCGCCACGGATCTGCCCCTGCCGTCGGCCCTTTGAGCCGGAGCCGCCAAAGCGGCCGCTGATTCCGTGTCCGGCCCCTCGGCCCCGATCTCGCCGGGCCTCTCGCCGCAGAATCTGTCGCGCAGCGTTCTGCGGCAGGATGACGGGAGCAACTTCCGCAATTCAACTTCCTGAACTTCCCCACCCTCCTTTGACGGCCGGCGAAGCGGCCCTTATAGTCGCACTGCGTTCGCGGCCTTGCGCCGCAACGCCCCCACACACCTCCGCGACAACCTCGGTCAGACAGCCTCGACGGGCGTGCCCTGCACGCCGAAGGCCTCGAATTCCCACTCAGAAACACAGAGGAGAACACCAACCATGCAGTGGACCCGCCCGCGGGCACGTCTTCTTGCGATCCTCCTGGCCACGACCTGCGCCTTCCTGATGGCCGGCGCCGGCCTTGCCCAGACCATCACCGGCACGATCGAGGGGTACATCTCGGACGCCGCGGGTGACCCGATTCCCGGCGCCACGGTCACGGCGACCAACCAGGACACCGGCATCGACCGGGCCGTGATCAGCGACGCGAACGGCTTCTACAGCGCCAAGGCGCTGCAGGTCGGCACCTACACCCTGGCCGCCGAGCTCGCCGGCATGCAGACGACGCAGCAGACCGACATCTCGGTGCTCGTCGGCCAGATCAAGGACATCAACCTGACCCTCGAGATCGAGTCGACCTCCGAGGTGATCACGGTGACCTCCGAGGCGCCGATCATCGAGGTCAGCCGCTCCGGCGCCGCGAACTACATCGACGAGGTGGCCATCGAGAGCCTGCCGACCGTCGGCCGCGACTTCACCGACTTCGCGATTCTGACCCCGGGCGTCCAGCGCGACCAATCCCGCGGCTTCCTGACCATCGCCGGCCAGCGCGGCATGTACAGCGGCCTCTCGGTCGACGGCGCGGACAACAAGAGCACCTTTTTCGGCTACGGCCGCGGCGGCGAGGCGACGGAGAACGACGGCCTGATCATCGCCCAGGACACGGTGCGCCAGTTCCAGGTCATCACGAACGGCTTCTCCGCCGAGTACGGGCGCCACGGCGGCGCCTTCGTCAATGTGGTCACCAAGTCGGGTACGAACGAGATCAGGGGTTCTGCCTTCGCCTTCTTCCGCGATGACAGCATGGCCGAGGATCTTCCCTCCTCGCCGCTCGACGACTTCAACGACCGCGACGGCTCGAGGCCGGTGGACACGTTCGACGCCCAAAACTACGGGGTCTCGATCGGCGGTCCGTTCAAACAGGATCGCACGCACTACTACTTCGCGATCGACCAGCGCGACAGGGACGTCCCCTTCACCCGCTTCCTCACGAACCGCGGCGGCAGCGTCTATGACCTGATCATGCAGCGGGCCCAGAGCGAGCCCGCCTTCGCCGCCCTGGTCGACGGCTTCGAGCGCAACGACGACGGTTCCGCCACCGGCCTGTTTACCCGCTCGGTGAGCAACCAGGTCCTGTTCGGCAAGCTGGATCACCAGATCAGCGACGCGAACCTGATCACCCTGCGGGCCAACTGGACGGATTACGAACGGGCGAGCGACTACCTGGACGAGGAGTCGCTGAAGACGGAGGAGACGCTGTCCTTCATCGCGTCGATGACGTCGGTCGTCGGCAGCCGCGGCGTGAACGAGTTCCGCATCCAGTCGGCCGACGACAACCTGGACCGTCTGTCGCTGCGGGTCGGCACGCCGATCGAGGCGCAGGTCCGTTTCCGCTGGAACGGCGCCAGCGTCGGCAAGTTCGACTTCCTGCCCATCTTCGTGGAGGAATCGCAGCTTCAGGTCAAGAACGACTTCTCCTACCTGTTCGGCGCCCACGACACGAAGTTCGGCGTCGACTACTCGAAGGACGACCTGGCCCAGCTCTTCGCCGGCAGCCGCGACGGCCGCTACGACTTCCGGTCAGCGGAGGACTTCCTGAACAACGAGGCCAGCGCCGCCCGGATCTGGTTCGGCGACTCGACCTACCCGAACTACGACGAGACCCAGACCGCGCTCGCGTTCTACGGGCAGGACAGCCTGAAGCGGGACAACCTGACGATGAGCTACGGCCTCCGCTACACGTCCACGGACAACCCGGATGGTCTGGAGCACCTGCACCCGGACGGCCGCGAGATCCCGGATACGGAGAACCTGGCGCCCCGCTTCGGGTTCGCCCTCGCGCAGGACGAGGGCCGGTCCGTTCTCCGCGGCGGCATCGGCTTCTTCTTCGGCCGGACGCCGACCCTGCTGTTCGCGAACCAGGTCCAGGCCAACGGCGTGCCGCCGAACTACGGTCGCATCACCGTCGGTCCCGGCGAGAACGGCTATGTGCCGCTTGGGACACCGATCAACAACGAGAACCCGCCGCCGGGGATCATCCCCGCGATCTCCTATGTCGACCCGGAGTTTGACGATGCCCAGACCCTGCGCGCCAGCGTCGGCTGGGAGCGGGAACTCGGCGGTGGCTGGAGCGGCGGCGTGGACGCCGTGTATGCAGAGGCGACGGGTCTGCAGCGCAACACGGACTTCAACCGCCAGTTCGGCGGCTACGACGAATACGGCCGCCCGATGTGGGATGGCCGCAACGAAGAATGCCCCGGCATCGACGGCGTCGAGTGCGCTGAGGTTCTGGTCCGGCAGTCGCGCGGCGAATCGGAGTACCAGGCCGTCACCTTGAAGGTGAACAAGCGCTTCACCGGCCGCTACCAGTTGGGCGCCCACTACACCTGGGGCGAGGATCGCGATACCGACTCGAACGAGCGTTCGGCGACCGGCGTCACGATCTCCGACACGGGCAATCTGGACTACGACTGGGGTCTATCGGACCGCGACGTGAAGCACCGCCTGGTGGTGACGGGCATGATCCAATTGCCGGCCGACTTCCAGATCTCGGGCATCCTGAACTACAAGTCGGGTACCCCGTACACGCTGGTCGACAACGGAGTCGACTTCGCCTACTGCAGCTCCGTCGGCTGGAACTGCCCCGACTACCGGGCTGTGATGAATGGCGCCGTCGTGGGCCGCAACACGGAACGGAACGAGTCGATCCAGACGATCGATCTCCGCGTGGGCAAGTTCATCCGCTTCGGCGACGGTCTGCGGCTGGACGTCTTCGTCGAGGCGTTCAACGTGTTCGACCAGAACAGCTTTGGCGTCGGGTTCAATCAGCGCAACATCCGGAACGGAGCCGTGCCGGACGATTTCGGGATCCCGTCGTTCCGGACCACGGACCAGCGCCAGTTGCAGGTCGGCGCCCGGTTCAGCTTCTAGGCTGACCGCTCCGGAATGATGCCGTGGCGGCTGCGGCCGCGGCAGAGAACTCAAGGGCCTCTCCGGCAACGGGGAGGCCCTTTCTCTTGGTCACGGCCACCCGAAACGGAGACGCACTCCTCAAACCGCTTCAGGCGGTCTCGCGGCCAGCAGCGCGAGGAACTCGGTCTGGCTCGAGCAGGTCTGCGCGGCCTGGATCAGCTCATCCGCCGACAGCCGGTCGAGCCTCGCCAATCGGCCCGTCAGGTCCGTGCTCACGGCGATCCCACGCGCCCGCAGGATCACCGCGACGGCCCGCAGCATCCCGGCACGGCCCTCCGCGACATCACGTTCCCAGACGGTGAACTCGCGCGGATGAAGATAGAGAATCTGGTCCGCCTGCATCAGCACCTTGCGCTCCCCCTGCGGGTCGTAGCGCACCAGGTCCGTGGTCGCCGGTGGGTGCGAGCGCGAAGTTCAATCGCGCCCGTTGGCTCGGTCCTCAATCGTTTGGCAGGCATCCATCAACACCTCAAACGGCTCCGCTTCATCGAGCAACCACCCGCCTTCAACCATCCGCGCGTAGTCGTCGGCCAGCGCCGAGCGCGCGTCCCCTGTGGGAACGAGCCGCAGCCCCCCGGCCACCGCCTCCCTGTAGTCCACCCACTTTCCCGACGCATCCTTTTCGCCGAAGAACACAGTCTTGTGTGCCGCAACCCCCTCGGCGATACCGCGGTCCGCCAAAGCGCTGGCGGCAACGCCCGCGTCGTCGAGCCGTACCAGATCGTGCCAGTGCCGGGCGAACCCCTCGCCGCGCACCCGTCGCTGCACACAGAACACATGCGCCGCCGTCGCCTTCTCCCAGAACGTCCGCTCCGCCTGCAGGACCCGCGGCTTCGCCGCCGGGAACTGGACGCCCGGGACATGGCCCGCTGCATCGCAGCGAATTTCCATCGCCGCACCAGGCTCCCCCGTCGCCCGCCCGCCGAATTCCAGCTTCACTTCCCGTCGCCCGTAGCCTGTCCCCTCCGGCAACGCGACGTAGCGGATGACGACGTCACCGCCTTTGACCGCGACCTCTCCGCCGGGCTCCACGACGTGCAGCGCCCGAGCGAGCGCCGGCGCGGCCGCATCGCGTATCCAAGCGCTCAGAGCACGATCCACGGCTTTCGTCCAACGCTTCTCCTGGCTCCGGTTCGGCGGCAGCGCATCCAAGCGACCGCGGACCAGCTCCGGAACAAGCGCTCGAATGTCGTAGGTCAGGTCGACATCCTCCGAGAAGCGCCGAATCGCGCCGTAGGCCTTGGACAGTGACGTGCCGCCCTTGAAAACGAGCGGCGCCCGGAGCGGGCCCGCGAACAGGGTATCGAGCGACCACACGACCCAGACGTCCTTCTCGAGCAGATAGGCGGGCCGGCCGGATGCGCTGGCCGCGACATCCAGCACTTCCCGGCGGTCGACGAGGGCCAGATCCAGATACCGCTCAGCCATGGACCACCGCGCTCACTGGTCCGGCCAGCCATCCCGGCATCTGCGCGCTCACGCTGCCGAGTTCCCGGCGCTCGTCCTCGCTCAGCCGTTCCCGTATCACCCCGGTCGCCGCACCGGCCCGGTCACGCCCGAGCCAGGCGAGCGCCCGGACCGCCTCGCCGGCACGCCGGCCGGCCAGCGCCAGTTGCCAAGGCGGCGCATGGCGCAACTCGACCCGCTCGCGGCCGAGCGTCAACGTCCGGCTCGGCCCCGACGTCAAGAAGACGCGCTTGACGGGCAGCTGCGTGGTCAGTCCGAGCACGTTCGCCGCCATCGCGCCGCTGTTCGCGATCCGCTCTCCGCGCGCGGCCGCGAACCCCTTGATGGTCTTCTCGACCGACGGCGCGCGGCGGCCGAACCGGCTCTCTACCGGCAGGACATACACACCGCGTCCGACCCGAAGCAGCGCGCCGCGCCGGACAAGACGGGACAGGGCCTGGTCGAGCGCCGCCCGATTGCCGAGATGCAACAGCCCCTTCGCCAGCACCGGGGTGCCTTCCGGCAGTCTTTCCGCGTACCGCAGTATCGCTTCGCTCAGTCGTTCCATGGCGACCGCTCTCGACTGTCGGGAATATAGCCGTGTTTCTGACACTCTTCAAGTCGACTCCCTGCCTCGGACGCGAAACGGAGACGTACTCCTCAAACCGCTTCAGGCGGTCTCGCGGCCAGCAGCGCGAGGAACTCCGTCTGGCTCGAGCAGGTCTGCGCCGCCTGGATCAGCTCATCGGCCGACAGCCGGTCGAGCCTCGCCAATCGGTCCGTCAGGTCCGTACTCACGGCGATCCCACGCGCCCGCAGGATCGCCGCGACGGCCCGTAGCATCCCGGCCCGGCCCTCCGCGCGCCCTTCGGCACGGCCCTCCGCACGCCCCGCGGCGCGCCCCTCGACGCGGCAATCCGCTCCGCAAGCCGAGCCAGCCGCTGCGAGGGTTGCTCGTGAAACCGCGTCGTCGGCTCGCACACGACGACGGCCGTCTCGGTGCGAGCCTCCCAGTACTCGACCCGACCGTCGTAGTCCCCGATCTCCTCCCGTAAGATGCGCTCCGCCCGGCAACCGGGGAAGTCGGCAAGATCGAGCGGCGCTTCCTCCGGATCGCCCGGACTCTCGGATCTCGCCCTGGATACGGCCCTCCGGATCGGCTCAGCCATCGTCCCGAAGCTACCACCGCGCTCGGCGCCGCAGGAGACCCCACCTGCGACGGCGGCTCTACTTCTTGAAGAGGTCCGAGTGCGTACCGGTGCGAACGAGGTGCAAGTCGGTTCCTTTCACGCGATAGATCAGCAACCAATCAGGCTCGATGTGCATCTCTCGATGGCCCTTCCACAGGCCCCTCAACGGATGGTCGCGATAGCGCGCCGTCAACGGTTCTTCCTCGATCAGCAAGGCCAGCAACAAGCGCAGCTTGGCCAAGTCCTTGCCTCGTGCCTTGGCCCTTTTCACGTCCCGCTTGAACTGCGAGGAGCGAACCGGGGTCAGCACAGTCAAATGTCAAGGTCGCGGAACAACTCCTCGGCGCTGCCGAAGCGCCGGCCCTTGCCGTCCTCCAGTTCCTTCATCGCCTTGAGGGTGGCGGCTCGTGGAACCTCGACGGCGAAAGGCAACCTCTTCTCGTCCGCGACCCGCAGCAGCATCAGGCGAATCGCGTCGGAGACCGACAGACCCATCGCCTGAAGTGCCTCGGTGGCGCGCACCTTCGTGTCGTGGTCGATTCGAGCGCGAACAACAGTATCGGCAGTCATCAGAGATCCTCTTGTCGTGTAGCTCCAACGTAGCTACAAGAACGCCACTCGTCAAGCCGCTTCGTCCGCTCAGCCGTTCCCGCATCACCCCGGTCGCCGCACCGGCCCGGTCACGCCCGAGCCAGGCGAGTGCCCGGAACGCCTCGCCGGCACGCCGGCCGGCCAGCGCCAGTTGCCAAGGCGGCGCACGGCGCAACTCGACCTCCTCAAACCGCTTCAGGCGGTCTCGCGGCCAGCAGCGCGAGGAACTCCGTCTGGCTCGAGCAGGTCTGCGCGGCCTGGATCAGATCATCGGCCGGCAGCCGGTCGAGCCTCGCCAAACGTCCCGGCAGGTCCGTACTCACGGCGATCCCACGCGCCCGCAGGATCGCCGCGACGGCCCGCAGCATCCCGGCCCGACCCTCCGCGCGCCCCTCGGCACGGCCCTCCGCGCGCCCTTCGGCATGGCCCTCCGCGCGCCCCTCGGCACGGCCCTCCGCGCGCTCGCTCCGCAGCCACGGGTCGTCGTCCGGCCCGGTGCCTTCGGCGGCGCCCAGAGCGCGGCCGACGCGCCGCAGCGCGGCCAACGTCTCCTCGGAGGTCGCCGGTTCGTTCAGCGCCCGGTGGATCTCCTCCGCCGTCCAGCCTGGAAACGCCCGGCTGTTCGACACCCTCCGGAACTTGCCGCCTTCCGGAACGTGAATCGTCAAGCCGGAGAGGCGAGATTTCGGACGGCTCGGCGACGGCGCGTCAGGCACGTCCACCCAGACCTCCGGGAAACCCCACGCCTCGTAGATTCGGAGTTTCCGCCGCCGAACGTCGGTCGAGTAGTCCACTTCAAGCACGACATCCGGGCGCTCTCGACTGTCGATATCGACATCCCGTTCCCAGACGGTGAACTCGCGCGGATGAAGATAGAGAATCTGGTCCGCCTGCATCAGCACCTTGCGCTCCCCCTGCGGGTCGTAGCGCACCAGGTCCGTGGTCCCGAACGTCTCGATCGGCGAACCCCTCGACGCGGCAATCCGCTCCGCAAGCCGAGCCAGCCGCTGCGAGGGTTGCTCGTGAAACCGCGTCGTCGGCTCGCACACGACGACCGCCGTCTCGGTGCGAGCCTCCCAGTACTCGACCCGGCCGTCGTAGTCCCCGATATCCTCCCGAGAGATGCGCTCCGCCCGGCAACCGGGGAAGTCGGCAAGATCAAGCGGCGCTTCCTCGGGATCGCCCGGACTCTCGGTTCTCGCCCTGAACACGGCCCTCCGGATCGGCTCAGCCATCGCCCCGAAGCTACCACCGCGCTCGGCGCCGAAGCCCATCGCCTGAGCTGAATCAGCCTGAGGCGCTCGAAATGCGGTCTGGCAGACCCGGAACATCTCCCAACGGCAGAACGGAGCCTTCCGACAGTCTTTCCGCGTACCGCAACAACGTTTCGCTCAATCGTTCCATGGAGACACCTCTCGACTCTCGAGCCGGCTCACGAATAGTCGAGGGGCCTGAAGTCCGACGCGTTCACGATGCTCGCGCTGCTGCCGGTGGCGCGGATCAGGAACAGGCCCTGACGCTCGGCGTAGCGGGAAACGTCCTCGCCGCTCTCCAGGTAAGCGATAGCGCCGTAGATCGTGCGGCCACGGTGGTCAGGGAACCAGTCCTGGAACACCCGCAACTTCTCCACGAAGCGCCTCACAGCCTCGGGTCGCAACGTCGTCTTCACTTCCACGACGACGGCTTCCCTCCCGTTCACAGCCACGATGTCGATCTCCATGTGCTCGCCGTTGCGGCGCTTTCTGTAGCGACTCGATGTCGTGTCAACATCGACCCCGCGCGCCCTCAGCAACGGTATGAGATCGCCCTCGACCAAGCTCTCCATGAACCTGCCCCAACGGGAGTCGAACTTCCCGTCGGCCTGTCTGAACCGCCGGTCGGCGTCCTCCGCCTGCCTGGTGAGGAGCCGGTCAGTCTCCTTCAGTTGCCGGTCCGTCTCCTTCTGCCTCTCGCGGAGATCGCGCATCTCCAAGGCGTGCCGGTCCATCTCCAAGGCGCGCCGGTCCATCTCCAGGGCTTGCCGGTCCATCTCCTGAGCGTGTCGTTCCATCATCGCCCACACCCGCTGTTCCGCCGCCGAAGCGCCCGCTGCTTCGGACAAATCACTCTCTGTCATGGCTACCTCCTTCGTTCCGGAGCGTTGGAGGGGCAGGGCGCCTGCGCTTGGCAAGGGGACCGCCCGGAAGCACTGCAGCCGGACCACAGCCGACCGGGACGGCAACCGATGATAGCCGACCGCCAGACGGCCGCTTCTCGCCCGCCGGACGCAGCAAGCGCACGTACTCCTCAGACTGTTTCGTGCGGTCTCGCCTCCAGCAGCGCGAGGAACTCGGTCTGGCTCGAGCAGGTCTGCGCGGCCTGGATCAGCTCATCGGCCGACAGCCGGTCGAGCCTCGCCAATCGGTCCGTCAGATCCGGACTCAGGGCGATCCTACGCGCCTGCAGGATCCCCAGGACGGCCCGCAACATCCCGGCGCGGCCCTCCGCGCGCCCCTCGGCACGGCCCTCCGCACGGCCCTCCGCACGGCCCTCCGCGCGCTCGCTCCGCAGCCACGGATCGTCGTCCGGCCCGGTGCCTTCGGCGGCGCCCAGAGCGCGGCCGACGCGCCGCAGCGCGGCCAACGTCTCCTCGGAGGTCGCCGGTTCGTCGAGCGCCCGGTGGATCTCCTCCGCCGTCCAGCCTGGAAACGCCCGGCTGTTCGACACCCTCCGGAACTTGCCGCCTTCCGGAACGTGAATCGTCAAGCCGGAGAGCCGAGACTTCGGACGGCTCGGCGACGGCGCGTCAGGCACGTCCACCCAGACCTCCGGGAAACCCCACGCCTCGTAGATTCGGAGTTTCCGCCGCCGGACGTCGGTCGAATAGTCCACTTCAAGCACGACATCCGGGCGCTCTCGACTGTCGATATCGACATCACGTTCCCAGACGGTGAACTCGCGCGGATGAAGATAGAGAATCTGGTCCGCCTGCATCAGCACCTTGCGTTCGCCCTGCGGGTCGTAGCGCACCAGGTCCGTCGTCCCGAACGTCTCGATCGGCGAACCCCTCGACGCGGCAATCCGCTCAGCAAGCCGCGCCAGCCGCTGCGAGGGTTGCTCGTGAAACCGCGTCGTCGGCTCGCACACGACGACCGCCGTCTCGGTGCGAGCCTCCCAGTACTCGACCCGGCCGTCGTAGTCCCCGATTTCCTCCCGAGAGATGCGCTCCGCCCGGCAACCGGGGAAGTCGGCAAGATCAAGCGGCGCTTCCTCGGGATCGCCCGGACTCTCGGTTCTCGCCCTGGATACGGCCCTCCGGATCGGCTCAGCCATCGTCCCGAAGCTACCACCGCGCTCGGCGCCGCAGGAGACCCCACCTGCGACGGCGGCTCTACTTCTTGAAGAGGTCCGAGTGGGTACCGGTGCGAACGAGGTGCAAGTCGGTTCCTTTCACGCGATGGATCAACAACCAATCAGGCTCGATGTGCATCTCTCGATGGCCCTTCCACAGGCCGCCGGGCTGCATCAGCCTGAGGCGCTCGAAATGCGGTCCGCCAGACCCGGAACATCTCCCAACGGCAGAACGGATATCTGCTCGTCCAGCTCGCAGGGTCTGTCTCCAGGGTAGATCACCCAGAGATGATCGAGCCGCAGGTCGGCGAGCGCCACCCTCATCGACTACGTCGGTCGAGGCGGCCGTCGCCGCCGCCCTCAAGTCGGCGGCGAAACCCGCATCGGCGATGACACCGGCCGCTCCCTGGGCCACAGCGACTTCTTGAGCGCCCCTCCAGCGGAGGGGATGTCAGGCAACGTACGGGATCGTCTGCGGCCCCTCGGGCAGCACGCAGACGCGTCCGTCGGGCTGAGCTGCAAGGCATTCGACGATTGCCTCATCCAGGTCCTGCGCCGGCTCGAAGTGGGCGGCTGCAAGCTGCTCCGCGGTCAGGCCGTCGGCCTTGACCAGGACCCGCGCGCGGCGCTGGATCATCGCCTGGACCTGTACCTGCCACTGATCCGGTTCGGTAACAGGCCGTGCCTCGATCTGCTGAAGCAGCTCCTCCGGCGAACCGCCGCGGCCGAGCAACTCGGCGTAGCGGCCATGGTCGGGGATGCCGTCGCTGCACTCGGCGGCGCAGAGGATCGTGCCGCCGTCGGCCACGACCTGCGCCGCCGCGGACATCCCCTTGACTGCCTGGTAGAGATTCTGGTCGAGCGGATAACCGGAGTTCGTCGTCACGACGACCTCGAAGCGCCGCCCGGTCTCCCGCATCGCGATGGGCTTCGCAGCCGCACAGGCGCGACGGTGCATCTCGAAGAGTTCGCCCGCGAAGACGTGGGTGATCCTCTGCTGCCTGTCCAGCAGAACGTCCATGCTGAAGTGCGGTTTCGCCTCGGGCCGAGCCGCTATCGCGCGGATATCGGTGTGGAGCGGGTTCTCGTCGATGATTCCCCAGGTCGAACGAGGGTCGCCGACGCGGGCGGCGTCATGCAGGGCAAGCACGGTGTCGAGACCGGCAAGACCGGGAGCGACCATCTTCGGGCCGCCCGAGAAACCCGCGAAGAAGTGCGGCTCGACGAAGCCGGTCGTGATCCGGAGATCCGCCTCGAGCCAGTGGCGGCAGAGCCGGGTCGGAACGCCGTTGGCGCTCTCGCCCAGATCGACCAGGGACGACTCGTCGCGGGCGTCGTGGTTGATCACCCGGCAGGAGTTCAGGATCTCGTCGCCGAGCATCGCGCGGAGTTCGTCCGGCGTGTTCGCGCGGTGCGTACCCGTCGCGATCAGGATCGTCACGTCCTCCGGGCGAACGATGCCGTCGAGCTCCCGCAACACCGCGCCGACCATCTCCCGGCGGGGCTGCGCCCGGGTGATGTCGCACACGGAGATCGCCGCGGACTGCCCGGGTCGCGCCAGCTGCCGGAGCGGCGGCCCGGAGACCGGCCGACGCAACGCCGCCTTCAGAGCCGCCTCCGGATCGCGAAGCGCCGGGGCTTGGCGCGGCTCGATCACGGTCGTCCGCTCCCGCGGCGCCTCGATCACGAGGCCGCTGCGGCCGTAGGCCAGGCGCACGCGCATGCCCGGAATCCTACGCGCAGGGGCGACCGGTGAAGGCACGCTGCCATCCTGCTTCTTGCAGATCGGCGGATGCACGTCCGCGCGAATGCCGCGTGACTTCTTCACGGGCTGCCAAGCCCAAGGCTACGGCGTCTCGTCCAGCCGGCGGACCTTGATGCTGCGGAAGGCGACCTCGTCGCCGTCGTCCTGGAGCAGGATCCGGCCCTGCGGCCACTCGCCGAAGCCGTCGCGGCCGGCGAACCTGCCAAGGGCGATCGCCTCGTCGAGTTCTCGCGAATTGCGGTCGAACATCAGCACCGGGACGTGGTTCAGCCAGTGTTCCACGCGGCCATCGGGGCGGACGGCGATGCGGGCGTGGTTGAAGCGACCAGGCCCCTTGACGAAGCGGGACGGCTTCGCGGCGGGCAGCAGATCGTAGAGCGACGCCAGCGTGCGGTTGCCGTCCCTGCCGGCCCGTGCATCCGGGTGCCGCAGGTCGTCCAGGAGCTGGTATTCGAAGGCCGCAGACGTGTCCGGGGGAGAGTCGCGGCCCTCGGTCACCAGGTACTTGATGCCGCTGTTCGCGCCCTCGGCCAACCGGAACTCCAGCTGGAGTTCGAACGCCGAGAACGTCTCCCGGGTCACGATGCTGCCGCCCCGGGGTTGACCGGCATTCGCCGCCACCAGGGTGAGTTCGCCGCCGCGCACTTCCCAACCCGTGGCCGGGAACTCCTCGCGGTTGACGCCGCGCCAGGCCTCCGTGCTCCTTCCGTCGAAGAGCAGACGCCAGCCGAGGGCCGCTTCCGCTTCGGACAGCCGGTTCGGACGCGTGTCGACGATGTAGGGGAACTCCCCGCTCCGGGGCGCCAGGTCCTCCGTGCGCAGACGGACGTTGCGGTAGCGCACCTGCAACCCGCCCTGCTCCGGCCCGACCGAGTGCACCTGCAACGCGATGAAGCCGCTGAGCGTCATCTCGTCCAGCAGGTACGCCGCCGGCACGTCGTTCAGCCAGGTGCGAATCGCCGGGCCGATCGCCTCGATGTAGAGGCGGTTCCAGCTTCCCTGGCGAAGCGCCCGGCTGGCCGCCGCGTTCAGGGACAGGGGAAAGAGCCAGCCGCGCCGTGACTCGTCGTAGATTCCCGCCGACCAGGCACGTTCACTCGGGTCGATCTCGACCTGATAGCCGTGCACCACCCCGTTGCGATAGACCGGATCACTGTGACTGCGGATCTGAATGCCTGCGTTCAACCCCTCGTCGATCCTGAACTCCAGCTGCAACGCGAAGTCGCCGTACTCCTCCTTCGTCGCCAGAAAGGAGTTCGGCGTCTCGATGACGGAGGCGCCGACCACCGTGTCGCCGTCGAGCGCGTACTCCGCCACGCCGCCCAGCTGCCGCCACCCGTGCTCGAGGCCGCCCGCAGTCAGGTCGATCCACCCCGACCCGGGGTCGGGTTGGGCGAGCCCGGGCCCGGCCGCGCCGAACACGAGCAACAAACCAGCCGCCACGAAAGGCGACGCTGTGGAGGGGCGCATCGAAGCGTCAGCTTACCGCCCCTGTCCCCAAGCGCGGGCGGCGCGGACCACCGTCGCCTCGGAGGCCGTCGATCTGGCCCTGGATGCCGGCCAACCGGCTCGATGCCGATACTCGACCGGACGTGGAGAACCGACCACTCGGAGAACTTGATGTCGTGGGACCTCGGACGCCCGCCGCGTTCTGCCGGATCGTGCATCGCCGACGACCTGCCTGCTTACGGCATCCTCGGGTATCGGGCGTGAATCGAAGATGCGTCACGATTGACATCGTGATGCTCCAACCTTAGCATCCGTGCCATGAGGACAACCCTGACGCTGGACGACGACGTCGCCGCCAAAGTGCGCGACGAGATGGTGCGCACCGGCGCGACGATGAAGAAGATCGTGAACATCACTCTTCGTCGGGGGTTCGAGGCGCCCGGCGAAGAGGAGCTCGCAGTCCCCTTCACGGTGGAGGCACGACCCATGGGTCTGCGATCGGGATTCGACCTGCACGACATCAGCGGCCTGCTCGACGTCCTCGACGGTCCAGCCCGCCGATGACGCTGGTCGACGCCAACGTGTTGCTCTACGCCTACGACTCCGGGAGTCCGCACCAGGAGGCGTCGAAGCGCTGGCTCGAGGCCGAGCTTTCGTCCGGGCGCTCTGTCGGCTTCGCGCTCGTCACCCTGTTGGCGTTCGTCCGGATCGCCTCGGATCGCCGCGTCTTCTCGCGTCCCCTGACACCGAACGAAGCCTGCTCCCTGATTCGAGCGTGGCTGGCCCTGCCGAACGCCAGGATGCTGCAACCGGGGCCACGAACCTGGACGATCCTGAGCGATCTGTGTGTGAGCGGGCAGGCCCGGGGCCCGATGGTGATGGACGCACACCTCGCCGCCCTGGCGCTCGAACACGGCGCCGCGATCGCCACGACCGACCGCGACTTCGCCCGTTTCCCCGGTATCGAACTCGTGAACCCGGTAGGTGCTCGCTAGGATCGCGGCTTCCACGCCGCCGACGCAAGAGAAGGAGAGCACCCCCTGGAATCGCTCCACATCCATCCACAGGCGCTGCGCGAAGCAGCTTCGATGATCCTCGAAGCGGGCGGCAGTGAGCCGGAGGAGGCGCGCATCGTCGCCGACCACCTCGTGCTCGCGAACCTCTCTGGCCACGACAGCCACGGCGTCGGCATGCTTCCCGCCTACGAGCGGAGCCTCGGCAACGAGACGCTGAAGCCGAACCGGACCGTCGAACTGGTCCGCGACGACGGCGCGATCATGATGTTCGACGGCGGCATGGGCTACGGCCAGGTAGTCGGGCGCCAGGCGACGGACGCAGCCATCGAGCGCTGCCGCGGCACCGGCATCGTCCTCGCGCCGGTCCGCAACTGCCACCACCTGGGCCGGATCGGCACCTACGGCGAACAGGCGGCGGACGCCGGCTTCGCCTCGCTCCACTTCGTCAACGTCGTCGGCCACCAGGCCCTGGTTGCGCCGTACCGGGGCACCGACGCCCGCTACTCGACGAATCCGATCTGCCTGTCGCTTCCCGGCAGCGACAGGCAGCCGCCGGTGCTTCTCGACATGGCGACCAGCCGCATCGCCCACGGCAAGGCGCGCGTGGCGCACAACAGGGGCGAACAGGCGCCGGAGGGCTCCCTGATCGATCACCGAGGCCGGACGACCCGCGACCCGAGCGTCCTCTTCCAGCAGCCCGCCGGGGCGCTCACCTCCTTCGGCGACCACAAGGGCTACGGCCTGGCCGTGTTCTGCGAACTCCTCGGCGGCATGATGAGCGGAGGCCACACCTCGCAGCCCGAACACGAGGTGGAAGGCACGATCGTCAACAACATGTTCATGGTCGTGTTCGATCCGGAACGCCTGGTCGAACGCTCAGCCATGGAACACGAACTGGAGGCGTTGATCGCCCACGTCAAGGCGTCGCCCGCCGCCGACCCGGAAGAGCCGGTGCTGGCGCCGGGTGACCCGGAACGCGCGATGCGCGTCGAGCGCGCGGAAGCGATTCCCGTGGACGCCGAGTCCTGGCGTCAGATCGTCGCCGCAGGCGCGCGGCTGGGAGTCGATCCGGCCAGACTCGAAGCGCTGACCGCCCTGGTCCCAGGGGTGGTCGCAGCGTTGTAGCCGCGCTGTCGCGAGGAGCACGCTCCTGCTCTCCTGGCGACGTTGGTCACGAACGGCGTGGTGGGCGGCAGCCACCTGCGGCCACCGCCGCTCCTGCTCTCCTGGCCGCGTCGACCACGAACGGCAGTCTTCGGCCGCGACCGATGGGCGTCTGTTCCCGCAGGCCTGCGCCGCCGGGCGTTGCGCTGCAAGTGACGCGGCGCGAGGTCCCGGTGAGGTTAGTGCCGGGGCCAGCATGGAGCCTGCGGCAGGTCTGGCGGCTCTACTGTCGTGCCCTGCTGAAGAAGGCCCACAGCAGCTCGCCGCCGAAGTTGCCGGCGTCGTCCCGCGGCCAGACGTGGGCGTCGTTCCAGGAACAACTGCGGACGGCCCGACCGCCGGCGCAGCCGGGATACTCGACGCAGGTCAACCCGCGACGTCCGTCCCAGGGCGTCTCGACCGCAACCGGCTCGGCAGCGCAGGACCGGGCCCCGGCCCACTTCTCCGCCACTCCCCGCTGCGAGGTGTAGATGTAGCCGTCGTCGGCATGCGAACCGTCAATCGGCACGGTGCGGTCCGCGGCGCCGCCGACCAGCAGCATCGACGGGCCGGGCGCTTCCGCCGCGCAGTCGAAGCCCCGCGCCAGATAGCCGTGCATCGGCGCGACCGCGGCGAGGCGGTCGCCGAGGGCGCATCCGAGCCGGTGCACGAACATGCCGCCGTTGCTGTAGCCGGAGGCGAAGACGCGGTCCGTGTCGATGCAGAGCTCCGCCGAGAGATGGTCGATCAGGGCGGCGACGTAGCCGACGTCGTCATGGCACGAGCACCAGTTGCAGGGCCCGCAGGTTCCGCACTCCGGCGGGCAGGGGTACGGACTCGCGTCCTCCCGGCAGGCCGGCGCCTCCGGCTTCAACGGCGCGCTGCAGGCGAGGTCGTTCCAGGACGTGATCGTGGCGCTCCGGCCCCCCGCCCCGTCGCCGAGCGGCGCCTCGAACGACGTGCCCTGCGGGAACACGACGACGAAGCCCTCGCGATCGGCGAGCTCCGAGAGCCCCGTCCAGCCGTCGCTGTGGGCGGCGCTGCCGGTGTAGCCGTGGACGTGCAGCCAGAGCGGCAGAGCCTGGGCGCCGTCGTGGCCGGCCGGCAGGTGGAGGCGGTAGCCGCGGGTCAGGCCGTCGTGGGCGAGTTCCAGGTCGACGCTGGCGCCCGCCTGTGCGGCGGCTGACACACTGGATGCGGTACGGGCCGAGCAGCCGGGGCTGTCGGTGGCGGCGAGCGGGACGGCGACGGCTAGCAGGGCGACGGTCGTCGCCAGGGTGGGCAGTCGTTGTGCGGGCATTCGCGGGCATCGTAGCGCGTTCGGAGCAGTCAGGTCTTGCCGTTTTCCGCGGGACCGGCAGCTTCCGCAGCCAAGGCAGCCGGCGTCGCGCCGTCGAGCGCGCGCCGGCCACCGCGCAGGACGGTGACGTTCCCCGAGTTCCAGCAAGGCTTCGTTCATGGCGCTCGGCTGGCAGCCCATCTCGGACCGCACTTCGACAGGAAGCCCTATCGGCCCCGGAAGCGCGGCGGCCGCTTCTCCAGGAACGCCCTGCGTCCCTCTACGTAGTCCTCGGAACGGAAGCAGTCCTCGACGAGTTGCCTGACCCGGTCCAGGTCGCGGCGGTCCGGGTCCTTTGCGGCTTCCCTGATCGCGCGCTTGGCCGCGCGCAGCGTGAGCGGAGCATTCGCGGCCATGCCGCCGGCCAGACCGCGGACGGCGCCCTCGAGTTCGTCCACGGTCGTCACGCGATCGATCAGCCCCATCCGGTGCGCCTCGGCGGCGGTGAACCGTCGCGCCGTCAGCAGGATCTCGCTGGTGCGCGACGGACCGACAAGGTCCACCAGCACCTTGATCCCGGCGAAGCCGTAGCCGACGCCCAGACGCCCGGCCGGGATGCCGAACAACGAGTCGTCGGAGGCGACGCGAAGGTCGGCGTGGAGCGCAGTGGCCAGGCCGCCGCCCAGGCAGTACCCGCGGATCATCGCGATCAGCGGCTTCTCCAGCGCCGCGAAAGCCCGCCCCGTGTCGCGCCCCGCCGCGTCGTAGCGTTCCCGCGCCGCCACCGTGGTCCGCAGCTTCTCGAACTCCGAGATGTCGGCGCCGGAGACGAACGCCCGGCCCCCCGCCCCGCGCAGCACGACGACCCGCACGGCGTCGTCCAGCTGAAACCGGCGCAGCACCTCGGCCTGTGCGAGCTGCATCTCCAGCGAGAGGGCGTTCCGCCGTTCCGGATTGTTGTAGGTGAGCCAGCCGACGCCGTCCTCGATCCTTGCCTCGATCTTCGTCGTCGGCAGTTCGATTGCACTCACAACACGACTCCCGCGCTCCGAAGCGCCTCGATTTCGGCGACTCCCAGCCCCGCTTCCGCGAGGATCTCGTCCGTGTGTTCGCCCACCCCGGGCGCCCGGCGGCGCAGTTCGAAGGGTGTCCGGCGGAGCCGGACCGGCTGGCCCACGAGCCGCACCGGACCGAGCTCGGGGTGCTCCAGCGGCACCGCGATCCCGCAGTGTTCGACCTGCGGGTCGGCGAAGGTCTGCCCCAGGTCGTAGACCGGGCCGCAGGGAAGACCGGCCTGGTTCAGGCGCTCGACAATCTCGTCCATTTCGAAGCGGCGCGTCAGTTCGGCGACGTCGCCTTCGAGTTGCTCCCGGTTGGCGACGCGCTTCGCCGAGTTCTCGTACTCGGGACGCTCGAGCAACTCTTTGCCTCCCAGCGCCTGGCACATGGCCCGAAAGTGCCTGCCGCTCGTGGCCGCGATGTTCACCCAGCCGTCGGCGGCCGGGAACGTCCCCATCGGCGAGATCGTCGGGTGGTGGTTGCCCTGCTGCCCCGGGACCTCACCCTCGACCAGGTGGCGGGCGGCCTGAAAGTCGAGCATCCCGATCATCGCCTTGAGCAGGGAGGTGCTCACCCACTGTCCCTCGCCCGACCGCTCCCGCTCGTGAAGGGCCGCCAGGATGCCGAAGGCGAGGTACAGGCCGGCCGCCAGATCGGAAATCGCCGTGCCCGTGCGCACCGGCCCCTGGCCCGGCAGGCCGGTCACCGACATCAACCCGCCGAGGCCCTGTGCGATCTGATCCACGCCGCCGCGGTCCCGGTAGGGTCCCGTCTGACCGAATCCGGACACGCTGCCGTAGACGATGCGCGGGTTGATCGCCCGCACCGTCTCGTAGTCGAAGCCGAGCCGATGCTTGACCTCGGCGCGGTAGTTCTCCACCAACACGTCCGCATCCCGGACCAGGCGCAGCAGCACCTCGCGACCGGCCTCGCTCTTCAGGTCGAGCGTCAGGCACCGCTTGTTGCGGTGGAGGTTCTGGTAGTCGTGGCCGAGCCGGCGGGAGATGCCGATCTCCTTGCCGGGCGCCGGCGGCCGCTCGATGCGCACGACGTCCGCGCCCCAATCGGCGAGTTGCCGCACCGCGGTCGGCCCGGCGCGGGCAATCGTCAGGTCAAGGACCCGCAGGTCCGCCAGAGGAAGTGACATGGGGCGGAATCAGACCTCGGGTACCGCGACGCCTGCCGGATGCGCATCGGGAGGCCGCTCCAGATCCCGGAGGAGCCAGGAAAGTGCCTCCTCGACCTGCCGCTTCGCGCCGTGTTCCACGATCTCGCCGTGGCACGGAACGAGCCGGTCAAACGGGCAGCGAAGCATGCGGAGGCAACTCGCCGCGGCCGCAGGCCGGTCCCGCACCACCAGTCGGAAGACCCGGCTCTGCGCCACCCGGCCGTAAGCCCCGGTCAGCCGCATGTAGGTCCGGACAACCGGCCCCAGCCGGCGCCTGAGGTTGAAGAGGAGATCCGCAACGAGCAGCGACCCGCTCGGGCGATGGACGAAGACGACCTCCCTGAACGCGGGCATGCCCTCGATGGGAATCGGCTGGAGTTCGTCGCCCCAGGGCGCAGCAACCCCCAGCGTACCGGCGAACCTCACGTCCGGTCGCTTCCGGTCCAGCCCCGGGGGCACGTGAACCTCCGCCCCGGGAAACCGTTCGGCCGCGGCCCGCAGGTGGAGGTGGTGGAACAGGTTCGGCGCAACCAGGTACTCCACGCGGCCCAACTCGCCGATCTCGGCCGCCAGCGCCTCGTCCACCGGGCCCGGCGAGTGAATCCAGAGCCCGCCGGAGGCCAGACGGACGACGGTCATCCTGCACGGCGCGACAAAACCGAGCCCGAACTTCTGACGATGCTCGGCGGACCAGATGCCGGGGCAGATCTCCTGAAGACCCATCCGCACAAGTATAGGAGTCCGGAACTTCGCCGCCGCGTCACCGCCTTCGCATCGCTCTCCGCTGCGCGGCTTGACCTGAACTTCAAAAGGGAGGCGCTACGGGATGTCCTGCCGGCCCGCCCGCCGGCTCGCCGAGGCCGATCCCACCGCGAGCTGCGCCTTGCCGACGAAGCGGCGCAGGCCGGTCCCGCTCAGAAGAGGCCCAAGCGGAACAGCGCCATGAGAAGCCCGAGGATCGTGGAAAAGAACAGCAACAGCAGCCGATTCTCCCGGCGGAGAGCATCGAACTCGACATCCAACCGGTCAAGCAGCTGGTCGCGGTGGTCATTCATCCGACCGACCAGTTCCTCGCGCTGCGCGTCCATCCGACCGAGAAGCTCCTCGCGCTGCGCGTCCATCCGGCCGCTCAACCGGGGTTCGATCTGCCGGACTTCGTCCTGCAGACTCGCCAGGCCGACCTCGATCCTGGCGACCTGTTCCGCGGTACCGAACCGGGACTCTTCGTGGTCGAGCTCGTCGATCACGGCCACCGCCAGATTCGAATCGAGTCCAGCCCGCTCGAGCCGGGATACCGCAGCAGTTCGTTCACGGGAATAGTGTAGCTTGGACACGGTAGAAGACTCCTCTGGTCGATTCCCGAGGCGCTACGCCGCGCCCATACGGACGTAGACGGATTTAGGCGCCACAACCCGGAAGAGGCCGGCACGCGAACAGGTCCGACGTAGAATCCCCGGTCATGGCTTCGATGCCCATCCGCCCCCGCCGCAACCGGCGCTCCCCGGCGATCCGCTCCCTGGTTCGCGAGACGGATCTCGGGCCGGACCGGCTGATCTATCCGCTCTTCGTGATGGAGGGTTCGGACACGGCCGAACCGATCCCCTCCATGCCGGGGCAGGCCAGACTGACCATCGACCGCCTGGTCGCGGAGTGCCGGGCGGCGCATGTCCTCGGCGTACCTGCCGTCGCGCTGTTCCCGGCGGTCGAGGACGAGCTGAAGGACCGCACCGCGAGCGGGGCGACGGAACCTGACGGACTGGTCCAGCGCGCGGTGCGCGAACTGAAGTCCGCCCTGCCCGGGATGCTGGTCATCACGGACGTCGCGATGGACCCGTACTCCAGCGACGGCCACGACGGGCTGGTCGTCGACGGCGAGATCGTGAACGACAGGACGCTCGCGATCCTCGCCGCCACGGCCGTCTCGCAGGCCGACGCCGGCGCCGACATGATCGCCCCGTCCGACATGATGGACGGCCGCGTGCGGGCGATCCGTACCGCGCTCGACGCCGCCGGGCACGATCAGGTCGGCATCCTGAGCTACACGTCGAAGTACGCCTCGAACTTCTACGGCCCGTTCCGCGACGCGCTCGACTCGGCGCCGCGGGCGGGCGACAAGAAGACCTACCAGATGGACCCGGCGAACGTCCGGGAAGCGGTGCGCGAGGCCCGGCTCGACGTGGAAGAGGGCGCCGATGTCGTCATGGTGAAGCCCGCCCTTGCCTACCTCGACGTGATCCGCGCCGTCCGCGAGGCGGTCGACCTCCCCGTCGCCGCCTACCAGGTCAGCGGCGAGTACGCGATGATCCAGGCGGTCGCCGCGAACGGCTGGATGGACGGCGACGCACTGATGCTCGAAACCCTGACCTCCATTCGCCGCGCCGGCGCCGACATGATCCTGACCTACTTTGCGCGTCGCTGCGCCGAAGTCCTGAGCGGTCCATGACGCGCCGCCTGTTCGCAACCTGTTTCCTCGCGCCAGGCCTTGCCGCGGCGCTGGGGGCTTGCGCTCTCGAACCGGATGCGCCGGCGCCCTCCCCGGCAGCCGCAGCCGCCGCGGAGCAACCGCCGAACATCGTCTTCTTCCTGGTCGACGACCTGGGATGGAGCGACGTCGGCGTCTTCGGCAGCACGTTCCACGAGACGCCTCACATCGACGCGCTCGCCGAGCGGGGCGTGCGCTTCACCAATGCGTATGCGGCGACACACGTCTGTTCGCCCACGCGCGCCTCACTCCTGACCGGCAAGTACCCGGCAAGACTGCGCCTGACGGACTGGCTGCCCGGCCGCAGGGAGCATGCCTTCGAGCAGATGCTGAGCGCCGAGAAGCTGGCGGCCCTGCCGCTTGAGGAACTGACGCTGGCCGAAGCGTTCAAGGAACATGGCTACCGGACGGCCATATTCGGCAAGTGGCACCTCGGCGGCGACGAAGCCGGACCACTGAACCAGGGGTTCGACCTCCAGGCGCCGGACTTCCCCGGCTCGACCCCGCGCGGCGGCTACTTTCCGCCCTACCTGATGAAGGGCCTGACGGTCGAAGGGGAGGAAGACGAGTACCTCACCGACCGACTGACCGACTTCGCCGTCGACTTCATCGAGCAGAGCCGGGACCGCCCCTTCTTCCTCTACCTGTCGCACTTCGCCGTGCACGACCCGATCGAAGGACGTTCGGACCTGGTCCTGAAGTACCGCGAGAAGTTGGCGCGGACGGCGCCTCCGGCCGGCCCGGCCTTCCTCCTGGAGGGCAATCCCGACGCTTCCGAGCCGCTCTCGCGCACACAACTCGATGCTCTGCTGGAACAGCCCTCGCACCAGGAGCACCGGGTACTGCCCCAGGGCACCGTCAAGATCAAGCAGCACCAGGACAACGTCGAGTTCGCGGCGATGGTCACCGCCATCGACGACAGCCTGGGGCGTGTGCAGAACACCCTCGACCGGCTGGGGTTGACCGGGAACACGATCGTCGTCTTCTACTCGGACAACGGAGGGATGGCGGCCGCCAACCTCGGCAATCCCAAGCGGGTCGTGTCCCCCGACTTGCTGGACGCCGCCTACTCCACGTCGAACCTGCCGCTGCGCGGCGCCAAGGGCTGGCTGTACGAGGGCGGGATTCGGGTGCCGCTCATCGTGCGCTGGCCGGGCGCGGGCCAGACCGGCGCGGTCCGCGACGAGCCGGTCATCAGCCCCGACTTCTACCCCACGTTGCTGGACATGGCCGGCCTGCCGCGACGACCCGACCAGCACGTCGACGGCGTGAGCTTCGCCGCGGCGGTCAGGGGCGAGGACTTCGAGCGCGGAGCGATCTACTGGCACTTCCCCCACTACAGCAATCACGGGATGCAGAGCCCCGGCGGCGCCGTCCGCGACGGCGCCTACAAGCTGTTGGAGTACTTCGAGAACGGCACGGTACAACTCTTCGACCTGGAGAACGACCCGGGCGAACAGCGCGACCTGGCCGCCGAGCAGTCAGCGAGGGCCGCCGAGCTCCGCGCCCGGCTTCACGCCTGGCGAGAATCCGTGTCGGCGGCGATGCCGAACGCTCGTCCCTAAGGGCCCAAGGGCGCCGGTCCGGAAGCTGGCGCGCTACCGGGCGGCCCGGAACAGGAACAGGTGCTGGGTCGGCAGCGAGTCGATCCGGGAGGCGAGTTCGTAGCCGGCCGGGATCCACTCCTTCATCACCTGCTCGATCGACATCCGGTGCTCGAGCTTGATGTGCCGAGCCGAGCGACCCTCAAGTCGGAACTCGGCGAGGGCGACGACGCCGTCCGGCGCCAGCGCTTCCCGCATGGACTGAAGCATCGCCTCCGGCTCGGAGAACTCGTGGTACACGTCGACGAGGAGAATCAGGTCGACCTCGCCCTGAGGCAGCCGGGCGTCGCTCTCCGTGCCGAGCACCGTGCTCATGTTCGTGACCCCGGCCTCGGCTGCAAGCTGCGTTGCGATGCTGAGCATCTCGGGCTGAATGTCGTTGCACAGCACCGAGCCCGCGGGGCCCACCGCGGCCGCCAGACGGCGCGCGTAGTAGCCCGAGCCGCAACCGACATCAACGACCAGCATGCCGGCCTCGACCGGCAGCGCCGCCATCAGTTCGTCCGGGTGCTCCTCTTCGATCCGGGTCGCCCGCTCCAGCCAAGGCGCGCCGCGGTAGGACATGACGTCCGCGATCTTCCGGCCTTTGAAAACGCCCGGGTCCTCAGGCGTCTGCGCCGCTGCAGTTGCCAACGGCGCGATCACCGCGACGACGACGCCGCACCCGATGCGCGGCCAGTTCCGTGCCGCGCCGTCTACGGTTCGAGCCAGCGGGCGAGCCATCCCAGGACCTCCTCGTGCCACTGAACGCTGTTCGCCGGACGGAGCACCCAGTGGTTCTCGTCCGGGAAGTGGAGGAACCGGGCGGGCACGTCCCGCCGCCTGAGCGCCGTGAAAGCGGCCAGGCCCTGCGTTTCCGGCACGCGGAAGTCGAGCGCGCCGTGGATCACCAGCATCGGGGTCCGCCAACGATCGACCAGCAGTGCCGGATTGTGGCTCTCGAAACCGTCCGGATTGTCGAAGTAGCTGCCCTCGTGGTCCCACTCGACGAACCACAACTCCTCCGTCGTGTAGTACATCGAACGCAGGTCGAAGACCCCGTCGTGGTTCACCAGGCAGCGGAACCGATCCGGCCAGGCGCCCGCGATCCAGTTCACCATGTAGCCGCCGTACGAAGCGCCCAGAGCGCACACGCGATCGCCGTCGAGGAACGGGTAAAGGTCGAGCGCGGCGGCCAGACCCTTCTGCAGGTCCTCGAGCGGCTTGCCGCCCCAGTCCCCGCGGATCGAATCGGTGAAGTCCTGTCCGTAGCCGACCGAACCATGGAAGTCGATCATCACCGCGGCGAAACCGGCGCCCGCGTACGCCTGCGGGTTCCACCGATAGTGGAAGCTGTTGCCGAACGAGCCCTGCGGCCCGCCGTGGATCAGGAACGCCACCGGGTAGCGGCGGTCGGGGTCGAAGTCGACGGGCCGCACGAGGTAGCCGTGCACCGTCTCGTCGTTCCAGCCGGCAAACGTGAACTGCTCGTAGTCTCCCACCCGCGCCGCCGCCTGCCGGTCGGCGTTGAAGGCGGTCAGGGCCCGGCGGTTGCCGCCGGCGAGATCGCTGACGAACATCTCCGACGGAGCGGCCAGATCGTTGTGGAGAGTGACCAGCCGGTCGTCCGACACCGCCAGACCGGCTACCGATCCCTCGGCGTGCAGGCGCGTCACGGAACCGTCCGCCACGTCGACCGCGAACAGGCTCCGCTGTCCGAGGTCCGCCGCGGTGGCGAACAGGGTGTCCCCGTCGGCCGAGAAGGCCAGGCCCGAGACCGAGCGGTCCCAGTCGGCGGTGAGATCCCGCTCGTCCTCCAGCCGCGAACCGGCAAGCCGCGCCAGCCGGATCCGGAACCGATCGGACTCGTAGCCGGGGCGCTCCATCGCCACCCAGGCCAGCGTGCCGCCGTCCGGCGACAGCGCCGGGTGGCTGTCCCAGGCCGGGTTGGCGGCGGTCAGGTTGACGGGCGCCGAACTGCCGTCCGCCGGCGCCAGGTACAGGTCGAAGTTCGTCGACCACGCTTCCGGCGTGCCGCCCGCCCGGGAAGCGAAGATCACGGTATCGCCGCCAGGCCCAAAAGCGAGTTCCTCGGCGCCGCCGAAGGGCTTGGGGGGCGCGTCCTGGTCGAGGCCGCGCATCAGGTCGACCGGCTGCCCCGCGACCGACCGGCCGTTGTCGAGTTCCACGACGAAGACGTGCGACCGCCGGCCGTCCTTCCACACGTCCCAGTGGCGAACGAAGAGATCGTCGTACGCGACTCCCGAGGTCGGCCGCGATGACCGGTCCTCGAGGCGTCCCGCCGTGCAGTCGAGGGTCTCGCACGAAGCGAACACATCCATCGTCAGCACAATCCGGCGGCCCCCGGGCGACACGACCAGGTTGCCGACATCGAGCGGAAGGTCGGTCACCTGGCGCGGTTCGCCGCCGGCCAGCGGCAGGCGCCACACCTGAGAGCTCCCCGAACGCGTCGACAGGAAGAAGAGATCCCGACCGTCCGGCGCCCAGCGCGGATGGAAGTCGGCCGCTTCGTGCGTGGTCAACCGGTGCGCCTCGCCGCCCTCCACCGGCGCCGACCAGAGATCCGTTCGACCCCGGTTCGCGGCAAGATCCGTCGACCGTACGGTGAACGCCACGACCGAGCCGTCCGGCGACATCTGCGGATCGGACAGCCGTTCCATCGCCAGCATGTCGTGGACCGAGAACGGGTGCGTTTCCTGCGCCTCCAGAACCGACCACAGCGAAGCGGCCAGACCTGAGACAACGACGATCCCGAACCGGAACATGCCTGCGTCGCAGACTAGCAGCCAATGGCAGAAGCCGGGCTGCATTCGAACGGCGCTGCGCAGGACCATTCCAAAGTCCAGTGCAGCACGCCGAGGGCGGGCAGACGCAAACGACACGATCTCATGCGGCCGAGAAACGTGGCGATGAGGCCGGGACGGGATGAGCGCCTCTCGACCGCGGCGTGACTCTCGCCGCGCACCGCCTGGCGACCGAGTTCCCGCAGCCGGGTGGTAGGCTGAGCTGTCAAGCAACTCCAGGATCCACGATGCGCCCCCTGATCTGCCTCGTCTCGGCCCTCCTCAGTTCCACCCTCGCAGCCCAGGATCACCGGTTGACGGCGGCACGGCTCGACGGCAACGTCCTGAGCCTGCAAACAACCGGCGGCCTGCACACCGTGCGGCACTTCGAACTGCCCGATCCTCCGCGCGTGGTGCTCGATCTGTTCGGCATCCACCGTTCGCTTGCCGAGATGCCGGCGCCTCCGGCTGGCAGCACCGCAATCGAGGTGCGGACCGGCGAGCATCCGAACTTCCTGCGCGTGGTCGTCGACCTCACACAGGCGCTGGCCTCATATCAGGTTCGCCAGGCGGACGGGCTGATTGAGGTGGGTCTGGGTCCGGCGGCGTTGCCGTCCTCGTCGGCCGGCGCACTGGTCGCGAGTTCTCCGGTTCCGGCCCAGCCGGTTCAGGCAAACCAGGCGGCCCAGGCGGTCGAGCATCCCGGGAACGAAGCCCCGGTCGTGGCGGTCGGCGTCGAAGCGTCTCCCGCCATCGCTCACTCACCCGCCGCCGAGGCGACTCCAGCCGCCCGGGCGAGCGCGCCGCGGATCACCGCGGGTGACCGGGCGAACCTCGAGGATCTGTCCACGGAGGAACTGCTGGCGCTGATCGACGCGGAACTCGCGGCCGCGGAACGCGATCAGGAACAATCCGCCGAGGAGCTGATCGAGCAGGTCGAGGCTGAACTGGACCGAAACAAGCGCAGACCAGCCACGAGCAGCCCACCGCCAGCCCGCAGAGCGCCCCCAAGACGCCGTCCACGCCCGACTCCCACGCGGTCCCCGCCCGCTGACGGCGAAGAACGGCTGCCGTTCCGCTACGTCGACGAGGAACCGGCGAAGGAGCAGCCGCCGCCCGCGTAGACACCCGGCGATCGGCGCCGGACCGCCGCGGCCGCCGCGGCGTTCCGCCCTCAGTGGTTCAGCACCAGAAGCACCAGTGGTACGGCGGTCGGAAGTAGGTGATCAGCCGGCCGCAGACGATCACGCCGATCCAGCACGCCAGCGAGACCGCGGCCGCGGCCCGCGCTTGAACCGGCGCCGTGGCGCCGGTGACGGCGGCCTTCACCGGACGGTACGCGAAACGGTAGAAGACCAGGATGTTGAGACCGGCGATCGCCATCAGCGAGAACTTGATCTGCACCGCCGGGTTGTAGAGGTACTGGTTCGGCGCGCTGACGACGAACAGGAAGCCGGTGCACACGTTGAGGAGATAGCCCCCCACGCCCCAGGGGACCAGCTTGTGCAGCGCGGTCATCGGGATCGCCCTCGCCACGCCCAGCAGGCGCAGATCCCAGAGACCGATCGTGCCGATGAGCAACGAAAGGCCGAAGAAGTGCAGCGACTCGACAGTGGGCCAGCCCCACGACGTGTGCATGAAGTCGTAGATGCCGCTCTTCTGACCGATCGAGTTCAGCAGACTCTCCATCGCGCTGGTGTCTCAGCAGAACTCGCGTCTCAGTACAGCAGGTGCGAAGCCAGCATGACCTCGGCGGTGTAGGCCAGGAAGCGACCCGAGGTGATCACCGCCGCCCAGAGCGCAAGCGACACGCCGGCCAGTATCCGCGCCTTCCGGGGCGCCGGCGCCGCGTCGTGGCGGGAATCCCCGAGCAACCCGCGCATCAGCGCCCTCATGATCCGGAGGGCGGCCGCGATGGCGACCAGCTTGAAGTAGAAGACCGGATTGGTCAGCGCCTTCGCCGGGTACGCCAGGAGCAGCAGCAGTCCCGAGACGGTGACCACGACCAGGCTCGCCCAGAGCACCGGCGTGTAGCGCCGCATGAGCGACCGCGGGACACCGGGCGCCACCCCCAGGATGCGCAGGTCCGTTGCCACATGGATGCCGGTCACGAACGCCATTCCGATCGAGTGAAAGACCAGGCTCGAGAAGAACGCGGGTCCCGACTCCCGCATCCAGGTCGAGAAGCGCGTCTCTTCCAGCCAGATCAGTGCTTCGACCAACGTTCCGAGGCCCTACAGCTCCTGCTCCTTGATCCAGGCGTCGATCAACTCTTCCAGGACGTCCAGGGGAACCGAGCCGTTCGCGAGCACCGCGTCGTGAAACAGGCGCACGTCGAAGTCGGCGCCGAGGGCCTCTTCGGCCCTTGTCCGCAGCTCCCGGATCTTCAGTTCGCCCATCTTGTAGGCCAGCGCCTGGCCGGGCCAACTGATGTACCGGTCGGTCTCGGTCCTCACCTCGTGCAGGGAGAGCGCCGTGTTCTCGGCCAGGTAGTCGAGCATCTGCTGGCGCGTCCAGCCCAGAGCGTGCACCCCGGTGTCGACGACGAGCCGGCAGGCGCGCCAGATCTCGTAGGTCAGGCGGCCGAAGTTGCTGTAAGGGTCTTCGTAGATGCCGGCTTCGAGCCCGAGGTACTCGGAGTACAGCCCCCAGCCCTCGCCGAAAGCGGAAAGGTAGTCGTGACGGCGGAACTCGGGACCCGCGTCCATCTCGGCCGCAATCGCGTTCTGGAGGTGATGACCCGGCACCGCCTCGTGCAGGGTGAGCGCCTCCAGCGCGTAGAGCGGCCGGCTAGGCAGGTTGTACGTGTTGACCCAGTAGATGCCGGGCTGGGTGCTGTTGTAGGGGGCCGACACATAGCGGCCGGCGGTGTACTTCGGCGCCATGTGGGCCGGAACCGGCTCAACCGTGTAGGGCACCCGCGGCAACGTCGCGAACAGCGACGGCAGCTTCCCGTCCATCTTCTTGGCAATCCAGGCGGCCCGCTCCAGCAGTTCCTGCGCGGTCCCGGGGTAGAACCGCGGGTCGGTGCGCAGGAACTCGAGGAACTCGGCGTAGGACCCCTCGAAGCCGGTCTCCCGGATCACCTCCGCCATCTCCGCCCGGATCCGGGCGACCTCGCCGAGGCCGATCTCGTGGACCTCCTGCGGCGTGACGTCGAGCGTCGTGAACCACCGCACCTGCTCCGCGTAGTACGCCTGCCCGTCCGGGAGGTCGGAGGCGCCGATCGTCTCTCTGGCCCCCGGCAGGTACTCGCCGACGAAGAAGTCGTAAAACCTCTGGTAGGCCGGCACGACGGCCTCGGTGATCGCCTCTTCGGCGTCCGTCAGGATGCGCTCGCGGTCCATCTCGTCCAAGGACGACGACGACAGATCCTCGAAGGGCGCCCAGAAGGCGCTGTCCTGCGGGTCGTCGACGATGTGGGCGGAAATCGTGTCCTCGTAGCCCTCGAGGGTCACCCGCGGCAGGGTGAAACCCCGGTCGATCCCGGCCCGCATGTGCGCCTGCTGCTGCTCGAAGTAGGCCGGGAGCGCCCGCATTCTGGCGATGTAGTCGTCGTGGTGATCCGGGGTCCGGAAGGGCATCGGGCGGTACATCCGCGCGAATCCCATGTGGAAGCCGGAATCCGCGTTGAGCGGCATCTGGTAGCCGCCGAACTCGAACCCCTCCAGGCTGGCCCGAAGCTGGCGCGCGAACATCCGCGCGTTGATCCGGTCCGCAGCGCCGAGACCGGAGACGTCGACCTCCTCCAGGCGCCGCAGCAGATCACGCCGCCGTTCCACCCGGCGCTCGATCGCCTCCAGGCTCATGTCGGCCAGTTCGTTGTTGCGGCTGTGGTCGCCGACGCTGGTCGCGAATTGCGGACTCTCCCGCAGCCGGGCGGACCAATCCTCCTCGAACAGCGCGTTGAGAGCGTCCCGAGCGTCCGGCGCCGGCGCGCAGCCAGCCAGTGCCGCGACGGTCAGAGCCGCCACGGTCGCACGTTCGCTTCGCCGCCCGATCATCAACGCTCGCGACTCTACCAGCCCGTGACCGCGGACCTTCTGGTCCGCTGTTGCCGAAGGCGGCAGGGAAGGCGGTCAGGCCGACAGATCGGCGGGACGCGCGAGGCCTTGTGCCCGCCGCTTCGCGGCGACGCGCCCGATGCGAACCAGCAGGTCCGCGCACCCGGAGAACGGCCGCGGCCGTGGCGTCGTTCATGACCGGTTTCCAGCCGCTCCGGGATTCGGTATAATCACCCAGCTTTGAAGGGCTGAGGCCAGGAGAGCTTCAGCCGAAACGGACGGCCGCTGAGACGGCTAAAGGAGAAGGAACTGATGAAGCACTTCACGATCACGCTGGTTCTCGGCGCGCTTCCGGCGCTGGCCTTCGGCCAGACCAGCGTCTCCTGCGAGGCCTGCACACATGACGTGCCCATCTACACGGGGAATGGGGGCCTCATCGCGGAGGTCGACGGCGCCGACATGGTGACCTGGACTGCCACCTGCGGCGGCGTCACCCACCACGGCGAACTCGCGCCCAACCGCGAGGGCGTCGTCATGATGCAGTTCATGGACAGCGGCCTCGTCTGCAACGAGGAAGAAAGCCGCCTCCAGATCGGCCCGGTCAAGGACGGCGGCTGGTACTGGCTCACGGACGTCACGAACTCCGCCGCGGGCCCCCTGGTCAGCCAGGATGTCCTGGGCAACGCCACGACCGAGATGACGAACGCCGGCCCCGGCGTGACGACGAGGGAAGGCAGGGGCGCCGTCCTCCTCAAGGAGACCGCGAGCGGCCGTCTTGGCCTGCTGCCGAACATCCTGCCGGAGCCGGCGATGGCGGCGCTCAGGAAGTGCGGCTACGACAAGTCGGGGACGACCTACACCCGCCGGAAGTCGTCGTGCACACTGGGCGACGGCGGCACGATGATCCTGGCGACGAGCATGAACGCCATCACCGGACAGATGGTGCGAATCCCGAACGGGGCCGCCTTCACCCGGCCCGCCGGGTCTGGCACGGCGAAGATCATGATCGACCTGTGGATGAACGGGAGCGGCCACTACACGACCGCAGCAGCAGAACCAAGCGAAGGAGGCTCAGTAGAATCGAACCCGAAGCGCGGACACCCGGAATTCGGGATGACCGCAACCAGGGCCGCCGACCACCTGACCGGGGTCAGCTACGCGACGGTGGTCGGTTCCGGCTCAACACTCACCGATGACGGCGGTGCCGCGGAAGACGGCGTTTCCTTCACGGTAGCGACGGATACCGCGACGCTCTCCATCAAGGCGGACGAAACCTACTGCAGCGGGACGGTCAACCACTCCCTGCCTGTGTCGGTCAGCCTGACCATGGCTACAGACCAGGCGAACCAGGTGACGCCCGCCGTCAAGCTGGACGATTCCGCGGCGCCCACGAGTCCCAAGTTCGAATTCACGGTCGTCTGCCCTTAGGGCTTCGGCGCCAGATCAGGGCCAGGAGCTCGTGCCGGACAACCCGCTCCCCGTCGAGCAGGGGAACAGCCGTTCCTTCCCCGGGTCCGATCGCTCGCTTCGGAGACCCCGCCTTGAGGGAACGGCCTCAAGGCGCCTCAAGGCGGCGGTGTGCCTCCGCGACGGGCTTTCAACCCGGCGCGGAGGTTCCGCTCCTCGGGCCGCTGGCAGCTCCTTTCCTGACCCTTGGGTCCGGGTCGAAGATCTCGGGCCTGGCGTGTCGGGCCATGGCCAGACCCTCACACCGGTGACCCACGCGGTAGAATGCCGGTCTGCGCGTGAAGAAGCTCTCCGCCCTCCTGCTCGCCATCGTTGCGGCCGGCGCCTCCGGCTCGGACGCCTCCACTCTCGAACTCCGCCGCGGCGATCGGATCTGCCTGGTGGGCAACACGTTCGCCGAGAGATTCCAGCTCTTCGGCTACTTCGAGAGCGGGCTGCTGGCGGCCTTCCCGGAGCTGGAACTCTCGGTGCGCAACCTCGCCTGGTCGGCCGACGAGGCGGCGCTGCGGCCAAGGCCGCTGGACTTCGGCGCGGTCGACCGGCACCTCGAGGCGCAGGGCGCGGACGTCGTCCTGTTGTTCTACGGCGCCAACGAATCGTTCGCCGGCAACGAGGGTCTGCCGGCGTTCAGGAATGACCTCGCGCGGCTGCTCCGCCACCTCTCCGGGCAGCGCTACAACGGCTCCGAACCGGCCCGGATCGCTCTCGTTTCGCCGATACCGCAGCAGGCGCTGCCCTCCGGCCGCGGGCTCGACGCGGCCGCGGTCGAACGCCGCAACGTCGATCTGCGAGCCTACGCCGGAGCGGCCGAAGCCGTCGCGGCCGAGAACGGCCTGCCCTTCCTCGACATCTTCGACGGCGTGGCGGCCGCGTTCTCGGACGAGTCGGCCCCGTTGACGATCAACGGCGTGCATCTGAACGAGGCTGGTTACCGGCACGCCTCCCGCGTGCTCCTCGAAGCGCTCGGCGCCCCGGCGCCTGGAACCGTCGTCGCCTCCGCCGAGGGCGGCGCGGGCCTGGAGATCCGCCCCCCGGTTCTGCCACCGGGGCCCGAGGGGAATCCGGCAGGCCTGCGAATCAGCGTCCGCGATCTGGCGCCCGGCTACTACGCCCTGCGGCGCGGCGACCAGACCCTGGCCGCCGCGAGCGACAAAGACTGGGCGCGGGGGCTCGACCTTCAGGCGCCGTCGCTCATCACCAGCCTGGTGGTGGCAGGCGACGGCCTGCGCCGCGTGGTGCGGCGCAAGAGCCGGCTGTTCTTCGACCGCTACCGCGCCGTGAACGGCTACTACATCTACGGCGGACGCAAGGAGCCTTTCGGCGTTCACTCGTTCCCGCCGGAGATGGTTCGCTTCGATCAACTGGTCGGCGATCTCGACGACGAGGCCCGCGACCTGGCGCGCTCGAGCGAGATCTGGCGCCTGGAGCGCGTCGACCGATGAGCCGCGTCCCGCTCCTCGTGCTCCTGGCCGCGCTCCTGGCCGCGGTTCACGCTGCCGGCCCGGCAATCGCGCCGGCATGCGCCCAGGAGGTCGCCGACGAGGAACCGAACCGGGGCGGCACGGCGCGCTACGAGGCGCTCGATCCCGCGTACGCGCTGGAGAACCTCCACGTCGCCGAGGGTTACGAGGTTTCCCTGTTCGCGTCGGAACAGGACTTTCCGATCGGCAATCCGGTGTCCATGACCTTCGACGCCCGGGGCCGCCTCTGGGTGGCGACGATGCCGTCCTATCCGCAGCGCCTGCCCGACCAGGAACCCGACGACAAGATCGTGATCCTCGAGGATCGCGACGGCGACGGCCGCGCCGATCACCACGTGGTCTTCGCCCGGGGCCTCCACCTGCCCACGGGCTTCGAACTCGGCGACGGCGGCGCCTACGTGGCCCAGCAGCCGAACCTGATGTTCATCGAGGACACCGACGGCGACGACGTGGCCGACCGCTACGAGGTCATCTTGCACGGCTTCGGCACCGAGGACAGCCACCATTCCATCTCGGCCTTCACCTGGGGACCGGGCGGCGCGCTCTACTTCCAGGAGGGCACCTTCCACCACAGCCAGGTCGAGACTCCATACGGCCCGGTGCGGCTGGTCGACGCCGGGGTCTTCCGCTACAAGCCGAACCGGTTCCAGCTCGAGGTCTTCGTCTCCTACCGGTTCGCCAACCCGTGGGGACACGTGTTCGACCGCTGGGGACAGAACTTCATCGCCGACGCCTCCGGCGGCTCGAACTACTTCGGCGCACCGATCACCGGCAACGCGCCGTACCCGACCAAGCGCCGCCGGATGAAGGTGTTCACCTCGATCGTCCGGCCGACCTCCGGCTGCGAGATCGTCAGCTCGCGCCATTTCCCCGAGGAGGCCCAGGGCAATTTCCTCGTCAACAACACGATCGGCTTTCAGGGCATCAGGCAGCACCGCGTGATCGAGGAGGACTCGGGCTTCACCTCCGAGGAGGTCGAGCCCCTCCTGTACTCGACGGACATCAACTTCCGGCCCGTCGACCTGCAGTTCGCGCCGGACGGCTCGCTCTACCTCATCGACTGGTTCAACCCCCTGATCGGCCACATGCAGTACTCGCTGCGCGATGAGCGGCGCGACCACGACCACGGGCGCGTGTGGCGGATCCGCCACGAGTCGAGACCGTTGCTGGAACCACCCGGAATCGCCGGCGCAACGGCGCCGGAACTCGTCCGCATGCTCGAAGAGTACGAAGACCGCACCCGCTACCGGGTCCGCCGCGAACTCCGGGAGCGCCCCCGGGCAGAAGTGCTGGCGGAACTCGGCGCCTGGCTCAACGAGCTGGACGAGCGCGAAACCGAGCGTGAAAGCCGCAGAGGGCCTGCCGAGCACCTCGCCGGCGCCCCCGGCACCCACACCGACGCCCATTCCGCCGCCCACCCGAATCTTGAACACCATCGGCTGGAGGCACTCTGGCTCTACCAGAACCTGAACGCCGTCGAACCGGAACTGCTCGACCGCATGCTGAACTCCCCGGAACCCCGGGCGAGAGCCGCAGCGACCCGGGTCGCCCGCTTCTGGCGCCGCGAGCTGGACGATCCTCTGGCGCTTCTGGCCGCCCGGGTGGAGGACCCGTTCCCGCGCACCCGCCTCGAGGCCCTGCTCGGACTGAGCTACATCGAGTCCGAAGCCGCCGCCCTCGCTTCACTCAGGGCGCTCGACCATCCGACCGACTACTACCTCGACTACGTTCTCGGCGAAACGGTGGACACCCTGGAGAGGTGGTGGTTGCCGGCGCTCGCATCGGAGCGTGAGCCGCCGCGGCGGCGCGAAGACCCGGCGGTGGCCGTTCACGCCGCAGCCGTCGAACACCTCGATGAGGACTCCCGCGTTGTTCGGCCGAGCGGGCGCTTGCCGGCAAGGCGGCCCCGCAGCGGCGCCAGGCTTCTCGACCGTCTGCCGCCATCGGAAGTCCAGTACCTGCTGAGCCGGCTCTCGACCCGGAAGCTGGAGCGGCTGCCCGCCCATCCGCTGACCGACCGTGCCCTGATCCGCCGCGCCGATGCCGGCCTGGTGCGCCAGCGGCAGGCGCTTGCCAACCTGACTGCGGGTACGTCTGCGGGTACGAGCCGCTCCGTTTCCTTGACGCCCGCGGCGCTGCTCGTGGCCGAACTGCAGCGCCTGGACACGGTTCACCCGCCTGAACCGGAAACCCTGGATCGGATCGTTCTGCACCTGCTCGAGCAGGACCGCGCAACGCTCCGGGCGTCTCGCCGCGAACTCCAGCCACTCGCCGCCAGCGCCACCCGGCGCAAGGTCCGGAGCGGCGCGACCGCGGCCCTGCTCGCGGCTGCCGGCGACGCGTCGCCCGGCCGCATCCTGCCCCGCAGACCAACTCCCGATCAGTTGATCGACTGGCTCCACGCCGTCGACCAGCTGCCGCCGGCCCTCCGCGGCGGCGCCTGGGAGCCTGTTTCCTCGCTCTTCGACGACCGCCGCGGAGAGGGCCGGCAGCGGGTGCTGGAAGCGGCCGCGCGAACACTCTCCGGCATCACGGCGAACGCGCGGCGCAGCTTCGAACGGCTGGCCGGCCTGGCCGCCCAGGCCGCCGATCCAGCGCTCGCCCTGACCGCGCTGGCAGCACTGGGGGAACTGACGGCCGAGGCGCCGGACGCGTGGCCCGCGGCCGGCGCCGGCGAAGCGCTCGCCGACACGATCGTCGATGCGCTCGAACGCGCCGATCCCCGCGAACTCACCTCGCCGCGCTACCGACGCATCCATGACCTGGGTCTCCGGCTCGCCGACCGGCTGATCGAGCGGGCCGGCGGCGATCGAGGAGGAGAGCACGGAAGCGGCCTGCGCGAGAAGATCGTCAACCTCGGGCCGGCAATCGTGACCCTGCGCCCGGTCCCCCACCAGATGCTGTTCGACCTCGAGGAGTTCACGGTGCGCACCGGCGGTCCCGTCGAGATCACCTTCGAGAACATCGACGTGATGCCCCACAACGTCGTCGTCACACGACCGGGAGCGCTGGAGGACGTGGGCCGGGCAGCCGACGCCGAGGCGGCGCGCAACCCGGCCTCGGCCGAGGGTTCCGGCTACGTGCCGAAAACGCCGCTCGTCCTGTGGAAGACCGGACTCGTTCAACCGGGCGGCACGGAAGTCCTGAGCTTCATCGCTCCGAAGTCCCCCGGTCTCTACCCCTTCGTCTGCACCTTCCCGGGCCACTGGATCCTGATGAAGGGCACGATGCGGGTGGTCGAGCGGCTCGACGAACGCGCCGTCACCCGCTACGCCGCGCCGCGGCTCGTTCCCGACCTGCCGCAGCGTGCCTTCGTCGCGGACTGGAGCTACGACATGCTGGAGGCCGATATCCGCGAACTCCCGGCGTCTCCGCCCGCCGATCAAGAGCAGGTCGATCGCGGCCGCCGTCTGTTCGTCGAGGCCGGCTGCGCCACCTGCCATCGACTGGGCGGCGTCGGCGGCGAGATCGGCCCCGCGCTGGATGACGCAGGCGAGCGGTTGACCGCGCTCGATGCCCTCCGGCACATCCTCGAACCCTCGGACGAAGTGGCCGACGACTATCGCACCTGGCTCGTCGAGACCCGCGACGGCCGCTTCCATTCGGGGCTTCTCGCCTCCGTCGACGACCGCTCCGTGGGCATCCGTTCCAACCCCCTGGACCCCAACCATGTCGAGACGATTCCCCGCGAGGACATCGAGAGCCTCGAGGAGTCTCCGCTCTCCCCCATGCCGAGCGGCCTGCTCAGCACGCTCCAACCCTCGGACGTCCAGGATCTGATCCGGTACGTTCTGCACTCGCCGTGATGCGCAGGCGCCGCTGGCTACCGATCGTCGCCGCAAATCGGACAGGTCGGCGTGTCCGACTGCTCGCCGTGACGCACAGGCGCCGCTGGCCGTCCGTGTTGATCCGACGAAAACCCGCGTCAGCGGATCGCAGGCCCGGATCGAGGCGAGGATGACTTCGAGGATGACTTCGAGGTCCAACCCGCTGGCCACGGTTGCGGCCGGAGTCGCCGTTGTCCTGTTGGCCGCGGCAGCGGCCGGCGCGCCGGCGGCCGCCCAGCACGGCGCTGTCGGCGGCGAATGGCGGGAGTACGGCGGCGACGCCGGCGGCACGAAGTACGCGCCGCTCGGCCAGATCCATCGCGGCAACCTGAAGGATCTCGCCATCCGCTGGCGCTGGGCTTCCCCAGACAACGCGATTGCCGAGCCGGGCGGAGAACGGAGCATCGTCGCCTTCGAGGCGACGCCCCTGATGATCGACGGCGTGCTCTACACCAGCACCTCCTTCAGTCAGGCGGCAGCGATCGACGCCGAAACGGGCGAGCAGATCTGGGTCCACGACCCGAAGAGCTACCTCTCCGGCCGCCCCCCGAACAACGGCTTTCTGCATCGCGGACTCGCCTGGTGGACGGACGGCCAGACCGCGAACGTCTACCTCGCCACCGGCGACGCGCGCCTCATCGCGCTCGATCCAGCCACCGGAACGCCGCGCCGCAGCTTCGGCAACGGGGGAACCGTCGATCTCAAGGCGGGGATTCGTTCACTCAACAACAGGTCCGACCAGTACGGACACACGTCCCCGCCGACGGTGGTCGGCGACGTGCTGGTCGTCGGGTCGTCGATCATGGACTGGGCGCCGCAGCCCGAGTGGCCGCCGGGCAACGTCCGCGGCTACGACGCCCGGACGGGCCGGCTCCTGTGGACCTTCCATACCGTGCCCCGCCGCGGCCAGTTCGGCTACTCGACCTGGGAGAACGGCGCCGCCGAGCGGGTCGGCGGCGCCAACGTCTGGGCGCCGATGACCGCCGACCTGGAACTCGGCTACGTCTACCTGCCGGTCAGCGCTCCCTCGAACCACTTCTACGGCGGCCATCGCAAGGGCGACAACCTGTTCGCCAACAGCCTGGTCTGCCTCGACGCCCGGACCGGGCGCCGCGTCTGGCACTACCAGGTCGTCCACCACGACATCTGGGACTTCGACCTTCCCGCGCCGCCCAACCTGGTCGACATCACGGTCAACGGCAGGGAGATCCCCGCCGTCGCCCTGGTCACGAAGCAGGGCTGGGTCTTCGTCCTCAACCGCCGGAACGGCAGGCCCGTTTGGCCGATCCCCGAAGTGCCGGTGCCGCAGTCGCAGGCGCCGGGCGAACGAACCGCGCTCACCCAGCCCCAACCGACCAGGCCACCGCCCTTCGACCGTCAGGGAATCGCACGGGACGAACTCAACGACGGCGCGGAGGAGGTACTCGCCGATCTCGACTGGGGGCCGATCTACACGCCGCCGTCCACCCGCGGCGCCGTGATCTCTCCCGGCCTCGGCGGCGGCGCGAACTGGGGCGGCGCGGCGTTCGACCCGACCAGATCGACCCTCTACGTCCCCGTCCTGGGTGTGGTTCCCTTCCAGGTCCGCCTGTACCGCACGGCCATACCGAACTACCTTCTGTACGAGACCGGCGTCCTCGGCGCCCCCGGCGGCCGGTACCTGCTCAAGCCGCCCTGGGGCCACATCACCGCCTACGACCTCAACCGGGGCGAGATTCTCTGGCAGCGCGCGAACGACGGGTTCAACGGCTACGCCGGCACCGCGTCCGTCCTCGCCACCCGGGAACTCCTGTTCTACGCCAACCGGTCGCGGGCGGTGCTCACCGTTTTCGACGCCGCGACCGGCGATGTGCTGCGCACGATCCCCCTGCCGGGAAGGGCCTCCGGGGTACCGATGAGCTACACGGCCTCCGGGCGCCAGTACGTCGTCGTCGCGGTCGGCGCGGAGGGCGACGACGCCGAACTGGTTGCTCTCTCCCTCGCCTCGGAGCTGCCGGAGCAGCATCCGGGCACCCTGAGCTTCCCCGGGGCGACGGCCACGGTGCGGGAGTCGGACGGCGAGGTCGCTCTGAGCGTGGTCCGCACCGACGGCAGCGACGGCGCGGTCAGCGTCGAGGCGCGAACTGCCGGCGGCTCGGCCGCCCCGAATGTGGACTACCGGCCGGTTGTCCGCACTCTCGCCTGGGGCCACGGCGACAGGGACGCGAAGGCCCTGACTCTCCACCTCCTGGCCGACGCCGTCAGCGAGGAGACCGAGACGATCGAACTCGAACTCCGCGACCCTCGCGGCGGCGCGGCTCTCGGCGAGCGGCGCATGGTCATCACGATCGACGAGGCCGACAGCGGTCCGAACGAGCCGATCGGGGAATGCGTCGCGGACGCCGCGACGCTGTGCCTGAACGGGGGTCGCTTTCGGGCACGGGTCCGCTGGGCCACCCGGCTGGGCGAAACCGGCCTCGGCAACGGCGTCCTGCTCACCGAAGACACCGGCTACTTCAGCTTCTTCGACGCCTCCAACGTCGAGATCGTGGTGAAGGTCCTCGATGGCTGCGCGACCAACGGCAGGTACTGGCTCTACGCCGCCGGCCTGACCGATCTCGAGGTGGAGCTCGAAGTCGCCGACCCGGTCACCCGGACCCGCCATGTGTACGTGAATCCGCTCGGGCAGGCATTCCTGCCGATCGCCGACGCCGGGGCATTCGACTGCAGGTAGATGTCCTCCCGGACACGCGGAAGAGCGGACTATCGGGGCGACGTGTCCGCTCGGCTACGCCCTCCGCGGCCAGACCCGGCAGCAGAGACCCTGTAGCGGACATGCGAAGAGCGAACTATCGGGGCGGCGTGGTCCGCAGCCGCTCGAAGGCCTCCATCTGGGAAGCGGCTTCCTCTCCGCGGCCCAGGGATTCCAGAACCCGGGCGTAGTTGAAGCGCAGCGCGGCGTTGCCGTCGAGTCCGAGCGCAAGCGCCCGCTCCAACCGCTCCGCGGCCTCGGCCGGCCGCCCGGCTTCGGCGGCGATCATTCCCAGCAGCGCATGCGCCTCACCGAGCTCCGGGTCGAGCGTCAGGGCCCGTTCGAGGGCCGGCGCCGCCTCTTCGGCACGGCCATCCGTGTGCAGGAAGAGCCCTTCGAGGTAGTGGTTCTCGACCCGGTCCGGCTGCAGCGCCCGCGCCTCCGCAATGCTCGCCGCCGCCGCCCCGACGCGTCCCATCGAGAACAGGACCTTGGCCCGCAGCGAGTGGACCCCGGCGGTCTGCGGATGGTCCGGGTAGGTTTCCAGCAGGCCGGCCAGGCGCTCTGCCGCCGTGTCCAGCGCGCCCTCCGTCGCCAGCCGCTGCGCCTCCGACAGGCCGGACGCCAGGTCATCCGATGCCGCGCGTGCGGCCTCGGCGGTCTGATCCCGCACTTCCCGCAGCGCACGGTAGCGCTCCAGCGCGGCCCGGGCGCCTTCCCGGTCGCCGGCCGCCGCAAGCGTCCGCCCGAGGCGGTAGGCCACCTCCGGTTCACCGGGCGCGAGCGACTCGGCAGCTCGAAGGTGCGCGAGCGCCTCCGGATGGCGCGCCCCGGCCAACAGCAGGTCCGCTGCCTCCAGGTGAACCACCAGCGGTTCCTCCACGCCATCTTCGAGTGCGCCCCGAAGGATCTCCAGGGCCTCGCCGCGACGCTCCGGATCCCGAGCCAGGGCGAAACCGCGGGCGAGGTCGAGGCCGGGGCTCTTCAGACCCCCGGCGAGAGCCGCATCGACCGCCGCCAGGGCCTCGTCCGCCAGTCCGTCGGCGAGCCGGAGCAGAGCCAGCTGCTCGTGGACGTCGGCGCCGCCCAGCCGCCGGGCCGCCGCCTCCTCCAGCAGCCGCATCGCCTCGCCGGTGCGGTCGAGGTCGCGGAGCAGCAGCGCCGGCGCCAGGTAGGCCGACGCGGCATCGCCGGCGGCCGGTGTCGCGCCGCCTCCGGGACCGTCCGGCAGCAACGACCGTGAGCGGGCGAAGGCGGCGAGCGCCTCGTCCGTGAGGCCGAGGGCCGTCAGCGCACGAGCAACCGCCAGCGCCGGCGCGAACTCCGAAGGGGCACGCTCGACTGCCGTCCGTGCCTGCGCCAGCGCCTCGACCGGGTCGGGAGGAGGCGGAACAACCCGAACCGGCCCGGGCCGCCCCGGCGCCGCGGCCGCGGCGGCGAGCAGCAGGAGGACGGCCACGCCGGACACGGACCCCGCCGCGTGACGTCGATTTCCGATGTACCTGGTCGACACCGACGTGCTGTCGGCGTTGTCCTCAACCCATCTGGAAGAAGCAGAGCTTGTTGCCGTCCGGATCGCGGACGTAGGCGCCGTAGAACGTGGGCAACCGCTCTCCCGGCGGACCCTCGTCGCTGCCGCCGAGTTCCAGCGCCCTGGCGTGGAGCTCGTCGACCTTCTCCCTGGAACCGGCGGGAATCGCCACCATGTTGCCGTTGCCGGCCGACTGCGGCTCCTCGTTGTAGGGAATGCAGATGGCAAGCATCGGCTGTCCCGGTCCAACCCCGTAGCTCTTGATCCGGTCCATCTCGAACATCGTCTTCGCGCCCAGTTCACCGAGCAGCGAATCGTAGAAGGCCTTGGCCCGGTCCATGTCGTTCACGCCGATCGTGCAGTATCCCAGCATCGAGAGTGCTCCCTGGAGATCGCAACCGTCGCAACCAGCCGCGACGTGCGGTGCCGGAAGATAGCAGGATCCGTGTGGTCAGGGGTTGGGCCATCAGGCCGCGGACGCTTCGCGGCAGCGCGACGGATGCGGACTGCGAGCGGCGCGCTCAGTCCTCTTCGTCGCTGCCGATGTCCTCGATCAGGTCGGCGCGGCGGAGGTCCAGCTTCTCGCCCGTGAAGCTGTCCAGCTGGTAGACCCAGGAGCCGTGGTAGTCGTTGAAGTCCCGCATCTCCTCCGCGCGGCTCAGAATGTCCGCCTTTTCCTGGAGTTCCTCGTCGGAGGTGTCCCGCTCGATCGCCACCTGCTGCACCGAGTGGAAGCCGCCGATTCGGATGTAGCGATCGTCCTCCCTTGCCGCGACGGACACGACGTAGCCGGATCCGTCCTCCAGCTCATAGCGGAACTCGTCGGTGAACGAGAGATCCGCGACCTCTTCCGCATCGGCCAGATGCACCTCGGAGAACCGTAGCCGGGAGAGGAAGTTCTTCACCCGGCCGACTTCGCCCACCTTCTCCTGCCTGCCGGCCGGAACGCGCTCGAGCGCGAGCTCGGCGTACTCTTCGTCGGCCGTGCTGAAGGTGAAGTCGGGGCCCTCGATCCGCACCACGTCGCTGCCCGAAACGTCCACAATTTCCTTCTGCAGGAACTGGTCGGCGGCGCTGTCGATCAGCACCGTCGCGTCGGTCAGGAAGATCGGGCTCGCCTCGCCGTCGAGGCGCCGGACGTAGTTGCCGCTGCCGCCCTCGAACCGGTTGCCGACCCGCAAACGAACCATGTCGCTGCCCGCGGCGTTCCTGAGCGCCACCTCGACCGTGTCCTCGCCCGGCGGCTCGATGCCGAGTTCCGCCGCCAGGCTCTCGCCCGCTCCAACCTCCTTCGCGAGCTCCATGTCGAGCAGGTTGCGCACGAGCCGATTCACGCCCTCGTTGCGCGCCCGGTAGTCGTGGGATTCCTCGACCACATAGATGTCGCCCTGCCGGCTCAGCGTGACCCGCTCCCCGCCCTGGACGATCTCCACCTGGGCGATCTCGTCCGGGTTCAGATTGGGCAGGAACTTCTGTCCGCGTTCGAAGCGCTCCGCGCGCGACACGCTGTTCCAGTAGCTGAAGATGGACAGGGCCAGCAGCGCCACCGCTGCCGCCACGAGCCTCTGATTCAACCGACTCATGCCGATAACTCCCAATAGCTCTAGCGCCGCCGGGCGCGGTACAGACCAACCAACAGAACGACGATCGGCATCCAGCCGATGACGGCGAAGCGCACCATGGACTCCTCACGCTCCAGGGCCTCCCGCCGGCCCTTGCGGATGTCCCGCAGTTCCCGGTTGCCCTCCAGGATCCGCTCGTTCAACTCGTCGACTTCCTCCTGCAGCTTCCTCTGGAAGAGAGCCGCGTTGCGCTGGGTGATCTCGCCCTGCTTCTCTCGCAGCTCCTCCTCGAAGGCATCGATCTCGTCGCGGATCTGCCGCTCGCGGTCGAGCGTGTCCAGCTCGGCCTGCGCCTCGATCTCGTCGAAGCGGAGAAACGGCCGGCTGATCCCGCTCTTGGCGCGAACCGACATGAGGTCCCGGGAACCGAGCAGGTAGTCCATGCTGTTGAGGACCACCTTGTGGTTGTCGTTCGCCGCCTGGATGATCCCGAACGGGTTCTGCAGGAAGGCGATCTGGTCGTGGATGAAATCGACATCCGCGAACACGACGACCGCCGCCTCGCCCCGCTCCTCCTCGGGCAACGGATCGCGGTGGATGATCTCCACGTCGTCGGGCGGCGGGACCTCGATCTCGGGAGGCAGGTTGGGCGGCCGCTCCGCCTCCCTGTCCGGGTAGTCGACGCCGTCCGGGAAGGCGGTCGGCAGCCTGCCGCGCACGACGTACGCCAGCGCCAGGGCTTCCTCGCCCGGCGTGAACGCGTCACGCAGGGCGGCGCCGTCGTTCAGATCGGTGAACGCGAGGCCGTCGCCGCCGCCGAAACCAGGCTGCACCTCAAGCGTGTTGCCGGACGCCGTGGTCGAAATCAGGGGCCGACGTTCCATCGCCGACGGTTGTTCGGCTTCATTCGAAGGGCGCTCCCCGCCGTCCCCGGAGTCCGCCGCCGCATCCTCCTCCCCGTCGCTGCCGGCGTCACCCGCGTCACCCGACGCCCGGAGCACGCCCGAGAGAAAGAAGCGCATGTTCGACAGACCCCGCAGCATCGGATTGTCCTCGTCCAACAGGCCCTCGTGGACCGTGGAATCGAGCTGTAGATCGATGATCACGCGCTCAGCGGCGCCGAGCTGGCTCATTGGCCGCCGCGCCGCCAGGTCGAAGTCGGCCGCGAACCGGTTGGCCGGAAGCTCCAGACCCCAGGCTTCGAGCAGCGGCTCCAGGCTGGAGGCCGGCTGGTACTGAAGCGCCATCCAGGGCTGTTGCGGGTTCTGCGGGGGCCTGTCGCCCAACGCATAGGGGTCGAGGAAGATCAACGTGTTGCCGCCCGCGGCCACCCACTGGTCGATCGCGAACACCGTCTTGTCGGGCAGGCCCTTCGGGTGGATCACGACCAGGAGGTCGATGTCGTCAGGCGGTATCTCGTCCACATCGGCCGCGACCTGCGAGACGTCGTAGAGGTCCTCCAGCACCTGGACGATGATCCACTTCTGTTCCGGTGTACGGCCCTGGGCCGCCAGCATCTGCGCCATGTACGGATCCTGGGCGCCGCCGAAGACCTCCAGGCTTGAGAGCACTCCCACCCGCTGCCGGGCAGGCCACAGCAGACCGTGGATCTTCTTCGAGATCTCGTACTCGATGTTCTCCTGCTCCTGAGGCCACAGGAACTCGATCGTCTCCCTGCTGCCGGTCTGGGTCTCGAACGCCAGACCGAAGTAGAAGAGATCGCCGTTCTGGTTGATCTGCTTGCCGTCCAGGCCGTCCTCGGCGGCGCGGTCCGCGTCGTCGCTGTCGGGAATCGGGTCGATCGTCTCGACGCGGATCTTCCCCGCCGCGGAGCGCTCGTACTCCCCCAGCAGGCTGCGCAGGTAGCGCTCGTAGCCGATGAAGTCCTTGACGAACTTGGGCAGCGTCTTCCCCGCTGTCTCGGAGAAGTAGAGACGGATGTCGAGCGGCTTGACGCCCTCCTCCTGCATGCGGTCGAGGATCGCGTGGGTACCGTCCGTCAGCGAGTAGAGGTCGCCGCCGGTCAGGTCGACCCGCCACCCCTCCAGCCACTCGTTCGCGACGTGGATAGAGAACACCGTCAACAGGCCGATCAGGACCAGGGTCACCGTCCGACCCTGCGCCACGGTCATCCGCTTCGGGCCGGCGGGTGCGCCTGTGTCCGGGCCGGCGGGGACGGCCGTGTCCGGGCCGGCGGGTGCGCCGGCGTCGGCGCCGGCATCCGGGTTCAGCTTCGATTCGGAAGTCATCTGCCTACCCTCAATTCGTCTTCGTCCGGCTGAGCACCAGCATGCCGCAGATCAGCCAGCCGACGGTGAACAAGGCGAAGAACAACAACGAGTTCAACTGCAGGAGGCCCCGGGTCAGGGTCTCGAAGTGGTCGAGCAGGCTGAGCGACGAAACCACCCGCTCAACGTAGCCGCCAAACCACTTGCCGACGAACTCCTGGGTCTGCGGCACGCCGATCAGCAGGAAGCCGACCGAGGCGGCAACAGCGAGAATGAACGCGACGACCTGGTTCCTGGACAGCGCGGAGAACAGCAGACCGATGGCCAGCAGCACCGCCGCGGTCAGCAGGGAGGCGACGTAGCTTGAGAAGACCGCGCCCCAGTCCGGATCGCCCAGCCGGGCAACCTGGAAGACCGCCGGCCAGGTCAGGAACACCGACACGGACAGGAATGCCCAGCCGGCCAGGAACTTGCCGAGGTACGACCCCTCGAGCGTGATCGGCAGGGTCAGCAGCAGCTCGACCGTCCCGGACCGGCGTTCCTCGGCCCACAACCGCATCGCCACGGCAGGCACCAGGACGACGAAGATCCAGGGTACGTAGCTGAACAGCGCGTCGAGGTTCGCCTCACGCATCTCCAGGAAGCGGCCGAAGTCGCGCGACACCATGAGATAGCCGCTCGCGATCAGAAAGATGACGATGAAGATGTAGCCCAGCGGCGACGAGAAGTAGCCGCGGAACTCCCGCCGGAGCACCGCTTTCATCCCCACGAAACGCAGCGCCAGCGCGCTCATGCCGCCACCCCCTTCGTCACCTCACGGAACAGTTCGTCGAGCCGGCCCTCGCGGACGCGAACGTCCGCGACCCGACGCTCACCCACCGTCGCCAGCACATCGTTCAAGCGATTCTCGCCGCTCCGAGGCTCCACCTCGACCTCGCCGTTCGGGAGCACCCGGGCCGCCGCGCACCACGCCGCGCCGGAGAGCTCCTCCACGATGCCTGCGACGTCCTCGTCGACGACCCGGAAGCGCACCGCGTTGTGGCCGGGCGCCCGGGCCACCAGATCGTCGGGGGTCGAATCCACGAGGATGCGCCCCTCCGAGAGAATGACCGCCCGGTTGCATACCCGTTCCGCCTCGTCGAGGATGTGGGTCGAAAGCACGATGCAGCGGTTGGAGGACAGGCTCAGAATCAGGTCCTGGACGACCTTCTTCTGGTTCGGGTCCAGGCCGTCCGTCGGCTCGTCGAGAATCAGCACGTCCGGATCGTGAATCAGCGCCTGCGCCAGGCCGACGCGTCTCTTGAAGCCCTTGGACAGGGTCTCGATCGTCTGGCCGCGCACCCGGCGCAGATGCGTCACCTCGATCACCGAGTCGATCCGGTCCTCCGGCGACTCCAGCTCGCGAACCTCGGCAATGAAGCCGAGGAAGGCCTCGACGCTCATCTCGCCATAGGCCGGCGCGTTCTCGGGCAGATAGCCGATCCGTCGGCTCACGGCGAGCCGCTCGCGGGCAACATCCAGGCCGGCCACCGACACGGTGCCGGCGTCAGGTTCCAGGAAGCCGGTGATCATCTTCATCGCCGTCGTCTTGCCGGCGCCGTTCGGCCCGAGAAAGCCGAGCACGTCGCCCCGGCGCACTTCGAAGCTGATGCCGTCGACGGCCCGAATCGGACCGTAGTGTTTGGTCAGGTTGTCGACGGCGACCAGGACTTCGCCCTCGCCGCCGGATGGATAGTCGGTTTCGCTCACTCTCGACCTTCTCCGTAACAGTTGACTTGCCGGACCGTTTCGAGACCGCCGCCAGAGGCGTCAAAGTGGCCGCGCCCGCCAACCCGGGCACACCATTTCCACGTGCCGGACCAGCCTGGACCCGCAGGATCTCAGCACACTGCCGCCAGCGATGCAAGATGCCGGCCAGAAGACATCGGCCGACCGTGCCCGCAACGTCGAGTCCTGCGGGTGAGCACCACGGCAGGTCAGGCGGCCCGGCCGCGCATCGCCTGACATGGCGAGAAGCCGCGCAGGGCACTCGAACTGGTCGGGATCCCCCCGTCGCCCCGTGGCGCCGTGGCGCCGACTGCTCGGCCGGGCACTACCAGGTGTCGGGCGCGGAGGTGGAGTCGATCAGCCCGCTCAGGAAGATCGCGTTCAGGAACAGCCGGTTCGAGCCGTGGAAGTAGGCGCGGAAGTTCGGATCATCGAGGAACTGAATCACGACGCCGCGGCCCAGCCGGCTGGCGATCACGGCCGGCTTGCCGGCCAGCCGGCTCTGGTTCCGCGGCGAGATCCAGCCGGAAAGCCGCGGCGGATCCCGGTACCGGGCCACATTCTCGAAGGGGTTGGAACTCGGCGGCAGGACCATCTCGCCGGTGCGGATCACCGCCAGGTCGGACCGCCGGTAGCCGTAGGCCAGCGGATGGGTCAAATCGAGCTCGACGCCGACGATCGTGCCGGCCATCAGCTGCTCGGCGCGCTGGTCGCGATAGTCGGCGTAGAGCCGGCGCTCAGGCGGCTCGGAAGCGGCGCCCTCCTGCGTGCTCGCAGCCGCATCCTCGCCGGCGTCGCCTGCAGGAGACCGGCGGCTTCCCGGCGCCGGCGCCGCCGCCTGGTCCACCGCGTCTTCGCGGCCGAGCAGTTCCTCGCCCGCCCAGCGGCTCGCCGAACCGATCGCCACCACCGCTCCCCCGCCCCGCACCCAGGTCTTGAGGCGATCCCCGACCTCGGCCTCCGGCGAGGCGCCCCCGAAGCGGCCGCCGCCAAGAGCCAGCACGACGTGGGTGTAGCGGTCCAGGTCGACGCGGCCCAGCGCCGAAAGGTCAACCAGCGATGCCTCGACCCCGAAGCGCTCGTCCAGCAGATGCCATGCCTCGCCTATCCGGTATGACGAGGTACCGGAACCCGTCACCAGCAGCGGCCGCGGGGCAACGAGCGGGCGCAGACTCGGACTGCCCATGTCGATTCCCGCCGCGGCCCAGCCGCTGATCAACCGGTGGACGTCGACGCCGTCGGCGGCCGCCGCTTCGGCGAACAGCGCCTCCGGATCCACGTCGGCGTTGGCCCCCGGCTCGTCCGGCCGACCGACCGGCACGACGATCGCCCCGGGCTCGAACGACGCCGGGCCGCGGGCCGTCTCCACCGTGAAGGACCGCACCGCGGCGCGCGCGCGGGCGCCGGCCCGCTGCAGCCGGTTCAGGACGCGCGGAGCGAAGTAGCCGTCCCACGAAAAGGCGTAGGCGTAGACGACCTCGTTCGCCGCCGGCGCCGCGAAGCGGCCCGGTTCGATCGACGCGTCCGTCACCGGCGCTCCGAGCATGTCCTCCCCGTAGGCGCCTCCATCGAGCAGGTCGTACTCGGCGCCGAAGGCGAGCGGCAGCGTCCAGGCCGAGACATCGTAGAAGACCGAGTCGTTGAACTCGGTCGCCGTCTCGAAGAAGGAGCGCACGAGCGTCGACTGGGGTTGCGCCAGCGGAACCAGCCACGACGCGCCAGGCGTGTAGACGCGGCCCGAGACCTCGATCTCCCCGGTCGTCCCGTAGACCTCGATCTCATGCCTCAGCAGCAGGTCGAGCATCCGGTGAGCGCGGCCCCGGTCGCCGTCCAGATGGAACACCCAGGCCGCAGGCCCGGCTTCTTCCGCCGCGGCGACGGCGCCGCGAAAGAAGTCTCGCTGGTGCTCGAGCAGCTCCAGGCGCTTGGCCACCCCGCCTTCGACCATCGACAGCGACGCGAGCAACTGGTTCTTGATCCCGAAACCGAACGCCAGTTCGCCATTCGCCGTCTCGATCAGGCGCCCCTCCGCACTCGCCTGCTCGAACAGGAAACCGACGGCGCCCTGAGCATCCGGGTAGGTCGAACCCTTTCCGAGGTAGAAGTCGTCGAAGCCCTCCCGGCTGTAGTAGAGCCGGCCCGCGCCGTCGAACACGGCGGCGTGGTGAGCCGCGATCTCCTCGGTCAGTTCCACGTTCCGCCGGGGAATCAGGGGATTGCGACGGCTCGGGACGCCCGGCTGAAAGAAGAACGTGCTGTCGGACCCCATCTCGTGGAAGTCGCCGACCAGGTTCGGCTGCCACGCCTTCCAGGTCGCCATGCGGTTCATCGACTCGGGATGCTGCAGCAGGAGCCAGTCCCGGTTCAGGTCGAACCAGTAGTGATTCGTGCGACCGCCGGGCCACGGCTCCCGATGTTCCCGGTGGCCGGGGTCGGCATTGAGCACCATGCCCCGATTCGTGTTCGCCCAGTGCGCGAACCGGCCCAGGCCGTCCGGATTCAGGCTCGGGTCGAGCAGGATGACCGCCTGGTCCAGCTGATCCGCGACCACCCGGGATCGGGACGCCGCCAGGTGGTAGGCAACCAGCATCGAGGCGTTCGAGCCGCTCGGCTCGTTGCCGTGGATGCTGTAGCCGAGCCAGATGACGACCGGCAAGTCATCGAGTGCCGGCAGTGTCGGTGCGCCAGCCTTCTGGCTGGCATCCTCAGGCGCCGGCAGGCGGGGGTCGACCAGGTCGCGCCTGCGCTTGCGTATCTCATCCAGCCGCGCATGGTTGCGCGGCGACGTGATCGTCAGCAGAAGCTGGGGACGCTGCTCATGGGTGTACCCCTGCACCGACACCGACACCCTCGCCGACGAGACCGCCAACGCCCGCGCGTAGGCATTGAGTTGATCGGGACGAACGTGCCACTCGCCCACCTCGTAGCCGAGCACCGCCGACGGCCGGGGCACGTCCGGATCGTAGGCCGCCGGGTCGTCGGCGTCCGGCAGGTAGTACGAGAGTTCTTCGGCCGCCGCCGGCACGGCGAGCAGTGCGGCCAGAGAGGCCAGTGCAGCCAGAGAGGCGACACGACCGAAAGGGCCGGGAAGAGCGACGCGCGTCCGTCGATCAGGCATCGCGCGAGTGTAGCCGCCACGCCGCTCAGCCAGGGCCGGTCAAGACCGCGGCCGCCGCGGCACCTGGTTCATCGTGCGAGTCCAGCCGCCAAGCCGGTCATCCAGGAGCGTACAATCTCCGGCGTCCGATGAACTCGCCAACACCGCCCGAAGAAGGCCAGGTCCTGACCGGGCCTCAGTTCAGCGAACCCGTGCGCGTCGTGACCGCGGCGGGCAACGGCCTCGGTGGCTGGAAGCTCGGCCTGGTCGGCACGCGGACCCAGCGCTTTCGGCAGGTGACGCTTGACGCCGCGCAACTCTCCGAGTTGGCGGCGACCGACAGCGCTTTCCGCTACGACGGCGACGGCGAGCTCCTCCGACTCGGCCTCGACGCCCACGCACTCGGCATCGCCTGGGAGTTCGACCCGTACTTCGGGCTCTCGGTGTCCAGGGTCGACCCGCTGCCCCACCAGCTCGAAGCCGTGTACGACCACCTGCTCAGGCCGGCGCGGGTGCGCTTCCTGCTAGCCGACGACGCCGGCGCCGGCAAGACGATCATGGCTGGCCTGCTGCTGCGCGAACTCCAGTTGCGCGGTCTGGCCGAGCGCATCCTGATCGTCGCCCCGTCGAACCTGACGTTCCAATGGCAACGGGAGCTGCGAGAGAAGTTCGACCAGAGCTTCGTCGTGCTGAAGGGCGCCGAGCTCCGGGCCCAGTACGGCGTCAACCAGTGGATGGACCGCAACCGGATCATCACCTCGCTCGACCTGGCGAAGCGCGACGAGATCCTTCCCGGCCTGAAGCAGGCCCGCTGGGACCTGGTCATCGTCGACGAGGCGCACCGGATGTCGGCGCGCGACGAATCCCACAAGAGCCTGCGCTACAAGCTGGGCGAGCTGCTTCGCGACACCTCCGACCACCTGTTGTTGCTGACCGCAACACCACACAAGGGCGACCCGGAGAACTTCTCCCTCTTCCTCCAGCTTCTCGACCGCGACGCCTATGCCAACGTGACCTCCATCCGCCACGCCCTGCACCAGGAGCATGCGCCGTTCTACCTCCGCCGCACGAAGGAGGCGATGGTTCACTTCCCGCAGCGCGACGCGAAGGGCGAGTGGGTCGTGCGGCCGATCTTCACGCGGCGTATCCCGAGCACCGCGGGTTTCTCCATCGAGGGCGCCGAATACGAGTTGTACCGGGAAGTCACCGAGTTCGTGAAGCGCCAGAGCAGGCTGGCTGCCGAACGCAACGACCCGCGAGGCCGCGCCATGGGCTTTCTGATGGCCCTCTACCAACGCCGTCTGGCGTCGAGCACCCGCGCCCTCTTCCGCAGCCTGTGCAACCGGGCGGACCGGCTCGAACAGGCGCTTGCGAAAGCGCACGATCTGGCCCGCGCCGCACCCCCCGATCTGCCGAGCATCGACGACCTCGAGGAAATGGAGGAACAGGAGCGCGAGCGGGTGCTGGAACTCATCGAGGCCATCTCCCTGACGGACAACGCGGACGCGATCCGCGGGGAGATCGCCGAACTGCGCACCCTCTCCCTCCGCGCGGAGGCCGTCGAACGGCAGGGCGTCGAGGCAAAGTTGACCAGACTCGAGCGGCTGCTGCGGAGGGACGGGTTCTTCGATCGCCCGGACCAACGCCTGGTGCTGTTCACCGAGTTCAAGGACACCCTGGACTACCTGGTCGAGAAGCTCAGGGGCTGGGGCTTTCGCGTCGCCACCATTCACGGCGGCATGAAGCCAGGAAGCCGCGACGAGCCCGGTACCAGACTGCACGCCGAGCAGCAGTTCCGCGAAGGCGCCGTTCAGGTGCTCGCCGCCACGGAAGCTGCCGGCGAGGGAATCAACCTGCAGGTCTGCAATGTGCTCTTCAACTACGACATCCCCTGGAACCCGAACCGCCTGGAACAGCGGATGGGGCGCATCCACCGTTATGGCCAGCAGAAGGACTGCCTGATCTTCAACTTCGTGGCGACCAATACCGTCGAGGGCCACGTCCTGGAGCGGCTGCTCGACAAGCTGAAAGAGATTCGCAATGCGCTCGACGACGACGCCGTGTTCAACGTGGTCGGCCAAGTGCTTCCGGCGTCCCGAATGGAGCGGCTGTTGCGCGACTACTACGCCGGCCGTCTCGGCCAGGAAGACCTGGAAGAGCGCATCCTGCGACCCATGGACGAGTCGCGCTTCCGCAACATCTGCCGGAACGCCCTGGAAGGTCTCGCCTCGAAGAAACTGAACCTGGAGATGCTCGTCGAACGTCGAGCCCGTGCCCGCGAGCGCCGCGTGGTTCCGGAGACGATCGCCCGCTTCCTTCGTGAAGCCGCGCCGCGCACGGATCTCGACCTTCGCTTCCTGCGCGGCGTGAAGCTGAGGCACGCGTTCGAGCCCGGGCGGACCCCCGCCGGACTGCGGCGCTACCAGCACGACGAGGACTGGCGGTTGGCCGACCTCGCCACGCGGTATCCCCGCTGCAGCACCGACCGCGACACCGCCCGCAACCACAGCCTCGAGTGGGTCACGCCCGGCCATCCGCTGTTCGAGGCCGTCCGCCGGCACACCCGCGACGAGGCGGCTGACTCACTGCGGAGCGGCGCCACGTTCCACTCGCTGGACCACGCGGAACCCGCCCGCATCGACTTCTACCGAGCCCAAATCGTCGACGGGATGGGCTCCGTGGTCCAGGAGAAGTTGCTCGCAGTGGAGCTCGGCACCGGCGGCGGGAGTCCGGTGCGCCGGGAACCCGGCGTTCTCCGCAACCTGACGCCAGCCCCGCCGCCCTGCGAGCTTCCGGCCGTCACCGTCGCGGCCCCTCCCGAAGCCTGGCTGCACGAACAGGTACTGAACCCTCTGCTTGAGAAGACCCGCGTCGAACGCGAAGCCGAAGTGACGCGTGTCGCCGACCACGTGGAAAGATCCCTCACCGAACTCTTGAACCGCGCCGACGACGAGATCGGTCGCGCCGCGCTCGAAGTAGAGGCAGGACGCCGCGGCGCGGAGGGCCGGCTGAAGAGAGCAGAACTCCGGCACGACGAACTGTCCGACCGCCGCACGCGCAGACTCGAGGAACTGAAACGTCAGCGCTCCCTCACCCTCCAGGGCGTGGAGCGGATCACCAGTGTGCTCGTCCTGCCACACCCGGAACGCGGCGCCTCCGACGTCAAGCGTCATCAGCCGGACCCGGCGACGGAGTTGACCGCCATGCGCGTCGTGATGGAGCACGAAGAGGGTCAGGGGCGGCGCGTCGAGGACGTGAGCGCGAAGAACCTCGGCTACGACGTGACCAGCCTCGACCCGCACTCCGGAGATCTGCGCCTCATCGAGGTCAAGGGACTGGCCGCCAGGAGCGGCACCATCCTGTTGACCCCGAACGAGCGCCGCGTCGCCGAGGATCGCCCGGACTGCTACTGGCTGTACGTGGTCACCGACTGCGCTACCGCCCCCGTTCTCCGGGATCCGGTTCGGAACCCTGCGCGGGAACCGTGGGTCGAGGTGAAGAAGGTGCAGCACTACTATCTCGATGTCGAGAAACTGAGCGCCGCGTCCGACGGGTGGAGCGACCGGTGAGCCGACCCGCGACGGTCCGGTGCGCCACGGCAAGGGCCGTGCCGCCGGTTGATGGAGACCCGAATGCCTGACACGAGACAAGTCCACGAGCTGCTGACCCAGATCGGCCGCGGCGAAATCCTCCTGCCGGAGTTTCAGCGCGGCTATGTCTGGAACCGCAACCAGGTGCGCGGGCTGGTGCAGTCGATGTACCGGCGCCACCCGACCGGGCACCTGCTGCTCTGGAAGACCTACAAGCCGTCCAAGGTGCGCGGCGCCGAGGCGTCGGAGGAGGGAAGCTCCCTTCTTCTGCTTGACGGTCAGCAGCGGCTGACCTCGCTTTACACCCTCTTCGAGGGCAAGCCGCCGCCGTTCTACGAAGCCGAAACCCTGTTCTTCGACCTCCACTTCAACGTGCAGACCGAGGAATTCCGCTTCTACCAGAGGTCGCTGATGCTGAGAAATCCTGCTTGGATCAGCGTCCACGACTTCTTTCGGCGAGGCTTGGGCGACTTTCTTCGCGAGCTCCCGAGATTGGAGGAGCAGCAGCGTGCCACCCTGCAGAACAACCTCGCCACGCTGACCGACCTGGACGCGATCCGGAACTACACCTACGCCGTCGATCACGTCTCCGGCGACGACTATGACGTCGACGAAGTTGTCGGCATCTTCAACCGGGTGAATAGCGCCGGTACGCCGCTGACGAAGGCGGACTTGGCGATCGCCCACGTATGCAGCTTGTGGCCCGAAGCCCGAGGCGAGTTTCGTGCGTTCAGCGCCAGGATGGAGGAACGCGGCTTCGCGTTCGGCCTCGATCTGCTGACTCGCTGCCTCGCCGGCGTCGGCACCGGCTCGGTCGCGCTTGAGGGGTCCTTCTTCCAGACGCCGGCAGACGTGCACAAGCAGGCTTGGAGAGAAACCAAGCCGGCGCTCGAACACCTGGTCGGGGTGCTCCGCCACGAAGCGCTCGTCGACAGCCTGGACGACCTGCCGACGAACAACGTCGTCATCCCGATGACGGTGTACCTCTCACGCCACGGCGGACAGTTTCCCGGCGACGACATCCGGCGCCGCTTCATTCGCTGGATGTTCCTCGCCGCCCTCTGGGCGCGCTACACCGGCGCCACCGAGACCAAGCTGCAGCAGGACGTGGCCCTTGTGGCCAGCGGCGACCCGGACCCGACGCACGAGTTGGAAGCAGCGATCCTCCGCGAGCGAGGCCGCCTGGTCCTGGAGCAGAAAGATCTCGACCGGGCGACCGTCCGCTCCGCCGTCGCCTACCTCGTGCGGGTGCTGGCAAGGCACCGCGGGGCGCGCGACTGGTTCACCGGCGTTCGCGTCTACGATGCGGCGCTCGGGAAGAGCACGGGCAGCGAACGTCACCGCGTCTTCCCAAGGAAGGTCCTCCTGAAAGCTGGCATGAAGGATGGCCGCCGGATCAACGCGGTGGCGAACCGCGTGGTCTTGGGCCAGAAAGCACCCAGCCCGCTCCGCAACGTCTCGCCGGCGGACTACCTGCCCGAAGTGAACGAGAACCAGCCCGGAGCACTGGCGGCACAGTCCGTCCCGATGGACCCGGAACTCTGGAAGCCGGAGAACTTCCTGGACTTCCTCGCCGCGCGCCGGCGCCTGCTGGCCGAAGCTGCGAACGAGTTCCTTGCCTCATGGCTGCCAAGTCGGCCCGCACCGAGCGGCGAGGAGTACGTTCGCGAGTTGATTCGAAGCGGCGAGAGTGACGACCTGGAGTTCAAGTCCAGCCTGCGCTGGGACCTCAGAGAACAGCGGGTAAACAAGATGATCGAGGGCATGACGATCAAGACCGTGGCCGGCTTCTTGAACGGCAACGGAGGCACCCTGCTCATCGGCGTCGGCGACGACGGCGAGCCTCTCGGCCTTCAACGCGACTTCGAGACCCTGAGCAAGAAGCCAGACCACGACGGCCTTGAGCTCCACCTGCAACAACTATTCGTCCGGAGCTTCGGCGAGGCGACCGCTTCGTCCTTCCTCACCGTGAACTTCCACCAGATCGACGGCCGGGACATCTGCCAGGTGACCGTGGAGCCCAGTGACCATCCGGTCTACGTGGAGCAGAAGGGCCAGCAGGCGGTGTTCTGGCTGCGCGTGGGCAACGCGACGCGCTCCCTGCCGATCAACGAGGCGGTGCGCCACATTCAGACCCGCTGGAGCGGCAGGTGAGCGGCCCCACCGGCCAGAGGCCGGCCTTGAACCGCAAGGGCGCTCTCGACCCGCGCGTCCTCGAAGACATCGTGCGGCGGGTGGTGGAGATCGCAGCGCCAGAGCGCATCATTCTGTTCGGCTCTGCGGCGCGGGGCGAGATGGGACCCCACAGCGATGTCGACCTGCTCGTCGTCAAGGACAACGTCCACCGCCGGCGCCTGGCAGGGGACATCCACGAGAATCTCCACGGCGTCGGGGCGCCGGTCGACGTCGTCGTCGTGACGCCGGAGGACATCGCGCGCTACGGGGACAGCCACGCTCTCGTCATCAAACCGGCTTTGCGCGACGGAAGAATCGTCTATGAAGCCGCCTGAACGGTACGAACCCGACGATCCCCGCGAGTGGATGAACCGCGCCAGGAGCAACTTGCGGCGGGCGCGTGACCAGACGCCTGGGACCTACCTGGAGGATCTCTGTTTCGATGCTCAGCAAGCGGCAGAGAAGGCAATCAAGGCGATGCTGCTTGGGCGGGGCATTGACTTCCCCTACGCCCACGACCTGGCGGAACTGACCGGAATTCTCGAAGCGGACGGAGTGGAGATTCCCCAAGTGGTTCATCGGGCCGCCAGGCTGACGCAGTACGCGACTTCGACCAGGTATCCCGGGCTCAACGAGCCGGTGACCACGTCGGACTACCAGGAAGCGGTCGAACTTGCCGAAGCGGTCGTCGACTGGGCGGAAGGCAGACTTTGATGGCCTCTGGAATCCCCCGCGAATGCAGACGTTTGGCGGAGGTGGACTTCCCAATCGTCGCGGTGTCCAGGCAGGCCGCTGAGGAGGAAGGAAAGCGGCGCGGCCATCCGAGATCCCTCCACAAGTGGTGGGCCCGCCGACCGCTGGCATCGAGCCGCGCGGTGCTACTCGCCCTGCTGTTGCCCGACCCGTGCGACGCGCACTGCCCGGAGGAGTTCAAGCGGCAGGCACGCGACCTCCTCAGCCCCGTCCGGCAACCGCCGAAGACCGACGCCGAACTCCGGACGGCTCTTCTCTGGTTCATCGGCTCGTTTGCCGACTGGAGTAACGCAGCTCACCCTACCTACCTACAGGTAGGCCAGAATCTAGTGCGGGCGGCCCACGGCGGGGGCGACCCACCCTTGGTGGTCGACCCGTTCGCAGGCGGCGGCTCAATTCCGCTGGAAGCCTTGCGCCTTGGTTGCGAAGCCTTTGCCTCCGACCTGAACCCGGTCGCCTGCATGATTCTCAAGGTCATGCTTGAGGACATCCCGCGCTACGGCCACGGCTTGGTGGCAGAGCTCCGAAGGGCCGGTGCCCAGCTGAAGGCGGAGGCGAAGGATCGACTCGCCGACTTGTACCCTCCGGACCCGGACGGTGCCACTCCCATCGCCTACTTGTGGGCGCGCACCGTTCGCTGCGAAGCACCCAACTGCGGAGCCGAGATCCCGTTGATACGGTCGCTCTGGCTGTGCAAGAAGGAGAAGCGAAAATGGGCGCTCAAGCCTCGCGTAGTGACCCGCGGTGGCTCTGAGCCGTCCATCTTGGAGTTTGATTTGTACCAACCCAGAACCGGCTCTGGGGTGCAACGGGGAACCGTGGCCAGCGGCCGTGGCACCTGTCTCTGCTGCGGCGGCAGGACCGTCCTGCCACCCGACCGTATGCAGGCGCAGCTTTCCGCTCAGAGGGGGGGCGCCCACGTCATCTTCGACGAAGCCGGGCATCGGGTCGGGGGCGCTCGGATGGTTGTAGTCGTGACGCAGCGACCCGGCCAAACGGGCCGCCACTACCGGCTGCCGACGCCCGCCGACTACGACCCGGTGCGAGCGTCACAGGAACGGATTGATGGCTTGCTCCACGAATGGGAAAGTGAGGGCCAGCAGGGCTTGTGCCCGGTGCCGGATGAACTCCTGAATCCAGTTCGCCCTTCTCCCAACGCCCGAGGAGTATCCCCCGTTACCCGGTACGGTGTGCAGCGTTGGGCCGACTTCTTCACGGGTCGGCAGAAGCTGGCATTGCTTGAGCTTGCATCACTCCGGAAGCGCCTCAGCAGCAGTGGCGACCACACGGCCGCAGCAAGGATGGCGGTTCCACTTTGTGTAGACAAGGTCGCGATGAACAACAACTCGGGTTGCCGTTGGAAGGCAAGCGGCGAGTCCCTTGTGGACAACTTCGGCCGCCACGCGCTTCCATTCGTCTGGGACTTTGCCGAGTCCAACCCACTCGGCGGGTCAACGGGAGCCTTCCACGCTCAGACGGCCCCACTCGCCAACTTTGCCCATTCCCATAGAGCACTTGATCCACTGGCCACCGTGCAGACAACAAGCGCCACCGATCATCCACTCCCGGATCAGTCCGCCACAGTGTGGTTCACGGACCCGCCGTACTACGACGCCATTCCCTACGCCGACCTGTCTGACTTCTTCGTTGTCTGGATCAAACGGACAATGGGCGTCCACCTCTTCACTTCCGATCCCTATGACGGTTGCAATCCGTTGTCCCCGAAGCAGCAGGAGTGTGTGTGGAATCAAGGCCACTCTGACCACGAAGGACGACCCAAGGACGCAGCCTTCTTTGAAGCGACCATGACTCGGGCGTTTGCGGAAGGCAGGCGCGTGCTCAGAAACGACGGCATCGGCTCCGTAGTCTTCGCCCACAAGACTACCGAAGGCTGGGAAGCACTCCTCTCAGGCATGATCGGCGGCGGCTGGATCATCACCGGCTCCTGGCCCCTTGCCACCGAGAAGAGGTCACGGCTCAACGCCCGCGAGACAGCGTCTCTCGCCACATCCATCCACCTGGTCTGCCGCCCTCGACCCGAGGACGCGCCGGTCGGCGACTGGGCCGAGGTGCTCCGCGAGCTGCCCGCCCGCGTCGGCGACTGGATGGAGCGCCTCCAGGGCGAGGGCATCGCGGGCGCGGACCTGGTGTTCGCCTGCATCGGGCCCGCTCTGGAGATCTTCAGCCGCTACTCGCGGGTCGAGATGGCGGACGGCAGCGAGGTCGGCCTGCCCGCGTACCTGGAGAAAGTCTGGGAGGTGGTGGGCCGAACGGCGCTCGAGAACGTGCTGGGCTCCGCTGAGGCGAAGGCGCGCAACGGGCTCGCCGGGGCGTTGGAGGAAGACGCCCGGCTGACCGCCCTGTTCCTGTGGACGCTGCAGGCGACCTCGGCAGCCGACGACGGGGACGACGCGGACAAGGGCGGCAGCGCGACAGATACCGACCAACAACCGAGCGGCGTCGGCGCCAAGGGCTACTCTCTCGCCTTCGACGTCGCGCGGCGCTTCGCCCAGCCGCTGGGCATCGACCTGCCGAAGTGGGAGAAGCGCATCATCGAAACGAAGAAGGGCGTCGTGCGTCTTCTGCCCGTGGCGGAACGGGCGAAGCGCCTGTTCGGTGAAGACGGCTCGGCGGCCATGGCCAAGGCGCTGGAGCAACCCGGCGGACCGCAACGCGACCTGTTTTCCGGCACCGCGGTGCAGGCCAGCGAGCTCGCCCGGACCCGCGGGGGCGCCCGCTCCTATGCCGACGGCCAAGAGGCCAGGACCGCCCCGGAGGAAGGCGCCACCACGCTCGACCGCGTCCACACCGCAATGCTGCTCCAGGCTCGCGGCCGCACCCATGCCCTGCGCAGCCTGGCGGCCGCCGAACGGGAACGCGGCCCCGACTTCGAGCGTCTGGCGAACGCCCTCTCCGCCCTCTACCCGCGCGGCAGCGAGGAGAAGCGCCTCCTTGACGCCATGCTGCTCGCCGCCCCGCGCTAACCAGAAGAGCGCCAGCTCAGATGCTCCGCAAGATCACCGTCCGAAACTTCAAGAGCTTCCGGGACCAGTCCTTTGATCTGGGCGACTCGGTTGTCCTGGCCGGGCCGAACAACGCAGGCAAGACAACGCTGCTCCAGGCGATCTCGGCGTGGCGGTTCGCACTCGACCGCTGGCTGGCCCAACGGGAAGGCAGCCGTTCCGTCCGGCGATCCGGCGTTGCGATCACCCGGACCGACTTCACGCCAGCCCCGCTCCGCGAGATGAACATGCTGTGGGAAGACCGCCGGGTGACCGGGAGGGCGGGCATGGCGGGAGCGCGTCGAATGATCGAGATCGTCGCTGAAGGCGAAGACCGGGACGGCCCCTGGACCTGTGGCATGGAGTTCCAGTACGCGAACCGGGAACTGCTGCACGCTCGGCCGCAAGGCACAAAGGACATGTCGCCGGCGGACATCGCGCGCTTTCCTCCGGCAGCGGCAAGAGACCTTGACGTCGTCTTCGTTCCACCCTTCTCGGGGATCGAGCGGGAAGAACCCCGGCGTGAAGCCGGTTTGCAGGATCTGCTCATCGGGCAGGGGCGACCTGGCGAGATCCTCCGCAATCTTCTCTACGAGGTCTCGGAAAGGAAGGAAAGCGACGATTGGCGGAATCTCTCGCGCTACATGGACGATCTCTTCCGCATCGAGCTGCGAAGACCCGCGTACTCCGTTGCCCAGCCCTTTATCGTCAGCGAGTACCGCGAGAAGGGGCACAGACGCCCGCTCGACCTGGCGAACGTTGGCAGCGGAACGCTTCAGGTCCTCCTGATTCTCGCCTTCCTCTATGCCCGCCGGGCTTCCGTCATCCTGCTTGACGAACCGGACGCTCACCAACACGTCATCCTGCAACACGAGGTCTGCGGTCTGATCCGCAAGGTCGCCAGGGAGCGCGGCGGGCAGGTGATTCTCGCCACCCACTCGGAAGTCGTTCTCGACGCGACAGCGCCCGAGCAGGTCATCGGCTTTCTCGGCGGAACGCCTCGCGCCCTCGCGAGCTCCGTCGAACGGGACGCCGTACGCGAGGCGCTGAAACGGATCACGACGACAGAACTTCTTCAGGCGCGCGACGTGCGCGCCGTCCTCTACACCGAGGGCGAAACGGACGAGAAGATCCTCCGGGAGTGGGCGAGAATCCTGGGCCATCCGGCGCAGTCGTTCTTCGCCCGACCGTTCGTTCACTGGCTCCGCGGAAGTAACCTGCGCGACGCGAGAGATCATTACTTCGCCATGCGCGCCGTCGTTCCAGACCTGCGAGCCGTGTGTCTCCTGGATGGCGACAACCGGGACCAGCCCGACGACTCGACGACTTCCACCGGTCTGCGCGTCCTTCGCTGGCGCCGCTACGAGATCGAGAACTACCTGCTCCAGCCGAGCGCCATCGCCCGCTTCGCCGCCGACTTCCCGTTGTTTGAGGAGCGCATGGGCGCCGACGTCGAGAACGAGTTCTGGAAGCAGGCGCCAACAGGGACGGACCTCTTCGGCGACCACGTGTCGCTGGTCCGGGTCAAGGCGAGCACCGAGTTCCTGACGCCGCTCTTCGAGCTCCTTCAGCAACCCACCCAGAAGAAGGACCTCTACCTGCTCGCCGCCAAAATGCGGCCGGAGGAGATCCACCCGGAGGTCACGGAGAAACTCGACCGGATCGCCGAAGCGCTCGGCTTGCCTGCCAACGGCGCCTCGCAAGAGACGTGAGCAGCACGCGTTGAAGCACCCTTCAAGGAGACACTGAATCCCATGGCCCTCGCACCCTGGTACAAGGTGGTCCAGCCGCGACGGGAAGTCCGGCAGGGCCGCTCGTTCAACCCGGACGAATTCGCGATCGCGCTGGAGCAGGTCGTGGCCGGCACCGCGCCCGAGGACTACCGGGATGCGGAGGCGTTCTTCGCCCGCACCTGCTTCACCCGGGCGCTGCGGGATCACACGGCGATGGTCCTGCGGCGGCTCAGCGGAGAGACAGTGAACGCGGCGCCGGTGACGACCCTGGTCACCCAGTTCGGCGGCGGCAAGACCCACACTCTGACCGCGCTCTACCACCTGGTCCACTCGCCGGAACGGGCGGCAGGCGTCGCCGAGGTGGGCGGTTTGTTGCGGGAGGCCGGGCTGAGCGAGATCCCGCGGGCGCGGGCGGCGGTGTTCGTGGGCAACGCCTGGGACCCGGGAGAAGGGCGCGAGACGCCGTGGATCGACCTGGCTACACAGCTTGCCGGCCGCGAAGGCATCGCCTGCCTCGGGCCTGCCGCCCGGACGACGCCACCCGGTACCGAGGTACTCGGGCGGCTGTTCCGGACCGCCGGCGGGCCGGTCCTCCTGCTCTTCGACGAAGTGCTCAACTTCGTCAACCGCCATCGCAACATGGCCGACCCGTTTCATGCGTTCCTTCAGAATCTGACGGTCGCGATGACCGGCGCCACCCACGGCGCGGCGGTGATCAGCCTGCCGCGAAGCCAGATCGAGATGACGGACTTCGACCTCGCCTGGCAGGATCGGATCACGAAGGTCGTCCGCCGCGTGGCGAAGGATCTGATCGCCAACGACGAAGCAGAAGTCAGCGAGGTCGTCCGCCGTCGCCTGTTCGAGTCGAATGGGCCGGTGCGGGTGCAACGACGAGTCTCGAAGGCGTACGCCGACTGGTGCTTTGAGCGCCGAGAGCGGCTGCCGCCCGAGTGGACGCTGGTGGACAGCACGACGGAGAAGAGGGCCCGCGAGCACCTGCGATCCCGGTTCGAGGCGTGCTACCCGTTTCACCCCGCCACCCTCTCGGTCTTCCAGCGCAAGTGGAACGCCCTGCCGCAGTTCCAGCAGACCCGCGGCACGCTCGCCATGCTGGCTCAGTGGGTCTCCTGGGCGCAGCGCGACGGCTACCGGGAAGCCCGGGCGGAACCGTTGATCACCCTCGGGTCCGCGCCGCTGCACGACCCGCACTTCGTAGCCGTCGTGCTCGGGCAACTCGGAGAGTCCAGGCTCGCCGGCGCCATCGACGTGGACATCGCCGGCGAGCGGGCCCATGCCCGGGGACTCGACCGGGACACCAGGGGGCCGCTCCGCTCAATTCACCGGCGGGTGGGCGCCGCGATCCTGTTCGAGTCGTCCGGCGGTCAGGTCGACAAGACGGCCCACCTGCCGGAACTGCGGTTCGCGCTTGGCGAGCCCTACGTGGACACGACATCGGTCGACTCGGCAGCCCTGGAACTCGAGCAGCGCGGCTACTTCGTTCGCCGGGTTGGAAGCGACGGCTTCCGCCTCCACCATCAGCCGACGATCCGCAAGGTGGTGAGCGACCGCCGAGCCGCACTCGACGAACAGGACGACATCCGACCGGCGATGCGCAACCTGGTGAAGGAGGAGTTCGACCGCCGCGCCGCGATTCCCCGGGTGTTCTTTCCCGAAGACGGCGCCGCAGTGCCGGACTCACAGAAGCTGACTCTCGTGGTCATCGACCCGGAAGCGGCGTGGACAGGTGAAAGCGACAGCGACCTGCGTGGGCGGATTGTCCAGTGGACCCGCGAGCGCGGCAATGCGCCACGCCTGCATCCCGGCACTCTGGTATGGACCGTCAAGAAGCCCGGCCGCGGACTCCGCGACCGCGTGGAGCAGTGGCTGGCCTGGAAGCGCGTCGAAGAGGAGATGCGGGTAGGGATGCTGGGCGCCGAGGTCGACGCCTCGGAGAAGGCCGGCATCGCCAGGAACCTGCGCGAAGCCGAGGACCGGGCCAAGGAGGAAGTGTGGGGCGACTACCGGTTCCTCCTCTATGCGGACGGCGCCGAGCCGGACCGCATCGCGGTCATCGACCTCGGCGCGGGTCACTCCAGCAGCGATGACAGCCTCTGCGGACGCGCGCTGGCGGCGCTCCGATCGCGCGGCCTGCTGAACGACACGGTCGGCGCCGGCTACGTGGAGCGCAACTGGCCCCCGGCCAACAGCGAGACCGGCGCCTGGCCACTGTCGATGTTGCGCAAGTGCTTCCTCGACGGCTCGCTTACCCGGTTGATCGATCCCGACGCGGTTCTCCGAAGCAGGGTCGTCGAATGGGTGGCAAATGGCGACTTCGGGCTCGGCTCGGGCAGCGGCGAGGAAGGCCTGCGCTATGCGCCGAAGCGAGTCTGGTTCCGCGAGCCCGTTCCTCCTGAGGAAGTGATGTTCGATTCGGACGTCCGCCTGCTGAAGAGGACGGTCGCCGAACGGCTGAGGGCGGCGGAAGGCGAACGGCAGCCCGACCGGGAGATGGAGCGGCACAAGGGCCGGGGCTTCGTGCCTGGCGCCGGCGAAGAGTCCGAAGCGAATGGCACTTCGACGTCGACCGCGCCGGAAGGCGCGGCGAGCACGGTTCGGCTACGCCTGGAAGGCCAGATCCCGTCGGGCGTCTGGAACCGCGTGGGGCTCAAACTGCTGCCAAGGCTTCGGGCGGCAGCCAACCGCGACCTGACCGTACAGATCCGGCTCGAGACGGCAACCGACAGCGCCGGCGCTGACGCCCTGGTCAGGGACCTGCGACGCGCATTGGAGGACCTGAATCTCGCCGACCACGTTCGCATCGAAAGCGAGCCGGAGTAGGGGGCAACGCCCTTGTGCGGCGCAACGGACGGCCAGAACTGGCCAGCCTACGTTCCTCTGACCGCCGCGTGGACGTCCTCGAACTCCTCCGCCGCCCCTTCGGGAGGTCGGGTGCAGAGGCTGACCACCACCGTCGTCGTCACGCCGGCGAGCAGGCCCGGGATCAACTCGTACAGGTCGTAGTAGGACGTCTTGAACAGCAGCACCCAGGCCACGGTCACCGCGAATCCCGTCGCCATCCCGGCCAGGGCGCCCGGCAAGGTCGTCCGCTTCCAGAAGAGGGAGCAGAGGATCACCGGGACGAAGGCGCCGCCCAGGCCGGACCAGGCGAAGAGCATGAACCAGAACAGCAGCGGCGGTTCGTACCGGGCGAAGGCAACCGCCACCAGGCCTACCGCCGCGGTGGCGTAGCGGCCGTAGCGCGACAGGCGACCGCCGCCGCGGGCCGCGCCCAGGATCTTCTGCCCGAGGTCACGCACGACCGCGGAGGAGGCGAGGATCAACAGCGAATCGACGGTCGACATGATCGCGCCCAGGACAATGACCAGGAAGATGCCGGTGAAGAGGGCCGGGAACAGCTCCGCACTCATCGTCGGCATCACGGTTTCCGGATCGTCCAGCAGGGGGAACAGCGCCCGCCCGGCGATCCCGGTGAAGACGGCGCCGACGTCGAACAGCACCATGCACACGACCGCGATGCCGCCGCCCCGAACCAGCTCGCGGCCCGACGCCGCGGACATGAACCGGGTCAAAAGCTGCGGCACGCCGAGAAAGGCGAGCCCGATGCCGGCGAAGCTCGCGGCCGACAGGACGCCGGCCCAGCTCGCACCGTGGCCGCCCATCGCGCGCAGCAAGTTCGGATCCGCCGCGGTGAGCGCACCGATCACTTCGTTCCAGCCTCCCGCCGCCGCGAAGCCCGCGATCGGGAGCATGACGAGCCCGCCGACCATGAGCAGGCCCTGCACCAGATCCGAGTAGGCCACCGCCTTGAACCCGCCGACCGCGGTGTAGACGATCGTGACGCCCGCGCCCAGAAGCACGCCGTGGACGTAGCTGAAGCCCAGGAAGGACGAGAAGGCCTTGCCCGTCGCCACGAGCTGGGCGCAGCAGTAGACCGCGACCATCGACAGGATGATCGCGATGCTCAGCTTCCGCAGGAGTTGCCGGCGGTCCCGGAACCGCTCCTCCAGGTAGTCGGGAACGGTGATCGCACGGTAGCGGTCGGTGTACTCCTTGAACGGCCGCGAAACGAGGGTCCACGCGATCGCAACCCCCATCACCTCGCCGAACACGACCCAGAGCGCGTGGAAGCCGACCGCGTAGCCCATCCCGGTCAGGCCGAGCAGCAGCCAGCCGCTCTCGCCGGTCGCATTCGAACTGAAGGCGATGACCCAGGAGGGCAGCTTCTTGCCGGCAACGTAGTAGCCCTCCAGGCTCCCTCCCTCGCGCCGGCCCCACAGGCCGAGCCCGATCAGGACGAGCATGTAGAGAGCCAGGGGGACCAGGACGACGTAGCTCGCGCTCATGCCGGACCGCCGGTCCGATGCGTTCGGGGCGCCCCGCCGCGGCCCCGCCGCAAGTCAGCCAAGCGCCGCAGCACGTAGAGTGCCGGCCCGGCGCCGACCGAGGCCGCAAGCAGCAACCAGGTCGAAATCGGCAGGCCGCGCCACATGAGCGGGCAGGCTAGCAGCCGCCGTGAGCGAACCGTTTGCCTCCTGAAGATGCTGGAGCTGGAGATGCCTGAGGGGGATCGGCAAGTTCGGCACGGGCAATGGACCATTCCAGAGTCCAGCGCTTCACGCTGGGCGTGGGCGGGAGGCCTTCATTCCCGAGGGTCGAGAGCCGTGCCGCTGCGGAGTTGCCGATTCCGGAGTGGTTTCCTCACATCGGTCACCGAAGTTCCCGACTTTGGAACGGCCCTGTCGGCAACGGGCAATGGACATCGGCCGGGCCGCCGATGGGCTGTTACCCTACCGGGTTCGTCCGGGAAGACAACGTCGTGCCGAAACCTCACTTTCGAGACTCCCGAACCCTCGCAACCGCGGCCCCGGCGCCCGCGGACCCGGCAATCCGTGGCCCACGCAAACCGGCGGCCCACACACCGGCGGCCCACACACCGGCCGCCCACGCACCGACCGCCCACGCACCGGTGGCCGCCGCGCTCGTGGCCGCAGCCCTCGCGGCGCTGGTCCCGCCGGTCCACGCCCAGCACGACTCCCAGGAGGCCCTCGACGAAACGACGTTCCTGGAACGCAGCCGGCGCCTGATCTACGAAGGCAAGCGCTCCGGCGAGGGCTACTTCTCCGCCGACGGCAGGCTCCTCGTCTTCCAGAGCGAGCGGCGGCCCGAGAACCCGTTCTACCAGATCCATCTGCTCGATCTGGCCACGGGCGACACCCGGGAGGTCTCGACCGGCATCGGCAAGACGACCTGCGCCTTCATTCGCCCGGACGGCAAGGCGATCCTCTACGGGTCGACCCACCACGACCCGCGCTCGGCCGACCTGCAGCGGCAGGAGCTCGACTTTCGCGCCTCGGGCCAGGAGCGGCGTTACGCCTGGGACTACGACCCGGAGATGGACATCTACACCGTGCCGATGGCCGGCGGCGACCCGGTCCGGCTCACGGACGCGCGCGGCTACGACGCCGAGGGCAGCTACTCCCCGGACGGCGAGTGGATCGTCTTCGCCTCCACCCGGGATGCCTACAACCGCGAACTCGACGAGCGCGAAGCGAACCTGCTGGAAGTCGACACCGCCTACTTCGGCGAGATCTACGTCATGCGCGCCGACGGCAGCGAACAGACCCGGCTCACCAACGTGCCCGGCTACGACGGCGGTCCCTTCTTCTTCGCCGACGGTTCCCGCATCGTCTGGCGACGCTTCACCGAAGACGGCCTGATCGCCGACATCTGGTCGATGAACCCCGACGGTTCCGACCAACGCCGGTTGACCGACTTCGGCGCGATGAGCTGGGCGCCGTACCAGCACCCCTCCGGCGAGTACATCTTCTTCGCCTCGAACAAGCTCGGTTTCGAGAACTTCGAGATCTTCATCGTCGACACGAGCGGCGCGAAGGAACCGGTCCGCGTGACCTACACGGACCGTTTCGACGGCCTGCCCGTTCCGTCGCCGGACGGCCGCCAACTGGTCTGGACCTCCAGCCGCCACGGCGGCGACGGCGGCCAGCTCTACATCGCCGACTGGAACCACGAGGCGGCGCTCGCCGCGCTCGAAGCCTCGCCGGACCGCGTGCCCGGCGGCCGCAGCGCCCCGCCGGCCGACCCCAAAACAGCGCTCGAGAGCCACGTGACCACCCTCGCCTCCCCCGAGTTCGGCGGCCGGCTGACGGGTACCGAGGGAGAGCAGCGGGCCGCCAGCTACCTCGCCGACCAGCTCGTCGCACTCGGCGCCGAACCGCTGCCCGGCGAGGACGACCTGCTGCTCGACTTCGAGTTCACCTCCGGCGCCCGCGACACGGGATCGACGATCCGCATCGAGACCGAGAGCGGCGCCGCCGCGTTCAGCCACCGGACGCAGATTCAGGCCCTGGGTTTCTCCGACTCCACGGAAGTCGAAGGCGAGGCAGTGTTCGCCGGCTACGGCATCCGGGTGCCCGACTCGCAGGACTTCGGCTACGACAGCTACGCCACTCTCGACGTGACCGGGAAGATCGCCGTCGTGCTCCGCTACGTTCCGGAGGACATCGAGGGCGAGGCGAGGTCCATCCTCAACCGCTACTCGGGACTTCGCTACAAGGCCCTGACCGCCCGCGAGGCGGGCGCCGTGGGGCTCCTCGTCTTGACCGGACCGCGCTCCCCGAACGCCGGCGAGACGATCCCGATGGCCTTCGACACCGCGGCGGCCGGCTCCGGCGTCGCCGCCGCCAGTATCGACGGCGAGGTCGCCAGAGCACTCTTCGGCGGCACTGGCCGCGGTCTGGAGGAGATCCAGAAGAGCTTCGACGACGGCAACCCCCACACCGCGGGTTTCGAGCTTCCCGGCACGCGAGTCACCCTGAAGACGGCGATTGAGCGGGAGCGCAGCACGGCGCGGAACGTGGTCGCCGTTTTGCCCGGAAGCAAGGCGGAGAGTCTCGCCAAGCCGTGGGTCGTCGTCGGCGCCCACTACGACCACCTCGGCCGGGGGCGCGGCGGCAACTCGTTGGCGCGGCCGGACGAGAAGGACGCGATTCACCTCGGCGCCGACGACAACGCCTCGGGCACGGCCGCGGTGCTCGCTGCCGCACGCCAGTTGCGCGAGATGGGCCACGACCGGAACGTCGCGCTCGCCTTCTGGTCGGGCGAGGAGTTGGGGCTCCTGGGCTCGGCCGACTTCGTCGGCGACGCGGTCATCCCGACCGACCAGATCGCGGCCTACGTCAACCTGGACATGGTGGGCCGCGTCCGCGACAACCGCCTGACCGTTCAGGCGGTCGGCTCGAGTCCCGACTGGACGGGGCTGGTCGAAGCGGCCAACGTCCCGGTGGGCTTCGATCTCGGCATGCAGACCGACCCGTACCTGCCAACCGACACCTCGAGCTTCAACGGCGCCGGCATTCCGACCGTCAACCTGTTCAGCGGTTCCCACGAGGACTACCACCGCCCGACCGACACGGCGGACCGGATCAACTACGACGACCTGGAGCGAGTGGCCCGTTTCGCTGCGCTGCTCACCCGCCGAGCCGCAAACCGGGCCGAGCCGCTCGAGTTCGCGAAGGTCGAGCGGACTCTGCAGCAGGGCGGGAGCCGCGACACGGTGCGCGCCTACACCGGCACGATCCCCGACTACGCGAGCGAGGTGGAAGGCCTGCTGCTGGGCGGCGTGATGGAGGGCGGCCCGGCGGCCGAAGCGGGGCTTGAGGCCGGCGACGTGATCGTCGAGTTCGCCGGCCAGAAGATCGCCAACATCTACGACTACACCTACGCCTTGGACGCCGTGAAGATCGACGAGCCCATCGAAGTCGTCTACCTGCGCGACGGCGAGCGTCACCAGACGACGCTGACTCCGAGGGCCAGGCGATGACCCGAGCAAAGACCTCCGGGACCAGGTGCGCCGGCCTGCCATCCGTGCGCCCGATGACGGGCGCACGGACTGGTTCACGGGTCGCGCCAAGCGCGACCCGGGTTCCGGCCGGCGCCAGGTCCCGACCGAAAGCTCCCCGAAGGAGACGCGCATGAGCCTCAATCGCCGAATCGGACTGTTCGCCGCCCTCGTCACGGGCCTCGCACTCCTTGCCGGCAGCGCCGGCGCGGCGCCTCCCGCCACCGCCGCCGACCAGGCCGGCGCAGCGCCGCTGCCGGTCGCCGAGCCCGAGAGCGTCGGCATGTCCAGCGAAAGGCTGCAACGCCTCTCGGACGCGATGGCCGGCTACATCGACCGGCAGCAGGTCGCCGGCGCCGTGACCCTGATCGCCCGCCGCGGCAAGGTCGTCCACTTCGAGGCCCAGGGCGAACGCTGGCCGGAGGAGGAAGCCCCGATGACCCGGGACACGATCTTCCGGATCGCGTCGATGACCAAGCCGATCGCCTCAGTCGCTCTGATGACCCTGCACGAGGAGGGACGGTTTCAGCTCCGCGATCCGATCGCGAAGTACCTGCCGGAGTTCGCCGAGATGCGGGTTGCGGTCGTGCCGGACGACGACGAGTACCTGGGCGAGGCCTACAAGCTCGTGCCCGCCAGGCGGCCCATCACGGTTCAGCACATCCTGACCCACACGGCCGGCTTCGCGAACAACTACCGCGGCCTGCTCAAGGCGGACTACGCGAAGCTGCGGACGAACCGCGATCCCCAGTGGACCGTCGGCGATTTCGTCAGCGCCCTGGCGGAACTGCCGCTTGAGTTCCACCCCGGAGATGCCTGGCAGTACGGGCCCTCCGTCGATGTCGTTGGCCGGCTGGTCGAGGTTCTCGCGGGCCAGACCTTCGACGAGTACCTGCGGGAGCGGATCTTCGAGCCTCTCGGGATGAGCGATACCCACTTCTACCTCCCCGAATCGAAGGTCGACCGCCTCGCCGCGCTCTATCGGCCCGACGAGGACGGCAGGATCGTCCTGACCGAGGCGCCGGACCTGAACGCCCGCCACGTCCGCGAACCCCACAAGTACTTCAGCGGCTCCGGCGGCCTCGTCTCGACCGCCGCCGACTACTACCGCTTCCACCAGATGATGCTCTCCGGCGGCGCATTGGACGGGAACCGCGTGCTCGGCCGCAAGACCGTCGAGCTGATGACCGCGAACCACACCGGCGACCACGGCCTCTGGCTGCGCGGCCCCGGCTTCGGCTTCGGTCTCGGCTACAGCGTGGTCACCGACCTCGGACCGTCCGCCATGCCGGCCTCGGTCGGATCGTATTCCTGGGGCGGCGCCTTCTGCACCGTGTTCTGGGTCGACCCCGAAGAGGAACTGATCGGCATCCTGATGACCCAGGTGAGGCCCTACACCCACCTCAACATCCGCCAGGACCTGCAGACCCTGACCTACCAGGCCATCGTCGACTGACGCCGAACGTCCACGACCATTCCGACTACACGATCCTGAACCTGTCCCACACCTCCAACCGGTGCGAACAGGGGCCGGTGACTCAATACGGGCGACTCCCGCGCCCGGTGGCGGTCGTGGCTGCGGAATTCGGAGACTCCCATGGCGACCTGGGCGATCGGTGACGTCCACGGCTGCTTCAGCACCCTGGACGCTCTGATCGGACGCATCGGCCTGGATGTCCGCAGGGACCGCCTGTGGATGGTGGGCGACCTGGTGAACCGGGGCCCCGCCTCGCTCCAGGTGCTCCGCTGGGCCCGCGCGCGGGACCGCGAGATGGGCGACCGCTTCCAGGTCGTGCTGGGCAACCACGACCTGCACCTGATCGCAAGACATCTCGGCATCGGGCGGGAGCGACCGCGCGACACGCTGGAGGACGTGCTCAGCGCCGCCGACCGTGCCGACCTGGTCGGCTGGCTCCGCCTCTGCCCCTTCATCCACTTCGAACGGGTCGAAGACGCCGACTACGTGATGGTCCACGCCGGCCTCCGACCGGGGTGGTCCCCGCTGGACGCTCTCGAAGCGGCCGAGCGCTTGCAACGGCAACTCCAGGGACCGAGCCCCGAACGGCTGCTGCGCCATGAACGGCAACGCAAGGACCACAGCGCCCGAAGCGGGGACGATTCCTGCCGGAACACGAACTCAGTCAGCCGGCAGGGAGCGGACAGCGCGGCCGCGCTGTCTGCGCTGACACGCACAAGGATGCTCGATTCGAAGCGAGGGCCCCACAGCTACAAGGGTCCGCCCGAAAGGGCGCCCCGAGGCCTGCGATCCTGGTTCGACATCCAACCGCGCGGGTGTCCCGACCACACCGTCATATGCGGTCACTGGGCCGCCCTCGGCCTGCAGCTTCGGCCTGCTCTGATCGCCCTGGACACCGGCTGTGTCTGGGGCGGTCGCCTCACTGCCGTTCGGCTCGACGACCACCGCGTCGTCCAGCAGGACTGCATCGACCGATTCTCGTAGGCGAACCGAAGACCGCCGCCGCCTCCGCAGATTCTTCGGGTTCTCCCGGAAACCAATCCGGGCGCCGATGCGTTGTACCTTCTGAAGGGTGCCGATCCACATCCGGGGATCGACAGGAGGAGGCGAACGACATGAAGGATGCATACGCGATTTCGCGAGTCCTGCTCGCCGATGTCTACCACGCAACCTCCGAGGAGGAAGCGTCCCCGGCGCCGCCGCGCCAGCGACTGCGCCGACTCGCCCTGACCGTCTCGACCCTGCTCTTCGCCGCAGCTCACGCGCCCGCGACAAGGCGTGCGGCGCCCGATGAGGCGCTCGACCGCCTCAACGAGATGACCCGGACCATCGGCGCCTGCGAGCACGGAGGAATGCTCTCGCACGCCGAAGCGGACCGCCTCCGCCAGATGAGCGACGCGCTCGATCGCAGCCTGCGCCACGCCTGAGCCCGGCCCTCCCTCCAAACAGGCGTCTGGCCCCGTGGGCGCCTCCAGCCGGCGGCCTCTCTACTCACAGGCGAAGGCATTCGTATCGTTGATCAGAGGGTTGGCGCTGTTGCGGCTATACGTTTTCTTTTGTCCCCTGGCCATAGCCATGTCCTCGATTTCGATCGTGTACTCCAGATCGGTCGCGGCTGAGCCGAACACCCAGTACTTGCCGTTCACGCCGCAGGCGTCGAGAACCTTGACCAGAAGCTCCACGTTGTCGAACTCGAAGAAGTAGAACAGGGAAGCCTCGTCGCCGATCACGGCATCCTTCATCTTGGCAGCTACTCTTTCGCCATCAGGCTTGATTGCGTGGCCGCTCACCTTGAACCTGCCATCCTGTAGACAAACGGCTGACCACCCTGGCAACAGACAACCGAAGTCTCGCGGGGCGCCGGCCGAATCTTCTGCGGGGCCCGGCGCCCCGTGGCCGCCACGGTGCGGGCCGTCCTGAAGGTCCGGGAGCAAGGGGTCAGCCGCCTTTGCGGCGAACGTGGCCCGCCGGCCAGAAAGGCCCGAGCGCCGTACGGGGTCGGCCGCCGCTGCGGCGGAAACGGCCTGCCGTTCACGCAGTCGAGCAGACCTGCGCACTCCAGTATCCTGCGCGGACCGGGAGCCCGGAGCCTGCTGCCCGGCCCGGAGCGGACTCGTGCGATGCCCGAAAACTCCCGAGCCGCCGCACGGGAAAGCGTTCGTGTCGTTGATCAACGACAGGGACGCATTTCGATGATACGGAATCGTGACACCGGTCGCGTTGTCCGTGACGATCACCTGATGGTCAAGGTCCGTACCGGCGGAACCGAAGACCCAGTACCTGCCATTGACCCCGCAACCGTCGACCACCTTGACCAGCAGCTCCGGATTGCTCTCGCCGAAGAAGTAGAACAGCGAGGTCGTCCGGGTCACCCCATTGATCCTGGCTCTGCGCACCTTCGCCCGGGCATTCTCCACCCGCTCTCCGGATGAGTCCACGTAGGACACCCTGGCCTCGACGCGAAAACGACCGCTCTGCAAACACGTGGCAGTAGAGGATTCGGAACACTTGTAATCCGGAGCGGGATCCGGAATCCTGGTTGGAGAATAGTTGGACGCATCCTCTATCGTATACAGCAGAGCTTCTGCTGCATTGGCATCGCTTGTACCCATTGAAAGACCATCATGAACGGAGTTCGTGCTAAACCGGTAAAATGTGGTGCTTGCCCCAACCGCCATCACTGTACCGTAGCTGTGATCATTGATATTCCTTCCTTGGTAGCCTCTGCCATAAGACACAAATGGAGTTAATCCTGTGGCGTTCTCTATGTTATGATCGAGCCCAAGATTATGCCCCACCTCATGGGCTAGAACATCAGTATCTCCCAAGCATCCGAAATTGCCTGTTCCATTCCGGATCAGACCAAGAGAAGTGTACTTACGAGCAAAATCTACGTCCGCGCCCTTTGTACGAACAAAACCATAACCGCAAGGCCCAGGACGTTCAGCGGTTATGGCGTAGAGAAGGTCGGCTCCATAATCAGCCCGCACATCGGGTAGAGCTTTCGCCAATTCTCTAAATACGCGATCAACATGGGAACGATCGATAGCACCGTCATATGAAATGCCATATTGATGATCAGGCCTGAAGGCAACAGTTCTCAATTTCGCATTTACGCCAGATCGAGCGAAGATCACATTCGCCCTGAGAACCGCGGCCTCCACCTTCCGCAAGAGCTTCGCTCTGTCAGAGATGGATCCAGCATAAATGAAAGCTATGTCGATCACGTGAATCTTGGTCGGATCAGCCTTCTTCAGATGCGTTGTCGCGGCGGACGAGCCGGTTCCTGCCTCGGGGACATGCATGAGCACATCTTCCGGCACGTCCGGCACGATTGCTCCTCCGCAAAGCGGGATGTCCAGTTCCTGCAGATCCTGTGCATCGACAGGACCCGCACCCCCAGCGAAGGTCAGGGAAGCGGCAGCGAAAACGGCCAAGGTCAGGTCTTTCGTCTTGTTGAACATGGTCTTTCCTCTCCTCGAAAGCGGGTCATGAGATCGACTTGTCGCGCGAACAGGCCGGGAAGCCTTCGGAGGCTCCCGGAATCGTGCACCTGGGTCGCTGCTGACGTGTTGTCACGGCGACAATCAACGGACGCAGGAAGGGGGCTCATCACCGCTGCGCCGTATTCCGGGTGCGCGGATGCTCTGGTCCGCTGCCGCCGAAAGGTGCCGGACCGGACCATCCGGGCGGCAGCGCGATTGGCGCGGTAGAGGGCCAGAAAAGGCCACCAGACCACCGGTCGCCACGATTGGCGGGGCCTCGAGCGTGGCCCTTCGCGGCGACGCTCCTGAGGCACGACCCGCTACGAACTGGAGACGGCGGGATCGGTCTTCCAGACCACCAGTGACTCGGCTGTCTTTCTCCATCTGATGGCCACGCAGCCTCACGAAAAGGCCAAAAAGGTTGCGCAGCCGGAGACCGGCTGTGGCCGCTGGCGTTGCTTGATGCGGACCGGACTGCCCGCGCACGAGCGGAGTTGCCGAGCCGAGCGACATGTAGGTCGCCACGGACCCCTGGACGGCCCGCGTACACGCGGAGTTGCCTGACGTGAAGGGACTCGCGGCGGGCCTGGCCGCGGACGGACCGCGCACACGCGGCGTTGCCAGCGCGGCCTTCTGGCCGAGCGCGACGCCGTTTGGACCGCACGCGCACAGGCCGCGTTGCCTGACGTGGAGGGACTCGCGGCAAGCCTGGCCGCGGACGGCGCGCGCACACGGAGAAGTTGCCGTGGCCGTGAGGTCGTTCTCTGCTCGAACGGCAAGCGGGTGTTGCGCCTCCGCGTCCCGCAGCCGAGCGTCACCAGATTCGGAGCCGAAAGTGGCCAGCCGGCGGCCTCTCTACTCACAGGCGAAGGCATTCGTATCGTTGATCAGAGGGTTGGCGCTGTTGCGGCTATACGTTTTCTTTTGTCCCCTGGCCATAGCCATGTCCTCGATTTCGATCGTGTACTCCAGATCGGTCGCCGCTGACCCAAACACCCAGTACTTGCCGTTCACGCCGCAGGCGTCGAGAACCTTGACCAGGAGCTCCACGTTGTCGAACTCGAAGAAGTAGAACAGGGAAGCCTCGTCGCCGATCACGGCATCCTTCATCTTGGCAGCTACTCTTTCGCCATCAGGCTTGATTGCGTGGCCGCTCACCTTGAACCTGCCATCCTGTAGACAAAAGGCTGACGTCCCTGGCAACAGACAACCGAAGTCTCGCGAGGCACCGGCAGAATCTTCCGCGGGGCCCGGTGCCCCGTGGCCGCCACGATGCGGGCGGTCCTGAAGGTCCGGAAGCAAGGGGTCAGCCGCCATTGCGGCGGACCTGGCATGCCGGCCAGAAAGGCCAGAGCGGGGTACGGGGTCGGCCGCCGCTGCCGCGAAAACGGCCTGCCGTTCACTCGGTCGAGCAGACCTGCGCATTCCAGTATCCTGCGCGGACCGGGGGCCCAAAGCCTGCTGCCCGGCCCGGAGCGGACTCGTGCGATGCCCGAGAACTTCGGAGCCGCCGCACGGGAAAGCGTTCGTGTCGTTGATCAACGACCGGGCCGCATTTCGATGATACGGAATCGTGACACCGGTCGCGTTGTCCGTCACGATCACCTGATGGTCGAGGTCCGTACCGGCGGAACCGAAAACCCAGTACCTGCCATTGACCCCGCAACCGTCGACCACCTTGACCAGCAGCTCCGGATTGCTCTCGCCGAAGAAGTAGAACAGCGAGGTCGTCCGGGTCACCCCATTGATCAGGGCTCTGCGCACCTTCGCCCGGGCATTCTCCACCCGCTCTCCGGATGAATCCACGTAGGACACCCTGGCCTCGACCCGAAAACGGCCGCTCTGCAAACACGTGGCAGTAGAGGATTCGGAACACTCGTAATCCAGAACGGGATCTGGAACCCTGGTTGGCGAATAGTTGGACGCGTCCTCGATCGTATACAGCAGAGCCTTTGCTGCATTGGCACTGCTTGTACCCATGCGAAGACCATGATGAACGGAGTCTGAGCTAAAGCGGTTAAAGCGTGAACCCCCAATTCCCATCACGGTAGTATAGGATCGATCATTGATATTCTTTTTCTTCCAACCCAGGCCATAAGAAACAAACGAAAGTGGTGTTCTTCGGAGGCTTTCTATATTATGATCGAGCCCAAGATTGTGCCCCACTTCATGCGCCAAAGTCCAATTATCTCCAAAGCATCCGTCATGGTTTGTGCCATTCCAGATTCCACCTGTAGAAAAGTACTGACGAGCGGATTCAATGTCTAGATTCAAACCGCCCCTGACGAAAGCCCGACCACAGGCCCGTGGATTTTCTTCGACGCTTAGAGCATAAACAAGATCTGCGCCATAGTCCTCTCTTACTCTTGAAAGAACACTCTGGACTTGACCTATTGCTCTAACTAAACCCATCCCATCAAGCGAGATACCATATTGGTGATCAGGCCTGACGGCAACAGTTCTCAATCTCGCATTCACGCCAGATCGAGCGAAGATCACGTTCGCTCTGAGAACGGCGGCCTCCGCATTCCGCAAGAGCTTCGCTCTGTCAGAGATGGATCCAGCATGAATGAAAGCGATGTCGATCACGTGAATCCTGTCCGGATCAGCCTTTTTCAGATGCGTTGTCGCGGCGGACGAGCCGGTTCCTGCCTCGGGGACATGCATGAGCACATCTTCCGGCACGTCCGGCACGATTGCTCCTCCGCAAAGCGGGATGCCCAGTTCCTCCAGATCCTGTGCATCGACAGGACCCGCACCCCCAGCGAAGGTCAGGGAAGCGGCAGCGAAAACGGCCAAGGTCAGGTCTTTCGTCTTGTTGAACATGGTCTTTCCTCTCCTCGAAAGCGGGTCATGAGATCGACTTGTCGCGCGAACAGGCCGGGAAGCCTTCGGAGGCTCCCGGAATTTTGTACCGGCGTTGCTGCTGACGTGTTGGGACCAGCGGGAATTCGGCCACATGCCGCGAGGCGACCGGTTGTTGCAGGTTCGGCAAGCTCAATTGCCTTCGCCACCCTGCAGGCAGCGGCGTGCTCCGTGGTTTCACTCCAGACCTTTGATCAGGTAGACCCCCGCGGTGCCGTAGTGCCGCTCCTCGCAGGTGTTCTCGGGTGCTCCCGGGTCCTCGCCCGAGGCCTGGGCGTGGACGCGCGTTTGCCCGGTCGGCCAGTCTGGCCGCGACTTCAGGTGGCGGCGCAGGTTTCTTCGGACCTTCCTGGCCCGGCGCTCGGCGAGCCTGAAGTTCCCGCACCTGTCGGCGTGGCCGACCACGAGCAGGGCGCCGGTGCGGCTGCCGAGCTCCATCGCGACCGTCTCGACATCGCTGCGGTGCCAGGCTGTGATCCTGCGGCTGCCGGCGTCGAAGCGGATTCGGCCCAGCAGTTCCGCGGTCGCGCAGGGCAACGGACCGTCCGGCGTCTCTCCGCGCTTCGAGCAGAGCGGTTCCTGCTCGGCGGGGGATTCGGCGTTTTCCACAAGAACCGTCAGGTCTTGCCTGTTCTTGACGGTCGGTGAACCTGGCGATCCGCTTACATTGACGACGGTCTGCACGGGGTTTCCGGCGCCGCTCGCGGAAGGCGCCAGCGCCGGTTGCGCCGGCGATCCGCCGACCGCGTTCACGTTGAGATCAAGCACCACACTCGGCGGTGGATCCTGCGGTGGATCCGGCCATGGCGTGGCGACGTTTGAAGGGTCGTCCACATTCACGACGACGACCGTGTCTCCCTCGGGGTGGAGCCTCGGTTCGCGCGGCTCCTCGAACAGAGCGACGATCAGAATGGCGAATAGCGAGGCGAGGAGGAACGCAAGGAACCCGGTCCAGAGCCCCATGTTGCGCATCTGGTCCTGAGTCAGCACGGTGGTGTCCTCCTTTTCTCGCTCTGTTGCCGGCGGCAGGGTCCTTCTGCTTCGGGTTCGCGGTCATCGGCGTCGCCATGCTCAGTCGTCATCCACCGGCACATCGCCGTCCCCGGCGTTGTCCGTATCCCCTTCGGCTTCGGCGCGCGCCCGTTGCGCACCCTCGGCTGCACGCGCAGCGTTGTCACGCGACTGGCTCGCCCCATCCGCAGCATCGCTCGCGGCGTCGCGTGCCTTGCTCGCGGCGTCGCGTGCCCTGCTCGCGTCGGCCGCGGCAGCCTCGGAGGCGCCGCGCGCCTCTTGCGCCGCCTTGGCCGCACCCGCGGCGTCGGCACGCGCATCGCTCGCCCCATCCGCAGCATCGCTCGTGGCTTTGCGTTGCTTCTTCGCTTTGCCCGCGGCGCTTTCGGAAGCCTTTCGCGCCTTTTGGGCCACCTTTGCAGCCTCTACGGCGTCGGCACGCGCATCGCTCGCCCCATTCGCAGCGGCGCTCGCGTTGTCCCGTTGCTCCCCTGCTTTGCCCGCGGCGGTTTCGGAGGCCTCTTGCGCCTCTTGTGCCGCCTTCGCAGCCCCTTCGGCGTCGGCACGCGCATTGCTCGCCCCATCCGCAGCGACGCTCGCGTTGTCCCGTTGCTTTTCCGCGGCGTTCGTGGCGGTCTTCGCGGCGTCGCGCGCCTTGTGCGCCGCCTTGGCAGCGCTTTCGGCTGCGGCACGCGACTTCTTTGCTTCGAGGGCCACTTTCTTCAAGGTCGCATCGCAAAGAAGCTCGCGAGCCACTTTACGAGCCTCCTTTCCGGCTTTCTTGCGAGCCTCCTTCTTGGCCGCGTCACGAGCTTCGAATCTGACGCCGCGGTCAATGCGGAAGGTCGTGAAGATGTATACGCCGCTGATCAGAACGCCGGTCAACGCCACGTACGGAGCAACCCAGTTGGCGCCGGGTCCGGCGGTCAAACCGAGCAGATTCGCTAGCGCCGGCGGAACGAGGAAGATCAGCATGGCAGCGAAAATGACCAGCGCGAACAGGAACAGCTGCGCCGAAACCGACCATTCCCAAGGCGGCTTCCTTTTCCTGCCGTTCTCCTGGGAGTTCTGTTTGTCACTCATCGGGCACCCCGTGTGGTACTCATGTCGTCCCGGCGCGTCGGACAGTTCAAGGCCCGGCCGGGGTTGTATTCGGTGGTCCGGTCACGCCGGCTCTCGTAGGCGGCGGTCCGAGGACGGGAAGAACCAATGCGCCTGGAGCCGCAGCCGCCGTCGTCGGGACTGCGGCTCTGGACCTCTGCGGGTAGCTCGCGCCTTCCGGCGGAGAGTTCCCGGTTCCGCGAAAGTCCGGTCAGGCCGGCGGCAGCCGGTCGAGCGTGGTGCGCGCCTTGATTGAGGGGTTCAGCCGAGCAGCCAACGACCCGCCCCCCGCGCCGCGAAGGACGAGGAGCGGATGTGATGATCTGGTGCTCAGATTTCTGGGGGGGGGGGGGGGGGGGGGGGTAGGGGTAGGGGGTCGGATGCCCTAGGCCCCCAAGGGCTACAAGACCCGATGCAACAAGGCTAACGCCCTCTCCCGGTCGGCACTTGGCGTCGATGCCCATAGGTGCCCCCACCTCGGCCAGCTTCCAGTCCGTCGGCTGGCTGGCCGTTTTCATGAACTGAGTCTCAGCTACGCTAGGCCATTCACGCTCTGTCGTCAAGCTGGCGCGCCTGCTGCCGCAGGACCATTCCAAGGTCCAGCGCTCCACGCTGGGAGCGGGCGGGAGGCCTTCAGTCCCGATGGTCGAGAGCCGTGCCGGTGCGGAGTTGCCGATTCCGGAGTGGTTTCCGCGGATCGGTCACCGAAGTTCCCGACTTTGGAACGGCTTTGGCCTGCTGCCGCCCCGGAACGACTCCGGTAGCAGCGATCGGAATCGACTCGCGCGAGCTCTGCCCTGTTGACGGTCACCTCAGGATCGGAAAGGACTGCGGGGGTTCCGCCATGAGGGTCCGCCACGGGGGTTGCCCTTCGGTCAAGGAGTCTTGAGCAGGCCGAGGCGGCGCGGGAGTTCTTCGGTCATCAAGTCATCGACGTGCTCGGGGCTTGACCCGATCGCCACGATGTCGAACTTGCCGAAGCGCCGGAGCGGTCCGACGTTGTAGAGCAGGAAGCGCCCCGCGCCGGGCCCGCGGTCGTGCAGTGAATCGCCCATTCTGGCCTGGAGTTGCCGGAAGCTCAGGCCCACGAGATCACGATGGACGAAACCCTGGGCCTGGTAGGGAGGCCGGCCTTCCGGATGCAGCCGGTCGACCAGGTTCATCGGCGTGCTGGTTCCGCCCCAGCGTCCGTTGCACTCCGTGAACACGACGCGGCCCTGCGGCAGCACGAGGTGGTCGAACGAGCAGCGGCCGACGTAGCCCAGGCCCTGCAGGACGGCCGCCACCCGCCCGGACTGCGACACGATTGCCTGCTCGATTTCGGAGGAGAGTGCGCTTGGGCGGCTGCCCACGAAGACGCCCTCCTCGCCCGCCAGGATCTGTTCGTAGACGCCGTCGAGCCGGGGACCGCCGCCGCCGGGCGGCGGCAGCCACCACTGAGTCGAGGGCGAGGACGACGAGTCTTCCCAGGCGACCGCGAGCACCTCTTCGCCGCCGTCCCAGCCAGTGCGTTCGAGAAACCCGCGGACGAGGTCGAGCACGCCGGCGGATCCCATGCGGCGCAGGGTCGCCGACTCGAACACCTCGTTGCCCATCGCGGAGGCGCAGCGCAGGCGTTTGAGCGCCACCGCCGGGCTCGCCTCCGCCAGTTCGAGCAGTCCCCGAGCCAGCGCCTCGGCGCACGCCGAGCGCCGGCTGTCGGGCAGGAAACCGGGTCCCAGCACCGCGGTCACCAGGTCTTCGAAGCTCGCCTTGTCGTTGGCGATCCAGGCCACCGGCGGCGGCGGCGCCAGCACCCGCACATGCGCTCCGGCGTCGGCGGCTACCGCCGCCGCCAGATCCCAGATCACCTCGATGCCCATGAAGGGCTCGATGACCAGTTCCCCGCTTGCGGAAGCGACAGCAGCCAGGCGGGACCTTGGGACAGCGGCCATGCAGGCACGCGCGACCGCGAGCCGGTCAACACCGGCATCGACCTCCAGCAGGTCGGCCCCGCCCAGGCCCAGCACGTCCCGGAAGTACCGCTCGTAGCCGGGGGATGCGGGGGTCGTGGCCGCGAACAGATCGCCCGCAGCCGCCCGCAGCCGCGCCCGGTGCTGGTAGTGCTCGACTCCCGCGATGCCGTCGAGAAAGGGGATGCCGGTGAAGTCGTCGAGGTGCAGGGCGGGCATTCCACCGCCGTCGCCCTGGTAGCGATACGGCTCAAAGGCGGCCAGCCGACGACGGAGGTCGAAGCGCTCCGCGAGTTCCTCCACGACGTGACGAGCGCTCATTGGACCCGAGCCTCCGGCGCAGGTTTACGGTGGACGGCGCATTCGCCGCTCAAGCTTCGGGTCGGAGGGGAGCGACGGTCGGCTTGACGAACAGTGCGGGCGTTGCCCGATTCAACCAGCAGGGCGCGGCAGGCCCGTCGGTCCACCTTCCCCGAGGCGGCCAGCGGCAGGCGCTCGACCACCTTCCAGAGCCGCGGCAGCTTGAAGCCGGCCAAGCGGGTGCGGAGGCGCTCTTCCAGGGCCGCCAGACCGCCGGCGGCCTCGAACACGGCCGAACCCGCCACGACCGCCGCGACCCGCTCGCCCCACACCTCGTCGTCCACGCCGACGACGCAGGCCGCCGCCGCTCCCGGCCACTCGACGACGGCGGCTTCCACTTCGGCCGGATCGACGTTCTCGCCGCCGGTCAGGATGCGGTCCGATCGGCGGCCCGCGACGTGGAGTCGGCCCGAAGCGTCCAGGGCGCCGAGGTCGCCGGTGTCGAACCAGCCGTCCGCGTCGAAGGGGCGATCCAGCGGCGCGTCCGGTTCCGGGCCGAGATAGCCGCTGAACAGCATCGGACCGCGGATCCGGATCGAGCCAGGTCTCCCGTCCGCGGGCTCGATCCGGCCGCGCGCGACATGATCGCGCCCGCCGCCATGCTCCAGGTCTTCAATCGGCTCGACGGCAATCCGCACCTGGACTCCGGGCAGCGGCTCGCCCGCGCCGCCCAGCCCACTCGGCGGCCGTTCCACGGCGACCTGCGAACAGGCCTCCGTCAGCCCGTAGGTCGCGAACACCGGCCAGCGACGCCGCCGCGCGCGCGCCATCAGCGCGGGCGGGGCCGGCGCCCCGCCCACGAGGACCGCGCGCAGCGATGCCGGCGGCGCCCCCTCGACACGATCCAGCAGCCGCCCGAGCATCGTGGGCACCACGGACCACAGGGTCACCGCCCTGCGGTCGATCGTCCGCAGCGCAGCGCCCGCGTCGAAGGACCCGTCCGGCTCGCGACCGCCCAGAACGATCGTCCTCCGCGCCAGAAGCGATCGGACGACGATCATCAGACCGCCCACGTGCGCTGTCGGCAAACTGAGCAGCCAGCGATCTCCCCGCTGCCACCCGAAGACCCGGGCGTGCGCCTGCGCCGAAGCGCACAGCGCCGCGTGGCTGAGGACCGCTCCCCGCGGCCGACCCGTGCTGCCGGACGTGAAGACAACCACCGCGCCGCCGCCGAGCGGGTTCCCGCTCGGCGCGCCTGTCCGGCGAGGAGTCGGACGAGGCCGTCGCTCGTCAACCGCGCCGGCGTCCGGCGGCGGCTCGCTCGGCGCGCCCGGCCGTCGGGAACCCGGGCGAGACTGCCGTTCGTCACCAGTGCCGCGGTTCGGTGAAATCCCGCTCGCCGCGCCTGCCGGCAGCATCGTCAACCCGCCGTCCTCCCCGATCACCATCGAGGCGCCCGACATCAGGAGTGCCCGGTCCCTCTCGGCCCGGCGCCATCGCGGATGGAGCAGGACGAAGGGCACCCGGTCCTCCAGCAGCGCCAGGACCGAGACCACGGTCTCGACGCCCATGCTCCCCACTACCGCGGCGACCGGCCGCGCCGCCGCCTCGAGATGCGCTTGAACCGCGGCGCACACACGGTCCGTCCGCGCCGCCAGTTCCCCCCATGTCACGGCATTCCCGCCGTGAACGAGGGCAACCCGTTCAGGCGCTTCCCGCGCCGCGGAGCGAACGGACAGCTCCGTTCGCGGGGCATCTGCACCCGCCGCCTGCCCGACGTCGGCGTCGGCCTCTTCTTTCCTGCGCGCCATCGTCAGGACGCAGATCCCAGCACGATGCCGACCGACAGCAGGACGCCGAAGGCCAGGAGCAGGCGGGCGGTCGCCGCCAGGGACGCGTTCAGGGCGGCGCCCTCGCGACGCCAGAGGGACCGCGACAGCACCACCGCGAACGGCAACGCCAGCCAGGAGAGGAGAGGCCAGAGACCCGCGCCCGGCACCAGCGGCAGCGTCGCCAGGTGGGCGGCCAGCAGCAGCGCCGCGTACTCGAGCCGAGCGAACCGGGGGCCGAAGCGCACCGCCAGCGTCCGCTTGCCGGCGAGCGCGTCCTCCTCCCGGTCACGCAGATTGTTGACGACCAGGATCGCCGTCGCCAGCGATCCGACCGCCAGCCCGGACCACGACGCCGCAACCGGTACCTGGAGCGCCTGCACGTACACCGTGCCGCACACCGCGACGAGCCCGAAGAAGAGGACGACGAACAGGTCGGCCAGACCGGTGTACGCCAACGCCCAGGGCCCTGCGGTGTACAGCAGGCCCGAAGCGATCGAGACGGCGCCGACAACGAGGACCGGCCAGCCCGCCACGGCCGAAAGGTAGAGCCCGCACGCCATGCAGATCCCGAACGCGGTCCAGGCGCCGGCCCACACCTGACCCCGGCTCAGCAGACCCGACTGAACCGCCCGCGCGGGGCCGACGCGCCGCCTTGTGTCGGCCCCGCGATCAAAGTCAAGCACGTCGTTCGAGAGGTTCGTGCCGATCTGAATCGAGATGGCGACGCCGAGCGCCGCCAGGGCCGGACCGGGGACGAAGCCGGAGACGGAGACGGCGCAGGCCGTGCCGACCCCCACCGGCGTCACCGCCGCCCACAGGGTCTTCGGCCGGCTCGCCTGCACCCAGGCCCGGAGGCCTCCGCCAGGGCTCATGGATAGCGTTGGAACTTCGAGAAGTCGGGCTTGCGTTTCTCGAGGAACGCCTGGCGGCCCTCCTGCCCTTCCTGCGTCATGTAGAACAGCAACGTCGCGTTGCCCGCCAGCTCCTGGAGGCCGGCCTGACCGTCGCAGTCGGCGTTCATTGCCGCCTTCAGGCAGCGCAGCGCCATCGGGCTGTTGGCCAGCATCTCGCGGCACCACTGGAGCGTCTCCTCCTCGAGCCGCTCCAGCGGCACGACGGTGTTGACGAGCCCCATGTCCAGTGCCTGCCGGGCATCGTACTGGCGGCACAGGAACCAGATCTCCCGCGCCTTCTTCTGGCCCACGATCCGTGCCATGTAGGAGGCGCCGTAGCCGCCGTCGAAGCTGCCCACGCGCGGGCCGGTCTGACCGAAGCGCGCGTTGTCCGCCGCGATCGTCAGGTCGCAGACCATGTGCAGCACATGACCTCCACCGATCGCATAGCCGGCCACCATCGCGACCACCGGCTTCGGCAACGTGCGGATCTGGCGCTGCAGGTCGAGCACGTTGAGGCGCGGCACACCGTCGTCGCCCACGTACCCGGCGTCGCCCCGGATCCGCTGATCGCCGCCTGAACAGAACGCCTTCGATCCCTCGCCGGTCAGAATGACCGCGCCGACTTCGCCGTCGTCCCGCGCCAGGTCGACCGCCGCGCTCATCTCCTTGACCGTCAACGGCCGGAAGGCGTTGCGAACCTCCGGCCGGTTGATCGTGATCCTGGCGATCCCCTCCGATTCGCCGTCGACATGGGACTTCTCGTACCGGATGTCGGTGTACTCACCGGCGCTTCGCCACTCCTGACTCGACTGTCCGCTCATCCCGCTCGCCTCCTTCGACCGGCGACACTACAACGGTCGGGACCGACATCAGGGGTACTGGCGGCAGGCGGCATCGCCGGACTGGCGATCGGTTTCGCCTGATCGCCCAGCTCCACTGCAGCACGCCGTCCTTCGTGACGGAAGGAATCGGTCGCAGCGCTCCAGCGCCCTGTTCAACAGACAAGCGCCCTGTTCAACAGACAAGCCAGTTCAGTCGGCGCTTCGAGAGGGACATTGTGCCCCGCGCCATCGACCAGCCGGAGCGTCCCCCCCGGCAAGCGGCCGGCCATCCGCCGCGCAAGAGCGACGAACTTCGCATCCAGTCCGCCGGCGATCAGTTCCACGGGGCAGGTGATGCCGGGCAACAGGGGCCGGTAGTTCGGCATCGCCCCGGGACTCAGCGTTCGCATCGCGGCCGCCAGAGCCTCGGGATCGTGGTCGAGGCGGACTCTCCGCTGTTCTTCGATGATGCCGGCGTCCAGACCCCGCTGACTCCCGAAGAGAGGGAGGCTCGACCACTCGCGATCGAAGACGGCCAGGCCCTGCTCCTCGAGAAGCCGGGCCCAGGCCTCGTCCGCCGTCCTTCTCGCTTGCCGCTCGCTCCCGCCTTCGATGCCCGGGTTCGCGCCGATCAGGGAAGCGCCCACGAACAGGTCCGGATGACGCACCAGCAGGCCGAGGGCCAGCCGGCCTCCGAGGGAATACCCGACGACGTATCGGGGCGGGGGCGCGGCGGCGCCGACGGCGGCTGCAAGCCGATCGACTTCCGCCTCGAAGGAACGGGGAACCGCGGCGGCCGAGGCGCCGGCGCCATGCCCGCACACCGCGGGCGCCCAGGTCCGCATGCGAAGGCGACACGCCACGCGGCGCCAACTCCCGGGGCCGCCGGAGAAACCGTGGATCAGGACCGCCGTGGTCATCGGCGCCGGGGGCTCACGGGGCAAGCCGCCGGCCGGGGGAGGCCATGGCCCGCCGCAGGACGACCTCGGCTTCGTCCAACGCACCCGGAGCGCACCCGGCGACGAGAAGCGACACGCCGCTCCGGTCGAGGGCCGCCTCCAGTTCCTGCTCGAGCCCGGAGAGTGCGTCCACCCGCGCGCAGGGCAGGCCGAAGGCAGGCGCCAGACCGGCGAGGTCGACTCCGTGGGGCGTCAGCCAGTGCCTGCCCGCAGGCCCTCGAAAGACCGGCGTGGCGGCAATCGGCAAACGGTCGAAGATCCGTCCGCCCCCGTTGTCGATCACGACGATCACGGCCGGCGGCCCCTCCCCGTACGCGGAGGCCACGGTCAGGCCGTCGAGGTCGTGCAGCAGGCTGACGTCGCCCAGGAGCAGCACGCCGGCCGGCAGGCCGCCGGTGGAGAGGCAACCCAGGAAACCCGCCACCAGACCGTCGATACCGCTCAGTCCCCGCTGGCTGCCGACCCATACGCGCCGTTCGATCGGCCCCACCCAGTCTTCGACGAGGCGCACGGGCAGGCTGTTGCCAAGCATCAGCAGACCACCCGTCGGCGTCGCCCCGACGGCCGCCCGCACGGCATGGCCATCGTGGAACGTCGCCAGACGGGCCGATCTGCGGCCCGGCTGCTCTTCTGGCCGCTTCCGGCGGCGAGCGGACCCGCAGGTTCGCGCACCCGGCGCCGGAGCGTTGCCGCGGCCTGGTTCTGCCGGGTGCGCGGACCCCCCGTCTTCCGATCCGGCGACCGCCGCGGCCAGCTCCCGAAAGCGGCTGCAGAGCGCGAGCACGTCACGGCGCCACCCGTCGCGGGTCGAATCCGGCGGCGCCGCCTCCAGGCGGCAGCAGAGGCCGGCAACCGCCGCCTCGACATCTCCGGCCAAGAACACGGTTGCCAGTCCGGCCGGATCGGTCCACGGTCCGTCCGAGACGATGATCCGGGGCGCGCCGCTGGCTTCCAGGAGACGCTGCAAGCCGGCTGACACGGGCGGCGCGCCCACCTGAAGAACGAGATCCGGGGCCGGCAGGGTCTCCCCGCCATCGGCTGCCCAGGCCGCCCCCAGGCAGGCGGCGAGAGGTCCGGCCCCGCCAGAGGAGTCCGGCGCCACGAACCGGCTCTGGCTCGCCGCCTCCGCCGCCAGCGGGAAACCGGTCCGGCGAGCCAGTTCCGCGAGGCGGAAGACGTCGCCCGCAGCCTGACGGGTCTCATGCGGCGGCAGGGGCAGAGGGCCCGCGACGATCAGTCCGCGTTCCGTCTGCCGGCAGAGCCCGGCCGCCCGATCCAGGGCATCCGGGTCCGGCGCGACGCTCGGCATGCCGATGTCGAGCGGTTCCTCCAGCAGCTCGTCCACTGCGAGCGCCGCCGGATGGCGAGCGCCGCCCTCCGGCCGCTCCAGCGGCTTCCTTGCCCGCACATTCAGATGCACCGCGCAGCCTCGCGGCCAGCGGGAACGGAACACCGCCTGCGCCGCCGCGCGGCGGAGAGCCCGCAGGCTCAGAGCATCCGTTCTACCGCCCAGGTCGATCTCGGCGAAGTGGTTCACCGCCGATCCGAAGAGTTTCGTCTGATCCGTGGTCTGGGGCGAAGCGCAGTCCATCAGCTCGGCGGGCCGGTCGGCGCTCAGGACGATCAACGGCAATCCGGCCTCCCGCGCTTCCAGGATCGCCGGAAAGTAGTGCGCCGCCGCACTCCCCGAGGTACAGATCAGCGCCGTCGGCATGCCGGTGGCCCGTGCCTGGCCGAGCGCGAAGAACCCGGCCGCCCGCTCGTCGATGATGCTCACGACGTCCAGTGCGGCGGGTACACCCGCCTCCGCGGCATCCAGGGCGGCCAGCACCAGCGGTGTCGAGCGGGAACCCGGGCTGGTCACCGCGCGGCGCACCCCCGCCCGCACCAGAGTGCCGACGAGCAGCCGGGCTCGCTGAAACTGCGACTCGGCCCCGTCGGCCTCACGCAGGCCTTCGGCTACGCGCGCGGTCTCGAGCCGGGCTCGCCGAGACGGCGACGCGGCCGCCTCGGCGGCATCCCGGGGCTGGCGCCCCGGACCCGCAACGGAGTGAGTTCCCGAGCGCGGGCTCATGATGAAACGGAGCCGGGGGTCAGCACGGGGGCCTTAGCCCCATGCGGCCAGGATCGCATCGAGCTTGAGGTTCGTCTCGGCCAGCTCGCGATCCGGATCCGAGTCCGCGACGATGCCGGCGCCCGAGTAGAGCAGTCCCTTTCGCCCGGCCGCGAGGCAGGAGCGGAGCGCCAGGGAGAACTCGCCGTCGCCGTCGCCGTTGAACCACCCGACCGGCCCTGCGTACCAACCCCGATCCCGGTCCTCCGACCGCCGGATCGCCTGCAGCGCACCGGCGGTCGGACTACCCGCAACTGCGGGAGTCGGGTGCAGCGCGCTCACCAGATCGAGCACGTGGGGCGGCCTGGCCGTCGCCGCGAGCACGGCCTGAACGGGCGTCTCCAGGTGCAGGACGTTCCTCAGCACCCGCACACCCGGAAGAGATCGCGCTACCGCGGCGCCGCAGCTCCGGTCGAGCCGCTCGACCAGATGGCGCACCACCAGATCGTGCTCCAACCGATCCTTGGCGCTCTCGAGCAGCCGTCGCTCCAGCTCCCGGCGCCTGTCCGGGGAGGCGTCGCTGGCGATCGAGCCCGCCAGGGCCTGGGTCTCGATCCGGCGACCCCGCCGCCGAACCAGGAGTTCCGGCGTGGCGCCGAAGAAGATGGATCCGCCGCGAAGAAAGGCGAAACAGGTGCAGGTCGGCATGTGCCGCCGCAGGCGCTCCGTGATCCGGGCCAGGTCGGCGATCGCGAACGGCCGTTCGAGAGCGAGCTCCACGGTGCGGGCCGCGACCACCTTCTGCAGTCGCCCGTCGCTGACGGCGCCGCGGAGCTCCTCCACCCGGCGAAGCCACTCGTCGGTCGCGGGCCGATCGAGGCTCCGCAGCACCTCGGGGAGAGCCCGCGAATCCGCAGCGGCCCCGACCGTTCGCGCGCCGCCGCCGCTCCCGTTGGCGCCATCCGTCAGCCCGTTTCCCGCAGCGAGTTCATCGGCGAGACCCCGCAGCCGTTGGCGCCACGAGGGCGCGTGCAGGACGCCGGCGCCGTCGAGCACAGCGTAGAGACAGGCCGGCGCCGCCTCCGCGACGTAGCCGACTCGCGGCAGAACGAAGCTGGCAGCACCGAAGTCGCCCCAGGCGGAATGTCGAAACCCTCCCGGCTGCGTTTCGCCAGGTCGGCGATCACCGGCAGGCGCAGTGCCGGGTCGCCCTCCCGACGCTCCCGGGTCGAACGCGAGACCTCCGTAGAGCCGCAGGGCGAGCGGATCGACGCCCGCCAGCTCGCCCCACAAGCCCGACGCTCCCGCCGCCAGACGGTCAAGCGCGGCGCGGCTCGCGTTCGCAGCCGGACCGGGACAGACGTCGGCAACCCCGGCGGCGGCGCCGCGGCCGTTCGCAGGAGCGACGTCTTCGGAGGCCTCGCCCGACTCGATCTCGAAACGCCGGGCCGCGCCCCAGCCGGCGCTGTGCCTGCCGTCGGCCGGCGACCACAGGTGACCAACCGGTTCGCAATCACGGAAGCGACGCGCCGCCAAGCGCAGGAACTCCTCGGGGGCCACGCGCGGCGCGTCGACTCGCACCACCGTCGGCGCGGCCCGCGGCGCCCGCGCCTGCGGAACCTGCCGAGGTCCGGCGGCGGGCGACGTCACGGGCCGGTCTCCGCGGACGACGGCCGGCCAACCGGACGGCCGAGGAACAGGTTGCAGACGCCGAAGGTCAGGCTCCGGGTCTCGATCGACCCCAGGCCGGCGGCGGTCATCGCGGCGGCGAACTCGGCGACCGGGGGAAATGCGCGAATCGAACGTTCCAGGTAGCGGTACTCCTCGGCGCCCGCCAGGAGCGCACCGACTCCGGGAACGACGAAGCGGATGTGGAAGCGGGAAAACACGCCTGCGAGGCCTGCCGGCGGCTCACCGAGCTCGAGCACGGCCACCGTGCCCCCGGGGCGCGCAACCCTCGCCATCTCACGCAGGGCCCGGTGTCGATCCGGGACGTTGCGGATACCGAAGGCGATCGTCACGGCGTCGAAGGAGTGATCCGGAAAGGCAAGTTCCTGCGCATCCCCTTCGCCCAACTCGATCCGGTCGCCTAGTCCGAGCCGTTCCACCTTGCTGCGCCCAACCGCCGTCATCTCACGGGAGGGATCGACCCCCGTGACCGACACCCCCGGGTACCGCCGCGCGACGGCCATCGCGAGCTCACCGGTCCCGGAGGCCACGTCCAGGACCCTTGCCGCGCCGCCGGCCCGGTCCAGCTGCAGTGCTGCCGCTGTCGTCCGGCGCCAGCGCCTGTCGGCGCCGAAGGAGTTGATCCGGTTGAGGAGATCGTAGCGCGTCGCGATGCCATCGAACATCGCGCCCGAACCGCCACCGTCCACGCTTCCCGTCTCGACCAGCACCATGGGGGATCTCTCAAACGCCGGCTGCTGGCGGAATACTAGCGTTCTCGCAGCGCACTGGCGTATGCCACTGCCGTCAAGGCCTTTCGGGCCTCGCCGTCGGGGATTCCGACCAGGGCCGCCACTCCCTGCTCGACATGGGTCGAGGCAAGCCCCCGGCAGATGGCCTCGACGCCGTGGCGGGCCATCGCCTCCAGCACGCGGCCCTGGCGGCGAGCCACGACCCCGCCCTCCGGCAGGCACTCGGCGGCGCTGGAGACTCTGCTGCCGGCGCCGTTGCCCGGGCCGCCGTTCACGGGTCCGTCGCCGTTCCCCGGGCCATTCGAGAATCCTGATGCGCCGAACCGCGGAGCGGCCGCGTGATCCTCCGCGATGGCCCGAATCGTGTCCACGAGTTCCGGCTCGCGGTCGAGTACGGTGATCAGGGGATAGGTGACCTTGCCTTCGGAAAGATCGCTGAACAGGGTCTTGCCGGTGTTGCTGTGGTGACCGACCAGGTCCAGCAGGTCGTCGATCAACTGGAAGGCCACTCCAACCGACTCACCGTAGGCCTCCAGCGCGGCGCAGGTCTCGCGCGGCGCACCCCCGGTCAATGCTCCGGCGCCCAGCGCCCAACGGAACAGGGCCGCGGACTTGCCGCGGGCCACCTCGAAGTAGAGCTCCTCGGACGTATCGAGACGGCCGCGGTTCTCCAGCTGGAGCGACTCGGCGCGAATCATCTCGGCAATCGTCGCGAGCAGCCCCTCCATCACGCCGGGAACCCCCGCCCGCTGGACCCGCCGCAGGGCCTCGATGAGCAGGTAGTCGCCCGCGAAGATCGACGCCGCGTTGCCGAGCCGGACCCGCGCCGCCGGCCGGCCGCGCCGGAGATCCGCATGGTCGACCACGTCGTCGTGCAGCAGCGTCGCGTTGTGGATCAATTCCGCGGCCACCGCGATGTCGCGCACGGCTGACGCCGGAGCGGCGCCGACCCGCGACGCCAGGACGACGCAGAGGGGCCGCAGCCGCTTGCCGCCGAGGTGAACCAGGCCGGCGGCGGCCTCCCCCACCACGGTGCCGCCGGTCGACAAGGCGGCCAGCTCCTCCTCGACCGCCGCCAGGTCGTAGCGGACGAAACCGACCAGATCCTCCATCGTCGAGGCGAGGCCGTTCAACCCGCCGTCGATGCAGAGATCCCGCAGCCGCACCAGCACCTCGTCCGCCACGGCGCGGCCGGCCCGACGATCGCCGGGCATGGTCAACTCTTCTGTTCCTCCACATCGAGGTCCACGACCGGCTCCGCGGGCGCGGCCGGCTCCCGCCGCGAGAGGGCGAGATTGCCCAGCCTGGCCGCAACGGCCCCGGCGCCAAGGAGCGCCTTGAGTCCGAAGTCCGTCACCGTGCCGCCCTTGAGCAGGAACTCCGCGATCTCATCCGCCCGCCCCATCACCGTGTCGATGGCGCGCAGCCGGTGGAGGAACACCGCCGTCTCGGGGGAGGAATCGGGCTCCAGAGCTGGAATCCAGTCGCGCATGTTCTCCCGGATCGGATCCCACTCGCGTCGCTTGCGCATCTGGATCACGTTCCTGAGGACACGCTCGAGGTCGGTTTCCGGACGATAGACGACCCGCCGCGCGCCGGCGAGCCGCTCGGGTGCAATCAGCTTCCATTCGCGGAGTTCCCGACATGCCATCGACACCGCGCCGCGGCTGAGTTCAAGGCCCGCCATGATCTCCTGAGCGTCAGCGGGTTCACTGCGTGACATCAACCAGCCGAAGACGCGCGCCGTGGTCGGCGGAACGCCCCAGAAAGTCCCCAGCGCTCCCCAGAGCTGCACGAACTCCTCGCGAACCCGACCGAGACTATCGGAAGGTCCTTCGGTCACGAACGCCACCCTGGATTCTTCCGCATGCCGTGACCCGGCGTGAGGGCTTCGGGGTCGAAGCTGTCGTTCATGCGGAGCATCACTGGTTCCCGCGGAGCTCAGCGTGCCGGAGCCGCACGTTGACCCTGCCCGCAGGCGGGAGCCTACCGCTAATGGACACCGGCAGTTGAAGTTCTCTCGCCGCGATGATCTCGATCGCACCCTCCAGGCCCAGCAACTCGAAGTCTTCGGCGCTGCCTTCCCCGCCGATGGCGACCGGTGTGAGCGTGAAGCGAACCAGGGTCAGTTTCTCCGGCGCCGGGCCGCCCGCGATCGAGAACCCGGGCACGGCGCGGACCACCTCCGGATCCCGGTCGATGCGAACGGCGAGCACCTGACGGTTCGAGAACACGGGGACGGTCCGGCGCGCGGCGGCGCCCGGTTCCACCGTCAGCGCAGCCAACCGCCCAACCAGGTGCAGAAGCGCCGCCGGCTCCGCCAGAGGATCCGCGAGGTCCGCCGGTAGGTCGTGAACCTGTGGATAGCGGTGCGTCCACTCCCCGGCCGGCAGGCCGGCCTCTCCGGCATTCGGCGTCGCCCGCTCGGCTTCGATGCGGCCCCGGCAGAATGCGTAGCGCTTGTAGCGATTGCGGCTGCCCCGGTCCTCCTGAACCCGGATGTGGGCCCCGAGAGTCTCCGGATCGAACCACAGCGAGGAAAGGGAACGCCGGCCCAGCATCGAGGATTCGATGCGGATCCGGGCGGCCGAGGCCGGCAACGAAGGACCGTCCGCGCAGTGACCGCCGCCCGGCAGCGGCGCCGACGCCTCGAACTCCACGGCGGCAGCCGCGGAGAGAAAGAGCTTCTTCGCCCGAAACTCGAGCCGTTGCCACGGCGGCTCACTGCCGGCCGCGGCAACCGGCAACATCGCCGCCAGGACGGCTACGCCTGCGGCAGCCGCCCTCAGATCCCGCTCCACGCCGAACACGGCGGTTTGCGGCCCGCCCAGGGTCGAGCCTGTTCCAGCTGGCCGGCCAACCGCAGCAACTGCCCCTCGCCCCCCATCGGGGCGGCAAGCTGAACGCCGATCGGCAGACCGCCGCCGGATTCGGTCCAGCAGAGCGGCACCGAGGCTGCCGGATTCCCCGCCACGTTCATCAGTTGCGTGAAGCCGATCGTCTGCAGCAGGGCGGGCAGGTAGTCGTCGCCCCGATTCGCGAGCGAGAGGACGCCGAGCTCGGCCGGCGGCGCCGCCATCGTCGGCGACAGGAGGACGTCGCAGCCCTGCGAGAAGAAGCCGGCCACCTGGCGGCCGACGGCGTGGACGGTGCGCGTCGCACGAACGTAGTCGGCGACATCGGCCCCCTCCACCACGGCGGCCATCGCCCGGGTCAGGGGCTCCAGCTCGTCTTCCCGCGGTTTGCGGCCGAGCGCCTCCGAGCGTTCAGCCACCGTGGCGCGGATATTCGCACCCACGATGAGCCGGGTTGCCTGGCCCAGCGCCGCGGCGTCGATTTCCGGCGCCGCCTCCTCGACCTCGTGTCCCAGCTCCACGCACAGGCGGGCCGTTTCGGAGGCCGCCGCAACGCAGGACGGCTCGACCTCGGCGCCGTTGAACGCGGTTGTCGTGAGCGCGATCCGCAAGCGGCCCGGTTCGCACCCGGCCTCCTCCAGGAAGGGACGTTCCTGCGCCGGCGCAGCGTAAGGATCGCCCGCCGCCGGACCGGCCACCACATCGAGGAGCGCGGCGCTGTCGCGCACCGTGCGGCTCACGCAGTGCTGGACCGAGAGACCGGCCCAGCCTTCGCCGGCATCCGGGGCCAGCGAGACGCGGGCACGGCTCGGCTTGAGGCCGAACAGCCCGCAACACGACGCCGGAATCCGGATCGACCCGCCGCCGTCACTGGCATGGGCAGCCGGCACGATTCCCGCCGCCACCGCCGCGGCCGCGCCCCCCGACGAGCCGCCCGCGATGTGGTCCAGGTTCCAGGGGTTCCGGGTCTGACCGAAGATCGCGGACTCGGTGCTGGTCGTGAGTCCGAACTCCGGCGAGGCGCTGCGGCCCGCGATCAGGAGTCCCGCCTGCCGGTAGCGGCGCACCATCTCGGAGTCGTGGTCCGGCACGTTGCCGGCGAACAGACGACTGCCGTTGGTCATCGGCAGGCCCTCGGCAGCGGCGTAGAGGTCCTTCAGCAGGTAGGGGACGCCGGCAAACGGTCCGCCCGCCGCCACGGCTTTCGGCGCCGCTTCCGCGGCACGGTCGAAGTCCGCGTACACGATCGCGTTCAGGCTGCCGTTCAGCTCGGACGCGATGGCGGCCGCGCACTCGACCGCCTCGGAGGGGCCGAGGTCTCCCGAACGCAGCAGACGCGCCAACTCCAGACCGTCGCTCTCCAGATACGTCGCTCTGAGACTCACGGGGGCTCCCTTTGAACCGGACAGCCGTTGTCCGACAGACCGGAAGCGTACCGCGTTCGCCAACGGACTTCGCCGGGGCGGACCGGAGGATCGGTCCAGGGCGCCGACCGTCGCGATGCAGGCGGCGCAGGAGCAGGGCGGTCAAGTAGACGACCGGCACACCCGGTCGGAAGCAGACCAGGACGCGCGCAATCGACATGAGCAACGCCACGGGCCCCATGGCGTGTACCCACAGGCAGAGTCGCAACGGAGTTCGCCGGGCGACTTCGGACCTGCCCCTTCATGCATTCTCGGCTATAGTTCCTCCGCGATGCTCTCCCGGCCGCTCATCCTATTGGCTGCCGCCGGCCTGCTGGCGGCGACCGGCCAAACCCTGGCTGCGCAGACGGCATCACCCGGCGGCCTCGTCCATTGGCAGGGCGACGGCATCACGCGTTGCCTGGTGGACGACCGGTCGTTCGCGCCAACCGATCTCGACGGCCAGTCGGGGTGTCTGGTTCCGCTCGGGCTCACGCGAACCGACGACATCGTGGCCGAGCGCGACCGGGACGGACAGCGGGAGCGGTTGCGCATCGGCCTCGGCGAGTACCCGTACGCGGTCCAGCGCCTGCACATCAAGGACCGGAGCAGGGTCGATCTCTCGCCCGGGAACCTGGCCCGCGTGCAGCGTGAGAATGCCCTGATCGACAAGCTCTGGGCGCGCCAGGGCGAGCCGCGCTTCTCCCTGCCCCTGGGCCCGCCGCTCGAGGACATGCCCGCGGGCGGACGCTTCGGCGCCAAGCGGATCATCAATGACGAACCCCGTTCGCCGCACACCGGCGCCGACTATGCGGTCCCCCGGGGGACGCCCGTGCTGGCGGCGGGCCGCGCCGTCGTCGCCCTGGCCGGTGAGTTCTTCTTCTCCGGGAACTCGGTCTTTCTCGACCACGGCAACGGCCTGATCAGCATGTACTTCCATCTCCACGAACTGTTCGTCGAAGAGGGCGAGGAGATCTCGCGCGGCCGCCTGATCGGCACCGTCGGCTCCACCGGCCGTTCCACCGGGCCGCACCTGCACTTCGGCATCCGTTGGCAGGGCGCGCGGGTCGACCCGTCGCTGTTCCTCGGCGCTCCGGCGGCGATCCGGACGGCGCGCTGAGCGCTCCGGCGCCGCCAAACCCGTCGCCGGGTCCGCGGGCGGCCCCACCCCGCCGCTCGCCACGCCCGCTCCCGAGCGCGCAACGATCCAGCAGCCCGCGGCAAGGGTCCGTTTCGCACCGAGAGCGCCCGGAATGTGGGGCGCCCGTCCAGCAGGGCGGGATGAGCCGGCTGCCGGGACTCAGCCGTACAGCCGCTCCGTGTTCTCCCTGACCGCCCGGCCAACCTCCTCTTCGGCAATGGCCTTCAGCTCCGCGATGGCCCGGAGCGACACGGCTGCGTTCGCCGGTTCATTCCGACGGTCGCGCTCCGGCCCCAGCACCGGGCTGTCCGTTTCAAGCAGCAGGCACGAGAGCGGCAGCCGCCGCACGAGCTTCTGCTTCTGCGGCGAGCGGACGACCGACGGCGGCATGGAGAAGAAATAGCCCGCCTCGACGGCCGGCCCGGCGCGGGCGGCCCGGCCGTCGAACGCATGGAGTTGCACCCGCTTCGCGCCCCGTTCGCGCAGCAGGTCGATCGCGTGGTGGCCGGCGGAGCGCGAATGCACGTTGAGCGGCAGGTCGAGTTCGACCGACAGGTCGATGAAGAGTGCGAAGATCTCCCGCTGCAGCGCCAGGTCGCGTTCGTCTCGCACCTTCCAGCGGTCCAGGCCGACCTCACCGATGGCTGCGAACCGGGATCGTTCCCGGCGGATCAGATCGGCGACCCGCTGTGCCTCGGGCAGATCGAGGCGGGTCGGATAGAGCCCGGCCGCAGGCTGGACAACGCCCGGGTACGCATCCGCCAACTCCAGGTTGCGCTCGGCGTCCGCGAGCGTCTCGCCCACCGCGACCACCGCATCGACGCCGGCCTCACGGGCCCGGGCCAGCACCTCGGCGAGGTCCGCCGCGAAGACGCCGTCGCACAGGTGGGCGTGGCAATCGGTGAGTCCGGAGTGTTCCGCCGTGCCGCTCACGGGCCCCACCCCCGCAGCCTCCATGTCTGGTCCCGGCTTCGTCACGGCGAGATCGAGACTGTCACGACACGGATCTCCCGCAGCTTCGATGTCCGGTACCCGCGCCCGCCCGAACGCCGTCGACGCCAGCGGACCAGAAGGTCCGCGAACCCGGTGCAACGGAACCTCGCGACGCCGGCGACCACGCGCTCACCTGGACGCCTTCGCATCAGCGGACCAGAAGGTCCGCGCACCTGTACCTTTGCTGGGTGGGTTCTGGTCCCTGTCCGAGTCTGTCCGAGAGGCGAGTAGTCGTCGAGGCTGCGGTAGCTGTGGGAAACCGGTCTGCCGGTTTTCCAAGGTCCGGCGGGAAACGGCTTGCCGTTTTCCGCGGGACCGGCAGCTTCCGCAGCCAGGGCAGCCGGCGTCGTGCCGGCGGGCGCAGGCCGGAGTCCGGCAGATGAAGTCGGCAAGCAGCCAGGAGCGACCTCCGCGCACCGTGCATGAAGCACCTAACCGGGACCTGTGCCCTGGCTGCTTCGCCGCGACAAAGGCCCAGTGGGAAGTTGCGCCATCGAGCGCCAGTACAGGTACCAGGCCGTCGTCGCGGCGTTGCCGACAGGCACAGAGTAACGCACGAGGAGGTGTGACATGACAGAGGCTTGGTTTGTCGGCGTGGACTGGGGATCGAAGGAGCACCATGTCTGTCTGCTCGATGCCAGCGGCAAGGTCGTCGGGCAGCGCGCCTTCAACCACAACGGCGAGGGGCTCTCCGCCATGGCCGACTGGCTCCTGGGCTGCACCGGAAAACCGCCTTCCGAGGTCGGTGTCGCGATCGAAGTACCGCATGGGCCGGTGGTCGAGAGCCTGATGGAGCGGGGCTTCAACGTGCATTCCATCAACCCCAAGCAGCTCGACCGGTTCCGGGATCGATTCTCGGTCGCCGGCGCCAAGGACGACCGGCGCGACGCCAGGGTCCTCGCCGCGGCCCTGCGCACCGACCCGGAGTGCCTGCGGCGACTTCAGGCGCCGGACGAAGTCACTCTCCAGCTGCGCGCCTGGACTCGAGCCAGAAAACAGTTGGTCGAGGAACGCAAGCGGCTCTCGAATCAGGTCCGCGACCTGCTCTGGCGCTACTACCCGCAGTTGCTCGAAGCCGTCAAGAACGACGTCTCGGCTAACTGGGCTATGGCCCTGTGGCGGCTCGTACCCACACCGGCCAAGGCGCTCAGAGTGCGCGAAGCGACCATCGCGAAACTGCTCAAGAAACACCGCATCCGGCGCCTTGACGCGGCTCAACTGCTCGCCCTGTTGCGCCAGCAGCCGATCGACGTCGGGCACGGCGTCGTCGATGCAACCACCAGCCACATCGACACCCTGATGCCGGTGCTGAAAGTCGTCAATCGGCAGATCGCGGACATCGACCAACACCTGGAGCGGATGACCCGCCATCTGGCCGAACCCGTCGTCGCCCAACAAACCGACGGCAGCACCACAGTCGAGCACACCGACGCCGGCATCCTCCGCTCCATCCCCGGAGTCGGTACCGTCGTCCTCGCCACCCTGCTCGCAGAAGCACACGAACCGTTGCGAAGAAGAGATCCACAGGCTCTGCGCTGCCTGGCCGGCGCCGCGCCTGTCACCAGACGCTCCGGAAACAAGCTCATCGTCGTCCGACGACTCGCAGCCAACGATCGCCTCACCGATGCCGCACACCACTGGGCACGCATCGCAGTCCAACGCGACGCCATCAGCAAGGCCAAGTGCAAACGCATGAGAGCCAGGGGACACCGCTACGGCCGAGCCCTCAGACAGGTCTCCGATCGCCTCATCCACGTCGCCTGCGCCATGCTCCGAGACCGACAACTCTTCGACCCTCATCGAGCTTCCGCCCGATCTCGACTGCTGCCAGAAGCATCCTGAACTGCCAACCTGACGTGACGCCTCGAAACAAACAACCGCACACCAACACGCTGCTCACACCACTTGCACAATGGTGGGAAGTCCCGGTCCAGCAGGACCTCGCGACGACGGGCCCGGTTCAACGGAACCTCGGGCCGCGCGGCGGCCAGGCGCTCACCTCGGGCCGCCGGGGCTCAGGCGCTCCTCCAGCTCCTCCGCGGTCCGCGGCCAGTCCGCCTTCAACAGGCGCGAAAGAGCCCGATCCGCGAGGAGCCGGCCGCCGGTCTGGCAGCGCGCGCAGTAGTTGCACTCGTTCTCCGCGTAGACGATGCGCTGCACCGGCGCGCCGCAGGCGGGGCACGGCTTGCGATAGCGGCCGTGAACCGCCATCTCGTCGTGAAAGGCAGTCACCCCGGTCGGAAACCGGCCGCCCGCCTGAATGCGCAGCCTGTCGGTCCACTCGCTCAGCACCGCGACCGCAGCCCGATGCAACTCGTCGGTCTGCTCCCGGCTGAGCCGTGTGGTCCAGCGCATCGGAGACAGCCGGGCCCGATGGAGGATCTCGTCCGAGTAGGCGTTGCCGATGCCGCTGAAGAGCCTGGGGTCGATCAGCGACCGCTTCAGGGTGTGGTTCTCCGCCGTCAGCCGGGTCCGGAACGCCTCCGCATCGCACTCCAGCACCTCGATTCCGCCGCGGTCGAGGCTCGCCAGCCCGTCTTCACCTTCCACGAGGTGCATTGCCGCCCGTCGCCTGCTGCCCGCCTCGGTCAGCAGCAGCGTGCCGTGATCGAAGTCGAACGCCGCCAGACCCACGCGCCCCGGCAGCTTCGCCGCCTGCGGACCCCAACGGAACCGACCCGCGATCATCAGATGGATGGCGAGGAACAGCTCGCCTTCCAGGCACAGCACGACCCGCTTTCCGACTCGTCGAACACCGACCACGGCACGCCCCTCGGCCTGCGACAGGGGTGGCCGCACGGAGCGCAGCAGGAAGGGACTGCGCACGCGGATGCGCGTCAGATCGCGGCCTCCTGCCCGCCGCTGGATCGCTTCGCAGTAGACGACGAGGTCAGGAAGCTCCGGCATGCAGGAGTCTCCGCAGCGCACGCGACTCGGCCAGCAACTCCTGAGCCGCCGCGAGGACGGAACCACCGTCCCCTCGCGCCGCCGCAACGGCTGCCGCAGGAGCGCTCGGCGCCGCCGCACGGCCTGGCGCTGGCGTCTGCCTGGCGGTTGAGGGCGCAACGGCTTCCACAGCAGCGCTCGGCTCCCCCGGCACGGACGGCGGACCGTCTTCCCGCCGCGCGAGTGGCGCAACGGCTGCCGCAGGAGCGCTCGGCACTCCCGGCACGGGCGACTGGTCGTCGGGGTCGCCAAGACCGGAGTCCCGGGTCTGCCGCAGGGTCGCAAGCAGCAGGTTGCGCACCTCTTCCGCGTTGTCCAGGCCCTGAAGCAGGCCGCGGCTGAGGCTGTCCTCGTCGTCATCGTCCGAACCGCCGCCGCTGGCAGTACGGATTTCCAGGTCGGCGATGCCGAAGAGACGCTGCAGGGGACCGCGCTTCACCGCCATGTTCTGGATGTTCACAACCGTCATCGTCTGCTCGCGGAGGCTGTAGATGCCGTAGCGGATGCGCAGGGCGCGGTCGCTCACCATGTACCAGCGCATCTCGTAGCCCAGGCGGAGCACGGAGAACGACGCGGCGAACTGCACCAGGAAGAGAACGATCAGGAGCGGCGCCAGCGCCTCCGTGAACCTGAACCAGAAAGCAGCGTCAACTGCATGGTCTTCGAAGAACTCGACGAAACCGAGCCCGATGGCCGACCCGACGAGGCCCACGAGGGCGAACATCTGCCCGATGCTCCACTTCAGTACGCTGTACCCGAAGTAGCGCGACGAAGCCCGAAACACGCGCAGCGATTCCGGCGATCCCGGCGGCGGCTCCGGACGCTCGGCGACCTGGAACAGCCAAAGCAGGAAACGCTTCAGGACCCTGGGCATCCGGGCGCCGGCTGCGCCTGGGCCTGGCTGATCCAGGCCGGCGGATCTGCCGAGACGCTTCAGACCCCTGGACGTCCGGGCACCGGTTGCGCCGCCGGCCCGCCGCCGGGTCATCGGTTGCCTCCATCCAGCCCCCGCCGTTCCAGCTCCTCACGGATCGCGGTGACTTCGCGGGCGATCTCCCGCAGCGTCGCGGCCAGGGCGGCCGAGTCCGCGGCCGCGGGCGCAGCGGGCCCAGCCGGCGCAGCGGGCCCAGCAGCGGCGGCAGCCGGCCCGGCAGGCGCCGCGAGGCGCGCGCCGCGCATCCGGCTGTACATGAAGTTGCGCACCGCCGACAACTCCAGCAGGCCCTCGACCTTCATCTCCGCCTTCGCCGAGCCGCTCGCGGTCTGGACCAGAAGCCGGGACAGGCCGAACCACCGCTCGACCGCGTTGCTCTGCAGGTGGATGTCCTGGATGCGGCTGTAGGTGAGGCTGATCTCGCGCTCGAACAGCGCGCCCCAACTCATCGTGACGCCTTCGTCGTCGAAACGGTAGTTCAGCGTCCGATAGCGGAGGAACAGATAGGCGAAGACGAACGGGAACCCAGGACCGGTGATCAGGGAGAACAGGACGTAGTAACGGAGCAGCCTGGGATGGGGCCGGCGGATTGCACGGACCCGCTCCTCCGCGTCGTCGGCGTGGACGCTCCCGGTCGAACCGTGCGACGCGTCGGTCTTCCTCAAGCCGTCAACACTTCTTCGATCCGGTCGATCGCCCAGTCCAGTTCCTCGCGGCCGATCACCAGCGGCGGCGCGAAACGGATGACGTGATCATGGGTCTCCTTGCACAGCAGTCCCCGCTCTGCGAGTCGTTCACAGGTCGACCGGGCGCCGCCCGCGGATTCGTCGAGCTCGATCCCGATCCACAGGCCCCGCCCGCGGACCTCACGCACCTGCGGCGCTTCGATGCCCTGCAACCGGCGCAGCGCGTGCTCGCCGAGGCGAGCCGATTTCTCGACCAGCCTTTCCTCCTGCAACACGGCCAGAGCCGCGCGCGCCACCGCCGCGCCCACCGGATTGCCGCCGTAGGTCGAACCGTGATCGCCGGGCTGGAACACGTCCATGACCGCGGCGTCCGCGACGACCACCGAGACCGGGTACAGACCGCCGGACAGCGCCTTGCCCAGCAGCATCACGTCGGGGCGAATGCCGTCGTGCTCGTGCGCGAACATCGTGCCCGTACGTCCCAGGCCCGACTGGATCTCGTCGACGATCAGGAGCGCGTTCCTCTCGCTGCAGACCTCCCGCAGCTCGGCCAGGAAGCCGTCCGGAGGCACGATGATGCCCCCCTCGCCCTGGATCGGCTCGACGAGCACCGCCGCCGTGTCGGGGCCGACCGCCGCCCGCGCCGCCGCCCCGTCGCCGAAGGGCAACAGCTCGAAGCCCGGCGCGAACGGGCCGAACCCGTCGCGGTACTGCTGCTCGCTCGAGAAACCGACGATCGTCGTCGTGCGGCCGTGGAAGTTGTTCGCGAAGGTCAGGATCTCCGCCTTGCCCGGCTCGACGCCTTTCCGCGTATAGGCCCACTTGCGGGCCAGCTTGATCGCGGTCTCCACCGCCTCCGCGCCGGTGTTCATGGGCAGCGCGCGCTCGTAGCCCGTCAACTCGCAGACGTCGCGGAAAAAGGCGCCCAGCTCCGCGTTCCGGAAGGCGCGCGACGTAACCGCCACCTTGCGGCTCTGTTCGACCAGCGCCGCGACGATCTTCGGGTGGCAGTGACCCTGGTTGACGGCGGAGTAGGCGGCGAGGCAATCGAGGTAGCGCCTGCCCTGGACGTCCCACACCCAGACACCCTCGGCCCGCTCGATCATGATGTCGAGCGGCGCGTAGTTCCGGGCGCCGTAGCGCTCCTCCAGGTCCATTGGCTTCATCGGTGCTCCGCGGGCGGCGCCGGATTCATCGGATGAGTCGGTACACGAGTGCTTCGGCCTCCGCTGACGGTCAGAATTCGATCGCGATTCCGGCGTTCACGTAGACCGGCGTCTTGCGCAACTCGAACGCCGGCGCGAGACCGCCGTCCTCGCCCAGGATCTCGTCGCTCTTCGCCTTCATCGACGAGTCGAGCCAGAAAGCGCCGAGATACAGGCCGACCGGACAATCCGGCTTGAACGGGATCTTCAGACCCATGTTCGCGCCGACGACTGTCTCTCCGGGCCATTCCGGCTTGTAGGAAGCGTCCATCGGCATACCGTCCATCGCTTCGGGCAGGAAGGACGGTGAGCTGTAGTCGAGCTGGGCGACCAGGGGACCCAGCCACCAGTCCACGCGGCTGCCGGGACGGGTCAGATGCACGTTCAGGCCGACGAAGAACTTCTTCATCTCCACGTCGACGCTGCTGTAACCGGTCCGGCCGCCCGGGTGCAGGAACCAATCGACCTCGCAGTTGGTCGCGCTCCCCCCGAACACGATCCCCAGGGGATAACTCAGACGGTACTCGGCAGAGAGGCCGATGCCAACGCCGTCCACACACGCCTTGAGCCTGTTCGTCGTGTCCGGACCGACCATCGAGATGTGGACGTCGTCTCCGCTCAGCGAGCTGAGGGTCGGCAGCAGGGTCCACCGCCGATCGACCTTCATCGTCGCCGAGGTCTCCGAACTGCCTCCGGCGTTCTCCACCATCGACGTGTGGGTGTACTCGCCGTCACTCCCGTGAACGATGCCGCGCCGGTAGGGCTCCGCGAGCGCCTGGCCGTCCAGCGTCACCGTGACCGGAGCGCCGTTGCCGTTCTCCGGCGCAACCGTCACGACTGCGTCCTGACCGGCCAGCACCCGATCCGGCTCAATCGACATCGTGACCGTCGGCGCCACCTTCATCCCGGTCGAGCACTCGGCGCTCTGGCCGGTATTCGTCTCGACCATCGCCGTGTGCGTGAAGGCGTCAGCCCCCTCGTGGGCCATCTCCCGGGTGTACGGCGACGCGAGTTGCCGCCCGTCGAGCAGGACCCGTGACAACTCGGCGCCGTAGCCGGCCGTCGGCACGACCGTCAGCGTGGACGACTCGCCCAGATCGACCTCGGCCGGCGCGGCGGTCACACTGCAGCTGGGGCAACCGACGGCGATCGTGCGGCTCGTCGAGTCCTCGAGCCGGTCGCCGCGGGACGACATCGCGGAACAGGTCGCGGTGACCGTGTAGTCGCCCTCGGCGGTGAACGGGAAGGACGCGCTCCCTGCGTCTGCCGCCTTCTCGCTGCCGTCCGGCAGCTCGACGGTCACCGAGGCGCTGCCGTCGCTGCAGGAACTCCGGAAGTCGAACGTCCGGTCGCTGCAGGAGAGGCCCCCGATGTCCAGGTCGAGTGCCGCCTTCGGCAGCGGCTGCTCGGCGAGGAGCCCCAGGTTGCCGCACGACTCGGGCACGATCATCGAGTACCAGCGTCCGTTCGAGGTGAAACGAATCTCCCAGGCCGCAAACGCCTCGTCGCCGGCCCAGCAGAGGTTCGTGCCGACGCGCGCGGCCTGGCCGCGGTCGCGGAACACCATCCACGGAATGCGCTGGCCGGTCTCGAAGGTCGTCGACGTGACGCCCTGCCAGCCAGAGACGGCCGCGAAGAGATCGTCAGGGTTGCCCGACCAGTCCGCCTCGTCGAGCAGCGTGAGGATCTCCTCGCGCAGGTTCACGAACAGCGCCCGCAGGGACTCCTGATCCTCGACCGGCGCCGAGAACCTGTTGGCGCCTCCCAGAGCAGTGACCGACGTGGCGCCCTCGCAGAGCTGGCCGGCGGCTGGCGCAGCCAGGATCAGGCCTGCGAGCAGAAGCAGGACGAAGGTCGACCGCGCCGAAGTTCGGGCGGCGGCGTACTCAGCGAGCCAAGAGCGACGGGACATGGCATTCTCCCCCAAAATTCCCCAACCGCTTTCCGCTTGACGGATCAGGCCGAAGCGGCGTATATCCAAAATATGTCGACAGTTAGACGATTTCTCAAATGCCGGCGACCGGCCTTCCCACGGGCCTTCCCACAGATTGGCCGGGTCACCGCCGGCACGGCGCTATGATAGCCGACCCGGCGGCCATTCCCGATACCGGATGAAGACCTGCAGGGCGCGAAGGCGAGGAACGAGTGCACGAGAACCCCGAAAGCCGGCCTCTCGGCAGCAGTGAACGACCGCTGCGGGTTGCCGTGATCGGCTCCGGCCCCAGCGGCTTCTACGCGATCGCGGCCCTGTTCAAGGCAGACGGCGTCACGGCGGAGGTCGATCTCTTCGACCGACTGCCCACCCCCTTCGGACTCGTGCGCGGCGGCGTCGCCCCCGATCACCAGAAGATCAAGAACGTGATCCGGGTCTACAACCGCACCGCACGGCATGAGCGCTTCCGCTTCTTCGGCAACGTGGAACTCGGCCGCGACATCTCGGTCGACGACCTGCGCCGGCACTACGACCACATCGTCTACGCCACCGGCAACGAGTCGGACCGCAAGATGGGGATCCCGGGCGAGGATCTTCCCGGCGTCCATTCGGCCACCGAGTTCGTCGGCTGGTACAACGGGCATCCCGACTTCCAGGAACGCAGCTTCGATCTCGCCTCCGCGCGGCGCATCGCAGTGGTCGGCAACGGCAACGTGGCGATGGACGTGACCCGCGTGCTCGCCAGGAGCCCGGACGAACTCGCTCCGACCGACATCACCGCCGAGTCGCTCGCCGTGCTCCGGAAGAGCCGCGTCGAAGAGGTCGTCCTGCTCGGCCGCCGAGGCCCCGCCCAGGCGGCCTTCTCGCCCCAGGAGATCAAGGAGATCGGCTCCCTCGAAGGCGTGAGTCTGCTGGTGTCCGAGGAGGCGATGGACCTGGACGGGATCAGCCGTTCCTGGCTGGAAGAGGGCGCGGAACGCAGCGCTCGAAGAAACGTCGCCTACCTGACGGAGGTCGCCGGCGCCCGGGCTCGGGCCGGGAACCGCCTGGTCACCTGCCGCTTCCTCGTCTCGCCGATCGAACTTCAGGCCGGCAACGACGGCCATGTGAGCCGGGTCGTGATCGAGAAGAACGAGCTCTACGCCTCCGATGACGGCACACCCAGACCGCGGGGCACCGGGGAGACCGAGACCCTGGACGTCGACCTCGTGTTCAAGGCGGTCGGCTATCGCGGCGTGCCCCTGCCGGGCGTGCCGTTCCACGAACGCTGGGGCATCCTGCCCAACGACGAGGGCAGGCTGCAGACGGAACCGGACGGCGACATCGTTCCAGGCCAGTACGTCGTCGGCTGGGCCAAGCGCGGGCCGACCGGCCTGATCGGAACCAACAGCCCGGATTCCACTGCCACGGTCAGGAAGATGCTCGAGGACATCGACGGTGTCCGGGCGCCGGCGGACCCCGCCAGGGCGCCCGGGAGCATCGTCGAGCTGCTCACGAGCCGCGGCGTGGACTTCGTGAGCTTCGACGACTGGACCCGGCTCGACGAAGACGAAGTCCGCCTCGGCGACGCCCACGGCAAGGTCCGCGAGAAGTACACCGAGGTCACGTCGATGATGGCGGCCGTCAACCGCCTCCGCTGATTCCCCGGCAGCTGCTCCCGCTCCGGATCCCGCAGCGCGACTTCCGGTCCGGCCCCCGGGCGGTCAGCCCATGTGGGGATACCGATAGTCCGTTGGCGGCGCGAAGTTCTCCTTCACGGCCCGCTGGGAGGTCCAGCGCATCAGGTTCGCCAACGAGCCGGCCTTGTCGTTCGTGCCGGAGGCGCGGGCGCCGCCGAACGGCTGCTGACCGACGACGGCGCCGGTCGGCTTGTCGTTGATGTAGAAGTTGCCGGCGGCATGGCGCAGGCGGGCGCCGACACCGGCCACAGCCGCGCGGTCGCGGCCGAACACGGCGCCGGTCAGCGCGTACGGGCTCGTCGTGTCGCAGAGCTCGAGCGCCTCGTCGAGCGCGCCGTCCTCGTAGATGTAGACGGTGAGGACCGGGCCGAAGATCTCCTCGCTCATCAGCCGTGACCTCGGATCGTCGCTGCGCACGACCGTCGGTTCCACGAAGTAGCCGACCGAATCATCGCTGCCGCCGCCCGCCACGACCTCGTACGACGAGCCGCCGGAGGCTTCCGCGAGGTAGCCGGCAATGTTGTGGAACGACGAGCGGTCGATGACGGCAGACATGAAGTTCGAGAAGTCCATCGGAGATCCCATCTTCACGGTGGCCAGATCGTCGCACAGGCGCTGCCGCACCTCACCCCAGAGCGACTCCGGAATGTAGGCCCGCGAAGCCGCCGAGCACTTCTGACCCTGGTACTCGAAGGCGCCGCGAACAAGCGCCGTGCTCAGGGCCGCCGCATCGGCCGAGGGATGGGCGAACACGAAGTCCTTGCCGCCGGTCTCGCCGACGATGCGCGGGTAAGTGAGGTAGTCCTGGATCCGCTCGCCGATCGTCCGCCACATGCGCTGGAAGACGGGTGTCGAGCCGGTGAAGTGGATGCCCGCCAGGTGCCGGCTGGCGAAAACCGGGTCGCCCACGGTCGCGCCCGGACCCGGCAGGAAGTTGATCACCCCGGGCGGCAACCCGGCTTCCTCCAACAGCTTCACGACGTAGTAGCCGGAAAGCAGGGCCGTCGACGCGGGCTTCCACAGCACGGTGTTGCCCATGATCGCCGCCGAGGTCGGCAGGTTGCCGGCGATCGCGGTGAAATTGAACGGCGTCACCGCGAACACGAAGCCTTCGAGGGCCCGGTACTCGACGTGGTTCCAGAGCCCGGGCGACGACACGGGCTGCTGGCCGTAGATCTCCTCCGCGAAGGCGACGTTGAAACGAAGGAAGTCGATCAGTTCGCACGCCGAGTCGATCTCGGCCTGGTAGCACGTCTTCGACTGGTTCAGCATGGTGGCCGCGTTGATCGTGGAGCGCCAGGAACCGGCCAGAAGCTCGGCGGCGCGGAGGAAAATCGCCGCCCGGTCCTCGAAGGGCATCGCGGACCACTCCGGCCAGGCCTCCCGGGAGGCGGCCACGGCCGCTTCGACCTCGGAGGCGCCGGCCTGGTGGCAGATGCCGAGGGAGTGGCCGTGCTCGTGGGGGCAGACGACCTTCCGTGTGCGGCCGGTGCGGACTTCGCGGCCGCCGATCAGGACCGGAATCTCCACCTGCTCGCCGAGCATCCGCGCGAGTCGGGTCTCGAGTTCCGTGCGTTCGGGGGAGCCGGGCGCGTAGTCGAGCACGGGTTCGTTACGGGGTTCTGGTACTTGCAGCACGCCATTGGGCATTGGTGTTCTTCTCCTGAAAGGTCGGGACTGCTTCTCTGCAGCCGGGGCCGGAGCATAGACCGCGCAGCATGGCCGTCACACCGGCGGCATCCGATGAATGGCCGAACGAAGTCACCGGGACTCCTGCCGCGGACTGCTAGAAACCCGCCGGCGCCCCCGGACCTTCCACCATTCTCCACGCGAAGACGAGAATGCCGACGATCAGCAACGTGCCGCCGATCGGGGTGATCGCCCCCAGCCAGCGCGGGCCGCCGACCGCGATGACCGCCACCGTACCCGAGAAGACGAGGGCGCCCGTGAACAGCAACCAGCCGGCGACCCGCAGATCGACGGTCGAGCCGCGCCCGACGAGGCCGAGGAGGCTGACGACGACTCCGCCGTACATGAGATAGCGAGCCGCCGTCTCCCACAGCGCCAGGTGCTCGGCGTCGAGCGCGGAGCGCAGCCCGTGGGCGCCAAAGGCGCCGGCGCCGACCGAGGCGGCGCACATCAGCAGTCCGACAACCAGCCAGTTCATCCGCTGTACCTCCCGGGCCCGTCGCGGGCGTCGGCTATCGTAGCAACCTGCGTCCGCCGGATGACGCTGGCCAACGGCTCAGGCAATGCCGCAGGAAAACGCAACCGACAGTCCGACCGACGGCGAACCCGAAGCTGCCGAAGCCGCCGCGGAGCTGGCGCCCGCGGATCCGGGTACCGGCGAGACAGAGGCCGCCGAATCGCCTCTCGTCTGGGCCGAGGAGTGGCTCGGAGGCCTGCTGCCGTCCGAGGCAGGAAGGTTCTACAGCGAGCATCCGTGGCTTCAACTGGTCGTGGTCACGCTGCTCTCCGCGCTCGTCGCCTGGACGGCCTGGTTGTTCCTCAGGAAGGTCGTCGCGAGAGCCTTCGCCAGGACCGAGACCGAAATCGACGACCGGTTGCTCGAGGCCGCGCACTGGCCGCTGTTCGTCTCGGTGTTTCTCATCGGACTGCGCATCGGCATCGAACGGCTGCATCTCGCCGCGGACGCGGAAGAGGCGATCGGCAACGTCCTCCAGACCATCGCGCTCCTGTTCTGGGTGGTGGCCGGCCTGCGCGTGGCGACCGTCCTGCTGCGAGCCGTGTCCCGTCGGCGTCAGAAGGGGGCCCTGGTCTCCAGACACACCCAGCCCCTGTTCGAGAACCTGGCCAAGGTGTCGATCGTCATCCTCGGCGCCTACATCGCGATCAAGGTCTGGGGCTACGACGTCTCCGGGCTGCTCGCCGCGGGCGGCATCGCCGGCCTGGCGGTCGGTTTCGCAGCCCGGGACACCCTGGCGAATCTCTTCGCGGGCATCTTCATCTTCGCCGACGGCCCGTACAAGATCGGCGACTTCATCACCCTGGACACCGGCGAGCGCGGCATGGTCACCGAGATCGGCATTCGCAGCACGCGCCTGCTCACCCGCGACGACATCGAAGTCACGATCCCCAACGCGGTGATGGGCAACGCGAAGATCAACAACGAGAGCGGCGGTCCCCACGTCAAGTACCGGATCCGGGTCCGCGTCGGGGTCGCCTACGGCAGCGATGTGGACCACGTCGAAGCGGTCCAGCTCCAGGTCGCCGCGGACAACCCGAAGGTGTGCGAACAGCCCGAACCTCGGGTACGGTTCCGCACCTTCGGCCCGTCGTCGATCCAGTACGAGTTGCTCTGCTGGGTCGCGGAGCCGGTGCTCCGCGGCATCGTCACCCACGAGCTGGTCAAGGCGACGCACCAGGCGTTCGCCGCCGAGGGGATCGAGATTCCCTTCAGCCAGCACGACATCCACATCAGGGAATCGCCTCCGCGGCAACCCCGGCTGCCCGAACCCGCAGCCGACTGACGAGGACCGCGCCCTCGCGGGCGAAGGGCGCGCTTCAACCGGGAACGGAATGAACCTCCGCAACATAGCGATCGTTGCGCATGTCGACCACGGCAAGACGACGCTCGTCGACGCGATGCTCTGGCAGAGCGGGACCTTCCGCGCCAACCAGGATGTCCGGGAGCGGGTGCTCGACTCGATGGACCTCGAACGCGAGAAGGGCATCACGATCATGGCGAAGAACACCGCCGTGACCTACACCCCGCGCAACCTCGGAATCGCGGTCAAGGGAGACGACGGAAGGCGCCCCGCCGGCGAGGTCAAGATCAACATCGTCGACACGCCCGGGCACGCCGACTTCGGCGGCGAGGTCGAACGCACGTTGCGCATGGTCGACGGGATCATGCTGCTCGTCGATGCCGCCGAGGGGCCGCTTCCCCAGACCCGCGCCGTCCTGCTCAAGGCCCTGGAACTGGGACTGCCGGCGATCGTGGTCATCAACAAGATCGACCGCAAGGACGCACGCGCCGGCGAAGTCCTGGACGAGATCTACGACCTGTTCATCGACCTCGACGCGACGGAGGAACAGATCGACTTCCCCGTGCTGTACTCCGTCGCCCGCGAAGGAAAGTGCACGAGGTCGCTCGACGCGGACCTGACCGATCTCAGGCCCCTGTTCGAGACGATCCTCGAACATGTTCCGCCACCGTCGGGGGAACCCGACCTGCCCCTGCAGGTGCTGGTGACCAACGTCCAGCCCGACGACCACCTCGGTCCGCTCGCTGTCGGACGGGTCGTGGCCGGCACGGTCCGCCACCGGCAGGCCGTCACCGTGTGCCGGCGAACCGGGTCCCGGACTTCCGCCGCCGTCTCGAAGCTGTTCGTCTACGAGGGGCTCCGGCGGGTCGCCGTGCCGTCGGCCGGCCCGGGAGAGATCATCGCGCTGGCGGGCATGACCGGCGTCGGACTGGGCGAGAGCATCGCCGACGGCGAGAACCCGAAAGCCCTGCCGCCGCTCGACGTTGCCGAACCCACGCTGTCGATGGAGTTCGGAATCAACGACTCGCCGCTTGGCGGCAAGGACGGCAAGTACCTCACCTCACGCCACCTCCGCGAGCGGCTTCTGGACGAAGCCCGGAACAACCTGGCGCTCCGGGTCGAGGCCACCGATTCACCGAACCGGTTTCTCGTCTACGGCCGCGGCGAACTCCAGCTCGCCATCCTGATCGAACAGATGCGCCGCGAAGGCTACGAGTTCTCGGTCGGCATGCCCCGCGTGCTGACCCGCTCGGTAGAGGGCGACCGGCACGAACCCTGGGAACTGGCGCTGATGGACGTCGCCGAGGAGTACCAGGGTGTCGTCGTCCGCAAGCTCGGCACGCGCAGAGGCGTCCTGGCGCAGATGGTCGCCCGCCGTTCGGCAAGGGTGCGCCTGGAGTTCGAGGTTCCGAGCCGGGGCCTGATCGGCTACCGCACCGAGTTTCTCTCCGATACGAAGGGCACCGGAATCCTCACCCGCATGCTCATCGGCTACCGGCCCTGGGCGGGGGAGATCGTCCACCGGGCCACCGGCGCACTGGTCGCCGACCGCGCCGGCCGCGTCACCACGTATGCGATCAACAACCTCCAGAGCCGGGGCGAGCTGTTCGTCGGACCAAACGAAACGGTCTACCGGGGAATGCTGGTTGGCGAGTCGAGCCGCGGCGCCGATCTCGACGTGAACATCACCCGGGAACGGAGGCAGACGAACATGCGCGCAGCCAGCGCGAACGCCTACGAGAAGACCGTGCCGCCGCGCCGCCTGTCCCTGGAACAGTCCATCGAGTTCATCCGCGAGGACGAGCTGATCGAGGTCACTCCGACTCAGCTCCGGCTACGGAAGCGTCACTTCGACCCACACGAGAGGAAGCGGTCGGCCGCCTGACCGACTCCTGCAAGCGCGGGCGATGCCACCACAGGAGCGCCCGGACGACGTACATCGGCAGCAGCACCCAGAGCCAGCGGGCGTCGGCGAACAGCCCCGCGGTCAGCGTCCGTCAGCGCGCCGCCGCGCGCCACGGCCGGCGGGGAAACCGGCGCCCCAGCCCCCGCTGAATCTCGCGCCACTTCCGCTCTTCGTCCGGCGTGATGAAGGTCACCGCCTCGCCCGAACTCCCCATGCGGCCGGTTCGTCCGACCCGGTGCGTGAAGAGTCGCTGGGAGTCCGGCAGGTCGTAGTTGATGACCTGGCCGATGCCCTGGACATCGATGCCGCGGGCGGCCACGTTCGTCGCCACCAGGATCGGCGAGGCGCCGGAACGAAAGCCCCGCATCACGCGCTCGCGGGCCCCCTGGCTGAGGTTGCCCTGAAGCGCCCCCACCGGGTAGCCCAGCGCGTCGAGCTTCTTCGCCAGCTTCCTGACGCCGTGCTTCGTTCGACCGAAGACGAGGATCGGGTCGCCGCCGCGGTCGTCCAGCAGCGTCCGGAGCGCCTCGATCTTGTCGTCCCTCCGGATCGAATAGACCAGATGCTCCACCGTGGGCTCCTCGAGGCCGGCGCCGATCTCGACCTTCACCGGGTTGCGCAGGTACTGCTTCGCCGTGTTCGCCACCCAGTTCGGCATGGTGGCCGAGAACAGGGCCGTCTGTCGGGAAGCGGGCGTGCGGCCGAGGATCGCCTCGACATCGCGGGCAAAGCCCTGGTCGAGCATCTCGTCCGCCTCGTCCAGGACGAGGAAACGCACTGCGCCGAGGTCCAGGGACCGCTGACGCAGGTGGTCCAGCGTGCGGCCCGGCGTGCCGACAACAACGTCGGCGCCGCGACGAAGCGCCGCCTGCTCACGCCTTATCGACCGGCCGCCGACGACTTGCGTCACGGACACGCCCCGCGCCGAAGCGAGCTGGAAGATGACGCCCGCCACCTGGAGGGCGAGCTCCCGGGTCGGCGTCAGCACGAGGGCCTGAACCCGCCGGATCGATGGATCGCAGGCTTCCGCAATCGGCACGCCGAAGGCCAGCGTCTTTCCCGATCCCGTCTGCGCCTGGCCGACCAGGTCCCGGCCCGCCAGCAGAACGGGGATGGACTGCTCCTGAATCGGCGTCGGCTCGGAGATTTCCATTCGCGCGATCGCCGCTCGAGTTGCGCGCGAAATCTCCAGGCCGGCGAAAACGGTGTCGGAACGGGCGTCGTGCCCGCGTTCGGCCACGGGCTCGACCACCGGCGGGGCGCCCTTCCTCGTTCGATTGGCCGGAGCGCCGTTCATCCGCGCGCCGTTCATCCGTGCGCCGTTCATCCGTGCGCCGCCGCCGTGAGGACGGCTACGTTGATCACGGTTGCCCTGGGGGCGGTTGCGGTTGCCCTGGGGGCGGTTGCGGTCGCCCTGGGGGCGGTTGCGGTCGCCCTGGGGGCGGTTGCGGTCGCCCTGGGGACGGTTGCGGTCGCCCTGGGGACGGTTGCGGTCGCCCTGGGGGCGGTTTGTGAAGCAGGAACGGCAGTACACCGGCCTGCCGGGCTCGGGCCTGAAGGGTACGGTCGTCGGGCTATCGCATTCGGTGCACACGGCATCGTGGCCTTGCTGCGGCTTCCTGCCGGACGGGCGTTGGCCGAACTGACGTTGACCGGACGGTCTTCGGCCGGACGGACCTCGGCCGGTCGTGCGTGACTTCTTGGGCATAAGGGAACAGCTCCTCTGGTCGGGAGATAGTGATTTGGCGATCGGGCGCGGGCGAGAAAGCAGGGGGAGGACTCCGTCCACCGCTGCATCAACCCTGGCGCGGCAATCAAGCGCTCTTGGTCGTCATGGCGACCAGGGGACTGCTGGCTGGACCCGGCGAAAGGCGGACCGTACCCCAGTTCGGCTTCCTGGTCAAAGCGGGGCCTTGTCCCACGCAGGACCATTCCACAGTCCAGCGCTCCACGCTGGGCGCGGGCGGGAGGCCTTCATTCCCGAGGGTCGAGAGCCGTGCCGGCGGCGAGTTGCCGATTCCGGAGTGGTTTCCTCACCTCGGTCACCGAAGTTCCCGGCTTTGGAACGGCCCTGCCAGTCCCACGTGAGGTGAGCCCGAAGTGTCGACGTCAATCCCAAAGGAGAAATGAGCCTGAGCGCGTCGAAATGGGCGACAATGAGGGGCAATGAAGGTCGCTCGCACCACGGCCGACGGCAACCTGGAGTTCGCCGAGGCGCCCGAGCCGAGCCTCGAAGACGGCGAAGCGCTGATCGAACTCGTCTACTGCGGCCTCTGCGGCACGGACCTGTACAAGCTGGCAGACGCCGGGCGAGCGCCGGGCGAGGTCCTCGGCCACGAAGTCGTCGGCCGGGTGATCGAGAGCCGCGCCGACTCGCTTCGTCCGGGCGACCGGGTCATCGCGCCGCACCACGCTCCCTGCGGCGACTGCCACCTGTGCCGCTCGCGCGCCGAGACGATGTGCCCGCGATTCGCCGAGAACCTGCTCGACCCCGGCGGCTTCAGCGAAAGGCTGCGCCTGCGCTCGCGCGCTGTCGACTGCACCGTCCGCAAGCTCCCCGCGGAACTCTCCGACGAAGCGGCCGCGTTCGTCGAACCCGCCGCGTGCGTGCTGCGGGGCGTCGACCGCGCCGGTCTGAGACGCGCCCCGAGAGTGGCCGTCATCGGCGCCGGATCGATGGGTCTGCTCCACCTGCTCGTGGTTCGAGCTGCGTTTCCCGACGCGAGCATCCTCATCGCCGAACCCGACGCGAACAGGCGCTCGACCGCAACGCGCCTCGGCGCCGACGAGGCGGTCCACCCCGACAGCCTCGTTGCCTCGGCCGCGGGTCAGCCACATGCCGGTCAGCCACCAGGCGGCGCCGACGCCGTCTTCGACACGGCGGGCGGCCAGGCCGCCCTTGACCTGGCTCTTCAGGCCGCTCGGCCTAGCGGGCGCGTCGTCCTCTTCGCCCATGCCGCGCACGACGCGCTGGTCAGGTTCGACATCAATGCCGTGTTCAAGTCCGAGCGCCAGGTCATCGGCGCCTACTCCGGTTCGCCCGCGGAACAGGCACGCGTGCTCGACATGATGATCCGGGGCACGCTCGATCCGACGCCCCTGGTCACCCACCGCCTGCCGCTGTCGAAGGCCGCCGACGCCGTCGATCTGTGCCGCCGCCGCGAAGCGCTCAAGGTACTGTTGCATCCGTGATTCGCTCCCCGCGCGCGTCGGTCGATCGACGGCGGCCTGGCCACCCGCAGGGCATTCGCCATTAGCTCCCCGCGTGCGTCGGTCGATCCGTGATTCCCAAGCACCAGAATCAGGCGTTCCTCACCGGTCCCGGCAGCCTGGAACTCAGGCGGCTTCCGATGCCCGAGCCGGGGCCGGGGGAGCTCCTGATCCGGGTCGATGCCGCCACCACCTGCGGAACGGACCTCAAGGTGCTCCGTCGCGGCGGCCACCCCACGATGCTGACTCTGCCGGCGCCCTTCGGCCACGAGGTCACCGGTACCGTCGTTCGCGCCGACGCCGGCGCCGCGCAGACGGAGGGCGACACCGTGGCGGTCGGCAACAGCGCCGCCTGCGGACGGTGCCAGCCCTGCCGGCACAAGCGCGAGAACCTGTGCCGCGATCTCGTCTACCTGAACGGGGCCTTCGCCGACTACATGTCGATACCCGCCGTGGTCGCGGAGCGCAGCGTCCACCCGCGGCCGCCCGGACTCGAACCGGTCATCGCGGCCATGGCGGAGCCCCTGGCATGCGCCGTTCACTGTCTCGAGCGCTCCCTCGCCGGCTGGAGCGGCCCGCCGACCGAGGCCAGCGCCCTGATCATCGGTTGCGGCCCTCTCGGCCTCATGCTGACCGACCTGTTCCACAGCGTTCGAGCGCACGTCTCCGTACTGGACCCCCATCCACATCGGCTGGCGGTTGCCAGGACCTTCGGCGCGGCCGAGGCGCATCGCGGGCGCGCCGGCGAGGGGGACGACCTGGCGGACAAGCTGTTCGACTTCACAGTGGACGCTACCGGCAGCCCCGCAGGTTGGCAACGGGCAGTTTCCTGTCTTGCCCCGGGTGGCGTGGCGGCGCTCTTCGGAGGCTGCCGGCCCGGCGCGGCCCTGAAGATCGACGCCGAGAGAGTTCACTACCAGGAGCAAACCCTGCTCGGCGTGTACCACTACCGCCCCGCCTCGTTCCGGGCAGCACTCGACCGGTTGTCCGGCGCGCCGGAGCGCTACCGCCGACTGATCGACCGGGAACTGCCGCTCGATCGCCTGACCGATGCGCTCGATCTGATGATCTCCCGCCGCGCGCTCAAGGTAGCCATCCGACCGCACCCCGAACCGCACCCCGATCAGGGGCTTGCGCGGCAGGCGCCGGGACTCCGGCCTGCGCCCGCCGGCACGACGCCGGCTGCCCTGGCTGCGGAAGCTGCCGGTCCCGCGAAGAACGGCAAAGCCCTTTCCCGCCGGACCTTGGAAACCGGCATACCCGTTTCCCACAGCTAGCAGCCTCGACCACTGCTCGCCTCTCGGACGGCCTCGGACAGGGACCAGAATCCACCCCGCAAAGGTACAGGTGCGCCGGCCGACGCGCGGGCCTTCTGGCCCGCGTTTGCGGCATACGGCGGGAAGGGGCGTTATCCGGAACCCTTCCCCGCACGCCGTATACTGCGCGCCGCGGCCTCAGACCGCCGCGAAGACCGAGTACCTCATGGCAGCCGCCGAGCATGACCTGCCGCCCGATCTCGAGGCGATACGCCAGGAACTGGAGCACGTCGACGAGGATCTGCTGAAGGGCTTTCGCCGCCGCGTCGAGCTGTCCCGGGAAGTCGCGGGCATCAAGATCTCCTCCGCCTTCCCCTTCCGGGACCAGTTGCGCGAAGAGCAGCTCCTGACCCGCGTGCGCACGATTGCCGCCGAGCTGGACCTCGACCCGCACCAGACCGAGCGCATCTTCCGCCTGCTGATCGAGATGTCGATTGCGGCGCAGCAGGGCTACATCCGCGACCTGGACAAGGCGCCGCTACGGGTCGCCTACCAGGGCGTCGAGGGCTCCTTCAGCCACCTCACGGCGCAGCGCCAGTACGCCGGCCGGCCCGGCGGCGTCGTCCTGCATGGCTACGAACTGTTCCGCGAAGCCGCGGAGAGCGTCCACGGCGGACTCCACGACATCGCCCTGCTGCCGATCGAGAACAGCACCGCGGGCAGCATCAACGAGACCTACGACCTGCTGGCGGAAGGGGGCCTCGTGATCACGGCCGAGGTGATCAGCCAGGTCGCGCACTGCCTGCTCGCGCTGCCCGGTGCGAAGATCGAGGAGCTGCGTCTCGTCCTCTCCCATCCGCAGGCGCTCCGCCAGTGCGAACAGTTCTTCCGCGACCGTTCCTGGCTTCGAGCTCAGCCCGAGTTCGACACCGCCGGCGCCGCCGCGCGCGTTCGCGAGGGCAACGACCCGACCGTCGGCGCGATCGCCAGCGAGCCCGCCGCCCGCGTTTTCGGGCTCGAGATCCTCGCCCACGGCATCCAGAACCAGGCCGGCAACTTCACCCGCTTCGTGGAAGTCGGGCGGGAAGCGGCGCCCTGCCCACCCGACCAGCCCTGCAAGACCTCCCTGATGCTCGCCACCGGCAACCACCCCGGCGACCTGGGCGAAGTCCTGCGCAGCTTTTCGCGGCGCGGGTTGAACCTGACGAAGCTCGAATCACGGCCGATCCCGGCCACGCCCTGGCGTTACCGCTTCTACCTCGACATCGAGGGCCACGCCGCCTCCGTGCCGGTCACGGAAGCACTCGAGGCGATCGAGCCGAAGACCGCCGAGTTGCGCATCCTGGGCTGCTACCCGCGTGCCGAAGTGCCGGGCCATCCCGGCGACGACGGCGGACGTGTGCCGGCGGAAACCGGGTCAGGCACAGGGTCGGCCGTCCCTCCCGGTTCCTGAATCCCGTCGTGGCACAGCGCGCCGACGTCGTCTGCATCGGGGCCGGGATCATCGGTCTCGCCACCGCTCGCAGCCTCTCCCGCAGATTCCGACAGCTCGACATCCTCGTGGTCGAGGCCGAGCCCCGGCCCGCGGTTCACCAGACCGGCCACAACAGCGGCGTGATCCACTCGGGCCTCTACTACAAGCCCGGCTCGCTGAAGGCGAGGAACTGCGTGACCGGGCGGAAGCGGCTGATCGAGTTCTGCGACCGTCGCGAGATCCCCTGTGAGATCTGCGGCAAGCTCGTCATCGCGACCGACCCGGAGGAGATCCCGCGGCTTGACGAGTTGGAGCGCCGCGGACGCGCGAACGGTCTTGCCGGTCTGGAGCGCCTGTCGCCCGAGCGCATCCCGGAGTTCGAGCCCCATGCGGTCGGAGTCGACGCTCTATGGGTTCCCGAAACCGGCATCGTCGACTACAAGGCGGTCGCGGGCGCTTACGCGGACGAACTCAAGGAAGCCGGCGTACCGCTGCACCTGCGAACCCGCGTCACGGGCATCGAGCCCCGAGCGGACGGCGTCGTCGTCAAAACGACCGCCGGCGACTTCGAGGCCGGCCACGCGATCAACTGCGCCGGCCTCCAATGCGACCGCGTGGCGCGAATGGCGGGCCTCGACCCGGACGTGCGCATCGTCCCCTTCCGCGGCGAGTACTTCGACATCGCGCCCGAGCGGCGCGACCTGCTGCGGACATTGATCTATCCCGTCCCCGACCCGCGCTTCCCGTTCCTCGGCGTCCATCTCACCCGGCGCGTCGACGGCTCGGTCGAAGCCGGCCCCAACGCGGTCCTGGCGCTCAAACGCGAGGGCTACGAGCGCGGCAGCTTCGACGCCCGCGACACCTGGAGCAGCCTCGGCTACCCGGGCTTCTGGAAGATGTCCCTGCGCTACTGGAAGGTCGGCCTGGGCGAGATGGCCCGCTCCGGCAGCCGCGCCCGCTTCGCACGCGACCTCCGCCGCTTCGTCCCCGGCCTCCGAGACGCCGACCTGATGCCCGGCGGCGCCGGCATCCGCGCCCAGGCGCTGGACCGCCAGGGCAACCTCGTCGACGACTTTGCGATCGAAACGAGCCCCCGGATGCTCCACGTACTGAACGCGCCGTCGCCCGGCGCCACCGCCTCGCTCGCAATCGGAGACACGCTCGCCGACCGGGCGGCGGAGACGTTCGAGCTGTGAGCGTCGAAACGACCGAAGCCCGCTTCGCCGTCTCCGACGACCAGCAAGTCAGCGCGATTTTGCTCGAACCCGACGACGCAGGCTGCCTGCTCGTCTTCGCTCACGGCGCCGGCGCCGGCATGCGCCACACAACGATGGAGACTTTCGCGCGCGGCGTGGCCGCTCTCGGAATCGCCACGTTTCGATTCCAGTTTCCATATGCCGAGAAGGGCCGCCGCCGTCCGGACTCGCGGCCTGTCTTGCAGCGTTGCGTCCGGGCGGCAGTGGCCCACGCCAAGGCCATGCGGCCCGACCTGCCGCTGCTTGCGGGCGGCCGCTCGATGGGCGGGCGCATGGCCTCCGGCGCCGATGCCAGCGAAGCACTCGACGTCGCCGGCTTCGTCTTCCATGCCTTTCCGCTCCATCCCCCCGGCAAGCCCGGCACCGAGCGCGCCGATCACCTCAACCGGGTCGAGAAGCCCATGCTCTTCCTGAGCGGCGCCCGCGACCGGCTCGCCGACCCCGAACTGCTGGCCGGCGTCTGCGAGCGGCTCGGTCCGCGAGCCACCCTCCACTGGATCGAAGGCGGCGACCACAGCCTGCAGGTGCTGAAGCGGTCCGGTCGAAAACAGGAGGACGTCGACCGGGAAGTGGCGGAGGCGGTCGGTGCGTGGCGCCGGGAGGTGCTGGGGTTCTGTTCCTGACTTCCGCCAGCGGTACCCTTCTGTACGTGGCCAGCTTCGCGCTCTGACGAAGCGTCAGGCGGGCACGGGCAGCCGGTCCGCAGCCAAGGTGAGCGAGCTCGCGACATTCGAAGCGTCAGGCGCGCACGGGCAACCGACATTTCGAGTGGCGTGGTTAAGGCGCCCGCGCGAGGACCAGCGTCAGCGTGGCGCCGCCTATAATCCAAGCTCATCATGAGACCCACTCTTCGCCGGCTCGCGCCGGCTCTTCTCCTTCCCCTCTTGGCCTGCTCCACCGACACCTTCGACCCCGGGCCGGTCGAGTACCCGAAGACCCGGCAGGTGGACCAGGTCGACGACTACTTCGGGGTCGAGGTCGCCGACCCCTACCGCTGGCTGGAAGACCTCGACGGCGAGGAAACGGCGGCCTGGGTGGCGGCCCAGAACGAAGTCGCCGAGCCGTTTCTGGCCTCCCTTCCCGGGCGTGCGGCAATCGAGGACCGGCTGCGGGAGATCTGGAACTACGAGCGCTGGAGCACGCCCGGCAAGCGGGGCGAGCGCTACTTCTACAGCCACAACGACGGGCTGCAGGACCAGAGCGTTGTCTACGTGGCCGAGTCGATGGACCAGGAAGGCGACGAACCGCCCGGCCGCGTCCTGCTCGACCCGAATGCCTGGAGCGAAGACGCGACGGTGGCGCTGGCCGGGATGACCCCCAGCCGCGACGGGCGCTACGTCGCCTACGCGCAGTCGGACGGCGGCTCGGACTGGCGGACGTGGAAGGTGCACGACGTGGAGACCGGCGAGGACACGGGGGACCTGATCGACTTCACGAAGTTCACATCGATCTCCTGGATGCCGGACAACTCGGGCTTCTTCTACAGCCGCTACCCCCCGCGCGAAGACGACCCGACGAAGGGCGATGGCTCGAAGGCAGTGTCCGTGTACTTCCACGCGCTGGGCACACAGCAGAGCGAAGACCGCCTCGTCTTCAGCCAGCCCGACCACCCGCGCCGCAATCCCTACGCTTCGGTCTCCGAGGACGGCGAGTACCTGCTCGTCAACCTCCAGGAGGGCTACCTGGAGAACGCGGTCCACTACCGCAGGATCGACGAGCCGGACACGGCCATCCGCCCCCTGCTCGATCAGTGGGACGCGCTCTACGGCTACGTGGTGAACATCGGCTCCGTGTTCCTGTTCGAGACGAACAAGGACGCGTCGCGCAACCGAATCGTCGCGGTGGACACGGCCGAGAAGGGTACGCCCGGCAACCCCACGCTCCACGAAGTCCTGCCAGAGTCCGAGGACACGCTGTCCTACGCGTCGGCCGTCGGCGGCAAGCTGGTGCTGAACTACCTGCACGACGCCCGGACGGTCGTCCGGCTGGCCGAGCCGAACGGCATCGAGCCGGCAACACCGGCCGGCGAGGTCGAACTGCCGGGCATCGGCACGGCCGGCGGCTTCGGCGGCCGCTGGGAGGACACCGAGACCTTCTACTCCTACTCCAGCTTTGGCGCCCCGTCGCAAGTCCACCGCTACGACGTGGCCACCGGCGAAAGCACGTTGATCCGCCGCCCTGCGCTCGACGCCGACCTCGACGGCTACGAGACGGAACAGGTCTTCTACGAGAGCCGCGACGGCACGCGGATCCCGATGTTCATCACCCACAGGGCGGGTATCGAGAAGAACGGCGACAACCCGACTCTCCTCTACGGCTACGGCGGCTTCAACATCTCGCTCACGCCCGGCTTCTCCTCTTCGCGCCTGGCCTGGCTCGAGATGGGCGGCATGCTTGCCATTGCGAACCTGCGCGGCGGCGGCGAGTACGGCCGCGAATGGCACCTCGCCGGCACGAAGCAGGACAAGCAGAACGTCTTTGACGACTTCATTGCCGCCGCCGAATGGCTGGTCGCCGAGGGCTACACGAGCGCCGGACGAATCGCGATCCAGGGCGGCAGCAACGGCGGCCTGCTGGTCGGCGCGACGCTGAATCAGCGGCCCGACCTGTTCGGGGCGGCACTGCCGGCGGTCGGCGTCCTCGACATGCTGCGCTACCACCTGCCAAGCGCGAACGCCCGCAACTGGTCGACCGACTACGGCCTGTCCGAGAACGAGGAGGAATTCCGGGCCCAGTACGCGTACTCGCCGCTCCACAACGTGCAGGAAGGCGCCTGCTACCCGCCGACCCTGATCACGACCGCCGACCACGACGACCGCGTGGTGCCGTGGCACAGCTTCAAGTACGCGGCCGAAATGCAGCGGGCGCAGGGCTGTGACAATCCGGTCCTGATCCGTGTCGAGACCCGGGCCGGCCACGGCGCCGGCAAGCCGACCTGGATGCAGATCGAGGATGTCGCCGACCAGTGGGCCTTCGCGGCCTGGGCGCTGGGCCTCGAGCCGACCTTCTGAGCAGCTCCGGTGCGGGACTCCCGCCCTTCGTCAACGCCAACGCGCCGCTCTCCCGATGACCTCGCCCTACCGGCACACGATCCGCGTCCGCTACGGCGAGGTCGACAAGCAGGGCGTCGTCTTCAACGCCCACTACATGGCGTACATGGACGACGCGCTCGAGAACTGGCTGCTCGGCATCCGGGACGTTCGGGCGAAGCTCGGTTGGGAGATGATGCTCCGCCGCACGACGATCGACTTTCTCGGCTCGGTCACCGACGGCGACCTGCTGGACATCGACCTGGCAATAAGGCACTGGGGGCGGACTTCCTGGACTCTCGGCTACCGCGGGACCCACGAAGGGCGGCTCGTGTTCACCGCGGAAGTGCTCTACGTCAGCGTGCACGATCCGGAGTACACGAAGATGGAGACACCGGCGGAGATCCGGGCGTACATGGGTCCCGAGACCGATCTGGACGAGGGCGCCAACTGAGGCGTACCGACCTCCCCAAACGTGGGTCGGCACGGGCGCGCCCGGGTCGCAGACGACGAGGGGGCCAACTGAGACCCACCGACCTCCCCAAACCGGGTGCGCAAGCGCAGGCGCAGGCTGCGGAAAACTGCCGGTCCCGCTGAAAACGGCTCAGCCGTTTCCCGCCGGACCTTGGAAAACCGGCAGACCGGTTTCCCACAGCTACCGCAGCCTCGGCCACTGCGGCGGATCGGTACGAGACGGTGACCAGAATCCACCCCGGAAAGGTACAGGTGCGCCGGCGTCCCCGCCGGCTTTCCGGAAAGACGCGCCCCGCAGCGGCGACCATGGCTTCCGCCCCCCCGATCCCGGTTTGACCCGGCGCCTCGCGTGAACCTCGACCTTTCGCCTCTCCCGCGCTCGTTCTACGCCCGCACGGCGCTCGACGTGGCGCCGCAACTCCTGAACAAGGTCCTGATCCGCGGCCGACGGGCCGCCCGCATCGTCGAAGTCGAGGCTTACGAGGGAAAGGACGACCCCTCCAGCCACGGCCACCGCGGCATGACGAACCGCAACCGGACGATGTTCGGGCCCCCGGGTCGCCTCTACGTGTACTTCACCTACGGCATGCACCACTGCGCGAACGTCGTCTGCGGCGAGGAAGGCGCCTGCTCCGCCGTCCTGCTGCGGGCCCTCGCGCCGTTGGCAGGCGAGCCCATCATCCGCCGAGCCCGCCAGGCGGCCAGCCGGCGACGCTCCACCAGCCCCTTCCGGGCGGTTGATCTCTGTTCCGGCCCCGCCCGCCTTTGCCAGGCCTTCGGCCTCGACCGCCGCGACGACGGCGCCGACCTGGTCCGCGCGGCGCCCCGCCTCCGACACCGTCTGCCGACCTTCATCGTCGACGACGGCACGCCGCCTCCCGCGAGCCCCGGCCGCAGCGGCCGCATCGGCGTCACCCGAGCCCCGAACCGCCTCTGGCGCTTCTACGTCGCCGCCGACCCGAACGTGTCCGGATCCCGCGGGGGCGCCATGGGCAGCCGCTCAGGGTCCCGCCCGGGCTGAACCCGGAACGCGCTCAGGCGGAGGCAAGCACCTCCGCCATCTCTCGAAGTCCTATCGCTTCGATTCCGCCCCCTTTCGGGTACCTCTCCTCCCCGCTGTGGACCAGGAAGGCCGAATCGGGACTCACGTCGTCGAGGGCGACCCGAAGTCCCCTGCCGACCGAAGGCGCCGCACCGCGCTTGATCTCCACCGCCCAGGTCCGATCACCCGGCAGCTCGAGCACGAGGTCGATCTCGACACCGGTTGCCGTCCGAAAGAAGGATGCCTCCGTACGCTCCGGCGCCGCCCGGACCAGCGTCTCCACGACGAACCCCTCCCAACTCGCGCCGGCCACGGGATGACCGAGCACGGCTTCCGTATCGTCCAGCCGCAACAACGTGTGTACCACGCCACTGTCGCGCAGATACACCTTCGGCGACTTGACGAGGCGCTTGCGGACGTTGGCGTGGTACGGCGGCAACCGTCGCGCCAACAGGAGATCGACCATCAGGTCAACGTATCTCGCCACCGTCTTGCCATCCACTGCCAGACTCCTGGCGAGCGCGGCAGCGTTCCAGACTCCACCCTGGGCATGCGCAAGCATCGTCCAGAAACGACGCAGGGTCTGCGCCGGAATCCGGGGGCCCAGAGCGGCAACGTCCCGCTCCAGGTAGGTGTGAATGAAGTTCTCGCGCCACAGGGCACTATCCGCATTCGTCGGCGCCAGCAACGCAGGCGGGAAGCCGCCCCGGATCCACAGCCGCGACTGCTCGCGCGGTTCGACTTCACGAACATCCAGAGGCCCAAGCTCCAGATACGCGATGCGCCCGGCCAGGCTCTCCCCCGATTGGCGCAGAAGATCCATGGAGGCTGATCCCAGCAGGAGGAACTGTCCCGCCGCCTCACCCCTTCGGATGCCCTCATCGATGACGCCGCGAAGCGCCTCGAAGAGCCCGGGAGCGCGGTGGATCTCGTCCAGTACGACAAGCCGCCCGCAGTGTCGGCCGAGGTAGCCTCTCGCGTCGGTCAGTTTCTCCCGATCGTCCGGGTTCTCCAGATCGAGATACACGCCCGTGCTTCGCGTCCCCCGGCCACCCTGGCCGCCAGCGTCCGCAATGGCTCGGGCCAGCGTCGTCTTGCCGACCTGGCGCGGCCCCAGCAAGGCCACCGCCGGGAAGAACCGCAGCCGATCTTCCACCCGGGCCCTCAGCACTCGCGGAATCATCCTTGCAATTATGGAACCGTCGTCCAGGATTGCAAGGACAGGAGCAGCTTCAGGCCACCCAAGACCAGAGGAAAGCAGTCCTCCGCTTACTCGCCGTCGTCGCTCATCGCGCGCAGCCGCGCCACCAGGCTCGACGTGTCCCAGCGCAGGCCGCCGAGCGCGGTGACCTCGCTGTAGAACTGGTCGACGAGGGCTGCCACGGGCAGGTGGGCCCCGTTCTGCCGCGCTTCCTCCAGCGCGATTCCGAGGTCCTTGCGCATCCACTGGACCGCGAAGCCGTAGTCGAACTTGCCCTGGACCATCGTCTCGGCGCGGTTGTCCATCTGCCAGGAGCCGGCGGCGCCGGTCGAGATCGCGCCGATCACCGCCAGCGGGTCGAGGCCGGCTTTCTCCGCGAAGTGAATGCCCTCGGAAAGGCCCTGGACGATGCCGGCGATGCAGAGCTGGTTGACCGCCTTCGTCAACTGGCCGCTGCCGGCGGGGCCGAGCAGGGTGACCGCCCGGCTGTAGCAGTCGATGACCGCGTTCACCCGCTCGAAAACCTCCGGTTCGCCACCGCACATCACGGTCAGCGCGCCGTTCTCGGCGCCTGCCTGGCCACCCGAGATCGGCGCATCGACGAAGCCACAGCCCTTCTCTTCGCAGGCGCCTGCGAGTTCGCGCGCCAATCGCGCCGACGCCGTCGTGTGGTCGACGAGTACGCTGCCCCCGGCCATGCCCTCCAGGGCGCCGCCGGCGCCCAAGGTCACCGCCCGCACGTCGTCGTCGTTGCCTACGCAGCAGAAGACGAAGTCGGCGCCGGAGGCCGCCTCGGCCGGCGTCGGAGCACTCTCGCCGCCGTGTTCCTCCACCCACTGCTCTGCCTTTGCCGCGGTGCGATTGAACACCGTCACGCGATGTCCGGCTGCCGCCAGGTGGCCAGCCATCGGGTAGCCCATGACTCCAAGTCCGACGAACGCTACGTCTGCCATACAGCCCACCTCCCGAGGCGGCGAATCGCGCCGCCGGAACTGATCGATGAAGCGCGATCCTAGCTGTCCTGAAACGAGAAGGGCGGGGGCCGTCGTCTTCCTGAGCTGCCGCAAAGGCGGCTGCGCCCACGACGAGCAGAGCGGGAAGCAGGACGCGGGCGATCCGGAGCGAACGGCTCAGGGTTGTCTTCATTTCAGGCGCCTCCCGGGCGGTGGAATCAACGGTGGCGAGACAATGGACTCGGTCCGCCGGTCAGTCATCAAGCCGTCGCAAGTTGTTTGCAACGCTTGTAAAGCCCTCCATTGACGAGGTTTCCGCGGCGCTACACTGCCAACCATGCCTGTTGCCGGCAGCCCGCGGAGCGCACGCGGTTCGAGCGACCGCTGGACCCTGATCGTCGCGGCGGTCGCCTCGTTGCTCATCGTCACGGTCCACGGCCTGGGCTACCGGTTCGACGGCTGACGACGTGCGTCATGCTGGATGCCGCCATGACTCCGGAGCTGTTCCTGCGACGAATCGAGGAGGAGTTCCCGGAGATTGCCTGGAACACGTATCGTCACCTGACGCACGGCTGGGACCATGCCGTTCTGATCCTCGACGAAGCACTCGTCTTCAGGGCGCCGAAGGCTCCGACGAGCCTGGGCGAAGTCGAGAACGAAGCCGGGCTGCTGCGCCACCTCGAACGCAAGCTTGAGGTCGGCATCCCTCGGTACATCTACCAGGCGGCGGACGGCTCGTTCGGCGGCTACAGGCTCCTTCCCGGCCGCGAGCTGGATCCGGGCACGTTCCGGAAACTCTCCGCGGAGGAACGCGAGACCATCGCGGGGCGCCTCGCCGCATTTCTGACGTCGATGCACGAGACACCGAAGTCCGTCGCCCGACGGCACCAGGTACCGAAGGAAGATGCCGCGAAGGACTACGAAGATCTCGTTCGCGACACCGAAGCGCTTGTGTTCCCGCATCTCGCACGACGGGATACGCTGGCCATCGAGGCCTTCCTCGCCGAGCTGGCTGCCGAGCTGGAGCAAGGCCGTCCAACCGGTCTCCTGCACGGCGACCTGAGCGGCGAGCACATCCTGTGGGACGCGGGGAAGCGGCAGGTCAACATCATCGACTTCAGCGATCGCATGCTGGGGGACCCCGCCATCGATTTCGCCGGTCTGCTCGCCTACGGACGGGGGTTCGCCGAGCGCGTATTCGAGGAGTACGGCGGGCCGGGGGACGAGCGGACGTTCCGGAGGGCGCGGCTGTGCTTCAAGCGGACCGCGCTCGAGACGATGGTGCACTCGCTCCAAGGCTATCCGTGCACTTTCGAGGAAGGCTACGCGGCGTTCGAGGAGAGGTTCGCCGGGTGAACGCCGCGAGGGCGGCGATCCGATAGCCTTCGCTGCTTCGCAGCAAGCGCCTCGGCGCCAGCCGCCATGACCGCCGACACGACGACTTCCAGACCCCTCGACTTCATCCGGGAACGAGTGCGCGCCGACGTCGAGGCGGGCAAGCACGGCGGCAATGTCGTCACCCGCTTCCCGCCGGAGCCGAACGGCTACCTCCACATCGGCCACGCGAAGGCGATCTGCCTCGACTTCGGGGTCGCCGAGGAGTACGGAGGACACTGCAACCTGCGCTTCGACGATACGAACCCGACCGCGGAAGACACCGAGTACGTCGACGCGATCGAGCGCGACGTGCGATGGCTCGGCTTCGACTGGGGCGGCGATGCGCTCTATGCGTCGGACTACTTCGACCAGCTCTACGCATGGGCAGTCGCGCTGATCCGCAAGGGCAAGGCCTACGTCTGCAGCCTGAGTCCGGAGGAGGCCCGCGCCTACCGCGGACGCTGGAACGAGCCGGGCCGCGAGAGCCCCTACCGCAACCGGTCCGTCGAGGAGAACCTCGACCTCTTCGAACGGATGAAGAACGGCGAGTTCGCGAACGGAGCGCACACCTTGCGCGCGAAGATCGACATGTCGTCGTCGAACATGAACCTGCGCGACCCGGTGCTCTACCGGATCCTCCACGCGGAACACCATCGCACGGGCGCCAGGTGGTGCATCTACCCCATGTACGACTGGGCCCACGGCCAGTCCGACGCGATCGAGAACGTGACTCACTCCCTGTGCACCCTCGAGTTCGAGGACCACCGGCCGCTCTACGACTGGTTTCTCGACCACATCGACGGCATCCACCGGCCGGTGCAGATCGAGTTCGCGCGCCTCAACCTGACCTACACGCTGACTTCCAAGCGCAAGCTCAGGCGCCTGATCGACGAAGCCCTGGTCGACGGCTGGGACGACCCGCGGATGCCCACGCTGACGGCGCTGCGCCGCCGCGGCTGCCCGCCCGAAGCGATCCGCGACCTCTGCGCGCGCGTCGGCCTGACCAAGAACGACTCGGTCGTCGATCTGAGCCAGCTCGAGTTCGCGATCCGCAACGAGCTCAACCGGACCGCGCCGCGGGTGATGGGTGTGCTGCGGCCGCTCAAGGTCGTGATCGAGAACTACCCTGACGATCTCGTGGAGGAACTCGACGCGATCAACAACCCGGAGGACGCTTCGGCGGGCACCCGCAAGGCGCCGTTCTCCAAGGTGCTCTATATCGAACAGGACGACTTCCGGCGCGACCCGCCGCGGAAGTTCTTCCGGCTCGCGCCGGGCCGGGAAGTGCGGCTCCGTTACGCCTACTTCATCACCTGCACCGAGGCAATCGAGGACGAGGACGGCAACGTCGTCGAACTCCGCTGCACCTACGATCCGGCGACGCGCGGCGGCGACGCGCCGGACGGTCGCAAGGTCAAGGCCACCCTGCACTGGGTGTCGGCAGCCCACGCGATCACGGCCGAAGTCCGGCTCTACGACCGTCTGTTCAACCATCCCAATCCGGCCGCCGCGCCCGGCGAGATCGAGGATCATCTGAACCCCGGGTCGCTTGAGGTTCTGAAGGACTGCCGGCTCGAACCCAGCCTCGCCGAAGCCGCGCCGGGCGCCCGGGTCCAGTTCGAGCGGCTCGGCTACTTCTGCGTCGATCCGGACAGCGCAGCCGGAGCGCCGGTGTTCAACCGAACGGTCACCCTGCGCGACACCTGGGCGAAGATCGAGCGGGCGCAGAAGGCGGCCGGGAACAGGCCGCCCGCAGCGGCGCCTCCCCGGTAAGGCGCCAACCGGCCTCGCCCGGCACGATTGCAGATCCGGTCTCTTTCCCGGTCTGCTCCGGCCCCGGAATCCGGATTCCGAAGATCACACTGACATCGCCAGCGCTCAGATCCACATCGGACGATCCGACAGTGATCTGCGCTCCGAGGCCGCTGGCTCCGCCTACCGTCACTTGGCAGGGCGCCGCAAAGAGGCCGTCGACCAGGAACGATCCATCTTCTGCCGTACGCGTTGCGGCTACTCGATCGACACGCCGCGCAGCTTCGATTGAACTGTGTGCCGTCCCGGCGACGGCGTCAACTCAACCCGGCCTGGCGCTGCCTCCCACTTGATCCACAGGTTCTCGTAGCCAAGCGCGGAGAGACTGGTCATGGCAGCGCCAGGGTGGCGGCGGACTCGCAGATCGACGAGGCCGGGGCTTTCTCCAGGAGTCTCAAGGCTGCGCGCAAGGAGCTCGCCAGCGGCCGACCAATGCGCCACAAGGAGAATCACCGGCGCCGCACTGTCGCTGACTTGAGCCAGACCGACAGTTACAGCCGCCAACGCAGCGCGCTCGGATATCACCGGTACGTCGTGGATGCCGTGATCGACGATCTCGATGACCGCTTCAACATCGTCGACCGTGACGACAGAGTATGAGCCGCGCGGCGCTCGGCAACGCCCGTCCGGTTCCGTCAAACACTCGGGCCAACCACTCTCCGAGACCAGAACAGCCGCGGCCAGCGCCTCGCCTCCGCGAGAGAGCGTGACCTCGACGGTCGATTCGTCACGTGACGGCAGCCGCAACTCGACCCGCCCTCCCGGTTCGCAGTTCACTCTGAGCGTTTTTCGACCGTGTGCCCCAACGAGGACGTTTCCACCAGCCAACTGCGGCCACACCGGAACGTCCCCGAACTTGTCGAGAGGGACAGACCTGCGCCAGGGACGCCATGAAGACGCGTCGTCCGGAAGCTCGCTCTCCACCCCCAGCACCCACGCCGCCTCCGGCTCCTCAAGTGACAGCCAGCAAGGTTCTCCGGGATCGAGGTTCAGCGCGGGAACGGCAAGATCGTCCGGCGGCCCCAGAACGGAAAGAGCGTACATCGGCCAGTGATCCATCCCGCCAGCGACCCACCACACGCCCGGCTCCACCACGTCAAGCCGATACGAACCGGCTCTGGCCTCCGTCAGTCGGCACGGCCTGGCGTCACATCGGCTGTACGGAAAGGGCGAGACTTCGCCCGAGGCAGAAGCCGCCACCCAGGAAAGCGCCTCATACTTCGTCAACTGAGGCCGCAATGAGAACTCAGGCCGTCGATCAGGATCCCAGGCAGTCGTCCCGCGAATCAACGCCTGCGAAGGCCCTCCCGCACGAAGAGTCATCGGGGAAAGGCTGAAGAAGAAGGCAAGCAGGGCGCCGAGAACAGCGGCAGGGCGCCAAGCGAATCGGCTCAAGAGCGATACACGTTCGGCAGCGATCGGGTTCGTTCTCATGACCCGCCAATCGTTGCAGAAGTCTGTTTCACCGTCGCGGGACCAGTCTACCGGCCCGAGGTTCCCTGGAGCGGCAAGCGGAACCGGGGCCGTCAGGCGCCTGGCCCACTTCGTCGCACCCGGCTGGCGAGGTCCACGACGTGGGCGCCCGGGCTCGATCCGTAGTCCCGGGGGTGACAGGTCAAGACGACGATCTGGATTCTCGCGGCCGCTTCCTCCAGGAGGTCGCGCAGCCACGCCATCCGGCTCTCGTCGGTCTGGGTCAGTTGATCGTCCAGGACGACGAAGGCGCCCAGGGCTTCGGCGATCGAGATCCGAAGCAGCATGGCGATCTGCTCTCTGGCGCCGACGGAGAGCTCGCTGAACCCGCGCTCGGCGCCGGCGAAGCGAATGCCCGCAACGTCGAGGTCCGGTCCGATCGCCAGGTCGCCGTAGCGACCTCCGGTCAACGCGGAGACACGGGAGGTCACCGGTCCAACCAGCGCCTTGCCGAGATGCGCGGTCTCCTGCTTTTCCACTTCCCGCAGCGTCTCGGCCAGGAGCTTCCATCCCTCGTAGTCGACCTCGAGGCTTGCCTCGCGCTCACGGACCGCCTCGACGGCCTCGCGCGCGTCCACCGCCTGCTCCTCGGCATCGGCGCCGCGGACCTGCTGGAGGGCGCCGCGGCTCACGAGCAGGTCCTCCGAGATCCGCGCGACCTTCCGCCGGGCCTCCTCGAAGGTCCGCTCCAGCTCCTCGACGTCGGCGCCGGCCCCGTCCGCCGGGACTGGATCGCTTTCCAGAGCCGCCACGAGCTCGCGACTGCGCTGCACCTCCCTGCGGGCGGTCTCGACGTCCACTCGTTCCAATGCCTCCTCGTGCACGCGAATCCCGCTCTCCAGACCCGCCAGCGCCTCACCCTGCGAGGAGCGCTCACGTCTCGCCTCGTCCCGCTCCGCGCGGGCGGCTGCGCGCCGCTGCTCGACACTCTCGAGCTGGCCGCGCGCCTCGTCGGCCTCCAACGCAGCCTCGGCGCGGATGGCTTCGAGCCGGCTCTTGGCCGCTTCCAGGTTCCGCGCGAGTTCCGCGCCCCGCTTGTCTTCCCCGGCAAGCAGGCCGCGCCAGTCGAAGTCGGCCCGCTGCAGCTCGACCTTCCCGGCCTCCCGCTGCCTCCGTTCGCGGACGAGGTCCTGATCATCCTGCTTCACCCTCGCCTGAAGGCGACGGAGGCGCTCCGCCCCCTCGGAGACCCTCTTCTCGACCTCCGCGATCTCGGCGGAAACTACCGCCTCCTCCCTCGGCTGCACGTCGAGATCCCGGACGTGCTCCTCGACCGAAGCGCCTTCCCCGAGCGCCTCGGCCAGGGTTCGGCGAGCTCGGTCCAGATCACCCCGGGCCAGCGCCTCGTCGCGCCCCAGAGCCTCGATGCCTTCCGCCCGCACCCGCGCCTCGACGGCGCTCCGCCCGCGCTCTTCGGCAGCGGCGAGGATCGAGTCGGCCCTGCGGCGGACGGCCTCGAGTTCCGCGACGGAAGCGACACCCGCCTGCTCCAGGAGCGGCCGCCTGACCGCGTCGAGTTCCAGTTCGGCGGCGTCGGCAGCCGCGGCGAGTTCCCGGCCGCCGCCGCGCACCTGCACCCTGCCGAAACCGGGAATGTCGATGCGCAACGCGCGCCGCGCCTCGAACTCCACGTGCCGGCGCTCTCCTGCCTGCACCGGGTCCGCGCCGTCCGCGCGCACCTCGGCCGTCGCGCCGGCGAGGATCTCCAGATCGACCACGAGACCCACGGCAAGCCGCTCCTGAGCGATCCGCGACTCCGTTTCGAGCCGGTTCAGGCGCCTGATCTGCTCCGCGTCCGGCGCCCGAAGATCGACAGCCGCCCTCCGCAGTGAAGCCGCCTCCTCTTCGGCGGCCTTTGCCGCGGCGGCGTTCTGTTGCGCTTCCTCGACCTGTCGAGCGAGCCGCTTCACCTTCCGGCAGGCGGCCAGGAAACGGGCGGTGAGGTTCTCCACCCGGAGGTCCCCCAGCCGGCGCCGGTCGGACTCGCCCGCCTGTTCCGCCTCGACGATCAGGGCCCGCGTCCGGGAGAGTCGCTCCTCCTTCTGCTCGATTCGGAAGTCCAGCGCCCGGATTCTCCGGTCGAGATCGAGGAACCGCTTCGCGTCCGAGACCAACCGGTCGAACTCCTCCTGTCGACGCACGATCTCGATGCGCTCGTTCTCGGCCTCCTGCTCACGCAACCGCCGGCCCTGCTCGTCGCCACCGGTCTCGACCTCGCGCACGCGTTGGCGCGCCACCTCCAGCTGCGCGTCGAGACGGTCGACGTCGCGTTTCAGCTCGGCCTGCCGGCCCGACAGTGCGCCGATTCGCCGGCGCGCCCCCTCGGCGGCCGCGAGCTTCTCGCCACGGGTTCGCATTGCCTTCTCGATTCGCGCCAGTTCCTCCTCGGCAGCGCGGAGTCCCGTCCGCGCCTGCTCCACTTCCCCGAGCCGCGCCGCTGCCGCTCGCGCCGCGTCCAGCGTCCGCGCCGCTGTCCGGGCGTCGCTTTCCGCCGCAGTCTGCTCCTGCTGCAGTTCCTTCACCCGAAGGTGAACACGCCGGCTCTGCTCCCGCTGTGCCCGCACCTCCTGCTGGCGTTCCTCGGCAGCCAGACGTTCCTGCCTCAGTTGCGTCCACGGCGAGGTCCGACCGCTACGCCGCCGCCCGGTGGCCGTATACGCCTCGTCGACCTTCCCCTGCACCGCCAGGAGCAGCTTCTTCAGCCGGGGATCCTCCGCCAGACCCTCGAGCGCCCGCATGAACTGCTCGCGTCCGGAATCCGTCGGATCGTCGGTCAGGCTGCGTTCGAGGATTCCCGTCACCTCGTCCTGGCGGCCCAGGAGGGCAGTCGTGATCAGGGTGCTCGGCATTCCCCGCGGGCCGCCCCGCCCCCCGGGCTTCCTCGCTCCCCAGCCCAGCATGTCGGTCAACCTGCCGTCGACTTCGCGGCCCCTGCTTTCCGTTCGAAAGTCGCGGCCGTCGCGGGAGAACTCCAGCAGGGACTGGCCGCCGCCGACCTTGAAGGTCTTGCGGACCCGCCAAACGCGCTGATCCTCCTGCTCGAAGGTCAGCGCGACCCTCGGCGGCGCGTCGCCGTGCCAGTCGTTCAGGACGCCCGCGGCACTCGAACCGGACTGCAGCAGAAGCACCGCCCGCACCGCTTCCGCAAGGCTCGACTTGCCGAGCTCGTTCGGACCGTGGAGCACGTTCAGGCCGGGTCGCAAGTCGACCGAAGCCTCGGCGATGCCCGCGCAGTCGACGACCTCGAGTCGGCGGATCCACACGGCGTCAGGCCTGTTCCCGCGCCAGCCGGTACAGGTGGTGAAGCGCCCGGTCCGCGACTTCCGGACGGGTTCGGCGGTGCTCCCGCAAACGCTCGACCGCCGCTTCCAGCACCGGCATGTCGCTCGCGAGGTCGATTGGCGCCGAGGCTTCCAGACGGAGACCGCGGCGCTCGACCTCGAGCACGCCGACCTTGGGCGTCGACGCCCACGAACCGCCCAACCCGGTCAGGATGCGCTCCGCCTCGTCGTACTCCGCCATCGGCAGCTCCATCTCCAGCACGAGCCTGAGGACCGTCTTGCGGAGGTTCGGCTCAGCCTTCAGGCGGCGGAGCTCGTCCATCGACCGACACGTCTCTTCCCGCCAGTTCCAGGTCCTGACGCGTTCCCGCCGCACCAGGGCGCGCCGCCGCCGGTCCAGAGGAAAGAACACGATCGCCACATGACCGGCATCCCGCTCGCCGAAGGTCATCGCCTCCGGCGTGCCGGGGTACACGGTCGGCGCGGCCGCCTCCGGCTCGACCTCCCGAAACCCGTGGGTGTCGCCAAGGGCGAGGTAGTCGAACCCCCGCGCGTCGGCGCTGCCGCGGGCGACCGGGAAGTTCGTCTCGTGCCCCTCGATATCGAAGGTCTGGCCGTGGACCATGCCGATGCGAATCCGCTCGTCCCCGGGGGCCCGACACGGCAACGAAGCGACGAGGTCCGTCTGCCCGGCGCGGGACTGGCAAGGGCTGGCGCAGAGGACGGCATCCTCGCCGATGGGCAGCTCCCATCCGCTCCGGTCCACGACGTGGACATGGCCCGGCAGCCCCTGGCGGAACGGGTGGGCGGCGTCGTACACGGACCTCCGCACGATGGGGTCGTGGTTGCCCGGCAACAGGACGACGGGCCGGCGCCAGTCCCGCCGGCGGAACTCGTCCAGGAGTCCCTTCCACCACACATCTTCGGGCGCCGGCACGTCGAACAGGTCGCCCGCGCACAGGACGGCGTCCACTTCGTACCCTTCCGCCTGTTCGAGAATCCGGCGGACGACCTGAAGCCGGGCCCGGGTCAGGCGCTTCTCCTGGTCCTTCCCGAACCGCGAGAACCGTCGCCCCAGATGCCAGTCGGCCGTGTGCAGCAGTTTGAGCGCCACGTCATTCTCCTCCACAAGGTGAACCATTTCCCGGCCCGGCGTCATTCGGCAACCTTTCGCCCGGTACCCGGGCCGCTTGATCCCGGGCCGCTCGATCCCGTGCCCCGGCATCCAGGCCCGGAGCGCCGGCGGGTCGGATCTCGCCGAGCCGGCGGTCTTCGAGCGAACTTTCGGCGCGCAGGGATCATCCGATGACGAACTCCGCGGTGAGCAGCCGTCTTGTCTCCGGCTTGCGGTAGCGGCGACCGTGAGCATGAGCCAGCCAGCGCCGATAGGTCTCGTCATCGCCCGCCGCCAGCCCTTCGATCCGGGCGTCCAGAGCCTCGATCCGGCGCTCGACGGCGCGCGCCTCGGCTTCGGCTCTGGCTCGGTTCTGCGCGCCGGTCGCGCCGTCCCGGCGACCTTCGGCGGCCGCGAGACGTGCGCTCTCGCGGCGCCGGTCGCGCCGCAGGACGAGGAGACGATCGGCCAGATACTGATCCAGCTGGTCCATCGCCGCTTCGAAGCTCGCCTGATCGTCCCCGGCCCCGCCGGCCTGCTCCAGGAAGAGCTCCTCTTCGACCACGTCGTCCAGGTGGTCCGCAGTGACCTCCAACGGCGGTCGGAACTCGCCGACGTCGACACAGGGCTGGCGCAGCAGGTCGAGCGCGGCCGCCGCCGGACGCAGCACCTCCGCGTCCTCGAACACGGCTGTGACGCACAACCGGTCCTCGCGCTCGAAGCGGGCATTCGTCACCCGGGTCAGGGCCAGCCGCCCGCGGCCGCCTCGCCGCCGTCGAAGCGTCTCCGGCGCCCCCGCGGCAAGGTCGAACCGGACCCTGAAATGGCCGCTGCCCGCGGTGCGCGCCTCCTCCACCGCCGCCCGGATCAGTGGATGGCCGGGATGAAGCGACTCGGTGTCGCCCAGGTCGCGCGCCGGGCCCAGGGCGATGGAGACGCCATCGACCAGACAGGAGGGCAACGACCTGGAGGCCCGGACGTGAATCAGGCGGCGACCCTCCCGCTGGCTCCGGCCCCAGGGAATCCCCCTGGCATCCAGAAACGCCGTCGCCACCCGCTCGAGTTCGGCGTCGAGGTCGGCGAGCGTCGCCGGCAGTTCGGACTCGATGCCGCGGAAGACGTCGCGGACGGACTCGTCGAGCTGCTTCTCGATCAGGGCGGTCGTGCGCTCGCGCACCTGTTCGAGCTGCTGCCTGCGCTCCTCCAGCTCATCCCGGAGGCGGCGCAGCTCGTCCTCGACCTCCCGCACCGACCTGGACCGATCCCAGATCCGCCGCATCTGCGCGTCGAAGTCCGGCCCCAGCGCGGAAGCGAGTTGATCGGACGAGTCGCCGCGCGGTGTCTGCAGCACGACGTCCGACATGTCGAGCACCTTGCCGAACAGGTCGAGCTTCGTGCCGAGAATGTCGAGGGTGAGCCGCTGGGCCTCGTTGTCCTTCGCCAGGAAGTTGATCACCGTGACGTCCCGCTCCTGCCCGTAACGGTGGCAGCGGCCTATCCTCTGCTCGATGCGCTGCGGGTTCCAGGGCAGGTCGTAGTTCACTAGCGTGTCGCAGAACTGGAGGTTCAGGCCCTTGGCGCCGGCCTCCGACGAGATGAAGACCCTGGAGCGCGTGCGGAACTCGTGGACCAGGGCCAGGCGAACCGCGACTGTCGGACTCGGCCGCAGCCGCGGCTCGATACCGCACTCCACCTCTTCGCGCCAGGCCCGGAGCGCCTCCGCCGCGCGCGGCGAATCGTTGGCGCCGCGAAACAGGGTGATGTCGGCCTCCACGAGGTCCGTCCGCTCAAGCAGCAGGTCGCGCAGGTACCGCTGGGTGGTCAGGGATTCCGTGAACACGACGACCTTGCGCCGCCCTTCGGGCCGCTCCAGAACCAGGCGCACCGCCTCCACCAGGCTCGCGGCCTTGCTGTCCCGCGGCAGCCGCCGGGCGCGGCGAACGAAGCTCTCGACCCGCTCCAGTTCCGCCCGCACGGCCGTCGAATCGATCGCGGGCGCATCGGCGGGGCCATCGGCAGGCGCGTCGGCGGGGCCATCGCCGAATGCCGGCGCACCGGCTTCGGCCTCCGAATCCGCCCCGTTCTCCTCCAGGTCGGCCGTGAAAGACAGCTCGCTGTCGGCGCCGTCCGGCCCTTCGGCGTTGCGCAGCATCCCGCGCAGGCGCTCGGCGACCCGCTCCAGACTGTCGGCCAGCGCCGCCGTCGACGAGGCCATTCGCCGGTGGAAGCCCAGCAGCAGCAACTGCCGCGAGCTGCCGCTGAAGGCGTAGAGCGTCGGCTCCAGCAGATAGGCCGTCACGTCGTCGTACAGAGCGCGCTCCTCGGCGCTCATCCTGTACTCGAACAACTGGGCGCGCCTTCCCACGAACGGCTTGTCGAGGAACTCCTGGGCCTGCCGGCGAAGGGTCCGCTGGACCACGACGCCAAGCCGCCTTCGGAGTTCCCCGGCCTGCTCGACGACGACCTGACGCCCCGCATCGTCGGCGCAGAAGACATCCTCGAAGACCGGTTTCGAGCCCAGCAGCGTGCCGGTGCGGTCGATGTACTGGACCAGCCCCCAGAGTTCGGCCAGGGAATTCTGGATCGGCGTCGCGGTCAAGAGAAGCACCGGGGCGACGCCGATGATCTGGCGCAGGCGGTGGGCGACCTGCGCGTAACGGCTGTCCTCATCGTAGGCGCCGTAGCGGTCGAACCGCCGGTGAATGGCGGCGAAGACCTCGTGAGCCTCGTCGATCAGGCAAAGGTCGAACGGCGGCGCATTGCGCAGCCGCTCGAATCCGCCGGCGCCTCCCGCGTACTCCCGCCCGACCAGGAACACGCCGGGCGCATCGAGATCGACCGCCGGATCCGCGGCCTCGACCGCCTCGATCCCGAACAGCGTGTACAACTCGCTCTGCCACTGGCCGAGCAACGGGCGCGGCAGCACGATGAGGATTCTCTCGGCGCCCTCAGCCATCAGCTGGGCGATGACGAGGCCGGCCTCGATCGTCTTGCCCAGGCCCACCTCGTCGGCGAGGATGCACCCTCCCTCCGGAATGCGGCGCAACGCGAACATGACCGCGTCGATCTGGTGCGGGTTCGGGTCGACCCGCGCACGCCGCTGCGAGGCGACCTGGCGCCGGCGCTCGCCGGCCCGGCGGGCGCGCACGAGCTCCTCCGCGAAGTACCGGCGGTGGATCGGATGAACCGGCATGGGCGCCGCGTCTGCTCGGGTCTCAGGAGGCCGCGCGGACGGCTTCGAACCGCTTCTGGAGCTTCTTCGTCCGCTTGCCCGAGATGCCGCCGAGCGCGTCGATGGCGCGGCGGGTGCGGGCGCGCACGAGATCCGGGCCGAGGATCTCCATCGACTGGAACAGGGGCAGCGAAGCGGTCTGGCCGGACATCGCGACGTAGAACGGCCGGGTCAGATCGCGCAGGCTCAGCCCGAGCGCCTCGGACAGGCGCCGGAAGTGGCCCTGGATGACGTCGGCGGTGAACTCCTGCTCGCGTTCCAGCGTCCACAGCATGAACTGGAGGACCTCGGCGACCTGGGCTTCTTCGAGGCCCTTGACCGCCAGCTTCGCCCGCTCGACTTCCGGCGCGTCGACGAACAGGAAGTTCGTCAGCCGTCCCCAGTCGCCGAGCGTCTCCAGGCGCGGCTGCGCGAGGGCGGCAATCGCCGCCAGCCGTTCCCGCCCCATCGACCACTCCCGCACGAGGTCCGCCAAGCCGGCCGCGTCGTGGTCCTCGCGCAGATAGCGGGCGTTCAGCCAGCGCAGCTTGTCGAGGTCGAAGACGGGGCCGCCGAGCGAGATGTCCTCGAACCGGAAGCCGTCCGCCAGCTGGTCGAAGCTGAACTTCTCCTCGCCTTCAGCCCGGCTGGAGACGATGAGTCCCAGGAAGTTGAGCAGCGCCTGGGGCAGGAAGCCGGCGTCCCGGAACCAGGTGATCGAGGTCGGGTTGCGCCGCTTGGAGAGCTTGGAGCGGTTCGCGTCGTTGTTGCGGAGCAGCGGCAGGTGGCAGAACGTCGGCGGTTCGTAGCCCAGCGCCTGGTAGAGCCGCAGGTGCTTCGGCAGCGAGTTGATCCACTCCTCGCCGCGGATCACGTGGCTGATCCCCATCGCGTGATCGTCGACGGTGCATGCGAGGTGGTAGGTCGGGTAGCCGTCGGCCTTGAGGATGACCTGGTCGTCGATCAGTTCCCACTCCCGCCGGATCTCGCCGCGCAGCAGGTCCTGCATCACGCACTCGCCTTCGGTCGGCATCGCGACGCGCACGACGTGCTCCTCGCCGGCGGCGGCTCTCCGCGCGGACTCTTCCGATGAGAGGCCTCGGCAACGGCGGTCGTATCCCGGGAAGCGCTGCCGGGCGCGGTTCTCCCGCCGCATCTCGTCCAGACGCTCCCGGGTGCAGAAGCAGCGGTAGGCGCTGCCGGCCGCGAGCAGGCGGTCGACCTCCGAACGGTGGAGGTCCAGCCGCTCGCTCTGGCGATACGGCCCCTCGTCCCAGTCCAGGCCCAGCCAACGCAGGGCGTCGAGGATCGCGGCCTCCGACTCGAGGCTCGAGCGGGCGCGGTCCGTGTCCTCGATCCGCAGCACGAAGACGCCGCCGCGGCTGCGGGCGAAGGCCAGGTTGACCAGCGCCTGGTAGGCGGTGCCGACGTGCGGGTCGCCCGTCGGCGACGGCGCGACGCGCACCCGCACCGGAGCGGCCCGACCTGGCCCCGCTCCGGCAACGCCAGGTACCGCGCCGGCAACGCCAGGCGGCGAGCCCCTGGTTCCCGCCTCCCGCCGAGCGGCCTCTCCGTGTCCCGCATCGCTCATCCGCGCACCCCTGGGCGGGAAGGTCGGCGCCAGCCCTCAGGTCTCATGGCCGCGCCGTGTCCCGAATCGCTCATCCGCGCACCCTTGGGCGGGAAGGCCGGCGCCAGCCCTCAGGTCTCGCGGCCGCCCCGTGTCCCGAATCACTCATCCGTGCACCCCTGGGCGGGAAGGCCGGCGCCAGCCCTCAGGTCTCGTGGCCGCTCCGTGTCCCGCATCGCTCATCCGCGCACGCTCCTCCGGTGGTCCTCGAGCCGCCGCCGGAGCGGCCGCAGCTCGGCCTCGGCGGTTCCGGCCCGTTCCAATGCTTCGATCACCTGTTCGATCCTGCGGCCGGCCTCGTCATGGAGACCGGCGCCTCCCAAGGCGTCGGCCAGCTCCAGTTGAAGCTGGACCATCAGATCACGCAGGCCGGGATCGGAGGCGCCGGCGGCGGCCGCCCGGTCCAGCCGCTCCAGCGCCCGGCCTACGTCGTTCGCCCTCATCGCCAGCATCGTGGTCACCAGCAGCATGTGGACATCGGCGGGATCGTCCGCCAGCACCCGCTCCGCCTCGGCCGACGCCTGCTCGAAGCGCCCCAGCTTGAACAGCGCGCCCGCCAGCACCGCCCGTCCGCCGGCCAGGTCGGGGTCGATCTCGAGGGCGCGCCGGGCCGACGACGCCGCCTCTCGGGGACGGTTCATCCGGTCGTAGACGCCGGCCGCAGCGAAGTGGGCCTGCGCGTTGCCGGGCGCCAGCTCGAGCAGCCGGAGGAGCTCGGCGAGCGAGGGCTGCAACTGGCCCGTCTCCCGGTAGGTCTTGCTGCGGCGAAGGAAGCTCTCCGAATCCACCGCCAGGACGTCGACCTCGGCCCGGCGCGGGTCGCGGTGGTGGATCATCGGCGGCAGGCTGCGCGCCGCCTGCGCCAGCCGTCGCGCACCGTCGCGGTCGCCGGCCCGGTGACGCGCACGCGCCAGCGTGGCGACGATCGCCTGAGTCTCCGGGCTCAAGCCGTAAGCCCGTTCCAGGTGACCCACGGCCCCGTCGACCTCGCCGCGGGCGAGCGCCAGGCGGCCCAGCCCGAGGTGCGCCACCGCGTTGTCCGGTTCCAGGCGCGCCGCCTCCGCATAGTGCGTGTCGGCCTCAGCGGCCAGGCCGACCTTCTCCAGAGCGGCGGCGAGGCGGACCCGGGCCGGAGCGTAGCGGGGGTCGAGTTCGACTGCCCGCCGGTAGAGGCTCACCGCGGCTACCGGATCGTGTGCATCGGCGAGAACGCCTCGCAGGTAGACCCAGCGGAACCCGGCGGGCGCAAGGCGAGAAGCTTCGACGTAGGCGGCCTCGGCCTCGGCGTCGAGTTGGTGGGCTTGAAGAACCATGCCGAGACGCCCCCAGGCGTTTGCCGACCCGGGTTCGAGGCGGGCGGCGGCCAGCTCCTTCTCGATCGCCGAACGGACGCGGGGTTCAACGGCCGTGAGGTCGGGGCTCGGGAGCTCCGCGGCCTGCATGGCGGCGGCGAGGAAGACCGCAACGAGCAGCATGATCCAGTTGCCGTCGCGGCAGGCAGCGCGTACTGCCTGCATGACGGCGGCGAGAAAACCGTGGTCGGCAGCGGATCGCCGGCGCCGGATTCGCGGCATGGGCGTCATCGGCCCGTTCCACGAACGAGGACGACTTCGGCGCCGCGCTCGGCGCCGTCGAACTCCTCGACCGCACCGCCTGGCCAGGTGACCTCGAAGCGTTGGACACCCACGGCATCGCCGAGGCCGATGTGCAACGGCGCCTCGCCGCCGGTCAGGTAGCCGCCGAGCGGCAGGACGAGGCGGCGAACGGGGCGATCGCCGACCCAGGCAACGACCGAAGCGCCCAGGGCCGTCCGCTGCAACTCGGCGTCGACGACCCGCAGGCTCACCCAACCGCCCGAACCGCCCCCGGAACCGCCGGCCGATTCGTTGCGGTAGATCCGCGCCGCCCCCTCCAGGTTGCTGACCAAAAGGTCCAGGTCGCCGTCGCCTTCCAGGTCGAACGGGACGAGGCCGCGGCTGACGTGAAGCGCCGCGCCGAAGTCGCCCGAGGCGCTGCTGGCGTCGACGAAGGCGCCCTCACCGTCTCCCAGCATCAGCAGATTCGGTTCCGCGTAGCCGCGCCAGAACCAGTCGTCGCGGTCCGAGAGCGCGGCCGGACGCCGCTTGACGGCCCCGTTGACCACCGCGAGGTCGAGGTCGCCGTCGTTGTCCGCGTCGAAAAGGGCCGTTCCGAAGCCCGTGTAGGGAGTGCTCGGCGCCGCCAGGCCCGCCTCGGCCGCCCGGTCGTCGAAGCCATCGGAGAGGCCCGGCGCGCCGCCCAGGTTCACGTACAGCGTGTTCGTCTCCTCGATCAGGTGGCTCAGAAACAGGTCCAGGTCCAGGTCGCCGTCGATGTCGCCCAGTGCGATGCCCATGCCTGCCTCGCCGACCCCGAACCGATTGTAGGCCGCGCCGAGCAGCACCGCGTCGTCCTCGAAGGCGCCTTCGCCGCGATTCATCCACAGCTGGTTGGGATCCGCGTCGTTCGCGACGTAGACATCGGTGCGACCGTCGTCGTCGAAGTCGGCGGCGGCGACGCCCAGGCCGGCGTCGGCGATCAGCGACACGCCGCCCTCGCGGCTCTGGTCCACGAAGCGCCGGCCGCCATCGTTCCGGTAGAAGACGTCCGCCTCGCCTTCAAACTGCTGCGGGCCGCAGTAGTCGACCCGTCCGCCCTGCACCTGGCATTCGCGCGCCTCGTTCCACTGGACGTAGCGAGCCACGTAGAGATCGAGCCAGCCGTCGAGATTCGCGTCGAAGAACACCGCCGAGGTCGACCAGGCGGGCGTCGCCAGACCGAGTTCAGCGGTCGCGTCGTCGAAGCGGCCGCCGCCATCGTTGCGGTAGAGGATGTCGTCGCCGAAGTTCGTCACGTAGAGGTCGAGATCGCCGTCGTTGTCGATATCGCCAACCGCGGCGCCCATGCCGTGGCCGGGGTTGTCGAGCCCGGAGCCTTCCGTCGCGTTGACGAAGCGTCCGCGCGGCCTCTGCAGGTAGAAGCGGTTGCGCCCCGCATCGCCGGCGACCGCGCTACCCGCGTTCGGGAAGTAGAGGTCGAGCAGGCCGTCGCCGTCGGCATCGAAGGCGGCTACGCCGCCGCCCATGATCGCCGGCATCGGGTAAGAACCCGCCGAGCCCGTCGCGTGGACGAAGTCGAGGCCGGTCTCGGCGGTCACGTCGACGAAGCGGACGCTTCCAGGCCGCGTCGCGTCAGCGGACGCCGGGGCGGCCGGTTCCGAGGCGTTCTCCGCCGGAGCGCAGCCCAGGAGCGCGGGTGCGGCCAACGCCGCGAGAAACCGCACGCCCATCAGTTCACCTCGACCGTCGCCTCCGCCTCCAGCCGGCGGCGCCGACGGGCGTAGCGCTGGATCATCCCCAGCATGGTGGCTTCGTCGTGGATGCCGCACAGCGGGAAGGCATCGAACATCAGCGTCGGCGCTCCTTCGACGCCGGCAGCCACAGCGCTGCCGGTCGCCGCTGCCAGCCGACGGCCCGCGGCGAGGTCGTCGACCGACGCGACGCCGCGCTTGCCGAAGTGGCCGCGGCGCTCGAACTCCCCGAAGAGTTGTTCGACGGCGCCCGCCAGTTGGTCGGGATCGTCGCGGTCGCCCTGCTCGTGGAACGTCGTGAACACGCTCCGCCGCCACTCCCGCTCGACCGCCGGATCGAGTCCTCGATCGATCGCCAGATCGAGCGTCAGCGCGACCTCGCCGGCCAGGCGCGAGTCCGGCCAGCGGGCGGGCGGATCGAGTTCGACGTCGAGCGCCTCAGCCACCTCGATCAGACTCCGCCGACGCACGGGGTCGAGCAGCCGCCCGCGCTGGAAACGCCCGATCCCGGTCAGGTCGATCGCCTTCCAGCGCAGCTCGATTCGCTCCTCCGCGAGCTCCCGACCGATCCGTGCCAGTACCCGGTGGGCGACGTAGCTCAGCGAGGAGGCGAAGTCGTAGTAGACGAACACCTCGAGTGCCGCTTCGCCCGAGCCGCGAGTCTCTTTCCCGCTCAAGTCCCGTACCCCGCCGGATTCTCGCTCTGCCAACGCCAGGCGTCGGCGCAGATGTCGTCGAGATCGCGCTCGGCCTTCCAGCCGAGCTCCCGTTCCGCGAGGGCCGGATCCGCCCACGCCGCCACCGCATCGCCCGCCCGCCGGGACTCCAGGACCCACGGAACCTCCCGGCCACTGGCCCGCCTCACGGCCTCGATCACCTCGAACACCGTGACGCCGCGGCCGGCGCCCAGGTTGTACTCCGCGCAGCCGTCGACCGCCGAAAGATGGTCGAGGGCCCGCAGATGGCCGGTCGCGACATCCACGACGTGGAGATAGTCCCGGATCGCCGTGCCGTCCCGGGTCGGATAGTCCGTCCCGAACACGCGAAGCTCCGGCAATCGCCCTGCCGCAACCTGCATCGCGCTCGGCAGCAGGTTCTCCGGGACACCCCGCGGGTCCTCGCCGATGCGGCCGCTTGGATGAGCCCCGGCCGGGTTGAAGTAGCGCAGCGACAGGATGTGCCAGCCGGCCTCCGACGCGGCGAGATCGCGCAGCATCCGCTCCACGAACCGCTTGGTCTGACCGTACGGGTTCGACGCCAGGCGCGGCGCGTCCTCGGACAGCGGGCAGGCCTCCGGCGCCGGATCGCCGTACACCGTCGCCGACGAGGAGAACACGAGCCGGCGCACGCCGTGCCGCCGCATCGCCCCCAGCAGGCTGATCGTCCCGCCCACGTTCGTCCGGTAGTAGCCGAGCGGATCCGCGCAGGACTCCCCGACCGCCTTCTTCGCCGCGAAGTGGATCACCGCTTGACACGGGCCGTCGCCGAACGCCCGGTCGAGCGCCGCCGCATCCAGCAGGTCCCCCTCGACGAAGCGCAGTCCCCGCCCGGCCAGCTCCTCCACCCGCCGCAGGGCCTCCCGCGAACTGTTCGACAGGTCGTCGATCACCGTCACGTCCCAGCCGGCGGCCAATAGCTCGACGCACGTGTGACTGCCGATGAACCCGGCGCCGCCGGTGACCAGAACCCGCTCCGCCATGGCTCGGAGTCTATTGGCGGCCGGTCTACGCCGACCCGGGATCCGGGCCGTCGTGCGCCGTTCCGGCGCTAACGGTCTTTCGCCACCGGCACGGCGAGCGTCACGTCGAGGTCACCGCCGCTCAGATCGACATCCGAGGAGCCGACGACCAGTACTGGCGACAGGTTTCTTCCCGCGGGCCGAATCTCCAACCGGTACCGCGCCGCGAACAGACCGTCGATCACGAAGGAACCGTCGTCCCCGGTGCGGGTCGTGGCTCGCCGGCGCACCGTCCGGGTCACGTCGTTCTCCCCGGCGCTCCAGGCAGGCACCGCGGAGACCCGCATCCCGGCGGCGGCCAATCCCGTTTCGGCGTCGAGCAGCCAGCCACGGACCGAGGCGCTGTAGGCGTCGAAGTCGACTCGGATGGTCGTCTCGGCCAAGCGCACCCGCCGCTGCCGGCCCACGGCGTCAAGCGCGACTTCGCCACCCTTGCGCAGGCCGTCGATCAGGAAGTGGCCTCGGTGATCCGTGTTCACGCTCCAGGCCAGGTTCTGCCGCTCGTCGGTCACGAACACTCGTTCGCCCGCCAGCGGCCGGCCATCGAGCGTGACGGCGCCCTCCAGGAGAACGGTGTCCTCCGTGAACGAGAGTTCCACCTCGGTGATCCCGGCGGGCGCCATCCGCAAGGGCGCCCGGCGGGAACGACCGGTTGACTCAACCGAGGCGATCACCGTCGTTGTGCCGTCCGGCTGCCGGAACGGCATCTCGAACACCGGCGCCGTCGCCGTTCCGCCCGTGGCAGAGAGCATCCCGCGACTGGACTTTCCTCCGGAGGGACGGATCGTCTCGACCATCAGAAAGACCTTGCCAACCTCGGCAGGCGTCAGGCCACGCACCGTGACCCGAAGCAGGCCGGCGCCGGGCCCGGTCAGTTCCACGTACGGCGCCTCGCCCGCCGCGACCTCCACTTCGACCCGCGGACCCTCCATGTTGTCGGACCTGGCGGCGACCGAGTAGGAACCCGGCTCGACGATCAGTTCGAACTCCCCTTCCGGCCCCGTCTGCCCGCGTCGCGTACCGAACCAGCCTCCGTCGTCACGCCGAGCCGACACGGTGGCGGCCGGCATCGGCACGCCGTCCGGTTCGATCACCCGGCCGCGCAGAACGACGGGTGTGACGTCGATCGTGAGTTCACCGAGATTCGCGTCGACCTCGACCACCCTGTTGATCACCTGGGACGCACCCGGAACCCGGCATTCCAGGCTTGCCTGTCCCTGCGCCGACTTCACCACGAAGCGGCCCGAGGCATCGGTCAGCGACCGGGAGGATTCGATCCGAACCGATGCCCCCGCCACCGGCGCCCCCTCCCGGATCACCGTGCCCGTCACCTCAATCTCCGGCTTCGGCCGCAGAACCAGTTCCAGCGGTTCATCCGGGCTTCGCCAAAGGGGAAACTCAAGATCCTCGTAGCCATCCGCAATCGCACTCAACACGCCGGCGCCAACCGGGAAGCCGCTCAACGAGAACTCGCCCGCCTCGTCGGTTTCCGCCCATGCAGAGCCGCCGCGGGCGGTCTGCGCGAAGCGCACACGGACCCCTTCGACGCCGCTGCCGGTGACCTCGTCCGTTATCCGCCCGCTCAACTCCAGGGCCTCACGGAGCCGGACCTCCACTTCCTCGGCGCCGAGCAAAGCGTCCACCCGGACCAGGGGAATCGACTCCCGCACGAAACCGGGCGCGGAAACGAAAAGCGAGAGCTGATCGCCCGGCGCCAGTCCGGCGATGCGAAAGCGGCCCTCAGGGTCGGCAATCAGCTTCCTCGCTGGAACGCGCATCCGGCCCCGTCGCAACGAATGAACAAAGGTCTCACCTTCACTCAGAGCGATCGCGGCGGCTTCGACCGGCGCCCCGTTCTCGTCGACCACGCGACCCTGCAGGACGATCTCCGGTTCCAGGACCACGTCTCCCACGGACTGCTCCTTGAGCGAACCCGAATCCGATGCCGGCAGCCTCCTCCGCACCGTTCCATGGCCGGGAGCGGCCGCGACCAGCCATCCATCCCTCGCGTCGCCGGGATCGAGCGCGAACTCGCCGTCGTCCTCCGTGCTGACTGCCTCCAGCAGGGTCGGATCGTCCCCGACGTTCCAAAGGGCGGCGTCGCCAATGAAGCGCTCCGAGTCCCACGGCCCGGCCAGCCCAACCGTTCCTCGAATCCCGCCGCCGGCGGCGGCTACGAGCCGGCCGCGGATGGCGCGGTGAGGGACCAGCTCCAGAAGGATCGGCTGGCGTCCCGCGCCGCGAACCTCGCTCAGGTCGCGCCGCGCCTCGCCGTAGCCCGCCGCCCGGGCGACGAGCTGCCCTTGGCCCGGCGATTCGAAGACCTCCAGCGAGAATCGCCCCGCGCCGTCGGACCAGGCCACGGGCCGTGCGCCGGTTCCGTTGATCGACACACTGGCGCCGCCTACTCCGGCGCCGGCCGGATCCGCAACAGTCCCTTCGAGCCGGAGCAGCGGTTCGAGCGACAGCGCCACGGGCGGCGACGCCCAGTCGATCTCAAGAGGCGCGAAGCGTTCCGCCAGCACGTTCGTTCTCGCGGCGCCCGGCGGGCCCTTGGCCATCAGCAGGCCGCCAGTCAGGCGCCCCCCGTCAAGGGCCAGCAGCGCACCGGCGGACGACCAGTGGACCGCGGCCCACCGGGCCGTTTTTTCGGACCTGGACAAGGATCGTCCATGGCTCACCGCCACCGGAGGCCGCGCGCTCCCCATGAGATCGGCCACGCCCGCCACATGTTCGACCGCATCCAGGCCACCATCAGCGGTCAGCACATGGTAGACGCCCGCCAACGCCCGGAAGCGTCCTCGTTCGTCCGTCGCGCCGGCTGGCCAACCGTCTTCGCCGACCAGAATCGCGGAGCGTTCCGGCACACCGTTTCTTGTCAGCACACCGCTGACGGCCGGCGCCGTTGGTCGCTTCAGCTCCACCGCCAGGTCGGCGCCCGCCTCACACTCCACGACTTCCGGTTCGTAGCCGGGAGCGCCGACCGTCAGAACCTCGAAGTGGCGCGAGCCGGACCGGGACGACACGATCCGCCCGGCGAACTCGTGGCGAACCGGCCTTCCAGCCTCGATCCGGCGAATCGGCGGCCAGACAGTCCAGGAGCGCGCATGACCGAAATCGCGCAGACTCCCCCCGCGCACGATCCAGGCGCTCGACGGGTTCTTCAGCGACACCGTGCAGAAGGCCAGCTTCCTCAGGTCGTGCGACGGCAGCAGAGTGTTCGTCTCCGGCCCGACCAGGAGGAACGCCGACTCGCCGGCGCCCGCACTTCGCGCCCGGACCCAACGCACACCCGGTTCGTCCACTTCGAACGTGAAGCGGCCGTTCACGACGTCAACCGTCGCTTCGACCGGGAAAAGGCCGTTCAGGTCGTCGTTCAGCACAGCGCTGAACAGTTCATGGAGCGAGGGCGCCGGCGCCAGGGAGACCTGGACCGGGCCAGCGTCGGCCGCATCCCCGATCGAGCCATGCACGTCCACCGAAGCCGAAGCTCCGGCTGCAGCCAGCATTGCGGCCGCCAACCCCGCGGCGGCGATCCGATTCAGAACACCTCCGAAGACGTTGCACCGCATGCTTCCTCCCCTCAGAAGGAACTGAAAATCTACTGAACAACCAGTCCAACTCCTCCACGCCGCCGATGCTTCCGGATTCGCCCGGGCGCAAGGCGGCGGTGTTACGATCGCCCGCCGGATCGGAGGACCTCAAAGCCATGCAGACACCCGTTCGAGTCGCCGTCACCGGAGCCGCCGGTCAGATCGGCTATTCCCTGATCTTCCGCATTGCCGCCGGCGAGATGCTCGGACCGGAGCAGCCGGTGAGCCTTCAGCTTCTGGAGATTCCGCCGGCGATGGACGCTCTCGCGGGCGTGGTCATGGAACTCCGCGATTCGGCCTACCCGCTGCTGCACGACATCGTCCCCAGTTCGGACGCGAACGAAGCGTTCGACGGCGTGGACGTGGCACTGCTGGTCGGCGCGCGGCCGCGCGGGCCGGGCATGGAGCGCAAGGATCTCCTGCAGGCGAACGCGGCGATCTTCTCCGTCCAGGGCAAGGCGCTCGACGCCCGTGCGAGCCGCGACGTGCGAGTCGTCGTGGTCGGCAACCCGGCGAACACGAACGCCCTGATCGCGGCCAGCAACGCGCCTGGCCTCGACCGGCGGCAGTTCACGGCGATGACCCGGCTTGATCACAACCGGGCGATCAGCCAGCTCGCCGAAAAGACCGGCGCCCACACCACCCAGGTCCGCAGGATGACGATCTGGGGCAACCACTCGGCGACCCAGTACCCGGACCTCGAACATGCCCTCGTCGACGGCCGGCCGGCGCCGGAATTGGTCGAGGAGGCATGGACCCGCGACGAGTTCATTCCCACCGTCCAGCAGCGCGGTGCGGCGATCATCAAGGCCCGCGGCGCCTCCTCGGCGGCCTCCGCGGCCGCCGCGGCGATCGACCACATCCGCACCTGGGTCCAGGGCACCGCCGACGGCGACTGGGTGAGCATGGCGATCCCGGCCGACGGCAGCTACGGTACCCGCGAGGGCGTCGTCTACTCCTTCCCGGTGACCGTCAGCGGGGGCGACTACCAGATCGTCCAGGGGCTCGACCTCCACGAGTTCAGCCGCAGCCGGATGCAGGCAACGCTGGACGAGCTGTTCGAAGAGCGCGCCGGCGTTGAAGAACTCCTGCCGTGAGCACCGACCGGCGTACCGCCGGCAGAATGCCCGTTCCCGGTGAGACCGCAGCGGGTGGGTGAGCCTCCTTCCTGCAGAGGCGATCACCTGCGGGGGAGGCTCAACGCGGCGGGGGCTGGAGCCGGACATGGCGCCGGCGGCAGGTCCGGCGCATCAGGGGCTCGCGCCTCACCGCGTCTGCGCGCCGCAGCGCTATGCTGACGCCGCGTCCACTTCCAACCGTCCAACACGGAGGACACGATGGATCAGACCCTCCATGACCGCCTGAATGCACATCTGCAACTCGAGTTCGAGGCCGCCCACCGCTACCTGTCCATGGCGCTATGGCTCGAACGCATCGATCTGCCCGGCTTCGGCGCCTGGCTGCGCGGCCAGTCCGCTGACGAACTCAGCCACGCCCACCGCATCATCGACCACCTCGCCGATCGCGACCTGCTCGTCCGGATTCCCGAGATTCCGGCCCAGCCGACCGATTGGGAATCGCCGGAGGCCGCCGTCGCCGCGATCCTCGAGAGCGAACAGCAGGTGACGCGCGCGATCGAGGACCTCTACGACCTTTCCGAGAAGGTGCACGACCGCGCCGCCTCGATCATGCTCCAGTGGTTCGTCAACGAGCAGGTCGAGGAGGAGAACGTTGCCCGCACCCTGCTCGGCAGGCTCCGCCTGATCGGCGGCGACGGGGTCGGTATGCTGATGATCGACCAGGAACTGGCCAAGGGCACCGTGCCCGGCGCCATGGCGGAAGCCGGCGCAAACGGAGCCGAATGACACAACCTGAGGACCCCCAGACGCCCAAACCGCAGGCGCCCGGCCGGCGGTACTCCAACTACGTCCTGGGCGTCCTCCTCCCGCGCGATGATCTACGGCATGTTCGGTTTCGGCTGGATGGCGTTCGGCGGTTACGGCCTCGGCTTCTGGGCGCCGACGTCCTCGGCGTGATCTTCTTCTGGCTGGCCGGGCGCTCCGTGGCCAGGGACGAAAGCACGCGGATCAAGCGCGCCCAGGCTGCAGGAGAAGTGGTCGAGGCGGCCTGAGGGACAGGCGCCCGCTTCCACGCGGCTACCGGTTCGGCCCCCGTTCCATCGGCACCGGCTGCCAGCGTTCCAGTTCGACCCGCGGCAACACGGTCGGGTTGACGCAGCTCATCGGCCAGCGACCGGAGAGCGCCAGGGCGACCTCGCGGCCGACGCGCCGCCGGGTCACGGGCCGCATGCGGGTCGTGGCCGAGGCGACATGGGGCGTCAGGATCACATTGTCCATGCCGAGCAGCGGGTTGTCTTCGGCCGGCGGCTCCCTCTCCAGCACGTCGAGCGCCGCCGCGGCGATCGCGCCCGACTCGAGGGCCTCGATCAGAGCGGCTTCGTCAACCGTCGGGCCGCGGCCGGCATTGACCAGCACGGCCGTCTCCTTCATCGCCGCGAACTGGGGGCCGGAGAGCATGTGCCGCGTCTCGCTGTTGAGCGGCGGGTGCATCGACAGGTAGTCGGAACGCTCGAGCAACTCGTCGAAACTGACCGGTTCGACCCCCTCGCCGGTCATCTTCAGCTCGCTGACGTAGGGGTCATGGGCGATCACGTGCATGCCGAACGGCTTGGCGCGGCGCGCAACTGCCCGGGCCACGTTGCCGAACGAGATCAGGCCCAGAGTCCGGCCCCACAGCCGAGGCACCTCGTTGAGCAGGGGCCGACCCTGGAACCAGTCGCCGCGCCGCACCATGGAGTCCATCTCGCGCATTCGCCGCGCGCCGGCCAGCAGCAGCGCCATCGTGTGATCGGCCACCTCCTCGATGAACACGTCGGGCACGTTCGTCACCACGATGCCCGCCTCGGTCGCCGCGTCCACGTCCACCATGTCGACGCCGACGCTGCCGACACCGATCACGATGCACTCGTCGAGCCCGGCGATCACGGACCGTGAGATGCGGAAGCCCCACGAGGTGATCACCGCGGAGGCGTCGCCGGCCTCGGCCAGGAACTCCTCCTCCGTCTTTGCCGAGACCTCGACGAGTTCCGCCACCGGCAGCAGCGCCTCCAGCTCGAACTGATAGCGCGTCTCCACGGATGCCGCCTTGGCGATGCCGGGCAGTTGGACGACGACTTTCTGCTTCTTCACGGTCTAGCAGCCTGTGGGAGAAGTCCGTGTCGCACCGAGAGTGGCCAGGCGCCCGCCCGGCAAGGCGCGACGAGGGAGTATATCGGGCCGCCCGCAATCCCGGGAACAAGGGCGACCGAGGAGCGACCCGGGTGGCGCGCTCCGCGCCACCCGCGAACCAGTCCGTGCGCCCGTCATCGGGCGCACGGACTGGCACGATGCCGGGCGGGATGCATGGCCGCTCGAATGCAGCGCGACTTCTGCCACGGGCTGCTAAGCCTCCTGCGCGGCGAGTTCGCCCGCCGCCCATTCGCGCAGACCGTTGTAGTCGGCCTTGCCGTTGGCCGCCCGGCCCACGCTGTCGCGCACCAGGACGCGCTTGGGCGCCTTGTAGGACGCCAGTTCCCGCTTCACCCAACCGATCACATCCGGCTCGCTGAAGCGTCCCGGATCGTCGAGCTCGACGACCGCCGTCACCGCCTGGCCGAAGCGCTCGTGCGGCACGCCGACGCACACCGCGTCGCGCACCGAGGGATGGGTCTTCAGCACCTCCTCGACCTCCTCCGGGAAGATCTTCTCGCCACCGCTGTTGATGCACACCGAGCCGCGGCCGTAGAGCTTGAGCGAGCCGTCCGCCTCGACGGTCGCGTAGTCGCCGGGCAGCGAGTAGCGCACGCCGCCTGTTTCGATGAAGGTGGCCGCCGTCTTCTCGGGGTCCTTGTAGTAGCCGAGAGGGATATGGCCGCTCACGGCGATCCGCCCCAGCACCCCGGCGCCCGGTTCGACCTTGTTCCCGTCGTCGTCGAGAACGCAGGCGTTGTCGCCGAGCACGAACGACGCGGTCTCGCTGGCCTCGCCGGCGGTCGAGTCGGACCTCCCCATGCCGATCGACTCCGACGAACCCAGGCTGTCGGTCAGGACCGTCTCGTCCTGGCAGTAGCGCAGGAAGGCGCGCTTGACCTCGGCGCTCCACATGGCGCCCGACGAGATCACGACCTCGAGGCTCTTCAGATCGAAGCGGCCGGGTTCCTCCTCGAGCGCCCGGACCATCGGCCTGGCAAACGCGTCGCCGACGATCGCGATCGCGTTGATCCCTTCCCTGGTGATCGCCTCGAGAGTGGCCGTCGCGTCGAAGCGGCGGTTGGCGAGGGTAATCACGCAGCCGCCGTTCAGCATGCCTCCCAGCGCGGTGAGGAAGCCGGTTCCGTGCATCAGCGGGCAGGAAGGCAGCGAGACGCGGCGCATCAGCAGCTCGTCAAGCTGGGGTTTCAGTCCCTCGACCCCACCCGAAAGGTCGAAGGGGTCGAGGCGGCCGTCGTTGCTGATGTGCCAGAGATCGTCCAGCCGCCACATGACTCCCTTGGGCATGCCGGTCGTGCCGCCGGTGTACAGCAGCCACAGGTCGTCGCCGCTGCGGGGCCAGGGCGCCTCGAAGGTGAGTGAGCCTTCGGAACCCGGCAACGACTCGGCGGCCTCTTCGTACGGGATCGCCCACTCCGGGCACGGGCCCGAGCCGTCGTCGACCCAGAGCCAGGTGTGGATGGATGGCACTTTCGGCCGCAAGGCCTCGATCCGGCTGGCGAAGGCGCCGTGGAAGATGACCGCCGCGACGTCCGCATTGCCCCAGAGGTAGAGCAGCTCACCCTCGACGTAGCGGTAGTTCGTGTTCACGGGCGCCAGGGAAGCCTTGAAGCAGGCGAGCACCGACTCCATGTACTCGGGCCCGTTGTAGAGGTACTGCGCCACCTTGTCCTGGTGCTTCGCGCCGCGTTCGATCAGCGTCGCGGCCACGCCGTTCGCGCGGCGGTGCATCCCGGCCTGCGAGTAGCGGCGGCTCGGAGCGCCGCCCAGGGGATCGATGAAGGCCTGCGCCGGCGCCTCCGGCTGATGTTCCGCGATCGCTTCGAGAATGTCCGCATGATGCCAGTCGCTCATGGGCGCAGGAATGTAGCAGCCCCTCTTCGCGCAGGCCAGATCGCCTATCCTTGACGGAAAGCAACATCACCCTCACACAGCGGTCCGGTCCCGACGATGAGGTCTTCTGCCGGGAGCCGGGCCACAAAGACGGAGGTCGGCCCATGGAGAGTCTCTTCGTATCGGTCCGAGGCGCGCGCAGGCATCTCGCGTCGGTGTCCTGCACTGTCTCGACAATTCTGTTCCTGCTGCTGACGGCATTGCCGGCCGGGGCGCAAGAGAACAACGTCATCCTGTTCGTTGGCGACGGCATGGGTGTGTCGACCGTGACATCCACTCGCATCGCGACGGTGGGCGTCGACGGGCAACTGGCGCTGGACCGCATGCCCTACACCGCCATCTCGCGGACGGCGTCGGCCGACTACATCACGCCGGACAGCGCCGCCACGATGTCGGCGATGATGACCGGCGTCAACACGAACTCCGGAGTGATCGGCTACGGCCCGGCCACCGAATACGCGGACTTCAACGGCAACGGTGACGGCCCGCGGCTGACGAACATCGGCGAGCTGGCCATCTCGATGGGTTATGCGGTCGGCATCGTCACGACAACGCGCGTTACCCATGCGACCCCCGCGGGCGTCTTCGCACACGTCAACGACCGCAACCTGGAGAACGAGATCGCCGCCCAGATGACGCCTGGTGGAAGCGGCTACAACGACCGGCTCGGGGAGGGACTACACGTCCTTTTCGGAGGCGGCCGACGGCATTTCCTCCCCACTTCGGCGACCGACGAGGAGGGCCTTGCCGGACGGCGAACGGACGGTCGCGACCTTCGCAACGAGTTGCAGCAGCAGGGCTATCGCTACGTCCGGAACCGGCAGGGGCTCAACTCGCTGGGAGGTTCCGGCCGCGCGATCGGTCTGTTCGCGTCGAGTCACCTGGAGTACGAAGCGGACCGGAACGGCAGCCAGCCGAGCCTGCAGGAGATGACGAGGAAGGCGATCCAGATCCTCACCGCGACGGGAAAGCCCTACTTCCTGATGGTCGAGTCGGGCCGAATCGACCATGCGCACCACGAGGGGAATGCCTATCGCGCCTTCACCGACACCCGGATGTTCGATCGCGCGTTAGGCGCCGCTCAGCGGAGCGTGAATCTCGACAGGACCCTGATCCTCGCGACCGCCGACCACAGCCACGTCTTCACCATCGCCGGCTACCCGATGCGACCGCTCGGCGACCTGCGTTACACGCCCCGTTCGGTGCCCGCGTCGTTCCGCAACCAGCCGCACAACGGCATCCTGGGGACCGTCCACGACATCGACAGCGGGGGCACGATCTCGGAGAGTGGAGACTCGGGCGGCATTCCCTACACCATCCTCGGCTACGCCAACGGGCCAGGACATCGGAGCGGCTCGCGCGTCAATCCGAACAGCGACGGGACGGCCGGCTACGGCGGCGCCGTTCCTTCGAGCACCAGCCACACGGCGTACCGGCAGGAGGCAACCGTCCCGCTGTTCCTGGAGACGCACGCGGGGGAAGACGTGATGATCTACGCGGTCGGTCGCACGGCGGAGAACGTGCGCGGCACCGTGCCCAACGCGAAGGTGTTCGACTGGATCAAGGACGGTTTCGCCGGGAGAGGTTCCAGCCCGCCGCGACCCGGCCCGGATCCCGATCCGACGCCGGACCCGGACCCGGTCGGGACCTGCACGCCGACTTCCGTGATCCTCCGCTTCGATGGAGGCTACGAGGTCAGCATGTGCTACGTCACGTCAAGCGGTGAGTCAGGCCCGGTCAAGGGCGAAGCCTGGTCCAGCGAGGCCGGCGTCTTGTGGTTCTTCGGCCGCAACAACCCCGAGGTTCTCGTCAAGGTGCTCGACGGCTGTGGCGTCAACGGCTACCGCTGGGCGTTCGTAGCGCCGGTAACCACCCTGGACTTCAACCTGTGGATAACGGGACCGGACGGCAGCCGCTGGACGCACGGCAACCCGCAGGGCGCGACCGCCAGCACGAAGTCGGACATCACGGCGTTTCCCTGTCAGGCGCCAGGACAATGACACCCGGCTGCCAGGCCCGCTCCGCTGGCCGCGGTTCCGGCTACATGCTGCGCCGGTACTCGCCGCCGACGCGGTAGAGCGCGTCCGAGATCTGGCCGAGCGAGCAGTGCCTGGCCGTCTCCATCAGCTCTTCGAACACGTTGCCGCGGCGACGGGCCACCTCCTGCAGCCGCTCCAGAGCCGCCTGTGCGTGTCCACCGTGGCGGCGGTGGAAGGCCGCCAGACTGTCGATCTGCTGCTGCTTCTCCTCGTCGGTCGAGCGGATGAGCTCCGCTTCGACCGTCTCCGCGGATTCCCGGCCCTCGGCGAGGAACGTGTTGACGCCGACCACCGGCAGGCTGCCATCGTGCTTCTTCGCCTCGTACTCCATGCTCTCGTCCTGGATCTTCGAGCGCTGGTACATCGTGTCCATCGCGGCCAGCACGCCGCCGCGCGCGGACAGCCGCTCGAACTCCAGGTAGACGGCTTCCTCGACCGCGTCGGTGAGCTGGTCGAGCGCGAAGGATCCCTGCCAGGGGTTCTCGCTGCGGTTGAGCCCGAACTCGCGGTTGATGATCAACTGGATCGCCAGCGCGCGCCGCACGGACTGTTCGGTCGGCGTCGTGATCGCCTCGTCGAACGCGTTCGTGTGCAGGGAATTGCAACGGTCGAGGATGCCGTAGAGCGCCTGCAGCGTGGTGCGGATGTCGTTGAACTGGACCTCCTGGGCGTGCAGCGAGCGGCCCGAGGTCTGGATGTGGTACTTCAGCATCTGGCTGCGGGCCGAGGCGCCGTACCGTTCGCGCATCGCGCGCGCCCAGATGCGGCGAGCCACCCGACCGATCACGGCGTACTCCGGGTCCATCCCGTTCGAGAAGAAGAACGACAGGTTGGAAGCGAAGTCGTCGATCGCCATGCCCCGCGCCAGGTAGTACTCCACGATCGTGAAACCGTTGGCGAGCGTGAACGCCAGCTGGGTGATCGGGTTCGCGCCGGCTTCCGCGATGTGGTAGCCGCTGACCGAGGCGCTGTAGTAGTTGCGGACGTTGTGGTCGATGAAGTACTGCTGGACGTCGCCCATCATCCGCAGCGAGAATCCGGTCGAGAAGATGCAGGTGTTCTGCGCCTGGTCCTCCTTGAGGATGTCGGCCTGGACCGTGCCCCGGACCCGGCTCAGCGCGTCGGCGCGGATCCGCTCGTAGACCTCGCGCTCGACGGCCTGGTCGCCCGGGATACCCAGCAGGCCAAGGCCCAGACCGTCGCTCTCTTCCGGTAGTTCGCCGCGGTACGCGGGCAGGTCGCCGTGGCAGCGGCGGCCGAAGTCGGCGCGCACCTGTTCCAGTCCGCCAGTCTCATGCAGGTAGCGTTCGACCTGCTGGTCGATCGCGGCGTTCATGAAGAAGGCCAGGATGGTCGGCGCCGGGCCGTTGATCGTCATCGACACGGACGTCACCGGGTCGCACAAATCGAAGCCCGAGTAGAGCCGCTTCATGTCGTCGACGGTGGCGATCGAGACCCCCGAGTTGCCGACCTTGCCCCAGATGTCGGGGCGAATGCCCGGATCCGAGCCGTAGAGCGTCACCGAGTCGAACGCGGTGGACAGACGGTTCGCCGGCTGCCCGCGCGACACGAAGTGGAATCGCCGGTTGGTGCGCTCCGCGATGCCCTCGCCCGCGAACATGCGCGTCGGCTCTTCGCTGCTGCGGCGGTAGGGATAGACGCCGGCCGTGTACGGGTAGGCGCCCGGCAGGTTGTGCTTGATCAGGAAACGCAGCAGGTCGCCCCAGTCCGAGTACCCGGGCAGCGCCAGCTTCGGCATGCGCAGGTGGCTCAGGGTGGTCACGTAGTTCTCGCCGGTGACCTCGCGCCCGCGGACCGGGTAGCGGTACTCGTCCGCGCGGGCAGCCTCGACGCGCCGGGGCCACTCCCTCAGGAGGCCGGCCGCTTCGGCGCCGACCTCCGTCAGCGCCTCCTGGTAGGCCGCGCGCAGGCGCGCCAGGCTCTTGTCGGGCGCCGTCTCCAAGGCGCCCTCCCCGTACACCTCGAGCGGCGCCGGCAACTCCGGATCGTCCAGTTCGGCCAGCGCCCGATAGCAGCCGTGCGCCCTCGAAGCGGCGGCGGCAAGGCGCTCGACATCAACTTCCACCGCGCGGCCCGCTTCGGCAATCTCCGCAAGGTAGCGGCTGCGATGATCCGGGATCAGCACCGCCGCACCCGGTTCCCTCTCTTCGAGGTCCACTTCGGGCGTCCAGGCGGCCTCCTCCAGACCGAGCCGCTCCCGCAGCAAGCGACACACGTTCCGGAACATCCAGTTGACGCCCGGGTCCTGGAACTGGCTGGCGATCGTCGGGTAGACGGGCACGTCCTCGTCGGCGGTCCGAAACGCCAGCCGGTTGCGGCGCCACTGCTTGCGGATGTCGCGCAGAGCGTCCCTGCCGCCCCGGCGATCGAACTTGTTCAGCACGATCACGTCGGCGAAGTCGAGCATGTCGATCTTCTCGAGCTGGCTCGCCGCGCCGTAGTCCGAGGTCATCACGTACACCGAGAGGTCGACCAGGTCGACGATCTCGCTGTCGCTCTGGCCGATGCCCGCGGTCTCCACCAGGACCATGGAGAACCCGGAGGCCTTGAGGAGTGCGATCGCGTCGTCGAGCACCTCGCTGGTCGCCAGGTGCTGCCGCCGCGTCGCCATCGAGCGCATGAAGACGCGGTCGCTGCGCAGGCTGTTCATCCGGATGCGGTCGCCGAGCAGGGCGCCGCCCGTCCGCCGGCGCGTCGGATCGACCGCCAGGAGGGCGATGCGCATCCCCGAAGCCGCTTCGGGAAGGCAGTCGAGGAAGCGGTTCAACAGTTCGTCGGCGACGCTGCTCTTGCCGGCGCCGCCGGTTCCGGTGAGCCCCAGGACCGGCACGCCGGCGCCGGCGAGCCGCCACTCCTTGCGCAGGCGGCGCAGCTCGGACTCGCCGACCGTCCCGCGCTCGATGGCCGACAGCAGGCGCGACAGGTCGATGTCACCCTTCGGATCCGAGGCCGCGCGCACCCGGAATCGCGCTTCGGGGGCCGGCCGGCGACTGGTGTGCGCCCGCTCGACGACGTCGTCGATCATCGCCGGCAGGCCCATCTTCAGACCGTCGTCGGGGTGGTAGATCCGCTCGACCCCGCAGGCCTCGAGCTCGGCGATCTCATCCGCCGTGATCGTGCCGCCGCCGCCGCCGAACACGAGGACGTCTTCTCTGCCCTCCTCCGCCAGCCGGTCGATCATGTAGCGGAAGAACTCGATGTGACCGCCCTGGTACGAGCTGACCGCAATCGCGTCGGCATCCTCCTGTACGGCCGCCCGAACGATCTCGTCGACGCCGCGGTTGTGGCCCAGGTGGATCACCTCGGCCCCGCGGTCCTGGATCATGCGGCGCATGATGTGGATCGCCGCGTCGTGTCCGTCGAACAGCGATGCCGCGGTGACGAAGCGGAGCGGGCTCGCGTCTCTGGCGGGCCGGGTCCGTGGATCCTGTTCGGGTGTGGTCATGGGACGATTGCCGTGCCGCTGACGTCCTCAAGTCTACTGCCGACAGGCGGATGCCGGGACCGGACGACGCCAGCCAGGCGCTGATCGAGCCGGGATCCGAACGTGGACGCGATTCGTTCCGCGCCCACGTCCGCGGACTTCCTGCACGAGGATCGAACCGTCGCCTGGCCAGGTCGTCCCGCGCGCTGCGGACCCCAAGGCGGCGCGCCTCCCGAACGCCGGGCTGTCCGACAAGGACGGCCGGTCACGCAGACGCCTGGTGTTCCCTCACGTTGGGATGCACTGCCGGGCCTCCCGGCTTCGAGAAGCCGGTGGCCGCACAGGCCCTGTAAGCTCCTTGCACCACGTCCAACCAGCGCCGGCCGCCGCCACCGCCCCGGCCCTACCGGAGTCTGCCGTGAGAACGACGAGCACGATCATTTCCCTTGCCCTCCTGGCCGCCCTGCTCCCCGCGCAAGCCCCGATCACCGCCCAGGAGCGGTCCGCTCCGCCGCTTGAACCGGGGTCCGAGGTCCCGGACCGTCAACTCGAGCAGCCGAGCCGCTCCGACTCCGCGCCGGCGACCGCCCGGACCGCGAACAGCGACACCGACGCAGCGGCCGCGGCGCGGCGGGAGCGGTTCCGCCGCCTCCGGTACGGCAACCTGGCCGAACTTGATCTCGGCGGCAGGCAGCTCAGGATCTCCTATCCGGACCTTCTGACGGACAGCGACGACTACCGGACCTTCGACAGCCTGGCGTCCGGCGACGTGTCTGCCTGGAACAGCGGCCGGGCGGTCAAGCTGCTCACCCACGCCTCGCTCTCCTTCAACGGAATCGTCGTTCCCTACGGCAACGCCTCGCCCGACTATCCCGGCGTCTACAGCCTCTGGCCGAAACGCTCCGCCGAGGGTTGGAGTCTCGTGTTCAACGGCGAAGCGGACATCTGGGGCAGCCAGCGCGACCCGGCGGCCGACGCGCTCGAAGTGCCGCTGGAGCACTCCAGGGCCGACCAGCCGACCGAGAAGCTGATGGTCGAGCTCCTGGAGATCGAGCCGGGCGCAGTGCTGCGGATCGCCTGGGGCGATCACCAGTTCCTCGCCGCGTTCCAGGCGGCGCCCTGAGCCTGGCCCTGGCAGCTGGCGCCGCCAACCCGTCGCTGGCCGGCTCCACGTTCGGTCCCGGCTGCAGAGGTCGAGGATCCGGGGCACACCACTACTTGCCGAGGCAGATGCCGAGGTCGCGGGCGGTGACCACGACGTCGGCTTCGAGGGGGACACTCTTCATCCGGCTGGCGGCGCGTTCGAGCGGCACGGCACGGACGGCAGGCGGGTCGAGCGAGACCATGACGCCCAACTCGCCGATCTCGATCTGACGGACCGCCGCAGCGCCGAAGCGCAGGGCGATCAGGCGGTCGTAGGGGATCGGCTGGCCGCCGCGCTGCAGGTGGCCCAAGGTGACGGTGCGCGTCTCCTTGCCCGTCCGCTCGTGAATCTCGGTCGCCACCCGCTCGGCGACGCCGCCGAGATGTTCCGGCTGGCCGCCGATCCGCCTGGACCAGGTGAAGCCGCCGCCAACCGGCCGCGCGCCTTCGGCCGCCACGACGACCGCCCAATGCCGTCCCCGCCGCTCGCGGGCCATCAGGTGTTCGCAGACCTGCTCGATGTCGTACGGGATCTCCGGGATGAGTATGACCTGGGCCGTGGCCGCGACACCGGCAAACAGGGCGATCCAGCCCGCGTAGCGGCCCATCAACTCGACGACGAAGATCCGGTCGTGCGCATCGGCGGTCGAGTGCAGGCGCTCGATCGCCGCGGTCGCGACGTCGACCGCGGTGTGAAAGCCGAACGTGACATTGGTGCCGGCGAGATCGTTGTCGATCGTCTTCGGCACGCCGACCACGGGTATGCCGTGCTTGTGCAGGTTGAGCGCCAGGCGCATCGAACCATCACCGCCAACCGCCACCAGCGCGTCGAGTCCGAGACGATGGAACCCCTGTAACGCCTCCTCCATCAGGTCCTCCACGCCGACCGTGCCGTCTTCCCGCTCGACCCGGCGCTCGAAGGGATTCGAGCCGCTATGGGTGCCGAGGATCGTGCCGCCGAGGTGAGTCGTGCCGCGCACGGCGTCGCGGTCGAGGACGCGGACCTGATCGGGATCGAAGAAGGCGCCGTAGCCGCGCAGCAGACCCACGACCTCCCAGCCACGGCGGATCGACGCCAGGGTAACGGCCCGGATCACCGCGTTGAGGCCGGGCGCGTCGCCGCCGCCGGTGCTGATGCCGATCCGCTTCATTCGACTGCGGAGAATCGCACAAAGAGCCGCAACCGTCCAGGAGAGTTCGCAGCTTGTCCAATGACCATTCCAGGCTTGTCCAGCACCACTCCGAAGGCCAATGCACCACACCGAGCGCGTGCGGGAGGCCTGCTTCCCGCACGTCGTGAACCGCGCCGACACGGACTCGCCGATTCCGGAGTGGCTTCTCCACTTCGCTCTCCGGAGTTTCCGACTCCGGAACGGTCCTGCGCAGGTTGTCGCCGCGCTGCCGTCCGGGAACAGGCGGCGAGTTTCCCGGCGGCGCCGGGCGCCTGCGCGCCACCGCAGCGAACCCTGCTACCGCCCTGTCGATCTGTCTCCGTAGACGAACCGCTCGACCTCCCCGTGGACGCGCGCCACCGTCTCGCGGGAGGGGCCGGGCGTCAGGGCGGAAACGACGACCGCCACGAACGTGTTGACGAAGAGCCCCCACAAACCGCCGTGCACGCCCAGCGGATGGGCTGCCCAGGGCAGCGTGAACCCCAGGTTCAGCGGTAGCGTGAGAGCCAGGGTCAGGAGACCGGCGCCGAGACCGGCGAGAACTCCCGCCCGGCTGAGCGAGCGCCGACCGGGAAAGCAGACGCCGACGATCGCGGGCATCAGTTGCAGCGCTCCGGCCCCGGACAGGGTGACGATCGCCACCAGCAGATCGCTCTCCGTGATCGAGAGAGCGAAGGCCACTCCCAGGAGCGCGAGGACGATCGCGCGCCCGACGAACACGTAGTGCGCCTGGCGCCTGCCGGGCGCCACGTGACGCTGGTAGATGTCGCGGGTCAGCACGGTCATGTTCGCGTGCAGGATGGAGTCCAGGGTGGACATGGCGGCCGCCGCGGCGCCGGCGAGGATGATCCCGGTGAGCCACGCCGGCGCGTACTGGAAGAGGAGCTCCGGGAAGATGCGGTCCGCGCGCTCCAGCTCCGGCATGACCAGCGCCCCGCCCAGCCCCACGAGCGCTGCCGGTATGTACAACGTCATCAGGTAGATCGGCGTCGTGGCGCCGAGCAGCTTGAGGGTCTTCCCGTCGACGGCCGTGTAGTAGCGGATCATCATGTGGGGCTGGAAGATGATCCCGAACGACAGGGTCACGACCATGCCGACCCACATGCCGGGAGTGAAGAATCCCTCGGGACCGGGCAGGGTCAACAGGTCCGGCCGTTCGCTGGTCACCCGCTGCCAGAGTTCAACCGGACCGCCGAAGAGCTCGAAGGAGAGAACGAGGGCGCCGGCCCAGATGGCGACGTACATCCACGCACCCTGAAACACGTCCGTCCAGTAGACCGCGCGCAGGCCGCCGACCATCAGGTGGACCACCGCAACGGTCAGCATGATCAGCATGCCAACCTCGAACCGGATGCGGCCGTCCGTCGCCACGTCCATGATGTAGCCGAGGGCGAGCGCCTGAACCTGGATGTAGAGGATCGTGAACAGGACGGACACGACGGCGACCACGGCACGGACCGCCTCGGACTCGTAGAAGTCGGCCAGGAGGTCGGCCGGCGTGATGTAGCCGAACGCCTTGCCCAGTGCCCAGATGCGCGTCCCGATCACGTAGGTGGCGGCGCCGACCAGCAGCGTCCACGCGCCGGCCGCCCAGAAACCCACGCCGTGGGTGAAGAAGAAGCCGCCCGAACCGAGGAAGGCGAAGGCGGAGTGGTAGGTGGCGACGACGGTCAGGTAGAGGACGATGAAGCCGGTGCGCCGCCCGCACAGGAGGAAGTCCTCCATGTCCACCGTCATCCGCCGGTTGGCGACGACGGCGACGCCCAGGGTGATCAGCAGGTAGACGCCGATCAGGCTCGTGGCGACGACCCAGGTCTCCATCGGCGATGGCTACACGCCGCGGCGACAGGCCCAGATCAGCACGAGGATCAGGGCCACGTAGACGAGCAGCAGTGCGAGGTAGAGAAACGGCAGGCCGAAGGCACTCGGCTCGATCCGGTTCAACAGCGTGTGGGACACCGGCGGCATCGCGAGGAGGAAGAGCGCCCCGAAGGCGACCGAGGCGATCCAGCCGTCGCGCGTGCGCGGCAGGAAACGGGAGGGGCGCGGCGGCTCCTTCATCGCGGCGGCCGGGACCCCCGCAGGGAGGGTTCGCAGCGTCGTTGCTGCGCTGCCGCGCAGGGAACAGCCCGTGAGTTCCGGCTGCGTGTTCGTGGACGGTCGGCCATTCGGCTGGCGCTTCGGGCGGCGTTGGCCCGCTAGTCCGGGTTCTCCATGCGGGAGTACATCCGCCGCACCGCCACCTCGCTGGGCTGGCTCTCCGGAAACGCCGTGTCCGACAGGTCGAGCGTTCCGGACACCTCTTCGGCCGGCACACCGGCCGCGTGCTTCTCCGCCGTGCGCTCCCACAGGGCGCGGTAGTACGCCTGCGACTTCTCGATCGCACTCAGGTCGGCAAGCGGCGGGCCATGCCCGGGAACCACGAGGTCGAAGTCCAGCGCCTTCAGGTTCTCCAGTGTCTCCGGCCACTCATCGACATAGCCGTCACCGAGGAACGACGGTCGGCCGAACAGCATGTCGCCGGTGAAGACGAGCCTGTCCTGCGGGAAGTGGACGACGATGTCGCCGCCCGTGTGGGCACGGCCCACGAAGATGATCCGGATCTCCCGGCCGCCGCGGAACAGGGTCATCTTCTCGTTCATCGTCACGTCGGGCGGCAGCGGGTCGATCTCGTCGAAGTCCGCGGCATGGGCGGCGAACATCGAGCGATACGCTTCGAGCTCCCCGCGTTCCTCGTCGTCTTCGGCGGCCTCGATCTGCTCGGCGAGACGCTCCAGCGTCCGGGCATTGCCGCTGACGCCGCTGACGTAGGTCGGCTCCTCGAGCGGCGCCGTCGCCATCTTCATCCGCGTGTACTCGTGGCCGATGATCGGGATGTCCGCGAACTCCTGGTTGCCGTGGGCGTGGTCCCAGTGGAAGTGGGAGTTGATCAGGGCGGTCACCGGTTTGTCGGTGATCGCCGGGATCGCAGCGATCAGGGCGCGCGCCCTGGCCGGCGTCACGTGGGAATCCACGACGACCACATCCTCGTCATTCACGATGACCAGCGAGTTGCTGTTGAACACCTGGGCCGTGGTCTGGGTCAGCCAGATGCCGTTCCGGACCTCCATGAAGCGGTGGGTGTCGGTCGTCGTGCTCCAGTCCTGGGCCGACAGCGAACCCGCCGCCAACACGGTGGCCGCGGCGAGCACGGCACGAATCGTCCCTCGAATCGCGTGTCTCATGGAGCCCTCCCTCTCATGGTCCGCCGACTTCCTGCGGCGTGTGCCGTCTACAATACGTCAACCTGATGCAGACGGCCGCCTTTCGCTTCAGAACGGGCAGGGCCAACATCCGGAGGGAGGACTTCGCAGCCGGGCACATGATGTACGTGGAGCAGTCCCTGCTGCCGCAGTGGAAGGAAACGCTCGACGCCTTCATTCTGCGCACCTCGGGCGGCGCCGTGCGAGATCCCGGGTGGCAACTCCCCTCGAACCGATGGCGCCCTGCCCGCGCACCGCGGCGGCCGCGCACCGCAAGGCGGCTGATACAGTGTTACAAGTTCAACCCGCGCCGGAGTACCCCGCCCAACGCCATCCGCCATGAAACCCGACCCCAGAACGGTCCTCATGCTCCTCTGCGCCGCCGTCGCCGCTCCGGCGGCCGCGGGCGCGTCGCCAGAGGCCGGGGAGGCGCAAGGGGCAGCGCTCCTGGCGCTGACGCCGACCGAGTACAACAACACCGTCGCCGACCTGCTCGGTTTCCCCCGGGACGGGGACCAGTGGCCCAGGAGGCCGCCCGTCGCCGACCGGATCAGCCCCCGGCGCGCGGCGAGCAAGGGCGTCTTCTCACCGCCGCCGCCGCCCGACCCGTGGCCCTGGCCGTTTCCGGCCGAACCCGGCGCCGACGGTTTCGAGGGCATTGCCCAGGGACAGAGCCCGTCCTCGTACCAGGTCGAGGAACTCCATCTCGCCGCGATGCACTTCGGGGCGTTCGCCCTGCTCTCTCCGACCTTCTTCCACTGCCCGGATCACCACCTGCCTGCAGGCGAGAGCTTCCGACCGCGGTCCGAAAGCGGGCCGGACCGAGCTGGACACCTCGGGCGGCGACATGAACTTCGGTCCGATCCGCCGACCGCGGAGAGCGAGGCCTGCGCCGAAGCGAGCATCCTCCGCTTCGCCGAGCGGGCGTATCGCCGGCCGCTGCGCGACGCCGAGCGCGGTCGGATCGAGGCGTTCTGGCAGGCCCGGCTCGCCGCCGAACCGATCGCCGAGGCGGTGGCGCTCACCGTCGCCGGCATCCTGCAGGCCCCGGCGTTCCACTTCAAGCTGGAGCCGGACGGGCCGCAGGCCGCGGAACTCGATCCGTGGCAACTCGCCACGCGGCTGTCCTACTTCCTGTGGGATTCGATGCCGGACGAGGCGCTGTTCCGGGCTGCAGGCGCCGGCGAACTCGAAACGGCGGCAGGCATCGAGCGGCAGGCGCGGCGCCTGCTCGACGACCCGAAGGCCCGGCCGGCGATCGTCCACTTTCATCACCAGTGGCTCGGCACCGACAAGGTCCTCCTGATCGCGCCCGCCCGCCGCGCCTTCGGACCGCGGTTCGGCATCTCCACCCAGCTGCACAACGCGCGCGACGACGACACGAAATGGCCGACGATCATCGGGCCGATCCGGCACTCGATGAAGCTGGAGACCGAACTCTTCGTTGAAGAGGCGATCTTCGACGGCGCGGGCACCTTCACCGAGCTGATGACCGGCAATCACGGCTACATGTCACGCAACACGTCGCCGATCTACGGGGCGACGACCACCCCTGACGAAGGGCGCGCCGCGGTGACCCGGCAGATCGAGTACGTCACCGCCTCGGTCGGACGCAAGAAACCGCTCAGGCTAGATCCGGTCAGGTTCGACGCCGGGCAACGGGCCGGCGTGCTGACCCTGCCGTCGGTCATGGCAATCGGCGCCTACGCGGTGCAACCCGGCCCGATCCCCCGGGGCGTGCGCATCCTGGAGCGCATCGCCTGCATGGAACTCGGCGAACCGGTCGAAGGCGTCGAGAGTGCCCTGCCGCCCGACACGCTCCAGGTCGAGAGCACGAACCGCGAACGGACCGCCGCCGCCACCAGCGCGCGCGAGTGCAACTCGTGCCACCGCCGGATCAATCCGGCCGGGTTCGCCTTCGAACACTACGACGCGATGGGCGCCTGGCGCGCCGAGGACAACGGACAGCCGGTCGACGCCAGCGGCTCGCTCCGGCTGCCCGGCGCCGAAGAACTCACCTTCGCCGACGGCGTCGAGTTCGCCCACGAGTTGGCCGCGAGCCGCCGGGTGCGGGACTGCTACGCACTGCACTGGACGCGCTACGCGCTCGGCAGCCGCCTGGAAAGAGACGCCCCCGGCCTCGAGCCGATCCAGCAGCGCTTCCGCGACAACGACTCGGTCAGGGAACTCCTGGTCAGCATCGCGACCAGCGACCTCTTTCGCCAGCGGGCCGTCGAAGCAGCCTCGGGGGACCTCAGGGAGCCGGCAACGATCTCGAGACGAGGTGAAGCGCAGGAACGAAGCCGCAGCCGCCGCGGCCCGGGGACCTCAGGGAGCCAGGAATGATCTCGAGACGACAGCTGCTGCAGCTCGGAGGCCTCACCGCACTCGGCGCCGGCTGGCCGGGCGGCGCCCTGCGCGCACTCGCCCGAAGCCCCGCCCAGGTCCGGCGCCTGATCCTGATCAGCCACTGCCACGGCTGGCCCTACGCCGCTTGGAAGATGCGCCCGGACGGCGTTTCCGAAAGCGAACCCTGGTCGGTTGACCTGGCGCCGCTCCCGAAGGCGGCGTTCAGTCGGCCACTCGCGCCTCTCCACGACCATCGGCGGCGCATCCTCGCGCTGGACGGCCTTTCGCTGGCCACCGCGGAGCTCGACGCCGGAGGCAACCGGCACGACCGCGGCTGGGTCCACGCCTGGACCGGCGACAACGCGGACTTCGCCGCCCGCGATACACGTTCGACGTCGGCCTCCCTCGACCAGCTGGTCGCCGCGCACGTGGCCCGGCCAGACCGCCTGCCGTCGCTGGAAGTCTCGGTCGACGCCGCGCTCGAAGCGGGCCGCCCGATCAGCTACAGCAGCGGCGGTGTACGGCTGCCGGCGGAGAACACGCCGCTGCGGGCCTGGAACCGGGTCTTCGGACCGGCATCCTCGGGTGACACGGTGGGCGCGTACCGGCGCAGCACCCTGGACTTCGCGTACCGGGAGTACCGGGCCGTCGCTGCGCGCTTCGACGCCAACGACCGTGCCCGGCTCGAATCCCACTTCGGCCTCGTCGACCGGCTCGGCCACCGGCTCGAGGGCCTCGCGACCCTCTCCTGCGACGCGCCGCCCCGGCCCGCCGCCTCGTTCGACCGTTACGATCTGCAGTTCGACGCCTTCGTCGACATCATCGCCGCCGCCTTCAGTTGCGACATCACCCGCGTCGTCTCCTTCTCCCTGGGCGAGATGCCGACCGCGGAGTTCGGCGCCGACCACATCAGCGACAAGGTGCACAAGGGCATCGCCCACTACATCCACGACGATGTGCGCAAGCACGACGCGATGACCCACTACGTGGAGTACCACGGCCGGCAGGTCGCCCGTCTCGTCGACACGCTGGAGTCGATCCCCGACGCGGGCGGCGGCTCGCTGATGGACAACACGCTGATCGTCTGGGGCTCGGAACTCGGCGACGGCTGGCACGGCTACCGCAACTACTGCCCCGTGCTGATCGGCGGCTCCTGGGCCTTCGACACCGGCCGCTACATGCACTGGCCCCACCGGACCCCCGCCGGGATGCGCGTCCCGGCCCAGGTCGCGCCCGGCGGCGTGACGGAGTTCGCCGGCGTCCCCCACCAGCACCTCCTGGTCAGCGTCGCCCGTGCGATGGGCCTCGACGTGAACCACGTCGGCCTCCGCCACGCCTACGGCCAACGCGGCGACTACATCGACCTGATCGGCCCGCTCGCCGGCCTCACGGCGTAGCCGCGCCGGCACAGCTGCCACGGTGATGTTCCGGGCAGGCCGAGGCGGCGCGTAGCGGCCCCCGGGCGCGTAGCGGCCCCGCCTCATGCCATCTTCCCGAGACCCGGGTCGTCGCCGGGTCGCGGCCGCTACTCGGGCAGGGCGAAGGCGAGGAGCTCGGACTTGCGGGGCGGCTGGCGGGGAGCCGGGCGCGTCGCGCCGGCGACGGCGACGGCTTCGACGGGGACGCCGGGTCCCGGGCGTTCGCCGCCGCCGGCAATCAGGATGTACTGGCGGCCTTCATGCATGTAGGTCATCGGGCCGCCGTGGAGGCTGCGGTCGACTTCGACCCGGGCCAGGAGTTCGCCGGTCGCCTTGTCGAAGGCGACGAGGTAGCTGCCGTCGGCCGCGCGGTCTCCGAGTTCGTCGAGGATCGGCTCGATCGAGATGACGAGGGTCCGGGTCACCAGGACGCCGCCTTCCGTGACGACGCCGGCCTGCGGCGGCGTGCCGAGCCGGCCCAGGTTCAGGTGCCTGATCGCCGGGTGGTCGCGGGGCCCCTCCCCCAGCGGAACCTGCCACAGCATCTCGCCGCGGTTCATGTCGAACGCGGTGATCCGCCGGTAGGGCGGCTTGAGCAGGGGCAGGCCCCGGACCTTCGGCATGGCCCGGCGGTTGATCGAGTACCGCCAGTCGGAACGCGCCGGGTCGGGGGCCGAGAGCGAGATTGCGCCCGGGCGGGTCAGCGACGGCACATAGAGGATGTTCGTCTCCGGATCGAAGGAAGCGCCGGTCCAGTTCGCGCCGCCGCCCGGGCCCGGATTCTGCAGGTACGCGCGCTTGCCGTCCTCGCCGTGGATGATCGGCGGCGTGAAGACGGGGCCGATCACGTAATCGCGGATCACCCGGAGCGCCTCGGCCCGCAGCTCCGGCGTGAAGTCGATCAGGTCGTCGTAGTCGATGCCCAGGGTCTCGAACGGCGGCGGCCGGGTCGTGAACGGCTGAGTGCGCGAGAGCTTTTCGCCCGGAATCCGCGTGTGATGGTCGACCGGCGCCTCGACGATCGGCCACACGGGTTCTCCGGTCGCCCGGTCGAACACGTAGGTCATCGCGACCTTCGAGACCACCGCCACCGCCTTGATGTCCCTGCCGTCGACCCTGATGTCGACGAGGTTCGGCGCCGACGCCAGGTCGTAGTCCCAGACGCCGTGGTGGATCGTCTGAAAGTGCCAGACCACCTCGCCCGTGGCGGCATCGAGGCAGACGATCGACTCGGCGTAGACATTGTCGCCGTGCCGGTCGCCGCCGTAATAGTCGTTGGTCGGCGTCCCGAACGGCAGGTAGACATAGCCGAGCTCCTGGTCGGCGCTCATCATGGACCACACGTTCGTGTTGCCCATCGTCCGCCACGACTCGTTCTCCCAAGTCTCGACGTAGGGCTCGCCCTCCCTCGGTACGGCATGGAACGTCCACCTGAGCTTGCCGGTGCGGACGTCGAAACCGCGCACGTCTCCGGGCGGGTTGTTGTTGCGCAGCGGGAAGTCGAAGACCGTGCCGCCGATCACGATCGTGTCGGCGACGACGGTCACGGGCGCCGTCCAGTTCATGTTCCGGTTCGCGCGCCCCGGCAGCAGGCCCTGCATCAGGTCGACGACGCCCTCCTCGCCGAACTCCGGATCCGGCCTGCCGGTCGCCGGGTCGAGCGACACCAGCCGCCCGCCGCGGGTCGCGATCAGGATGCGCTCCGCCCTGCCGTCGGTCCAGGACTCGATGCCGCGAATCTGGACCAGCGAACCGCGCTGCTCGATCTCCCAGTCCCTCGGATCGTGCCGCCACAGCGTGACGCCGGTCGCCGGGTCGAGCGCCGCAACCTGGCCCAGGTTGGTCGCGATGTAGACCACGCCGTCGATCATCAACGGCATGCCCCGAAAGGGCCCGGGCGCCAGGTCGGACACCTCTCCCAGCAGAACGTCGGCCGACTCCCAGCGCCAGGCGACACCCAGCTCCGGGAAGTTGTCCCGGTCGATCTGGTCCAGCGGCGAGTAGCGGGTGGCGCCGCTGTCACCACCGAAATGCCGCCACTCCCCGCCCTGCGCGCCGTGCTGGGCAACCGCCGGCGCGGCGGCGGCCACGGCGGCCACGACGGCCAGGAGAACACGGAGACCTGGAACGATCCTCGGATCGAGACTCGACATGCGCCATCCCCTCTGAGGGTTGAACGGCGCATCCTACTGCGCGCCATCCACTGGTAGCGTCAACGGACGCCATGGTTCTCGCCCTGATCCCGGTTCTCGCGGCAACCCTGGCAGCCGCGAACCCCGCAGAGACCGCATCCGCAGGTGACGGCATTCGATTCGTGGACACGGCCGACGCCTGGGCCGTCGGTTTCCACCACCGCCATGGCGGTCAGGGCGAGTTCTACATGATCGAGACGCTGGGAAGCGGGGTAGCCGCGTTCGACTACGACGGCGACGGCGACGACGATCTGCTGTTCGTCGACAGCGGCGAACCATCGCCCCACGGGGGCAAGCCGGGCCGGACCACTCTGTTGCGCAACGATGGCGGTCGTTTCGTCGACGTGACCGAAGCCTCCGGCGTCCAACTCGACAGCTACGGCATGGGCGCCGTCACGGGTGACGTGGACGGTGACGGCGACCCGGATCTCTACCTGACCGCTTTCGGGCCGAACCGCCTCTTCGTCAACGAGGGCGACGGCACGTTCACCGCCGCTCAACAGGAGACCGGCGCCGCCGATCCGTCGTGGAGCACATCCGCCGCCTTGGGAGACGTTGATCTCGACGGCGATCTCGACCTGTACGTGGCGAACTACGTAGACTTCAGCCACGACAACAACGTGGCCTGCGGGCGGCCCGAAAGCGGCCTGCGCTCCTACTGCCACCCCGATGTCTACAACGGCCTGGCGGACCGGTTCTACCGCAACGGGCATCGGCGCGGCGGCGATCCGCTCTTCGTCGACGCGACGGCCGAGTTCGGCCTCGGCGAAGCCCGCAGCGCCGGTCTCGGCGTCGTCATCACCGACCTGAACGACGATCGCAGGCCCGACATCTACGTGGCCAACGACATGGACCCCAATCTTCACTTCCTGAACCGAAGCACCGGCAACGGCCTCCGTTTCGCGGACGATGCCCTGCTGGCAGGCACCGCGCTGTCACGCCGCGGCGATGCAGAAGCGGGCATGGGCATCGCCGTCGGCGACATCGACGGCAACGGCTTCGAGGACCTGGTCGTCACGCACCTCGACAAACAGACGAACGCCCTCTACTCGAATCAGGGCAATGGGCTCTTCCTCGAGCATCGCTTCGTCGCAGGGGTCGCCGAACCGTCCCTGCCCTGGGTCGGTTTCGGTGTCGCCCTGGCGGACTTCGACCTCGATGGAGACCTGGATCTGGTGATCGCCAACGGCCACGTGATCCACGACATCTCCGCACGGGAACCCCGCAACGACGCACTCGGTGCACAACCGAATCAGCTGCTCGAGAACCGGGGCGGCCGCTTCACCGAGATCGAAGACAGCGGCCTCTCCGGGAACCGGGTGAGCCGGGGGCTGGCTGTCGCCGACTTCGATCTCGACGGCGATCCCGATCTCGTCATATCCAACTGCAACCAGCGCGCCGAGGTCTACCGGAACGAGAGCACCCGCAAGGGCGAGGCGGTTCAGGTCGACCTGCTCGACCGCGAATCCGCGAATCCACGAGCGATCGGCGCGGTGCTTGAGGTGCGCTCCCGCACCGCGGTACAACGTCGCGGAATCCGAGCCGGTTCGTCCTACCTGTCGCAGAGTTCAACGACCCGGACCTTCGGCATCGCGCCTTCGGCAAACGAAGCAGACGACCCGGAGACAGTCGAACTGCGAGTGCAGTGGCCCGGGCAAGGCAGCCTGCAGCTGCCGGGTCTGCCAATCGGTCGGCGGCTTCGGGTGGTCCGTTGACCCGGTTGCCCGGCCGGGCTGTCGCAGGCCCCATCCGGCTCGCGCTCGATGTCGGGCGCCGCGAAGGCGCCTCCGCGCTGTCGCGCAGGGAACAGGCGGCGGGGACGCACGGGCCGGGCCGAGGACCCGGCCGCCGGACGCGGCAGTTCCAGGCCGGCCGAAGTAGGCTCCGGAGGCGTGACGCGGTTCGCCGACCGGCGCTCCGCGACCCGGCGATTCCGTCCTCTCCGCGTCTCCACCCGTGACCCCGAACTCCACCACGATCTCCTCCATCGTCGGACGTCAGGTACTCGACAGCCGCGGCAACCCGACCGTCGAAGTCGAGGTGGCCCTGAATGGCGGCGCCAGCGGTCGGGCCATCGTTCCCAGCGGCGCCAGCACCGGCCGCCACGAAGCGGTTGAACTGCGCGACGGCGACCCGGCTCGCCACGGCGGCAAGGGCGTGACCGGCGCCGTGGCCCACGTGAACGACGAGATCGCCGAGGCGGCGCGCGGCATGGACGCATGCGATCAGACGGAACTCGACCGCGTGCTGTCGGCGCTCGACGGCACACCGAACAAGGCCCGTCTCGGCGCCAACGCCGTGCTCGGCGTCAGCCTGGCCGCCGCCCACGCCGCGGCCGCGGCCCGCGCCGTGCCGCTGTACTTCTCGGTCGGCGGCAGCGGCGCCCGCACCCTGCCCGTGCCGATGCTCAACATCCTGAACGGCGGCCAGCACGCCCCGGGCTCGACCGACTTCCAGGAGTTCATGGTCATGCCGACCGGCGCCGGCTCGTTCGCCGAGGGTCTGCGATGGGGCGTGGAGGTCTACCATCGGCTGCGCGCGCTCCTCGCCGAGCGCGGGCTGTCCGTCTCGGTTGGCGACGAGGGCGGCTTCGCGCCGTCCCTGGGCGGCAACGAACGGGCGGTCGAGCTCATCCTGGAGGCGATCGAGGCCGCCGGACGACGGCCCGGCGACGACATCGGGATCGCCCTCGACCCGGCCACCAGCGAACTCCACGACGGGGCGACGGGCCGCTACCGGCTACCGATAGAGGGCCGCGAACTCGAGAGCGGCGAGTTGGTCGACCTCTGGGCGGACTGGTGCGCGAAGTACCCGATCATCAGCATCGAGGACGGTCTGGCCGAGGACGACTGGGAAGGCTGGCGGGAGTTGTGCCGCCGCCTCGGCAGCGACGTGCAACTGGTTGGCGACGACCTGCTGGTCACGAACATCGAGCGCATCGAGCGCGCCATCGAAGAACGCTCCTGCAACGCTCTCCTGTGCAAGGTCAACCAGATCGGCTCTCTGACCGAGAGCGCCGCCGCGGTCGAGCGCAGCCGGGCCGCCGGCTGGGGCGTCGTGATGAGCCACCGCTCCGGTGAAACGGAAGACGTGACGATCGCCGACCTGGCCGTGGCCTGGAACACGGGGCAGATCAAGACCGGCGCGCCCGCGCGCAGCGACCGGGTCGCGAAGTACAACCAACTCCTCCGCATCGAGGAGCAACTCGGCGATCGGGCCGTCTATCCGGGACTCGACGCGTTCCGAAGCGCACGTCGCCGACCTCCTCAGGCATCCGCCACGTGACCGCCCGCGTGCCGTGACCGCACATCGGACCCGGCGTCGCATCGGCATGGGCCGGCAGGCGGATGTCGGCCCTGGTGAAGCGGCCCACGGCCCTCGTTCACGCTTGTGTGTTCCACTCACTTCTCGCTGGACAGCGCTGAGCTTTGACCAAAGCCCGGCGGGCTGCTAGCGTTGATCGTGCCGTCGGGAGTTCGGCGCCTGCCGCAAGCGCTGCAGGAGCACGGAGCCGCCTGATTGCGGCGCACCGGAAGCCTCATGCCACGAGACTGCTCCTGCAGGGACGACCTCATGCTGTCAGGATGCCACTCCCCGGCTGCAGTCGTGCTTCGAGTCTTGAGCCTTCGGCACGCGAGTTGCCCGACGGATCTCGGCAACGGAAGGGAACCAAAGACGAAATGCGCGTTGAATTGACGGGACGAGAGGGAAGACCAGCCTGCGATCGCTTCGCGAGCTGCCGCGTCGTGGCCATTGTCCTGGTGGGCAGCTTCGTGGCATCGATGCTCCAGGCTCAGGCCTGGGTGGGGCGGGGCCGCCTCAGCGGCGCCGTGGAGGATCCGGAAGGCAATGCGGTCGAACGTGCCAGCGTCAGGTTGACTCTCGACGGCGTCGGACCCGAAGAAGAGGTGCTGACCAACAAGCAGGGGCGATGGGCGCGAGCCGGCCTGGCCGGCGGCAATTGGGAGGTGTTCGTCTCCAAGGCGGGGTACATTCCGACCCAGCACACGGTGCGCGTCAACGAATACGCCGCAGCCTCGGAGAGGCCCTTCGTCAAGACTGCCCTCGAACCGGGTGGCGGGGCGGCGACGGACGGCTCGGCGGCTGCGCTGGACGATGGCGAAGCAGGCCAGGTTGCTCGGGAGTCGCTGGAGCGTGGCAACGACCTCCTGCGAACGGGGGACTTCGAAGGCGCCATCGCACTCTTCAACGAGGCGCTTCCGTCTTTGGGGGATGGCGGCAAGGCGGCCGTTTTGGTCGCGATCGCCCAGGCTCAGGTGCAACTGGACCAGGACGAAGAGGCGCTGAGCAGCCTGCAGAAGGCACTCGGCCATGCTCCCACGAACGCCGCCGCCTTGAAGTTGATGAGCCGCCGGCTGACCGCCCTGGGCCGCGGCGAGGAGGCACAGCAGTACCTCCAGCGTCTCCCCGAGGACCAGCGCGCAGATCCCGAGGTCTTTCTGCGAGAGGGCCTTGAGCTCTACAACGAGAACGACATCGCAGGCGCCCTGGCCAAGTTCGATTCAGTGATCAAGAGCGAGCCGGAGTGGGCGGAGGCCTACTATTTCCGGGGACTGGCGTTCATGGCCGCTGGCGAGAACGCGGCAGCGCTCGCCGACTTCCGCCGGCTGCTTGAACTTGAACCCGAGGGAGAGAGAGCCGAGGAGGCGAAACAGTTCGCCGAGTATCTGGAATCGCTCTGATCAGGGACGCCGGCGAGCCCGCAGCACGGACCCGGGCAGCAGGCCTTCTGCTCCTCGCCGCGGTCGGCATGGCGGCCTGCCAGGCCCGGCCCGAGGAAGCGCCGGCAATCCCGGAGCAGCAGTACCCGTACCGGCTTGAGGCGCCGGCGCCGGGGTTCGCGGATGACCTCGTGCTGATCACGATCGACACGCTGCGCGCAGACGCGCTCGGCTTCGCCGGCAACCCGCAAGCGGAAACGCCGCGGCTCGACGAACTCGCCGCCTCGGGCTGGGTGTTCGAACGGGCGTACGGGCACAGCGTGATGACGCTGCCGTCGCACGCGAACCTGTTGACCGGCCAACTGCCGTACCAGCACGGCGTGCGGGACAACGCCGGCTTCGTGTTGCCGGCAGCCGTCCCAACGGCGGCCGAGGCGTTCGCCGCCGCCGGGTTCCGGACGGCCGCCTTCGTGGCGGCGTTTCCGCTGGACGCGCGCTACGGGCTCGACCGGGGTTTCGAGGTCTATGACGACTCGTATCCCGAGGGCTCGACGCATGGCTTTGCCGTTGCCGAGCGAAGCGGCGCCGACGTGGTTCGCGCAGCGTCCGAGTGGTGGCAGCGGCACGAAGGGGAACGCCGCTTCCTGTGGGTTCATCTCTACGAGCCCCACGCGCCCTATGAACCGCCTCCAGCCCTGGCCGATCGCTTCGCCGGAAACCCCTACCTGGGGGAGGTCGCGGCCGTCGACCTCTACGTGGGCCGGTTGCTGGAGGTTGTCGCCCCAAAGATCGCCGACTCCGAACTTCTGATCGTGGTGACATCCGATCACGGCGAGGCCTTGGGCGAGCATGGAGAGAGGACGCACGGGCTGTTCGCCTACGAGGCGACGCTTGCCGTGCCGCTTGTGCTCTGGGCCGAACGCCTGAAGTCGGCCCGGGTCAAGGCGCCGGTTCGCCACATCGACGTCCTGCCCACGATGCTCGAGGCGGCAGGGGTCGGAACGGACGCCTTGCCGGACCTTGCGGGCCGCAGCCTGTGGAGAACGCCCGCGGGCGATACCGGTTTCCGTGCAGCAAGCCGGGTCACCGCGCCGATCTACTTCGAAGCTCTGCACACCAACCTGCAGCGTGGCTGGGCGCCCCTGCGCGGTGTGATCACGGCCTATCCGCTGGCAGGGTCCGACGCCCGGCCGCCGGCTCGGGCCGAGGACGGGACGGGAGGGAACGGCGCCCGGCTGCTGAAGTACATCGCCCTCCCGATCCCGGAGCGATACGACCTGCTGGCTGACCCGGCCGAGGCCCGAAACCTCCATGCCGATGACGGCATTTCGACCGCACTCGCTTCGCTGTTGCCTTCCGAGTCCGAATGGCCGCCCGCCGCAGGGAGCGTGACGGACGAGGAACGAAGGGCGCTTCAGAGCCTGGGTTATCTGAGTGCGGCGGGCGGCGGGCCGACCCGGGACGACTACGACCGCGAGGACGATCCGAAAGCGCTGGTCGAGCTGGACCGGACGATCCAGGAGTTCTCCGAGGCCTACCAGGATGGCCGCCTGGAGCGTGCGGAACAGCTCGCCCGGGACGTCGTCTCACGGCGGCCGCAGATGGCGATCGGCTACTCCAACCTGGCCCAGGTCCTGCTCGAGCGGGGCAAGGTGGACGAGGCGCTGGCGATGATGATTCGGGTTCAACGCGACCTCGTTGCGCCGGTTTCCCTGCAGCGGCAGTTGGCGCTGACGCTGGCCGAAGTCGGCCGGGCCGCCGAAGCCGTGCGGCTGATGGAGCGGCACGCCGACTCGCGGGATCCGGACACTCTGAACGTGCTGGGACTCGTGCTGGCCGAGGCGGGGGCGCCGGCGCGGGCGCGGGAGGTTCTCCTGCAGTCGGTCGAGGTCGATCAGGACAATCCCGTGGCTCGCCGGAATCTGGCCCTGGCGGCCTGTCACGCCGGCGACTGGCGGCTCTGCGAGGAGGAGTCACGCCTGGCCCTGGCGCTGAACCCGGAGCTTCCGCTGTCGTGGAACACCCTGGGGATCGCCGTGTTCAACCAGCGCCGCGCAGGCGAGGCGATCGACGCATGGCGCCGTGCGGTGGAACTCGATCCGGGAGATCTCGACGTGGTGTACAACCTGGGCGGCGTCGCCGCTCGTACAGGACGGTCGGAACTCGCCCGCCAGGCGCTGGAGCGCTTCGTGCGGGAGGCGTCGGCTCCGAAGCTCCGAGGTCGGTATTCAGCCGAGGTGGCGACCGCGAGGTCGCTGTTGAGCCGACTGTAGTCCGGCTCGGCGGTGCGTCATCTCTCCAACGGGTCGAGTTGCCGGCGGTCGTCGGGCGCCGACGGCCCGAGTCCCTGCTCGCGCGTCTCCCGCTGATCCCGCTCGTAGAGTTCGCGATAGCGGTCCATCTGTGCCGAAGCTTCGTCATGGCGACCGAGTTTTCGCAAGACCTGGGCGAGGCCGTAGGCGGCGCCCGCATGCTCGGGTTCGAGTTCTCCCGCCCGGCGATACGCGGCCTCGGCTCGCTCCAACCGGGTCTGTTCTTCGCCTGGGTCCCCGGTCCCTCCGGCGCCGCCCTCCCAGGCGCGGGCCAGTTCCAGGTGCACAGCGGCGTCTTCGCTTCCGTTGGCGATCGCCTTCTCGAGGGATGCCGCCGCCTCCAGGTAGTCGCCGCGCCAGAGGAGAAGAGCTCCCAGCAGGCGGTGGCCGGCCGGCGCCTGGGGAATCAGCGCCGTGGCTTCGCGGGCCTGCCGTTCCGCTTCGTCGGGCCGATTCGCCTCCCAGAGCGCCGAAGCGAGGTCGAGCAGAATCACCGCGTTCCGGGGATCCAGGCTTGCCGCGCGGCGCAGTGGCGCCTCGGCCTCCTTGACCCTCCGGGCGTCAAGAAGGGAACGCCCCAGCATGGCGAGAAGCCGTGAATCGTTCGGTCTCCGTTCGACCAATCGGGTGAGCAGGTCGGCGGCTTCGTCGCTTCGCCCGGAACTCATCAGCAGCGCCGCGTAGTCCGCGAGTGCGGCGGGGTGCTCCGGCGCGGCTTCGAGAGCGCTGCGGAAGAGAGCCTCGGCCTCGGCGATGCGCTGAAGCGCCAACAGGACAACACCTCGTTGATACAGGCCGTCGGCGTGCCCCGGAGCGATCTCGAGGGCCCGGTCAGCAGCCGCGAGGGCTTCCTCCGCGTTGCCGCCCTGAAGCAGGATCGACGACTTGACGTAGGCCGGGCGCGGATCGCCTGGCGCCTGGTCAAGCTGTTGATCAAGTCGTTCAAGAGCCTTGTAGGTCTCGCCCGAGAAGGCCAACTCCACTGCCTCGCGGATCGCCCGGCTGACCTGATCGTCCGCGTCGGCCGCGATGTCGAACCGGGTTGGACCCGGTGGCGTCGTTGTTGTCAGCGTCTCGTGGCGCGCGCGGGCCGTCGCCGCCTCGTTGGACCGACCATTCGCCTCCAGCACGTCGGCCAGGGTCTTGAACGCCTCGGGGAAATCCGGACCGATCTCGGCGGCAAGCTGGAGGAAGGAAAGGGCGCGCCGCGAATCGCCCGCCGCCTGCAGATAGCGGCCATAGTCGATGAGAACGCCGAGTGCCAGCGTCCCGGGATCGGTCGGTGGTGCGCTGCCGATCAGGGGTTCGGCCAGCGGCGCCAAGGTCTCGACCGCCTTCCGGATCCGTCCCGACTGAGAGTAGGCATTCGCCAACTGGACCGTGTCGGAGGGGTCTCCGGGTGGAATCAACTCGATCTGCTCGATCGCGGCCTCCGGGTCGCCCACCTGGAGCCAGGCGTCGGCGAGGCTCCGCCGGAGGTCGAGTTCAAGAGCCGGCGGAGGTTGGTCAGCCAGGGGTTGGAGTTTGCCGAGAGCGCCCCACGGGTCGTTGCGCAGCAGGTCGATCCTGCCCTGGAGCAGCCGGATCGCCGGCGCGTCGGGCGGCAGGCCCTGAATCAACGACTCGGCCTCGTCGGCCAGCTCGAGGTCCACGGCGCCTGCTGCCGCCGCGATGCGGGCTGCGTAGTCGTTGGAGTTCGCTTCGAGCCAGGTCGTCAGGAGCTCGTACGACTCCCCGGAACGCTCGAGGCGTCCGAGCAGCATTCCGAGCGCGCGGAGCGCCGGAGAGAAGCCGTCGACCGAGATGGAGGTCCGGTAGAAGCCAACCGCGTCGGTGAAACGTCCGAGTGCTTCGAAGGCTCTCCCGGCGTTGTAGAGGACAGCCGGGTCGAGCTCCTCCGTTTGCGTCAGTGGCAGGAGGATCTCCAGCGCCTTCTCGGGGCGCCCGTCCTCCACGTGCAGCGCGCCGAGCGCGCCGAAGGCGGCAGAGGGCGCATCTCCACCGGCACAGAACGCCTCCAGGATCTCGATGGCGCCGCGAAGATTGCCGCTCTGCGCCAACTCCATCGCATGCGATATCGGTGCGGAAGCCTCCTGGGATTCCGCCAGGCGGGGTGCTGCGAGCAGTGCCAGGAGCAGAGCGCCGGCCACCGCGGGGCGAAGCAGGCCGGTTCGCGCAGCACGTTCCATTGCAGCCAGGATGTTAACGCTCAAAGGTCCGCGAACCGATCTCGGCCGCCGGTCTCTCGCCACGTCCGCAAGTCGCAGACGTTCATCCATTGGCCAGGGCGCCTTGACCTGGAGGCGGAGACGTCGTTCTCGGAAGAAGGGGGGTCGGCGGCGAGTCGCCGGCTCGAATCGGGCCACCATCTGCGTCAGGGAGTGAACCACGGTTCCCGCGCGGGCTTGCCGTCAAGGTACGATTGCAGCCTTTGCCGCTGGCCGGTGGAGGGGGCGGCGCCCCGACGCTCCAGGTCGGCCACGACCTGCCGCTGAATGCTGGCGGCCTGTACGTGGTTCCCTGTCTCGGCGAGCGCCATCGCCAACGTCTCCGCGTGTTCGAGGGAGGGGCGATCGGCCATGAGTCGCCGGGCAAGCTCCAGGGCCTGCCGGCCGTCGCGGATCTGTGGGTCGGGGCACGTGGCCAGCAGCCGTGAGAGAAGCAGGCGAAGATGGTCGGCTGCCTCTTCTGAAGCAGGGGGCCTTGAACGCTCCAAGGCCCCGAGTCCGCTCGTCAGCGCGCCCCGCGCCGCTGCGTAGCGACGGCCGAGGATCAACGCCATCGCGCGGTCGCGGTGCCAGCCGGCGTTCGCGGGGTCGCGGGAGATGGCCCGGGCGAAGTGCCGAACAGCCTTCTCGTAGCGTCCCTGTCGCGCCAGCAGCCGGCCAAACAGGGCGTGCGCCTCCGTGAAGCCGGGGTCGAGTTCTACCGCGTTCTGCAGGTGGGCCAGGGCGTCGTCGTTCCGGCCCGCGGCTTCCTTCGCCGAGGCTTCGCTGATCGTGGCTGCCTGGTTCCCGGCGGCGATCACTGCCAGACGGTAGTGTGCCTCCGCCCGCTCCCGGGGTGCGCCGGGTGCGGCAGCGAGGACCTGCTGCAACGTCGCCCAGGCCTTCTCCGGTTGACCGGCCGCCTGGTATGCGGCGCCCAGCGTGAGCTGAGCAACTGGCATCGCCGGTTCTGCCTCCAGCACCTGGTTTGCGATCTCGATCGCCTCCTCCGTTCGCCCGAGGCGCGTCAGCGCGTCAGCGCGGCGGGCCGACGCTTCGAAGTCGGACGGGTCGATCTCCGTCGCCCGCCTGAAGTGCCGTTCTGCCGCTTCGTAGTCGCCTCTCTCCGCCAGGATCAGGGCCAGGTTGAAGTGAGGCTCGCGGTAGTCCTCGTCGAGTGCGATCGCCTGGCGCATGCGTGCTTCGGCCGCTTCCTTGTCGCCGAGTTCAATCTGGGCAAGCCCCACGCTGAAGGTGGTCCGAGCGCTCCCCGGTTGCGCTTCGAGTGCGCGCAGGAAGGCGTCCAGCGCGCCCCTGGCGTCGCCGCGTCGTATCGCTGCCGTCCCGCGAAAATAGTGGGCTTCGGAACTGACGTTCAGGCCATTGACCAGTTCGCGCAGTGGATCGGGGAAGACCACGCGCCGATGCTCGTTTCGCTCCAGGTGGGCTGTTGCTTCGTCGTGCCGTCCGAGCCGACGCAAGGTCAGGCCGAGCTGGTGATGGATGACGGAGCCTTCCGGTTGGCCGGCAATCGCCGCCTCGAAGTGCTGAAGGGCCTGATCGAACTCGCCGCTGTCGTAGTCGATTCGACCGAGACCGTAGCGCGCTGCCGATTGACCGGGAACGCTGTCGAGCACGCCAAGATAATCTCTTTCGGCGTCGGCGATGCGGCCCAACTCGAAGAGCGCGTTTCCCCGGCGGATGCGGGCTGCCAGGTACTCGGGATCAAGGGACAGAACAAGGTCAAAGGCTGCGGCAGCCTCGACATGGTCCCCCTCGGTCGCCGCCAGGTCGGCGAGGTAGTACGGCCAGCGGGGATCTTCGCCATCGAGCGCCACGGCGTTCCGCAGGCTGGCCCCGGCGGCGCCGGGGAAGTCGTAGAGCAGGTAGAGCTGCCCGAGCAGGCCGAACGCGTCGGCCAGTTCGTCTCGCTTCACCTCCGGGTCGTTGCGAAGCCGGTCCACGTTGTCATGCGCCGCCCTGATCTGGTCCTGCACGATCTGTTCGTAGTGGTCGATCCGAGGCCGGGGAACCGCTTCCGGATCCTGTCCGGCGGGGACGGCCCCGCCGGCCAGCGGCAGTGCCGCGGCAACGGCAGCCGCCGCGAAGGCGGCACGAACGCAGGACCGATTCGGCGTTCCGCGTCTCACGGCGCTGACGAGGGCACGTTCCCGGACGGCTCTCCGCGACCGCGGACCAGCGTGTGATAGCGGCCGACCTGATCGAGAAGGAAGGACTCCTGCTCGCCGTCCGGCCAGGCAACGACGACCGCGTGCGATGCGGCGCCGTGGACGGCGAACAGGACTCGGGGATCGTTGCCGACGGCATAGGAACCATCCGTATGAAAGCGTCGCCAGGTCACCCTTGCCTCCTTCCCGCCCCGCTTGAGCCCCACCCAGGCGCCGAGTGGCCGCCGTCCGAACGGCGTCTTCGCGTCGTCATGACCGCCGTCCCCATTCATGCCCTGGCCGGGCAGGCGCAGGTCGATGCCGACCCATTCGCTGGAGGAAGGTTCGGCCTCGTTCATCAGCAACCAGACAGGCCCCATGTTGTTCACCACGACGAGGTCCGGATCGCCGTCGTTGTCCAGATCTCCCCGCGCCACGCCGCGGCCGACCTCTGCGGTCCCGGGATGCTCGAAGTCGGTGACTTCCTCGAACCGGCCGCCGCCCCGTCCTCGGAAGAGCTGATTCCGCTGTCGCAGGGGAAACGGGTCGCCGGCACGGAACTGCTCCTCGATGCGGGTCACGGCGCCGTTCGCCGTATAGAGGTCGAGCACTCCATCCAGGTCGTAGTCCATGGCGGCGACGCCGAACCCGGTGTAGAGGAAGCTGGGGGGACCCAGGCCGCTGGCGCGCGTGGCGTCCTCCCACATGCCATCGCCCAGATTGAGGTACAGCGTGTTCGTCTCGCGGTGGACGTGCGTCATGAACAGGTCCGCGAGACCGTCGTCGTTGAAGTCCTGAACCACGATCCCCATGCTCGCTTCAGGTTCGCCGGAGGCGTTGACCGCCGCTCCGGCCATCACCGCTTCGTCGACGAGGGCCTTGCCGCCATCGTTCAGGAGGAGTGCGTTGGGCTTCTGGTCGTTGGCGACGTAGATGTCGGTCCAGCCATCGCCGTTCAGGTCCGTGGCCACGGTTCCGAGCGTTCCGGCAATGTGGTCGGCGATGCCCAGCCGGAAGGTCCAGTCCGCGAACTCGCCGCCGCCCTGGTTGCGCAGCACGCGGTTCGCCTCGCCGCGAAAGGCCTTCGGTCCACAGTACTCCATGATCCCCTGAGGGGAGGAGCAGGGCTTGTGGGTAGCGACCCGGAACTCCACGTAGTTGCCGACGAAGAGGTCGAGCAGCCCGTCGTTGTCCAGATCAAGGAAGCTCGCGGCCGCGCTCCAGCGAGGGTCGGCGGCGTGGCTCCCCTCCGTGATATTGGTGAAACGGGGGATGCCCGGCGCCGAGTCGTTGCGCCAGAGCTCGTTGGGCCCGAGATTGAGAATGTAGAGATCGGGGTCGCCGTCGTTGTCGATGTCGCCGACGGCGGCGCCCATCGCGTAGCCCCGTGCGCGGAGACCGCTCTTCCCGGTGATGTCGGTGAAGTGCAACGCACCCGTTTCCAGTTCGTTGCGAAACAGTCGATCCTGCATGACCCCTTCCTCCCCTGGCGCGGCCCCAAACGAAGATCCCGAGTCCCCCTCGGGCGCGAGCAGGTGGCCCTGCCCCAGGTAGAGATCCAGGTCGCCATCGTTGTCGTAATCGAACAGGGCGGCCGCGCCGCCCATGTGCTCCGCGTAGTACAGCTCGCCGGTCATTCCGTTGTAGTGGACGAAGTCGACGCCGAGTTCGGCGGCTCGGTCGACGAACACCGGCTTCGGGTCCTCGGCGGCGAGAGACCCCGCGAGAGCGACTGCCGCGAGGGCTGCACGGATCGGAACCGTGGCGCGACGCCCGGCATGAGCAGGCGATGAACAGGAAGCAGGCACTGTGCTCAGTCGAGCAGAACCCGCGCCACGCCCGCCGGCCGTTCTGCCGATGGAAGACCATATCCCAGATTGTGCAGCACGTCCTCGGTCGTGTGCCCGGGAAGGATGTCGCACCGGAAACCGCCTCTTCCGTCGTCGTCGATCAGGACCTCGGTCGCCTCGGGCAGGACGCAGTGCTTGCTGCCCCGCACGCCGCCGAGCATCTCCTGGTAGGCGCCGACGGAGAAGAACCCCAGGTACAGCGGCGTTTCGGCGAGTTCAGCGGTCGAAAGATCCGGGAGGAAGAGTGGCGCCGCGCTGCCGCGGGGAGGGTAGACGTCGTCCCGGTCGCAGGTGATGCCGCCCAGGCGGACGCGCCGGAAGGGGCGGTCGAGATGGTTGAGCGGCAGGCAGATGAAGTGCTCGCCCAGGGCCCAGGTGTCCGGGAACGAGGTCATGATCGAGCCGTCGACGAGGTACCAGCGAGGGCCGGCCTCGTTCGCCTTGACCGCGATGACCCGGAACAGGTGCGCGGCGTGTTCGGACACCGTGTAGCGGCCGAACTCGCCGATCAGCGTTGGCGGGTGTGCGCCGTGGCGGCTGCAGACCGCGAGCGCCCTCTCCAGCAGGAGGTGCGCGAAGCGGTCGTGGTCGAACTCGTGATCGAGCGTGGTGCGACCGGGCGCCCCGCCGCCGAAGTCGAAGAAGCGGAGGCGCCGGTGACTGCGGCCGAGACGGGCGTAGAGGTCGAGGCCCGGCTCAAGCGCCTGGACGAACTGCTCCACGCTGTCGTTCGGGGCGCCGAACATCGCGTGCAGCAGGACGAAGCGCGAGCCCGGGGTACGGTCGATCTCGACCGCCAGGCGGGTCAGTTCCGCGGCGTCGACGCCGAAGCGCGAGTCCCGGTCGGCGGCGCGTCCAGCCGGCCATCGGCGGTCGGCGCCCGGGTCGTCCCGCGTCCGCTTCAGCCGGATGCCGAAATCGAAGTCCGCGCCATGGCCGGCGAGGGCGCCCAGTTCGGCCCCGTCCTCGAGAATGGGGAGCAGGCGGCGGTGTTCATCCCGGAGCGCCAGGAGGTTCCGCGCGTAGGCGCTGCCAGGCCCCTTGAAGCCGTTGGCGAGCACGATCCGGTCCGGCGGCAGGAACCCGGCCCGGATCATGCGACGCACGATCTCGACGTCGACGTCCGACGACATCTCGTGGTGGGCGCCGGCCGCGAGTGTCGAGCGGACGATCTCTTCGGCCGTGTTCGCCTTCGAGGCGAAGGCAAAGACGAAGGGAGACGGGTAGCCGACGTGGTCGATCGCGCGCCGGAAGCAGCGGTCCATCGCCTGTACCTGGGCGCGGATGTTCGGCAGGAAGGCGATCTCCAGCGGGCTGGGCATTTCGTCCGCGGGCAGGCCGCCGGCGGGCGATCGGCCCGGCTCGAAGAACGCCGCGAGGTCCAGGCCGTGTGCCTGCAGCCGGCCTCCGGTCGCTTCGAGAAAGGGGTTGAACCGGTGGCCGGCGGGTACCGGCGCCGCCGACTGCCATCCGATCCCGCCGGCAACGGAAGACGGCTGTTGAGTGAAGTCCATCGCGTCCCCTAAGGCGCCGCAGGATGATGGCCGCCTTGCGACGGTCGCCTTGAGAAGCCGGCGATGGCACAGGCGCACCCGCGTTCCCGCAACGCAAGCTTCCGGCTGCGTACTCTACAAGGAGCTCAGGGCAGGACGCCGTGCTCGATGCGGTGCAGGAGAACCACTGGGGCAATGCACTGCGCGATGAAAGGCGACTCCGGGAACCGTATCCTTGGCAGATGACCCTCGACCTGAGGAAACGGGCGGAGGAGGTCTTCCTCGCGGGTGTGGCGGCGGCGGACCCCGTCAGCGCGACGAGGTCTTCCATGCGGGAGCTGGACCCTGCCCTTGGGGTCGGCGGACGCACGGCCGTGTTCGCGGCGGGCAAGGCGGCGTTCGGCATGGCGGAAGGCGTTGCCGGCGCGCTCGGCGAGCGTGTTCGATCCGCCGACGCGCTGCTCGTGACCCACGACGAGGCGCGGCCCACCGGCCACCCGGGCCGCGCCCGCGAGCACCGAATCGCCGTCGCAGGGACGTTCAAGGCCCTGCGTTCGGGCCACCCGCTGCCCGACGAACGCGGTCTCGCCGCGGCGCGGCAGATGGAACGGCGGGCCGCGGAACTGGGCGCCGGCGACCTGGCCCTGGTCCTGATCTCCGGCGGCGCGTCCGCGCTGCTGCCGGCGCCGGCCCCGGGCATCGGACTGGGCGACAAGCTGGAGGTGACCCGGCTGCTCCTCCACGGCGGCGCCACGATCCACGAACTGAACGCCGTGCGCAAGCACCTGTCGACGATCAAGGGCGGCGGTCTGCTGCGCCAATTGCGTCCCGCGCGAGTGGTCACGCTGGCCCTGTCGGACGTCATCGACGACGATCCGTCGGTGATTGGCAGCGGCCCGACGGCGCCCGATCCTTCGACGTTCGGCGACGCTCTCGTTGCGCTCGAACGTTGCGGAGCGTTGAAGAGGTGTCCGCCGCCGGTCCGCCAGCGCCTGGAAGCGGGCGCTCGCGGCGCGCTCGAGGAGACCCCGATGCCGGGCGATCCCATCTTCGACGAGGCGATCTACCGCATCGTCGGCGGCAATCGGACGAGTGTCCTGGCGATGGCCGCGGCCTGCGGCGCCGAGGTCGAAGTCGAACCGGCGCCGCTGGAAGGCGAGGCACGCGGCGTCGGCGCGCTGCTGGCGAGACGTCTCGCCGCCGCACCGCCCCGCGCCTGGGTCGCCGGCGGCGAAACGACGGTCACGGTCCGCGGCAGCGGCAGGGGCGGTCGCAACCAGGAACTCGCGCTCGCCTTCGCCCTGGAAGCAGCCGGGGGTCCGCTGGCCGACCGGGACGGCTGGGTCTTTCTGGCCGCCGGCACGGACGGTCGCGACGGCCCCACGGACGCGGCCGGCGGCATCGTCGACGCGTCGACTCTCGGGCGGATCCGGAGGGCCGGCATCGATCCGGCGGCCGCCCTGGACGACAACGACTCCTGTCGTGCGCTCGCCGCAGGCGGCGCCTTGCTTCGACCCGGGCCGACGCGCACCAACGTGGCGGATGTGGCGGTGTTCCTGTCGAGCAGCTCGTGTCCGGCAGAGAACCTCTGTCCCGGCGGAATCGACGCGCCTCTCTGTGGGCAACCAGGCGACTTGAGCGGCGGCACGGCGCCCGTCGTCAGATTCGAAGCGGCGGTGTGTCGCAGCCCGGAATGGAAAGAGCCCCGATCCGGGTACCGGATCGGGGCTCTCCCTTAGTCCCTTGACGGCAAGCCGACGCCGTCGTCAGAGAACTTGAGCAGGGGAAGAGAGGGGATTCCCCCTATCGCCAGCTCAGACGGACACCAAGGCGATACACGCGCGGTGCGATGTGATCGTCCAGGTTGCCAGCGTTGGCTCCGCCAATGGCGTCGATCCAGGACAGAGCCGTACCTCTGTTCATCACGTTGAAGATGTCGACGCCGAACGTCAGGTTCATCGGACCCGACAGCGCGAACTCCTTCTCGATCCGCACGTCCATCGTGTGGATGTCAGGCAGTCGCACGGAACCGAGGTCCTCAACGACGTTGAGGCTCGCACTATCCAGGTTCGGGACGTCCTCGGTTACGTAGAAGGCAGCGGGGGAACCCTCGCGACCGGTCAGGTTGGCCGACAGATTGAAACCCCAACCCCTGTCGGGGGCAACCTGATACATGCCGTTCAGATTGTACGACCAGCTCGACTGCAGGTAGCGCTGGCCCTTGCCGGAGCCGCTCGATCTCTGCATGTAGATCTGCCCGTCCACGTCTCCGCCGCCGCGGCCGGCGTTCCGGCTGAAGTGGTTGTAGTACTCGTCGGGCACATTCCATTCGGCATCGCCGTACTGGAAGAAGCCACGGGCCATCCAACCGTCCGACAGCCGCTTCGTGAGGCTGACGTTGTAACCGAGGAAGTCGCGGGAGCGGACACCGTTCATCAGGTGGTTACCGCCCGTAAAGTCGATCCCATCGACCAGGTCGTACACTTGGACCCGGTAGCTGCCATTGCCGCGCGGCACGGTGCCGGTGGCGACATGGGAAAGCATGAAGTCCGAACGGCGCGGCAGACGCACGTTGCCGTCCTCATCCTCAACGTAACCGACAGATTCCGCGATGTCGTCCACGTTCCGCATCGTGATGCCGAATCCGGCGACGAGCTCCGGCAGGAACTCGTGCTCAACCCCGAGGATGAGCTCGGTCGTGACCGGCGGATCGTAGTTCGGATCCGTCGTGTCAAGAATGTTGAACGGATCGTCGAGATCCAGGTTCGTGAACAGGACGCGACCCGGCGAGTAGCAGACCTGTTCCGTGACGCTCAGGTCGTCGCATTCCACGTAGACATAGTTGTAGCCGAGAGGCGAGTTCCGCGTCACCGAGTTGGTGGGCAACTGGTTGGCGAACTGGGAAAGGCTCGCGCGCAGCAACGTGGTGCGGCCTTCGCCAAGAGCGTAGGTCGCCCCGAGCCGCGGCACGATCGACGTCCAGCCGAAGCCCGCTTCGGATCCCTCGAAGGTGATCGCCGGCATCAGGTCGGGGCGCGTCGGATGTGCGGGCAGCTCGTACTTGCCGTTCGAACCGCCGTGGTCTTCCCAGCGCGCGCCGACGTTCAGCGTCATGCGCCCGAACGTGATCGTGTCCTGCGCGTAGAGCGCGTTGTAGTCGGCGGAGAGGGCGCCAAAGTCCTCCCGAGTGTAGATGGTCCAGGAACGACTCGCCTCGTGCCACGTATTCCGGGGCCCGGCGTAGAACGCGGAGCGGTTCTCGTAGGTCCGGAACCGGCCGCCGAGCTTCAGCTCGTGGTTGACCGTGGCGCCGCTGGTGAAGAAGTAGCTGGCGTCTGCCTGGAAGAGGTCGTTCGGAGACGCCGCCGAGCCGGAGAAGTAGTTGCCGTACCACACCGGGAAATCGCGCATTGGATCCACTGCATCCTGGTCAAGACCGTTCTGGTTCGCCAGGTTTCCACGGGCAAGCAGCGCGAATCCGAAGTCGCCATGCGAGTAGACGCCGACGAGGAAGAAGTTCGGCGAGAAGATGTGCTGATCCTCCAGCCGATACTGGGCCGATGGTCCGCGCTGATTCCAGGTCGTTGGGGGTGGTCTGTTTCCCCCTCCACCACGACCGAACTTCGCCTTGTCGCCGTTGTTGTACGAGGCGACCATCGCGTTGTTGCTTGAAGGCTGGCCGTTCAGCTTGATCACCGTGTTCTCAAGCAGGGTGTCGTCGGCGGTACCGGTCGCGTTGTTCTGGCCGATGTCCTGCTGGCCCCAGCTTCCCCACAGCCACAGGCGGTCCTGGATCGCGGCGCCGCCGGCCTCGAAGCCGAAGTCCTCGATCTTGCGGACCCGGGCCCCCGGCAGCTCCAGCTGGCCGTTCTCCTGGTTGAGCTGGCTGTCGATGTTCGGCTCGGCGGCCTTGAGCATGCCGCCGAAGTAGCCGGTCGCCTGGGTGTTGTAGAAGCGCGCCGAGCCGCGGAACTCGTTGGTGCCGCGCTTGGTAACCAGGTTGACCGCCACGCCCGAGGTGCTCTTCGTGACGTCGGATCCGCCGGTCGTGAACGACATCTCGGCGAACTGGTCGAAGTCGTAGTACGTCGGCGACGCGCCGGTCGCGCGCATGTCGGTGATCTCGGTGCCGTCGAGCTGGAAGGTGTTCTGTTGGCTCGAAACTCCCTGAGCACGGAAGACGGACTGCTGGCCGGACTCGCTGCCGGCGACGTTGACCCGGTCCACGAGCACGCCCGGAGTCTGGCTCAGGATGGCCCAGGGATCGCGGGCGGTCGGGATCTTCTCCAGCTCCACCTGCGTCACGTTGGTGCCGGCCCTGATCTGGCGCTCGTCGAGCAACGGACTCTCGGAGGTGACGGTGATCGTCTCTTCCACAGCCGCGGTCAGGACGAGCCGAACGTTGGTGCTGCGCCCCAACCGGATGTTGACGTCGGGATACTCCAGACCTCCGAAACCGTCAAGCTCGGCTGCCACATCGTATGATCCCGGGTCAAGCGCCAGGAACCGGAACGCGCCGCTTCCATCGGTGAACTGCTCCCGGCCGGCGCCGATGCCGCTCACGGTGACCTTGACACCCGGCAAGGCGGCGCCGGATTCGTCGGTCACCGTGCCGTAAAGATTGCCGGTCGTCTGCTGGCCCCAGGCGAGGCCGCCAACAAGCAGCAAGAGGACGACGACGAACGTCGAAACTGTGCGTCTGCTCATGCGTTGAATACTCCCTCCGAAGTGTTGTACGGGAGGTCATCCACGCCGGCGCCGCGCTCTGCGCGGCGCAAGGGGCGCCTCCCGCGGTTTGACGAGAGCCCTTCGGCTCTACTGACGAATCCAGGAACGCCGCAAGGAATGTGCCGAAGCGGCCGGGACCCGGCCAGTTCGGCAAACAGGGCGAAACCCCGTCCCCGCGCGGACCTTCGCGGCGCCAACGGAGGCACTGCGCCATATTGGCGCAGGACGGCACATTCGGCACATCCAAGAGAAGGTACGTTATCCATAAATCTGAACCAGCCTCACAGGCTCCCACACCGCAGCTGTGCAGCGTTTGGCCGAGCACTGCCCGCGACCCGACCGACACGACACCGTTCCGCCCCGGAATCACCTGTGTCCGGACACCGTTCCCGTCAGCGTACGACTGACGAAGGCCTCGTGTCAGGCCAAACCACGACAAGAACCCGACGGCCCTGCCTGTTGCGTGCCGGTATCCTGCAACAGACGAGGCCGTTTGTCCAGCGAGGGCCGTCGCATGCCCATTCCGTACCTGCCTGCAACCCGCTGCCCGCCTGAAGCGAGTGGTCCGCTTCAGGCCCCCGAGTCCCCGTTCGCGGCCACGCTGCGGCGAAGCGGACTGGCGCTGACGCTGGCCCTGGGCGCCGCGTGCACCGGCTACGCGCCGCTGGACGATCGGCAGCTGCTGATTTCCGAGTTCGACCGCCGCCTCGAGAGCGGCTGGCGGGACGAGGTGGTCGTCCCGTTCGCCGTCACCGACGACCTTGGCGCCGCCATTGCCGACCGGATCAGTCCCGTCGGCAGCGAGACCCGGCGACGCGACGCGGTGCTCGACTTCATCTTCGGATGGATCAAGCTCCAGTACGCTCCGAGTCCGACTCGCACGGCTGCCGAGACGTTCTCGGAGGGGCAGGGCAACTGCCTGTCCTTCGTCAACCTGTTCGTGGCGGTGGGGCGCGAACGCCGGCTGAACCCGTTCTTCGTCGAGGTCGAGGACTACCAGCGCTGGAACTACGAGGACGGCGTGGTGATCAGCCGGGGCCACATCGTCGCCGGCATGTACGTCGACGGGGAGATGGCGACCTACGACTTTCTTCCCTACCGCCCCAAGTCCTATCGCGACTTCGAGCCGATCACCGATCTGGCCGCCGCCGGCCACTACTACAACAACCTGGGGGCGGAGGCCCTGATGCGGAACGAGCTCGACGCCGCCGAAAAGTGGCTCGACATCGCCGTCCGGCTGGCGCCCGACTTCGACAAGGCGATCAACAACCGCGGCATCCTCCTGCTCCGGCGCAACCGGGTCGACGAGGCTGCGCGGGTCTACGAGGAAGGCCTGGAGCTTCATCCGCAGAACATTCCACTGCTGACGAACCTGGTCCGCTCCTACCAGGTCCAGGGCCGACATGGCCGCGCCGGCGAGCTTCTCGACGTCCTCGAAGACCTGAACATGGCCAGCCCGTTCTTCTACGTCTACCGGGGCGACGCCGCTCTGGCGGCCGGCGACCCGGTCCTGGCGCTGGAGTACATGCGCAGGGCCTTTCGCGCCGACTCCGAACTCCCGGAAGTCCATGTCGGCCTCGTCCGGGTCTACGTCGCGACCGGCCGGGTGCGCGAAGCGAGGCACCACGTGGAGCGGGCCCTGCGCCTCGACGCCACGCACGAAGAAGCACGCAAGTACGCGGCGCTGATCGAACGGGGGCCGCCGTGACCTCGGTCGGGCGGCCTGGCAGCCCGTGGCAAAATTCGCGCTGCATTCGATCGGTCATGCATCCCGCCCAGCATCGTGCCATCCGTGCGCCCGCTGACGGGCGCACGGACTGGTTCGCGGGTGGCGCGGAGCGCGCCACCCGGGTCGCTCCTCGGTCGAATATGGCCCGGCGCCGCTCTCCCGGCCAGCGGCAACGGCCCGGGAGAAGCAACCGGTCTCTGCTGCTAGCCTTGTCGACGAAGGCTGCCCCGGGAGAGGACGGCCCAAGGTCATGAAACCCGAAACGTCGTCTGCCGCCCGTCGCCTCCCCGGTCGGGGACATCCGCGAGGCGGCCGCCTCGCGGGCGTCGTCGTTGCCGCCATGATCGCGGCGTTCTCCGGCGTCTTGCCGGTCCCGGCACAAGATCCCGGGAATCTGCGGCAGTTCGACGAAGAAACCTCCGTCTTCGAAGTCCAGGTACCGGTCAACGTGGTCTCCAGGAACGGCGAGCCGGTGCGCGGCCTGACCATTGAGGACTTCCGGATCCTCGACGAGGGCCGGCTTCAGGAGTTGTCCGGCTTCCAGGTCGTCGACCTCGATCTTCTCGCGCCGGACGAACGACGCGTGATGGATGCGGGCCATGGTCTGCCGCCGGCCGTTCGGCGGCACTTCCTGCTCCTGTTCGACCTCACGTTCTCGACGCCCACGTCGGTTGCGCGGGCGCGCGTCGCCGCGCAGGACTTTGTCCTGAACGGGATGCATCCCACCGATCTTGGCGCCGTGGCCGTGCATACCGCGGAGTCCGGGTCCCAACTCCTGGTCACGTTCACGCCGGACAGGACGCAGTTGGCTCGGGCCATCGCCACGCTCGGCAATCCGCGTCTCCTGAAGCTCGTCACCAGGGATCCCCTCGGCTTCCTGATCGACGCCCCGGGCCCCGCTATCGCGTCCTCCCTGGACGCGGGCGGCGTGAACCGGAGCATCAGCGAGATGGAACGCAGCGTCAGCAGCTACCTCCGGATCATCGGCAATCAGATGGCCAGATACGAGAAGAGCTTCGCCCGTGGCCGAATCTCGAGTTGGGCCGACACGCTCCAGAAGATGGCGCAGGTTCTTGGCAGCATCGAGGGCCGCAAGCACGTCATCCTGTTCTCGGAGGGATTCGACGGCCGGCTGCTGTTCGGTCGCCAGCCGGACTTCTTCGACGAAGAGATGCAACGCGAGATCCGGGCCATCCAGGACGGCCGGTACGCCGAGGTCGACACGGACGACCGCTACGGCAACACGCAACTCCAGGTCCTGGTCAATCAGATGGTGCGCGAGTTCGGCCGCGCCAACGCCGTGATCCACGCGGTCGACATCTCGGGACTGCGGGCGGACCTCCCGGAAGAGAACCGGGCGCGCATCGTTGGGCGGGACGCGCTCTTCTACATCTCCAACGAGACCGGCGGAGGATTCCACGAAGACGCCAACGACTTCGGCGAAGAGCTCCGCTCAGTGCTGGAGTCCTCCCACGTCACGTACCTGCTGTCCTTCAAGCCCTCCGCACCGGGCCCACCGGGCGCGCAGCACCGGCTTTCGGTACGCGCCGAAGCGCCCCGGGGATCACAGGTCTCGCACCGCATGGGGTACGTCACCCCCCGGCCATTCGGGGACCTGCACCCGATGGAGAAGCGCCTCCTCGCCTCGGACCTGATCGCCACCGCAACGGAGACGGACGGCCTGAAGGTCGACGTGTTGGCGGCGCCGTTCCAGGCCGCTGAAGCCGAAGCGTACGTACCCGTGATCATCGAGGTCGGCGGCAACGAGCTGCTGCGGGGGCATGAGGACGGGCATCTTCCCGTCGAGATCTACGCCTACGTCACCGACGACACGGCCCAGATGCGCGATTTCTTCAGCAGGGTCGTGACGCTCGACCTGGCCGGGCGCGAGGATACCTTCGCCAACACCGGTCTGAAGTACTACGGCCACCTGAACCTCGGCCCCGGCGCCTACCTCGTGAGGGTCCTCGTCCGCAACGCCGTCTCCGGAAGGACCGGCGTGGCGACAGTCGAGTTGGAGGTCCCCAGGTACACGGACGGGCAGCCGGCCCTCCTGCCGCCTTTCTTCCTCGAGGAGCCGGGAAGCTGGTTCCTGGTCCGCGAACAGGCCGGCGACCAGTACGCCAGAACGACGATCTATCCGTTCACGGTGAACGGAGAACCCTATGTCCCGTCGGCCGTGCCGCTGCTGCCGCTGACCGATGATGCGGAAGGCGCGGAACTCTGCCTGGTTGGCTACAACCTCGGCTCGGGCGACCTGACGCTGCAGGCAACCGTGACCAACCGCGAGGGCGAGGCGATGGCCGGGGGCACGCTCAGTCTGCGCGAGCGCACCGTGACCGGAATCGCCGGTCTCGACAAGCTGATTGCGGCCTTCCAGCCCACCGGTCTCGAGCCGGGCGACTACACTCTGAGCGTCGCGGTTGTCGATCAGGCAACGCAGGCCATATCCGCCAACTCGATCCCCGTGAAGGTGCTGAACTGACCGGGGCGGCCGAGTCGACGCGTCGCCGGGACCACAACGCCACATCTCAGCACCGAGGAATACAGGGAGAGCTTGCAATGGACGAACACCGACCTCCGGACCAACAGATCTCGCATCCAGCCGGCCGAACGGGGGCATTTCTCTGCGCCGCCGCACTGCTGCTCTCAGCGGCTGCGGCCGACGCCCAACGCGGGCGCGGCGCCCGGCAGGCACAGGCCGAGTTCAGCGACACGACCACAGTCATCATGGTGGAAGTGCCGGTGCAGGTCAGCCGTGCCGGCGCCCCCCTCCGCGATCTCACGGCCGCCGACTTCGAACTCCAGGACAACCGGAAGACGGTCGAGATCGTCGGCTTCGATGTCGTCGATCTGGCGAACATCGAAGGGAGGGCGACCCAGGAACCGGTACCGGTCGCCGCACGGCGGCACTTTCTGCTGTTGTTCGATCTCTTCTTCACCCCGCCCGATGCGGTCGGCCGCGCCCAAAAGGCCGCCGCCGACCTCGTCCTGCGGGAACTGCACCCCACAGACCTGGTGGCCCTCGCGGTGTTCGCCAACCGGCCCCAACTCGTGCTCGGCTTCACCTCGGACCGCAGTCAGATCCGCGAGGCGATCCGCAGCCTCGGATTCGGAGAAAGACAGTCCGACGCGATCCGCGACCCCCTGGGTCTCGTGATCAGCGATCTGAGCGGCGAACTCCCCGCGAGCGCAGACATCGGCGAAGGTTCCAGCGAGCGGCCCTTCGATGTGCAGGCCGAGCTGCAACAACAACAGCAGCAGTTGCAGGTGCTGCAGGACGCCGCGGCGCGCGGCGCCGCGGCAAGCGAGGTCGACGCACTGACGTCCGGCATGACCGAACTGGCCAACTGGATGCAGTCCATTCAGGGACGCAAGCACGTCGTCTTCCTGTCCGAGGGCTTCGACGACTCCATTCTTGTCGGTCAACAGGGCGTGACGGTGGAGCAGCAGGCCGAGATCCTGGAACGGCAGCAGAGGCTGGTAGACGGCAACTTCGAACGGGTGGACAACGAAGAGCTCTTCGGCAGCAGCGCCGCCCAGAGGTCGGTGAACAAGATGCTGGAGCGCTTCCGCGAGGCGAACTGCACGATCCAGGCCGTGGACGTGAGCGGCCAGATTCAGACGCAGGGCCAGAGCAACAGGGCCTCGCTGTCTCTGATGGCGAACGACACCGACGGCAGACTGTACGCCAACTTCAGCGACCTGGGTGAAGCGATGTCCGAGATGCTGGAGCAGACCAGCGTCACCTACCTGCTCTCCTTCTACCCCAGGGACCTGAAGAACGACGGCCGCTTCCGCAAACTGCGGGTACGGCTCAAGAAGGCTCCCCGGGGAACACGGGTCGTCCACCGACCCGGCTACTACGCCCCGAAGCCCTATGAACAGACCAACCCCTTCGAACGGGCTCTGAGCTCAGCGCAGCAGGTCATGGGCGGAGTGGAAGCGGGCGAGATCGACACCTCCGTGCTCGCCGCCGCCTTCCCCGCCGACAGCGGCAAGGCCTACGCACCCGTGCTCATCGAGGCGCGGGGCAAGGATCTTCTGGCCGGCCTCCAGGGTGGGACCCTGCGTCTCCAGATCTACGCGTACGCCCTGGACGACCACGGGATCGTGCGCGATTTCTTCGTCCGGTCCATGGGCCTGGACACGGCCCAGGCCGGCCCGGCGCTCCGCCAGAGCGGGATCAAGTACTGGGGCCACTTCGACCTGAACCCCGGCGACTACTCCGTTCGGGTACTGATCCGCAACGACGTCACCGGACGCCGGGCCCTGGCGACAACCGTGCTCACGGTGCCGGGCGAGACGCCGACGCTCCAGCCGCCGCTCTTCCCGGAACCGCCGAAGAAGTGGGTTCTGCTTCGCGAGAGAGAAGCGGATCAGCGGCTCGACGTTGGCTTCCCGTTCCTGATGGACGGCAATCCGTTCATCCCCGCGGCAAAGCCGGTGATCACCGCGGGCGGTGAGACGCCGATCAGTCTCGCCGCCGCGAATCTCGGCGCGGGGTCCGTGTCCGTCCGAACCCAGGTGCTCCGCCCGAACGGCGAGCCGGTGGCGGAGGGCGGCGAGGTTGTCCTGGCGCCGGGCGCCCGGGCCGGATCAGGCGTCTCGCAGTTGTCAGGGACGTTCGTGGCCGGAAAGAAGCTCGCCAGCGGCGACTACATCCTGGTCGTCACCGTGACCGACGGCGCCAACGGCCAGCACTCGTCCTCAACGTCGATCCGCGTGCTGTAACCGCGGCTCGCCCGAGCCGCGGAGGGCCGGTGGGGACAGAACCTGGTTCCCTCCCGGCCCTCCACGCAACGAGGGCGCACATCAAGCCTCAGGGTCCGAACTGCCGGCCGCGGAACACGCCCTGGCCGGCGACGACCTGGTCGTGCGCCCGGCGCCGCGCCTGCCGAACTACCGGCTGCAGGCGAACGCCGTGGTGTCGCTCTTCGCCGCGGCGGTCTGGTTGAGACGGTTCTCGTGAGTCCAGGGCTCTCCGCCGCCGGGCGGCTCGATCGACAGATTGAACGCCAAGGTCGTGACCGGCGCCACGAACACCCACCGATAACCGTTGACCCCGCAGCCGTCCAGCACCTTGATCAGCACCTCGGCGTTGTCGCGCTGGAAGAAGTAGAGGATGGCCGACTGCTCGGAGTCCAGTTCGTAGTCCTTGACCTCTTCGACCACCGTCTCGTCTTCCCTCAGGTGCTCAACGCACATGTTCACGGTGTAGCCGCCGCGAAGGGTCGTCACCGGCTGCGGCTCGCACTCCGCTTCTCCCCCGGCGGTGACCGGTAGAGAAACGGCAACCGCCGGCCGGGCCGCCGGTTCGACACGCTCGGCCGACGTCGGTGCGGGCGGCGACACCGGCAGGCCCGCATCGACCAGGTCGATTCCGCGAACCGTGCCGACACCATCCGCAACAGCCGTCGACGAAACGGCAGCGGCGCAGGGAAACGCCTGGATGTCGCTCTTCGTCGTCGCCGTGGCGCCACCGCGGGGATTCCGGTGGGGCCACCGCACTCCTGTGGCCGTCTCCTCGACGTACAGGTTGAACGCCTGGGTCGTGACCGGCGCCACGAACACCCACCGGTAACCGTTCACTCCGCAGGCATCGAGCACCTTGACGAGCACCTCGGAGTTGTCGCGGTCGAAGAAGTACAACAGCCCCGACTCGCGGGATGAGAGTCCGTAGTCGACCGCGTCGGCCTGGACCACCTCGCCATCCTTCTCGTACTCGATGCACATGCTCACCGTGTAACCGTGCTCGAAGGCGATCTGCGGCCCCGAGGGCACGCAGTCCGTGTATTCCTCCGCCGCCAGCACGACGGTCACGACGCCGCTGTTCGCGCCGCCGGCGTCGTTGTAGGCACGCACGAGGAACTCGTAGCGGCCGCCGGCCTCCAGTCCGGTCACATCAGCCGATGTCGAGTTCGCCGGCAACCTGGTGGCCGCCTGCCAGCTTCCGCCGGCCGGGCGATACTGCACCTCGAAGCCGTTCTCGTTGTCCGACTCGTCCGACCAGGTCAAGCGGACGCTGGTGGCGCCGGTCGGCGCGGCGGTCAGATTGCCCGGCGCCGTCGGCACGCCACCCGGAGGAGGAGGAGGAGGTTCCGGGTCCGGTGTACTGCCGAGGAAGTCGCTGTACTGGACGGCAAGGTGGATCGTCTGTTGCATTGCCCGCTCGTTCTCGCGCTCTCCGGCGATGCCGAGGTTCCAGCCCCGCGGCCGGAACCGCACCGTCGCGAAGTAGGGCTCGACCCGGCCAGTGCCGTAACTCATGATCGTGTCGATGTTGGGTACCGGCACGAAGTCCGTGTGGCCGTAGGCGTAGGGATACACGGCAACCTCGTTGCGATGCTGTTCGAAGGTCCTGCCGCCCAGGCCGACGTTCTGCGGATCATGGTTGGCGCCCATGTTGTGACCGATCTCGTGGGCGAACGTTCCGTCGTAGTCGCCGCGGGGCAGGGTCAGACCGAAGGCCGCGTCCGAAAACGACTGAGCGGAGCTCCCCTTGGTCAGGAGGTAGGCGATGCCGCTGCAACCCTGGGCGCCCCAGACGAACAGGTGGACCATGTCCGCCTCGTGTTCCGCCCGGAGCCGCGCCAGGTCCGGATCCCCAGGCATATGGCCAAGAATGTGGTTGCAGGACCACTCGCTCTCCTCGCCGTCCTGCGATTCGTGGTCTCCGAACAGAGGCGGCGCCTCCGCGAAGTGCGCCAGGTTCGGCGTCACGCCCAACCGGCCGTTCCGAAACACCTGGGCCAGGTAGTCCACGGACCGTTGAATCGCCGCTCCCGGCGTCAGATTGCGGCGGCTCCACCGCTCCTCGGATTCGGGTGTGTAGACGGCCAGGATGTCGAGCACATCGTGGTTCGACTCGGACGCCACGCCGCCCGGAGGTCCGTCACGCTGCGCCAGAGGCAGCCGGGCGGGAGACTCCCCGGGCGGAACCACGCCGCCGGGACAGGTCCGCTCCTCGGTATCCGGCGCGCGGACGGACGCATCGACGATCTGACCGCGGCCGTCGGGACCGGCGCTGATCAGGTACCTGGCGCCTCCCGGCTCACCGAAGCGCCCAGCCAGATAGCCGTCCTTGACCGTGAGCACGACGCTCTCGTACCCGGCGCCGGGAACGGTTCCCGCCCACATGGCGTCGCCGGCGCCGCGGTCCTCGAAGACCGTCATCTCCGCGGCGAGAACCCGTCCGTCCGGCGTGGGGAGTTCCACCAGCGGCGGAGCGGAGCGAACGAAGTCGATGTCCAGTTCAACCGCGAAGGTCTCAAGACCCTCGGAATCTGTCGGGGCAACCTCGATGGCGGGACCCAGATCAAGCAGTCGCTGTCCGTTCGCGCCAGCCGCTGCGAACAGGACGAGTATTGCGGCCGGCAGAACTGGCCAACGCCGACCGGCACAGAGTGAAGAGGGACGATTGGCCCGCGTCCCTTGAAAGAATGGAGTCATGGCGGTTCACTATAGCCGCTGTCCGCCGCACTCGCCCGGGACAACTCCCGACCTCTCAGGCCCCGCTTCGAAGGAGACTCGGCCCGGATCGGACGAACAGGTTGCCCGGTGGCTCATCGGACGTTCACCCCATGGCGCAGGAACGACTGACGGCCTCCGACGTCATCCCGCAGCCCGATCCCGATGTCGTGGTATCCGGCCTCCATCGTCAGCTCCAGGCCATACCGCCATCTGCGGCCTTCGATCTCGGCCAGGCGATCCTGCGGCACCGCGATGTTCAACTCGCTGAGCCTGGGCTCGGTCGCGCGGTCCTTCTCGTCCTTGGCCGCCAACCAGAGCCGGATCCGGCCGTGGTGCACGCCTTCTCGCGGAACCAGCACCAGCTCGTCCCAGGCGACATCGACGACCAGCCGCACGTCGTAGTGCCCATCCGCTCGCCGCTTCGAAGACAGACTCTGCACCCTGACGCCCAGCGGGTTCTCGTACACGTTCAGATGGAGAGCGGAGAGTGTGCCCTCGGCCATGCGCGACTCGACCGTCCTGGTGCGATAGCCGCGTCGGTAGTTCAGGTCGACGCCCCGAGGTCGGTTCTTCAGGCGGACTTCGATCGCGTGCAGGCGCCCGGTACCGGCGATCGCGGGCATGTACCCGAGCGAGTAGTAGTTGCGGAAGTCGCGGGCGATCTTCAGAAGGTCGGGCATCACGCGGTTCGCATTGAAGATCGAACGACCGCCCGTCTCCCGCGCCATCAGGCGGAGCGGGCTCTGCAGGTTGGTCACCCTGATCTGGTCGATGAGCAACCCCTGTCCCGGCAAGCCGGCCGCCTGCTGTTCCACGGTGCCCTGGGAGTACACCGTCAGGCCCCGGGCATCGATGGTGTAGAAGCTCGTCCGGTTCGCGTTTGCCGCCGCCGCGAGCTGCTGGAAGCGCCGCGACATGTCGTATGACGTCATCTCCACCAGCGAGACCGCGTCCTCGTAGGCATCGCGGATGAAGTGGAACATGTCCTCGGCGGCGATCATCGGCAGACCGTCGGCCACGTAGACGACCGCTTTGCGCCCCGGCAACCCGGACAGGTTCTCCACCAGGCTGCCGAGGCCGTCGATGGACAGGTGGGTATCGTTGCGCACCGAACCGGCGTAGGCGATCAACTGATTCCGCGCCAGGCCGACAGGACCGCCGATGACCCGGCCTTCGCGCACACCCCGTTGGAACTGCTCGCTCCCCCGGCGGCCCGCCGTCTCCAGGTTCACGTCGTTGATCAGCGCGACGATGTCGCGGCGTTCGTTGTTGCGATGCACGCGGTTCCCGGTGGTCTCCTCGAGTTCCAGCAGGGCCCGGTTCAACTCTTCGCGATCGTTCGTGAACGGCATCAAGAGGTCGATGGAGCGGTCGTAGCTGACCAGCATCACGTTGTCTTCGGGCCGGAGCTGCTCGCGGATGAAGCTCCGCAGTTCGCGCAGCACCCGGTTCCGGTTGAACGGCGTCAGGTTCAGGTTGTCGATGTAGACCACGACGTGGAGCGCCTGTTCGGACGACACGACCGGGCGCGCCCGCGCGGGGAGGCCCGGCGCCAGCGGATCGTCGGGCGCCGGCGCGGCCAGGGGTTCGGCGTCGGCGCCGCCGCGTCGCACCCACAGCTCGTCGCCACGCTCTTCGACCGCGTAGAAGTTGCTGATCGCCACCCGCCGATCGTCCACCAGCAGTTCGAAGTCGTCCTGCGTCAGGCCGTGCACGGGCTGACCGTCGGCGTCCGTGACGTAGACGTCGATGTCGATGACCTCGACTTCGACGGTCTCGATGAACACCGGACCTGACACCCGTTCGCTCCCGGCTGCCACCTGCTGCGCCGTCAGCGGTGTGTCGGAGTGGAGGCTCAACAGGATGCAGGCCGTCGCCAGCGGACCCGCCATGATCCGATGCCGCGCGCGCTCCGGCGAACGGCGCCCCACCGGTTGCTTGGTCGCAGCCACCCGGAGAGCCTACCCCGAAGAACCGACCTGCAGGAGGAGTTCCGAACTCTCCGGCCAGCGCTGGAGTGCCTGCGCCAGCAATCGTGCCGCGGACGCTTCGTCGTTCATCGCCCGCAGTGTCCGCACCGCCTCGGCCCAGGCGGCGGGCTGCGGGTTCGCCGTTACCATCTCCCGCAGGGCATTGCCCGCCTCGGCGGCCCGGCCCTGCAGCGCGAGCAGGTAAGCCAGCGAGGAGTACGCCCCAAGCAGCTCACTGTCCAGGTCGATGGCCTCGCGGTACGAACGCTCCGCCTCCGCCATCCGCTCCAGGGCCCCTAGCGCCGTGCCGCGGTGAAGGAAGAGACGAGCGAGAACCGTCCGCTCGCCGGCGCCGCCGCCGAACTCGGCGAGCACTTCGTCGGTCTGCGCCAGAGCTTCCTCGAACCGTCCCTGCACGTTCAGCCAACCCGCCCGGACGATCAATGGCGTCAACCGTGGACCGCGCTCGGCGACCGCCCTTTCCAGGTGTTCTCCGGCCTCTTCCACGGCGCCGTCGATCAACGCCGCCTCGGCCAGAATCTGATGGGCCAGCGGCGACCGGTCGACGAAGGCCAGGGCGTGCTCCCGCGCCTCCGCCACCCGCCCCTTGCGGAGGAGAAGCTCCGCCACCTTGAGACCCGCGGTGACGGCGCCGCCTCCGGAAGCCTCGAACGCGCTCCGGTAGGCCCCGAGCGCAGCCGATGGCTGGCTTCTCCGCTCCATCACGCCCCCCAACAGTTCCCAGGCGTGGATGAGCTGAGGGTCCTTCTCCAGCACCCTCCGAAGCAGCGTCTCGGCCTCAGCCAGGCGACCACGGGCCACCTGCTCCGCGGCGCGGTCCAGGACGGCGACGACGCCAATCCGACTCTTGGGATCGGGAAGCGGACCTTCCCGCACACGAGCTCCGCCGGAAAGGTACCCGAGCGACTGCAGACGCCGGCGGGTTTCGGGATCCTCCTCCGCCGGCGAAGCCAGCGTGCGGTCGATTCCGGCCAACGCCTCGCGCAGCCGTCGCGCAGCCGTCCGCTCCTCCCGGATCACGTTGTTCAGCTCCTCCGGGTCCTCGGAGAGCCGGTACAGCTCCGGGTCGGGCGAGTCGATGAAGTGCAGGTCGCCCTCGATGATCGAAGCAAGATCGCTCCAACCGAAGTGGATTCGGGGATACACGCTCTCGGAGACGATCTGCCTCGGCCTCCCGGCCGACACGGCCGACTGCAGGTCCAGGAGATCGGCCCCCGCCAGCCCGGCCGGCTCCTCGAGATCCAGGAACGAATAGAGGGTCCGCGCGACGTCGGCGAGTTGGACGTTGACGCCAACCCTCTCGCCGGCGCGCTTCCCGCCCGGCAGTTTCACGATCAGGGGCACCTGCAGCACTTCGCGGTAGATGAAGACCAGGTGGTCCATCTCGCCATGATCCATCAGGCCCTCGCCGTGATCGGAGAGCAGGATGACGAGGGCTTCGTCGTAGAGCCCGAGCCGTTCCAGGCGCCGGAGCAGATCGCCGACGACGCGGTCGGCTGCCGCCACCTCGCCGTCGTAAGCGTCCTCGTAGCGGCCCGCGAACGGCGCCGGCGGCTGATAGGGCGCATGAGGCTCGTAGAGGTGCAGAAACAGGAAGAAAGGAACGTCCGCCACGCCGTCCAACCAACCCGAGGCGGCCGCAAGGGTCTCCGGCCCCGCCCGCTGCAAATCGCCCAGTTGACGTCCCGTTTCGAATCGGACGCCGTCGTCGTACACGTCGAAACCGCGGTCGATTCCAGTCCAGGCGCGCAGGACCCAGGAGGACACGAAACCGCCGGTGGCATAGCCGTGCCGGTTCAGCTCGGCCGCCAGCGTCGGGATGCTCTCGCCCAGCCGGTAGCCGGCGTTGTCGCGTACGCCGTGCACCGCCGGCAGCAGACCCGTGAACAGGCTGGCGTGGGCGGGCAAGGTCACGTTCACATGCGTGAAGGCACGCTCGAACAGCACGCCATCGGCCGCCAGGCGGTCGATGGCGGGGGTCTCGACCGCGCCGTATCCGTAAGCGGGAAGCCGGTCCGAACGCAACGTGTCGATCGAGATCATGACGACCGGCGGGCGAGGCGACTCGGCGGCTGCTCCCGAGGTCGCTTCGGGGCCCGGCGAGCACCCCGACACGAGAAGCGCCAACCCGCCCGCGACCGCGGCGAAGAGTACGCGAGCCGCCTTCACTTCAGCTTCAGAGTTCGGCTGACGACCTGCGGCAGGCCGGAGACCGCGCCGTCCGGGGTCCACACCTCCACCGTCTCGCCATCCTCCTTGACCTCGGACACTCTGACCCACCGCGCTTCACGTAGCCGGACCCGCACCTCCAGATTGCCGTCGGCCGGTACGGGACGCCCGGTTTCCGAGGTCCAGAAACTGTAGAGCGCCACGCCATCCGACTCGCCGGCTTCGATCACCTGAAGAAACAGCTGGTTCTCGTAGACGCGCAAGGCCTGGCCGTTCAGCTCCACATCGAAGCCGAAACTGTAGACATCCCGGTCGCCGGCGTTCCTGACGCGCGCGGTCAACCGGCACAGGGTGCGCGGGCCCGGCGTTGCAGGCGTGATCTCGATCCTCTCGAGGAGGACATCCGACTCCTGTGCCCGCGCACCGACCGCGAGAACACTGAACAGGAACCACGCGATGGCGGCGGCTGACGCGGCTGAAACCAACCGTGACCTGGTTCCGACACCGGAAGTTCCGGTGCCGGGCCTCGCGTTCAACATGGCACGGATAGTATCGACAGGTCTCTCATGAGGATGATCAGAGCCGCGTTCCTTCGGTTGGCCGCGCCGGTCTTCTGCCTGACCACAGCGGCCGGCGCGCCTGCATTCCCGGCGCAGGAGCGGCTGATGGACGATCCGCCGGCCGGCCCTCCGACGGTTCCGACCCCGGACAGCAGCGCCGGCAGAGCCGACTCGGGCAACCAGATCTACAAGCGCCTCCTGGCCTTGACGGCGGAAAAGCAGAAGCCGAGGCGCAGAGCCGCAAAGGCACTCGCCAACGCGGATCCCTCGACCCTGGTACCACTGGTCGACACGTACTTCTTCGCGCCGAGCGAGGCGAGACGCGATGTCAGGCAGCTCCTCGAGCGTTTGTCCGGCGCGCAGCCCGGCGGCCGCTACCGGGACTGGCTTCGCTACGTCGGCAGCCGCCAGGATCTCGAGCCGCCGGCCGGCTACGTCGGATGGAAGGGGAGACTGTTCTCGCGCATCGACCCCGTCTACGGCCGCATTCTCAGTCCTGAAGCAACGGTCAAGCTACGACTGCGGGAAGTCCAGTGGGGCGGCGTGCCGCTGGACGGAATCCCGGCGGTCGACGACCCCGCCTCCGTTCCCGCCGACATGGCGCGCTTCATGCGCGGCGCCGACACCGTGTTCGGCGTCAGCCTGGGCGGCGAGCGGCGTGCCTATCCCGTCAAGGTGCTGAGCTGGCACGAACTCCTGAACGACACGGTCGGCGGTCAGCCGATCACCATCTCCTTCTGCACCCTGTGCGGTTCCGCCATCCTCTATTCGGCCGTGGGCGAAAACGGCGAGCGTCTGCGGTTCGGCACCTCGGGTCTGCTCTACCGATCGAACAAGCTGATGTTCGACCGCGCCACGCTCAGCCTTTGGAGCAATCTGACGGGAGAAGCTGTCCTCGGCGAGCGCGCCGCCGAAGGTGTCGTCCTCCAGATGCTGCCCATGACGCTGACAACGTGGGATGCGTGGCGACACCGTCACCCCGACACGTCCATCATGCGCCCCGATCCGGATACCGCGCGTCGAACCGGATACCGCTACGTCGAAGGCGCCGCCGACGCCCAACGCGCCGGCGTCGAGTTCCCGGTCTGGCGGCAAAGCGACGCTCTGGAACGAAACGAACAGGTCTACGTCCTGCGGATCAACCGCGCGGCGAAAGCGTACCCGCTGGCCAAACTGCAGGCCGAGCGTCTCGTCCACGACACGTTGGGCGGCCTGCCCATCGTGCTCGTCCTGGACGATTCGAGCGGCGCCGTACGCGCCTACGAACGCGGCGCCCTGACCTTCGATCCGCCGGCGCCCGGAGCGCTTCGTCACCTTCAAGCCAGGGACGGAACGACCTGGTGGATCGCCGAGGAAGGCCTCGCGCCGCAAGCGGGAGGCGACCTGCTGCCCCGCGTCCCCGGCCACGTCGCCTTCTGGTTCGGCTGGTACGCGTTCTATCCTGACACCGCCGTCTACTGACGCCCGTCTGCTGACGCCCGTCTGCTGACGCATCGCGCACGAAGCCCGGACCGGGCGGAGCGGCGGCCCTTCCACGATGACGCCGCCGCGGCCAGCGACCCGACCGGCGGCCCGCCGCTGGAACTTCGACCCGTTCTCACCCGATTCGTCCGGAGAACGGCTTTGCACAACCGGGCGAGTGGCTGACCGCGGCAGCCGCGCAGCCCCTTTGGTCCGGCAACCCGGAGACGACCGGGAGAGTGTTGCGGCGCCTCCTGCAACTGCGGTCACCGGCTTCTCGAAGCCCGTGGAGACCCCAACGCGCGTCGCAGTTCATCCATGCCGCGTCCGCCGCGCACCGCCGCGCGGTCGCCGATCACCAGCAGAGCGACGCCTTCGGGTTCGATGAAGCGCCGGGCCGCACGACGAACATCGGCCGCGGTCACCGCGGCAAGCCGATCCCGGTAGCGTGCCCAGTACGAATGAGGCCGACCCAGCAGTTCGTCCTCGGCAAACCGCCCGGCGATCGTCTCGGCGCGGTCGAAGAGCAGCGGCAGCCGGGCCAGGAGCGACTGGCGTGCGGTGGCGATCTCGTCCTCATGCACCAGGTCGCGCCGCACGCGTCGGAGTTCCTCCAGCACAACGACCGCGGCAGCGGCAGCCGATTCCGGAGCGGTCTCAAGGAAGATCCGGAACTCACCTCGCTCCCGGCCGGGCGAATGCACCGGGGGCGGCTCGACCGGAATCACGTCCATGTCGAACGTGGTCAGAACCCGATAGGCGAGACCAGCTTCCAACTGGAGGCGGGACCGCAGGCGCGACACCGCGCCCGGGCCGTCGAGAATCTCGGCCAGCAGGATCAGGGCCCAGCGATCGCGAGAATCCCAGGAATCGGACAGGGCGCCGCGGTGACCGATGGCCATCGCCGCCTGAGGACCGGGCCGGTCGATCGTCCACCAGCCCGGCGAAGCGGCGGCAACCCGTGGAGACCCTTCCGCTCCAGTCGGTCTCGCGCCTCCAGCCGGCCCTCCGGTTCCAGTCGACCCTTCGGCTGCGGTGGGCCCTCGGTCTCCTGTCGACTCTCCGCCCACGGTCGGCGCCGAGGCCTGAACCGACTCCGCGGGCGCCGCCAGCGGTCGATCGTGCCCATCGCCACCGCGCGACCGGCGACGGGCAGCAGCGGTTTGGCCACCTGGCCCGTGAGCGGCCGTGGAGTCCGTCGCCTCCCCGCCCGCCGCCGATGGCCGCGGCGCCCAACCGCCGAACAGTTCATCCAGGCGCGCCACCAGCGATTCGGGGTCGACGTCGCCCGAGGCGGCGATCACCGCTCCCCGTGAACTCCAGTGCCGCCGGTGGAACCCGGCCAGAGCCTCGCTCTCGAACGCCGCGACCGAGGCCTCGGTCAAACGGCGGCTGCGCGGGGAACCCGGCCCGTGAACCAGACGCAGCCACTCCCGTTCGAGAACCGCCCGCGGGTCGTCGGCCGCCGCCAGCAGGCTGACGCGGAGGTTCTCCTTCGCCTGCTCCAGCCGCGCTTCGTCGAACCGCGGCTGGAACAGGATCGCCGCGAGGAGTTCCAGACCCCGGTCGACCGACCCGGAACCCGAGTCGAGCACCAGCACGGTACGCCCCCAGGAGCTGCTCGCCTCGATCCGGGCGCCCAGGGCGTCGATCTCGTCGTCGAGCTCATCGGGGCCGAGTTCGCCGGCGCCGCCGCGCCGCGCCATCGCCGCCGTCATCGAGGCCAACCCGTCCTCGCCCGGCCCCTCGTCCCCGTCTCCGACCGGAAACGCCAGCACGACGTCCACGAGCGGCAGGCTGCGGTCGGGCACGACATGGACCGGCAGTCCGTTCCCGAGTTCGAAGCGCAACCCGGAAACCGGCGGCGGCTCGAAGACGGACGGCGCAAACCGCAGGTCCTGCGGCCGTTCCGGAATCACCTGCGCCGGAACCGGTGCGGCGAACGCCGGCGCCACCGCCGCGAGAACCGCGAGCGCAAGCAACCGGCTCACCGTTCAGCGCCCCACCGCCCGGGTCGCGGCCGGCAGCGGGCCGGTCCCCTGGCCGAGGTGCTGCGGGCCGGCTCACCGTTCAGCGCCCCCAAGCCCGGGTCACGGCCGGCAGCGTGCCGGTCCCCTGGCCGAGGTGCAGCGGGCCGGCTCACCGTTCAGCGCCCCCAAGCCCGGGTCGCGGTCTCTCGGCCCAGACCTTTCCGACTCCCGCCGCAGCCGATCCCGACTCGGCATCGGCTGCGTTCGACGTCCCGTTCGCCGCCTTCAAGCGCATGATCGGCCAAGGTGAAGGGGCGGCGACGGTGGGGCCCTGACGGCGCGGGTTCATCGCCGCCGTGCCCACCGAAGAGTCGCGGTTCAGGGAGAGGACGGCCCGCTCGGCCGACACGAGGTAGCGGTCCATCACCCGCTCCAGGTCAGCGGCGGAGACGGTCGCCGCGGCATCCAGCCATTCCGTCAACTGGCGCCAGCCGCCGAGCACCTCGGCCGCCGCCAGGCGGTGCGCCAGCCCGGCGGCCCGCTCGAGCTGACGCCAGGAGTCCGTCACCAGCTGACGGCGCACGCGCCCGAGCTCCGACTCGCCGACGCCGCCGGCACGCAGGCTTCCGAGCAGCCGGTCCCAGGCAGCGGTCAGTCCCGAGAGATCCGCGTTCTCACCCGCTTCGATCCGCACCGCGAAGTAACCGCCGAGACGGCGCGACACGTGCTCCGCCGACGCCGCGAAGGCCACCCGGTCCCCGCTCGCCACCAGCCCGCGGTACAGCCGCCCTGACCGGCTGTTCAGGAGACCGGCCAGCACATCGAGGGCGACGGCATCGCCGGCCGCCGCGAACGGCGCCGTGGGATAGCGGATCTCGACCTGGCGCCGGCAGGCGCAGAGGCCGTCCAGCGAGCCGAGCGCAGGCGCGGGCACGGGCGTAGCCGGCGTCTCTTGACGAACCCCGACCGGATCACGGAGATGATCGTCTCCCGCCTCGATCCGACCGGCCGTGCCGCGTTTGAGCCTGCCGAAGTACCGCCCCGCCAACTGCCGCGCACGGACCGGGGAAAGGTCCCCGACCAGCACCGCGACCAGCCGGTCGGGCCGGTACACGGCCTCGAAGTGGGCTCGTGCATCCGCCGGCAAGAGACGCGCGACGTCGAGCTGTTCGCCGCCGGGCGAGTGGGCGTACGGATGGCCGTCGCCCCAGAATGCGGCGTCGAACGCCTCGAACCAGGTTCCCGCGGGGCTCGAGTCGATCCGCTGGCGCCGCTCCTGCTCGACCACCGCGAGCTCCCGCCGGAAGCCGCGGAACACCGGTTCCAGCAGGCGGTCGGACTCCATCCAGAACCACAGCTCGATCTTCTCCACCGGCACCAGTGCCTGGAACGAGCTCGTGTCGTGGCGGGTGAACGCGTCGATCCCGAGCGCGCCCGCCCGCGTGTAGACGCCGGCGTAGGCGCCCGGCCGCTGAACCGCGTTCAACCGCTGTTCCAGGCGGTTCAGGCCGGACACGGCGCGGCCGCGCTGCGTCGACGGACTGGCCGGCGACCGGAAGGCCCGTCGCCCTTCCCTGGCAGAACCGGACGCCGCCGCGCCCCGCCTGATCGACCGTTCGTACAGCCGCTCCCAGCGTCGGAGCAACGGTTCCTCCTCGGCCCAGTCGCGGGCGCCGATCGTCCGGCTGCCGGCGTACATCAGGTGCTCGACGACATGAGCCAGGCCGCGGCGGCCGGGCGGGTCCGACGCCGAGCCGCCGCGCACCGCCCAGACGGCGGCCACCAGGGGCCGACCGGGACGTTCCACGACCAGAAAGGTCATCCCGTTGTCGAGCGTGAACCGCGCGGGTTCGAGTTCCGCCGGCAAGGTCTCGGCCACAGCCGGCATGACGACCGGCCCCGCGGCGACAAGCACCAGGGGAACCAGCGCCCTCGCCGGCCTCACCGCCGTTCTCCCAAGCGCCCGAACCCGCAATTCGACCTGAGAGAACACGCTCCGGACAGTGACCGCGCCCGGTCCGGCTGCCACGGATTGCGCACCAGACCGCGAGAAGAGGGAGACCGGCGGCCGCGCCGTCTCACCCGGCGGCGACGTGTGCAGACCGACCTCGTCGGCCGCGAGAAGAGGGAGACCAGCGGCCGCGCCGGTTTCACGGCCGCTCCTCGACGACCAGGTAGACGCCAACCGGTGGATCGACGATCCGGGTGCGATGGCCGCTGGGCCAACGCACGTCGAGCCGGCGGGCGCCGCCGGTGCGCGCCACCTCGACCGTCTCGCCCTCGCCGAGCGGTGCTTCGCGGCCAGGCGAGGCGACCGCCCACCGCTGCCGGCGCCCGCTCGACGACTGGTAGCTGTCGCCCCGCAGGACCCACCGCCGGCCCGGTTGCCTCCCCAACCCGCCCGAGAACGTGAGGACGGCGCCGACGGCCTGGGTGTTCGGCGACCGGCCGCGCAGCTCGACCCCCAGCCAGTCGGCGCCTGCCGCGTCGTTGCGCTCCGCGTCGTTGCGGCCCGCGTCGTTGCGCCCCGTGTCGTTGCGTCCCGCGTCGTTGCGTCCCGTGTCGTTGCGCCCCGTGTCGTTCCTCCAGAGCCGCGCCGGACCGTTGTTGGCTGTCACAAGAAGGTCGCCGTCGCCGTCGTTGTCGAAGTCCGCGACGGCTGCCCCGCGGCTGACCAGAGGATCCCGGTCAGTCCAATCGCAGCGCACTTCGGCAAAGCTCCCCGCCGCGGCGCCGCGAAGGAGCAGGTCGCGCTGCCGGTGGTCCGTGTTGTCGCGCCTCGGGGTAGCAAAGATGTGACCGTTCGCGACGTACACGTCGAGCGCGCCGTCGCGGTCGAAGTCTTCGGCCACGATCCCGAAGCCGAGCAGGTTGAAGGAAGGCTGGCCGAAACCGGTGGCGGCGGACACGTCCTCGAACAGAAGGTCGGCCCCGGAAGTCGCATTGCGATACAGGGTGTTCGTCTCGATGTCGAAGTTGGTCACGATGAGATCGACGTCGCCGTCGGAATCGAAGTCGGCCGCCGCCAACCCCATGCCCGCCTCCGGGCGTCCGTTCCGGTTGACCGCGGCGCCCGAGAGAAGGGACTGATCCTCGAAGGCGCCATCGCCGCGATTGCGGAAGAGGAGGTTCAGGGTCAGGTCGTTGGCCACGTAGAGATCGGGCCATCCGTCCGCGTCCAGGTCGGCGAAGACAACCCCAAGCCCCTTGCCGTCGGCGCCGTCGAGGCCGGCCCCGGCGGTCGCGTCCTCGAAAGCGCCGCCTCCCCGATTCACGTAGTAGCGGTCGCGCTGGCCCAGGAACAGCGACGGGTCGCACACCTCCGGCTCGGAGTCCGGGCCGTCCCGGCGGCAGTCCAGTCCGCGCGCCGGGTCGTAGTCCAGATACCGGCTGACGTAGAGGTCCAGGTCGCCGTCGCGGTCCGCGTCGGCGAGCGCCATCGAGGAGCCCCAGGGGAACTCCTCCGACCCGTCCTCCGACTCGCGCGCCCGCAGCGGTTCCGCCGGCGCGAAACGGCCCGCGCCGTCGTTGCGCAGGAGCACGGTCGGGCCGTAGTGCGACACGAGCAGATCGACGTCCCGGTCACCGTCCACATCGGCAGCGACGACGCCCTGCCCGTAGCCGCTCGCAAGGCCACCGGCATCGGCAGGCACGAAGCGCACCTCGCCGGCCGCGTCCGGGCCGAGGTTCCGGAACAGCCGGTCAGCCGCCCCGTCGCCGGCGCCGTCCGGCGGAAACGGCCCCGACTGCACCAGGTAGAGATCGAGCCAGCCGTCGCCGTCGTAGTCGATCCAGGCGACGCCGGCGCCCATCGTCTCGGGCAGGTGCAGGCCGCCCGCGGCGCCCGATGCGTGAACGAAGTGCACACCGGACCGGGCCGCCACGTCCGTGAAGACGAATCCGCACTCCTCGCCAACGGCAGCGCCGGCGATACCCGGCCAGACGGCCACCTGCCCCAGGAGGGTGAACAGAGCGGCGAAGCACCCGGCGCCGGCGCCCCTTCGCAAACTCATCCGGCGACGGTAGCAGCAGCCCGTAGACTGCGCCCATGGAACTGGTCTGCGGCCCGCACACCCTGGCATTCGGCGAGCGGCCCCTGGTCATGGGAGTGCTCAACGTGACGCCGGACAGTTTCTCGGACGGCGGCACGTTTCACGCTCCGGAGGCCGCGATCGAAGGTGCACAGCGCATGGCTGCCGAAGGGGCAGACCTGATCGACATCGGCGCCGAGAGCACCCGGCCGGGGGCTGAACCGGTTGACATGACCGAGGAGCTCGCCCGGCTGCTGCCGGTGATCGAAGGCATCGATTGCCTCGACCTCGGCGTGCCCCTGAGCGTGGACACCGCGAAGCCTGAAGCAGCCGATCGCGCGCTCGCCGCCGGCGCCCACATGATCAACGACATCTCCGGCGCAGGCGAGGCGATGCTCGAGGTCGCCGCCCGCCACGGCGCTCCGGTCATCGCGATGCACATGCAGGGCGAACCGCGCACGATGCAGCGAAAGCCGCGCTACGGCGACGTGGTAGCCGAGATCCGCAACTACCTCGCCGAGCGGGTCGCGGCCGGACGCCGCCACGGAGTCGAGGTGCTGGTCGACCCGGGGATCGGCTTTGGCAAGACGCTCGAGCACAACCTCGACCTGCTGGCGAACCTCGACGAGTTGAAACGGATCGGTGCGCCCGTGGTGCTCGGCGTATCGCGCAAGTCGTTCCTGGACCGGCTGCTGGGCGGCGTCCCCGTCGAGGAGCGGCTGCACGGAACGCTGGCGGTGAATGCCTGGGCGGCTGCGCTCGGCTTCGCCGACGTGCTTCGCGTACACGACGTCGAGCCGCACCGGCAACTGGCGGAGAGCATCGGCGCTCTCAGACCGCGCCGCAATCGCCCGGCGGCGCGCCGCCGCGTGTTTGCGCGCGGCATCGTCTGCCGGAGTCGGATCGGAGTGACCTGCGAAGAACGGGCCGAACCGCAGGACCTCCTGGTCGACATCGAGGCGACCCTGGCGTCCGAGGCCGGTGACGCCCGCGACGACCTGGCCGGGACCGTGGACTACGCGGCGCTCGCCGGCCTCACGCAAGCGGTTGCGGGCCGCGGCGAGTACCGACTCGTCGAAACGCTGGCCGAGCGGATTGCAGCGGACGTCGGCCGAAGGACCTCGCAGACGGCAGGCGGCTCAACGCCGTGGAACCGCATCGAATCGCTGCGGGTCCGGGTCACGAAACCCGGCGCCGCGCGCGAACTCGGCGCCGCGGAAGTCGGCGCCGAAATCGACTGGCGCCCGTGACCCGGACTCGCGCTCGGACCGGGTTGTTCCGGCAGGCGCGCGACCTTCTCCGTGCCGGAGTGGACTGCCGGCCGTGACCCGGACCCGCGCCTTCGTCGCCCTCGGGTCCAACCTCGGCTCGCGACAGAAGAACCTGCGCGCCGCGCTCGGCAGCCTGCGGCAGCTCGGGGAGGTAACCGCGGTCTCGGCGTTCCACGCCACCGGGGCCGTACCGGAGAGCGGCGTGGCGGCCGCCGACCCGGACTTTCTGAACGCCGCGGCGGCAATCGAAACCCGCCTTGACGCCGGCGCCCTGCTGAACGGCCTGCTCGAGATCGAAACCGCCCTCGGCCGGAATCGCACCACGACGCCCGCCGATCGCCTTGCCCCGCGCCGCCGCACCCGGCCGGGGGATGGCCCCAGGACGATCGACCTCGACCTGCTCCTGTTCGGCAGCCTCGTCATTGCCGCGCCCGGCCTGATCGTGCCCCACCCCCGGATGCATCGCCGCCGCTTCGTCCTTGAACCGCTATGCCAGATCGCCCCCGGCGCCTGGCACCCCGGCCTGAGGAAGACGGCGGCCGAGCTGCTGGGCAGTCTCCTCCGATGCTGAGATGATCGTGAACGGGCCCGGCGGTGCGGCGCGGGCTCTCTCGCGAAGGGCGCCGATCGGGTCGCACAGGCCGAAGCCGCCGCTTCCCTTGATCGCGGCGTCGAACCCGGTCGCCGGGTACTCCAGGCCCTGCGGCTGACGGACCGCCGTCGGGCCGCTCACGACCTCGCGCTCGGGCACGAAGCAGGTCGCGGCGCGCCGTGCGCCGGCCGCTCGATCCCGGATCCAGCGGCGGAACCGAGCGCCGCCCCGTGGCGAGAGGACCGACGGCAAGCGCGCTCGCCACACAGTCCGGCCCTGGCTCACGGAGACCCTGGAATCGTCCTGGGCCGCAGCGGCAGACGGCGCACCGGAACGTTGTACTCTCCGGCCTCCCATGGATTTCACCCTGACCGCACAGCAGCGCGCCCTGTGCGAGGGGATCGCCCGTACCTGCGCCGCCTTCGACGACGACTACTGGCTGGCAGTCGACAACGAGGTCCGGTTCCCGCACGAGTTCCACGGCGCGATGGCCGAGTGCGGCGCGCTCGGGATCGCGATGCCGGAGGAGTACGGCGGTTCGGGCCTGGGCGTCACCGAAGCCGCCCTGGTCATGCACGAGGCGGCCCGCGCAGGCGGCGGGATGAGCGCGGCCTCGGCGATCCACATCAACATCTTCGGGCCGCACCCGATCGTTGTCTTCGGCACGGAGGAGCAGCGCCGCCGTTTCCTGCCCGAACTGATCGACGGCCAAGTCAAGACCTGCTTCGCGGTCACCGAGCCCGATGCCGGCCTCGAGACGACCGCGATCACCACCCGCGCCGAGCCCCTCCCCGACGGCAGCTACGTCGCCCACGGGCGAAAGATCTGGACCACCACCGCCCAGGAGGCCGACCGGGTCATGCTCCTGGCGCGGACGACCCCCAGGGCCGAGACCGGGAAGGCGGGCGGGGGCCTTTCCCTGTTCTACACGACCCTCGATCGGTCGAAGGTGGAGGTCCGGCGCATTCCGAAGATGGGCCGGGCCGCGGTGGATTCGAACGAACTGTTCATCGACGGACTCGAGATACCCGCCGAGGACCGCATAGGCGACGAGGGCCGCGGCTTCGAGTACATCCTCCACAGCCTGAACCCGGAGCGGATCCTGATCGGCATCGAGGCGGTCGGCGTCGGCCGCAACGCCCTGGAACGGGCCGCCGACTATGCCCGGAACCGGCGGGTCTTCGGCCGCCCGATCGGCCAGAACCAGTCGATCCAGCACCCCCTGGCGGAGTGCTGGATGGAGCTGGAGGCGGCCTTTCTGATGGCGATGCAGGCAGCATCGCTCTACGACCGCGGGGAACCGTGCGGCCACTACGCGAACGCCGCGAAGTACCTCGGCGCCGAGGCGGGCTTCAAGGCCTGCACCCAGGCGGTGATGACCCATGGCGGCATGGGCTACGCGAAGGAGTTCCACGTCGAGCGGCTCATGCGCGAGGTGATGATCCCGCGGCTGGCCCCGGTCAGCCCGCAGCTGATCCTGTGCCACATCGCCGAGAAGGTCCTCGGCCTGCCGAAGAGCTACTAGCAGCCCTGGCCCGCATGGTTCACCGGGCGGCCACACACTCCCCGTCCCGCTCCGCCTCCTCCCGGCAACACGTCACCACCGGACGCCTTTGCACGATTCTGAGCCTCCCCACTGAAGACGTCCCGGCCAACAGCCCAAGCGACTCCTGCCGGCGCGCCGGACCAAAGGAAGCCAGCCCCCTTGGAATCTCCCAAGAAAGGCAAAAACGTGAAGATTCACGGGGTAAGCGCCCGGGCAACGCGGAAGCCGAGGAAGCCGCCCCGGTGTCCGGGCCAGTTCCAAGCCCGAGAGCGGCTCGCGGAGCGCAGCCACCCTCGAAAAGCGTTCCAGGAACCGCCCCGAACGACGCGAGAAAGACAGCCATCGCGCTGCCAAACGCTGCCGTCGGACGGCGCGCCATCGTAGCTGTCGTTCGAGCAGTCCTCAACCCACTCGTCTACGTTGCCATGCATGTCGTGCAAACCGAACGGGTTCGCACCAAACGAACCCACAGGCGCCGTCCTGTCGTCGTCCCAACGGCTACCGCAATTAAAACAGTTCGCACGGTTGCGGCCGATCTCATCGCCCCAACTGTACGCCGTGCGCGTGCCCGCCCGAGCGGCGTACTCCCACTCCGACTCGCTCAACAGCCGATACTCGAAACCGGTTTCCGCAGAAAGCCAGAAAACGTACTCCTGCGCGTCCTCCCAATCCACATTGACCACCGGACGATTGCCTCGACCCCAACCCTCATCATCCGGAACATGCCGGCAACCGCCAGACTCCACGCAAGCATCCCACTCCGAAAACGTCACCTCGTACTTCCCAACAGCAAACGGCGCCGGAATCGTCACCCGATGCACCGGAAACTCGTCTTCCCTACACCTCACGTCCGACACACATCCCATCAAAAAGCTGCCAGCCGGAATCACAACCAACTCCGGACCACTGCCGACGGCGCTACTACATCTGAAGGCGCTCGTATCGCTTCTGGTTGACGCTGTTGTGCCCGCCTGATTTGTATGGGTCCATGTGTCGCCGTCTGGCCCGGTGATCCGAAGCTCGAAGCCGAGGTCCGTCACCGGCGCCACGAAGACCCATCGGTGTCCGTTGTACTCGCAACCGTCCAGCACCTTGACCAGAACTTCGGCGTTCTCCCGGTTGAAGAACCAGAGAATCCCGGATTGACTGGAAGCCCATACACCTGCCTGTGCCTGTCCCGTCTCGCCTTCGCCGGTGATGTAGCACATGCGAACACTGTAACCGCCGTGGAACTGAAGCACGTCAGACGTTGGCGTACAAGGTCCGTCCGGCGTCAGCGTCCGGGCAACGCTCCGGGCAACGCGAAAGCCGTAATCGTTGTCCCGGCGTCCGGCCCCGGGCCCGACGCGGCTCGCGGAGCGGAGGAACCAGTCATAGTCCTCCCAGGAACCGCCCCGACTTACGCGACGGGAACAGTCACCTTGCCGCCAGGCGCTGCCGTCGGACGGAGCGCCGACGTAGCTTTCGTTCCAGCAGTCCTCAACCCATTCCGCTACGTTGCCATGCATGTCGTGCAAGCCGAAGGAATTCTCAGCGAACGAACCCACAGGCGCCGTCCTGTCGCTGTCCCAAGGGCTACCGCAATCATTGCAGTTCGCACGGTTATCACCAATCTCACGGCCCCAACTGTACTCCGTGCGCGTGCCCGCCCGAGCCGCGTACTCCCACTCCGACTCGCTCAACAGACGATACTCGAACCCGGTCTCCGCCGAGAGCCAGGCAACGTACTCCTGCGCGTGCTCCCAACTCACGAGGATCACCGGACGATTGCCGCGACCCCAACCCCAATCACGCGGAACATGACGGCAACCGCCAGACTCCACGCATGCATCCCACTCCGAGAACGTCACTTCGTACTTCCCAACCGCAAAGGCGGCCGAAATGGTCACCCAGTGCACCGGAAACTCGTCGTCGTCACAACTGAAGTTCGCCACACAGCCCATTCGAAAACTGCCAGCAGGAATCACCACCAACTCCGGACCATCGCCGCCTGAACGCAGAGCATCACGAACGCTCGCCAAGGGCGATCCTTCGTCGGCCCGCAAGGCAGCCGAATCTGCCACCTCCTGCTGACCCGACTGTGCAGCGACTGGAACGGCAAAAAGCACAAGGGCGATCGTTGCGCCGACAAACAACTTGAACATGGACGTTTCTCCTTCCCACACCATGGCAATCATGGTGATTGAATGCGATCAATAGGATTGAACAGTGGGTAATGGTGCATGCCATCCCATTCTCGCCACAGCCGAAAGCGACTGCAACCCGGCGCGCTTAACCAAGGGGCCAGCCTCTTGGAACTTTCAAGAAGAAGTCGCGACGTAAAGCCTCACGGGGTGAGCGTCCGGGCAACGCGAAACCCGAGGTTGCTGTCCCGGTCCCCGGGACTGAGCCAGAAGCGGTTCGCGGAGCGAAGGTTCCTCGGATCGTTGAACCAGGAACCCCCCCGAAGGACCCGAACGGAACAGTCACCGCGCCGCCAGGCGCTGCCGTCGGACGGCGCGTCAACGTAGATGTCGTTCCAGCAGTCCTCAACCCACTCCTCCACGTTGCCATGCATGTCGTGCAAGCCGAACCCGTTCGCACCAAACGAACCGACAGGCGCCGTCTTGACGTCGTCCCAACGGCTACCGCAACCACGGCAGTTCGCACGGTCATCACCAATCTCATCGCCCCAACTGTACGCCGTACCCGTGCCCGCCCGAGCTCCGTACTCCCACTCCGACTCGCTCAACAGCCGATACTCGAACCCGGTCTCTGCCGAAAGCCAGGCAACGTACTCCTGCGTGTCCTCCCAACTCACGTTGACCACCGGACGATTGCCGCGACCCCAACCCTCATCATCCGGAACATGCCGGCAACCGCCAGACTCCACGCATGCATCCCACTCCGAAAACGTCACCTCGTACTTCCCCACAGCAAGAGGCGCCGGAATCGTCACCGAATGCACCGGCAGCTCCGTCGGATCACATGCCACGCCCGAAACACAGCCCGCCTGAAAACTGCCAGCCGGAATCACGACCAACTCCGGACCCCTGCCGCCCGAATGCAGAGCATCACGAACGCTCGGCAAAGCCGATCCTTCGTCGGCGTCCGAGGCCACCGAATCCGCCACCTTTTCCTGACGCGACCGTGGAGCGACTGACGGCTTCACGCTCAGCTCATCGAGCTTTTCCTTGGCCACTTCAACATAACGCGGCTCGGACATCTCCTTGCAGGCTAGCAGATCCTCAACCTCTCCTTCGTTCTCGTGCTTGAAATGCACCTCCAGCCTTGCGCCCGCCGCGTCGAAATCGAGCACCTCGAGCCAGGAAAGTCCAGTTGCTATACAAAGCGACGACGCCTTTGAAAACAAACGTTTGATTGCCTTGGATCGTCCTCCCACTTTCTTCACTTGCTCTACAACAAACTGATCCTCCGCCAGCCGCTCAAAACGCAGCGTAACAGCCGTCGTTTCCGCCGGCGACTGCAACGCGTCCGGTCTCTCGAGACGTTTTCTCGCCGTCGCAACAAAGCGCGGCACGGAGTCTTCTTTGCAGTCAAAACCCTCCTCGTGTTCTTCTTCCCCCTCTTCCTCGTTCCTATGCTTGAATCGCACCAAGAGCGTACTGGATGCACTCGTGCGGATAGCCACTGGAATATCGTTGATCATTTTCCATCCCCCCACCTCTGACTCAACCTCTTTTGAATCGAGGACCTTTAAAAAGGAGAATCCCGCGGCCACGCAAAGTGACGCAGCCTTCTTGTGGGCAATCCTGCTTGCCTTCTTCGTTCCCCCGAACACTGTCGCTTGACGCACAACGAAGCGATCCTTTGTCAGGCGCTGGAAATTGAGCAGGGCAGCGCTCGCAGCTGACGTCGACAGCAACGCAGCAACGCCAAAGGCGACTAACCGTATGTAAATCATGGACGCCGAAGTCATAGGTCCTCTCCTTTTGGTGATGGTTTTCGAATCAAATTGTAAATCCTGACAAGATGCCTGCAAAGCGGTGCCTGCCGGTTTTCAGAGCTGTCCGACGCAGACACTATTTCAAAGTCGATCATGAGTTTCGAAGTGCAAAACCGAATAGCCAATCAGTGGATGGACATTGGCCTCAGTTCCGGCATGGTCGTCATTGATGTGGAGGTCGCTGCCTCAATCCGGCGCCGAGCTATCAGGTCATGGCGACTCGACGCAGTGTGGAAAGTGCTGCCTGATGAGCTCGCGGTCAGGAGGGGACACAGGCCGCTCGAACGCTGCGTTGTCTTCGTGCTCCCCGGGCGAACGGCCACCCCGAAGGTCCGCTCGCTCGAAACCACCATGCCCACAGTCGGTGTGGTGCATGCCATGCCGTCTTCGCCACAGCCGAAGCGACGGCAACCCGGGCGCCGGACCAAGGGGGCCAGCCCCCTTGGAACCCCCCCCCGGAGGAGGTAAAGAGGTAAAGACTCACGGGGTGAGCGTCCGGGCAACGCGGAAGCCGAGGAAGCTGATCCGGAGACCGGCCCAGTCCCAGTCGCGGAACGCGGAGCGGAGGTACCTCGGTAGGCTGATCCAGGAACTGCCCCGAAAGACGCGACTGGAACAGTCCCCACGTTCCCACGCACTGCCGTCGGACGGCGCCCCAACGTAGCTCCCGTTCCAGCAGTCCTCAACCCACTCATATACGTTGCCATGCATGTCGTGCAAACCAAACGCGTTTGCAGCAAACGAACCCACAGGCGCCGTCCTTTCAAAGTCCCAACGGCTACCGCAACCAGCGCAGTTCGCACGGTTATCACCAATCTCATTGCCCCAACTGTACGCCGTGCGCGTGCCTGCCCGAGCAGCGTACTCCCACTCCGACTCGCTCAACAGCCGATACTCGAAACCCGTCTCCGCCGAAAGCCACGCAACGTACTCCTGCGTGTCCTCCCAACTCACCCGCATCACAGGACGATTGCCGCGACCCCAACCCTCATCATCCGGAACATGACGGCAACCGCCAGACTCCACGCATGCATCCCACTCCGAAAACGTCACCTCGTACTTCCCAACAGCCAAAGGAGCCGGAATCGTCACCGTATGCACCGGAAACTCATTGTCCCTGCACTCCTCCACTCCCGACACACAGCCCATCTGAAAACTGCCTGCCGGAATCACGGCCGACTCCGGACCACCGCCGACGGCGCCACTACATCTGAAGGCGCTCGTATCGCTCCTGGTTGGAGCTGTCGTGCCCGCCTCGTTTGTATGAGTCCAGGTGTCGCCGTCCGGCCCGGTGACCCGAAGTTCGAAGCCGAGGTCCGTCACCGGCGCCACGAAGACCCATCGGTGCCCGTTGTACTCGCAACCGTCCAGCACCTTGACCAGAACTTCCGCGTTCTCCCGACTGAAAAACCAGAGAATCCCGGATTGACTGGAAGCCCATACACCTGCCCGCGCCTGCCCCGTCTGGCCTTCGACGGTGATGTAGCACATGCGAACCCTGTAGCCGCCGTCGAACTGAAGCACGTCGGACGTCGGCGTACAAGGGCCGTCCGTAGAAGAGCTGCCAGCCGGAATCACGACCAACTCCGGACCACTGCCGCCTGAACGCAGAGCATCGCGAACGCTCGCCAATGGCGATCCTTCGTCGGCCCCCAAAGCAGCCGAATCCGCCACCTCCTCCTGACGCGACTGTGCAGCGACTGGACTGGTGAACATCGCGAAAGCGATCGTTGCGCCGACAAAGAACTTGAGCATAAACGCCTATCCTTTCCACACCATGGTAATCATGGTGATTGAATGTGATTATCATGATGGAACACGTTGAAGTTGTCCCGGTCTCGCGAACAATCGGCGCCTGGGAACTCAGGCGGCTTCCTGAACCGCCTCTTCGCTTCGTGCGTCGCGTCGGCATCGCAAGGATGGGCGATGCCCAGCGAATGTCCCAGCTCGTGGCCGAGCAGCTCTTCCATGTAGACGCGTCTGCTCGCTTCGCTGCCCTACCGCCGCCGAAGGTGGTCGCCGAGCCCCCGCCGGGTGTGGATGTCGGACTGGGCCATCCGCACGTCGGCGTAGTGCGCGTACGGCGAAGGGCGCGGAACCGGCGGACTGTTGCGCGCCATCCAGGTGGTGGCCCACGCGATCGTGCCGCCGTCCGGTTCCAGTTCTCCCATCTCGTTGAAGGGTTCATCGAACATGAAGAGGTTCCGGCCGCGGTAGACGCCGACCTCGGGCGCCGCCGTAAGCCGGTCGGGCCGAAGATCCACCCGGCTCTGCGGGTCGCTGTCCGCGTACGCATCGCCGCGCTCACGGCCTGCAGGGTGGACGCTTCGCTCAGGCCGGGTTGCCCGCCCTGCTGAGTTCCGAAGCTCACGCTCTCGCCGCGCTTGAACTCGAACCAGCGCATGCTCTCGTTCGGGTACGCGCAGCCTCTTCCCGTGCGCATGAACCGGCCGCCGCCGGGTGCGCGGCCGCCAGGACCGTTGCCAGGAGCATGGCTGCGACCGTGCCAAGTTGACGGAGGGACGTGCAGGTGCGCCGGACTGGCTGCAATGGGTTTGCTTCCTGTGGGCAAATCACCCGATAACGTGGTTCCGAGTGGAAGTTCTGTGCGGATATCCATCAAATGGGCGTACTATGACACAGGAAGCGGCTGGACGCAACATGACGGAGGTACCTGTCCGAGTTGCGTGAAGACCTTTGGGCCCGGAGTGGAGCGGATCGCATGTGGCGCGGGCTCGCGCCACATGCGTTGCTCCCCGGTCGCCCTCGTTCCCCGAATCGAGGGCGGCCCGATATGCCCCATCTTCGGGTCTTGCCGGACGGGTGTCTGAGCGCTGCCGGAGCGACGGCAGCACGACCGAGGATCCCGGCGCCAACACCAATAACCAGTAGTGCCAGCCCGGGACCAGAGCGGACCGGACGATCCGTGCACCCGGCAGTCCGCGGCAGGAGTCCGAGCCGCGCGGAGCGCGGTCAGGCGCCCGACCAGCGAGGGCAACCGGGCCTCCGGCGCCGCCGTCGTGCGAGAGCGTCAGGCTGCCGGCGGCGGGAGCAGGACGTACCGCGCCAGCACGGCGAAACCGCCGATCAGGATCAGCGCCGCGGTCCAGATCAGAGTCATCTGCTTCCAGTGCCGCAGGTGTTCCTGCCCCCGAGCCCAACGCACGACGGTGCGCAGCAGGTACGGCAGGGACCCTCCCCAGACCAGGAGCAGGCCCAGGAGCAGCCACGAGGTCGGCGAAAAGCCCTGGAGCACGGCGAGCGCCCCGATCGCGAACAGGAGCGCCACGCGCACCACGACGCGCACGAAGCGCATGCTGCCGGCCTGCTGACGCCTGAGCTGATCTCGCCGGTCGCTGAAGTCGATTGCCACGGGTCCGTCCTCAGGCGTCCGCCGTCCGCTCGCGGAGCGCCGACACGTTCGCCTCCCAGTTCGCGCCGTCGAAGGGGAAGACCTCGACCGCTTCGACGGTCTCCCGGTCGAGGCAACGCGCATTCACGCTGTAGCCGTCCGGGTGCGAGCGCGGCACGTAGAACGACTTGACGCCGCACGCCGAACAGAAGAGGTGATTCGCGGCGCCGGTCCCGAACCGGTAGCCGGTCAGGTCGCCCTCGCCGCCGAGCAGCCGGAAACGCTCCCTCGAAACCAGCAGGTGAAGGAAACCGCTGCGGCGGCAGATCGAGCAGTTGCACTCGGCGACCCGGAGCCGGGCCGCTGCCTCGACCTCGAAACGCACGCGGCCGCAGTGACAGCCGCCCCGGTGCGTGACCTGCTCCGGCGCCACGACGGCCTCGACTCAGGAGGCGCCGCGGGCTGCCAAGCCGGCCAGATCGAGCAGGAACGCGTAGACCAGCGCTGTCTCGCGGTAACGGTCATAGCGCCCGGAGGCGCCGCCGTGGCCGGCGCTCATGTTCGTCTTCAGCAGCAGCCGGTTGTCGTCCGTCTTCCTGGCGCGCAGCCGGGCGACCCACTTGGCGGGCTCCCAGTACTGGACCTGGGAATCGTGCAGACCTGTCGTCACCAGCATGTGTGGATAGTCCTTCGCCTCGACGTTGTCGTAGGGCGAGTAGGAGAGCATGTAGTCGTAGTACTCGCGCTCCCGGGGATCACCCCACTCGTCCCACTCGAAGGTCGTCAGCGGGATGCTCGCGTCGAGCATCGTGGTCACGACATCGACGAACGGCACCCGCGCCACGATGCCGTCCCAGAGGTCGGGCCGCGTGCTGAACACCGCGCCCATGAGCAGGCCGCCGGCGCTGCCGCCCATCGCGTAGATCTGGTCCGGATCGGCGTAGCCCTCGGCCGCGAGATGCTCGGCCGCCGCGATGAAGTCCGTGAACGTGTTCTTCTTGTGGAGCAGCTTGCCGTTCTCGTACCAGGAGCGGCCCATCTCCTCGCCGCCGCGGATGTGGGCGATCGCGTAGACGAAGCCCCGGTCGAGAAGGCTCAGTCGCTGCGAACTGAATCCCGCGTCCATGCTGGCGCCGTAGGAGCCGTAGCCGTAGAGCAGCAGCGGACCGCCGCCCTCCTCCGGACGCAGATCGGGGCGGTAGACGAGGGATACCGGCACCTTCGTGCCGTCCTCGGCGGTCGCCCACAGACGCTCGCTCCGGTAGTTCGCGGCGTCGAAGCCGCCGAGCACCTGCTCCTGCTTGCGCAGGGTCTTCCCGCGGGTCGCCGGGTCGTAGTCGAACACCGACCGCGGCGTGGTCAGCGACTGGTAGACGTAGCGCAGCGTTGCCGACGCGGGATCGGGGTTGACGCCGAGTCCCGCCGAGTAGGTCGGTTCGCCGAAGTCCAGGTCGTGGCCTTCCGGACCCGGGTCCCCGGAACCAGCCATCGGCTCGATGCGGATCCGTTCCAGGCCGTCGCGCCTCTCCGCCAGCACCAGGAAGCGGTCGAACAGCTCGAAGTTCTCGAGCAGCACGTCGTCACGGTGCGGGAGCTCCTCGCGCCAGGCGGCGCGACCGGTCTCGTCCTCGCCGGTCGACATGAGGCGGAAGTTCGGCGCGCCATCGTTCGTGCGCACCCAGAAACGGTCTCCCAGGTGGTCGACGCCGTACTCGTGGCGCTCGCCCCGCGGCTCGAAGACGACGAAGTCGCCGCCGGGATCGTCGGCCCGCAGGATGCGGACCTCGGTCCGCAACGTGTGGCTCGAGGTCGCCATCAGGTACTCGCGCGACTGGCTGCGCTGCAGGAAGACGCTGAAGGTCTCGTCCGGTTCTTCGTAGACCAGTTCGTCGGCAGAGCCGCCGCCCAGCCGGTGCCGGAACACCTGGTAGGAGCGCAGGGTGTCCGGATCCTGGCGAACGTAGAACAGCGTCGCACTGTCGGCTGCCCAGACGAGGTTCGCGGTGACGTCGGGGATCTCGTCCGGCAGCGTCTCACCGGTCGCCAGGTCTCTGAAGCGGACCGTGTAGAAGCGCCGCCCCACGTCATCGACGCCGTAGGCGAGAATCCGGTGGTCCGGACTGACGGACGGACGGACTGCCGTGTACTCCCTGCCTTCGGCGATCTCGTTCACGTCGAGCAGCACGTCTTCGGCCTCGGGACGCTGGTCGCCGCCGAAGATGTCGCCGTCGGCAGGCCGACGGCAGTAGATCTCGTACTGCTTCCCCTCCTCGTAACGCGTGTAGTACCAGTAGTCGCCGTCGCGGTAGGGAACCGATGCATCGTCTTCCACGATGCGGCCGCGAATCTCCTCGAAGAGGGTTTCCTGCAGTTCCCCGGTATGCGCCATCACGCCGTCGAGATACGCGTTCTCGGCTTCCAGGTAGGCGATGACCTCGGGGTCCTCGCGCTCCCGGAGCCAGTAGTACTCGTCGACCCGCACATCGCCGTGGGTTTCGAGTTCGTGCGGGCGCGCCGCGGCGGTCGGCGGGTCGCCGGGGCCGGCGCCGGGAGCGGCGCAGGAGGTCACGGCAAGGACTGCCGCAAGGACGACGGAAAGAGTGTGCACAGGGCGGCAACGGGCCCCTTGAGGCGGACGGCGTGCACAGCACGCCGGTGAGACGGCAGAAAGAGTGTGGGCGCCGCGGCAACCGGCCTCTGTTCGTGTAGACAGCATGGGCAACGGAGTGTAGCGGGTGGAGTCAACTCCGCTCCCACAGCAGGATGGCCGCGAAGAGATCCTCCAGCGCGGCGCCAACCGACTTGAACAGGGTGATCTCGGCTTCGGTCTTTCGGCCCGCGTGTTCTCCGCGGCACAGTTCGTGGAGGTCCGCGGCAACGTCCTCCGGCGCCAGCACGCCCGATGCGATCGGCCGGGTGAGGTCGCCCGCCTCCGCCAGAGCGCCGCCGCGGGTATCGACGAAGACGGTCGAACGTCGCACCGCTTCGTCATCAGCCTCTCGCATCGCCGGCGTGAAGCCGCCGACGAGGTCCAGATGAACGCCGGGCGCCAGCCACGAACCCGGAACCAGAGGTTGCGTTGCCAGCGTCGCGGTGCTCACGATGTCGGCCGCGCGCACGGCTGCCTCCAGGCCGCTCGCCGCCCCGGTCCGGAGCCCCTGCAGGAGCGGCGAACGGGCCGCCTCCAGCGCCTTCTCGGGGCGGCGCCCCCAGAATTCGATCTCCAGTCGAGGCCGTACCGCCGCATGAGCCGCCGCCAGATGGGGCGCCAGGTTGCCCGTGCCGACGACCAGCAGCCGCCGGGCGTCCGGGCGCGCGAGAAATTTCGAGGCCAGGGCCGAGGCCGCCGCGGTGCGCCGCAGGGTCAGCTCCAGGCCGTCGATCAACGCCAGCGGCTCGCCCGTCCCCGCCGAGGACAGGATGTAGCTCGCCTGCACGGCCCCCAAACCCCGGGCGAGGTTGCCCGGAAAGACCGTCGCCACCTTCACCCCGAGATAGCCGCCGACCGTCCACGCCGGCATCAGCAGCAGCGTCGCTTCGGGATCGCCGGCCGGCGCCTCGACCCCGTGATGGTGGCGCACCGGCATCTCGCAGCCATCGCGGAAGCCCGATTCGAGCGCATCCACCACAGCGCCCCAGGGGAGAAGTTCGCCGGTTCTGACGGCGTCGAAGATCTTCATGCCAAGTGCGGAGGATAGTCTCACAGGCCATGGACCCATACCGCATCCATCCTCCGTTCACCGGCCACGTCGACGGCCGCCACCCTCTGAAGGCACTCCGGCCATGAAGAAGCTCCGGTTCCTGTTCGTCCTGCCAACCGCGTTGGCCCTTCTGTCGGCCTGTGGCGACCCCGCGACCGCTCCCGAAAGCGAGCCCGCGGCTGCGGCGCAGCGCGCGGTGCCCGAAGGCGCACCCCGACTCGTCCTCGTGATCGCCGTCGACCAGATGCGGGCGGACTACCTGGAACGCTTCGCCCCCCTGCTGACGAACGGTCTGGGCCGGCTGCTCCGCGAGGGCGTCGTCTTCACCGACGCCCATCACTTCCACGCCGCCACCGAGACCGCTCCCGGCCACGCCACGCTGGCCACGGGAACATTTCCCAGGCGCCACGGAATCATCGGCAACAGCTGGTTCGACCGGGAAGCCGGCGAAGAGGCCTACTGCTGCGGCGACCCCGACCACGGCGTGTCGCCGCGCAACATGGCCGTTCCGACGCTGGGCGATCTCCTCAAGGCCACATGGCCGCAATCCAGGGTCTTCTCCGCCAGCGGCAAGGACCGCGCGGCGATCCTGATGGGCGGGCACCACGCGGACGGGGCCTGGTGGTACGGCCGTCCGACCGGCGGCTGGGTCACATCGACCTACTACGGCGACCGGGACTCGGGGCCCGCGTGGCTCGACGACTTCAACGCGGAAAACCGTCTCGACCTGCTCTTCGGCGCCGCCTGGGCGCCGCTGATGCCGCTCGAGCACACCGAGGCGTACGGCATCGAACCGCTCCAGCGGGGCTTGTCGGTCGACACGTTCCCCCACGCGCTGGGCGGCTACACGGTGGAACGGTCGGCGTTCTACGCCTCCATCTACAGGTCGCCCTTTCTGGACGGCCATCTCGGGGATCTGGCCGAGACCCTGATCGAAGCGGAGGGCCTGGGCGAGGACGAGGTCCCCGACCTGCTGGCGCTCAGCTTCTCCGCCCTCGACACGGTCGGCCACGGCTTCGGTCCCAACGCACCGGAGACCCTGGACACCATCCTGCGGCTCGACCGGACGATCGGCGAACTGTTCGACTTCATCGACGAGCGGATCGGCATGGAGAACGTGGTCGTCGCGCTTTCCGCGGATCACGGCGTCGGCCGCGTGCCGGAACTCGTCGTGCGCGACGGCGGCGAAGGCGGCCGCTTCGGCGCCGAACAGACCCTCTGCCTGCAACGGCTCCAGGCGCGGCTCGCGGGGCGGTTCGGCGACGGCGAATGGCTGGGCGACACCTTCTATCTCGACGAGGAGGAGATCGCGGCAGCCGGCGCGGACCGGACACGGATCGAGGACGAGATCATCGACGTGATGGGAAGCTGCCCGCTGTTCCATCAGGTGCTGCGACCGGCAGACCTCGACCCCTCAGATCCTCTGCACGAGCTCTATCTGAACAGCCAGTATCCCGGCCGCAGCCCGGACCTGATCGCGGTGCCGGAGCCGAACGTGCTGCCGGCGCCCGCCGCTGTCGTCACCGCGAGCCACGGCTCCCCCTACCGCTACGACACCCACGTTCCGCTCATCATCCGGCAGCAGGACGGCGCCGGCCGCGTCGTCGAGGAACGTGCGAACACGATCGACCTGGCGCCCAGCCTAGCCGCCATCCTGGGGCTCGACCTCGAAGCCATCGCCGGCTTCGAGGGGTTCGACGGCGTCGACCGGCTGGCCGAATGAGGACAACCCCCATGCTCAACGCCACCGCCCCCCCAACGCCACGTCGATCCGGCGCCGCTGACATGACGCACGCCGCCGATCGGCGCGACCTCGCCCACACCGCCACCGCCCCCCCGACGCCACGCCGATCCCGCAATGCTGACATGGCGCACGCCGCCAATCGGCGCGACCCCGCCCACACCACCACCCCAACGCCACGCCGATCCCGCACCGCCGCCGCGGCCACCCTCTGCCTGACCGCGGCCTTTCTCTCGGCCTGCCAGGCGGAGGCCCGGACCTACGCCGAGAAGCTCGGCTTCCCCGCCGGCGCGCGCGCCGTCATCCTGCACGTCGACGACGCCGGGATGTCGCACGATTCGAACGTGGGCGCTTTCCGCTCCATCCTCGAAGGCGTCGCGAACTCGATGAGCGTGATGATGCCCTGCCCGTGGGTGCCGGAACTCGTGCGGGGCCTGGAGGAGAACCCGGGGATCGACGCCGGCCTCCACCTGACCCTGACCGCCGAGTGGGACGACTACCGCTGGGGTCCCCTCGTCGGCCGCGAAGCGGCGCCCGGCCTGGTCGACCCGGAGGGCGCCCTGTGGTCAAGCGTCGCCGAGGTCGTCGCCAACGCGACGCCCGACGAAGTGGAGGCCGAGGTGCGCGAGCAGATCAACCGCGCCCGGACGATGGGCTTCGAACCGACCCATCTCGACTCCCACATGGGCACGCTCTTCGCGACGATGGACTTCCTCGAGCGCTACATCGCGGTCGGCCTCGACGAGGGCCTTCCCCTGATGTTCCCGGGCGGCCACAACACGATCCTCGAAGCGCAGTACGAAGCCCAGGGACGGGACACGCCGCCCGGCCTCGGCCGCGCCGCCGAACTCGGCCAGCGCATCTGGGACGGCGGCCTGCCCGTACTCGACGATCTCCACAACCTGAGCTACGGCTGGGTCCCCGAGAGCGGCCCCGACGCGACCGACGAGGAGCTGACGGAGTACAAGGTCGAGCGCTACATCCAGGCGCTGCGCGATCTCCGCCCCGGAGTCACGATGGTCATCATGCACTCCACCGACCCGAGCGAGACCTTCAAGCACATCTCGACCTCCGGCCCCAGCCGCAAGGGCGACATGCTGGCCATGCTCGACCCGCGCCTCAAGCAGGTCATCGAGGAGGAAGGCCTGGTCCTGACCACCTTCCGCGAGCTCAAGGAAAGGCGGGACCGCGTCGACTAGCAGCCGGCTGTTCCGGCCCTCCAGCGATCATTCCGCCGAAGAGGTGGAAGCCGCCTGGCTCACCCAGGCGCACCGGCTACTCGCCTCAGCCGACTTGTCGGTCGACCGGGTGACCGTTCGATCGACTCAGGAGGGGCCACTGATCTCGATCGAGCTTCCCCCTGAGGCCGCCAACGCCGTCCTCGAGTGGGCCATCGAAGCAGCCGGCCGGGTACTCCGAGGCGACCGCCAGCCTTCCGACGCCGAGGTCTACAAGGCGGCCAGGGCACTGCTGAGCCAGGCAAGCCCGTAGACTCGCGCTCGCCCGTCAGCGGGCACACGGATGGCAGTTCCGCGAGGCGTATGGCCGCTGGCCCTCGTGGCGCCCGTCAGCGGGCACACGGATGGCAGGCCGGCGCAGCCAGTGAGACAGGCCCGCGCCTTGCCTTCCGCCTCAGGCCTCTCGGAGCCGACGTCCAGCCCAGTCGGGGCAGGCCTCTCGGCACCGACGTCCAGCCCGGTCGGGTCAGGAGGGGCAAGGCGCCCAGGCGCCTCTGAACGAGCGACGCCCGACGCCCTACCAGAGCGAGCGGAGTCAGCGCACCCCCCTTCCATCTCCTACAGTCCGGCGACGTGCCTTCCGCGTCAGGCCTCTCGGCACCGATGTCCAGCCCGGTCGGGTCAGGAGGGGCAAGGCGCCCAGGCGCCTCTGAACGAGCGACGCCCGACGCCCTACCAGAGCGAGCGGAGTCAGCGCACCCCCCTTCCATCTCCTACAGTCCGGCGCCGTGCCTTCCGCGTCAGGCCTCTCGGCACCGACGTCCAGCCCGGTCGGGTCAGGAGGGGCAAGGCGCCCAGGCGCCTCTGAACGAGCGACGCCCGACGACATCGCAACCACCACCAACCAACCGGAGCGAGTGAAGCGGAGTGAGCGCACCCCCCTCCCATCTCCTCCCAAGCGCGAACGCCACCTGGGAGCCTTGCCCCTCCTGACCCAAGACGGGCGGGTGCGCCCACCGCCGGCGCAGCTAGCTCGTGATGCGCTGGAACTTCGGTGGCCGGCGCTCGACGAAGGAGGCGACGCCTTCCTTGAAGTCGTCGCGCTGCAGGCTCTCGGCCATCAACTCGTTCGACTCGCGCAGGGCGTCGCCGGTCTCCATCATCAGGTGGCGGTAGACCTGCTGCTTGATCACCTTGAGCGATGTCGGCGCGGAGCGCTCGGCCAGGGCCTTGACGTAGTTCCGGGCCTCGGGGACGACCTGGTCGTGGGGCACGGAGCGGTTGACGACGCCCATCCCGGCAGCTTCCGGGCCGTAGAACTTGCGCCCCGTCCACAGGATGTCGAGCGCGTTGGACGGCCCGGCGACACGCGGGAGGATCCAGCTCAGCCCGTGCTCGGCGATCAGTCCGCGGTTGACGAAGGCCGAGGTGAAGACGGCGCGGTCGGAGGCGATGCGGATGTCGCACAGCATCGCGATGGCGAAACCGAGGCCGGCGCAGGGGCCGTTGACCGCGGCGACGATCGGCTTGCGAACCGCCATCAGGTAGTTGAAGGTCACGCCGAAGTTCTCCTCGCCCATCTCCTCGATCGCGCCGGCCTGGGCGTCCTCGAACGTGTTGCCGCCGCCGCTGCCGCGCTCGCCGCGGCTCGTGGCCTGAAGGCCCTGCATGTCGGCCCCGGCGCAGAATCCGCGGCCGGCCCCGGTCAGCACGATGCCGACCACGCGCTCGTCCCGCTCGGCGGCCGCCATCGCGTGCTTCATCTCGGCCATCATGCTGCCGGTGATCGCGTTCAACTGCTCCGGACGATTCAGGGTGATCGTGGCGATGGGATCGTCCACGTCGTACTTGATCATTTCGTACTCGGTCATGCCTTGGCCTCCAGCCGCTGTTCAAAGTGAGCGGCCAAGAGTAGCGCAACCGCTCGACCGCTAACATGGCGCGATGCCCGCCCGCCAAACGAGGGCGTGCATAGACAAGGAGAGAGTCATGTTGCGAACCCAGGCGCCGGCGGCGGCCTCCATCTCGATCCTGGTGGCCTGCGGCGGCCCCGGGCCCGGGCCGGAGCCCCGCCCCGAACCCCCGCCCGGCGCCTCCGAACGGCTCGAGATCGTCGACCGCGCGATCGAGCACCACGGCGGGGAGCTGTTCGAGCAGTCCCGGGTCAAGCTGACCGTGGCGTCCCGCTCCGGGAGCTTCGACGTGGACTCGATGGCCGACGGCGACCGCTTCGAGCAACTGATCCGGGCCTCGAACGGCGCCGACGAGCGCGAGTACCGGCGCGACAACCTGGCGCTCGAGGTGACCGAGGGCGGCCGGCCGATGGAGATGGACGAGACGGAACACGCCCGCGCCGAGAGCTACGTCAACCAGCGCATGTACTTCCTCTTTCTGCCCTACAAGCTGAACGATCCCGGCGCCTGGAAGGAGGACCAGGGGCTCGAGGAGTGGAACGGCCGCCAACTGCACCGCGTCCGGATCACCTTCGCACCCGGCACGAGCGACGGCGCGGACAGCGCCTACGTCTACTGGTTCGATCCCGAGACCGCCCGCCTCGAGCAGTTCGCCTACGACTACGAAGAGGGTACCGGCCTCCGCTTCCGCATCCTGAAGAACTACCGGCGAATCGGCGGCCTGCTGTTCTACGATGCGGACAACTACGGTCTGAACACGCGCGACGGCGGCCTGACCGTCGACGACATCAACCCGGTCTACGTCGAGCAGGAGCTGCCGCTCGTCTCGCAGATCGAGCTGCGCGGCATCGAGGTCGAACGGACGGGGGCGAGCTGACGGTGCGCTTCGCGGCCGCTTTCGCCATCGTCGGGGCATGGTCCGTCGTCGTGCCGCTCCCGGAGGCCGGTTGACGGTGCGCTTCGCGGCCACTTTCGCCTGCCTGGGCGCACTCCTGCTTCTCGCCTCCTGCGAACCGCCGGCGTTTGAGGAACCAGCCCCGGCGTTCGACCCCCAGACCGTCGCCGCGGCGGTGCTCGAGGTCCTCGACATGCAGCTGGACGCCTGGAACGAGGGCGACATCGACGGTTTCATGACGGGCTATCTGAACAGCGACGACCTGCGGTTCACCTCGGGCGGCGAGGTCCGGTACGGCTGGAGACGGACCCGGCAGCGCTACCACGAGCGCTACCCCGACCGGGCCGCGATGGGAACGCTCGCCTTCGAGGACCTGGACGTGCGCGTGCTGTCCGGGCATGCCGCCATGGTCTTCGGCCGCTTCCGGCTGGCGCGGGAAGCCGACGAACCGACCGGTTGGTTCACCCTGCTGCTGGAGCAACACGGCGAACGGTGGCTGATCGTCGCCGACCACACCTCGCAGTGACGATGAAGGAACCGAGCGTGATCCTGGTCGGCTCGGCGTCCGTCCTGACCCTGGGACTGGCAGCCTTCGGCCTCGAGGGACCCCGCATTCAGGCCGGGATCGAGGCGCGCACCGCGGCGGCGCTGGCCGATGCCGGCGTCCGCAACCTGAGTGTTCAGGCCCGCGGACGCTCCGTGACGCTCTCCGGCACCGTCGCGTTCGCGGAAATCGGCATGGAGGCAACACGGCGCGCGGCCGCGACACCCGGCGTGCGCCATGTCGACAATCGGCTGGAGATGGCCAGCGGCCCTTCCTTCGAGTTCGCTCCCGACGGCGACATCTGGCTGCTCCGGGGCAAGATGCCGACGCCCGAAAGCAGGCAGGAGCTGTTCGACGCCGCCGCCGCGATCGTCGGACCGGGGAACGTGATCGACGAAACCGAGGTCGACAGTTCGGTAACCGAGCCTCCCTGGCTCGGGGCACTGCCGCGACTGATCCAGCTTCTGCGCCGTCTGGACGGAGCTCCCGGGCTGCGGCTCGAGGACCGGACGCTGACCCTGACCGGTCACACCTCCAGCGAGGGCCTGCGCGACCACCTCATGTTCGAGATCACGACCATCGGAGGCGCAGCCGGCGCCGGCTGGACGATTGCCGATCGCATGCGGATCTCGCCCGTCGCCGTGCACCACGAGGCGGAGAGACGCATCCGGGAGGTTGTGGAACGGGGTTCCATCGAGTTCCAGGACGGCACGTCGACGCTCATCGGGGAGGCCGCGACGACGGTTGGCGAGATCGGCGCCGCACTCGCCGACCTCTCCGACATCCGGGTCGAGATCCTCGCCCACACGGACGCCGGCGGCGAGCCGGCAGTCGACCGGGCGCTCAGTCTCGAACAGGCCCGGGCCGTGCGCGACCTGCTGTCAGCCAGCCTGCATCCCGACCGGCTGCTGGCGCTCGGCTATGGCAGCGATCACCCGCTCGCCGCGGACGGCGAAGAGGCGGCGGCTTCTGCCGACGCCTCGGCCTCACGGATCGAGTTCCGCGTTCTCCACCGTCCCTGAACCGCCGATGCTGTACGTCCTCCTCGAGATCTGGATCTGGGTCGCCGCCGCGGCGCTCGCCGGCGCCATCTTCGGTTGGTGGATGCGCAGCGTCCGGGCCGCCCGGGAGGTCGCCCGGGAAGCCCTGCTCTGGCAGCAGCGCATCCAGCGCCTGAAGAGGCACGCCGAGAGCCTGAAGAAGGCGGCAGACGCCGAACGGCGCCGGGACGGTTCGGGCAACGCCGGCGCCTGACGTCAGCGTGCGAGCCACCAGCGCTTCGGCGGCGGACAGCGCGCAGGCGTCACCAGAAGACGGTCGACCTGAAGGACTACGGAGTCAAGCTCGACCGGCAGGTGTCGGAAGCGTGCGGATCGCCCGGGCCGCTCAGTCGTCACCCGTCAGGAGATCGAACTCCGACCAGTGCCAGACGCCGCGACAATGCTCCGAGGAGGTCGAACGCTCAGTCGTCACCGGTCAGGAGATCGAACTCCGACGGGGCCACGGCGACTCCGGCCCGATGCTGCAGGGCGCGCGACGTGACGTCCGCCAGAATCTCCGGCTGCTCGGCAGCGATGTCCCACTGCTCCCCGGGATCGAGCGCCAGGTCGTAGAGCAGGGGCGGATCGTGTTCCGTGCGCTCACCCGCCAGGCCGTAGGCGCCCTGGGTGATGAAGTGCGCCTTGTAGTTCCCGACCCGGTAGGCGTAGAGCTCGCTGCCGCGGTAGAACGGCGTCTCCCGGCGCGGTCCGTCTCCTTCGCCCCGCAACACCGGTCCCAGATCGAGACTGTCCATAGGCCGGTCGTCCGGTACGGCGCCGCCGGCCAGACCGAGGAAGGTCGCGAACAGGTCGCTGGTCGAGCCGATCTCGGTCGTTACGACGTCGGGAGCTATCGTCCCCGGCCACCAGAACAGACCCGGTACCCGCATGCCGCCGTCCCAGGTCATCCCCTTGCCTTCGCGGAGCGGCCCGGCCAATCCCCCCTGGGTGCGGAACGCGGTCCACGGTCCATTGTCGCTGCTGAAGAAGACGACCGTGTTCTCCGCGAGCCCCTCCTCCTCGAGCGTGTCGAGGATCCGGCCCACGCTCCAGTCGATCTCCTCGATCACGTCGCCGTAGAGCCCCGCGTTGCTGTGGCCCGCGAACTCCGGCGCCCGGAACAGCGGCACGTGGGGCATGCTGTGCGGCAGGTAGACGAAGAAGGGCTCGTCCCGACGGGCGCGGATGAAGTCCACCGCCTCCTCGGCGTAGCGCTTCGTGATCGTCGTCTGGTCCGCGGGCTGCTCAAGCGTCTCCGTGACCACTTCGCCCGCCTCGCCGCGCTCCGAGCGAATGAGCGGCACGTCCCAGTACTCGATCTTCGGATCCCGGAAAGCGGCCCGACGCTCCTCGCGGGGCAGCGTCGACATCATGTCGTTCGAGTACGGAATGCCGAACCAGTAGTCGAACCCATGCCGCGTCGGCAGGTACTGCGGGCCATCGCCCAGATGCCACTTGCCGAACATGCCCGTCGCGTAGCCGAGATCGCGGAGCGCCTCGGCAATCGTCACCTCCCCGTCCTGGATGCCGCCCACGAAGTCAGGGAAGAGCACCCGCGCCCGATCGCCGTAGAGTCCGCTGCGTAGCTGCAGGCGCCCGGTCAACAGCCCCGCCCGGCTTGGCGAACACACCGACGCGGTGACGTAGAAGTTCGTCCAGCGCTGGCCTTCGGCCGCCATGCGGTCGAGGTTCGGAGTGCGGATCACCGGCGCCCCGTAGCTGCCGAGGTCGCCCCAGCCGAGGTCGTCGGCGAAGACGATGACGAAGTTCGGGGGCCGGCCGGGGCCGGCCGGGGTCTCCGTTTCCTGTGGTGCACAGCCCCCCAGGAAGAGGGCCAGGAGCACGACGGGAAGGAAGAGACCCGGGTCGGCGACACGATCGAGCGGACGGCGGCCCGCCAGACGGTCGAAGCCGCCGCGTTCCGCCAACGGTTGGGGCAGGGCGACACGTTCGAGCGAACGGGCGGCCCGCCAGACGGGGCGCCAGGTTGCCCGTGCCGGCGTCTCCTGCCGCCGCCGAATCATGAGGGTTTCGCTTCCTTCCAAAGGCGTACCAAGAACCGGTGCTCCTCCTCGATCAGGTCCGGCTCCGTGCCGTTGTGAGCGCGCATGCCGGGAAGGATCCTGTTGCGGACTCCCATGCCCCGCGCGTCCACGTAGCCGTAGTCCCTCATCACGTTGACCAGCGTCTGATTCCGAGCGTACCGAACGCCGGCCTTCATCCCTTCGACCGTCACCGTATTCGGCAGCCTGCCCGGGCTCTGCACTTCCAGGCGGTCGGAGTAGATGATCAGCGCAACGTCGGTCCCGGCGATGCTGTAGTCGCGGTGGACGAGCGCGTTGCCGACAGCCTCCCGTACGACTTCCTCCAGGTAGTCCCAGCGATCCACCCGCATCATGCCGTGGAGCTCCGCCGAGGGCATCGTGTTCCGCCGGACGAAGTCCCACGCCTGATCGACGAGGCCCCGACCGATCACCGCGCCGTCGGCCCCGACCAGGGAAACCATCGGCCCTCGCAGGTCCTCGTCCGCGCGGGTGGCGTAGTCCGGTTCCGTGCCCGGATAGCAAAGAGCGCGAATCCCCGCCTGCGGCACATGGCGGTTCGGCCTGCTGCCGAAGAGAAGCACTCCGTCCACCGTTCCCACCAACTGCCCACCTGTCTCCGTCATCAGGTCGAGGTTTCGCAGCAGCGCCTCCCAACCCTCCCGGTCGTCGCCCGCGGGCGCGGAGCCTCCGAGCACCCGCTCAAAGTAGTCCCGCAGGCGACGGCTGTCGAAGTCGTCGAACGTTGCGCCCAGTGCAGGTTTCAGGCCGTAGCGTATGCGGCCCGACGCCTGGAACATCCGCTCGATCTCTTCGCGGCTCGCTTCGCGCGACGTGCTGCCGACGCGAATGCAGTACGTGCGCCCACCGCGATGCGCCCTGGCGTAGGGCTTGTCGGGACCGGCGCCCACCCGGACCGCGAGCACGTCCCGACCCGGCTCGACGCCCCGCGCCAAGGACAGCAGCGGGATGACCGGCGGATCGATCTTCGTCCGGCAGAGTTCGCTCACCCATTCCTCACACCGGTCCCGGGCCACTCCACTGATCGTCCCGTCATCCTCCACGCCGAGCAGGACTGTTCCGCCCTCCAGATTCAGGAACGCGACCAGCTCCTTCGCCAAGTCACAGTTCCGCACGTCGTCCCGCTTGAACTCGACCATCGAGTCCTCGCCGTTGCGGATCAGGTCGAAGACTGCCTGTGGTTCCATCAAGATTTCTCGAGAGAGCTTCGTCTTCACAGTTGAGTCAGGTTCCGCCCACTGGGTGCGCCGGCGTCCCCGCCGGCCTCCGCTCCGGTCTGCACGCTCGTCGGCCTACGGGCGAAGCCTCGTTGGTTGTTGCCTCAGAACGGGGGCTTGAAGCCGTCCTTGCCCTCCCCCAGCCGAGGCAGCTCACGGTACAGCACCGCCCGAACCTCCCGGTAGTGCTCCAGGTATTGATCCAGCATGCTGTCCCGCTCGCAAGCCAGCTTCTCGGCCATCGTATCGAGTGCGCCGTCCCGCGTTCCGGCCACGAACCTGCCGCGCTGGAAGTGGAAGGGCTGCACGATGAAGTCCTTGACTCCGGTTGCCAGCAGATCCTGGGCGAAGCGCCCCGCGTCCCGAACAAGAAGCAGCGGCGTCATCGTGACGCAGGTGTCGACCCCGTCCCGCACCAGCGCCGCCGCAGCTTCAAGCCGCCTGGCGTTGCTGGGACACAGCGGCTCGAACGCCTTCCGCACGTCCTCGTCGTCCGTCGTCACCGTCAGGTTGATCTGCACCCGTCCGCCCCTCGCGACGATCTCCCGAAACCGGCCCGCGTTCCGGACCACGTCCGGACTCCGCGTCTGCACCACCAGCTTCGGCCGGTGCCGCTCTGCCAGGATCTCAAGCAAACCCTGCGTCAGCTTGAGCTTCCGTTCGACAGGCTGGTAGGCGTCCGTCACGCTGCTCATGTAGATCAGCTTGCCGTCCAGGCTGCCGGGCCGCCGCCGCTTCAAGAGTTCAACCGCATTCTCCTTCACCCGAACCCACTCCCCCCAGGCATCCCCCTCTCTGCCAACGTACGTGACACAGGGGCCGTCCCGTTGAATGGTGGAGGGCACACGTTGGCGAGGAGGATTGATGGCAAAACGAGAGCAGAGACTTGACGGCGGCTCGGAGTTCCCGGCCCCGGGGGTTGACGAGCGTAGCGACGAGGCCCCCGGGGCCGGTTCGTCGTCTGCGGGAGGCGTTCCCGACCCGGAAGTGCTGGCGAAGCCGACCCGGCGGCAGTTCACGGCGGAGTACCGGCTTCGGATTCTGGAGGAGGCGGACCGGTGCACGGGTCGCGGCGAAGTGGGCCGGCTGCTTCGGCGTGAAGGTCTGTACAGTTCCCATCTGGTTAACTGGCGCAAGGCGCGGCGGAAGGGCGCGCTGTCCGGTCTGAGGCAGAAGAAGCGTGGCCGCAAGCCTGTCGAGGCCAACCCTCTGACGCCGAAGGTGAAGCGGCTGGAGAAGGAACTCGCCGCCGCGCACACGATCCTGGACATCCAGGGAAGAGTTGCAGGGCTGCCGGAATTCAGCCTCGAAGACGGGAAGGACTGTTGATAACCGCAAGGTCCCTGGCCCGGCAGGTCGGCGTCGCGCCGGCGTGCCGGGCGTTGGGCGTGTCGCGATCGACCTTCTATCGTCGCGCGAGGCCCGCTCCCGGGCGACGGCAGCCCCGCCCCAAGCCTGCCCGGGCACTGAGCGAAGTCGAGCGGAAACGCGTCGAGGCCACGCTTGCGTCGCCTCGTTTCATCGATCGTTCGCCAGGAGCTTCCTATACCTGTGCGCCCTGGCCGGCCTCGATGCGGCGATCGTCAAGTTAGTGGCCACCCTGCTCGCCGAGGGCCGGTACCTGTGCTCGGAGCGCACGATGTACCGCATTCTCGAAGCGAATCACCCGGTGAAGAACCGCCGCAACCAGCGGGTTCACCCGCAGTACGCCAAGCGGGAGCTGGTCGCCACCGTGCCCAACGAGGTCTGGTCGTGGGACATCACCAGGCTGCTCGGACCGCGGACCTGGAACTACTGCTACCTCTACGGCCGTTCTTCCGGGCGCCTCATTCCTGACGGAGTCCGGACCAGATCGGCATCGAGTTCGAATCGTCAGCACAGTCTGTCCGCAACTACATATACATGGCCCAAAGAGGACACGGACGGAGGCCTCCATGCAGACGGACTGATCGCGGCAGCGCACGAAGATCCGAGCCGTCTGGGCCCCGGCAGCGCCGACTGCGGATGGAGCGAGCCGCCTCGGGCGCCGCGCACCCGGCTGCTTCGAAAGCGCAGGAACGAGCTCCTGCCGAGGGCTTCTGAATTCCTGGGCGCGGAACTGCCCGCCGCCGGGGCGTCTGCCGGATTCGGCATTCTGAATTCTCTTGTGTTTATCCACGCATCGGTGATAGATTCTGTGTCTTCGTTCGAAAGCCCGGAGGGGCCGGCGCGCGGCCTCCGACGCGACGTCTGAACCATCTCAACCAACGACGACTGACGACGAAATGATTGACAATAAAACCGACATGAATCCCAAGGAGCGCCTGGGCGAGGAGATCGCCGAGCTCGCGGGCCGCATCGACGCGGCCACCTACCAACTGCTCGTCCTGATCCGCGAGTTCGATGAGAAGGAAGGCTGGAACTGCGGCTTCCTGAACTGCGCGCAATGGCTCGTGTGGCGCATCTCACTCGCGCCCGGCGCGGCTCGGGAGCGGGTGCGGATCGCCCGGGCCTTGGGCAATCTGCCGCTGATGAGCGAAGCGATGAAGCGGGGCGAGCTCTCGTACTCGAAGGTGAGAGCGCTCACCCGCGTCGCCCGGCCCGACACGGAGAAGGAGCTGGTCGACCTCGGCAGGGCCGGTACCGCCGCGCACGTCGAGCAGGTGGTCCGGGCCTGGCGGAGGATCGACCGTTCGGTCGAGGCGAGCGACGACGAACTTCGCGACGCTTCCAGCCACGTCTCCACCCACATCGACGAGAACGGCATGGTCGTGATCCGCGGTCGTCTGGCGCCGGAGGCGGGCGAGGTGCTGATGAAGGCGCTCGAAGCGGCGGGCGACAAGCTCTTTGCGGAGCAGGAGCGGGAGGACCGCCCGCCCGCCGGGAAGGTGCGCGCCGACGCACTGGCTCTGGTGGCGGAGAGCGCGCTTGCGGGTGGTCTCGATCCTGGAACCGGCGGCGACCGTTACCAGGTCGTCGTTCACGTCAACGACCCTGAGTTGGAAGCGCCGGAACCCGCGGCCACGAAGAACCGGCCCCGCGTTCCCGCGGGAACGCCGCGGCAGCCCGAAGTCCAGGCCAACCGAGCGGCAGAAGTGAACGGCCGCGTTCCCGCGGGAACGCCGCTGCAACCCGAAGTCCAGGCGAATGGAGCGGCAGGAGTAGACGGCCGCGTTCCCGCGGGAACGCCGCGGCAGCCCGAAGTCCAGGCCAACGGAACGGCGGAAGTGAACGACCGCGTTCCCGCGGGAACGCCGCGGCAACCCGAAGTCCAGGCCAACGGAACGGCGGAAGTGAACGGCCACGTTCCCGCGGGAACGTCGGGGGACCCGGCGCGACACTCTGTCGCAGCCGAACCTGCAAGGACCGAATCTGCCGACTGTGTGCACTCCGCCGGCGCCTGGGTGGGCAAGTCGCATGTCCGCGTTTCCGCTGAAACGGCCCGGCGCATCGCCTGCGACGCCGGGAAGGTCGTCATGCGGCACCGTTCCGGGCAGATCCTGAGCGTCGGCCGCAAGACGCGGACCATCCCGCCGCCCATCCGCCGCGCCCTCGAGTTCCGGGACCGGGGCTGCCGCTTTCCCGGCTGCACCTCGCAGCACTGCGACGCCCACCACATTGAGCATTGGGCCGACGGCGGCGAAACGAAGCTCTCGAACCTCGTCCTGCTCTGCCGCCGACACCACCGCCTGCTCCACGAAGGCGGCTTCAGCCTGCGCATGGACGATCAAGGCGCCGTGGGGTTCTACAACCCGCGCGGGCGACTGCTCGAACGGAGCCCGGCGCCGCCGGTCGTCGGCGACGACGCCATCCGGGAGTTGATCGAACACCTGGAGGATGCGGGCATCCTGATCACCGGCGACGAATCGCTACCGGCCTGGAACGGTGAACCGATGGACCTGCGCTACGTCATGGAATGCCTGTGGAAACCGCCTCCGCACCTCGAAGCCATCGTGGCCCGGGAGCGGGGTACCTCCACAGCCGCTTGGCGGCTAAGCTGAAGAAGTGGATCGATCGCGGTTCACGGTGGTGGGCGGTGCGCTTGGAGTTGCCAGAGTCGAGCCGATGAGTGGCCGAATGGGCGGTTTCGCCGCTGGTGGGAAGGCTCCTTGTGTCTTCGGCGTTCCGCTTTGGCCGCCTTTGCGGCGGGCAGACGCAGTGATCCATCAGGTCGCCGCCTCAAGGTGAGCTATTCGGAGAATGTTGAAGGCGGCGGCGCTCCAGACCATGGCCCAGTTCATCTTCCTGCGGCCTCGGAACACTGGACGGCGCAGCAGACCGTCCTGCTTCATCCAGCCGAACGGACCTTCGACCCGAGGTCTCGCGTTGACGCTCATCGCGTAGCCCTGGTGTCGGCCTGCCGCTTGAGCGCCGGTTCCACGTCGGCGCCTGGCATCGTCCGGGCGCGCCCGGCCCTGGCAGGCGGACCTGTCGGCCCTCGAGGTGTGGACCCTGGTGACGAGTGGTCCGCCCGTCGATCCGGCTCTGACGGCCCTTCGTGTTCTGAATCACGTGCGGCGTCGCCATCAACGCCCGCGCACCGTCAACGAACGACTTGTTGTCGTACAGCTTGTCCGCACCCACCGTGGCCCGGTGGTTCCCCGGCACACGCTCCAGCAGACGCAGCGCCCCCTCGGTCTCCGCCGCGCCGTCTCCAACGAGCACTTCGGCGCCCACGATCAGGCCGTTCCGATTGTCCAACAGCACGTTGCCCTGATACGCCAGACGCGCCTCCTTGCCGCGCCCCTTGCGCATCAGACGGCACTCAGGGTCCGTGGTCGATGCGTGCGTCTCGTTCTTACGCTTCTGACCGCGAAACGAAGACCCGTCGTCGTCCGGGTCGTCCTTCGAACGAAAGCTCTGGTGCGACGCCCAAGCCTCGACCAGCGTCCCGTCGACCGTGAAGTGATCCCGCGACAGCAGACGCTGCCGCCGAGCCCGAGCAAGCACCAGCTCGAAGAACTCCCCGGCGATGTCGCCGTCGAGCACGCGATCGCGACCGCACATGGCGGACGCCGGAACAGGCGGTGTTCAGACGGTGGCCGAATCCGGGTATTCGGCGAAGGACATCAAGGTCCTCAAGGGGCCTTGATTCTTCGTGAACGTCGTCGCGTTCCATACCCGCTCGTCCAGCTCCAGGCCCACGAACCAGCGAAACAGCAGGTCGAAATCCAGGCGTTCCATCAACCGCCCCTCACTGCGAACGCTGTAGAGCCCCTGCAGCAGAAGCGCCCGGAAGAGACGCGCGGGAGGCGCCGATGGACGGCCCCGCCGGGAGTACAACTCCTCGAACCGAGGCGACAGCGACTCCAACGCCTCGTCCACGATGCTCCGGACTCGCCGAAGCGGATGCCGCTGCGGCGCCCGCTCCTCCAACGACACGTAGCTGAACGGACTCCTCGACGATTGACCGCTGCCGCTCACGGAACTGACCTCCTCAGGTCAGATCCTGTGCCGCCAAACTGGACCTTTTCGACTAAGCCCCTAGAACGGCGGCTCGAAGCCCTGTTTGCCTTCGCCAAGACCCGGCAACCGACGATCAAGCACATCCCGCACCTTGGCGTAGTGCTCCAGATACCGATCCATCACTTCGTTCGCCTCGCAGCCGAGCTTCGCCGCCACGATTCCCAGCGCCACGTCCCTCGTTCCCGCCACGAACTTTCCCCGCTGGAAGTGGAACGGCTGGACGATGAAGTGCTGGACACCCGTTCCCCGGAGGTCGCCAGCGAATCGTTCGGAATCCTGCACCGGAAGCAGAGGCGTCATCGTTACGCATGTTTCCAGTTGCCTCTCCGCGAGCGCGGCGACCGCTTCGAGACGTCTCGCATTGCTCGGACAGGCAGGTTCGAAAGCGCGCCGCACCTCCTCGTCGTCCGTCGTGACGGTCATGTTGACTCGGACCCGTCCCCCCTTCTCGACAATCTCTTCGAGAACGTCCGCATCCCCAACCACGTCGGGACTCCGTGTCTGCACGACCAGCTTCGGCCGGTGCTTCTCGGCCAGTTCATGCAAAAGGCGCCGCGTCAACTTGAGCTTTCTCTCGATCGGCTGATAGGGATCGGTGACACTGCTCATGTAGATCCGTTTGTCGTCAAGACTGCCCCTGCGACGCCGAGCCAGAAGCTCGACCGCATTCTTCTTGACCCGAACCCACTCTCCCCACGCGTCCCGCTCGCTGGTGCTACGGGAGAAGAACGCGGCGTAGCAATAGCTGCACCCGAACGCGCAGCCGGCGTATGGGTTCAGAGTGAAGTCGTAGGCGTCCATGAAGCCGGTGGCTCGAGTGAGAATGTCTCGAGCCGGACGGTAGTCGATTTGGGCTGCGCCGAAGCGTGCGGGGCCCACGGTATCGACCGGGCTGGAGGCGCCAGTCAGCAAAGACCGCTGCTGGGGCAGTGTCATCGGACGTCCGAGATGAACCACATCGCCCTCAATTGATTGACGGTCCCACTCGACTTCGTTCTTCAGAAACGGGTGAGAGGATCCCAAAGCGACCTTCAAGGCCCGTCGCCAGTTCGTCGTGTTGACAGCAGATCCCTTCCAACAAGCAACAGCCGGGACCGAGGCCAACGTACCGCCGCAAGGCTGGGAAACGAGAACCCTGACGAGGTCTTCCTTCTTCGTGCGGCGGCTAGTAGTAACCAGTTCGACGCTGGGTGCGACACGGCGATGGACGTCGCGGTAGACCTGCTTGAGCTCGCTCCAGTTGTCCTGGTACACCGCATGAACCGCGGTCAACCACGACAAACCGTTCTCACTCCCGTCTTCCCGCCGCTCAGCCGAGGCAACCCAGGTCTGATAGTCGGAAGAACCAGATGATCGACTCATCGCCGTAGTCACCTGAACCAGACGGTCGAGCCCGCTCTCCTTCGCCTCATCCAGGAACGCAGCCCACAACTTCCAGCCCAACCGCCGCATCGCGAGACTCGGATCGATCCCCCGGACAGAGATCTCCTTGACGGACGGTGCTTCCGCGGCCAGGATTGCAATGGCCAACTGAACTGCCCACGCTCCGCAACCGAGGTCCACCACCCGGAGCTGACCGTCAGGCGGAAAAGGCCGTGGCAGCACCGAATAGACGAGGTGGACCTGACGTGGCTGGTACCACGTGAGGTACATCAATGCCTCCCATTCCGTATACTCCGGCCGCTCTCCAGAGGCCAGCCCGGAAAGGGCCTGCAGCGCATCCTCGACTTGCTGGGCACACTCTTCCGGCGTCAAGCCAGCACTCAGACGTCCGTACTCGTCCTCCGCGACCTTCGCGATGGCTTTGTCCAGCGCATGGCGCGCACGGTCGGTTGATTCGGGGTCGCCCATGAGCCGATCCTGTCACGGGAGAGTCTTGAGCGACCGGGCAACGCGATGGAGCAACCACGCGAAGGCAGTCCGCTTCGCAGCCGGTCCCGGGGGCCAGGACCCGCATGGCACGATCCGCGCCACCCGTGAGCTGGTCCGTGTCCCGTCGGACCGCACGGCTTGCAGGCCGGCTCACCCGGACACGGTTGCCGACGATCCCGGTCCTTTCCCACTTCCTGTAGAAGGTGCGCGAGCCTGGAGCAACTCTCTACTGTGCACGAAGCGGCGTGGCGGCGACCACCCGCTGTGCGGGAAGACAATAGGATCGCTGGACTTCCGACCGTACGGACTGACCCGGAACCGCCCATGACTCCACCGCAGATCGACGAAGCACGCGCCCTTGACCACCTGATGGACCTGCTCGCCATCGAGGGCCTGAGCGGCCGCGAGGGCAAGGTCGCCGCCGCGGTGCGGGAGAAGCTCCTCGGAGCCGGCTGCGAGCCGTCCTGGATCGGGCACGACGACGCGAACGAGCGGATCCCCGGTGACTACGAGGTCGGCAACCTGATTGTCGACCTGCCCGGCACGAGGCCGGGCTCGCGACGGCTGTTCATGGGTCACCTGGACACGGTGCCGCTCTGCCGTGGCGCGGTGCCGGTGCGCCGGAACGGACGGATCGAGGCGGAGGGCGACACAGCGCTCGGCGGCGACAACCGGACCTCGATCGGCGCCCTGGTGACGATGGTCGAGACCCTGCTCGCTCAGGACACACCGAGGCCGCCGATCACGGTGCTGATGACGGTCGGCGAGGAAGTCGGCCTGTGGGGCGCGCGGACGGTGGAACTGGATCGCCTCGGGAATCCGGAGATGGGCTTCAACATCGACTCCGGCGCGCCGCACGTGGTGATCGTCGGCGCCACCGGCGCCGACCGCTGGCAGGTCGACATTTACGGCAAGTCCTCGCACGCGGGCGTGCATCCGGAGCACGGCGTCTCCGCCGCGCTCATCGCTTCACGGGCGGTCGCCGACGTGGCCGCCCGGGGCTACTTCGGCAAGATCGAGCTGCCGGCCGGCAGCGGCGCCTCGAACGTCGGCCGCATGGCCGGCGGCGAGGCGAGCAACCAGGTGACGGACCACCTCTTCGTGTCCGGAGAGTCGCGCAGCCACGACAAGGCGTTCCTGGCGGAGATCACGGCAACCTACCGCGACGCCTTCGAACGGGCCGCGCGCAGCGTGACGAGTTCCGAGGGCGACTGCGGCAGCGTCGACTTCCGCGCCGAAACCGACTACGACGCCTTCGAGATGCCCAGGGATTCGCCGCCGATACTGCTCGCCGCGGAGCAGGTGCGGGCAGTTCTCGGCATCGAGGCGCAGTACCTGGTCGCCAACGGCGGGCTCGACGCGAACTACCTGAACGCCAAGGGTGTGCCCACCGTGACCCTGGGCGCGGGACAGCACAACCCCCACACGGTGGACGAGTACGTCGATGTGCAGGAGTACCTCGACGGCTGTCGAACCATCGCGGCGATCGCCGCGGCGTAAACCCTGGAGGCCCCCGAATGAACACCCGCATGTTGCACGAGAAAGTGATCGCCGTCACCGGCGCCGGCCGCGGCATCGGCCGCGACATCGCCCTGCTCGCCGCCGCCCATGGCGCCTCGGTCATCGTGAACGACCTCGGCGGCTCCGAGCGCGGCGACGGCGGCGACCAGACGCCGGCCGAGGCCGTCGCCTCGGAGATCCAGGCTGCCGGAGGCCGCGCCGCCGCGAACTACGAGAGCGTCGCCGACTTCGACGGCGCCGGGCGGATCGTCGAACAGGCCCTGGACGAGTTCGGCCAGATCGACGGCGTCGTGAACAACGCCGGCATCCTGCGCGACGGCATCTTCCACAAGATGACCGAGAGCGACTGGGACGCCGTGATCGCCGTGCATCTCAAGGGCAGCTTCAACATGGCGCGGGCCGCCGCTCCCCACTACCGCAAGCAGATCGGCGGCGCCTTCGTCCACATGACGTCGACCTCGGGGCTGATCGGCAACTTCGGCCAGGCGAACTACGCCGCCGCCAAGCTCGGCATCGTCGGGCTGTCGAAGTCCCTGGCTCTCGACATGCAGCGCTTCGAGGTGCGCTCGAACTGCATCGCCCCGTTCGCCTGGTCGCGGCTGATCGGAACGATCCCGACCGCCGACCCGGCTCAGGCCGCGCGGGTCGCCAAGATGAAGGAAATGACCCCGGCGCTCGTCGCGCCGCTTGCCGTCTACCTGCTGAGCGACTCGGCGAAGGACACGAGCGGCCAGATCTTCACGGTGCGCAAGAACGAGATCTTCCTGATGAGCCAACCCCGGCCGGTCCGCTCGGTCCACAACAGCGACGGCTGGACCCCGGAGGCGATCGCCGAGCACGGCATGCCGGCGCTGGCCGGGTCGTTCCACGACCTCGACCGGACGACCGACGTGTTCACCTGGGATCCGACGTAGCTACAACTGCCAGGCCACCAGCAACTGGACGGCGCTCTCGTCCTCTTCCGTGCCGAGCTTGTTGCTCCAGTACTGGTACTTGATGCCCGCGAACAGTTTGCCGGCGTCGCCGCCGAACGCCTTGCCCGCGTCCCAGCGGAACTGCGGCTGGGCCAGGGTCGACCCGCCGTAGGTCTGCCCGAACTCGTTCGTCACACTGCCGATGTACTCGGCGTGGCCGGTGATCTGGAAGCTCTGCTCACCGGCAAGGAACAGGTACAGCCAGTTCACGTTGAAGCAGTAGCTGTCGTCGGTCCGCGGCGCGCCGCCGGCGCCGACGCCGCTGCTGCCGTCGAGGTACAGCATCAGGTCCGTGTTCAGGAAGATGAACCCCGCCGCCTTCCAGGCCAGGCGCAGGCCCGGCAGGTACTTGACCACCTTCGCGTCGCCGGCCGCGTTCACGCCGGCGATGAAGCCGACGTCGGCCAGCGGGCCGCCCCCGACCGTCTTCCCGGTCAGCTTGCCGAGGCTTGCAGTCGGATACCACTCGCCGTAGAAGTCCCGCTCGTTGAAGCCGTCGCTGCCCTTGTCGTCGAGATAGTCGACGAAGAAGAAGCTGTCGCCGTACTTCCACTGCGTCGCCTGCTGCAGGGTCAGGACGAAGCTCTCCTCCTCCTGCGCCGAGAAGGGGTTCAGCAGTTCGCCGAACTGGAAGTGAAATTCGGTCTGGGCCGTGGCCGGCCCGGAGGTCAGAGCGAGGAGCAGCAGGACGCCGGCGGCAACGAAGAACCGCCGCCGGAGTCTTGCGATGCTCGTGGCGCCCCTCAGCCTCACGCCACCTCGAACAGTCCCGCGGCGCCCATGCCGCCGCCGATGCACATCGTGACGACGACGTTCTTCGCGCCGCGACGCCTGCCTTCGATCAGCGCGTGACCGACCAGGCGCGCTCCACTCATGCCGTACGGATGGCCGATCGAGATCGCGCCCCCGTTCACGTTCAGCTTCTCGTTCGGGATGCCCAGCCGGTCGCGGCAGTAGATCACCTGGACCGCGAACGCTTCGTTGAGCTCCCAGAGGTCGATGTCGTCCATCGTCAGGTCGAAGCGCTTGAGCAGCTTGGGGACGGCGAAGACGGGACCGATGCCCATCTCGTCCGGTTCGCAGCCGGCGACCGCCATCCCCTTGTAGATGCCGAGCGGCTCGAGGCCACGCTGCTCGGCCAGCTTCGAGTCCATCACCACGCACGCCGAGGCGCCGTCGGAGAGCTGGCTGGCGTTGCCCGCCGTGATCGTGCCGTTCTCGCGTACCGGCTTCAGCCCGGAGAGACCTTCGATCGTCGTCGTGGGGCGGTTGCCCTCATCCTGGCTCAACTCGACCTCGCCGAAGCTGATGTCGCCGGTCGCCCGGTCGAGGATCATCTTCGTCGCGTTCATCGCGATGATCTCGTCGTCGAAGGCGCCCGATTCCTGGCCGGCGGCGGTGCGCCGCTGGCTCTGCAGCCCGTACTCGTCCTGCTGCGCGCGACTGATGTCGTAGCGCTTCGCCACGACCTCGGCGGTGTCGATCATGGGCATGTGCAGCTCCGGCTTGTTGTCCCGAATCCACGGATCGGGCGCGCGGAAGCCGTTCATCTTGTCGTTCTGCACCAGGCTGATCGAGTCGATTCCGCCGGCGACCACGACCGGCGCCCCATCGACCATGACCTGCTTGGCGGCGGTGGCGATCGCCATCATTCCCGACGAGCACTGCCGGTCCATCGTCATGCCCGAGACCTCGACCGGCATGCCGGCGCGAATCGCGCACTGCCGGGCGACGTTGTTGCCCTGGGTGCCCTGCTGCATGGCGCAGCCCATCACGACGTCGTCGACCTCGCCCTTCTCGACACCGGCGCGTTCGACCGCGGCCGCAATCGCCGCCGCGCCCATCGTCGGCGATTCGAGGTTGTTGAAGGCGCCGCGATAGGCCTTGCCGATCGGCGTGCGCGCGGTGGAAACGATGACGGCGTCAGTCATGGAGTAGCTCCCTGGCTTCGATTGGTTGGGGTGGTTCGATGTCGTCGACGTTGACGGAGAATAGCACCTACCGTACGGTCGGTCGGTCCCTCAATCCTCCAACCAGGCGTTGAAGGCCGGCGTTTGCTTGGCGCGGAAGGCCGCCACACCCTCACGGGAGTCCGGATGATGGTCGGCCATCGGCGTCCGGGCCGCGATGTCCTCGAGGGACTGCTCCCAGGTCTGGTCGGCGGCGTTGTAGATGCTGCGCTTGAGCAGCCGCATCGCCACCTGCGGCCCGTTCGCGAGCTCGCGCGCAAGATCCATCGCTCGCGGCATCAGCTCGTCCGGCGCCACGACCTCGTGGACGAGCCCGAGGTCAAGCGCCTCCGCCGCGTCGACGATCCGATTGCGCATCAGGAAATCGATCGTCTTCGGCAGACCCATCATCTGCAGCAGCAGGTAGTGGCCGCCCTCGTCCGGCAGCAGGCCGAAGCGGAGCGTGCCGCTGCCCATGCGCGCTGCGGTCGACGCAATCCGGAAGTCGCAACTGAGCGCCAGCGAAAAGCCGGTCTGCACCGCCACGCCGTTCATCGCCGCGATCGTCAGCTTGTCCAGGCCACGGATCGCCGTGTTGATCGGCTGCGAGATCCTGCGCAGCCCGTTGATCGTGCCGAGCACGTTGTCGTGACCGCGGTGGATGTCGGGCACCAGCGCCTCGCCGCGCCGGCCCTTGTCCTGGCCGCTGATGTCGTCGCCGGCCGAGAAGGCCCTGCCGCTGCCGGTGAACAGCACGACCCGCACGGAATCCTCCATCGCAGCCTGGGTGAGCGTCTCCAGCAGGTCGCGCTTCAACGGCGCGTCCATGCCGTTGAGCCGGTCCGACCGGTTGAACGTGACGACGAGGATCCCCGGATCCTCCAACGACACCTCGAAGCCTCTGCACTCGCCAGTCCGAATCATGCCTGCCACTCCCTTTCCGTTTGCTCGTTCCGCTCGTCTGTGCGCTGGGGGCGGTCATTGTGGCACAGGGAATTCGGCGTCCTCCGACGCAGAATGGCCGTGCTACCGTCCTCGGGCCCCCAAGAGTCCGGGGGGCCTCATTCCATCCACGCAACCGACAAGGAGAATCCACCTGATGAGACGTGTCATCAGCGTGCTGACGCTCGTCCTCGCCGGCGGCCTCCTGCAGGCCTCGGCCTACGCATCCGGCTCCATCTCGGCCGGCAAGGGAATCAACCCGCGGGACGCCTACACGATGGGCAAGGCGCTGACGTTCCAGAAGCTCGTATGTCCGTCCTGTCCCCTGCAGAAACGCGACCTCGACCGGGATCGCGCCTTGAGCCTCAAGAACAGCCTGGAAGCTCGTGACGAAGCCGAGAAACCGGGCACGCCGGACGACGAGCACATCAACGCGCTCTGTCCCGGGGCAGGCGGCTCCTCATGCGAGGGCAAGCCGGACGAGCAGGAACTCGTTCACTTCTACCTGACGCGGCGCTACAAGCTGTAGGCCGGAACGGACGAGACAGCAATGAAGAACAAGTCCTCGAGCCTTCTGGCGGCCGTCGCCGTCGCCACCGTGTCCGCCGCGCCCGCATTCGCCGAAGGGTCGCCCTGGTTGCCCGCGCCCGGCGCCGGCACGATTTCGGTTTCCTACGTATCCCAGGAGGCGACCGAGTTCTACCGCGCCGCCGTGAAGGGGCCGACTCCCGCCGGAGGCCACGAACTCGGCCAGGAGACGCTCTGGGTCAACGGAACCTACGGCATCTCCGACTCGCTGGCCCTGGACTTCCGCGTCGGCGCCGCCGAGAGTTCCTTCATGGCCGGACCGTCGGCGCCGTTTCCGCCCAAGGAGAATCTGAGCGGGCTGCAGGACGTGAACGCGGGCCTCGTCTGGCGCTTCCGTGACGAAGTGGTGAGCTCGGGGCCCAGCCTCGCGCTACGCGCCGCCGCGATCATCGGCGGCAGCTACACGACCGGCTACATCAGCTCCCTGGGCGACGGCGGCGACGGCGGCGAGGTCTCCTTGCTGATCGGCAAGTACGTGGGAGAGCGCGGCGCCCTTTCCGCCGAACTCGGCTATCGGCGCCGCAACAGAAACATCCCGGCGGACACCTTCCTCAATCTGTCGGCGGGCGTCCTGGTCGGCGACCGGGTCGGACTGAACCTCGGCTACCAGATGATCGACGCCGAGTCCTCGGGGCTCGACATCGGGGTTCCTCCGTTCTCTCCCGCCCGCTTTCCGGAGCTCCAGGAAGACATCGAACTCGTCACCGGCACGATCAGTATCGGCCTCCAGAGCGGCACGACGCCTCGAGCTATCGCTGTCGATTCCCTGGCCTTTACCTACGGGTCCGTCGTCGGCGGCCGCAACACCGCAGTTTCGGACGCGTTCAGTATCTCGATCGGCTTCAACTTCGACACGTACTAGCCACTGGGGCTACGGCTCGTTGAGACTCCAGTCGTACTCGTAGTCGATCGAGCCCTCGAAACCCTCGAGGCGTGCGGCAAGGTCCCCGTCCGCGTAGTCGATGAGGTGGGCAACGACCGACTCCTCCGTGTTGCCGAAGTCCTCGGCGTACCAGTCGTAGATGCTGGATATGACGATGAAGTCCTCGTCCACGAAGTCGACCCCGCGCGCGTTGTTCACGTAGTCGCGCGCACCCTGCTCGAGGAGCATCTCCGTGTTGGCGGCAGTGAACGCCGTCGCCAGCAGATGGGGGCAGCCGTAAGCGGCGCAGTTCACCGCGTAGTGGATCCGCTTGTCCTTCCACTGAGGCCGCAGGATGCCGTGCTCGATGTCGTCCAGGCTCAGATCCCGGCCGTTCACTTGCGCGTGCGGGTCCTGCCACGGACCGGTGTTCGGAATGACGCCCTCGTGGATCTCCTTGATCGAATCGACCGGGTACTCCGACAGCACGACCTGGACCGTGACCGCGTTGTAGAGGTTGATCCAGAAGGCCATCTGCTCGGCACGTGAGTACCGGCTCGGATCGTGCCCCTGCAGGTAGTCGATGTAGGCGCTCAGCTTCGCCGTGTCGCCGGCGTTGGACGAAATCGCCGCGTAGTCGAACAGGTTGACGCCCGAGTCGTCGGCGCCGACGTAGCCGTCCAGGATCTCCTGCCAGGAACCGTGATCGATCGCCGCGGTACTCGTCTCGTTGCTCGTGTCCCATCCCGCGATCTCCTGTGGCTCCGGAGCGCCGCAGGCGACGACGAGAACCACCGCGGAAAAGAGGCCAATCAACTTGCGGTTCGTCATTGCACTTCCTTTCGCGTCCCCTTCCTGCGGCGCACGGCGAGATCGGCCGCGAGCGCCAGAAGGATCAGTCCGAACTCCAGGGTCCGCGCCCACACCGGCTGTTCGTAGGGTTGCAACGTGAAGTCGGGGAGGTTCAACCCCGTGACGTAACTGAGCAGAACCGCGGCCGATGCCGTCCATGCCCAGATGCTCGGAGAGACTACCGCGAAGGGCAACAGCCAGAGCAGGTACCACGGGTTGATCACCGGCGACACCGCCAGCAGTAAGCCGAACAGCACATCGCCCCGGGGGATTCCCCCTTCCCTGCCGCGAGCACGACGAAGGCAGGTCCAGCCCCAGAAGGCGGCGAAGACCGCGCCCAGCAGGATCCGCGCCTCGAACGGCGGCACGACGGCCTTGAGCAACGCGAAGACCGCCGAGTTGAACTCCCAGTCCCGCGCGAAGGTCCCCAGCGACAGCAGATCGGTGCCTCCACGGATAGCGAACGGCAGGTACGCCGCTGCCACCGTGGCGACGAAGAGAAGCCAATGCCCGAGTCGGGCCCGCAGCAGGACGAGCGGCGCCAGCACCAGGGCGAACGTCTTGGCGGCCACGGCCAGCCCGAGAAGCGCGGCCGCGATCCACCAGCGTCGCCCACGGGCCAGGACGATCGCGGCCAGCAGCAAGCAGACGCCGACGTCGTCCGGATGAGCGGTGAAGGCGATCTCCTTGACCACGAGGGGACACCACGCGTAGAGGAGGACGTTTTGTGCCGGCGCCAGGCGAAGCAGCAGGGCGACGGCGGCCAGGTCGACCGCGATCAGGATCGCCTGCAGCACGGCAACGCTCGCCGGCTTGATCCAGTATGCGACCAGGAAGACGACCTGGGTGACCGGCGCGTAGATCGTCGGCAGTTCCGGGTAGTTCACGCCGTCCAGGACGCCCTGGAAGAGCGCAGGCACCGCCGGGTCGATGAAGAACTCCTCGGGGGCTATGCCGTACGGCGTACCCGCGGTAGCGAACCGGAATCCGTCCCACAGGTAGCGATAGAAGTCGTCCTCGTAGAACGGACCGCCGATCAATCCGCAGAGGCGGAAGGCGACCGCCCAGAAGAACAGTCGACAGACCGGGAACGGCGCCCCCGTCTTTCGGAAGTAGAAGAACAGGCCGAAGACCGGCAACCCGGTCCATGCGACGAGCAGGAAGAACGCCCGCAGGTCGGGCTCACCGGGCTGTCGCGCGAGCGCGGCCAGGGCCGCGTACCCGAGAACGCACCAGAGACCCACCCCATCCGTGTACCGGAGCGACCTCCGCGAGGGCCGCTCGACTCCAGGATCAGCCAACCCACTCCGTCCAGCCGGACCCGCGGTGACCGAAGTCGAAGACCTCCGGGTGCAGCAACTCGGCCAGGATCTCCGCCGACTCGACGACCCGGGGGCCCGGCCGGTTGAAGTACTGGTTGCCGTCGGTCAGGAAGACGCGGCCACTCTTCACCGCGGAAAGGTCGGACCAGCCGGGACGGGCCGCGAGCGGTGGCATCTCCGCCGCGGTGCGCGGAATGTCGAAGCCGCAGGGCATGACCGCGATGACGTCGGGGTCGGCCTCCATCATCTGCTCGAACTCGAAGTAGCCGGAGTGCCTTCCCGCCTCGCCGAGCATCACCGAACCGGCGGCGATCTCTACGAGCTCCGGCACCCAGTTCTCGGCGTGCATCAACGGGTCGATCCACTCGATGCAGGCGATCGTGGGCCGCTCGGCGAGCCGGCTGGAGCGCTCGCGGATCGCGTCGAGGCGCGCCGTCAGGCCGGCGTTCAGCCGCTCGGCCCTCTCCGGGCGGCCGAGCGTCGCGGCAACCGTGCGGATGTCCACAAACACGTCGCCCAGGTCCATCGGAGCGAGCGAGACGATCCGCGGCTCGGAGCTCACCAGCGCGCACACCGCCTCCTCCACGTCCTTCAGGCTGACCGCGCAGACCTCGCACTGGGTCTGGGTCACGATGACCGTCGGGGAAAGCTCGTCGAGCAGCCGGCCGTCCACGCGGTAGACCGAGAGCGCCTCGGCGACGATCGATCGCACCTGGTCGTCGATCGCGCGGCTCGAGCCGTCGACGTCGACTTTCGACGACGAGCACACCGGCAGCCTCTCCACCGACGCCGGGTAGTCGCACTCGTGCGATCGGCCCACCATGCAGTCCTCGAATCCGAGGGCGCAGACGATCTCCGTCGCGCTCGCGATCAGCGAGACGATTCGCGGCTCGCTCATCGGTCGACCGCCTCCGCGGGAACCATCGGGGTCGGGGCGCCAGCCGGCAGAAGATCGCAGAAGCCGAAGCCGTCCCGCTCGATGACCTCCCCGATCTCGAAGCCGATCGACCGGTCGAAGATCGGTCCGTCGAACACGAAGGTGTGGAATTCCCCGTTCTCGCCGCAGGGGTCGACCTCCGCGGGCAGGTCCTCGAGGAAGTCACCGTCGAAGGCACGCCCAACGAAGGGCGCCGGCAGCACGGCGGGGTTCACACAAACGGTCACCGCCCGGAAGCCGTCGCCGATGAAGGCCCGGGCCAGTTCGTCGGTCGGCGTGTGCCAGATCGGGAACTCGCACTCCAGGCCCGCCTGCGAGAGCTGGCGCTCGCGGTACTCGCGAAGGTCCTCCAGAAACAGGTCCCCGAACCCGACCCGCCGGATGCCCCGTTCGCGCAGCCCGCCGAACGCCCTGCCCATCTCCCGTTCGTAGACCACGTTCGAAGGCTCGGGCGGCACAACGACCTCGGTGAGCGGCAGGCCGATCGAGCGCGCCTGCTCCCGCAGCAGAGACCGGCGCACGCCGTGCATGCTGACCCGGTCGAAGGCGTCGGTCACCGTGGTCACGAGCTCCGCCACCTCGAACCGGCGCCGGCGGCGGAGTTCCTGCAGCGCCAGGCAACTGTCCTTGCCGCCGCTGAAGCAGAGTGCGATGGGTTCCCGCATGGGCAAACCCCGGCAGCCTACAGGACTCCAGGATCCGACGCTTCGCGCCTCGTGCGGGCACGATACCCGCGTTCCCGAGGGCAACAAGGTCCTGCCGGCGCCGATCCTCCGACCTGGAGGAGTGATTTCCGCACTTCGGACACGGAGCCGCCCCGGAGAGCAGGAGGACGCCTCCGAAGGCGGCGACGCGTCCGGATCGGCTCCCGACCGACTCCGCACGGTTCCCAGACCTGGGAACGACCCTGCCCGCAGCCTACCGTCTTCCGAGGAGCAGGACCGCCGCCGCCGGCAGCACCGTGACCGACGCCAGCAGGCAGGCCGGCAGGCCGATCAGCATGACCGCGGCCATCGTCTCCAGGCCCAGGTGGTCGGTGAACAGCAGAACCGAGAAGCTGGCGGTCGTGGTGAGGGTCGTCATGGCAATCGCCCGGCCCACGGACAGCGACGCGAAGCGGATCGACTGCGAGGGATCGTCGAGAATGCGGTGGACGACGTGAATGCCGTCATCGATGCCGAGCCCGAAGATCAGGGGCAGCACCAGCCAGCTCATCACGTTGAACGGAATGCCGATCCAGCACAACGCTCCCAGGGTGAAGGGCACGGCGGCCAGCACCGGAAGGAGCGCCAGCAGAACCGACGCGAAGCGGCGGAAGTCGACGCAAAGAACGACCAGCACGAACGCCAGGATGGAGACGGCGATCCAGGGAATCCAGGGCCGTTCGCCGATCATCATCCCTTCGACCACGGCCAGGAGCCCTGTGGCGCCCGGGTCGATCGCCTGGACCGCCAGCCGCTGACGCCGGGCCAGGTCGCCGTCCGCCTTCGAGTCGCCGGGATACGCGTAGACCAGGAACTCCCCGCTCGGCGCGATGAACTTCTCCCGCAGGGCCGGCGGCAGCGAGTCGACATCGGGCGGGCCGACGGCAGCGGCTCGATAAAGCGCCTCGACCGCCTGCGCCCGGACAGGGCCCATTGGAGCAGCGATCCTCCCGCTCCGCCCCGCGGTCAGGTTCCGGCCGCCCGGGTCTCGCCGAGACCGAAGTTCTGCCTGCGAGTCGTTCGCCGACTCGAGCACCCGTGCGAGCGCCGCGGCCCGTTCATCCAGGTCGGTCGGCAGGATGGTACCGAGGCTGAGCACTTCGCTGAACAGCGGGTGCCCGTCCAGCCGTCGCGCGAACTCCCGCGACTGCTCGAGACCCTCGGCCGAGAGAATCCAGGGAGCGCCGTTCGTCCCCAGAATCTCCTGGATCCGGTCGACCACCGCGAGCGCGGGAACGCCCCGGTTCATGATCCGTTCGAGCCGCGTCTCGACCTGGAGCCGGGGCAACCCCGCAAGGGCTACGGCCAGCACCGCGGCCCCCGCGAACAGGCAACGCCCCGGCCGCTTTGTCGACCACCGCACCAGAGACTCGAGCCCGGGCACTCTGACCGGCTTGACGACGCCGCCGTTGCGGGCCGCGCCGCTGGCGCCGGCCGTGGCCGGCGCGTAACGCCTCGTTCGCCTGCGCTCCCTCAGCACCCACACCGACGGCAGGATCAGCAGCGTCAGCGGCAGGCAGAAGAGCAACCCCAGGCCGCCGGAGAGTCCGAGGTGCAGAGCAACCGGATCCGGGGCCGAGGCGGCGACCAGGAAAGCGCCCGCAGTCGTGATGCAGCCGGCAACCACTCCACGGCCAGCGCCCCTCACCGTCCTTCGCAGCGCTTCCTCGAAGGCCAGGCCGCGCGCCAGCTCCTCGCGCTGGCGAACGAACAGATGGACGGCGAAGTCGATGCCGAGGCCGAACACGGTGACGCCGAAGAACGTCTCCATGATCGTCAACCTGCCGGTCAGAAGACCGACCGCGCCCAGCGCGGCGCCGATCGAGAGCACGAGGACCGCCGCCACGGACAGCAGGCCGCCGGGCCGCTTCTCGACGATCCGGAACAGCAGCAGCACGAGCGCCAGACTGATCGGGGTCAGCCGCCTGATCGCGCCCAGGGTCTGTTCCTGGTCGCCTGCCGACACGGCCGGCAGCCCCGAGAAGCCAACCGTCACGCCGCTGCCGGCAAGCGCGTCCGCGACCGCGGCCTCGAGCTCGAAGAAGGCGCTGCCGCCGACCTCCTCCTCCAGCGGATCGAGGGCCATCTCGATCTCGACCAGCCGGGCGCCGGGAACGCCGACCGCCTCGCTGCGCAGAGCCAGAGCGGAGGCCGCGAACCGGGCCGCGTTCGCCATGTCCCCGGGGCGCTCCACCAGTCCCAGCCAACGGTCGAACAGCGAGCGGTCGACCAGCCACGGCGCCTGCTCCTCCAGCCACTCGACCGGCAGCGGGCGGCGCGCCGAGACAACCGACGGCAGGGTCGCCGCCGCACGGATCGTGCGCTCGACCGCGTCGTCGAGCGCTTCTTCGTCGCCTTCGAGAAGCACCAGAAGAAGCCCGCCCAGCTCATACTTCCGGGCTACCTCGAAGTAGCGGCCGATGTGCTCGTCGGCGCGGTTCATCACGCCCATGAAGGTGAGGTCCACGGGTGTCGCGGCCAGCAGCGACGCCAGCAGCGCGGCAGGCGCCGCGGCCGACCCGATCGCGCACCAGGGCGAGCGGATCGTCCACCCTGCGAGAGCTTCGAGCAGCCCCCGCATGGTCACGCCGGAGGCTCCCCGCGGCCCTTCGGAATCTCCCGGCAACGGCGCGGAATCTCCCGGCAACGGCGCGGCGGCGCCAACCTGGTCACGAACAATCTTCTGCGAGGCTCTCCACGGCGTTTCGGCATCCCCTGGCTACGGCTGCTACCTCCCTGCCGGCGAGCACGTCGCGCTCGATCTGCTCCACGGCGTTTCGGAGTTCCCTGGCGACGGCTGCTACAGTCCCGCGCGCCAACGCAGCGGGAGAATTTCCAGCACGGCGAGCGCCGGCTTGAACACGGGAGCGCAGCCGCGATCGGGAATCTCACGCCAGGCCGCCCGGAAAACGAGGAGAAGAAATGAAGTTCGGCATCATGTTCGCCAACACCGGCCCGTTCGTCGACGGTCCCCCGGCCGCGGCCCTGGCTCAGGCAGCCGAAGCCGCCGGTTTCGACTCGCTCTGGACCGTGGAGCACGTCGTCGTCCCGCGCGGCTACGCCTCCCCCTATCCCTACGACGAGAGCGGCAGGATGCCCGGCGGGCGCGAGGACTTCGACATCCCCGACCCGCTCATCTGGCTATCCTACGTGGCGGCGGCGACGAAGAGCATCAAGCTTGCGACCGGCATCCTGATCGTCCCGCAGCGCAATCCCCTGGTCACCGCCAAGGCGGTCGCCACGCTCGACAGGCTCTCCGGCGGTCGTGCCGTGCTGGGCGTCGGCGTCGGCTGGCTCGAGGAGGAGTTCAAGGCTCTCGGCGTGCCTTTCGCCCGCCGCGGCCGGCGCCTCGACGACTACCTGCGCGCCTTCCGCGCCCTGTGGACCGAAGACTGCCCGAGTCACGACGGCGAGTTCGTCTCCTTCTCCGACTGTTACAGCCGCCCGCAGCCCGTCCAGGGTTCCGTGCCGATCGTCGTCGGCGGCCACTCGGACCGCGCCGCCCGCCGCGCCGGCGAGCTGGGCGACGGCTTCTTCCCCGCCCTCGGCGACATGGGCAAGCTGAAGCACCTGCTCGGCGTGATGCGCGAGAGCGCCGAAGCGGCCGGGCGCGACCCGGAGGCGATCGAGATCACCGCCAACGGAGGGCCGCCGGAGCACGTCGCCCGGATGGCCGAACTCGGCGTCTCCCGCGTCATCTTCCCGCCGATGCCGCCGGACAAACTCGGGAAGTTCGGCGAAGACGTCATCTCCAGGTTCAGCTGAAGACCGGGACCTTGGAAACTGGCAGACCGGTTTCCCACAGCTACCGCAGCCTCAACGACTGTTCGCCTCTCGGACGGCCTCGGACAGGGACCAGAATCCACCCGGCAAAGACCAGGTGCGCCGGCCCTCCGGCCGGCATCCGGAAGCCCGCCGCGCGCCACGGTGCGGGCGACGACGGCTAGGTGGACCGCCGCGTCCAGGCGTGTGGAGACGGCTTCCGGCGCAGCGGCAAGCCTGCGCAGTGGTAACTTTTCGCCCATGATCTACCTTCGCCGCCTCGCCCCGTTCGCCCTCGCCCTGCTGCTCCTCGCGGCCACCCCCGCCCTCGCCTCCGCTGACGAAGCGGGCGACCCCATCCGGGTCCTCTTCGTCAGCAAGTCCTCCGGCTTCCAGCACTCCTCGATCAAGCGCACGGACGGCCATCCCGGTCACGTCGACACCGTCCTCGCCCAAATCGGCGCCGAGCGCGGCTTCGCCGTCACCTCCACCAAGGACGCCGGCCTGATCAACGCCACCCAGCTCGCCAACTTCGACGTCGTCATCTTCTACACGACCGGCGACCTGACCCGGCGCGGCGGCGCCGGCGAGGGCCTCTTCCGCGGCGACGGCAATCCCCCGATGAGCGCCGACGGCGTCTCCGACCTGATCGCGTGGATCGAAGCCGGCGGCGGTTTCGTCGGCTTCCACCCCGCGACCGACACCTTCCACGGCGAGGGCGACGAAGTGACCCCCTACATCGGCATGATCGGCGGCGAGTTTCTCCACCACGGCGCCCAGTTCGAAGGCATCGTCCGGGTCGCCGACGCCGGCCACCCGACGATGGCCAACGTCGAAGACGGCTGGAAGATCATGGACGAGTGGTACCTGTACAAGAACGTCGCCCAGGACGAACTGCACGTCCTCGCCCTGATGGACCCGGGCGAAGAACGGTCCAGGCAGGAGGTCTACGACATCGCCCCCTACCCCATCGTCTGGTGCCGCGAACTCGGCGCCGGCCGCGTCTTCCACAACGCGATGGGCCATCGCGAAGACGTCTGGTCCCACGAGATGTTCCAGACCTGGGTCGGCGACACGATCGAGTGGGCGGCCGGCAAGGGCGAGGCCGCCGCCGCCCCGAACTGGGGGGATGTGGTGCCCTGAGACTGGCGGCGAACTTCACTCCGCCTCCACGCCCTCGTTCAGGATCCTCAGGTACTCGCTGTAGACGTACACGCGGTTCCGGCTAAAGCCGGTGATCTCCTGGACGAGCGCTGCTCCTTCCAGCAGTCTCAGCGCAGCGGAGACGGTCGGGAACGCGAGTCCGGCGCGCCGGCACGTTTCCGGGATGGAGAGGATCGGGCGTTCCTGGAGGGCTTCGTGGACCCGTAGCGCTGAACCGGCGCGGCGACCCTCCGCCGTGATGCGTTGCCGGTCCTCCGTGAATCGCTCGGTCAGGCGACCAGCGGTGGCGGCCGCGTTCTCGGCCGTTTCCTGTACGCCCTGGAGGAAGAACGCCAGCCAGGCCTCCCAATCGCCCGTGTGCCGGATGCCGTTGAGCAGGTCGTAGTAGCGCTCTCGATGGCGCTTGAAGTACACGCTGAGGTAGAGGAGCGGCTGGCGCAGCAAACCCGCCTCGCACAGCAGCAGGATGATCAGCAGACGACCGACGCGGCCGTTGCCGTCGAGGAACGGGTGGATCGTCTCGAACTGAACGTGGGCCAATCCCGCCCGTACCAGCGTCGGCAAACCGTCGTCCTCGGAGTGGAGGAAGCGCTCGAGGTCCGCCATGCAGTCCGCCGCGGCCAGGTGCGGCGGCGGCACGAACAAGGCGTTGCCCGGACGGGCGCCGCCAATCCAGTTCTGCGAGCGGCGGAACTCACCAGGATCCTTGCTGGCGCCGAGGCCGCCGGACAGCAGGATGCCGTGCAACTCCCGGATCAACCGGTTCGAAAGCGGGAAGTCCTCACGCAACCGCTGCAGCCCATGCTCCAGAGCAGCGACGTAACGGGAGACTTCGGCGGCGTCGTCGCGCGGCGCCCCCGGAACCTGGCCGAGCTCGAAGAGCAGCAGATCGGAGAGTGACGACTGGGTACCTTCAATCTGCGAAGACAGCACCGCCTCCTTGCGGACGTACGAGTACACGAAGAGCGTCGGTTCCAGGAGCTGATTGGCTCCCTCCAGCCGCCCAAGGGCGAGACTGGCGGCTTCCAACGAACGAAGAAGAGGGCCTTCCAGGCTCAGCGGCGGCACTGGCGGCAGCGGCGCTGGAATGAAGGCGCGCACCCGCTCGCCTCCCGCGGCGGTCACCTCGTAGTGGCCGGGCATTGGACGTATCATGAGTGCACCCTGGTCTTCGTATGAAGACTTAGAGCTCAAGTCTTATCACGGATCGCAGAATCCGGCGCCTATGCAGGAACTTTGAACAAGGTGTCCAGTCGCGCTGCATTCGAGCGACCATGCATCTCAGCCCGGCATCGTGCCATCCGGGTGCTCGATGACTCGCACCCGGAGGTGGGGCGCGTGTGGCGCGGAACGCGCCACACGGGCGTTGCTCCTCGGTCGCCCTTGTTCCCGGGATTGCGGGCGGCCCGATATGCTCCCTCGTCGCGCCTTGCCGGGCGAGCGCCTGGCCACTCTCGGCGCCACACGGACTTCTGCCACGGGCTGTTAAGCGTCACCCCGATGTGAACGCGGTACTCTCGACGGGCCTCAGAGGCTGAACCCATGTTCGACGCGCGACCTGTTCTGCTTTCAACGGAGTTCCCTCCGCTGCGACGCCGGCGAATCGCCACGCTGCAGGTGAACCTCGGCTATCGCTGCAACCTGAGTTGCGTTCACTGCCACGTCAACGCCGGGCCCCACCGCACCGAGATGATGTCCACCGCCGTCGTGGACGAGGTGATCGCGGCCATCGACCGGCTGGACATCGAGACACTCGATCTCACCGGCGGAGCGCCGGAGCTGCATCCCGCGTTCCGCCGACTCGTGCGGGCGGGGCGCCGACGAGGCATCGAGGTGATCGACCGTTGCAACCTCACGGTGCTGTTCGAGGAGGGCCAGGAGACGCTGGCCACGTTCCTGGCCCGCGAAGAGGTCACCGTGATCGCCTCCCTGCCCTGCTATCTCGAGGAGAACGTCGAGCAGCAGCGCGGCAAGGGCGTGTACGGGGACAGCATCCGCGCCCTCAGGCTGCTGAACGACTTCGGCTACGGACAGGACGCCGCGCGCCGGCTCCATCTCGTCTTCAATCCGGCAGGCGCGGTGCTGCCGCCGCCACAGGCGGAACTCGAGGCGGCCTACAAGCGCGAACTCCGGCGACGATTCGGCATCGTGTTCGACCAGCTCTTCGTGCTCACGAACATGCCGATCAACCGCTTCGGCGCCGTCCTGAAAGCGCACGGCGAACTCGACGCCTACATGGCGCTGCTGCGGGACAACCACAGCGCGGAAAACGTACCGGGCGTCATGTGCCGCGACACGGTCAGCGTCGACTGGCAGGGCAACCTGTACGACTGCGACTTCAACCAGATGCTGGGCCTGCAGGCGACGGTGGGCGGGCGCCCCGCGCGCCTCGCCGACCTCGTCCGGGGAGGGCCGCTCGAGAAGGCCTGCATCGCCACGGCCGGCCACTGCTTCGGCTGCACCGCCGGCCAGGGCAGCAGTTGCACCGGAGCTCTGGACGGTTGATTGCTGCTCTTGTGCAACAACTTTGAATAGGGGATCTCCCTATTCAAAGTTGCCCCTCAAGTCTTGGCAGGGGCATTGCCCGGCCCCATGAGGCGGCAGCACGGGGCCCCGCCTGCCCTGCACGCCTCGCGACCTCTCCCGAGAACGGGGAAGCGGCAACAGGCGGTCAGATCGGACGGGCTGGCCGGTCCGCCGTGCGCAGGATAGAGAAAGCGCATCGTGGTCGGCGCACGTACTGCATTCGCGTCGGCAGCACGTCGCGCGAGGCGAGCCGCAACCGGGGTTCCAGTTTACGCCTTAGTTGCGCTAAGATGTTCTCTTCCCACTTTCATTCCTCTCGTTCCGCTTCCACGCCGTGACTTCCCTGCCCGCAGCTCTCACCGACTCGCAATGGCCGCGATCCCTGGTGTGCCAGCTCCGGAGCGGACGGGAACTGGTGGGCGGCGATCTCACGAGGCCACCGATCGTGCAGGCCGACCACGACGTGTTCGCCACGCGGCTTGCCGGCGTCGACCGGTTGCTGGACGGCGGCATCCGCCGCGGACAGACGATCGAACTGGTCGGCCCCCGGAGCAGCGGCCGCTTCTCCCTCGTGCTGGAGCTTTTGGCCGGGGCCACCCGGAGCGGGGAGGCAGCGGCGCTGATCGATCTGGGAGATCACTTCGATCCGCAGGCGGCGGCGCGCGCCGGGGTCGTCCTCGAACGGCTGCTCTGGGCGCGGCCCGAACGACTGAAGCAGGCGCTGGGCAGCGCGGAAGTGCTGATCGGCGGCGGTTTCCCCCTGATCGTGATCGACCTCGGTCTACCCCCGGTCCCCGGCGGCCGCGGCAAGGAGTCGGCGTGGCTGCGGCTGCGGCGGGCGGCTGAGAACCACCGGACCGCGCTGCTGATCGCCAGTCCGTACCGCGCTGGCGGGACGGCGCCGCAGAAAGTCCTCGACCTGGGATCGCGAACGCCACAGGGACGCGCTCTCTGGGCGCAGGCCGCGCCGAGGAGCCCGCGCTTGCTCGACGGGCTCAGAACCCGGTTGGAACTCGCCAAGTCGCGCGGCGAACGGCCGGGTACTTCGGCCGATGTCGAACTGCGCGTTTTCGCCAGCAGCCTGCGGCGCCCGCTGACCGGCGCGCCTCCCCAACGGGCGGAGAGCCACCGCTCCGGCTCGTCCGCCGAGGTCCTGAGGCGTGCCGGCTAAACGCCGGAGAAGAACCCGCATCGCCTGCATGGAGGCGGCGCTGTTTCCGCTAGCCGCCTACCTGCGGGGGGCGCCGGAGCTCGCCCGCGAGGCGGTTGTGGTTCACGAAGGCCCTTCGGCTCGGATCGTCGCCGCCTCCCGGCTGGCACGCCGAGCGGGGGTGCGCCCGGGGCTGACCGTGGCCCAGGCCCGCAACATCGAATCCGGGCTGGTCGACCGCGTGCGCGACCCGGAGCGCGAGCACACCGCACAGGAAGTGCTGCTCGAGATCGCCGGCGCCTTCTCGCCCCGGGTGGAGGACGGCGGCAAGGGCACTGCCTATCTTGACCTGACCGGCATCAGTCCGGCATCCGCCGGGAACGCAGACCGCTGCACGGCAAGCGGCGGCGGCGCGAGGGTCGCCGGGAGACCCCGGGCCGCCGTGCAGGCAGGCGAGGAAGTCCACGAGTACGACCTTCAGGCTCTGCGGGTCGAACCTGAGCTACCTTGGGCCGCCGTGCAGGCAGGCGAGGAAGTCCACGGCCGGGGTCGAAGCGCCGCTCACCCATCGCCGCCCGCAAGCACCGACAACGACGAGCACAGCCTCGGCCAGTCGATCATGCGGGACATGGACGCCGCCGGGCTCCCCGGCCGGGTCGGCATCGCCGGCAGCAAGCTCGCGGCGCGGGCCGCGGCCGCCCTGCCGCGGTCGCCGAACGTCGTCGCGCCCCGCGGCGAGGCCCGATTTCTGGCGCCGCTGCCGCTCAGTTCCCTGATCCACGACGGCGGCAGCAGCAGCAGCAGCAGCAGCAGCAGCCGGGGCGCAGCGACGGACGGCGACGACGACCAGGAGATCCTCCATACGCTGAAGCTCTGGGGCCTGCGCACGGTCGGCGACCTGGCCGGCCTGCCCGCGGGCGAGGTCCACAGCCGCCTCGGCGAACGCGGCGCGGCGCTCCATGCCGCCGCCCGGGGCTTCGACCCGGAGCCGCTCACGCCCCGTCCACCGCCGCCCACCTTCCGCGAGGCACAGACCTTCGAGTGGCCGATCGACAACCTGGAGCCGTTCCTGTTCGTCGCCCGCGGCGCGGTTGAGCGACTCACCACCCGGCTCGAAGCCCGGGGCATGGGCTGCAAGCGGCTTGAGCTGTCACTCAAGCTCGAACCCGAGGGCCTCCACGAACTGACAATCGAACTGCCGGCGCCAACGCGCGAGGCCCGGACGTTGCTGTCGCTCGTCCGCCTCCACCTGGAGGCGGAACCGCCGCGGGCGCCGATCACCGGCATGCACCTTCTGGCCCATCCCGATGTCCCGAAAAAAGTCCAGCTCAGCCTGCTCGGGCCAGCCGCCCTGTCGCCAGATCGCCTGGCCGCCGTCACCGCCCGCCTGCTCGCCCTGCTCGGCCCGAACCGCGCAGGCTCGCCGCGCACCCGGAACGGCCACCTGCCGGAGCGCTACCGGCTGGCCGACTACGATCCGCCCCCGCCGCCGCGGATCCGGCTCGAACCGAGGCCCGGCCGCGGCATGCTGGCGGTCCGAACCCTGCGGCCGCCGGTCGAGGTCGAGGTGCTGGCCACGGACAGCAACGCCCGCACTCCCTGCCCCGCACCGGTGCGAATCAACCCCCTGCCCACCGAAGAACGCCACGTCCGCATCGAGGGCGCGGTGCGTGTCGCCGCCGGCCCCTGGGAAATCGAGGAGGGTTGGTGGCGGGAGGCCCCGGCACTGCGGGACTACTGGGACGTCGAACTGCGGAGCGGCGCCGTGTGCCGGATCTACCGCGATCGGACGTCGGAACGGTGGTTCGCGGACGGCGTGTACGACTGAGGGCCCCGACCGAACACGCGCTACTCCCTGGAGCTCCCTACACCGCAACAGGGGATTCCGGGCCACGCAGACAGCGACGCACGAAGTCGTTGAACAAGGGTACTGTAAAGTCAATCTCTCCCCAACGCGGCGCGTAGCAAAGCCCCTTCTTGATCAGCTTGTCCCGTACGGGTCCCACACCCGGCGTGTCCTTGCCCATGGTCGAGGCGACGCGACCTGAGGCGTACGGGCCTGCCCCAAGCGAAGCCATGGCGACCAGGTAGTCACGCTCTGAATCGGTCGTGCGGTCGATCCGGACGCGGAAGAAGCCTGTATCAAGTTCGTCGACCGCCATTGGCACCGCAGTAGCCACGTCCGAGGCAGTGATTTGCGCGGGCCCCTCCGCCTGGTCCCACGCCTGCTTGCCGAACTCCTGAAGGAAGTAGGGGTAGCCCCGAGTCTCATCGACGATTCGGTCGAGCGCGGCCGGCTGCCAAACGACTCCTTCTTCGTCAGCCGGCTCGACCAGGGCAGCCCTCGCGTCGTCGGCGCCCAGACTGTTGATCCATCGGAAGTTGAACAGCCGCTCCGCGTAGGACTTGGCTTCACCCGCAAGCGCAGGCACCGACGGCAGACCGGCAGCGACTACCAGAAACGGAAGCTGCTCCTGATTGACCTGGTGAAGGCCGACGATCAGAGCGGCCAAGTCCTTCGATTTCAGGTACTGCACTTCGTCGACCGTGACCAGGACCCCTTTGCCCCGCTCGCGAGCTGCTGCGCCGACCTCCGTGAACAGAGCCGCCAGGTCTTCGTCCAGCAGGCCTGAATCGGCCCAGCCCGGCACGGGATCGAGTCCCATGGACAGCTCTCCGGCACCGTCGGGGAGATTCCATCTCATCTGGAACGACCTCAGTACACCTAGCGCCCGCCTGGCCCGGTCGGCAACGTTCTGCGCCGGAGAGAGACGCAAGAGCACCTTTCGCACGAGTTCGGCCATCGCCTGCGGGAACCGCATTCCCTGGCCGGCTTCAAGTGGCTGGCAGACCCAGTCGCGGCTCTGCCCCATGCGACGGAACTCCTGGAGGAGCACGGTCTTCCCCACACCGCGAAGCCCGGTCAGGATCACGCTCTTGGCGAAACGGCCGCGGCGCAGACGCTCGATGGCGATGCGGATGGTCTCCAGTTCGGCATCCCGGCCGACAAGCGCAGGCGGAGGGTTGCCGGCACCTGGGCTATAGGGGTTGCGGGTCGGATCCATCGGTCGATTATAGGGATCTGCCCGACTTTTATCGAGTACGAGTAAAAATGACGCAGACTGCTATAAATCCCCGATCTCTACGGCCCCATCAGGGCCCGGTCACTCATGCCAACGAGGACCTGGTGAGGCTCAACCACAGAATCTCCGGTCGTCACCGCAATGGCGACCTCGTTGTCACCGAGTTGGACGCCCACGGGATCCGAACCACCGCAACGCGAGTACGGATTCGCAGTGGCAACGCCGCTGCGCCCGACGGTGCACCTGCTGTGCATGGGCATTTCCACCGAACTACGGGGGCTCACTTCACCGCGAGCCATGGTCAGACTTCGTGTACGGGCGGTTGATCATCAGGCGGCGTTCCTGGTGTGGTCGGCGTCCTCGGTTTGTTCGATGCCGTCAACGAAGCGGACATCGCGGACGACTCTGGTGATGTGGCGGAAGCCCCGCAGGCGTCGCTGGGCGCCGAGATCCCGCCGATCATCTGCTCCACCACCACCCGGCCGCCGATCAGGTGCTCCTGGATGACCCGTTCCAGGACCTCCGGGGTACAGCCCCAGTACCAGACGCCCTCCGGGTAGACGACGGCGATCGGGCCGGCGTCGCAGATGCGCAGACAGTTCGCCTTGGTGCGCATCACCGCGCCCGACTCGGTGAGGCCAAGTTCGACCAGCCGGCGCTTGAGGCAGGTCCAGGACTCGAGCGACGCCTCCCGGTCGCAGCACTTCGGCTTCGTCTGGTCGCAGCACAGGAAGATGTGCCGCTGCACGTTGGCGATACCGATCGCCGCCGCCTTGCGCCGGGCACGCTCGAGAGCTTCAGGGTCCATGGCGGCGATGATTCCATGACCCCGGAGCCTGCGCCACGGGCCCTGTCTGGTGCGGGTGTGTCCAGGGGTTGGCGAACTTCCCACCGCGCAAGCTGCCCGGGCTCCTCGCCCGCCGACTGGCCCGCCGACTGGTCGCGCCCGCCATGGAGCAACGCCATAGCCATGTAGGCTCCACTTCGTGAGACTCTTCGAGGCCGCCTACCCGTTCCAGGACGACGTGCTCGCCCTGCCGGTCAAGGACCTGGACGCCACCGCGAAGTGGTACGCGGACGCCTTCGGGCTGCAGGAAGTCGAACGCCGCGAGGAGCCGGCGCCGGCGGTCATCCTCGAACGCGACGGCGTCCGGATCGGCTTCGCGATCAACGGCGGCGACGCCAGCATGGACGGTGCCGCGATCCTGGTAAGCGACATCAAGCGGGCGCGAGCCGAACTCAAGGCCAACGGCGTGAAGACCGCGAACTGGCGCATCGACAAACGCGACGGCAAGAAGTTCCGGGTCTTCTTCGTCGTCGCGCCGGATGGCCTCTGCTACTACTTCCATCAGGAGGTCTGAGCGGCTGGAGACCGCGGGCCCGCGGCGGACCCAAGTAGAGAATCGGCCTCGCCAAGGATCGCTGGAGGGGCCAGACCGTCAGGGCCGCAGAAGACCCTCAGAGACGCAGACCATGCTCACGCTCCACCCCGAAGAACAGGCTTGGCTGGACGAATACCGCGAGGCGCTGAAGGAAGAGCACCCAAGGGCCGTTCTCCGAATTCTCATCTATGGCTCCAAAGCCCGCGGCGACGCGCAGGAGGACAGCGACCTGGACGTGCTGCTCGTCGTGAAGGATGAGGCAGCCGGCTTGAAGCGAACGCTGCGCCGACTCGGCTACAGGCTGGCAGCGGCGTCCTACGCCGCACCTTCGATCATGGCGTACGCCGAAGCAGACTGGGACCGCCTTCGGACACTGGGCTCTGCCTACCGAAACTCGGTGGAGCGCGATGCCGTTTCGGTGCTGTGAACCGCGCATCGGCGATTGGCGAGTGGCAGCGGGCGTTGCGGGCCCTGGGCGCGGCTGAAGTGCTACTGCGTGAGGAGTACGAAGCGGACGCCGTGTCGCGGGCCTACGAGGTCCAGGAGCCGGGCGCTGGCCGCTAACCGGACATGCCGCCGGGCCGGCCGCACTTGGAACGGCGTCTCCTTGCACAGCCTGAGGATCAACGCCTCGTCAACAGGGTGAACCGCGACAACCTGCTCTTCCATGCCCACGGGCGCCCTCGACCATTCAAGGGAATCACCGCTGCCACGAACTTCGGCAGAGAGGGGGTTGTCGACCTGGGGTGACATCTGCTGCAAAGGGCCGTCGCGGCGGGCAACCCGCCTTGCAGGAAGACAGTAGAATCGCGAACTTCCGACCGTACCGACTCCTCCCGAGATCGGCCATGACCCCGCCGCAGATCGACGCAACACGCGCCATCCACCGTCTGGTGGACCTGCTCGCCATCGCGGGCCCGAGCGGCCGCCAGAGCAAGGTCGCGGCCACGGTGCGGGAAAGCTCCTCGGTGCGGGCTGCGAGCCGTCCCGGATCGGACACGACGAGGCGAACGAACGGATCCGCCGCTGACTACGTCGAGAAACTCCGGGTGCTCCTCGTCGCGGCACCCGGAAGACAAACTTCGCAAATCCCAGGAGACTGAGTCATGGCAGCCACGAGAGTTCTTCTTCTCTGCCCCGCAGCGCGTCCTGGATGCCCGCGTTGCCCCGCGTGGAGGGCCGACTGAGTGATGGCAACCACGAGACCCCAGCGGAGCTGGGAGATCTCGAAACCGCGGCCTTTGCCGCGTGGAGAACCGACTGAGTGATGGCAACCACGAGAGTCCCTCCCCGGACCGGACCCGAACAGGCCGCAAGGCTGTCCGCAGCGCTCGACATCTACAACCGGGCCTTCCGAGGCCATCTCAGCACCGTTCTCCGAAAAGAGCACGGCCCCGACTGGTGGCGAAAGGGAGTCGTCCGCAAGATCTCCTCGATCCAGCAGGACATCGAAAGCCACGGCGAGATCCAGACAGACGATGACGCGCTGTCGCTCCTGGAGCCCAGGCACTACCACCAGATCGTCAACGCGCACTGGGAGTCCTTCCCGAAGCTGTCCCGCAACCGCGCTCACCACACTGCAAGGACGGGAGGCAACCCGCGAACCCTGATGCACGAGGTGGCCGACTGGAGAAACGTGAGCGCCCACCCGCCGGCGCGCCTGGAGCCCGCGACTGTCGACCGGGCGGTCGAGGCCATGCTCCGTCTCGTGGCCCTGTTCGATCCAACAGCGCACGGCCAACTGGCGAAGCTCTCGGCCAGGTCCAGCAACCGGGAAGAGGCGGCGCAGACTCCCGCCATCCACTCCGACGTCAGGAACAAAGCCACCGACCTCATCGCCCAGGCCAAAGAGCGCGCCCGCACCCTCCTGAACGAGGCCGAGCGCGAGGCGGCGGACATGCGGAAAGCTGCCAAGGCCGAAACAGACGCGCTGAGGGCGTCTGCCAAGGAGGCAGACAGCCCACCGACTTCACGGCCGAGAGCCAAAGTTCCTCTTGTGGATCCCGAGAGGCGCGACCGCGCTCAGCCGAAGGTGCGCGAACCGGGAAACAAGGAAAAGGCGCACTCCGAACTCAAGGCAGTGCGGCACGACATCATGGTCCTTCGCAAGCGGGCCGACGAGATCAAGGCACACGCGAAGAAGGAGGCCGAACAGGCCGAACAGACCCTGCGGAAGGCCCGAACGGAAGCAGCAGAAATCCGCGCGGAATCTCTGAGTAGCGAGGCCTATCAGTACCTGCGAAACAGAGCGAGGGCGCAGGCAGAGGACGACGTCGCCGTTCTTCGAACCAAGGCAGATCAGGAGGCGAAGGCCGTTCTCGCCAAGGCAAAGGAGTACGCCCGGAACCTCGCTGAGGAGGCCCACACAAACGCCCGGAACATCAAGAAACAGGCCGAGCAGATTCGCGCAGACACCGAGGCGAAAGTCAGGGCCCAGATCGGCGCAGCTCAATCGGCTGTCGATCATGCCGAACAAGAAGCGGCACGAATCCTCAACAGAGCGCAAGCGAAGGCAAGCCCCGGCGCTCAAAGTGCCAGGAACGATCCGGGAAACGCCGGTGCCGGCGTCCATGACCTGGTCCACCGTCATCAACCGGCGGCCGGGGTTCCCGCCGGCGTGCAGCGTGGCGAAGTCCTCCAGGGCGAATCCGCGCGCCTTGGCCAGCGCCATGGCCAGAGCGTCGCCCAGGGCCAGGGTCAGCCCACGGAAAGCCACTCGGCCCGGCGTGTCGCTCAGGCGGCTCAGACCGACAGAAGCGCAGGCCAGAATCGGGCTCACGGTCCGCACCGTGCCGCTCCCGACCGGGCGCCGGCGCACGACCTCGGAAAGAACTTCACACCCGCCAGATCCGGCAACGGCCGCACTCGCTCCCTGAACGTCAACGGATGGCGGCTGACCTGCTGGGTGGGCAACGCGAGGGGCGTCGTTTCGGCCACTGTATTCGCTCCCTGGAAGTTCATCCACCGGGAACGAGTCGATGCCCAGGACACGCCTCTGATGGAGCGCGATTGCAACAGTGAGGAGGAGGCCTTCGCCTGGCTCCAAAAGGCCGAAACGAGCGGTGACATCGAGCGGGAAGCGCGTCGAGCGATCAGGATCTTCGAAAGCTCCGACGACGACGACCGGGAGTCCGGGGTGCCGGATGACGACATTCCGTTCTGAACCGCGGCGCCAAGGATCCCGCGATTGCGGCAGACTGCTGCCCCTCCGGTCGAAGCTTGCGGCGTTCATTAATGGCGACTTCTTCGAACTGATTGGCCGGAAGCCGCCGGCGGTCCCGGACTGTTCGACCGCGCAGCGCAGGACGATCGGCTGGCCAGGGGGAATGCCGCCGCGGCGGTTGCCGCGGGCGGCGACCCGGAGGGACACCTGGCCCGGACAGTGGCCCGGGACGTGCAGGATCTCGATGTCGAGATCCCCGCCGTCGGCGGCCGGCACGGGCAGGCGTTCGTCGCGGCCTGCCCGCAGCTCGAACCGGTCGTTGTTCTCGCTGCCTTGCGGCGCCCTGCGCGCGGGCCTCGCCATGACGGCCGCGCTGTCCGCTGCGTCTTCGATTGTCGCCGCGCAGGACTTCGCCGAACTCCTGGAGATCCGTCGCGTCAAGGAAACGCTCGACCTGAGCCAAGTGCCGGAACCGGATCTGTCGACCGTGCCCGCGGTCGACGCGCAACGCCTGCGCGACTACCGGGCGCTCACAGCGAACGGCCTCGAACATGCCCTGGAGCCCATGCAGGCGCAGGTGGCGGCGAACACCTTCGGCGACCTCTGCGCGCGCTACCTGCACCATGAACTTCACGAAGCGGCGGCGGCCTGTCTGGACCAACTCCGGGAACTGGCGCCAACCGACTTCCAATGGGCCTACTTCCAGCTGTTGTTGGCTATTGCGATCGGTGACCTGGAGGGAGCGATCTCCAGTGCAGAGCAGGCGCTCGTGATCCGGCCGGACGACCCGCCGACGCTGATCCGTCTCGCCGAGCTCCACGTCGCGACCCGCGACATCGACGCCGCGGAAGCCGCATACGAGGCGGCTCTCGCCGCCTACCCCGAGAGCGCGACCGCCCGCGTCGGGCTGGGCTACATCGCCCTCGAGCGGGGGGACCCGGCGCAGGCGCTCCAGATCTTCCAGGAGGTTGCCTCGTCCCAGCCCGAGGGCAGCGAGGCGAATCACCACGTCGGCCTCGCCTACCGCGCCCTGGGCGACGCCGACCGTGCCGCCCAGGCGTGGCGGCTGAACCAGGATGTCCTGATCCCGATGTACGACCCGCTGCTCGAGCGCCTGCGGCCGCTCGAGGAGGACGTGACGCTGCCGCTTGACCGCGCGGTCGCCGCCGCCGCGGAAGGCGACCACGCGCGGGCGATTGAACTGTACGAGGAGATCCTCCAGGCGAACGAGGCAGACGACGAGGCGCATTTCCGATTCGCCGGCTCGCTGCTCGTCGTCGGCGAAGACGAACGTGGCGAACGCCACCTCCGCCGGGCCATTGCACTCAACCCCGAGCATCCCGGGGCGCACTTCGCCCTGGCGATGTTCCTCGCCCGCGAGGGTCGCCGCACGGAAGGCGCCCGGCACCTGGAACGGGCGGCCGACCTCGTGCCCGAGAACCTCTCCTGGCGCCTGCAACGGGCGCAAATGCGGGCCGCTTCGGGCAACACGGCCGGCGCCATCGAGGAACTCGAGCAGGTCGTCGCCCTGGACCCCGGGATGATCGAAGCAAGGCGGATGTTCTCCGCCGTGCTGGTCGGCGCCGGTCGGGCGGACGAGGCAGCCGCCCAGCTACAGGCACTGGTCGCTCTGACACCGGACGATCTGCAGGCGCGCTTCAACCTGGGACTCATGCTGTTCCAGACCGCACGCTACGCGCAGGCGCGCCGAGCGCTGGACGAAACGCTGCAGCGATTTCCCGCCGACATCGCGACGCGGCACCTCCTGGCGCGCCTGCTCGCCACCAGCCCCGAGGACGCGACGCGGGACGGCGCCCGGGCGGTTGAACTGGCGCAATCCGTCGCCTCCGAGCAGCCCCTGGTCGACCACCTGGAAACGCTGGCCATGGCCATGGCCGAAGCCGGGCGATTCGACGACGCGGTGACATGGCAGCAACGAGCGCTGGAGCGGGAACGGGCCGAGGCCGGCGGCAACTCGTCCCGGCGGCTCGATCGCCTGGCGCTCTACCAGGCGCGTCAGCCGTTGCGGGCGCCGCGGCGCCAGAACTGAAGAGTCCTTGAAGAGAAAAGCAGGAGGCGATCTCTTGCCTTCCGTTACCGCCTGATTTACGCTTGACGGATGGCTCGCAAAGTGCCGCCCAAGGTCGACGTCCCGGCTCGCAACATGGGGCTGTCCGGCTCGATGCGCAAGGGCAGCGACCACGGCAAACGCGGCGGCAACGACCTGCTCGACGCCCGGGGCGAACCGAACCCCGGCTACGCCGCGCCGGGCGCGGTCAAGGAGCAACTCCGCCGGCGCCGGTTCCGGACTCCGCGGAAGCGCCGCGGACCGTCCCCGCCCTACGCCGAACTCCACGCCGCGTCGTCGTTCTCCTTCCTGCGCGGCTCGTCGCAGCCCGAGGACCTGGTGGCGCGGGCGGCGGCGCTGGGGTTGCCGTCGGTCGCCCTGCTCGACCGGAACGGCGTCTCCGGCGCGCCGCGCTTCTACAAGGCGGCGCGGGAAGCGGGGATTCGGGCCCTGGTCGGCGCCGAGGCGGTCATCGACCGGCCGCAGGCGTCCGCGGTCTCGCGGCAGCGCAGGGAGCGGCCGGCCCTGGACGACGAGGAGACCCGGGTCAACCTGCTGGTGGGAAGCCGGCAGGGCTACCGCAACCTCTGCCGACTGCTGACCGCCGGCGCGCTCAGCCACCCCAAGGGCGAGGCAAAGATCGACTGGACGCTGCTCGAGGAGCACGCGACGGGGCTCCACTGCCTGGCCGGTTCCGAAGCCGATCCGGTAGGACGGGCGCTGGCCCGGGAGGGGCTGGATGCGGCCCGCCGGCAACTCGAACGTCTGCACGCCGTCTTCCCCGGCCGCCTGCACGTGGAGATCTCGAGGCACGGCATCCGCGCCGAGGAGCACCGCAATCAGGCCCTGGTCCGGCTGGCGGACAGGCTCCGGCTGCCGGTCGTCGCCACCGGCGGCGTGCGCTACGCCGCCGCTCGCGACAAGCCCCTCTTTGACCTGATGACCGCGATCCGGCACCACGTGACGGTCGACGACGCCGGCGCCCGCCTCGCCCGCGAACGCCAGCGTCGACTGAGGGCGCCCAGGGAGATGCACCGGCTGTTCGCCGATCTGCCGCGGGCCGTCCATGCGGCGCACGAACTGGCCGCCGAGCTCGACTTCACCCTCGCCGACCTCGGCTACCGCTTCCCGGACTGCCCCGTGCCCAGGGGCGAAACGCCGATCTCCCGCTTGCGCGAACTGACCTGGCGGGGGGCGCGGGAACGCTTCCGGCCGCTGACCGCCAGGGCCGGGGCGCAACTCGAGAAGGAACTCGCGCTGATCGGGAAGCTCGATCTGGCCGGCTACTTCCTGATCGTCCAGGACATCGTCCGCTTCTGCAAGGAGCAACGGATCCTCGCTCAGGGCCGCGGCTCGGCCGCCAACTCCGCCGTCTGCTACGCCCTGTCGATCACCGCGATCGACCCGGTCAAGATGGACCTCCTGTTCGAGCGCTTCCTGTCCGAGGAACGCGGCGAATGGCCGGACATCGACCTTGACCTGCCGTCCGGCGACCAGCGCGAGAAGGTGATCCAGTACGTCTACCGGCGCTACGGCCGGCACGGCGCGGCGATGACCGCGAACGTGATCACCTACCGCGACCGGATGGCCGCGCGCGAGGCGGCCAAGGCGCTGGGGTGCTCGAAGTCCCAGGTCGACCGGCTGGCCAAGGGCCTCGGCCACTGGCATTCCGCCCCGGGACACGGCGACTTCTCCCGCGGCGACAGCTTGCAGATGGACGAGGAACTCACCGAACTCGGGTTCGACCCCCGCGACCGGCGCATCCGGATCTTCGTCCGCCTGTGGCGGCAGCTCCGGAACCACCCCCGCCACCTGGGCCAGCACTCGGGCGGCATGGTGCTCTGCGCCGGCCGGTTGGACGAGATCGTGCCGCTCGAACCGGCGGCGATGGAGAACCGGGTGATCGTCCAGTGGGACAAGGACGACTGCGCCGACCTGGGGCTGATCAAGGTCGACCTGCTCGGCCTCGGCATGCTGAACGCGCTGGAGGAGGCGGTGCCCCTGATCCGCCGTCACGAGGGCAAGGAGGTCGATCTCGCCCACCTGCCACCCGACGACCCGGCAACCTACGAGATGATCCGCCGCGCCGACACGGTCGGGGTCTTCCAGATCGAGAGTCGGGCGCAGATGGCGTCCCTGCCGCGCCACAAGCCGTACAAGTTCTACGACCTGGTGATCCAGATCGCGATCATCCGTCCCGGGCCGATCGTCGGCCGCATGGCCCACCCCTTCTTCGAGCGCCGGGTCGGCCGCGAGGAGATCACCTACCCCCATCCGCTGCTCGAACCGATCCTGCGGCGCACCCTCGGCGTGCCGATCTTCCAGGAGCAGATCCTGAAGGTCGCGATGGTCGCGGCCGGTTTCTCCGGCGGCGAGGCGGAGGACCTGCGGCGGGCGATGGGCTTCAAGCGTTCCGTCGAGCGCATGCAGGAGATCGAGCAGCGGCTGCGCTCGGGGATGAACGAACGCGGCATCACGGGCGAAGCCCAGGAGCAGATCGTCAAGGCGATCACGTCATTCGCGCTCTACGGCTTCCCCGAGTCGCACTCGGCCAGCTTCGCTTTGATCGCCTACGCCAGCGCCTTTCTCAAGCGCCATCACCCGACCGCCTTCTTCCTGTCGCTCCTGAACGCCTGGCCGATGGGCTTCTACCACCCGGCGACCCTGGTCCGCGAGGCACAGCGCGCCGGGAGTGTCGTGCTGCCGATCGACGTGAACGAGTCGGGGTTGAGGTGCCGCTGGCAGGACCGGCCGGTCGACGCCGGCGAGCCGGAGCGGCCCGGCGAACCGCCCCCGCCGGGCGCGATCCGGCTCGGGATGCGCTACGTCAAGGGAATGCGGCGCGAGGCGGCGGAGCGGATCGAGGCCGAGCAGGCGGCGAGGCGGTTCGTGAGCATCGAGGACCTGGCCGAGCGCTGCCGCCTGCGCCGGAACGAACTCGTGGCGCTGGCGTCCATCGGCGCGTTGTCGGCACTCGGCGAAGCTCCATCCGATCGTGTCCGTCGCCCCCCCGGCCAATGCCGGGTTCATCCCCCGGTCGGCGATGCCGAGCGAAGCAGGGATCAACGGGCGGAACAGCGAGCCCTCGGATTCTCCCGCAACAACCCCCGACCACGCGGCCCGTACCGTCCTCGACGCGGCCGAAGGCACGAGAGCCCGGAGGAGAAGACAACGTCGGCGCCGGGCGGCAGATCGTCGGGTTCGTCCGGCCTGGGCCGGCGCGCCGCGCTATGGCAGGCGGCCCAGGTCGAGAAGCCGAAGGGTCCCTTGTTCGCCGATCTCTCGACCGCCACCTCCTCGCCGCTCGACGAGATGACGCCGATGGAGGAGACCGCCGCCGATTTCGCCGTAGCCTCGATCACCACCGGACCCCACCCGATGGAGTACTACCGCCGGGCGCTCGACCGCCGCCGCGTCGTGTCCGCCGCGGCGCTTCCAGACAAGCCCGCCGGGCGACGCGTGCGCACCGCCGGCTCCGTGATCGTCCGCCAGCGCCCCGGCACCGCCCGCGGCCTGCTGTTCCTGACCCTGGAAGACGAGACCGGGATGAGCCAGGCCGTCGTCATGCCGGACCAACTCAAGAAGCACCGGCGGGTGATCGTCTCCTCCTCCGGCCTGATCGTCGAAGGCGTGCTGCAGAAGAAGGACGGCTCGCTATCCGTCAAGGCGGACAAGTTCTGGCCGATCGACCGCCTGGAGCGGATCCCGAGCCACGACTTCCGGTAGTTCGGAGCGGCCGAGTCCCTTGCCTTCGGACACTCGCTCACCACCGGACCCCACCCGACGGAGTACTGCCGCCCGGCGCTCGACCGCCCTGGAGCGGATCCCGGCCACGATTCTCGGTGACGCGGGACCGCCCTCGCCTTGGCCGCCCGTGGACACCATCGAATAGCGCCCGGCACTTGACAAGCACTTCGGCCAGAAGAACAATCTGGACAGACCATCTGGCCAGCACCAGAGAGAGGACGCCAACCATGCCCGAATGGCCCCTGCAAGACGCGAAGAATCGATTCAGCGCCGTCGTGGCTGCCGCGCTGGCAGGCGAACCCCAACGCGTGACCCGACGCGGCAAGCCGGCGGTCGTCGTGCTCGCGGACGAGGAGTACGAGCGACTCCGCCACCTGGAGAAGGCAACTGCGCCGACCTTCGCCGAACTACTGCTCGCCATGCCCCAGGACGGCGGCGAGTTCGAACGATTGCCGCTTGAACCGCGCGACGTGGACTTCTGATGTATCTGGTCGACACCGACGTGCTGTCCGCTTTGCGCCGACCGGAACGGCACGTTTCCGTCACACGATGGGTGTCGGCACAGAGAAACGAGGACCTTCATCTGAGCGTGGTCTCGGTCGGAGAGATCGAGCGCGGTATCGCCAAGGCGAGGCGGCGCGACCCGTCTTTCGCTAGCGCACTCGAAGGGTGGCTCGAGCGCGTGCTCAGTCTCTACGGCGACCGGATCCTCCCGCTCGACCTCGCGGCGGCCCGGCGCTGGGGGACGATGTCGCACGCCGTCGGTCATGGCGGCGCCGACCTCTTCATCGCCGCCACCGCGCTCAGGCACGGCTTGACGGTCGTCACCCGCAATGTGCGGCACTTCGAGCCGGTGGGCGTGCCGGTGCTGAACCCCTTCGACCTCCGTAGCGCCAGCGCAACGGCTCGGCAGGAGAAGCGCCAGGCCCGGTGGCGAACGCGCGGCCCGGGCAGCCGAGGGTGGACACGGGAGGAACTCTACGAACGTGGCCGCTCGCGTACTGATTGACCCGAACGTCCTCGTCTACCGTTACGACCATCGCTTCCCGGACAAACAGGCGAGGGCTTCTGCCATTGCCGCGTTCGCAGGCGTAGTCGGCGTCTATCAGTGGGTTGATGGCGGATGCTGGAAGCTCTAAAGGATCGCTACGAAGAACCAAGGCGATTCGGAGTGTCGCGTCTCGGTGCTGCCGTGCTGATCGCGGCAAGCGGGCTGTTTGTCTCGGTTGTCTTTCTCGTGCTGCTCTAGTCTGGAGCTTCGGATCTGGACTAGACACATCCAACGCATGACAACGGGGGTTCACGCCTCTCGGCTCTCAGCGCCGTCTCCGGGTAACCGGAGGCGGCGCTTGGCGTTCGGGACCGGGACCTCGCGTCAGCGCCCGGATCGCACGGGAACGCCCTGCCGGTACTGCTCCAGCCGCCGATTCAGCAGTTCGAGCAGCCGCTCCCGATCAGCGGGCGCCGCGTGCTGCTGTCCCGTGCCGCCGCGCAGGATCTCCAAGGCGCTTTCGACGGTCCGGATCGCAGCCTCGTAGTCACCGGTTTCGGCGTAAGCGGCCGCCAGCGTCTCGAGCAGGGCCGGCTCGGCGGCGCCGGCGACGCCGTTCAGTTCGAGCGCGATGACCAACGCCAGCTGGCCGTCCCTGCGCGCGGCGTCGCCGTGGGTCGCCAGGCGCCACGCGATTTCGTTGCCCCGGGCAAGCAGACGCTCGTCCTCGACGTAGGCGCGCCGGAGTTGCTCGGCGCCCTCCGCGGCGGTGGCCGGGCCACTCTGGAGCAGTGCAAGCCCGAGTGCGTGGCGGGCCGCGGCGTGATTCGGGGCGTGCTCAAGGACCGAGCGATAGCCCTCGACCGCTGGGTCCAGACGACCCCGGCCGGCGGCAACCTGGGCGGCGCCGTACAGGGCGTCGACGTCCCGTGGCTCGACCGCAAGAACGGCCCGGTAGTGCGCGGCGGCGGGTTCCAGGTAGCCGCTGCGAACCGCCGCGACGGCCAGGATCCGGTGCGCCTCGACGTGCCGCGGGTCACGGTCGACAACCGCCGCGAATTGCTCCATCGCTTCCGGCAGCCGGTTCAGCTTGCCAAGCAACTGGCCGTACAGGTATCTGAGATCCACATCGTCGGGGCTCTGCTCCACGGCCCGGCGGAGTTCCCCGGCCGCGGCTTCCGTTTGCCCCTCGCTGTCCAGGAGTTCGGCCAGCCGCACGCGGGCGGCGACGTTGTCCGGGTTCGCGGCGAGCGCGGCCTCCACGTCGCCGCGCACCTGGTCGATATCGCCGGCGTCGACCAGGGCGTTCTCGTATGCCACCCGCGCGCCTGGATCGTCCGGTTCGAGGTCCAGGGCGGCGCGCGCGTGGCCCACCGCGGCCTGGTGCTCGCCGCGACGGCTCTCGATCACCGCCAGACGCTGGAGCGATTTGAACAGCCGGTCCCGGGCGCCGCGCCGCTCGAACTCGGCGCCGGCGCCGAGTCGCGCCCGCTCGACCTCGACGGACCGCCGCAGCAGGGACGCGGATTCGGCGGGGAAGCTGTCCTCGAACCAGCGCGCGTAGCTCGCGAGCGACACCTCCACCGGCGGCTCGGTGAACCAGCGGCCGGGCAAGGGCGCCGACGCCGCGCGCAGCGCGGAAGGCGGCGATTCGAGCAGTTCCAGGTCCGCCAGCAGGTCCGCCGCGGTCACGCCGCCGCGGTAGAGCGCGGCCACCCTGCCTTCGCGGTCGATCAGCATGGAGAACGGCAGCGACAGCGGAAAGCGCCGGTCGAAGAGGGAGCGCTTGACGATCTCGACCTTGTCGAGCGTCTCCTCCGTCGCCATCCCGTTCAGGAACGGGAAACCGACCTCGCCCATGAACTTGCGCGCCGCTTCCTCGGTCGTCGTCGCCACCTCGCCCATCCCGTCGGTCGAGAGCGCCGCGATCTCCAGCCCGGCGGCACGCAGCGCCGCTTCCTCCTCGGTCAGATCGCTCAACTCGGCTCGGCAGGGAACGCACCAGCTCGCCCAGATGTTGAGGAGCACGGGACGGCCGTGTCCGGTCAGAACGGGAAGAGCTTCGTCGTCGCCGAACGGACGCAAGGTGAACGACGGCGCCGGTGGTCGCGGCGCCAGCACGACCCGCGAACCCGTGCTCGGCGCGGGCGGCTGCTGATCGCCCGGCTCGAGCCTTCTGCCGCGAGTCGCCGCCGGCGCAGGCGCCGCCCGGCCGCGGCCCTGGACGATCCGGTAGCGGCCACCGGCCTCGACGCCGGCGAACGCCTCGCGCCCGCCGCCGGGCCAGCGAACCCTCGCCGGACCTGAAATCTCGCCGTCGCCAAGGCCGAAGTGGAGCCAGCGGCTCGACTGCGAAAGGAAACCCTCGCCGGCGCGCACCGATCGCCGCAGGATGCCGTCCGTCGTCTCGAGCTCCACCCGCGCGCCGACCGCATCCCGGTTCGTGCCGACGCCGTCGCCCTCCAGATGCAGGGCGACGAAGCGTCTCCCCGCCGGCAGTTCGTTGCGCATCAGGCGCAGCCTCGGCGCCGTCCGATTGCTGATCGCGAGATCCAGGTCGCCGTCGCCCTCGAGGTCGAGGAGTGCGACGCCGCGGCCGTCGTCCGGGAAGTCCAGGCCGCTGACCGCCGAGGCGTTGGCGAAGGCGCCGCCGGCTCTGCCGGGATTCAGGAAGACGCAGTTCCGCTCGTTGCCGCTGAACGAGAGCCCCTCGTCGAGCCGTTCGTGCAGCGCGCGCAGCGACTCGAGATAGGGCTCGAGCGAGCGGTCATCCGGAGCACCGGGCGCACGCGGCACGACCTGCCGCCAGAAGAAGCTTCACAGGTCGTCCGGGAGGGTCTGGGTCAGGTTGCCGTTGGCGACCACCAGGTCCTCCCAGCCGTCGTTGTTGAGGTCGGCGAAGACGGACGACCAGGACCAGCGGCCCATCGTCACGTTGGCTTCCACGCTGCGATCGTGGAAGCCGCCGCCGGCCGCGCCCGCGAACAGGGAGTTGCCGCGCGCCATCCGCTGGACCGCGGCCAGCGGACCGGCCCGCTGCCGGTCGCGCTCGAACTTCCGCTGGTAGGTGATCCGGTTGCCGGCGGCGGAGAACATGTTGCCGACGTAGACGTCGGGGCGGCCGTCGCGGTTGTAGTCGGCCCAGCTCACCGACATCCCGGACGAGATGTCCTCGACGCCGGCAGCCCCCGCCACGTCAACGAACCGGCCGCCGTCGTTGCGGTACAGGTTGTTGCGGCCGTAGTCGTTCGCGACATAGAGATCCGCGTCGCCGTCGCCGTCGTAGTCCTCCCACGAAGCCGCCAGGCTGAAGCGGCGGTTGTTCACGTCGAGCCCGGTTTCGAGCGTGGCGTCCGCGAACCGGAAATCGCCGTCGTTGCGCAGCAGCACGTTGCGGCCGCCGTTGTTCGCATCGTGGTATGGTACCGGGCTGGCCACTCCGCGCTCGTCGTAGGCGCGGCGGTAGGCGCAGACGTAGAGGTCGAGGTCGCCGTCGCCGTCATGGTCGGCCGCCGACAACGAGTTGCTGTCCGGGATCCCGCCCGCGATGTGGCGTACCCGGGCGAACCCCCCGCGGCCGTCGTTCTCGAGCACCAGCACCGCCGGCCGGCTCGAGAGCACCAGGTCCGGATCACCGTCGTTGTCGAGGTCCACGAACAGCCCGGCGAGAGCACGTTCCAGGTAGTCGACCGCCGCCGCCGCCGAACGGTCGTCGAACGTGCCGTTGCGGTTCCGGACGTAGAGACGGTTCGGCAGCCCGCCCTGCTCGGGCAGGAAGATGTCGTCCAGACCGTCGCCATCGACATCGGCCACGGAGACGCCCTGCCACCCCGTCTTGTTGTAGCCGGCCGCCTTGGTGATCCGGTTGAGCCAGGCGTCCGGCGGCTGGAGCAGTTGTTCCCGGTAGCTCGGGTTGCGGCCCAGCGCGGATTCCGTCACGTCGACGAACAGCGCGCCGTCGGCAACGGAGGTCTCCTCGTAGCCGCTCACCTCGACCGCGCGCAGGCGCGGCTCGCCCGCGCCATCCGGCGGCGGCGTCCAGGTCGTGGTCCAGACCGAGTTCACCTGGCGGCTGCCCCGGGAACCGGTAGCCGAGGCCTCGAAGTGGGAGCGGGTGGTGAAGCTCGCCGTGTCGCCCTCGATCCTGAACACCTTGAAGTCGGCCCGAACCGTGTCGCCGGCCGCCAACCGCTCGCCGAGACCGCGCAGGGCGTCGGCGAAGCCCTCGACGCCCCGGTACACGGCCCCGCGCGGCTCGCCGTTACCCCTTTCGACGCCGAAGACCGGCCCCCGATAGCGCTCGAGCAGATCGTCCGGCACGAAGCCCGTCGTCTCGAAGCGCTCGTCGACCACCTCGGTGACGACGTCCGCCGCCGCGGCGCCGTTCCCGAGCCACGCCGCCACCCGCTTCAACTGCGCTTCGGCGCGCTCGCTCAGTGCCTCGCTGTCCCAACCGTCGGCACGCGGGTCGACCGCCGCGGCGAAGTTCCCGGACGCGAAGGCGGGCGACGTTTCCGCAACGCCCGGCGCCGACCCGCGATCCTGCGCGCCCACCCCGGATACGGCAAACGCCGCCGCCACGATGACGGCCACAGTCGGCGCCGCTCGGTAGAGCGCCGGCCGAATCTCGAGCGCCAAACGGACCATGCGCGGACTCTATCCGTGCCGCGGCACTGCCCTCAGCGACGCCTCGACGACCTCGCCGCACGGTCGCCGGCGCGCCCGTCGGCGCGGGGAACCGGCAAGCGTGAACGGACCTCATCCATCCTCCCGTTCCGGCGGAGGCGCACTTCGTGAACACCTCGCGAGAAACGCGCGACCACCACCGATTGACGAGTCGGGCCTGCGGGCATAGGTTGACCCCGGCCCTGCCCCGCCCTGCGGGGAGATCCCACGACGACGAGGAGTCTGAAGTGATGACAGCGGCAACTGCATCCACGGAGCAGCACCGGGCTTCGCGGCTGACCTTCTTCGAGCACGTCAACGCCGCCTTCGACCAAGCGGCGAAGTACACGGACCACGATCCCACGCTGCTGGAGCAGGTTAAATGGGTCAACTCCGTCTACCGGGTGAGCTTCCCGCTGCGCCGGGACGACGGGTCGATCGAAGTCATCCATGCCTGGCGCGCGGAACACAGCCACCATCGGCTGCCCACCAAGGGCGGCATCCGCTACGCGATGAACGTCAACGAGGACGAGGTCATGGCGCTGTCGGCGTTGATGACCTACAAGTGCGCCCTGGTGGACGTTCCCTTCGGCGGCGCCAAGGGCGGCGTGCGGATCAACCGGCACAAGTACTCCGAGGGCGAACTGGAGCGGCTCACCCGCCGCTACACCGCCGAACTCCAGCGCAAGTCGTTCATCGGCCCGGGCAAGGACGTGCCGGCGCCCGACTACGGCACCGGCGAACAGGAGATGGCGTGGATCGCCGACACCTACGCGCAGATCGAACACGGCGAAGTGAACGTCGCCGCCTGCGTCACCGGCAAGCCGATCGAGCACGGCGGCATCCACGGCCGCACCGAGGCGACCGGACTCGGCGTCTTCTTCGGCATCCGGGAAGCCTGCTCGTACGAGGACGACATGGCGAAGCTCGGCCTCGAGCCGGGCGTCTCGGGCAAGCGCGTCGTGATCCAGGGTCTGGGCAACGTCGGCTACCACGCCGCCAAGTACCTGCAGAGCGCGGGCGCACGCCTGGTCGGTCTCGCCGAGTACGAGGGAGCGATCGCGTGTGCGGACGGACTCGATGTCGATCAGGTCGTCCACCACCGGCACGAGACCGGATCGATCCTGGACTTCCCCGGCGCGTCCAACATCGAGACCAGTCGCAGGGCGCTGGAAATCGACTGCGACATCCTCGTCCCGGCGGCGCTGGAGAACCAGATCACCCGGGCGAACATCGGGCGCATCTCCTGCCGCATCGTGGCCGAAGCGGCCAACGGGCCGACCACCTCGTACGCCAGCAGGGCTGCCTTCAAACGCGGCATCTTCGTGATTCCGGACGTCTACCTGAACGCCGGCGGCGTCACCGTGTCCTACTTCGAGTGGTTGAAGAACCTCTCCCACGTTCGCTTCGGGCGCATGCAGAAGCGCTTCGAGGAGAGCGTGCGCAGGGACCTGCTGCACGCGATGAGTTCCGCCACCGGCGCCAGCTTCAGCCAGGACGAGATCAAGATCCTCTCCCGCGGCGCCGACGAGATCGATCTGGTGAACTCCGGTCTCGAGGAGACCATGGCCACCGCCTATCATCACATTCGCAGATACCGGGAGAAGCTGGGCCCGGGCGTCGACCTGCGTACCGCCGCGATGGCAATGGCCATCGACAAGGTCGCGGCCTCGTACCGCACCGCGGGAATCTTCCCCTGACCCACCTCGGCGCCGACGCCCCTTGACCTCCGTACTCCTCATCGTCCTGGGCGTCGCCGTGCTCTGGGCCGGCGGCGAGATCCTCGTGCGCTCCGTCACCGGACTGGCCGCCGTGTTGCGGGTAAGCCCGACCGTAATCGGCCTGACCGTCGTCGCTTTCGGCACCTCGGCGCCGGAACTCGCCGCGGCGGTGTTCGCCGCCCTGGACAACTCGCCCGGTCTGGTCTACGGCAACGTGATCGGCTCGAACATCGCGAACGTCGGCCTGATCCTGGGCGTGTCGGTCCTCGTCGCGCCGCTTCTCAACAACAACGACGCGACCGACCGTCAGGCGGTGCGGCTGGTCCGGCGCGAGTTGCCCTTCATGCTCGCCACCTCCCTGCTCGTCCTGACCTTCACCGCTTTCGGCCGCTTCGGCCGGTTCGAGGGCGTCGCCCTGCTCGCTCTGATGGCGTACTTCCTTGTCGTGCTCGTCCGCGCCGGAGAAGTCGAAGAACCCCAGGCGCACGACGCGAACGGACTGAAGTCCGTCCTGGGAACTCTACTGGGGCTCGCGTTGCTCGTCGGAGGGGCCTCGGAACTCCTGGTGCCCGCCGCGCAGGAACTCGCCAGCGACCTCGGCGTCAGCGAGAAGGTCATCGGCCTCACGATCGTCGCCTTCGGGACCAGCGTGCCGGAACTCGCGGCGTGCGTGGTCGCCGCGTACCGGAACCATCACGGACTCGTGCTGGGAAACATCATCGGCTCGAACGTGTTCAACATCCTGCTCGTCCTGCCGGCTGCAATGCTCATCCGGCCGTTCGAGACCACCTTCCTCGCCGAGGGTGTGGACGCCTCGGTCATGCTCGCCTTCAGCCTGCTCATGTTCCTCGCCGTCTACATGCTGCGGCGCGGCCTCACGATCGGGCGAATCTGGGGCATCCTGCTGCTGGCGGCCTACGGTCCCTACGTATCCTGGCTCTTCATCAGACAGTGACCCTCAAACCGACAGCAAGCGGCGCCATGCCCTTCGCCGACCGTCACATCGGTCCGCGCGGCGCGGAGATCGAGCAGATGCTCGAGGCGTTGGGCCTACCCGCACTGGACGCCCTGGTTGACCAGGCGGTGCCGGCGACGATCCGCAGCGGCGGTTCCACCGGCGACCTTGAACTGCCGCCCGCCGCCTCCGAAGCGGAGGCGCTTGTCGAACTCGACGAAATCGCGAGCAGCAACGAAGTCCTCCGCAGCTTCATCGGCATGGGCTATCACGGCTGCGTCACCCCACCGGTGATCCAGCGCAACGTGCTCGAGGACCCCGGCTGGTACACGGCCTACACGCCCTACCAGCCCGAGATCTCTCAGGGCCGGTTGGAAGCTCTGCTCAACTTCCAGACGATGATTGCCAACCTGACCGGCCTCCCGATCGCGAACGCCTCCCTGCTCGACGAACCGACGGCCGCGGCCGAAGCGATGGCGCTGTGCCGGGCCGACAAGCGGCGTCAGGGCCGCTTCTTCGTGTCGAGCGGTTGCCATCCGCAGACGATCGAGGTGATCCGTACCCGCGCCGAACCCCTCGGCATCGCGGTCGAGGTCGGCGATCACCAGGACCTCGACGCGACCGGCGTCTTCGGTGCACTCGTCCAGCAACCGGCCACCGACGGCCGCGTCCACGACTACCGTGACTTCGCGGAACGGGTGCACAAGGCCGGCGGCCTCGTGATCGCCGCCGCCGATCCACTCGCCCTCTGCCTGCTCGAAGCGCCCGGCGACTGGGGAGCGGATGTCGCCGTCGGCAGCACGCAGCGCTTCGGCGTACCGATGGGATTCGGCGGGCCGCACGCCGCCTTCATCGCGGTCCGCGATCGGTTGAAGAGGCGCCTCCCGGGCCGCCTCGTGGGCGTCACCCATGACGACCGCCACCGGCCCGCACTGCGCCTCGCGCTACAGACGCGCGAGCAGCACATCCGGCGCGACCGGGCAACGAGCAACATCTGCACCGCCCAGGTACTGCCCGCGGTTCTCGCCAGCTTCTACGCGGTCTACCACGGACCGAAGGGCCTGGAGGCGATTGCCGAGGCGGTCCACCAGCGCGCCTGCCGCCTCGCTGAACGTCTCCAAGCACTCGGATTCGAACTCAGGGCGGACCGGTTCTTCGACACCGTCACCGTGGAAGTCGACGGGCGCGAAGAGGAGAGCCGGATTCTCGCAGCCGCCGTCCGCCGCAAGCTGAATCTGCGCGGATGGGAAGCGGGCGCGATCTCCGTCGCTTGCGACGAGACGACGACCGACTACGACATCGAGTCCGTGCTGGCGGCCTTTGCCGAAGTCCGGCCGGCGACCGCCCAGGTACCGGCACACGCACCGGACGCCCTGCCCGGAACGCTGCGCCGCGAGTCGCCCTGCCTCAAGCACCCCGTGTTCAGCAGCTACCGGTCGGAGACCGAACTCCTCCGCTACCTCCACCGGCTGGAGGCGCGCGACCTGTCCCTGACCACGTCGATGATCCCCCTCGGCTCCTGCACGATGAAGCTGAACGGAACGGCGGAGATGATGCCGATCACCTGGCGCGGCTTCGCCCACATGCACCCCTACGCACCGGCCGAGCAGACCGCCGGATACCGGAAGCTCTGCATCGACCTGGAGAACTGGCTGGCGAACATCACGGGCTTCTCCGCCGTCTCCCTGCAACCGAACGCCGGTTCCCAGGGCGAGTACGCGGGCCTGCTGGCGATCCGCGGCTACCACCGGAGCCGCGGCGAGGGCGCGCGCAACGTCTGCCTGATCCCCACCTCGGCGCACGGCACGAACCCCGCGAGTGCCGTCCTTGCCGGCCTGAAGGTCGCGCCGGTCAAGTGCGACGACGAGGGGAACATCGACCTCGAAGACCTGAAGGCGCAGGCCGACCTCCACAGCGACGACCTCGCCGCCCTGATGGTCACCTACCCTTCGACCCACGGCGTGTTCGAGGAGGCGATCCGCGAGATCTGCGCCATCGTCCACGACCACGGCGGGCAGATCTACCTCGACGGCGCGAACATGAACGCCCAGGTCGGCGTCTGCCGGCCCGGCGACTACGGCGCCGACGTCTGTCACCTGAACCTGCACAAGACGTTCTGCATCCCGCACGGCGGCGGCGGTCCGGGAATGGGACCGATCGCGGCCGCCAGCCACCTGGCGCCGTTCCTGCCTCGGCACCCGCTTGCCTCCAGCGGCCGCCTGGACAGCACCGGCACCCAGGGCGAAGGCGCGGTCGGCGCGGTCAGTGCCGCACCGGTGGGCAGCGCATCGATTCTCCCCATCTCCTGGGCCTACATCCGCATGATGGGCGCCTCCGGCCTGCGCCGCGCCACCGAGGCCGCGATCCTGAACGCGAACTACATCGCCCACCGGCTCGAGGCGCACTATCCCGTGCTCTACCGCGGCAGCAGGGGCCTCGTCGCCCACGAGTGCATCCTCGACCTGCGCGGCTTCAAGGCGGCCGGCGTCGAGGTGGACGACGTGGCGAAGCGCCTGATCGACTACGGCTTCCACGCCCCCACGATGTCCTTCCCGGTAGCCGGGACCCTGATGGTCGAGCCGACCGAGAGCGAGTCGAAGGCGGAACTCGACCGCTTCTGCGACGCGATGATCGCGATCCGCGGCGAGATTGCCGCGGTCGAACGCGGCGACCTGGAGGTCGCGGACAGCCCGCTCCGCGGCGCGCCGCACACCGCCGCCGCGATCTGCGCCTGTGACTGGGACCGCCCCTACTCCAGAAGACAGGCCGCCTTCCCCGCTCCCTGGAACGACGACCACAAGTACTGGCCCCCCGTCGGCCGCATCGACAACGTCCACGGCGACCGCCACCTGATCTGCACCTGCATCGGCATGGAACCGTTCGAGGCAATCGGCGCCCGGGGCGCGTTCGCGCGTTGAGCCGGCGAGCGGAGGATCGAGCACGACCGGGAAGCAAGCCGTGTGGCGCGTCCCGCGCCACACGCGAACCACTGACGGTGGATGTTCGCCCACCGGCCCGTGGCGATCGCTGCGAGAGAACGGCGTCCCTCCCTGACCCGCCGCCCGCCGCGTGGATGTTCGCCCACCGGCCCGTGGCGATCGCTGCCGTATACTTCCCCTTCCCTTGTCGACTTGACGCGGCGGCTGCCTGAAGGCGGCCGCTCCGGCGTTCCGAGCCACTCCGGACACCTCCGAGTCCTGCCCGACAAGGAGACCCGCGGAACATGACGACACCCGAGACAACCGAGAGGACCGAGAGGACGGATCCACCCACCTTCGCCGAGATTCGCGAGAGTCTGGCCGATGCAGGCCGGAGGTACCGGGAGATCGCCGCCCTGATGGCCGAGAACGAGGCCCGGGCCAGGAAGAACGAGGCCAAGGCCGAAAGGCGAATGGCAGCGCTCCAAAGGGCGATGGCGGAAACGGACCGCCAGATGAAGGACACCGACCGCCAATTGAAGAGAACGGAGAGCATCTTCACGTCTCCGTGGGAGAAGCTCCTGGAAAGCCTGGTCGAAGGCGACCTCGTTCCCCTGCTCAACGGCAGGGGCATCGCCGTCGAGAGCACCCAGGAGCGGCGCAAGGGGAGGCGAAACGGCGAGCACTTCGAGTTCGACATCCTGGCCGTGAACCGGCGGGACGTCGTCGTGGTCGAGGTCAAGACGACCTTGCGGTCGGAAGACGTGACCCGGTTCCTCACCAAGCTGTCGGCATTCACCGACTGGGCGCGCGAGTACCGGGGCAAGCGGGTCCTGGGCGCCGTGGCCTACCTGAAGAGCGACAGCGCCGTGACGACCTACGCGGAACGCAGGGGGCTGTTCGTCATCCGGGCCACCGGCAGCAGCGCCAGCATCCGCAACGCCGAGGACTTCGAACCCAGGTCATTCGCCTGACGGAGCGACCTGCTTCTGTTCGCCGGCATCCGGCGCTGCCGCCGGCAGAGCGACATGGCCCAACGATCGGGCGGCGCCCGCAGTGGACCGGTGGTAGAAGGGCCGTAGCCTCTCCGGAGTGAGCCCCGGGACAGGAGTCCGCCCGCATGCACCTCAGCGCGAACGAACAACCTGAACCCGACCTCCGGCTGACGCCCGACCCGACCCGCGTCGCCGAACTCGGCGAGGTGTTCACGCCCTCCTGGCTGGTGCGAGGTATTCTTGACCTCGTTCCCGAAGGTGAACTTGAACGGATTGAGGCGACCTGCCTCGATCCGGCCTGCGGGCACGGACCTTCCGCCCACTTCGGCTTCGACCAGGAAGACATCGCCCGCTTCGAGCAACCGGAGTACTTGACCGGTATCGCGTGCGCGTCTAGTCTACTTCGCCAAGTCAGTCGGATTCCACTTCGGTGACCCGGAGTGGCAGCCAGGACACCGGGGCATCAGAATGCTCGTCAATACCCACGAAGCGAAGACGCAACTATCGAAACTGATCGCCGCAGCGGAAGCTGGTGACGAAGTGATCATCGCGCGCAGAGGAAAGCCCGCTGTCAGACTGGTTCCCGTACGACCCACCAGCTTCCGGTTCAACGCGCTGGCGCATCTGGTCGATCACGTTCCCGACTTCGACGAACCGATGACCGAGGAGGAGCTTGCCCTCTGGGAGGGCGGTTCCTGACCGTCATCCTGCTGGACACGCATGCCTGGATCTGGAGCCTCATGGACGCCCAACGCTTGGGGCTAGGTGCGACCAAGGTCATCCGCGACGCCCACACGGTCCATCTCAGCCCGTTCCGGGAAGCAAGCCGTGTGGCGCGTCCCGCGCCACACCCGAACCACTGACGGTGGATGTTCGCCCACCGGCCCGTGGCGATCGCTGCCGTATACTCGCCCTTCCCTTGTCGACTTGACGCGGCGGCTGCCTGAAGGCGGCCGCTCCGGCGTCCCGAGCCACTCCGGACACCTCCGAGTCCCGGCCGACAAGGAGACCCGCGGAAGATGACGACACACGAGACAACAGAGAGGACGGATCCACCCACCTTCGCCGAGATTCGCGAGAGTCTGGCCGATGCAGGCCGGAGGTACCGGGAGATCGCCGCCCTGATGGCCGAGAACGAGGCTCGGGCCAGGAAGAACGAGGCCCGGGCCAGGAAGAACGAGGCCAAGGCCGAAAGGCGAATGGCAGCGCTCCAAAGGGCGATGGCGGAAACGGACCGCCGGATGCGGGAAACCGACCGTCAGATGAAGGACACCGACCGCCGGATGAAGGACACCGACCGCCAACTGAAGAAAACGGAGAGCTACTTCACGTCGCAGTGGGGAAAGCTCATGGAAAGCCTGGTCGAAGGCGACCTCGTTCCCCTGCTCAACGGCAGGGGCATCGCCGTCGAGAACACGCATCAGCGAAGCAAGGGGAGGCGAAACGGCGAGCACTTCGAGTTCGACATCCTGGCCGTGAACCGGCGGGACGTCGTCGTGGTCGAGGTCAAGACGACCTTGCGGTCGGAGGACGTGACCCGGTTCCTCACCAAGCTGTCGGCATTTACCGACTGGGCGCGCGGGTACCGGGGCAAGCGGATCCTGGGCGCCGTGGCCTACTTGCAGAGCGACGGCGCCGTGACGACCTACGCGGAACGCAAGGGGCTGTTCGTCATCCGGGCCACCGGCAGCAGCGCCAGCATCCGCAACGCCGAGGACTTCGAACCCAGGTCATTCGCCTGACGGAGCGACCTGCTTCTGTTCGCCGGCATCCGGCGCTGCCGCCGGCAGAGCGACATGGCCCAACGATCGGGCGGCGCCCGCAGTGGACCGGTGGTAGAAGGCCGTAGCCACTCTGGAGTGAGCCCCGGGACAGGAGTCCGCCCGCATGCACCTCAGCGCGAACGAACAACCTGAACCCGATCATCGCGCGCAGAGGAAAGCCCGCTGTCAGACTGGTTCCCGTACGACCCACCAGCTTCCGGTTCAACGCGCTGGCGCATCTGGTCGATCACGTTCCCGACTTCGACGAACCGATGACCGAGGAGGAGCTTGCCCTCTGGGAGGGCGGTTCCTGACCGTCATCCTGCTGGACACGCATGCCTGGATCTGGAGCCTCATGGACGCCCAACGCTTGGGGCTCGGCGCGAACAAGGCCATCCGCGACGCCCACACGGTCCATCTCAGCCCGTTCCGGGAAGCAAGCCGTGTGGCGCGTCCCGCGCCACGCGCGAACCACTGACCGCGGATGTTCGCCCACCGGCCCGTGGCGATCACCGCCGTATACTCGCCCTTCCCTTGTCGACTTGACGCGGCGGCTGCCTGAAGGCGGCCGCTCCGGCGTCCCGAGCCACTCTGGACACCTCCGAGTCCCGGCCGACAAAGAGACCCGCGGAAGATGACGACACACGAGACAACAGAGAGGACGGATCCACCCACCTTCGCCGAGATTCGCGAGAGTCTGGCCGATGCAGGCCGGAGGTACCGGGAGATCGCCGCCCTGATGGCCGAGAACGAGGCTCGGGCCAGGAAGAACGAGGCTCGGGCCAGGAAGAACGAGGCCCGGGCCAGGAAGAACGAGGCCAAGGCCGAAAGGCGAATGGCAGCGCTCCAAAGGGCGATGGCGGAAACGGACCGCCGGATGCGGGAAACCGACCGTCAGATGAAGGACACCGACCGCCGGATGAAGGACACCGACCGCCAGATGAAGGAGACCGACCGCCAATTGAAGAGAACGGAGAGCATCTTCACGTCTCCGTGGGAGAAGCTCCTGGAAAGCCTGGTCGAAGGCGACCTCGTTCCCCTGCTCAACGGCAGGGGCATCGCCGTCGAAGGCACGTATCAACGAAGCAAGGGGAGACGAAACGGCAAGCACTTCGAGTTCGACATCGTGGCCGTGAACCGGCGGGAGGTCGTCGTGGTCGAGGTCAGGACGACCTTGCGGTCGGAGGACGTAACCGAGTTCCTCACCAAGCTGTCGGCGTTCACCGACTGGGCGCGCGAGTACCGGGGCAAGCGGATCCTGGGCGCCGTGGCCTACCTGAAGAGCGACAGCGCCGTGACGACCTACGCGGAACGCAGGGGGCTGTTCGTCATCCGGGCCACCGGCAGCAGCGCCAGCATCCGCAACGCCGAGGACTTCGAACCCAGGTCATTCGCCTGACGCAGCGACCTGCTTCTGTTCGCCGGCGTCCGGCGCTGCCGCCGGCAGAGCGACATGGCCCAACGATCGGGCGGCGCCCGCAGTGGACCGGTGGTAGAAGGGCCGTAGCCTCTCCGGAGTGAGCCCCGGAACAGACGAACCGATGACCGAGGAGGAGCTTGCCCTCTGGGAGGGCGGTTCCTGACCGTCAATCCTGCTGGACACGCATGCCTGGATCTGGAGCCTCATGGACGCCCAACGCTTGGGGCTCGGCGCGAACAAGGCCATCCGCGACGCCCACACGGTCCATCTCAGCCCGTTCCGGGAAGCAAGCCGTGTGGCGCGTCCCGCGCCACACCCGAACCACTGACGGTGGATGTTCGCCCACCGGCCCGTGGCGATCGCTGCCGTATACTTGCCCTTCCCTTGTCGACTTGACGCGGCGGCTGCCTGAAGGCGGCCGCTCCGGCGTTCCGAGCCACTCCGGACACCTCCGAGTCCCGGCCGACAAGGAGACCCGCGGAAGATGACGACACACGAGACAACAGAGAGGACGGATCCACCCACCTTCGCCGAGATTCGCGAGAGTCTGGCCGATGCAGGTCGGAGGTACCGGGAGATCGCCGCCCTGATGGCCGAGAACGAGGCCCGGGCCAGGAAGAACGAGGCCAAGGCCGAAAGGCGAATGGCAGCGCTCCAAAGGGCGATGGCGGAAACGGACCGCCGGATGCGGGAAACCGACCGCCAGATGAAGGACACCGACCGTCAGATGAAGGACACCGACCGCCGGATGAAGGACACCGACCGCCGGATGAAGGACACCGACCGCCAACTGAAGAAAACGGAGAGCTACTTCACGTCGCAGTGGGGAAAGCTCATGGAAAGCCTGGTTGAAGGCGACCTCGTTCCCCTGCTCAACGGCAGGGGCATCGCCGTCGAGAACACGCATCAGCGAAGCAAGGGGAGGCGAAACGGCGAGCACTTCGAGTTCGACATCCTGGCCGTGAACCGGCGGGACGTCGTCGTGGTCGAGGTCAAGACGACCTTGCGGTCGGAGGACGTGACCCGGTTCCTCACCAAGCTGTCGGCATTTACCGACTGGGCGCGCGGGTACCGGGGCAAGCGGATCCTGGGCGCCGTGGCCTACCTGCAGAGCGACGGCGCCGTGACGACCTACGCGGAACGCAAGGGGCTGTTCGTCATCCGGGCCACCGGCAGCAGCGCCAGCATCCGCAACGCCGAGGACTTCGAACCCAGGTCATTCTCCTGACGGAGCGACCTGCTTCTGTTCGCCGGCATCCGGCGCCGCCGCCGGCGAACCGATGACCGAGGAGGAGCCACGCCGCCACGATGTCCTTCCCGGTGGCCGGCGCGGCCTCACAGAAGCTGCGACAGCAGCGTTCGCGCCGGGACGATCAACGGGCTTCCCGGACTCTCGAAGCAGTTCCGGTCGACGTAGTCGGCATCCACGACCACCTGAAAGGCAAAGGGCGTCCGCAGGCGGTCCTGGTAGTAGCGCAGGTGGGGGCTGAGCGAGTCGTCGCCGTGCTTGACCTCGGCCAGGATCCAGGGCTCGCCGTCCCGCACCACGAGCAGGTCCACCTCGCGTCTTTCCTTGTCGCGAAGGTAGGCGAGTTCGAACTCGCCCAGGCCGAGATCGTTCCAGCCGTCGACGGCCTTGGCGAAGTGGCAGGCAACGAACGTCTCCGCGCGCTGCCCGGTGTCGGCCACCTGGCCCCAGTCCCGCAGATACCACTTCGGCTCCTTGCGGAGCGACCGGGAGAGGTTGCGGAACCATGGCCGCACCAGGAACCCGAGATGAAGATCCGCGAGCGTCGCGATCCACCGGCGCACCGTGTCGGCCGCTATCCGCACCTGTTTGGCGAGATTGTCGTAGACGATCTGCTGGCCGGAACGGCCTGAGAGCAGACGCACCAGGACTTCCAGCTGGTCCAGTTGCTGAATCCGGGTCAGATCGCGCACTTCCTCCCGGACGAGCTGCGCGGACCGGAGATTCCTCCAGCGTCGGGTGAAGCGGATGTCGCGCTCAAGGAAGGGCTCGGGAAAGCCGCCGTGCTCCCACAGCGCCTCGAAGTCGTCGTCGCCGATCGGCCGAGGCGGGCGCACCAGCCCCGGAGGCTCGGCCGGCGCCTGCGATGCCGCCTCGCCCGCCGGGAAGTGAGCGAAATAGCCCGGCAGTTCGCCGCGAGCCTGACCGAGGTCCCGCGATGCCGCCTCGCCCGCCGGGAAGTGAGCGAAATAGCCCGGCAGTTCGCCGCGAGCCTGACCGAGGTCCCGCAATGCCGCCTCGCCCACCGGGAACGGAGCGAAACGGCCCGGCAGTTCGCCGCCAGCCTGACCGAGGTCCCGCGATGCCGCCTCGCCCACCGAGAACGGGTGCATCCGGTAGAGAAAGTACCGTCCCATCAGACTGTCGCCGCCGCGCCGGTAGACGTCCAGACGACTGCTCCCGGTGACCAGGATCCGCAACCCGCCGCCGTAGACGTCGAAGAAACCCTTGAGGAAGGACTTCCAGCGCGGGAACTTGTGCAGCTCGTCGAACAGGACGACAGGCGGCCTCTCGGACAGGCGATGCAGCCCCAGGGCGTCGACGACCCGGCGCGGGCCGCCGAGCAGGATCTCCCGATCGTCGAGATCGTCCCAGTTCAGGGTTGCCGCGGCCAGGGCACGGCAGGTAGTCGTCTTTCCGACCTGCCGCGGACCGCTGACGAAGGCCATCTGCCGGCTCCCGGCCAGGTGCTCCGCCAGCATCGCCTGATAGATCCGTGCCGCCGACCTCACCTGCCCATTCTCGCCATCATCGTGGAATAGTCAAGACTGTTCCACGTTCGTACCGCCAATGGTCCTCCCCGCCGGCCGCAATCCGCCGGCCGTGGGCGCCTTGGCGAAGGACGCAGCCGGCGCCGCCGAAACGGCAGAGACGGCCGGCGCCAGGCGTGGGGCCGGACAGGCCCCCGGGCGGACTCGGGCGGGCGAGCGCAGCCCGACTCACCGTACGGCCGAGGCGAAGGCCGCGGGCAACCTGTCGCGCCGGGCGGGCGAGCGCAGCCCGACTCACCGTACGGCCGAGGCGAAGGCCGCGGGCAACCTGTCGCGCCGGGCGGGCGAGCGCGGCCCGACCCACCGTACGGGCATTGGCTACCTGGTGAGGCCGTACTCGACAGCGTCGGACAGGGCTTCCCAGCTCGCGTCAATGATGTTGGTCCCGGCGCCGACCGTGGTCCAGCGCTCGCCGGCGGCGACGAAATCCACCAGCACCCGGGTGATCGCGGCCGTCCCCTGGGCGCTGTCCAGGATGCGGACCTTGTAGTCGGCGAGGCGCATCTCCGCCAGTTGCGGGTAGTGCGGCTCCAGGGCCTTGCGCAGCGCATGGGCCAGGGCGTTGACCGGCCCGTTGCCCTCGGAAGCCGTATGCGCGATCGTGCCGCCCGGCACCGCGACCTTGACCGTCGCCTCGGCAACCAGGCCCCGGCCGTCGCGGTGCTCGACCACGGTCAGGAAGTCGATCAGCCGGAACGGGGCCTCGTATCCGGGTTCCGCCCGTCGCAGCATGAGTTCGACGGAGGCTTCGGCCGCCTCGAAGCTGTAGCCGCGGTTCTCGAGTTCCTTGACCTTGTGCAACACCTCGCGGGCGTACGGCGTACCTTTGCCGACGCCGGCGCTCTCCGCCAAGTGGACGATGTTGCCGCGCCCGGAGAGCTCGGAGACCACGGTGCGCATCTCGTTGCCCACCGCCTCCGGCTCGAGGTGCTGGTAGCTGGCAGGCTCCTTGAGCATCGCCGCGACATGGATGCCGCCCTTGTGGGCGAAGGCGCTCCGCCCCACGTAGGGCAGGTGATCGTCATGGGCGATGTTCGCCACTTCCGCGACGTAGCGGGAGAGCGCGGTCAACTCGCGCAGGCTCCGGTCCGGAACGCAGGAGAACCCCATCTTGCACTGGAGGTCCGGCACGATGGTCACCAGGTTCGCGTTCGCCACCCGCTCGCCGTAGCCGTTGATCGTGCCCTGGACCATCACCGCGCCGGCCCGCACGGCCGCCAGCGAGTTGGCCACTCCGCAGCCGCCGTCGTCGTGGGTGTGAATGCCGATCCGGACGTCCGGCCCGAGTTCCGCGCGCGCCGCGTCGATCCCCGCCTCGATCTGCCAGGGCAGGGCGCCGCCGTTCGTGTCGCAGAGGACCACGTAGTCCGCGCCCGCAGCGGCCGCCGCCCGCAGCGTGCCGAGGGCGCACTCGGGGTTGCCGGCCAGGCCGTCGAAGAAGTGCTCCGCGTCGTAGATCACCTCGCGGCCGAGGTCCTTCAGGTAGCCCACCGTGTCGCCGATCATCGCCTCGTTCTCCGCGGCATCCGTCTCGAGCACCTTCTCGATGTGCAGGTCCCAGCTCTTGCCGACCAGGGTGACGGCCGGGGTCTCCGCCGCGACCAGCGCCTGGACGTTGCCGTCGTGAGCGCAGGCGCTGTGCTTGCGGCGCGTCGCGCCGAACGCGCAGATCCTCGCCTGCTTCAGTTCGACGCCGCGGATGACCTCAAAGAAGTCGGCATCCTTCGGGTTCGAGCCGGGCCAACCGCATTCGATGTACGGGATGCCGAAGGCGTCGAGCCGCCGGGCGATCGCCACCTTGTCCGCCAGCGACAACGAGATGTTCTCGCGCTGCGTGCCGTCGCGCAGCGTCGTGTCGTAGAGCTCGACCCGGGGCGTCTTCAAGGCGCCGTCCGCAATTTCATCGGGAAGCACCTTCCAGCCGCGAGGTCTTCAACGCGCCATCCTCACCTGCGCCGACCTCACCTGCGCCGGCCTCACCTGCGCCGGCCTCACCTGCGCCATCCTCACCTGCGCCATCCTCACCTGCGCCATCCTCACCTGCGCCGACCTCACCTGCGCCGACCTCACCTGCGCCGGCCTCACCTGCGCCGGCCTCACCTGTGGCCATCGTCACATGCGCCGTCCGCAACATCATGGGGAAGCATCTTCCAGGCCCGGTCCCTGCAGCAGCTCGATCAGTTCCTCGCGCGAGAAGATCTTGTTCAGGCGCGGATCGTCCTCCTGCACCACGCTCTCCATCAGCCGGCGCTTGCGGTCGATGATCGCGGCGATCCGTTCTTCCAGCGTCTCTTCGGTGATCAGCTTGAACACGTGCACGACCCGCTTCTGGCCGATGCGGTACAGACGGTCCGTCGCCTGGTCCTCCCGCGCCGCGTTCCACCAGCGGTCGTAGTGGATCACGACCGAACCGCCCACGAGGTCGATGCCCGTGCCCCCGGCCTTCAAACTGCCCAGGAACGCCCGGCAGTCGTCGTCGTTGTTGAACCGATCCACGACCCTGCCGCGCTCGCGGGTCGAACCCGTCAAGGTCACGCAGTCGATGCCGAGCTTCGTCAGGTGGCGCTCCAGGATCGCGATCATGCCCAGGTACTGCGTGAAGACGACGACCTTCTGCCCGCTGTCGAAGCTCTCCTCGAGCAGCTCCTTGCACAGATCCCACTTGCCCGACTCGTAATTCTCGTAGCGGTCGAGGTCGCCGACGGCCAACGCGGGATGATCGCAGATCTGCTTCAGCATGTTCAGCAAGGCGAAGATGTGGATGTAGGGCAACGAGCCCCGCTCGCTCCTCAGGGTCTTCATCAGCGCGGCGCCCTTGGTTTCGATCGTCTGCCGGTACATGCCGAACTGCTCCTCGCTCAGCCGGCAGGTGCGGATGTCCTCGATCTTCTCCGGCAGCTCGTCCAGGACCGCGGTCTTGACCCGGCGCAGGACGAAGGGCGCGGTCAGGCGCCGCAGGTTGACCGCGTACCACGAGTCCGCATCGAGTTCGTTCGGGCCCATCAAGTCGACGTAGCCGTCGTCACCGCCCAGATAGCCGGGCAGCACGAGATCGAAGAGTCCCTTCAGTTCGGTCAGCGAATTCTCGATCGGCGTCCCGGTCATCCCGAGCTTCATGCGCGCCCTGAGCGCCGCCGCGGCGCGGTAGCCCTGGGTGCTGCGGTTCTTGATCTGCTGGACCTCGTCGAACACGAGCAGGCCCCACAACCGCTCGCGGAAACGCTCCACATCGTTGCGCATCACACCGTACGAAGTCAGGACGACATCGCCCCGGGCCAGCGACTCCTCCAGATTGCGCTGAGGTCCGTGGTGGTAGACCGGACGCAAGCCCGGAGCGTACTCGCGCAGCTTGTTCCGCCAGTGGCTGATCACGGTGCGCGGACAGACAACGAGAATCGGCAGGTCGATCTCCAACTGCTCGCGCAGAATGACCATCAGAGCCATCGCCTGGTGGGTCTTTCCCAGCCCCATGTCGTCGCACAGCAGACCGGCCAGACCGTTCTCGTACAGGAACTTGAGCCACTCGACGCCGAGCTTCTGGTACGGCCGCAGAACGCTGCGCAGCCCTTCCGGCTCGACCAGCGGATCGGCTGGCCTCAAGGCCAGAAAGCGGCGCAGAAAATCGGTTCGGCCGCCTTCGCCCTCGACCCGGATCGGCGCCGCGCTCGAGGCCTGAAGCCGCAGCAACTCGGCCGACGACAGGCGCACCTGCCCCGCGCCGTCATTGCCTGTACCGCGATTCCCGGCGCCGCTCATGCCCGCGCCGCCCATGCCCGCGCCGGCGGAACGCCCGGCGCCCGCCCCACGACCCGGCAACGAGCCCAGACTGCGCAGCGCCGGAGCGTTCAGGTCGATCCAGCCGGAGGGCGTCTCGAGATACGGCTGGCCCGCCCGCTTCGCTTCGAGCAGTTCGTTCAACCCCACCTCTCCGCTGCCGAAGCCGTAGCGGATCGACAACAGATCGTCTTCTTCGCTCTCGCCCTCGGGCGCAATCTCGATGTAGTCGAACTCGGTCAGAATGCCGAGGCCGGCGAGAGGATTCTCGGCAAGTGTCGGCGCCGGTTCCCGCACCGGCGGCTGCGAGCGAAACGTGCCGATGGCCGCGCCCTCGAGGTCCAGAGCGCCCGGTTCGCGCCAGCGCCCGTCACGTCGTTCCGGCCGCCGCACGAGAATCCCCAGTTCCTCGAGGAACACCAGGTCGCCGTAGTGGAAGCGCTTCCGACCGGGTTCGTCGAGTACTTCCTCGCCCTCCGCGGCCAGACGCAGGACATCGAACTTCCACCGCTCCTCGATTCTGGTGTCCGGACCGACATGGAAGAGGTCCGCGGCCGGCAGCGGCACAATCGATTCCTGCCCCGTCTCCGCCAGCCACGCAAGCGCGTCGGCAACGCGCCGGCGCGGCGCCGCGATCCGAAAGCGGACCGACGCCTCGGAACCGACCCGGACCTTCAGGAACAGACTGCCGCCGCGAAGGTCGATCGCGGGCTCGAGCCGGATCCGGGACTTCACGAGTTCCGCGGCGCCGGGTCCGCCGCCGGGAACATCGCCAATCTCCCGAAGCGCGTGGTAGGCGACGCGGCACCAGAGGCTCCGTTCGAAGAACTGCCGGTTGGTCTGCATCCCGGCCTTGTTCAGATGCTGCTCCTCGGGGGTGCGCATGAAGGTCGCAAGACGCTCCAGGAGACCGGAACGATCGGCCACCGACGCGCCGGCGGAGAGCTTCCCGATCCGCTCGAGGAAGCGCACCACCGAGGGAGACTGCTCCTCGTACCGGAGGACCTCGACCTCTCCCGGTGCAAACAGACGGATCGGCCCACCCGGACTCTCCTGCAGAACGCGGCAATCCGAAGCGGACGGGAGGTTGTCCTCGAACAGCGTCTGCGCGAGCCGGAACCAGCCGCTGCGGGTGAACAGATCGAACCAGGCGCCGCCGAGCACCCGGCGGAACTCCCGGATCTGGATGTCGAGCTGCTTCAGGTGCCGGCAGCCGCTCCGCCGGCCCGCCGAACAGCTGCAGAAGGTGAGCGGTCGCCTCGACCCCGCCACGTTGGCCAGATGCACCGCCGAACCCGGCTCCGGATCATGCGGATCCGGGAGCAGGCCGATGCCGGTGCGGTGGAACTCGAGACGCGGAAACAGCTTCAAGACACAGTCGCCAGTTGCCTTCGGGACAAGGCGGGACAAGGGGACAATGCGGGTCAAGGCTTCGGCACAAGGCAGAAATGCGCGCAGTCGCAGGGGCTCGAGCAGCTCAGGGAACCGCTCCGCTACGCGCGTAAACGCTCGATCCTATCCCGGATCCGGCGACCTGTGGGGGCCGTGCGCGTGCGAGCGTGCAGGCTGACGTGCGAGCGTGCAGGCGGAGTGGTTTCGCGGTCCGAACCGGGCGGTTGCTTCCGAGTCGCGGTTGCTCGGCGCCGAGAAAGGCGATTTCGGGTCTCACCCCGAAGAACCTGCTCGATCCGGGCGGCCATTTTCGCGATCGCTCTGGCGGCGGAGATCGCCCGGAGGCGGAACCGTTCGCCCTCGGAGCTCCCGAGCGTGCGCGGCGTGGCGCGTGGCGGGAACGGGCCTCGGCCAGCGAACCGTCGAGCCTTACCGCGGCCACCGGGAGGGCCACCGGGGGAGCGACTCGACTCCAGTCCGGGCAGCTCTCCGGGCACGGCGCCATGATAGCGTCCACGCTCAGTGTCGAGTAGGATCGTCTGGTTGATGAACTGTGGCGAAGGCCACTCTGATGGAGAAGGAACTGATGAAGTTGACGAAGCACCTCACGATCGCGCTGGCTCTCTGCGCACTTCCGGCAACGGCCTTCGGCCAGACCGTCAGCTGCGAGGTCTGCACCCATGACGTGTCCGTCTACATGGGTGACGGAGGGCTCATCGCGGAGGCCGACGGCGAAGAAATGGTGAGCTACGCCTCCACCTGCGGCAACGTCCTCCAGCACGGCAAACTCGAGCCCAATGACGACGGCATGGTCCTGATGCAGTTCAAGGACATGGGCCTCGTGTGCAACGAGGAAGACGGCCACCTGCAGATCGGCCCCGTCAAGGACGGCGGCTGGTTCTGGCTCACCGACGAGATGAACTCCGCCGTGGGCTCCCTGGTCAACCACGACATCCTGAAGAACGACAAGACAACCATCACGAGCGCCGGCGACGGCGTCACGATGACGATGGGCAGAGGCGCCGTCCTCGTCAAGGAGACCGCCACCGGCCGTCTCGGCGTGCTGTCGAACATCCTGCCGGACCCGCCGATGCCCGAGCTCAGGAAGTGCGGCTACGACGACAACGGGGCGGCCGCAGGGGACGGGCGCTACACGCGCGTGGCCACCAACTGCGCGATGGGCACCGGCCGCGCCCTCGTCCTGATGACGATCACGGACCCCTACACCGGAAAGACCGTGCAGATCCCGCCCGGGGGCACGGTGACCCGGCCCCTCGGAGACGGCACGCTCACCATGATCGCCGCCATGTACATGGACGGGACCGGCCACTTCACGAAAGCCTCGGACGGAAACCCGAGGCTCGCACATCCGGAGGCCGGCCTGGCCGACAGGCCCAGCCCCAGCGCCCACCGAATACACGACGCCTCATACCCCGTCGCCTGGGCGTCGATCACCACCGGAGGCGGCGTCACGAGCACGTATTCCAACTCCGTCGCCACGATCACAATCCGAAAGAGCGACGCCCATTGCAAGAGCCCGAACAACAAGCCCTTCAAGGTGAACGTTCTAGGGGATATGGACCCCGACCACAGTGGCCCCGCCAGGAGCGTCGTAACGCCCGCCATCCCAATGCTTGACACCGACACCGGCAGGACCGTGGCCGCGCACTTCACGGTCGTCTGCCCCTGAGCAGCCCGCGGCAAGAGTCACGCTGCATTCGATCGGCCATGCATCCCGTCCGGCATCGTGCGCTCCGCGTGCTCGTGGACCCGCACCCGGAGACGGGGTCCCGTGCGGCGCGGCTGCCGGGTCCGCGCGCCGACGTCCGCGGGCCCGCCCGTCTCCTGCTGCCGGTTCCGGTTCCGGTCCTTGCCGGCTGAGGGGGGCTGAGCCAGGGCGCACCAACAAGGACACCGAAGCGATCCGGAGCCCCCAGCGCCGCCTGGGGGCTCTTTTGCTTCGGCGCCTGCGCGCGCGCCGCGACCGGGGTTCTGCTTGACTCCGGTCCGGGCAGCTCTCCGGGCACGGCGCCATGATAGCGTCCACGCTCAGTGTCGAGTAGGATCGTCTGGTTGATGAACTGTGGCGAAGGCCACTCTGATGGAGAAGGAACTGATGAAGTTGACGAAGCACCTCACGATCGCGCTGGCTCTCTGCGCACTTCCGGCAACGGCCTTCGGCCAGACCGTCAGCTGCGAGGTCTGCACCCATGACGTGTCCGTCTACATGGGTGACGGAGGGCTCATCGCGGAGGCCGACGGCGAAGAAATGGTGAGCTACGCCTCCACCTGCGGCAACGTCCTCCAGCACGGCAAACTCGAGCCCAATGACGACGGCATGGTCCTGATGCAGTTCAAGGACATGGGCCTCGTGTGCAACGAGGAAGACGGCCACCTGCAGATCGGCCCCGTCAAGGACGGCGGCTGGTTCTGGCTCACCGACGAGATGAACTCCGCCGTGGGCTCCCTGGTCAACCACGACATCCTGAAGAACGACAAGACAACCATCACGAGCGCCGGCGACGGCGTCACGATGACGATGGGCAGAGGCGCCGTCCTTGTCAAGGAGACCGCCACCGGCCGTCTCGGCGTGCTGTCGAACATCCTGCCGGACCCGCCGATGCCCGAGCTCAGGAAGTGCGGCTACGACACCGGCGGAACGGCCGCATCGCCGACTTACACCCGCGTGGCGGCCAACTGCGCGATAGGCACCGGCCGCACGCTCATCCTGATGACGATCACGGACCCCTACACCTTGGAGACCGTGCGGATCCCGCACGGGGGCAAGGTGAACCGGCCCCTCGGAGACGTTACGCACACCATGATTGCCGCCGTGTACATGGACGGGACCGGCCACTTCACGACCGCCTCGGACGGAAACCCGAGGCTCGGACGGCCGGAGGCTGGCCTGGCCGACAGGCCCAGCCCCAGCGAACACCGAATTCAAGGCGGCATCATGACCTGGGGGTCGAGCACCGGCCTTATTAGCGGCGAGCAAGGCGGCGTCTTGACCACGCACGCCGACGGCGTCGCCACGTTCACCATCAAGAAGAGCGAAGCCCATTGCAGCAGCACGAACAACAAGCCCTTCAGGGTGAGAGTTGTAGCGCAGATGGACCCCGACAACAGCAACGAAGCCAGGAACGCCGTAAGGCCCACCATCCGATTGGGTAGCGGTAGCGCCGGCATCGTCGCGGAAACGCACGTCATGGTCGTCTGCCCCTGAGCAGCCCGCGGCAAGAGTCACGCTGCATTCGATCGGCCATGCATCCCGTCCGGCATCGTGCGATCCGTGTGCTCGTCAGACCCGCACCCGGAGACGGGGTCCCGTGCGGCGCGGCTGCCGGGTCCGCGCACCGACGTCCGCGGGCCCGCCCGTCTCCTGCTGCCGGTTCCGGTCCTTGCCGGCTGAGGGGGACTGAGCCAGGGCGCACCAACAAGGACACCGAAGCGATCCGGAGCCCCCAGCGCCGCCTGGGGGCTCTTTTGCTCGGTGCCGAGAAAGGGGTCTCACCCCGAAGAACCTGCTCGATCCGGGCGGCTTCAGCGAACGGCTCGGCACGACCGTGCTCGCGCGCCGCGATCGGGGTTCTGCTCGACTCCATCCAGTCCGGGCAGCTCTCCGGGCACGGCGCCATGATAGGGTCCACGCTCCGTCCTGTACTGGACCGTCTGGCTGATGAACCGTCTGGCTGATGAAATGTCTGGCTGATGAAATGTGGCGAAGGCCACTTTCAATGGAGAAGGAACTGATGAAGTTGATGAGGCACCTCACGATCGCGCTGGCTCTCTGCGCACTTCCGGCAACGGCCTTCGGCCAGACCGTCAGCTGCGAGGTCTGCACCCATGACGTGTCCGTCTACATGGGTGACGGAGGGCTCATCGCGGAGGCCGACGGCGAAGAAATGGTGAGCTACGCCTCCACCTGCGGCAACGTCCTCCACCACGGCGAACTCGAGCCCAATGACGACGGCATGGTCCTGATGCAGTTCAAGGACATGGGCCTCGTGTGCAACGAGGAAGACGGCCACCTGCAGATCGGCCCCGTCAAGGACGGCGGCTGGTTCTGGCTCACCGACGAGATGAACTCCGCCGTGGGCTCCCTGGTCAACCACGACATCCTGAAGAACGACAAGACAACCATCACGAGCGCCGGCGACGGCGTCACGATGACGATGGGCAGAGGCGCCGTCCTCGTCAAGGAGACCGCCACCGGCCGTCTCGGCGTGCTGTCGAACATCCTGCCGGACCCGCCGATGCCCGAGCTCAGGAAGTGCGGCTACGACACCGGCGGAACGGCCGCATCGCCGACTTACACCCGCGTGGCGGCCAACTGCGCGATAGGCACCGGCAGCGCCCTCATCCTGATGACGATCACGGACCCCTACACCTTGGAGACGGTGCGGATCCCGCACGGGGGCACCGTGAACCGGCCCCTCGGAGACGGCACGGTCACCATGATCGCCGCCCTGTACATGGACGGGTCCGGCCACTTCACGACCGACCCGGACGGAAACCCGAGGCTCGGAGATCCGGAGGCCGGCCTGGCCGACAGGCCCAGCCTCAGCGACCTCCGACTACAGGACGCCACAGGCCCCGTCCTCTGGGGATCGAACACCGGGGACACCGGCCTTGGCGGCGCGCAAGGCGGCGTCACGTCTTCCTACGCCAACTCCGCCGCCACGATCACAATCAACAAGAGCGACGCCCATTGCAAGAGCCCGAACAACAAGCCCTTCAAGGTGAACGTTGTAGCGCAGTTCGACCCCGAAAACAGCGGCCTCGCGAGCACCGTAACGCCCAACCTCCGACATGATAGCAGCGACGCCCTCGCGCGCACGCACGTCATGGTCGTCTGCCCCTGAGCAGCCCGCGGCAAGAGTCACGCTGCATTCGATCGGCCATGCATCCCGTCCGGCATCGTGCGCTCCGCGTGCTCGTGGACCCGGACCCGGAGACGGGGTCCCGTGCGGCGCGGCTGCCGGGTCCGCGCGCCGACGTCCGCGGGCCCGCCCGTCTCCTGCTGCCGATTCCGGTTCCGGTCCTTGCCGGCTGAGGGGGGCTGAGCCAGGGCGCACCAACAAGGACACCGAAGCGATCCGGAGCCCCCAGCGCCGCCTGGGGGCTCTTTTGCTTCGGCGCCCTGAATTCCACGATGAACACGACGAAAGCTCTCTCTCTCCCTGTCGGCCGTCATCGGAGAAAGCCGCATGCCCATCGAACGATCTGAGTGGATCTGGATCGACGACCAGTGGACACCCTGGGATCAGGCAACCGTCCATCTCACCACCCACGGCCTCCACTACGGCTCTTCGGTCTTCGAGGGCATCCGCGCCTACGAAACCGGCGAAGCGACGGCGATCTTCCGCCTCGGCGCCCACATCCGGCGCCTGTTCGACAGTTGCCGGATCATGCGCATGGATCCCGGTTACACGAGGGAACAGATCGGGGAGCTGTGCCTCGAGGCGGTCGCCCGCAACCGCCTCGAGTCCTGCTACATCCGACCGCTGATCTACCGGGGCAACGAGGAGATGGGCCTCAATCCCACCGACTGCAGCTCCAGACTCGCCATCTACGCGGTCAGGTGGGGGCGCTATCTCGGTGAGGAAGCGATCGAACAGGGGGTCGACGCCGCGGTCAGCTCCTGGCGGCGTTTCAACTCGAACACGGCCGTCCCGCTCGGCAAGATCAGCGGCCAGTACGTGACGAACCAGTTCGTCTCCATCGAGGCCCGCGAGCACGGCTACGCCGAAGGCATCATGCTCGACGACCGCGGCCTGGTCTGCGAAGGCGCGGGCGAGAACCTGTTCCTCATCCGGAACGGCGTGATCTTCACCCCGCCCCTCTACAACTCGATTTTGGGCGGCATCACCAGGGATTCGGTGATCACGATCGCCCGTGACCTGAAGTACGACGTGCGCTTCCAGCCGATTGCGCGCGAAGAGCTGTACCTCGCCGACGAGCTGTTCATGACCGGTACCGCCGCGGAGGTCAGTCCGGTCCGCTCCGTGGACCGCATCCCGATCGGGAGCGGCAGCCGCGGCGAGATCACCCACCACCTGCAGGAGGAGTTCTTCGGCCTCGTCGAGGGCCGACTCCCCGACCGACACGACTGGCTCACTCCCGTACCCCGGCTGGCTGTGGCGACGCCCGCCGCCGAGCCCTGACAGAGGAGGCCGAGATGAGTGACGACAAGGCCGCAACGAACGCCGAGACGCTCGCGAAGACGCTCGAGGCCGGAGCGGGAGGATCGGCGGGCGCCTGCGAGCAGGCGAACGGGGAGGCGGACATCCGTGCGGAGGCCGTCGTGCTGACCGGCGCCGAGATCGTCTGCGAGTGTCTGCTGCGCGAGGGCGTGGACATCGTCTTCGGCTATCCCGGCGGCGCCATCCTGCCCACCTACGACGCCCTGACCAGGTACCCGCAGCTGCACCATGTGCTGACCCGGCACGAACAGGGCGCCTCGCACATGGCGGACGGGTACGCCCGCGCCACCGGAAAGGTCGGCGTCGCGATGGCGACCAGCGGGCCCGGCGCGACGAACCTGGTGACCGGCATCGCGACGGCGATGATGGATTCCTCCCCCATCGTCTGCATTACCGGCCAGGTGCCCACCGGCGCAATCGGCACCGACGCGTTCCAGGAAACCGACGTGACCGGCATCACGCTCCCGATCACCAAGCACAACTACCTGGTCACCAGCATCGACGAACTGGCCGAGGACATCCGCGAGGCGTTCCACATTGCCCGCACCGGCCGGCCGGGGCCTGTGCTCGTGGACATCCCCAAGGACATCCAGATTCAGACCACCGAGTTCGTCTACCCCACCGAACCGGTCACGCTGCCCGGCTACAAGCCCCCGCGGAGGGGGCGAGCCGACCAGGTCGAAGCCGCCCTGGAGCTGATCCGGGAGTCGAGGCGACCCGTCATTCTGGCGGGCCACGGCATTTCCATGGCGAACGCCAACGCGGAACTGGCCGAGCTGTGCGAACGGGCGCAGATCCCTGTCGCGCTCACCCTGCTGGGAAAGGGCGCGATCTCCGAGCGGCACCCGATGTGCGTCGGGATGATGGGAATGCACGGCGGCGCGGAAGTGAACCACGCGATCCAGCAGGCCGACCTGCTCATCGCCCTCGGCATGCGTTTCGACGACCGGGTGACTGGCAACCTGGCAACCTACGCCAAGGGCTCACGCAAGATCCACGTCGACATCGATTCCTCCGAGATCAACAAGAACGTGAGGGTCGACGTCGGCATCGTCGGCGACCTCCGCGAAGTGCTGCGGCAGCTCCTGGACCGCGTCGAGCGCCGGCCGAACGACGCCTGGTTCGACCGGATCGCCGAATGGCGCGCCGACTCCGAGTTGCGGGAGATCGTCCGTCCCGCCGACGCGCCCCGGCATCCGGCCGTGTCCGAGGGCAAGCTGCTCGGGGCCCAGGTCATCCGCGACCTCTTCGAGTTGACGGGCGGCAACGCCGTCACCGTCACCGACGTCGGCCAGCACCAGATGTGGGAAGCCCAGTACTACCAGCACGAGCGGCCCCACAGCCTGATCACCAGCGGCGGCCTCGGCACGATGGGCTTCGGCCTGCCGGCGGCAATCGGCGCCAAGATGGCCAGACCCGACCAGGAAGTGTGGGCGATCGTCGGCGACGGCGGCTTCCAGATGACCTCGATGGAACTCGCCACCGCGGTCCAGGAGAAGGTCAAGGTGAACATCGCGGTGATCAACAACGGTTTCCTGGGCATGGTGCGCCAGTGGCAGGAGTTCTTCTACGAGGAGCGCTACAACCAGACGCCGATGGTCAACCCGGACTTCTGCAAGCTGGCGGAGGCCTACGGCATCCCCGCCATCCGGGTCACCGAGCGCGGCCAGATCGAGGACGCCGTGAACGCGACCCGGGCTCAGGCCGGCGGACCGATCCTGGTCGAGTTCGTCGTCGAGAAGGAGGAGATCGTCTTCCCGATGGTGCCGGCCGGCGCCGACCTCGACGACATGATCCGTCGCCCGACCCCGGCGGAGTTCGAGCAGAAGCGTCGCGAGCGCGCGGCGGCGAAGGCAACGCCTGCCGAGACCGACGCGGAACCGGAACCGGTGGCGCCGGCGGCCGTCGCGGGAACGCGGTTCGGAGTCTGAGGGCATCACGGAAATGGCGAAGCACATCCTGGCCGCGCTGGTCGAGAACCGTCCGGGAGTCCTGGCGAGGGTTTCCAACCTGTTCCGCCGCCGCAGCTTCAACATCGACAGCCTGTCCGTCGGGCGCACCCAGCGCGAGAACCTGTCGCGCATGACGATCGTCATGGAATCGGACGCCGCGGAAGCGGACCGGCTGGTCAAGAACCTCTACAAGCTGGTCGACGTGGTTCATGTCGACCACCTGCACAACCAGCCCTCCGTGGCCCGCGACATGGCCCTGGTCAAGGTCAAGGCCTCGTCGGAGAACCGGCGCGAGGTAATCCAGCTCTGCGACATCTTCCGGGCCCGCATCATCGACGTTGCCGCGGAGTCCCTGGTGGTCGAGATCACCGGCGAGGAAGAGAAACTCGGTCACTTCACCGAACTCGTACGGCCGTTCGGCATCGTCGAGATGGTCCGCACCGGCGTCATCGCGATGGGCCGCGGCAGCCACACCCTGAAGGACCAGGGCTACAAACCGAACCGCGGCCGTTCCTCCAGCCGGCGCAGCGTGCTCTGACGGCGCCCCCGAAGCCGCTGACGCATCGACCGATCGCCTGACAACACCCACACTTCACCCGACGAGGACTCAACCCTGATGGCAAAGCTCTACTACGACGACGACGCGGATCTCTCCCGGCTCGATGGCCGCACCGTCGCGGTCATCGGCTATGGCAGCCAGGGCCACGCCCATGCCCTGAACCTCCGCGACAGCGGAGTCGAGGTCGTCGTCGGCCTGAGAAGCGGAAGCGGTAGCCGGGCGAAGGCCGAGGCCGACGGTCTCGAGGTGGTGAGCAACGCGGAAGCCGCCGCCCGCAGTCGGATGGTCATGATCCTGGCCCCCGACACCGTCCAGGCGGAACTGTACGAACAGGACGTCGAGCCGAACCTCGAAGCAGGCGACACCCTGATGTTCGCGCACGGTTTCAACGTCCGCTACGGCGAAATCGACGCGCCGGAGAACGTCGACGTGTCCCTCGTCGCGCCGAAGGCGCCCGGACACCGCGTCCGGGAAGTGTTCACGGAAGGCGCCGGAACGCCGGGTCTGGTGGCGGTCGAGAACGACGCGACGGGTGGCGCCCTGGCGGACGCCCTGGCCTACGCCAAGGGGATCGGCTGCACCCGCGCCGGCGTGATCGAAACGACGTTCGCCGAGGAGACGGAAACCGACCTCTTCGGCGAGCAGATCGTGCTCTGCGGCGGCGCCTCGGCGCTCGTGCGCGCCGGTTTCGAGAAGCTGGTGGCCGCCGGCTACCAGCCGGAGGTCGCGTACTTCGAGTGCCTGCACGAACTGAAGCTGATCGTCGACCTGATGTACGAAGGCGGACTCGGCTACATGTGGTACAGCGTCTCCGACACCGCGGAGCACGGCGGCTACCACGCCGGCGATCAACTGATCACGAAGGACGTGCGGGCGGTGATGGACAAGGTGCTGAGCGACATCCAGGACGGGACCTACGCCCGCGACTGGATCGCCGAGAACCGGGACGGCCGTCCGCGGTTCGATCCCCGCCGGACGGCGGAGAGAGCGCATCCGATCGAGGAAGTTGGCCGGGAACTGCGTCGGATGATGCCGTTCCTGGACGCCAAGGAGGTGTAGCGATGGCAGGACAAGCCCGGTCCGAGGACTACGTCCGAATCTTCGACACGACGCTGCGCGACGGCGAGCAATCGCCGGGCGCGACGATGACGAGTGCCGAGAAGCTCGAAGTCGCGCGGCAGCTCGCGGTGCTCGGCATCGACGTGATGGAAGCCGGCTTCCCGGCCGCCAGCCCCGACGACCTGGAAGGGGTGCGGCGAATCGCCCGCGAGGTCGGCGGCGCCAACGGTCCCGTGATCGCGGGCCTCGCCCGCTGCTGGCGCGAGGACATCGACAAGGCCTGGCAGGGCGTGCAGGACGCCGCGAAGCCGCGCATCCACGCCTTCATCGCCACGTCCGACCTGCACATGGAGCGCAAGCTGGGGATGACCCGCGCCCAGGTGCTGAGTCAGGTCGGCCACATGGTTGCGCACGCGCGTTCTCTGTGCGACGACATCGAATTCAGTCCCGAAGACGCCAGCCGCTCCGACCGGGACTTCATGGTCGAGGTGCTTTCGCTGGCGATCAAGGAAGGCGCCACGACACTGAACATCCCCGACACCGTCGGCTACGACATGCCGGTCGAGTACGGGAACCTCTTCCGCTACCTGATGGAGCACACGGACGGCGCCGACGGCGTCATCTGGTCGGCCCACTGCCACGACGACCTCGGCTGTGCGACGGCCAACACCCTGGCCGCGATCGAGGCGGGCGCCCGGCAGGTCGAGGTGACGATCAACGGCATCGGCGAGCGCGCCGGCAACACCTCGCTCGAGGAGGTCGTCATGGCGCTGCATACCCGCCCGAAGATCTACGGCGTCGCCACCCGCCTGAACACGACGGAACTCGTGCGCACGAGCCGTCTCGTCGCCCACTACACGGGCATCGCGGTGCCCCGGAACAAGGCGATCGTCGGCGAGAACGCGTTCGCTCACGAGGCCGGCATCCACCAGCACGGCATGCTCCGGGATCAGCGCACCTACGAGATCATGACCCCGCAGACCGTCGGCCTGACGCAGAGCAGGCTGGTCCTGGGCAAGCACTCCGGCAAGCACGCACTCCGGATGCGGATGGAGGAACTCGGCTTCGAGCTCAACCGAGAGGAACTCGGTGACGCGTTCCGCCGCTTCAAGCAGCTCGCCGATCAGAAGAAGGACATCACCGACGCCGACCTCCAGGCGCTGGCGAACCAGGAGATCCTGGCGCCCACGGAGATCTTCACGCTCTCGGAGTTGCAGATCTCCTGCGGGCGGCCCGGCATGCCGACCGCGACTGCCCGCGTGGTCGGTCCGAACGGCCAGGAGTACGTCTCGCCCGGCGTCGGCACCGGCCCGGTCGACGCGACCTTCCGCGCCATCGACGCGGTCGTCGAGGCCAGAAACACTCTGCTCGAGTACAACGTCCACAGCGTGACGGAGGGCATCGACGCGATGGGCGAAGTCACGGTCCGGATCAAGAGTCCGTCGGGCGGCCGCGGCAAGGGCCGGGTCTTCGGCGGCTACGGCGCCGACACGGACGTCATCGTCGCCTCGGCGAAGGCCTACCTGGCCGCCCTGAACCGGATGCTGGCCGCCATCGGCACGAAGTACACGGCCGGCGAGAGCGGCCCCTCGACAGTCACTGTCTCCAGACCGCGGCCGGTGGAAGCATGACGTCCGCTTCGACCCGGACGCTGTTCGAGAAGATCTGGCGGCGCCACCTGGTCACCGCCGGGGAGCGGGGCCTGCCGGCGACGCTCTTCGTCGACCTGCACCTGGTTCACGAAGTCACGTCGCCGCAGGCGTTCACCGCCCTGGCCGAGCGGGGATTGATCGTTCGGCGGCCCGACCTGACCCTGGCGACGATGGATCACTCGACGCCGACCGATCCGTCGATCGACGACGCGAAGCTGCGGGTGCTCGACCCCGAGGGATCGGCTCAACTCGACCAGCTCCAGGCGAATTGCGAACGCCACGGCATCCCGCTCTACGCGATGGGCGACGAGCGCCGCGGCATCGTCCACGTGATCGGGCCTGAGCTCGGCGCCACCCAGCCCGGCATGACCGTGGTCTGCGGCGACAGCCACACGAGCACCCACGGAGCGGTCGGGGCGCTCGCCTTCGGCATCGGCACCAGCGAGGTCGGCCACGTCCTCGCCACGCAGTGCCTGCTCCAGCACCGCCCGAACACCTACGAGGTTCAAGTCGACGGCAGCCTGCCCGAAGGCGTCGTCGCCAAGGACATCATCCTGGCCGTCATCGCGAAGCTCGGGATCGGCGGCGGCACGGGCCACGTCTTCGAGTACACCGGCGAAGCGATCCGCGCGCTCGACATGGAGGGCCGGATGACGGTCTGCAACATGTCGATCGAGGGCGGCGCCCGCGCCGGTCTGATCGCACCCGACGAGGTCACCTTCGACTACCTCGAGGGTCGGCCGATGGCGCCCTCCGGCGAGGCCTGGGAGGCGGCGCTCGAAGACTGGCGGTCCCTGCCCACCGACGAGGGCGCGACCTACGACCGCACGACGACGATCGACGGCTCGGCGCTCGAGCCCATGGTCACCTACGGTACGAATCCGGGCATGGCCATCCCGATCGCGGGGGCGATCCCCGAGGACCGCACGATCGAACCGGAGAAGCGCGCCTCCTTCCTCAAGGCGCTCGAGTACATGGCGCTCGAGCCGGGCCAGCAGCTTCAGGGCAAGCCGATCGACGTCGTCTTCGTCGGCAGTTGCACCAACTCACGCTACAGCGACCTGTTGGCGGCGGCCAACGTCCTGCGCGGACGCAAGGTGGCCGACGGGCTCCGCGTACTCGTCGTCCCCGGCTCGGATGCGGTCAAGCGGCAGGCCGAACGCGACGGCCTCGCCCAGGTCTTCGTCGACGCCGGCGCCGAGTGGCGCGAAGCCGGGTGTTCGATGTGCCTGGCGATGAACGGCGACCAGCTCGCTCCCGGCCAGTACGCGGTCAGCACCTCGAACCGCAACTTCGAGGGGCGTCAAGGCGCCGGCGGGCGCACCTTCCTGGCCAGCCCCCTGACCGCCGCCGCCTCCGCCATTACCGGCCGCGTGACCGATGTGCGCGAGGTCCTGTCATGAGCACACGCGGGAAGAGCGCCCGTGGCCGCACACGGCCTCCGCGCAGCCACTCCGGAAACCGCGTCACCGACGTCCGCGAGGTGCTGTCATGAGCGCACGCTTCGAGCGGTTCACCGGCACGATGGCGCCGCTGCCGATTCAGAACGTCGACACGGACCAGATCATCCCGGCGTCGTACCTCAAGGTCACGGACCGTTCGGGGCTGGCGTCCGGCCTGTTCTGCCGCTGGCGGTACCGGGACGGCGATCCCGAAGGCGAACGCAACGCCGGGTTCGTCCTGAATCAGCCGCAGCATCAGAACGCCCGCATTCTTCTGGCCGGCGACAACTTCGGCTGCGGCAGCTCCCGTGAGCACGCGCCCTGGGCCCTGGTCGGCTACGGCTTTCGCGCCGTGATCAGCACCTCCTTCGCCGACATTTTCCGCAGCAACGCGCTGAAGAACGGCCTGCTCGTCGTGCCGGTCACGGGCGAGGTCTCCGCCGCCCTGTTCGACGCGGTCGCGGCGGATCCCGCGACCCGGGTCACGATCGATCTCGAATCGCGGACTCTCAGCCTGCCCGACGGCGGCGAAGCGGCCTTCGATGTCGACCCCTTCGCCCGCCGCTGCCTGCTCGACGGCACGGATCAGCTCGGCTATCTGCTGAAACAGGCGGCGGCGATCGGAGCATTCGAGGCAGAGCACCCCTCCCGACTCGACACGCGGTCCGCCTGAGCCGCGCCGTCTCGACCCATACCGACCCATGCAGGCGAACATCGTCCTTCTTCCCGGCGACGGGATCGGGCCCGAGGTCACGGCCGAGGCTGCCCGCGTTCTGAACGCCGTCGCCGATCTCGGCGGCCACGAGTTCCAACTCGAGTCGCACCCGATGGGCGGCAACGCGATCGACGACTTCCGGAACCCCCTGCCGCCGGCCACGCTCGCTGCCTGCAAGGCCGCCGACGCGGTGTTTCTGGGCGCCGTCGGCGGACCGAAATGGTCCGACCCGACCGCCGAACTCCGTCCCGAGCAGGGGCTGCTCGACCTGCGGGCCGAGCTTGGCCTGTTCGCCAACCTGCGCCCGGTGCCGGTGTTCGATTCCCTGGTGGAACTCGCGCCGCTCAAACCCGAACTGCTGCGCGGAGTCGATCTGCTCTTCGTCCGCGAGCTGACCGGCGGCATCTACTTCGGCCCGCGCCAGGAGCAGGGCGACGGCGACGTGGCCTACGACACCCTCGTCTACTCGACCGCCGAGGTGGAGCGCGTGGCCCGCGTAGCGCTACGCGCCGCGAGAGGGCGGCGCGGCAAGCTCGCGTCGGTCGACAAGGCGAACGTTTTGGCCTCGATGCGGCTCTGGCGGCGCGCCGTGACCGAAGTCGCGAGCGCTTACGCCGACGTCGAAGTGAGCCACCATCTCGTCGACGCCTTCGCGATGCAGTTGATGCGCTCGCCCGCGGAGTACGACGTGATCCTCGCCGGCAACATGTTCGGCGACATCCTGAGCGATGAGGCGGCGATCCTCGCCGGCTCCCTCGGCATGCTGCCGTCGGCGTCCCTGGGTTCCGGCCGGCAGGGCCTCTACGAGCCGGTCCACGGTTCGGCGCCCGACATCGCCGGCCGGGGCATCGCCAACCCCATCGGCGCGATCCTGAGCACCGCGATGCTGCTCCGGCACAGTCTGCACCTTGAGGCGGAAGCCGGGCAGGTCGAAGCCGCGGTGGCCGCCGTGCTCGCCGACGGACTCCGCACCGCCGACCTGGCGCCCCCGGGCCAGCCGGCGGTATCGACGAAAGAGACGGGGCGCGCAGTCGCCGCAAGGCTTGCCGGCGCCTGACCAGTCCACGCCTCGACGGCGACCGCGATTCGCGGCGAGCCGAGTCGTCGCCGCAAGGCTTGCCGGCGCCCGACCAGTCCGCGGCCAACCCCTCTGGCGGCGCGCGCCGCGAACACGCAGCGTTGACGCTCAGAAGACGATCAGCAGCATTGCTCCCAACACCAGCCGGTAGGCGACGAAGACCTGCAGGCTCCGGCGCCGGACCCAGCCGAGCAGGAAACCGATCACCAGGTAGCCGACGACCGACGACAGCCCGACGACCAGAAGCATCGCCGGCAGTTGCGAAACCGGCAACGCCCCGCTCAACAGATCGAGCGTGTTGTTGCCGACAACGAAGATACCGGCCGGGATCGCCATCAGGAAGGCGAAACGCGCCGACGACTCGCGGTCGAAGCCCAGCAGCCGGCCGGCGGTGATCGTGACGCCGGCGCGCGAAGCGCCCGGGACGAGCGCGGTGGCCTGCGCCACGCCGAACAGCAGCGCGTGCCACCAGGCGATCCCGTCGACCTTGCGTTCCTGCTTTCCCCAACGGTCGGCAACCCCAAGCAGCAAACCGAAACCGATCGTCGCCCAGGCGATCACGCCCGGAGTGCGGGCGTCGCCCGCAATCCAGCCCTCGGCAAGGATGCCGACGACCAGGACCGGCACGGACGCCAGCGCCAGCAGCGGGATCATCCGCCGCTTTGCCCGGGCGCTGGCGGCGTCGCCGCCGCGGCGAAGGGCCCGGACGAAGCCCGCGAGGTCCTTCCGGAAGTAGGCGACGACGGCGAGCAGCGTTCCCGTGTTGGCGGCCACGTCGACCGGCAAACCCTGGTCCGCCCAGCCGAACAGCCGCGGCAGCAGGATGAGGTGCGCGGTTGAACTGATCGGCAGGTACTCGGTCAGCCCCTGCACCAGAGCCACGAGAATCAACTGCAGCGGCTGCACCAGACGAGGATAGCGAAGCGGCGGGACACGCACGCCCGATACGGATACGATGCGCTGCCATGAACAAGCCCCACCACCACGTCAGCTTGATCGCCGTGATCCTTGCCGTACTCGCGGCGACCCCTGCCTGCGCCCAGGAAGAGGCCAACGCCGCAGACGACGAGGCGCCGCCGCTCGCGGAGACCTGGGACGAGAAGGCCTCCTATGCGCTTGGCCTGAACATCGGCAGCAACCTCGAGGCGGACGACCTGACGCTCGATCTCGAACTGCTGCTACGCGGCTTCAACGACGGTCTGGAAGGCGCCGAGGCCCTGGATTCCGAGGAGGTCGACACCGTGCTCCATGAGCTGAGTGCGAAGATGCAGGCACACGCGGACCGCGAACGGCAGGCAGCCCTGCTGGAGAACACGGCTCGCAGCGCGGCCTTCCTGGCCGCGAAGGCGGCGGAGGACGGCGTCGTGAAGACGGACTCCGGGCTTCTCTACCGCGAGATCCGCGCCGGCACGGGCGACAGCCCCACCGCCGATCAGGCGGTCACGGTTCACTACCGCGGAACCCTGATCGACGGCACGGAGTTCGACAGCAGCTACGAACGCGGCCAGCCCGCGACCTTCCCCGTCGGCGGCGTCATATCCGGCTGGACCGAGGCACTGCAGTTGATGAAGCCGGGCGCCATGTGGAAGCTCTTCATCCCCGCCGATCTCGGTTACGGCAAGAACGGGTCGCCGCCGACCATCCCGCCGGGCGCCGCCTTGATCTTCGACGTAGAGCTGCTGGAAGTGAACTAGCGCGGCAGGGCTCCGGATGCCGGCGCACCTGTACCTTTGCTGGGTGGATTCTGGTCCCTGTCCGAGTCTGTCCGAGAGGCGAGTAGTCGTCGAGGCTGCGGTAGCTGTGGGAAACCGGTCTGCCGGTTTTCCAAGGTCCGGCGGGAAACGGCTTGCCGTTTTCCGCGGGACCGGCAGCTTCCGCAGCCAAGGCAGCCGGCGTCGTGCCGGCGGGCGCAGGCCGGAGTCCGGCAGATGAAGTCGGCAAGCAGCCAGGAGCGACCTCCGCGCACCGTGCATGAAGCACCTAACCGGGACCTGTGCCCTGGCTGCTTCGCCGCGACAAAGGCCCAGTGGGAAGTTGCGCCATCGAGCGCCAGTACAGGTACCAGGCCGTCGTCGCGGCGTTGCCGACAGGCACAGAGTAACGCACGAGGAGGTGTGACATGACAGAGGCTTGGTTTGTCGGCGTGGACTGGGGATCGAAGGAGCACCATGTCTGTCTGCTCGATGCCAGCGGCAAGGTCGTCGGGCAGCGCGCCTTCAACCACAACGGCGAGGGGCTCTCCGCCATGGCCGACTGGCTCCTGGGCTGCACCGGAAAACCGCCTTCCGAGGTCGGTGTCGCGATCGAAGTACCGCATGGGCCGGTGGTCGAAAGCCTGATGGAGCGGGGCTTCAACGTGCATTCCATCAACCCCAAGCAGCTCGACCGGTTCCGGGATCGATTCTCGGTCGCCGGCGCCAAGGACGACCGGCGCGACGCCAGGGTCCTCGCCGCGGCCCTGCGCACCGACCCGGAGTGCCTGCGGCGACTTCAGGCGCCGGACGAAGTCACTCTCCAGCTGCGCGCCTGGACTCGAGCCAGAAAACAGTTGGTCGAGGAACGCAAGCGGCTCTCGAATCAGGTCCGCGACCTGCTCTGGCGCTACTACCCGCAGTTGCTCGAAGCCGTCAAGAACGACGTCTCGGCTAACTGGGCTATGGCCCTGTGGCGGCTCGTACCCACACCGGCCAAGGCGCTCAGAGTGCGCGAAGCGACCATCGCGAAACTGCTCAAGAAACACCGCATCCGGCGCCTTGACGCGGCTCAACTGCTCGCCCTGTTGCGCCAGCAGCCGATCGACGTCGGGCACGGCGTCGTCGATGCAACCACCAGCCACATCGACACCCTGATGCCGGTGCTGAAAGTCGTCAATCGGCAGATCGCGGACATCGACCAACACCTGGAGCGGATGACCCGCCATCTGGCCGAACCCGTCGTCGCCCAACAAACCGACGGCAGCACCACAGTCGAGCACACCGACGCCGGCATCCTCCGCTCCATCCCCGGAGTCGGTACCGTCGTCCTCGCCACCCTGCTCGCAGAAGCACACGAACCGTTGCGAAGAAGAGATCCACAGGCTCTGCGCTGCCTGGCCGGCGCCGCGCCTGTCACCAGACGCTCCGGAAACAAGCTCATCGTCGTCCGACGACTCGCAGCCAACGATCGCCTCACCGATGCCGCACACCACTGGGCACGCATCGCAGTCCAACGCGACGCCATCAGCAAGGCCAAGTGCAAACGCATGAGAGCCAGGGGACACCGCTACGGCCGAGCCCTCAGACAGGTCTCCGATCGCCTCATCCACGTCGCCTGCGCCATGCTCCGAGACCGACAACTCTTCGACCCTCATCGAGCTTCCGCCCGATCTCGACTGCTGCCAGAAGCATCCTGAACTGCCAACCTGACGTGACGCCTCGAAACAAACAACCGCACACCAACACGCTGCTCACACCACTTGCACAATGGTGGGAAGTCCCGGTTCAGTCGGTGTCGAGGGTAAAGCGGTAGCCGACGCCGCGGACGGTGTGGAAGTGGCGCGGGCGCTCGGGGTCGGGTTCGAACCGTTTGCGCAGCCTGAGGACGAAGTTGTCGATCGTTCGCGACGAGGGGAACGCCTCGTAGCCCCAGACACGGTCCAGGATGTCCTCGCGCGAGACGACCTCGCCCTCCTGCTCCGCCAGGGCCTTGAGGATCATCGCCTCCTTCTGGGTCAACTGCTGGTTCTTCCCGTCCCACGAGGCGCCCGCGAAGGCCGTGAAGTCGAAGTGGTTGCCGCCGAACCGGACCACATCCGGCGCCGTTTCCACCGCCCGCCAGGATCGCCGACGCAGGATGGCCTGCACCCGCAGCAGCAGCTCGGTCAGGTGGAACGGTTTGGCGAGATAGTCGTCGCCGCCGGCTTCCAGGCCGCGAATGCGATCGTCCACGCCGGCCTTGGCGGTCAGGAAGAGCACCGGCGTATCGACGCCGTTTCGTCTCGCCTCCTCGCACAGGGTGAAGCCGTCCACCCCGGGCAGCATCACGTCGAGGATCACGAGCTGGTAGCGCGGATCCCGGATTCGTTCCAGAGCCGCCTCGCCGTCGCCGATCCAGTCGACCTCGAGGCCTTCCGCTTCCAGGTTGAAACGGATTCCCGCGGCCAGATTCTCCTCGTCCTCGATGAGGAGCACCCGGGCCGCCTGCTCGGCTGCAGCCTTCACGACGCCGGCTCCACGGCCGGCTCTGCGGCCGGCCAGGTGACGCGAAAGACGGCGCCGCGGCCCGGTCCCTCGCTGCTCGCCTCGACCGCTCCGCCTTCCAGGGCGACGAAGCCGCGCACGAGATAGAGACCCAGACCGCTGCCCTGCTTGCTGCGCCGCAACTCGCTGCCGGGCCGGTAGAACTTCTCGAACAACCGGCGCCCCTCGGACGGCTCGAACCCGACTCCGTCGTCGAGGACCTGTAGCTCGACCGCCGAGTCGAGCCGCCTGGCGGACACCTCGACGCGGCTGCCGGCCGTCTGCGCCGACTCGAGCGCGTTGCCGATCAGGTTCCGGAGCACCGTGCCCAGGCCGACCGGGTCGGCCTGCAGCCCGAGCCCGGGCTCCACCCGGACATCGATATCGATCCCCTCCGCTCCTCGCGCGCGGTGCCCCAGTTCGGCGAACGCCAGCGTCACCGCCTCAGACAGATCGACCGGCGCCCGGCGCGGCGCCGCCCGCCGCTCCTCCAGGCGCGTCGTTTCCAGCAGGTTGCCGACCAGACGCTCCAGCCGACGCAGGTCCTCCAGATTCCGTTCGAGCAAGCCGCGGCGATCGGTCGCCGCCAGATCGCGCAGAAGCAAGGTCTCGGTCGTCAGTCGGAGACTCGCCAGCGGGCTGCGCAGTTCGTGCGACACGGCGGCCAGAAAGTTCTGCTGACGGTTGAGCAGATCCGCCTCCCGGCGCAGCACCCGCCACAACACGAGGATCCCTCCGCCGAGCACGACCAGGAAGAACGCGCCCTCCCAGCGGTACTGGCTCAGATGGCTCCGGCGTTCGATCTCGATCGCCTGCAGGGACTCGGGCCTGAGCCGCGCGCCCTCGGCATCGATCAGCAGGTCCGGGTAGAACGCCCGCAGTTCATCAAGCGGCTGACCGGCTCGAAGCGCCGCTCCGGCCGCGTCGCGGTCGACCTCCAGACGCGCCACCCGATCGTCGGCGATGCGGCCGGCAATCTGCGCCTGGTCCACCAACCACCAGACCACCTGGACCGCGGTGATCGCAAGCAGCAGCAGGAAGCCGACCTGCAGCCGCCGCACGCGCAGGCTCGCCGCCGACGAGGAGGCGTTGGGTCCGAACCGGGTGACTCGTTTCGGCATCGGGACCGTATTCTGCTACGAAGACGCGGGGATCCTGAGCGGCCGCGCCGTGTGCCAGGGCTGCCCAGGCGGTTCCGTCCGGCATTCTGCTGCGAAGACGCGTGAATCCTGAGCGGGCTGCTGCTAGGTTCCGCCGATGCCTGAGCCGGTTTCCGTGCGGCGCGTAGCGTCCACCGACGGCGTGGAACTCGCCGTGTACGACTACGGCGGCGACGGCCCGACTCTGCTCGTCGCCCATGCGACCGGCTTCCATGGCCGGGTGTACGACCCGATGCTCGACCACCTCGACGGCTTTCGCCGCATCAGCGTCGATCTCCGGGGCCACGGCGACGCGACCGTCCCGGACGGGCTGGACTACAGCTGGGAGAGCTGCGCCGACGACCTGCTGGCGGTCATCGACACCCTGGCGCCGGATGCCCGGGAACCGCTGTTCGGTTTCGGCCACTCGATGGGGGCCGCCGCGCTGCTGATGGCCGAGCCGCGGCGGCCGGGCCTCTTCGCCGGCCTGGTCTGCTACGAGCCGGTGATCTACCCGCCCGGCGTGACCGACGAGGACGTGCGCATCGACGTCTGGGTCGAACGGACCAGGCGCCGTCGCCGCCGTTTCGATTCGTTCGCGGCCGCGGTCGCCAACTACGCGTCGAAGATGCCCTACTCGCTGCTTGATCCGGCAGCCCTGGAGGCCTACGTCCGCCACGGCTTCGCCGAACGGTCGGACGGCGCGGTCGAGATCAAGTGCCGGCCGGACGTGGAAGCCCGCCTCTACCTGATGGGTCCCCGCCATCGCTGCTGGGACACCCTGGGCGAAGTTCGCTGCCCGGTCGCGCTGATGCGCGGCGCGGTCCTCACTCCCGGGCCCGCCTACTGGGCCGAGGCGATCGTGGGTGAACTGCCGAACGTCGACTTCCTGCGGGTGGAGGACCTCGGCCACCTCGGGCCGCTGGAGAATCCGAAGCGCCTGGCGGAACTGACGGCCGCGGCGCTCGCTCGACGCTGACGACCGCGGCCGTCGTCGGTCACCGAGACGCTGCCGTCGGCGAGCGGACCGGCAAACGGGCCGACTTCGAGTACGAGGGCGGCATCAGCAGCTTCGTCGCAAAGACACCTGCTCGCGAGGCACACCGTTGGCAAACCGCAGCGGCGCGGCCCTCAGCCTCGCCGGGGCGCGGGAACCGCGGGACGCGCGGACGCTCGACCCGGGCTCAGTGCTGAACGGCGGCGGCTCGTTTCCCGCAGGTCCGCCTGAATGACCTGGCCCACCTTCTCGCGCAGGGTCATCGGTTCGAGCAGCTCCAATCCGGGGCGGGCGACGTTCACGTGACGAACACAGCGCCGGACTCACCGCTGCAGCAACCTGGATCGGCGCCGCGATGTCGTCGAGCGCGACCAGTCACGAACAAAGCGCCGGACTCACCGCTGCAGCAACTCCTGTCCCCGCGCCAGCGCCTGACGCTCTTCGCCGCGGCGGCCGAGCCGGTTCAGGATGTCGGCAAGCACGAAATAGCCGAGTGCGCCGTCCTCGCCGGTCGGTTCGAGGTCCAGACCCCGGCGGACGATGTCCTCGGCCTCCCCCAGCTCGGATCCCGTGTCCATCAGTGCCTTGGCCAGATGGAAGTAGCCGCGCGCGAAATCCGGCGCCGCGTCGACCGCGGCCCGGTAGGCGTCGATCTCGTCGCGAGGCCGGCCCAGCCGGCCGAAAAGACGGCCGAGATTGAACCGCGGGCGGTGATCGCGCGGACGCAGTTCCGCCGCCCGCCGGTAGGTCTCCACCGCTTCGAACGGTCTTCCCGCCTCGTCGAGGAGAACCGCGAGGTTGTAGTGCGCCTCGCCGAGTTCGGGGTTGGAGGCGATCGCCTGCCGGAACTTCGCCTCCGCCTCGCCGTGCCTGCCCAACAGCGCCATCACTTCGCCCAGCTTGTTCGTCACCACCGGCGGCGGCTCGCGTCCCTCGGCCGCGGCGGCCAGCACCTCCTCAGCCCGGCTCAACTCGCCGCGCTCCACGTGGATGCGGGCCAGGGCCATCGTCGCCTTCGAGTCCTGACCCGCGACCTCGAGCAGGCGCCGGTAGCCGACGATCGCCTCGTCGACGCGTCCCAGCTCGTGGTAGGCGTTGGCCAACCCGAGCAGGGACTGCCGGTGCTCGGGATCAAGCGCCAGCGCACGCTGGAAATGCGAAGTCGCCGGTTCCGGGTCGCCGGCAAGAAGCGTGATCGTGCCCAGGAGCTGGTGCGCGTCGAGCAACCCCTCGTCCTCGGCGAGAGCGGCCCGCAGGTCGTCGGCCGCGGCCTCGTTGTCGCCGCTGCCGAAGGCGCTCTGCGCCCTCATGATCGCGCGGTGGAGGTGGGCCTTCGTCTTCGCGTCGGCGCGAGGTTCGTCGGTCGCACCCCGCTCGGCGGCGCCGCGGCCGGCCAGATACCCAAGGGCCCGCAACTGCGCCAGCGCCTCCTCGTCCATATCGGGCTCAGGGTTCGCCTCGGGCGCCGCGCGGTCAAGCTCCGCCGCCAGTTCCAGGGCCTCGGCTCTCAGTTCCCGCGACACATCACGCCGCTCGAGCAGGACGTTCACCAGTTCGCCCGGGTCCTCCAACAGAGCGTAGAGCTCCGGATCGGGCGTTTCGATGTACTTGTAGTCCGCCGTGCGCAGGGAACGAAGCGGCGCCCAACCGTAGTGGTCCAGAGCGTAGAACGACTCGGCGTACACGCCGCGACCGGGATCGGATTCCTGAAGCCCCTGCATCGACGGGAGAAGACTCCGTCCCTGCTCCGCGCCGGTCCCCGCAAGGTCCAGGAGTTCGGCCAGCGTCGGCGCGATGTCGACGTGGCTCACGGCGCCAGCAACCGCCCGTCCACCTTCCACCCCACCGGGCAGCCGGACGATCAGGGGCACGTGGACGGTCGAGTCGTAGACGAAAAAGCCGTGGTAGCTCTCGCCGTGATCGCCCAGCCCCTCGCCGTGGTCGGCGGTCAGCACGACGACCGACTCGTCGAACAACCCGCGTTGCTCGAGCGCGTTCCGGAAGTCGCCGATCAGCGAGTCCGTGTAGGCCACTTCGCCGTCGTACGGCCGTCCCTCGTACTCGGAACGGAAGGGTTCAGGCGGCTCGTACGGATCGTGCGGATCGAACAGGTGCAGCCACAGGAAGAAGGGCGGCTGCTCCGCCGTGCCGCCGGCATTGTCGTCGGCCTCGCCGCCGCCGGCGCCGTCGCCGGAAGGGACAGGACGACGGCTTCCGCCATCGCCGCCGCCGACCTGTTCCGCTAGCCGCTTGAGCGGCGCCGGGTCCGGGCGGCCAGGCCCGGCCTCACCGTCGGGGTCGCCGGAAGGGACGGCTTCGTCGAGCCACTTCAGGGCGTGCGCGATCGTCTCCGGCCCCGGCCGCTGGACCGAGCCGAGATTCGCGCCGGCCATCGAATCGAGGTCGAAGTCGTCAACGTAGGTGTCGAAGCCGCGGCCGATCCCCCATCGACCATCGAGCACGAAGGCGCTGACGAATCCGCCGGTGCGGTAGCCGGCATCGCGGAAGCGCTCGGCGAGGGTGACCTGCTCCGCGCCCAGCACGTAGCCGACGTTCTCCCGCACCCCGTGGGACGGCGGGTAGAGGCCCGTCATGATGGAACTGTGCGCAGGCAGCGTGAACGGCACCGTCGACGATGCGTTGGCGAACCGAACGCCCTCGGCGGCCAGACGGTCGATGTGCGGCGTCTCCACCCGGTCCGAGCCGTAGCTCGAGAGCCGGTCGGCCCGCAGCGTGTCGATCGTGATCAGGATGACGGGCGGCCGCGCGGTCGAAGCTCCGGCCAGCAGGCGGCCGACATCCGTCTGAACGTCGTCAAGAGCGCCATCTTCACGATGCCCGAGTTCCTCGAGCGGCGCTATTCGCCCGCGGCCCTCCGGACCCTCTCGGTGTGCGGCAGGCTGTGCGCCGTCCGGCTCAAAGGCGCAGGAGACCAGGCTCAAGCCCAGTGCCAGTGCCAGCCCAAGGCCCGGCGCCCGCGCAGCCGGCGCCAGAAACGGCCAGCCTCTACAACCGGCGCCGGACGCGCTTCGCATGGTCCCGGTACTCGTCGCCGAACTTGCGCGACAGCGCGCAGGAAAGCGCCAGACTGGCGAGGAGGAGCAGTGGCGGCTCGAAGGCCGTCTTCGCCCGGTCCGCCTGGCCGTTTGCCGCAGCCATCAGGCCGCCCCGGCGTCCACCCCGCGCAGCGCTCCGAGCGCACGAATGTGTTCCGGCCCCAACCCGCAGCAACCGCCGACGATCTGAACGCCGGCCTCGACCCAGCCGCGCGCCTCCTCCAGCAGATCGGCCGGATCGATCACGTCGACGAAGTTCCAGTTCGGCATCGTGAAGTAACCCGATTCGGGATACACACCGATCGGCCCCTGCCATCGCTCCTGCACCATCGCCACCGCCTCCGGCGCCGCCGCGATCTCGCTGTGCATCACATGGACGATGGACGGACCAAGAGGAATCAGCGTGTCCAGCAACGCCTCGAACGACTCGTCCGGCCAGTTGAAGGGCGTGATCACACCCGTGTCCGGGTCCTTCCGCGCACTGACCCCGAGCCACACCGGGAGGCCGGTTTCCTTCGCCGCCTCGAAGGCCAGCGCCGCCCGCTCCCGATCCTGCATCATCTCGAGCGCGATCACGTCCACGCCGGCCTCCGCGAGCAGCTCGCACTGTTCGCGATAAGCCGCGGACTGCACGGGGAGCGGCTCGTAGCCGCCGCGCACGTTGCTCGCCGGCATCGTCGACATCGAACCGGCAACGAGCACTCCCGGACATCCGGCCCGCTCCCGCGCCTCGAGCGCCGCCTCCACCGCCCGCTGCACGATCACTCCAACCTGGTCGCCCAGCCCCGCCGCCTCCAGCAACGGCCGGTGGGTCGCGAACGTGTTCGTGATCACCGCGTCGGCGCCGGACCGGATGTACTCCTCGTGCAGATCCCGAATCGCGTCCTGGTGCTCGAGCGCCGCCGTCCCGCACCAGGCCGCCGAGTCCATCGGCACGCCGCGCCGCTCCAGTTCCGTTCCGGTACCACCGTCCAGCAGCAACACCTCGCCACGGTCCAGGCACTCATGCCACTCTTCGACGATTCCCATCTGCTCCCCCTCGAATCGCCACTCTGCCACACCTGCAGGCAGCACAAAGTCCCCTCTCTCCCGGTGAGCCCGTCACCCCAGTCCACCGAGCTCCGGTCCCACCGCTACCAGTCTCAAGACAAGCCACAGGCAAGCCCCCTGAGAGACCCGGTTCAGATCCCCACCGCTGGCCGACGCCGTCCAGCCCGCCCCAGGGGCCTAAGGGGGGTCGGCCCCCAGGTGGCTCGGAGCGAGCGACGGCCACCTCCCTTTCGGACAACCAACGACCAACCGGAGCGAGCGGAGTGCAGCGAGCGCACCCCCCTTCACCATCCGACCAGGCGCGAGCGGCACCAGGGGGCCGACCCCCCTTAGGCCCCGACCCGGGCGGGCGTGTGCCACCACCACCTCCGGCTCTGGCTCCGACTCCAGCCGCCCGCGCCGGCGCCAGCTACACTCGCGGTCCGCCTCGGGCGGCGCAACCGGGAGGCAGACGCGATGAGCAGTGACTGGTTCTACAAGTTCGACACGCTTTCGCTTCACGCGGGCCAGCGGCCGGACGCGGCCACCGGGGCACGCGCCGTGCCGGTCTACAACTCGACGTCGTACGTGTTCCGCGACACGGACCACGCGGCGGGCCTGTTCAACCTCGAAGAGGCCGGGCACATCTACTCGCGGATCTCGAACCCGACGGTCGCCGTGTTCGAGGAACGGATCGCGGCGCTTGAGGGCGGCGTCGGCGCGGTGGCTACAGCCTCCGGCCAGTCCGCCTTCCACCTCGCCGCGGCGACCATCCTCTCCGCCGGCGACCACGTCGTCTCCTCGGCCGCGATCTACGGCGGCACCCACAACCTGCTGAACCACACGCTGCGGCGCTTCGGCATCGAGACCACGTTCGTCGAACCCACCGACCCGCGGAACTTCCAGCGCGCGGCGCGGCCGAACACGAAGCTGTTCTTCGGCGAAACGATCGGCAACCCGCGAATCGACGTGCTGGACATTCCCGCCGTCGCCGACTTCGCGCACGGCATCGGCGTGCCGCTGCTGATCGACAACACGTTCGCCACCCCGTTCCTCTCGCGGCCGATCGATCTCGGCGCGGACATCGTGATGCACTCGGCGACGAAGTTCATCGGCGGCCACGGCGTCACCCTCGGCGGCGTGCTTGTCGACAGCGGCAAGTTCGACTGGGCCGCGTCCGGGCGCTTCCCCATCATGACCGAGCCCTGCCCCGGCTACCACGGCATCGCCTTCGCCGAACACTACGGGCCGCCCGCGTTCATCCTCAAGGCGCGCCTTGAAGGGTTGCGCGACTTCGGCGCCTGCCTCAATCCGCAGGCGGCGTTCTACCTGCTCCAGGGACTCGAGACGCTGCCGCTGCGCGTGGCCCGCCACGCGGAGAACGCAGCCGTCGTCGCCGAGTTCCTCGAGCAGCACGGCGCCGTCCTGTGGGTGAGCTATCCCGGCCTGGCGAGCCACCCCCAGCACGACCTGGCCAGGAAGCTCCTGCCGAAGGGCAGCGGCGCCCTGATGACGTTCGGGATCCGTGGCGGGCTCAAGGCCGGGATCGCCTTCATCGAGAGCCTGGAACTCTGGTCGCACCTGGCCAACGTCGGCGACGCGAAGAGCCTGGTCATCCACCCCGCGAGCACCACCCACCAGCAGATGACGGCCGAAGAGCTCGCCGAGTCGGGCGTCACCCAGGAGATGGTCAGGCTGTCCGTCGGGATCGAGGATCCCGGCGACCTTGTGGCCGATCTCGACCGGGCGCTCAAGCGCTCGCAGAAGCAAGTGCAGCGGCCGCGGGCCGTCGCCTCCTGAGCGGGAAGCGGACCATGCCCGAACTCGAGATCCGGGGCCGCGAGGTCTATTGCGGCGCCGGCGGCGCGGCATGGAGGCCCAAGCGTCCCCTCGCCCTGCTGCTTCACGGCGCCGGCTGCGACCATACGGTGTGGGCCCTGCAGGCCCGGTCGCTGGCCCAGCACGGCTGGAACGTAGCCGCGCCCGACCTCCCCGGCCACGGCGCCTCCGCGGATCTGGACCTGTACACGATCGCCGACTTCGCGACCTGGACGGTCGACTTCGCCGCCGAGGTCGCGGCCATGGCGGGCAGCAAGGAACTTGCCCTCATCGGCCACTCGATGGGCGCCTGTATCGCGGTCGACGCCGCAGCCAGACCGAACAGACTCACCAGCCGGGTCGCCCTGCTCGGCGCCGGCGAGACGCTTCGCGTGAACCCGGGCCTGCTGACCGACACCCTGAAGAGGCCGCTCGACGCCCACCGCTTCATCGCCGCCTTCGGCCATGGCGCCGGCGCCCACTTCGGCGGCGCCGAATCGCCGGGCCTGTGGATGCTCGGCGCGACGATGGCTCTGCTCGACCGCTGCGCGCCCGAGGTGCTCCACCGCGATTTCGCCGCCTGCAACGAGTGGGAAGGTAGCGAGAGCGCTCCCGGAATCCGCTGCCCCGCTCTGGTCGTCTCGGGCGCCGGGGACAGGATGACGCCGCCCCGCGCAGGCCGCGCACTGGCGGACCGCATCGGCGGCGGCAACGGCGGCAGCGCCGGATTCGTCACCGTGGCCGACGCCGGCCACATGCTGATGGCCGAAGCGCCCGGCGCCGTCACGCGCTGCCTGCGCGACTTTCTGGGCGCGAAGTGAGCTACCGAGCCAGGCTCTCGGCCAGGCGCATCAGGGTCACCGCCTCGCGGCGGTAGCCGAACGGGTCGTCGCCGATGTTCGCCTCGGCCAGGGCGACCGCGTCGGCCCAGGTCCAGCCGCCGGTGTAGACGCTCCCCCGGAGGAGCTGGCCGAAGCCGGCGACGGCGGCGGCGAAGCGCTGGTCGCTACTCGCCGGACCCATGCCACGCGCAATCGGAAGCTCGATCAGTTCGCTCGCGTCCTCGCCGGGCGCCTTGTAGCGCAGGCGGAGGAACGCCAGTTCCGGAGAGCTCTCCGGCCTCGCGCCGGCCACCGGCGGCGCCACCGTGCGGTCGGCGTACCGCAGGGCATCGTGAAGCACCGCGGGGGAGCCGACCGGCGTGACCTCGTAGATCGCGGTGACCGCGTGCCCGGCCCCGACCTCACCCGCGTCGACCCGGTCGTTGTTGAAGTCCTCTCGCCGCAGCGCCCGGGTCTCGTAGCCGATCAGGCGGTACTCGGCGACCGCGGCGGGGTTGAACTCGACCTGGATCTTCACGTCGTTCGCGATCGGGAACAGCGTGCCCACAAGTTGATCGACGAGCACCTTCTGCGCCTCGGCGAGCGTGTCGATGTAGGCCGCCTGACCGTTGCCGTTCTGGGCCAGAGCCTGCATCGTCGCGTCGTCCAGATTGCCGCGGCCGAAGCCCAGCACGGAGAGGTAGATGCCTCCCTCGCGCTGCCGGGCGATGAAGCTCTCGAGCTGCTCGGGGTCAAGGATGCCGACGTTGAAGTCGCCGTCCGTGGCCAGGATGACCCGCGTGACCTCGCCCCCGGCCGCCATCTCCGCAGCCGTCCGGTAGGCCAACTGGATGCCCGCCGCGCCGGCGGTCGAGCCGGCGGCGCGGAGACGGCCGAGCGCCGCCAGAATCGCGGCGCGATCGGTAGATGGCGTGGCGTCCAGCACGCGGCCCGCACTGCCGGCATAGGTGACGATGGCCACCTCGTCCGCTGGATCCAGTTGACCGACCATCAGCCGGAAGGACTGCACGAGGAGCGGCAGCTTGTTCGGCTGATCCATCGAACCGGACGTGTCGATCAGGAACACGAGGTTGAGCGGCGGGCGGTCGTCCGTGGCCGGCCGCCGGCCCTGGATTCCGATGTGCATCAGCAGCGTATCCGCGTTCCAGGGCGTCCCGGACACCGTGACCGTGGGCCGGAACGGCGCCCCGCGCTCCCCGGGCGGCGGATACGCGTACGGGAAGTAGTTGACCATCTCCTCGATCCGCACCGAGTCGGCAGCCGGCAGGTAGCCGTTCATCAGAGACGAGCGGACCACGGAGTAGCTCGCCGTGTCGACGTCGATCGAGAAGGTCGAGACGGGCGCCTCGCCGGCGGTCTTGACCGGGCTGGCCGGTTCGTTGGCGAAGGCCTCCGTGTTTCGCCGTTGAGGCGCCGCGAAGTCGGGGGCGCGACCAGCATGGATCGGCAGCACGCGGGCGCCGTCGGAGACGTCACGTTCCAGCACCCGCAGCCGCTCGACTGCGGCGACCCGGTGTCGGGCAATCTCGGACGGATAGATGGGTGAGGCACGTTCCCGCACCGGCAGCGGCTCGGCTTCGGCTGCCGAGGCACGCCTGGCCGGCGCCAGGGCGGAGACGGGAGCCGACTCGGACCCCACCGTGACCGGCTCTGCCATGACAGCGCTCTCGCCCGCACCGGCCGGCTGCCGGTTCGAGCGCTCGATTTCGGCCATCGCACGCCCCGGTTCCGCCCTGATCTCCGCAGCCCTCGCTCCCTGCAAGGACTCGAAGTCCCCGGACTTCGCCAGGGCCGGTTCCGCCACCGGCGCCGGCAGCGCCGGCAGTACCGGCTGCGGCGCCGGCGCCGTCGCGCCGCGCGGGGCCGCCTCCGATTGCGCCAGCGCCTCCGACTCTGGCGCCGGGCGCACGGCCGGCCCACTCAAGCCTCCCGCATCCCCGCCTTCCATGGCACTCTCGTCAGCGCGGCCCGGCGGCTGCTCCGCCTGCACGCCGGCGTCCACCACAACCACATCGGCCCCCGGGGCATTGTCGGGCCCGGGCATCGTGTCGAGACGAAGAAGCGCGAAGAGAGTCGCGAGACCAACGGCAGCCAGACCAGCCGCGGCCACGATGGCGGGGCGGGAAATCAGCGTGGCCGGCAGCTCGCGCAGTCCAAGCCCGATCGCCGCCAGAGTGGAGCGACGCCGACGCACATCGCCATCGCGAGCTTCGATCTGACCGCGCACTCCATCGCCGATCCCCGCTTCGGCGGAGCGGCGGCCATCGGTACCGCGAGACCCCGCCGCCGTTTCTCCGACCCGGTCCCAGGACTCCATCGCCCGGGCCAGGTTCGCTTTCCGCCTGCCGCCATCGGGCGCCGGCGTGCCGCGCTCGAACGCGCGCTTCAGATCGTCCAGTGGATCGGTCATCGTCGTTCTTCCTCCTGCCGCATCGCCCGCAGGCGCTTGCGAACTTCCGAGAGCCGCCAACTCACGGTGCCTTCGGACACTCCGAGCACTTCGGCGGCTTCGCGGTGGGTCATCTCGCCATCGACGGTGAGCGCCACCGTTTCGCGCAGGTCCTCCGGGAGCGCCGTCATCGCGCGGCGCAGCCAGTCGAGATCCGCGGCCCTGTCCGTTGCGGCAGCGCGGCGGTTCACCTCCCAATCCCCCCAGCCTTCGACAGCCTTCGTCCGGCTCACGGCGCGGCGACGCCGGTCGTGCGCCGCGTTCACGGCGATCCGATAGAGCCAGGTCGTCACCCTCGCCTGCCGGCGGAAGCTCCTGAGTTTCGCCGGCAGAGCGGAACAGATGTCCTGCGTCAGATCCTCCGCCTCCTCGCGGCGTCCCGTCAGCCGGAAACAGAACCGGAAGATCCGGTCGTAGTGACTCTCCAGAAACTCCGCAAAGGCCTCGCGATCACCCGCTGCGGCGGCCCGGACCAGTTCCTCATCGCGCATGGGCACGCCCGTCACACTAGAGCACCGCCCGGCGGATGCCCACCCGGCCTCGACGACGTGCTGAACCGCTTCTGCCATCCCAACTCGTCGGTATGACGCGCGGGAACGGCCAATCCTTGGCGGCGTACGGGAAAGGTCCCCGCCCGGGACCTGCAGCTGCCGCGCCAGGGCCAGCCACGCCAGTGACACGGCCAGGATCGCCGCCGCGGCCAGGTCGTCGCGGCAGCCGCCCAAGGCGGCCTCCCACTCGCACTCCGGCTCGCAGGCCGGCCCGCCGCGACTGGCAACCGAGTAGGGAACGACCCTGCGGCCACGGCCGCTCTCCGGGTGCGCGGACCTCCTGGTCCGCATCAGGCGCCTCGCCGCGGAGCTGCCCGCTCACCCTGCTATCTTTCCGCGGCAACCTTGGAGGCCTTGCCCATGCACCTGTCGATGCACAACTGGATGCGCGCGGAACCGCTCGAGAAGACGCTGGCGCGGCTGCGGGAGTTCGGCTACGAGTCGCTCGAGATCAGCGGCGAGCCGGAGCTCTACGACACGGCGGAGGTGCGCGAGCTTCTCCGGCGCTACGGCATTCGCTGCTGGGGCTCCGTCACCCTGATGATGGACGGCCGCAGCCTGATCGCGAAGAGCGAGGCGGAACGCGCAAGTTCGATCCAGTACGTCAAGGACTGCATCACGATGGTCAAGGAGCTCGACGGCCACGAGATCTCGATTGTCCCCGGCACCGTGGGCAAGGTCGATCCCGACTCGACGCCCGAGAACGAGTGGCGCTGGGCGGTCGAGAGCATGCAGGAGATCTACGAGCACGGCCAGGCCGCAGGCGTCCTGCTGGCAATCGAGCCGATCAACCGCTTCGAGACCTACTTCATCAACCGCGGCGCCCAGGCTCTGGCGCTCGCCGAAGCGACGGGCCCGGACTGCGGCGTCTGCCTCGACGCCTTCCACATGAACATGGAGGACGACGATGTCCTCGGCGCCATCCGCCAGGCCGGCAGCCGCCTCGTCGACTTCCACGTCGCCGACAGCAACCGGATGGCGGCCGGCATGGGCGCGCTCGACTGGGCGGCGATCGTCGAAACGCTACGAGAGGTCGGCTACGACGGCGCTCTGACCGTCGAGTTCGTGGCCTCGATCGACCGCACGCCCGCCAACCGCTACCCCGAGGCCGTCGAGACGGAACCCACCGACATCACGCCGGAACAGAAGAAGTTCATCGAAGACCACGGCAGCAATCTGCTGAGCGATGAGTTCTACACCATGCTCACGCGCCGCTCCGCCGAAGCCCTGCTGCCGCTCATCGACTGAGGGGTTCGGTCGCCGGACTGGACAAACCTGCGAGGATCCGGACGCAGGCCGGGACGCCCGCTCTCGATCCGACGGATCCGCTTCACTCAGGATCCGGCTGTGTCGCCGATCCCCTGGGACCGGTCGGCACAGGAACGCCTCTCAAGACCCAAGGAACGAAGGGCATCCTGCCCGCACTCCGGCGCGAACGTCGGGCAGTACTGTCGGGGGATTCCGGATCAGCGGATCACTTCGATTTCCACGCCGGCGCGCACCCGCTGCCAGGCTCGATCGGCCGTGAACACGGTCTCTCTCCTGGCGATTCCCAGGGCGAGACACGCGCGGTCGCCGAGCGAAAGACCAAGTTCTCGAGTACCCCTCCGGAGTTCGCCCGCCGTGTCGGCCTGCTCCGCCGAGAACTCCACCAGGCGCAGGCCGAGGGCGCAAAGGTCATGGCGCAACAGCGCGGGCCCGGCGTCGCTGCCGTTCGCACCCTCGACCCGGATCTTCCCGGCGACCTCGGCCCAGTTGACCGTCGAGATCACCGCGTCGCGAAGGAGATCGGCAACCACTTCGGCGCCCGGTTCACGCTGCACCAGGGCCAGAACGGCGGAGGCATCGAGCACGACGGTCACTCGTCCTTCTCCTCGCGACCAGCTTCCCGCCGCCGCTCGGCGATGAGGTCCTCCACCAGGTTGCGACCGGGCGCACCGAACAGCTCCTGCACGCGCCGGACCACGGATTCCCTGCTCTCGACGACCAGCCGGCCGTCCTGCACACGCACGACGAGTTGATCGCCCGCCTTGAATCCCAAGGCCTCGCGCAGGGCAACAGGCACAACCAAACGGCCCTGGGCGCCGAGCCGGATACTGACAGGAACAAGTGTTTCAGGCATGACCTTTGCACTATGCCACAAAACCACGTCAGTGGCACACCCAGGCGTCCGTCTCCCCAAGGCCGTCTCTGAGTCCGGTGCATCACGCCGGGTGCGGAGAGGCAAGACTCGGGTCGGTCGTACGCCGCCGTCCACCTCGGAGCTCGGCTGCGGACTTCCAGGCGTCCGGGTGCGGAGGCAGGACTCGGATCGGTCGTGGGATCAGGTTCCCGGGCCGGTCTCAGGTCTGCCGGTGGAGCAGGGACCGGACCACCTCCAGTAGCTCTTCGATCCGGGCGACCGTCTTCGCGCGGTCCAACGCCGGAGCGTCAGGGACGCGGCCCGCATAGCGGAACCGGACCGCGTAGGGCGTCAGCTCGGCCAGTGTGGCGAGGTCGATCGCGGGAAACCGGCGGGCGGCCAGCACCTCCAGCAGTTGAGCGATGTCATGGGTGATCGGGTAGGTCTCCCCGAGCAAGGCGATCCAGGCCTTGACCAGCTTCTCGGTGGCCTGCTGCGCGAGGAAGCCGGCAACTTCATCGGCGAACACCTTCTCGTCGGTCATGCCCCGCAGCGCCGAGAGGTCGCGCTCCGCCGCCTCGACGAGAACTCGGGCGCACTTAGGGTCGCTCATAGAGAACCCTGCCCTCGCGCAGGGCCCTCGCCACGACGTGGTTCAGGGAGTCCCTCCAGTACTCGACCTCGTCGCGGTCGTAGAGCAGGATGTCGGCCGGAACGGAGAAGGGCGCCAGTCGCTTGCTTATTCTCACCGACTGAGCGTCGCGCGAGCCGACCGCCCTGAAGGGCTGCGACTGGATCACGAGCAGATCGACGTCGGATTCCTGCTCCTGGTCGCCGCGGGCCTGGGAACCGAACAGGATCACCCGCTCGGGATTCACTTCGGCGATGATCGCCTCGACCATTCCGGCCAGCAGGGTGTCGGTGACCCGGTGCATCCGGCGGCTACCGCCCGTGGTAGAGCGTCGCGTCCCCGGTGTGCAACCCGCGCGGGTCGTCGCGGTTCGACCTGTAGAGGCCGCCTTCGGCGTTGACCAGGTCGTCCCTGAAGATCGCCTCGTCGACGGCGACGTCGCTCGGGCAGGAGATTTCGATCAGGTTGCCGGCCGGGTCGCGGATGAACATCTGCATCGCACCGTCGGGGAGCCGGCGCACCCTGCCCCAGGGCGAGGTGTCGATGGCGCCCAGTTCGCGCATGCGGAAGAAGATCGAGTCGAAATCGTCGACCTGCAGGCAGAGGTGGCCGCGGAAGGAGGTCCGGTCCTCCCACTCCGTCACGTGGAGCTGCTGTTCCTCGTTGATCTTGAAGAACTGGGCGGGAAAGTCGAGGTTGAAGGTCGGCAGCGGTTCAAGACCGAGTTCGTGCTCGTAGAAGACACAGGCCTTCTCGAGGTCGTCGACGACCACGGTCGCGTGCTGGATCTGTAGCACCTTCGCCATGCCTGTCAAGGCTAGCAGCAGCCCGTGGCGAGAGTCCGCGGCGTACCGAGAGCTCGATGCGCCGCCTGGCGTCGCGGTGGAGACCAAGCAGCAGCCCGTGGCGAGAGTCCGTGGCGCACCGAGAGCGGTCAGGCGCCCGTCCAGCAAGGCGCGACGAGGGAGCGTATCGGGGTCGCCCTGAACCCAACGGGAACAAGGCCGACCGCAGAGCTTGTCCGCGAGTCGCGTCCCGCGCCAGACGCGAGACACTTCCGGGCGCGAGTTATCCGGCACGCCGGTGGCACACTGCTGGACTGAGATGCAACGCCGCTCGAATGCGGCGCGACTCCTGCCGCGGGCTGCTGGAACGGAGACGGAAGCTGACGCCCTCGGCAGACGAGGGAGCGGCGGCTGCTAGAACTCGAGCCCGAGGCGGATCATGACGCGCCGCGGGTAGAGGTAGCCGGCAGGGACGTACTCCTCGTCCGGCGCCACCGCCAGCTCCTCCCACCAGTCGTGGGTATCTTCGTTGAGGACGTTGAGGAGCTGGACGTCGAGCTTGAGTTGGAACTTGCCGGTGTCGAAGCGACGGCCGAAGGAGAGATCGAAGTTGTTCTGGTCCGGCAGCCGGGTGTCGTCGCTGGCGGGAATGGCGATCACCCTCTGTAGCCCCTGAGCCAGAGGTGAGGGTGACTGGCCCCCGCCGACAAACAACTGGCGGCTGTACGGCTTTCCCGTCATGAAGCTGTAGGTCGCCGTTCCCACGAGCCTCCACGGCAGTTCGAAACTGCCCTGGAACTGGAGCACGTGCTCGCGGTCGTTCTGCAGGGCCTGATTGGCGTTGATCCAGTTGTTCGGATCGCGGCCGTCAGTCGAGGTGTAGAACGCGCTGCCCTGGGACTGGAGCAGCGGCCGCGGAAGGAAGCCGGTCGACTCGGACCATGTATAGGACGACTGGAAGCTCCAGCCGTCGCTGTAGCGCCGGTTGAAGGAGAGGACCACGCCTTCGTACTGCTGGTTGTAGCTCTCGCCCGGCGCCTTGGAGCCGGGGCCCGGCCCGTTGCCCTTGCGCGTCGTCGGCTGCTCGACGATGCTGAACAACTGCTCCGTTTCGCCCGTGAACGGGTTCGTCCACGGCACATTCTCGTAGACACCGTCGTCCAGGATCTCCCAGCCGATCAGGTTCACCGCATCCTTGTAGACGGCCTGGATGCCGAAGGTGTAGTGCTCACCCAGGCGACGCTCCCAGCCCAGGGTGAACTGGTCCGTCTCCGGCGGCTTGAGATCGGGATGGAACAGGTTGCCGTGGTACTCGAAGTTGCGCGAGTAGGTCCAGGGGCCGTCCAGCGTGGGTCCCGTCTCGTAGATGTACTCGGGCGGATCCGGCGGCGGCGCGTACCAGTTGCCGGTCACGTCGGCGTCGTAGAACTTGCCGTAGAAGGCGCGGAGGACCTGGCGGTCACCGATCTGGTACGCCATGCCGATGCGCGGCGAGATGAGCGACCAGTCGGTCACGTCCGCGACGCCCGGAATGATCTCCGAGGACGCGCTCCAGTCCTGGTTCAGCTTCGGAAAGTCCGGAATGTCGCCGTTCTGCCTGTCGTAGCGCACGCCGAGGTTCAGGGTCAGCTTCGGATTGACCTGCCAGGAGTCGTCGACGAACGCCGACGACGACGACGTGTCGGCGCCGTAGTGGAAGGGGCGAGCCGTCACCCGGTAGTAGTAGACGTAGTCGTAGCCCGGGTACTGGTAGCGGTAGAAGTAGACGCCGTCCGGCCCGCCGCCGGTGCGCGTGTCGCCGGTGCCGGCGCCGTAGGAGATGCCGAACTTGAAGTCGTGGTCGCCGCCCAGGAGGTCGTCCGCGTGGTGCGAGAGTTTGACGTCCAGCTGGTCGCGGCCGAGCGACCACCGGTACTGGTAGCCCGGGCTGCCGCTGGACTGCGAGGGACCGCCGTCCGCCGGTGAGTAGTCGGTGTAGGGCGCCGCCGTGCTGCCGGTGGCGGACAGCAGGTTGTCCTCGCCGCTGTAGCCGGCGTACATGACTTCCAGGAAGTCGTTCGGCGTCAGGACGGACTGGAACTGAAGGCCCCAGGCAGGATTCGTCCCGAACTGGTTGCCGACCGCGTCGGGCGTCGTGTTCGCGGCGGCGTAGACGAAGCTGAAGTCCTCGTAGTGGTACTTCGCCTCCATCAGGTTGCTGTCGTTGAACGCCGCGTTGATCTTCAGGTCGTAGCGGTCCGACGGGTAGGCCTCCGGGAAGCTCGGATCGACGCCCGGTTCGCTGTACGCGTCGCGCGCCAACTGAACCGAACCGAAGAACCACACCTTGTTCCGGGCGAACGGGCCGCCGAGGGTTCCCGTGATGTCGTCGAACTCCTCGCGATGGAAGGGAATGCCGTCGATTTCCGCGTTCTCTTCCGTCAGGCCGTCGCTCATGTGGTACCAGTCGATCGTGCCGGAGAAGTCGTTCGAGCCGGATTTCGTCACCACGTTGAACGCCGCCCCGGACATGCTGCCGTACTCCGCCGGCGCGCCAAGCCCCAGGACCTGAACCTCCTCGATGATCGCCGCATTCATCCACCAGTAGGAAGTGCCGGTGTCCGACGAAGTCGTGTCCAAGCCGTCGATGCGCCAGGAATTCGACGCCGTGCTCGAGCCGAAGGCGGACATATCCGTGCTGGCCTCGGAACCTGCGCTGATGCCGGGAGACACCGCCATCAGATCCCAGAAGTTCCGGTCGCTCGGCAGGTCGTCGATGAAGTCCGCGGTGTAACTGGCGCCCACGCTCGAGCTGGTCACGTCCAGGATCGGCGAGGCGGTCACCGTGACCTCCTCCTGCACCGCCGCCAGCGAGAGTTCGATCTCCAGGTTGACCGTCGCGCTGATACCCACCCGAACCTCTTCGACGCGGTGCTCCTGGAAGCCGTCCAGAGCCGCGGTCACGACGTAGTCGTCGACCTGAAGCGACGAGATGACGAAGCGTCCGCCGACGCCGGTCATCGTGGTCCGCGACACGCCGCGGTCCTCGATTGTCGCCGTGACCATGACGCCGGGCAGGCCGTCCCCGTTCGCGTCGCGGACTTCACCGCGGATGTCGCCCGTCGTCTGGGCGGCTACCGTGCCGGCGAACGCGGCAATGGAAAGGGAGGACACCAGGAACCGACCGAACCTCTCGTGTCTGGACATCGAATCTCCCTGTGGGGCCTCTGAGCCTCTTTGTCTGGAATCAGCCATGGATACTACCGTAACGCCGCCGAACCCCACCGCCGGTTCCAGCCCGGACGCCGGGAGGCTGGTTGCCGCCCGGTCTGCCGGCCGCTTCACCCTCGCCGAACTCCAGGCGTTCAACCAGAGGTGCGACGCCACGGAGGCTGGCCGCAAGGAGCCGGACTGGTCTGAACAGAAGCGGCTGATACTCCGTCAGAACGGAAAGACGAACGGCACCATCCAGACGATCGCGGCCAGCAGAACCACCGTCAGCGGCGTGCCGAGCCGGACGTAGTCCATGCTGCGGTAACCGCCGGCGCCCATGACGAGCAGGTTCGCCTTGTGGCTGAACGGCGTCATGAAGGCTGCCGACGCCGCGAGGGCCACCCCCATCATCAAGGGATACGGCGACAGATCCAGGCCCGAGGCCGCCTCCAGCACCACCGGCGTCAGCAGCACGACGGCCGGCGCGCCGTCGAGACACTGGCTGAGCAGGCTCGAGAGCAGGACCAGCGCCGCCAGCACGGCGTAGGGCCCGGCCGGGCCTGCCAGGTCCATCACGCTGCTCGCCAGCAGGGCCGCGGTACCGCTGCTCTCCATCGCCGATCCGACGGGCAGAATCGCGGCGACCAGGAAGATCGCCCGCCACTCCACCGCCCGATAGGCCTCCTCCATGGTCAGCGCGCCGCACAGAACGATCAGGCTCGCGGAAGCGAACGCGGCGACCTGGATCGGCGCCGCTCCCGTCACCACCAGGCCCACCATCAGGGCCAGGCATCCGACCGCATACGGCGCCCTGCTCAGACGGCGCGGCTCGTCGGCGACATCCGAGAGGACGAGCAGCTCCCGTTCACGGGAAAGCAGACCTAGCCGGCCCCGCCGCCCCTGCAGCAACAGCGCGTCGCCGACCCGCAGCGCGAGCTGGGCGAGGCCGCTGCGAATCGCCGTGCCCTCGCGCCAGATCGCGAGCACCTGCAGGCCGTACCGATCGCGAAACGCGATCTCCGCGAGACTCCTCCCGGCGAGGCCGGAGCGGGGCGCCAGCGTCGCCTCGGCCATGCCCACCTCTTCCGACTCGAACGCGGGCGCGGCAACCCCCGACGTCAGCTCGACGCCGCCCATCCGCAACAGGGCCCGCAGCCGCCTCTCCCTGCCCTTGACGAACAGCCGGTCCCCGGCCTCGAACCGGACCTGCGGCCCGGGTCCCCAGATCACCTCGCCCACCCGCTCGACCGCAACGACCGTCAATCCCATCAACCGGCCCATCCACTCGACACCGGCGCCGCTGGCGAGAAGTGGCGAGTTCTCCGGCACCCGGATCACGAGCAGCGGCTGATCCTCGAGCCGGTCGAGCGCCCCGGGACCGCTCTCGTCGATCTCGAGCACCTCCGGGTCGATCTCCGGCGCGTCGTCGCCGAACAAGGCGTAGAGCACGTCTCCCTGTTCGAGCGTCAGGTCGCCGAGCCGGTCGACCTGCACTTCCCCGTCGCGTTCCACCGCGATGACGAACACGCGCCAGCGCTCACGGAAGCGGGTTGCCGCCAGGGTGCTCCCCGCCAGGGGCGACCCGGCGGACACCCGCGCCCTGAGGGCCGTCACGCCAGCATCCGGCGCGCCGATCCCGCCGGTCGTGGCCGTGCCGAGTGTCGTCGCCGTGCCCAGATCGACCCCCTGGAGGCGCAGCGTCTGTTCCACCTGCTCCGCGTCGCCCTGAACGACCAGCTCGTCGCCGGCCAGCAGACGCATGTCGTCGCCGGGCGCCAACTGCCAGTCCTCGCCGCGCGCCACGCCCAGGAGCTGCACGCCCAGCGTGGTACCGAGCCGCGTTTCGCGGAGTGTCGCGCCATCGAGGCTCGATCCGGAGGGAATGCGAATCGAGAACAACCCCTCGTGCAGGCCGTAGAGGTCGGCCAACTCCGATTCGCCGCGGCGGCAAGGCGCGGCCCGGCGACCCGGCAGAAGCCGCCGCCCCGCGGTGAGCATGAAGACGACACCGCCCAGGAGCAGCACCAGGCCGATGGGCGTGAAGTCGAAGAGTCCGAAGGGCTCGAGTCCTCGATCCCGCAGCATCGCCGCCGCCAGGATGTTCGGCGGCGTCCCCACCTGGGTCGCGGTGCCCCCCAGGATGGCGCCGAACGCGAGCGGCATGAACAGCCGCGAAGGGAGCAGGTGCGCTCGGCGCGCCAGACTCGCCACCGCCGGCATGAGCACGGCAGTCGCCGCGATGTTGTTCATGAACATCGAGAGGACGCCCGCCACCAGCATGACCGCGGCGATCAGCGGCACCTCCCGGCTGCCGACGAAGCGATGGATGGCGCCCCCCACGAGGTCCGCAACGCCGGTCTGCATCAACCCCGCGCTGACGATGAAGATCGACAGCATCGTGATCACCGCCGACGAGGCGAAACCGGTGAACGCCTGATCGGCGGCGACGTAGCCCGTGAAGATCAGCAGCGTCAGACCCAGAAAGGCCGTCAGGTCGATCGGCAGCTTCTCGGTCAGGAACAGGACGACCATGGCCGCCAGGACGAGCAGCAGAAAGGCGATCTCGAGAGTCATCGCGACGGCGATCGGCTGCCGTCAGCCAGACGACGGTCCAGCCGCCGTCGACGAGCAGGATGCGGACCGGAAAGTCCGTGCACCCAAGGGACGATCGGTGCACCAGCGATCGGCGCTGCCGAGACCGGACGACCAGTCTGCGGGCCTCTGCCCGGCGATGACGGCCGTCTTGCCGTCGAGTCGGAACAGGTCGTTGAGGGCGGCCAACACGGCGCCGAGTGTACTCGCGGCCGCATCGTCGGGCCGGCTCGGGCTGAGGGGGATCGCAGCCTCCCGGACCGAAGGCTGGACGACCTCCCGATCGGGCGTCGGCGGTCCGGCTCAGGCGGGAGGATCGAAGCGGCCGTCGATCGCGGTCCAGCCGCCGTCGACGAAGAGAACGGCTCCGGTCATGTAGCTCGACGCGTCCGAAACGAGGAACGCGGCCGCGTTGCCGATCTCGTCGGACCTTCCCCAGCGGCCCAGCGCGGTCTTCCCGGCGTAGGCCCGGTTCCACGCCTCGTTCTGCTGGATCGGCCTGGTCAGGGGCGTGTCGACCACCCCCGGCGCCAGGGCGTTGACCCGAACCCCGCGGGCCCCGAGTTCCGCGGCAGCGGCGCGCGCGAGCTGGACGATGCCCGCCTTGGTCGCGGCGTAGACGCCCTGGCCCGGCTCGACCACCTGGGAACGGATCGAGGAGAGCAGCACGATGCTGCCGCCGCCCGCCGCCTCGAACAGCCCTCCGGCGACCTGGAGGACGCACATCGCGCCCCGGAGATTGAGCGTCACAACGCGCTCGAACTCGTCCGGCCGGTAGTCGAGCAGGCGCTTGCGGACGTTGACCCCGGGGGTCGCCACGACGCCGCGCAGACCGCCCAGCGCCCCGAGGGCCGCCGTCATCGCCTGCGGCTCGAGGATGTCGAGTTCGGCCGCATCGGCCTGACCGCCCGCGGCCACGATCCGGTCGGCGGTGGCCCGCGCGGCGATCAGGTTCACGTCGAAGCAGGCGACCCGCGCTCCCTGACGAGCGCACGCCTCGGCCGCCCCTTCGCCAATCCCGGAGCCGGCGCCGATCACGGCAACCGTCCGGCCTTCGAGACGAAACGGGTTCGGCGACACGCTCACCACCTCAGGGGGAGCTCGCCGATCCCGGAGCCGGCGCCGATAGCGGCAACCGTCCGGCCTTCGAGAAGAACTGGATCCAGCGACACGGTCACCGCCTCAGGGGAGGTCGCGGACGGCCAGGATGCCGGGCAGCGATTCGGCGTGGCGCACACTGTTCAAGACCGCATCGGCGAGCACTTCGGCGGCGAGTGCGCCGATGCGGCTGACATCCGCCGACCCTTCCAGCACGCCGGTGGCGATCGCGAACACCGTGTCGCCGTCCCCCGGCGTGTGGGAGGGGACGATCGAGCGGGCAAGACCGTCATGGGCCATCTGCGCCACCCGGGTCGCCTCGGCCTGGGTCAGGGCCGCGTTCGTCGCGACCACGGCAATCGTCGTGTTCTCGCGATTCCCGGCCTCCCGGCGAGCGGCGCGGCGGCCGCGCCCCAGGCCGCTCCGAAGCAGCTTGCGCGCGTCGATCAGTTCGTCGTTCGGGCCGCGCACACCCGCCACCACCTGACCCGTGGCCGGGTCGATCACGTCGCCCACCGCGTTGACCGCGACCAGGGCAGCCACCACGAGGCCCGCCGAAGGGCCCTGTTCCAGCCGGTGCGAAGCGCTGCCCAGCCCCCCCTTCATCCGCGATCCGCGGTCGCCCATCTTGCCCACCGTGGCGCCGGCGCCGGCGCCGACGTTGCCCTGCGCCACCGGGCCCGTGCCGGCCGCCGCCGCGGCCCGGTACCCGCACCCGGCATCCGGCCGCGGCTTGCTGCTGCCGCCTATTCCCAGGTCCATCAGCGAGGCGCCGACCACGATCGGCACCACACCGGCGCCGACCCGGAAGCCGACATCCCTCTCCTCGAGGTAGCGCATCACGCCGCCCGCCGCGTCGAGACCATAGGCACTGCCCCCGGTCAGCACGACCGCGTGAAGTTCCTGCACCATGTTGTGGGGACGCAGCAGATCGGTCTCCCGGGTCGCCGGCGCGCCGCCCCGGACGTCGACGCCGCCGACCGCGCCGCTCTCCGCCAGCACCACGGTGCAGCCGGTCGGCCGCTCCTCGTAGGTGAACTGGCCTACGCGAAGGCCCTCGACGGCGGTCAGGCCGGGATCGGCCACGGCGTCATCAGCCAGGGCCGCACCCCAGCCACCGAGGGCAAAGGCGCCCAGCGTCGCGATCCGCAATCCCCATGCCGCGAACATAGTAGTCTGGTGAGCGTACTACCAGCCCGCAGAACGAGCGACCGGCGACACGCATCGTCCCATGACGTCAGCAAGCAGCGGACCAGGCCTCGTGGACCGCGTCCTTTTCGAGGCCGAGGCCTGCGGCGAGGAAGCCGCCCGTTTCGCAGCGGAACTGATCCGCGTGCCATCGGTCAACCCGCCCGGCGACGCCTACCGGGAGTGCGCGGAGCTGCTCGGCGTACGACTCGAGGCGGACGGTTTCAAGACCGAGTACATCCAGGGACCCGGCAGCGATCCGAAGCGCCCCAGGATCAACGTGCTCGGCCTGCGCCGGGGCCGCAGGGCGCGACCGGCTCTGCACCTGAACGGACACCTCGACGTCGTCCCGCCGGGAGACGGCTGGACGGTCGACCCGTTCGGCGGCGAGATCAGCGACGGCTGGCTCTACGGCCGCGGCGCGGCGGACATGAAGGCCGGCCTTGCCGCCGCGGTGTTCGCTGCCGAAGCGGTTCGGCGCAGCGGCGTCTGCCTGCACGGAACGCTCGAGATCAGCGGCACGGTCGACGAGGAGAGCGGCGGCCACGCCGGCGTCGCCCACCTGGCTCAGATCGGCCGGATCACCAGCCGCACGACGGACTACGTGATCATCCCCGAGCCGTTCAGCCCGACGAGGATCTGCATCGGCCATCGCGGCGTGCTCTGGTTCCGCATCGTGGCCCGGGGCCGCATCGCCCATGGTTCCATGCCCTTTCTCGGCGTCTCGGCGATCGACGCGGCAGCCGAGGCGGCGCTCGGCCTTCGCGAGGCGCTGGGCGACCTGGTCACCGAACTGCCGGTGGTCCCCGAAAACGCCCGTCGACCGACGGTCAACGTGAACTCGATCTCCGGCGGTCAGGTCATCGAGGGACTCGGGCTGTCCGCCGATGCGGCCGGCGCCGGCCAGGGACTCCCGTCCCCCTGCGTCGCCGACGAGTGCGAACTCGTCGTCGACCGCCGCTATCTGCTCGAAGAGGGCGCGGACGCGGTACGGGCGCAGGTCCGGGACGTGCTCTCGGGCGTGGAAGCCCGCCGGCCAGGCGTTCGCTTCGAGGTCGAGGAGGTGCTCAGCGTCGAGCCGACGAGTACGGCCGACGACTGCCGCCTGGTCCAGTCCCTCAACCGCGGGATCGAGGCGGTGACCGGCCAGCCCGCCGAACTCGTGGCGAGTCCCGGCACCTACGATCACAAGCACTTCCAGCGCATCGGCGGGATCGGGCAGTGCGTCGCCTACGGACCGGGGGAACTGGAACAGGCGCATCAGCCCGACGAACGTTGCGCACTGTCGGACATCACCCTCGCCACGCAGGCGCTCGCACTTGCCATCGTCGACCTGTTGGGCTGAGCCCGCGGCGCCGGCTGCTAGGGTCGCTCTCAACGCCGCCGCGAGCTGAAGCGGCCGAAGAGCGAACCACACAGCCGGCCTCAGGAATGGGCCGTCGAGGAACTGCAACCATGACCGTGGCACTTGACGTCGCGCCCCCTGCCCGAGCCCGCAACCCGGAACTGCCGCCGACCAGCCACCGGCCGGCGCCCTACCTGGGACCGGGACGCGACAGGATCCTGAAGCTGCGCCGGCAGCACGTGAACCCGGCCTTGTTCACCCTCTACAGCGAACCCGTCATGCTGGTCGAGGGCCATGGGCAGTACGTCTGGGACGAAACCGGCCGTCGCCATCTCGATCTCTTCGCCGGCATCTGCACCGTCGCCTGCGGCCATTCCCACCCGAAGATCGTCGCCGCCGTGCAGAAGCAGATGGCGCTGCTCGCGCACGGCTCGACCGCGTTCCTGCACCCGAACATGCCGCGCTTCGCCGAGGCGCTGCTGGCCAGGCTGCCTCCCGAGCTCGAACGCGTCTACTTCGTGAACAGCGGCAGCGAAGCGAACGATCTGGCGATCCAGATGGCCAGGCTCCACACCGGCAACGCCGACGTCATCGGTGTCCGCAACGCGTACCACGGCGGCAGTGCGCCGACCGGCGCGCTGACCGGCATCCACACATGGAAGTCCGGCGTCCAGCGCGGCGGGCCGGTGCACCACGCGATCAACCCCGATCCCTACCGCAACCCGTTCTCCGGCACGCCGGAACAGATCGCGAGCCAGTGCGCCGAGGATGTGGCGGAGTTGATCCGCTACTCCACTCCGGGCCGGATAGCCGCCTTCATCTCCGAGCCCATCCAGGGCGCCGGCGGCGTCACGATGGGCGCGCCGAACCACCTGGCCGAGGTCTACGAGATCGTCCGCGCCCACGACGGCGTCTGCATCGCCGACGAGGTGCAGACCGGCTTCACGCGCACCGGCGACCACTTCTGGGGCTTCGAGCGCTCCGGCGTCATTCCCGAGATCGTCACGATGGCCAAGGGCATCGGCAACGGCCTCCCCCTGGCCGCCGTCGCGACGACTTCGGAAATCGCCGCCACGCTGGCGCGGAATCTCCACATCAACACCTTCGGCGGCAATCCCCTGGCGTCGGCGGCCGGTCTCGCCGTCCTCGAGGTGATCGAGGAGGAGGGCCTCCAGCAGAACGCCCGCGTCCTCGGCAGCCGGCTGATCGTTGGCTTGCGAGCGCTGGCCGACCACCACGAAGCGGTCGGCGATGTCCGCGGCCAGGGCCTGATGATCGGCGTCGAACTGGTCGAGGATCGGCGTTCGAAGACCCCCGCCACCGCCCTGACCGGCCGCGTGCTCGACGAGCTGAAGGGCCTCGGCGCCCTGGTCGGCAAGGGCGGACTGTCCGGCAACGTGCTGCGGATCAAGCCTCCGCTCTGCCTGACGGACGCCGATGTCGACTTCGCGCTGGCGGCGATGGACGAAGCGCTGACGCGGGCCGCCGGCTGAGGGGTTCCGCAGGGCGTTCTTCGGCACAGCGAGAACGAAGCATCGAGCAGTGCGGCGCCGGGCGCCAGCCGGGACAGCTTCTCAACCTGACCTCCTTCCAGGCACGGTTGTTTGTCCTCGTCCTCGCCACGTCGCGCACCCGGCGCGACTGTCGGTTCCTCCCACCCGTCGCACGAGTCTTCGTTGAAGATGTTGAAGAGCTGAAGGTCAAGCTTGAGTTGGAACGCCCTCCCCCGCCGCGTGCTAGCTTCGCTCTGCCATGAGCCACCTGCGGAGCTTCCGCGTCGTCCGGTATCGGGGTCTCGACGGCTTGGACATCCCGCGCCTGGCGCCGCGGGTGAACCTGATCACGGGCAAGAACGCGACGGGAAAGACCTCGCTTCTGGAGGCGATCTGGCTCTTCTTCGGCAGGTTCGACACGCCTCTCGTCTGGAATCAGAACGTCCGGCGAAGCCCCATCGCCGCCATCGATCCGGTGAACGGACTGGCCGAGGGACGAATCGAGCTGGAGGGCACGGAAGCGAACGGGAACGATCCGTGCAGTTTCCGGCTCGAGTTCGAGGACTTCTCGAACGCGACGGGCGGGCACGAGCTCGGGCAGCAGGATCAGCCCCACCCGGGGAACGGCTCGGAAGCCGCCTCGATCCCGGCGCAGGGGAAGGTTCGCGTCTGGCTCGACGGCGAGGAGCTCGACCCGGGAAAGGGCAGCGGTGTGCAGATGACGCCGAAGGGCCCCGTGCTGTATCCGATCGTGCCCGAGCCGGTCGGAAGGGGAAGCGGCATCATCGAGGGAGGCGTTCAGAATCCCCTCGCGCTGGACAGGGCCGTGGTTGACCGCTACTCGGACGTGGTCCGTTCGGGCCGAAAGCAGCAACTCCTCGACATTCTCTCGGTGCTGGACTTGGGGCTCGCGGGAACGGAGATCCTGACCGACAGGGCGGATGCTCACGTCTGGGCCACGACCTCCGACGGGAAGTCCAGGCCCCTGTATGACCTCGGCGGCGGAATGGTCAGACTCTTCCGGCTTGCCGTGAACCTCGCCGCCGCCCGCGGCGGCGTACTCCTCGTGGACGAGATCGAGAACGGCCTCCACCACTCGGTCCTCGGCGAGTTCTGGCGGGGGCTGAACCGGATGGCCCGTGCCGCCAACGTCCAGGTCTTCGCGGCAACCCACAGCCACGAGTGCATCGACGCGGCAGTCACCGCGTTCGGCGAGGAATCCGAGGTGTTGGCGGTACACGGTCTCTACCGCGCCAACCCCGACGGTCCTCCGGAAGCGACGTTCTTCTCCGGCGCCACGCTGGCCGCGGCACGCGACTTGAACTTCGAGCTGCGGTAGCTCCGGGGGACCTGGAACCATGATTCGCCGGCGTTTTGTGGGCTCAAGGCCTTCGTGGAGAAGTTGAAGACGGCAGGCGGATCGACCGAGGCTGCGCCTTCCTCCGACGGCGGTTGAGATCGCCGGCGGCGACAGCGGACATTTCGCGGGCTGCCAGAATCCGCCGCGCATCGTCGGGCCCGCCTGCAGTCAGTCATCGAAGACGCGACCGGCCTTTCCCCGGTCCGAGAGGAACTGGTTCAGACCGCTGTCTTCTCTTCCCGCTCCGGCGCGATTCCCGCGGGATCTTCGCCGAACGTCAGAGGATGGTCGGGATCCAGCGTCCGGCGCAGACGCTCGAAGACCGGTCCGAACCGCTCACCCTGTCGTTCCCGGCCGGGCAAACGGATCTCTCCTCCGCCCCATCCCCTTCCGCTGACACTCCGCCGGACAGGCGCAGGCAGCGGCAGCAGCGGATAGTCGGCCACGCCTGAAAGCCCCTCGCGGACCTACGCGTTGGCCCGGCCACGCCAGGCGGAAAGCCGTTCCGCGACGATCTGCCGCACGGCGACCTCGCCCATGGCGAGCACCTGACGACGGCGCACATCGCGGCAGAACTCCTCGGCTTCCGCGAAGCTGACCGCACCGAGGCCCTGGGCCACTGCCTCCGGGCTGTGGCCGAAGGGCTCGTCCAGAGAGTCCGCAAACTGCTCGATGTAGCCCGCAAGTGCCTGACGCGAGGGCGGATCCAGCGACAGCCGAAGCTGAAAGCGCCGCCACACGGCACGGTCCAGGAGTTCCGCGTGGTTCGAAGCCGCCACGACGACCGTGTAGCTGGGCAGATCGTCCGTCTGCATCAGCAACGAGGAAACGACCCTCTTGATCTCTCCCGTCTCGTGCGTGTCTCCGCGCTCCTTGCCCACCGCATCGAACTCGTCGAAGAAGAGAACGCAGGACGTCGTGCGGGCAGCGTCGAAGACGCGCTTCAACCGGGCAGCCGTTTCACCGAGGAAACTCCCGATCAGCGACTCGTAGCGAACGACCAGAAACGGCACGGCCAAGGCCTCGGCGATCGCCTCAGCGAGCGATGTCTTGCCGTTCCCGGGCGGCCCTACCAGGAGCACTCGGTGGCGCGGCTCGATCGAGTGAGCCCTCAGGACCGAAGCCCGGTGCTGCTCCTCGATGAGCTCTCGGCAAGCGCGGAGGTTGATTTCGGACAGGACGAGGTCGGCAAGACGACGCCGGGGCGTGAGTTCGGCGACGTAGCGACATCCCCGCTTCCCGCCAAAAGCCAGTTGGCTGGCGCCACGGTGGCCGTTCGTCTGGAGTGCAGACTCCAGCCGCTCCGCCAGAACGTTGTGCCTCTTGGCGCGCTCCTCCGCGATGATCGCCTCAACGGCGACCCGAGCGCGACCCCGGTCGCCCTGCGAACTCGCCTTCACGAGCGCGAGGAGGAGATCACTGCGCGCCATGGTCGTTACTCCAGATTCGTTGGGCTGCTCACAGCGACTGTCTGACTGAGCGTACCAGCGGTCACGCCGAGACCACCAAGACCAAAGCGACCCCGCCGGTTTCCCGGCGGGGTCGTCCTGCGTTCTGATCTGCGGAGGGCCCTACAGGCCGACGACCGAAACGAAGCTGACGCAGCGGCCCGGAGCGCCGCCGAGGTTGTGGGTCAGGCCGAGCTTGGGTTCGGCGATCTGACGCTCACCGGCCTCGCCGCGGAGCTGCAGCCACATCTCGTACATCATCCGCAGGCCGGAGGCGCCGATCGGATGGCCGAAGCTCTTCAGGCCGCCGTCCGGATTGATCGGCTGGTCGCCGTCGAGGTCGAAGCGGCCGTCCATCGTGTCCTTCCAGGCCTGGCCGCGCGGCGAAAACCCGAGGTCCTCCATCAGAACCAGCTCGGTCGGCGTGAAGCAGTCGTGGACCTCGGCCATGCTGATCTGCTCGCGCGCATCCTCGATGCCGGCCTGGTCGTAGGCGTCCCGGGCGCTCTCGACCACCTCGGGGAACGAGGTGAAGTCGTAGTCCTGCCTCTTCGCGCCCTCGGCCGGGCCGGCCACGAACGACAGCGCCTTGATGAAGATCGGGTTGTCGTTGTACTTGTGGGCGTCCTCGGCGCGGCAGATCACCGCGGCGGCGGCGCCGTCGGAGACACCCGAGCAGTCCATGATGCCGAGCATGCCGGCGATCTTGGGCGAGGAGTTGATCTTCTCGACCGGCACTTCCCGCTGGAACTGCGCCTTGTCGTTGCGGGCGCCGTTGTAGTGGTTCTTGTAGGCGATCCTGGTCAGGACGTCGCGCATCGTCTCCAGGTCGACGCCGTACTTCTCGGCGTATGCGGGCGCCAGGAGCGAGAAGTTCGCCGGCGCGGTCATGCCCGACTCGGTGCCGTCGCCGGGAGGGGCGCTGCCGGTCAGGCCGGAGAACCCGGAGTCCTTCAGCTTCTCGACGCCGACCGCCATGACCAGGTCGTAGGCGCCGGACGCGACGGCGTAGGCGGCGTTGCGCATCGCCTCGCTGCCGGTGGCGCACATGTTCTCGAGCCGGGTGACCGGCTTGTACTGGATCTTGAGCGGCTCGGAGAGGGTCAGGCCCGAGATTCCGCTGCCGGTCGTGCCGAGCCAGTAGGCGTCGACGTTGTCCGGCTCGATCCCGGCTGAGCCGTAGGCATCCTGCACGGCATCGACCAGCAGATCGCTGGTGCTGCGGTTCCAGTGTTCGCCGAACCTGGTGCAGCCCATGCCGACGATAGCTACGCGATCACAGATTCCCTTGCTGGCCATTGGTGCTCCTTTGGTCGTTCTACGGACGGATCCCCCGTCCCGTATCGGGTGTTCGCCGGGTGTTTCGCCCCTGGCGACTGTTTCAGCGCCTCGGTCGCGCCTTCCAGAAGTAGTTGTGTACGCCCCCGGCAGTGTACAGGCGGCGGAAGGTCATCTCCAACTCGTCACCGATCGCCACCTTGTCCGGGTCGGCGTCGGTGAGCTGGCAGAGCATCCTGCCGCCCTTGTCGAAGTCGACCACCGCGCCGATCACCGGCGGCTGCAGCGAGTAGGCCAAGCGGTCCAGGGTGTAGGTGCTGATCCGGCATTCGGCGTCGGCGTAGGGCTCGATCGTCGAATCGTCGGATGCCTGACAGACCACGCAGACACGCTGCGGCGGCAGGTTCGTGTTGCCGCAGCGGTTGCAGCGCGAGCCGACGAAACCGAACTTCCAGCGTTCGGCGCGTTGCATGGGCGGCGCCGCCGGCCGGTCCGGATCGGGGCGCCGCGGCGGCTCGAAGGGCAACACGTCCCGCCACTTGAGGTACGCCGTGTAGGCGAGATCGTCGCGCTTCGACTCCACCCAGGATGCCACGGTGTGCTTCGGCCGGCCGTCATCGATCGCGTCGGTGACCTCGAACACGGCGACATCCACGCCGTCGGCCACGCAGGCGACCGCGATCCTGTCGCCGGCCGACGCGCCGTCGAGCGCACTCGCCAGAACCAGGCCGGCGTGGGCGGCGCCCGCGCGGCCCACCGTACCGGCCAACCCGTCGGCAAGCTGGGCCGGAGTGAGCCCCGAGGGGCGCATGAAGCCGCGGAAGACGCGGGCGTTCGTGCCGTCCAGCACGACCTTGGAGAGATCGGAAGCCGCCACCCCGGCGTCGGACAGAGCGCGGGTGAACGTGTCCACGAGAAGCGGCGTGAAGATGCTGGCGCCGAAGCGCTCCTCCCACTGCCTGGCGAAGGGCATGCCGGGGCTCTGCCAGACGTCGAGCACCTCTTCGGTGCATGAGGCGCGGCCGATCAGGCGGACGATGGGCTCGCCGCCGCCGAGAACGAAGGCCGCCGCCGCATCGCCGCCGCCGGACTCCCGGGGGCCGCCCGGAGCGCCGACGATCACGTCGCTGGCGGCAACCAGCACGGTGCGGCCTGCCGCCGCCATGTCCAGGCCCGCGAGCAGGGCCGACAACCCGGCCCGGCTCGAACCGCCGAAATCGAGCGCCGCGACGGACTTGGGCAGGTTCGTTGCGGCCTGCAGCGTCGCCGCGTTCAGCTTCTCGGTGTAGGGCGCGCTCGTCGACGCGAACACCACGGTGTCCACCGCGGCCCCGTCCGGGAGTTCCCGCAGCGCCTCCCGCGAGGCCTCGACCGCCAGCGAAGCGGAGTCTTCGTCGTAGCTGGCGGCAGCGCGCTCTCCGCGGCCGCCGCCAAGCGCCTTCCGCTGGATGCGAAAAAACGGAACGTAGCTGCCGTAACGAAGGATTCCGGACATGGAAACGGCTCTCCTGGTCTACTGGGCTCAGGGCCTATGTCGATCGTGCCTGCCGACCGGTCGGTAGGTGGAAGACGTGCAGTGTAGCAGCGATCGGTTCGGGCCTGCGGACGCGAGTCATCGAGCGCACGGATGGCGCGACGCTGGACGACTGCATGGCCGAACCGACAGCAGCGTTGCCACCGGACTACTGGTTGTTCCGGTTCGCCCGCTCGATCTCCCGCATCGTGGCTTCCAGCTGCCTCCGGATCTCGGCGGCCTTCGCGTTCTGGTACTTCTCGAAGTCGACCAGCTTCCCGTCCACGACCTGGTAGATGCGGGTGAACTTCTGCGCGTCGCCGGTCTCCCGGAACTGGATGTTGCCGGTCACGCCCTGGAGCTCGCGCACCGCTCTCATGCCCTTCAGGAAGTCGCTCGGGACGGCGATCACCTCGACCTCGGACAGGGCCTCGATGTAGACCCAGAGCGCGTCGTAGCCGAGGCCCGCGTAGTAGCTGGGAACCGTGCCGTGTTTCTCCTGGTAGGCGGCGACGAAGGACGCGATCGGCTCCTCGGGACTCTCGGGCTCGTAGAGCGGCGCGGTCACGAAGCTGTTGTTCGCGGCCGGCCCGACCTCCTGGAGCACGGACTCGATGGCGAGGGAGGAGCTCGCGGCGAGGTAGTCGTGCGTGCCGTTGTACCCGCCGAGACGGAGCGCCTGCATCGCCTCGGCGAGCGCCGATCCGGAGGCGGCGACGTAGATCGCATCCGCATCGAGGCTCAGGGCCTCGTTGACCAGGGCGTTCTGATCGCTCGACGCGGTGAACGAAACGCGGCCCGCGAGTTGGGTTCCCCAGACCGAGGCGATGGCGTCGGCCAGAGACGTGCCGAAGGGGGTGTCCTGGACGACCAGGCCGAGGCGTTCGACCTGCAACCTGTCCCGGAGGAACGTCGCCATGGTCGAGGCTTCGACCTCGGCACTCGGATAGAGGCGGTAGAAGAACTCGGAGGCCCCGCTGAGCTTCGGGTCCGATGCCGACGGCGAAAGCAGCACCCGATCCTCTGCCTCGACCACGGGAATCATGGCCAGGGCCTCGTTGCTGGTCACGCCGCCGATTGCCGCCAACGACGTGTCGAACGCCGTCTCCAGCAGCGTGGCGGCCTGCTCCGCGTCACCCTCCGAATCGACCATCTCGAGGACCACGTTGTAGCCGACATCTTCATCTCCGGCCATCAGCCGCTCGTAACGCAGCTGGATCCCGTTCGCGATCTCCTGACCGTAGACGGCCGCCTCGCCGGTGAGCGGCGCGATGGCCGTGATGGTGACGGTTGGAACCTCGGGACCGCAGCCGACCACCGGCAGCAGACACAGGGCTCCGAGCAGCACAAGAGTTCCGTTCCGCAAGCTCATCACGCCTAATCCTCCATCAGCCAGCGATGTCACCGTCGATACGGCCACCTCTTTCACGACGCTTCATGCAGTCCGGCCCGACAGCGGCTCGAATCACACAGGCAGATCCCCGATTCTAGGAGTCCATGCGGTAGAAGCGCAACTTCGCGGGTTCCGGACGGGGTTCCATCCGGGCGCCCCGCCGGGGGGCCGGCGGCCTGCCGCGGCCTGCCCGCGGCGGGGAACGCCAGTTCCGGTTGCCGCCGCCTCGCGGGACGTCCCCTCATCCGATCGGAGCGCGGCGAGGCGGCGGGGAGCGCCAGATCCAATCGCGGCCACCTCAGCCTTCCACCACGCGGGTGACCGGCTGGCTCCCGACCGGACCGCTCACCCAACCGCCGATCACGGCGGAGAACAGCCCGGCGTTGCCGCCGGCGTGAACCAGTTGCAGACCGCCCGGCCGGAACTTCGGCACCTGAGCGCCGGCCATCTTCGGCGGCAGCCCCTCGTCGCAGTCGCCGGCGCCGCGCACCAGATCGGCGCCCGACCGCACCAGGAGACCGTCGAGTTCGCGGCGCAGCCTCGCCTTGTCCCAGCCGGCCCGCCGGAACACGTTGCCGTGCTCGTATCCGACGACCAGCATCGCGTCGAAGGCGACGACCAGCTTGTGGCTCGCGACGCTCAGGAGCGCCGCCGCCAGCGAGCGAGCCAGCGATTCCGGCCGGCGGGACAACTGATCCACCACGCCGCGCGGACCTTCGCCGGCAAACAGGGTCACAGCGGACGTGCCTTCGGGAATGCCCCGCTCCACCGCCAGCGACTCCCATGGCGAGTCGTCCTCCCGCTCGGGAAAACAGAAGCCGAGTTTGCCGGGGTTGCCCAGCGTGGCCCGATCCACTTCGCCCGGCCGAGCGCCGCCGACGTTGCGCAACACGAGCTGCAGCGCGCGGCCGATCGTCATGTTGGCCCGGTTCCCCTGCCCCAGGACGTTCATCTTCGAGTTCATGCCGATCGCCGACGTCACCGGCCCGTTCACCACGACGATGGGGCCGGCGAAGTACGTCGTCGCCGCCAGGCCGTGCCAGTTGAACTCCTCGGTCAACGCCGCCTCGACCGCGGCCAAAACGACCGGCATGTACTCCGGCCGGCAGCCGGCCATCACCGCGCCCGCGGCAACTTTCTCCACCGTGCACTCGCCGTAGTCGGGGGCCACGAGGCCAAGAACGTCCGCACGATCGCGCCGCGTGCCGGCAAGCATCCGTTCGACCCGCTCCGGCGTCGGCGGCACGACCGGCAGGCCGTCCGTCCAGCCGCGCGCGAAGCAGGCCTCGATGTCGTCTTCCTGGTCGCCGAGCTCGACCCGGCGCGCGCCGCCCTGGGCGAAGCGGGCGGCAAGCCGCTCGAGGTGCGGTGGCTCCACGTTCAGCGCGCCGCATCCCGGTCGGCTCGGCGGCAGATCGACGCCCAGCCCGTCCAGGCCGCTCACCTCCCGCCACTGCTCGCGGTTCCAGCCGATCGCCGTACCCACCGTGGAGCCGCCATCGCGAGACAAGAGCGTCGGCACGATCTCGATCCCCAGCTGGTGCGACAAGACGAGGTCCGCGTCGTGAACGGGATCTCCCGAAGCCGGGAAGTCCGGATCGTCCTGAGTCAGCACGAGCACCGGCCGGTGGCGCCGAACTTCATCCAGCACCGGTTCGACCAACTGGCAGGTCGGACAGTCCTTCTTGACCACCGCCACCAGGCCCTGCTCGAAGCCGGGAGGCGCGCCGGAGGAAACGGAGGGTGCAGCGGAGGCGGCAGCGGAGGCGGAGGATGATGGAGCCATGGCGAGCGACGATACCAGCGCGCGGGTCGTGCCATGGTCCACCGCGGTCGCCAGCCCGCTCACCGAGACGCAGCGCGCGGGGCCTGTGCCGATGCGGAAGGGGTTGCGGATCACCTTCGGGTCGTCCTGGTGGCCCGCGGGCGCGTACCGGCGCGCGGGTCGTGTATCGTTCGGGACTCACCCAGGAGGTAACTCATGGTCCGGACCCTGATCGACCCGACGAACGAAACCGCCCCCACAGAGCGTACGGCGGCGCCCAGACTCGACGCCATCGGCGGCAGGACGATCGCCCTGCTCGACATCTCCAAGGCCCGCGGCGACATCTTTCTCGACCGCGTCGAAGAGCGGATCGAGAGCCGCGGCGCGTCCGTACTCCGCTTCACCAAGCCCACCTTCTCCAAGGTGGCGCCGGCCGACCTGCGCGCCGAGATCGCCCAGCGTTGCGACGCGGTGATCGAAGCGCTGGCCGACTGAGGGTCCTGCACGTCGTGCAGTGTGCACGACACGACCCGGTTGGAAGAGATGGGACTGCCGTCCGTGTTCGTCGCCTCGTGCGAGTTCCAGGACGCCGCCGAGTCGCAGTCGAAGTCGCTCGGCTCCTCGCCGGAAGTCGTCTACGTGCGGCACCCGATCCAGGATCGCGACGACGACGAGATGGCAGAGATCGCCGACCAGGCGGTCGACGCCCTCGTCTCCGCGCTGACCAACTGAACCGGCGCCCGACTCCGGTCGGGTCGAGGGCTCTCTAGCAGCCCGTGGCTGGAGCCGCCATGCGGACACGTACGTCAAACGCCAAGAAGCAGCTCGAGTCGCCGCGCCGTTTCGTCAGCGCCGCCGGGCGGGCGGTGTACGCCCTGAACCTGGAGGTGTTCCCGAACTTCTTCGGCAACGTCTACGTGATCGACGACGGGGCCCGCCGCACCCTGGTCGACTGCGGCTCGGGCATGGACTTCTCCAACGACAACCTGGTCCGGGGGCTGGCCTCGATCGAGGACCGCTTCGGCGCCCGCATCGGCCTCGCCGACATCGACGTCATCCTGATCACCCACGGCCACATGGACCACTTCGGCGGCCTTCAGTTCGTGCGCCGCCATACGGACGCGCCGGTGGGCATCCACGTCCTCGACCGACGCGTGCTGACCCACTACGAGGAACGGGTCGTCGTCGCCTCGCATCAGCTCCGCGTGTTCCTCAACCGGGCCGGCCTCTCGGCCGGAAAGTGCGACCAGTTGATGATGATGTACACGGCGCCCAAGGCGCGCTACGGCTCCGTGCCGGTCCAGTTCCTGCTCGACGAGGGCCAGCCCGTGCCGGATGCGGACGGCGGGGATCTCGATCTGGAGGTCCTGCACGTCCCCGGCCACTGCCCCGGCCAGGTGTGCCTCCGGGTCGACGACATCCTGCTGACCGCCGACCACGTCCTGGCTCGCATCACGCCCCACCAGTCCCCCGAGTCGCTGACGCTGAACATGGGTCTCGGCCACTACCTGGACGCCCTGGGCAAGGTCGAGACGCTCGACGGCATCCGGATTGGGCTCGGCGGCCACGAGGAACCGATCCCGGACGTGACCGCCAGGGTCGCAGAGATCCGCGAGTCCCACCACGAACGCCTGGAACAGATTGTCGACTCCTGCCGAACGGGCCAGACGACTGCCGACATCAGCCGCACCCTGTTCGGCGCCGTCCGCGGCTACACCGTACTCCTTGCGCTCGAAGAAGCCGGCGCCCACGTGGAGTACCTCTACCAGCGCGGCGAACTCGTCGCCGAGAACGTCGGCGAACTCGAGTCCGAGGAAGACCCGGTGGTTCGCTACGTGCGGGCGTAGGAGGGCTGGAGAGAAAGAGGGCTGTCAGTAGGGGAGCCAGAGAACCGACCCGTAGTCGGCAAACCGGAACGGAAGTTCGAGCTGGCCGCCGACGGGCAGGAACTCCCAGGAACTGATCGGCTGAACGGCGCCTTGGCAGGCAGCCGGATAGGCCGCCAGACCGAGAGACGCCGTCCGGGCGACGCCGTAGTGACCCGACGCCAACCGAGGCACGGTGAACGCGCCGCCTTCGGGGACCGGAAGCTCCTGGTGTGGAAGTCCCAGCTCGGCCGTCCAGTTCAGCATGTCCTGCAAGGTGATCAGGCCACCGTCGAGTGAGATGAGAGCCTCATCGAATGTCCCTGCTTCGGACTCGGTTCCGGAAGGGCGTAGCGACAGGGTGCCGCCCGCACCCACCGGTATGCGCAGGTGAAGTTCCCTTCCTTCATCCGGCAGAACAGTGCACCCCGACCATAGTGTCCCGGTCGGTGGGCGGAGGATCACCGATGCCGGCGTGACGCTCCTTGGCACGACTACCCTGCCCCTGCCGGCGAGATCCGTCGTGGTCTCGCCGACGCCGACGCCCTCGGGAGTGAGCGTGATGATGGACAAGTGAGCACTTCGCTGCGGTTCGCCGTTCGCGGACGTGACAAACACGTCGACGGGCGCGCCAGCCCGCAAGATGATCGTCACGTCGTCGCCGTCCCGGTCCGACATCCTGGCTGCGACCACCTGCACGGGGCGGGACTGGGTGTAGCCGTACATGTAGCCGTATGCGCTGTAGCTGCCCTCGTCGAGCCCTCGAAACGCAAACCGGCCGTCTGCGTCGGTCGTCTCGGGGGCCGCCAGGAAGTCGGGGTCGGCGGGAAACGACAGTTCGACCGAGGCTCCATCCATCGGCTCGCGAGAGCCGCTCTCCAGCACCCGGCCACTGATTTCGTGGGTCCCGAGTTCAAGCGTGACCTGGTAGACGCCGCCGCGCAGAACGGGCTCGACCTGGAACACGCGGCTGATTCCGGTTTCGGTCTCGACCAGGGCGGCGACCTTCCCTTTCGCGGGCTTCGACAGTCGCCCGGCGAAGCGGCCTTCCGCGTCTGTTTCGAACGACATTCGATCACCGGCGCCGGCGGTGAGATCGACGTCGGCACGAACTCCTTCCCGGTCCATCAAGACCCGGCCGCTCACTCGCACGAGGTCGAGCAGCAGGAACACGTCGTCGTTGCGGCCGACCCACCGTTCCTCCGAGAACACGCGGTCGCCATGCGCGCCGACCACGTCCATCCGGTAGCGACCCTGCGCTGTCGACTGCCACACCGCCACGCCGGTTTCGTCCGCCGTTACCGCGGTCTCATCCCAAGGATCGTGCGTCTGCGCAAGCTCGACCCGCCACGGAACGCCGTCGTCGGTCGGGGGGTCGAGGTGAACAGCGAGCCGGGCGAAGTCTGCCAGCTCGACCTCGCCCAGCCAGGTCTCCGCAGCCTCCACCATCTCGACGTCCCTCACGTAGGCGGGAGGGCGATCCGGCGCCTCGAGGACGAAGTCATAGACGCCAGGCGGAACCTTCCGGAGCTGAACGAAGCCTCGCTCGTTCGTCATGCCCCGGACGCGAAGACGCTCGGCACGCGGCTCCCAGGTCTCCACGTCCGGCAGCCGAACCGACGCGCTCACCGAGGCCAACGGCGCTCCAGTTTCCAGATCGACCGCAAACGCCGACAGCGATGCGCCGCGACTCAACCGCACAACACCCACGGACAAGTCGCCGGACTCGGCATCGACGTCGAACCGGTACCGAGGCGCCCAGCCTTCCGGCGCGATTCGCAAGTCCTGGACGACCGCGGGGCCGACCCAGGTCGCCTTCAGCCCCGAGTTGGAGTCCTCGATGACCGCTTCTTCGACGAACCTGAGCGGAGTGTCCGGCCGGCCAACCCGCGGCAGCCAGATCTCCACCTGCAGCCGCTCGTCCGTCCACCTCTCCCCCGCCGGCAATTCCAGTGTCGCGCGGAAGGATGCCCGCCGATGGGCCGGCAAGAGGATCTCCGTCCGGCCCTCTGGTGGCTCAACGCGGGGACACCAAACGCCGTCACCAATGCAGGTGACGAGATCGTCGGGACCGAGTTCGACCACATTCGCCTCCGTTCGCCGCACGTTGCCCGTGGCGTCGATGACCGCCACCTGGACTGGCGACCCCGCCAGCAGCCCGGGGCCCGGCACGACGTTGACGCGCGTTGCAGCGGTCTCGGCGCCGCACGGCAAGGCGGCCCAGATCAGGGCCGCCAGCAAGGCGACCGCGACCTGGCGAGGGCGCCTGCCAATCATCCGCTCAGGGAGCAGGAGCGGCAAACGGAGCCCCCGCGACACCTTTGTCCGCACCAACAAGCTCTGGCGCAGAGTGGTTGCCGCAGGACGAAAGGAGTGCGCCGTTCGGTATCCGACACGGGACCGGCGGAGTGGGAGCACAACGGGAAGTCGCATCCATGGACAGCCCTGGTTGCGGGGAACCCCCTGGTTGCGGGGAACCCCCTGGTTGCCGAACGAGAAGACGCTAGCCTGCGGCGAAAGAGCTGTCAATACCTTGCAGCGGCTCACCCAGGACCATTCCAAGATCGGCGTGAAGGCAGGGCTGAAGGCAGGTTGTGGCTTCGCTGACAGCGCTTCGGCCCTGAGAGTCGAGTCGTCGGGGGTTTGGGGGAGAGCGTTCTTCCCGCATTGATTGCGGCCGAGCAACCGCTGCGAGCGGCCCCTGTGGTAGATCTCCACTACTCGCGCCATGAACTTCGTCGCGCCAACTTCACGCTGCGGCTCGCCGCCGAGCCCCTGGCGACCTACCCAACGAACGTGAAGATCAAGGGCTCGCACACGCTCCTTGTGCCGCGCGATGTGGTCTGGGAAGCGATCCTCGACCCGGAGGTGCTCTCTCGCACCCTGCCCGGCTGCGAGGACATGGCGCCGGTCGGCGAGAACCGGTTCCGCGGCAAGCTGAAGATGAAGGTCGGACCGGTGCAAGGCGTCTTCGAGGGCGGCGTCGAGCTCCTCGACCTCGACCCGCCGAACGGCTACAACCTGAAGATGGACGGCAAGGGAGCGCCCGGTTTCGTCAACGGCACGGGCGCCATCCGCCTCGAAGAAGCGGACGGCGACGGCACCCTGCTCCACTACGACATCGACGCCCGGGTCGGCGGCCGCATCGCCGCGGTCGGCCAGCGGCTGCTCGACAGTTCGGCCAGGGTGTTGACCCGTCAAGGCATCCAGGGCCTGGAGAAGCAGCTCGAGGCCCGGGCGACAGCGTCGGCAACGACGACCCGCGACGAGGCGCCGGCGGCGTCCACGCAGACTTCGTCCGCCGAAGCCGAACCTCCACGCTCCACATCCCAGGCCGCCGAAGCGCCGTCCCAGGCCGCTTTCGCCGGCAAGTTCGCCGCCGGCCTGGCGCGCGAACTCTGGCCCTACCTTGCCGGCGGCGCCCTGGTCCTTCTGGCCGCCATCGCCATCTCGCTCCGAGCGTGCTCATAAGAGCTCACAAGACAAGGAGACACTCCGGAAATGACCGTGTCCATACAACTTGAAGTCAACGGAAAGCCGGTCCAGGCCGAGGTCGAGCCGCGGCGTCTGCTGGTCCACTTCCTGCGGGAAGATCTCGGCCTCACCGGCGCCAACATCGGCTGCGAGACGAGTCTCTGCGGCGCCTGCACCATTCTGGTCGACGGCAGTGCGGTCAAGTCCTGCACCATGCTCGCGGCGCAGGCGGACGGCGCCGCGGTCACCACGATCGAGGGCCTCGCCCGGAACGGCGAACTGCACCCGCTGCAGGACGGCTTCTGGGAGAAGCACGGCCTGCAGTGCGGCTACTGCACGCCGGGCATGATCCTGTCCGCGAACTACCTGCTGGAGCAGAACCCGAGCCCGAGCGACGAGGAGATCCGCGAAGGGCTGAAGGGCAACATCTGCCGCTGCACCGGCTACCACAACATCGTGGAGGCCGTGAAGTACGCCGCAGAGAGGATGAGCTGAAGTGGCGGGCGTACTCGGCACGTCGATCAAGCGCCGGGAGGACCCGGCTCTCATCACCGGCCGCGGAAAGTACACCGACGACCTGTTGGTCGAGGGCATGGCGCACGCCGCGATCGTTCGCAGCCCCTACGCCCACGCCCGCATCCGCGGCATCGACACCTCCGCCGCAAAGACCTATCCCGGCGTTGTCGCCGTGCTCACGGCGCGCGATGTCGCGGCCGCCGGGATCCCCGGCATGGTCCCGGTCGGCTGGCTGCTGCCGGATCTGAAGACGCCCGCCCACCCCATGATCGCCGCGGACACGGTCCGCCACGTCGGCGACGCGGTGGCCGTCGTCGTGGCCGAGGACCGCTACGTGGCCCGTGACGCCGCCGAACGGGTCGCGGTCGACTACGAGCCGCTCGACGCGGTCGCCGACGTGGTCGCCGCGCTCGAGGACGGCGCCCCCGCGGTCCACGACGACGCGCCCGGCAACGTCGCCTTCGACTGGGAGATCGGCGAGAAGGACCCGGTCGATGCCGCCTTCGCGCAGGCCGCGCATACGGTCGAGCTTGATCTGCGCAACAACCGCCTGATCCCGCATGCGATCGAGCCGCGCGCGGCGCTCGCCTCCTACGACTCGTCGACCGGCGTGATGACGATCCACATGACCAGCCAGAACCCGCACGTCCACCGGCTGCTGATGACCCTCGCCTCGCTCGGCATGCCCGAGCACAAGGTGCGGATCGTCGCGCCCGAGGTCGGCGGCGGCTTCGGCAGCAAGATCCATCACTACGCCGACGAGGCGATCGTGGGCCTGTGTTCGCTGAAGCTCGACCGGCCGGTCAAGTGGACCGCGACCCGCACCGAGACGAACCTGACCGACGCCCACGGCCGCGACCACTCGACCCACTGCGCGATGGCGTTCGACGGAGATGGCCGCATCACGGGCCTGCGGGTCGACACCAAGGCCGCGATGGGCGCCTATCTTTCGACCTTCGCGCCGGCGGTTCCGACCTACCTCTACGGCACCTTGATGTCCGGCCAGTACGACATCCCGGCGATCCACTGCCACGTGACCGGCGTCTTCACCCACACCGCGCCCGTCGACGCCTACCGCGGCGCCGGACGGCCCGAGGCCACCTTCGTCGTCGAGAGGCTGATGCACCTCGCCGGCGAGGCGACCGGGCTCGGCCCGATCGAAGTCCGCAAGCGGAACTTCGTGCCCGCGGACGCCTTTCCGTACCAGACCCAGGTCGCGCTCGCGTACGACTCGGGGAACTACGGGCCGGCGATGGACCGCGCACTCGAGATGATCGGCTACGACGACCTCTGCCGTGAACAGGCATCGCGCCGCGGCAACGGCAACGGCAACGGCCGCCGCCAGATGGGGATCGGTTTCTCGTCCTACATCGAGGCCTGCGGTCTGGCGCCGTCGGCAGTCGTCGGCTCGCTGGGCGCCCAGGCCGGACAGTGGGAGAGCGCCGACGTGCGCGTCCACCCGACCGGCTCCGTTACCGTCTACACCGGCTCCTCGTCGCACGGCCAGGGCCACGAGACGACCTTCTCCCAGATCGTCGCCGACCGGCTCGGCGTCGCTCCCGAGGCCGTCGAGGTGATCCACGGCGACACCGACCTGGTCCAGTTCGGCATGGGCACCTACGGCAGCCGCAGCGCCGCCGTCGGCGGCTCGGCGATCGCCGGCAGTGTCGACAAGATCATCGAAAAGGGCAAGAAGATCGCCGCCCACCTGCTCGAGGCGGCGGCCGAAGACCTGGAATACGAGGACGGCAGCTTCCGCGTCGCCGGCTCGCCGGACCGCGCGCTCGGTCTCGGCGACGTGGCGCTCCAGGCCTACCTGGCCCACAACTACCCCGACGATCTGGAACCGGGCCTGTCCGCGACCACGTTCTACGACCCGGCCAACTTCACCTACCCGTTCGGCACCCACGTCTGCGTGGTCGAGGTCGACACGGAAACCGGGTCGATCGAACTGCTTCGCTACGCCGCGGTCGACGACGTCGGCAACGTGATCAACCCGATGATCGTCGACGGCCAGCTCCACGGCGGACTGGCCCAGGGCATCGGTCAGGCACTATGGGAGAACGCGGTCTACGACGACAGTGGACAACTCGTGTCCGGCTCGTTGATGGACTACGCACTGCCAAAGATCCACAACCTGATCCCGTTCGAACTCGACCGAACGACGACCCCGTGCCCGCACAACCCGCTCGGCGTCAAGGGCGTCGGCGAAGCCGGCGCGATCGCCTCGCCGCCGGCCGTCGTCAATGCCGTCGTCGACGCGCTGAAGCCGTTCGGCGTCACTCACATCGACATGCCGCTCACGCCGGAGAAGGTGTGGCGGGCCGTGAACGCCGACTAGTCCTCAAACCGTCCAGCGCCGCCAAACGCCCTTGGCTGACTCGGAGTCTGGCCCCATCCCCCACCTCACTGGAATGCTGCGCACCCGACCTCACTTCGTATCGTTCTGTCGCGCCGTCTTCTAGAATCCCGCAGCCGAGCAACCGAAGCTGCCGAATCAGGAGCACCGATATGTACCCAGCCCAATTCGATTACCGTCGCGCCGGATCGGTCGATGAAGCGCTCGGCCTGCTGCAGGAGCACGAGGACGCGAAGCTGATGGCCGGCGGCCACAGCCTGATCCCGATGATGAAGCTGCGCCTCGCGCAGCCGCCCGTCGTCATCGACATCGGCCGCCTCGATGAACTCAAGGGAATCTCCGAAGCCGGCGGCGGCGTCCGGGTCGGCGCCCTGACCACCCACGCCGACATCGCGGCCTCCGACATCCTCGCCGCGTCCTGCCCGGTTCTCGCCGAGGCCGCAGGCCACATCGGCGACGCCCAGGTCCGCAACCGCGGCACGATCGGCGGCAACATCGCCCACGCCGACCCGGGTTCCGACCTCCCGCCCGTGCTCGTCCTTCTCGGAGCGTCCGTCCACCTGCAGTCCCCCTCCGGCGCCCGCTCCGTCGCCGCGGCCGACTTCTTCCAGGACCTCCTGATGACCGATGTCGGCGAAGACGAGATCCTCACCCACGTCGACGTCCCCGCCCGGAACGCCGGCGCCGGCGCCGCCTACCTCAAGTTCGAGCACCCCGCCTCCGGCTACGCCGTCGTCGGCGCCGCGGCCTCCGTCACTGTCCAACACGGACGCTGCACCGCCGCCGGCCTGGTCGTCGGCGGCGTCGGCGCGGTCCCGACCGCCGTCGACGTCTCGAGCCTCATCGGCGCCGACCTCTCCGACGACGCGATCGCCACAGCCGCCTCCGGCCTCGACACGGAAGACCCCCTCGGCGACATCTTCGCCTCCGGCGACTACCGCGTCCACGTCGGCAAGGTCTACGGCAAGCGCGCGCTGGCCGCGGCCCGCGACCGGGCGTAGCTGGTCACCCGCCCGCGGAGGGTCCGAGGGCTGGACAGCGGCAGGCTGGGTCGCGTGGAGCATGACGCCGGCCGCCACGACGACGCCGTCGGGCGCTACGAGGAAGCGGTCGCCGTCGCGCGAAAAGCAACCGACCCGATGCTCCTCGCCCACGCCGTACGGCGCCTCGCCGATGGGTGTCGCAGTACCGGACGAACTGGCCGAGGTTGGCCACCGACGGCCAGCGAGCCGCGCGTGAGACCGACTGCGAATGCCGCGTCGCACGACGAACGCGGGTCCTTTTCTCGTCTATGTCAGTAGTGCCCGCTCCAAGAGCAAGACCCTTCTTCTTCGAACAGGCCGCTGGTCGGCAGGCCTGTGCCGGAGTTCGCCGGGAGAGATCACATGGACCATCAAGCCGTCCTTGACGGACACGAACCGGGATCATATGATCCCGTCTCTCTTGGTCGACAGGCCACCGATGGCCACGCGTAGAGACCAGATTGACCGAGAAACCCGGAAGTTGCTCGCCAAGTTGGCCAGCTCCGACAGGACTCGAAACGACAAATGGACTCGAAAGCGACCTACGGAGTGGCTGCGGACGACCCGGATCGCACCCCAGCGATCTGCCCGCGGTGCGAAGGGCCGGCAACGACGTCGGTCGAAGACGACATCGTCGAGTTCGGGGACATCGAGATCGCCATCACGATGCCTGTCAGAACATGCGAAGACTGCGACATTCAGTTCGTCGACCACGTAGGGGCGCGCATCGAGACCGAGGCGATCTACCGCCACCACGGCCTGCTGACGCCTTGGGAGATTCGCGACCTTCGGAAGCGCCGAGGCCTCAGTCGACCCGCGTTCGCGGCGGTCACCGGCCTCGGAGAAGCCACGATAAAGCGCTGGGAGACGGGCGCCACCGCGCAGAACCGGGCGAACGACCGCTACCTCCGTCTGCTGAATGACGACGCCTGCTGGTCTGCACTCAAGCGGGTCGTCGCCCCGAAGAGCGAGCCGCCACCTGCTCGCGCGGCCTCGACACAGAGGAGCCGCTCGACGACATCGGCGCCTCCGGCTGCTGCCGCCTCTCCCTGACCGGCGTCGTAGAGGGCGGCGGACTTGCGGACGATCATCTCGGCGGCAGTTTCCACCTCGTCGACCCACCCAGGCGGCGCACACACAAGCGAAGGAACTGATCCATGAACAAGCTGAGCGGGGAGGAAGATCAAGTCGGTTCCTCCGCCCTTGAGAAACCGACCTGTCCGTACTGCGAGCAGCGAGCGACCACGACACTTGTGGACGAGACGTTCACGTATGGCTCAGGCGAAGGCGCAGTGGAACTCAACGTCCGCCTTCCGGTGAGACATTGCGAGGCCTGCGACTTCCACTTCATCGATCAGGTCGGCGAGCGCATCCGGACCGAAGCGGTCTACCGCCACCACGGCTTGTTGACTCCCTGGGAGATTCGAGCGATTCGCGAAAGCCGCCGGTTGAGCCGCGCCGCATTCGCCGAGATCACGGGCCTGGGAGAAGCGACCATCAAACGCTGGGAGACGGGCGCCATCACGCAGAACCGCGCGAATGACCGCTACCTCCGTCTGCTGAATGACGACACCTGCTGGTCTGCACTCAAGCGGCTCGTCGCCCCGAAGAGCGAGCCGCCACCTGCTCGCGCGGCCTCGACACACAGGAGCCGCTCGACGACATCTGCGCCTCCGGCTGCTGCCGCCTCTCCCTGACCCGTGTTGTCGAGGGCGTCCGGCCGCCCGACGCCCTCGCGACGCGGCGCAGCCGCGGCGCACCCTGCAGCCGTCCAGGCTGCCTCCGGACTCAGTAGCTGCGCGGCAAGCCCAGGACGTGCTGGGCCAGGTACGTCAACACGAGGTTCGTCGAGATCGGGGCCGTCTGGAACAGGCGGCACTCGCGCCACTTGCGTTCGATGTCGTACTCGGTGGCGAAGGCGAAGCCGCCGAAGGTCTGGAAGCAGGTGTCGCCGGCGTTCCAGGCGGCTTCCGAGGCGAGGAGTTTGGCGCTGTTCGCTTCGGCGCCGCATTCGCGGCCGGCGTCGTAGAGGGCGGCGGCCTTGCGGACGATCATCTCGGCGGCGTCGGTTTCGGCGTGGGCGCGGGCGATCGGGAACTGGATGCCCTGGTTCTGGCCGATCGGCCTGCCGAAGACTTCGCGTTCGTTGGCGTACTCGACGGCACGGCGGATGAAGTAGCGGGCGTCGCCGATCGCCTCGGAGGCGAGCAGGATGCGCTCCGCGTTCATGCCGCTCAGGATGTACTTGAAGCCGTGCCCTTCGTCGCCGATCCGGCTGCTGACCGGGATGCGCAGGTTGTCGAAGAAGACCTGGGTCGTGCCGTGGTTGATCATCGTGTCGATCGGCTGGATCTGAAGGCCGTTGCCGCGCGCTTCGCGCAGGTCGACGAGAAAGACGGACAGGCCGCGTGAGCGCTTCTCGACCTGATCCGCCGGCGTGGTGCGCGCGAGCAGGACCATCAGGTCGGAGTGGAGCGCGCGGCTGGTCCAGATCTTCTGGCCGTTGACGACGTACGTGTCGCCGTCGCGGACGGCGGTGGTCCTGAGCTGCGTGGTGTCCGAGCCTGTGACCGGCTCGGTGACGCCGAACGCCTGCAGCCGCAGTTCGCCGCTCGCGATCTTCGGCAGGTATTGCTGTTTCTGCTCGTCGCTGCCGTGGCGAAGAACCGTGCCCATCGTGTACATCTGGGCGTGGCAGGCCGCGGCGTTGCAGCCGCTCGAGTGGATCGTCTCCAGGACCACGCTTGCGGCGCGCAGCGGCAGGCCGGAGCCGCCGTACTCCTCGGGAATCAGGCAGCCGAGGTACTCGTGCTCGGTCAGTGCCTGGACGAACTCCGTCGGGTACTCGGCGGCAGCGTCGAGACGTCGCCAGTACTCGCCCGGAAACTGCTCGCAGATACGGCGTACCGGATCGCGGAGGTAGGGGTAGTCGTTCTCGATCGAGACCTGGATTCCGCTGTCAGTCATGGCGGGTGATCGTAGCGCTTCAAACGTGCGGGCTCCATCAACCGGGAGGCGGGCAGGAGGCCGCCCTCCCGGAAGCCGGACGCTACGCGTCGCGGCTCAATCCGCGCGCCAGACCTGAGAATGCAACCGCGGAACTCGTTGGCGATGCGGCCCGATTGCCGCGCGCCAGACCGGGAGGCGGACAGGAGGCGGGAACCGTGCGGCCGGCGCTCTTGCGGCTGATGCCGCAGAAACCGAGGTTCCCTACTGCGGCCTTACCCTGTGAATCCGCATCAGATTCGTCGGCGGTCGGTCCTGGATCGGGTCACCCATGAGCAGGACGATCGTGTCGCCCGGCAGCGCCAGACTGCCGGCGAGCAGTTGCCGGTCGACCATCGCCACCACCTCGTCGTGGTGGTAGACCTCCTGCTCCATCTTCACGGAGTGCACGCCCCACACGAGTTGGAGCTCCCGCATCGACCGGGCGTCGCGCGTGAAGGCGAACACCGGCGTCGAGGGCCGGCGGCAGGCCACCTGGCGGGCGGTGAAGCCGCCCTGACTGAGCACGACAATGCCCTGCGCGGTCAGGTGGCGCGCCGACAAAATCGCCGCGGCCGAGACCGTCTCCGGGATCTCGAGGGTGCCCGGGCGGTGCGGCGGTTCGATGTCGTAGGGGCCGACCTCCATCGTATGGAAGCCGACCGGCTGGGAGGCGTGCTTCGAGAGTTGGTAACGCTCCGACTCGGCGATGATCCGGTGCATCGTCTGCACCGCCTCCAGCGGATAGCGCCCAGCCGCGCTCTCACCGGAGAGCATCATCGCGTCCGCGCCGTCGAAGACGGCGTTGGCCACATCCGAGGACTCGGCCCGGGTGGGACGCGGATGGTCGATCATCGACTCCAGCATCTGGGTGGCGACGATCACCGGACGGGTGCGCCGCCAACCGGTCTCGATGATCCGCTTCTGCACCACGGGAACCTCGTGCAACGGGATCTCGACCCCCAGGTCGCCCCGCGCCACCATCACACCGTCGGATTCCAGCACGATCTCATCGAGATTCTCGAGCGCCCGACGGCGCTCCAGCTTGGCGATCACCTGCAGGGCACGCCCCGCCTCGACTGCCGCCTGCCGCACCCGCACGACGTCCACGGAGCTGCCGATGTAGCTGGCCGCCAGGAAGTCGGCGTCCTCCTCGACCGCCATCCGGATGTCGGCGAGATCCTTGTCCGAGATGCGGAACGGCAGATGGCTGTCGGGAAGGTTGACGCCCTTGCGGCTCGACACGGCGCCGCCGACGATGACCTGCGCCTCGATCTTCTCCTCGTCCTTCGACCGGACCTCCAGCTGCACCCGACCGTCGTCGATCAGGATCTGTTCCCCGGGCTGGACGTGCCTGACCAGGTTGCGGTCGAGCGCGAGGTCGGCGCCGGCGCCCGTGCCCAGGGAAACGACGGTGCCGCGCTTGAGCACCCGCGCGCCTTCGAAACGGTCGAGCCGGTGCCGCGGCCCCATCAGATCGACCATCACCCCGACCGACCGACCGGCTTCCTCGGCGATCTGCCGCACGAGCCGGATCAGCCGGCGATGCTCCTCCCTGGTGCCGTGGGACTGGTTCAGCCGGACGACGTTGACGCCGGCGCGGATGAGCCGTGCGAGAGTCTTCGGATTCGAGCTCGCAGGGCCGATCGTGGCGACGATCTTGGCTCGGCGCTGCACGCTTCCTCAGCTCTCCGGGCTCACGATTCGGGCTTTGGCCGTCGGGCGCATCGCCAGGCAGCCGCCGAAGAAGAGCACCTGCCGGATCACGAAGGCCCAGTCGACCCGGAGCGGCGCGGCGCGGCGCCCGGCGCGGTTCCGGAGACGCCGCGGACTTCCTCGCCGCCGTCGAGCAGGGCGCCCGCCAAGGGCGCCGCATCCCCTTCCCGCCCGATCAGGAGCAGGGGCAGGACCGGCGTCGAATCAAGTAGAGAGCGAATGTCCATCGAGAGAGCGGAAGGTGTGGGAGAACCAGTCGGAGCGGCGTGGACCTCGGTCAGGACCCGAGCCCCGCCAGACGCTCGATCAGATCCGCAACCCGGTTCGAGTAACCCCACTCGTTGTCATACCACGACACGACGCGGGCGTACACGCCGCCGCCTTCAGCCGGCGTGACCCGGGTCAGCGGCGCGTCGAAGATCGACGAGTGGGGATTGCCGAGAATGTCGCTTGAGACGAGCGGGTCCTCCGAGTACTGGAGGATGCCGGCGAGGTTCGTCTCCGCCGCGGTGGACGCAGCCGCGTTGACATCCTCACCGGTCGGGGCGCCGCGCAGCCGGCAGGTCAGATCGACGATCGAGCCGTCCGCCACGGGTACCCGCATCGCCATCCCGTCGAGCTTGCCGTTCAGGTGCGGCAGCACCTTGCCGACGGCGCGCGCGGCGCCGGTCGTCGTCGGGATGATGTTGGCCGTCGCCGAGCGGCTCCGCCGCGGGTCGCTGTGCGGCGAATCGACCAGGCGCTGGCCGTTCGTGTAGGCGTGAACCGTCGTGATGAAGCCCTCTTCGAATCCGAAGGCGTCGTCCAGCGTCTTGGCGAGCGGCGCCAGGCAGTTCGTCGTGCAGGAGGCGTTGGACACCACGCGATGCTCCGGACCCAGATCGCCGTCGTTCACGCCGAGCACGATCATCGCGTCAATCTCGTCCTTGGCCGGGACCGTGAGGACGACCCGGGAGGCGCCGGCCTCGAGGTGGGACGCCACCTGGGCCCGGGTCCGGAACACGCCCGTCGACTCGACGGCGATGTCGACCCCGAGTTCACTCCAGGGAAGCCGGGACGGATCCCGCTCCGCGCTGAGCCGGATCTGGCGACCTCCGACCCGCAGGCCGTTCCCGGTCACCTCGACCTCCTGATCGAAGACTCCCTGCACCGTGTCGTAGCGCAGCAGGTAGGCGAGGCGCCCGGCATCGAACAGGTCGTTGATGCCGACGATCTCGACGTTCGGGCGGGCGGCCAGGATGCGGAAGACGCTGCGTCCAATGCGACCGAAGCCATTGATGCCGACGCGGATCATGAGGCGCCTCCTTCGGCGTCCGCCGCGCCGTCGAGCGCGGCGACAAGTTCCAGGAGCCGGTGCAGATAGCCCCAGCCATTGTCGAACCAGGCGATCGTCTTCGAGACGTGATTGCCCAGCGTCATCGTCGCCTGTGAGTCGAAGATGCACGTCGCCCGGCTGCCCGCCGTGTCGGCCGAGACGATCGCCTCGCGTTCGAAGCGCACGCGGCCGCCCCACTCGCCGCCGGCGCCCGCGGCCACCGCGTCGTTGACTCCATCGACGCTGACCGCGTCGCGGTGCCAGCACACCAGGTCGACCACGGAGCCGTTCGACACCGGCACGTTCATCGCCGAAGCCGAGAGCCTGCCGCCCAGCTCGGGCAATACGGCCGCGAGTTCTTCGGCCGCTCCCGTTGCCGCGGGAATGATGTTCTCGCCCGCCGCCCTGCCCGACCGCAGCTCGGGCGCCGGCACGTCGGCGAGCCGGGAACCTGCGCCGTAGGCACGCACGGCGCTGATGAACGCCTGCTCGACGCCGAACGCCCGGTCCAGGATCCGAAGCAGCGGCCCCGCGCAGTGCGCCGTGAACGAGCCGGCGGACACGATCCGGTCGGAGGCATCGATTTGGTCCTCGTTCAGTCCGACCACCACCGTCCGGTCCAGCTCCCCGCCCGGCGGGGCGCAGAGGACGACGCGTTCGGCGCCGGCTTCCAGGTGCCCTTCGAGCTCGCTCCGCGTCGGCCGTGTGTCGCGGAAGTCGACGACGGTGGTGACTCCCAGATCGCCCCAAAGCGCCTCACCGGCGTTGCCTGCCCGCACGACGCTCGCGCACGAGCCGTCGACGCAGAGGCTGCCGTTCTGAAGTTCGACATCCGCGTCGAGCGGCCAGGGCAGGGTCGAGAAGCGCAGCAGGTAGCGCAGCATGTCGGGGTCGGCGGTGTCGGCGACCGCGGCGACCTCGATTTCGGGGCGGTCGAGGGCAAGGCGAAAAAGGCTTCGCCCCAGGAGGCCGAAGCCCATGATTCCAATGCGCGTTGGAGGCGTCATTCGAGAATCTCCGTCGAGCGCCAACCGGCCGGGGCGCCCCAAGAGGCCGCGGGTCTCCCCGGAACCATGATGCCAATGCGAGTTGGAGGCGTCATTCGAGAATCTCCGTCGAGCGCGAACCGGCCGGGGCGCCCCAAGAGGCCGCGGGTCTCCCCGGAACCATGATGCCAATGCGAGTTGGAGGCGTCATTCGGGAATCTCCGTCGAACGCGAACCGGCCGGGGCGCCCCAAGAGGCCGCGGGTCTCCCCGGAACCATGATGCCAATGCGAGTTGGAGGCGTCATTCGGGAATCTCCGTCGAACGCGAACCAGCCGGGGCGCCCCAAGAGGCCGCGTGTCTCCCCGGAACCATCATTCCAATGCGGTTCGTTGTCGTCATCCAGGTCAGGAAAAACAGTGAGCGTAAAAGAAGAAGCCGTCAAAGGGCGCGGGCAGAATAGCCGACCCGGAGGCCGCTGTCCGCCACGGATTCCGACCCGCGGAATCCCTCAGTCGGTTGCGTAGGCGGAGGCCAGGATCTCCATCGTGTGGCGCACCGGAATCGGCGCGCCCAAACGCCGGGCGTGACTCCGGATCTGGGTCAGGCAACCGATGTTGCCGGTGGCGATCACGTCCGGTTCGCCTTCGAGAAGAGCCTCCGCCTTCTTGCGCCCCAGGCGGGCCGCGAGTTCGGGCTCTTCCAGGTTGTAGATGCCCGCCGAACCGCAGCAGATCTCCCAGTCGCGGGGCTCGACCAGGGTCAGGTTCGGCACCTGCGCAAGCAACTGCCGGGGTCCCGCCCGCTCCGACTGGGCATGGGCCAGGTGGCAGGCATCGTGGTACGCCACCCGCAGGGGCGCCGGCAGCGGCGGCGGCGCCTCGGTCTCGAGAGCGGAAAGGAAAGTCGAGACATCACGAACCTTGGCGGCAAGGGCGCCGGCGGCGGCCTCTTCCGGCCGGCCGGCGAACAGCAGACCGTACTCCCTGAGGCCCGAACCGCAGCCGGCCGCGTTGGTGAGCACCGCGTCGACGGCCGGCAAGAGACCGTCACGCCCGAGGACATTCAGGAGGGCGCCGGCAGCAGCGCGGGCCCGCGGCGCGTCACCGGCGTGAAACGCGAGCGAACCGCAACACGCCTCCTCTCCGGGAACGACGACCTCGACTCCGCGGCGCACAAGCACGTCGATCGTCGCCTGGTGAATCCGCGGCGCCAGCACCTGCTGCGCGCAACCGGCGAGAAGGGCCACGCGGGCGCGCCGCTCGCCGACCGCCGGGAACACGCCGAAGCCGACTTCCGCACGGTCGGCGCCCTCGGGCAGCAGATCGAGCGGCGCGGCAAGCCGCGCCGGCAGCAGCGCGCGGAACGGCGCCGCGAGGCGGCCCAGCCGCAGCATCCACCGCAAACGCGCGGGGCTCGCCAGCGTGTCCAGCATCAACCCGCGCCAGAGTCGGTCCGGCAGGGAGCGCCGCCGGCCGTTCTCGGCCAGTTCCCGGAACGGCATCAGCAGTTCGCCGTACTCGACACCCGACGGGCAGGCAGTGACGCACGCCATGCACCCCAGGCACGGGTCGATGTGCGCCAGCGCCTCCTCCAGGTCGAGGTTGCCCTCGAGCACCTCCTTCATCAGCACGATGCGCCCGCGCGGCGAGTCCATCTCCTCGCCAAGTTCGATGTAGGTCGGGCACGTCGGCAGGCAGAATCCGCAGTGGACGCAGGCCGAAACCGCGTTCGCCATCGCCGAGGCGGCATCGCCGACCTCGCTTTGCAGCGCGTCCAGCTTGATCGCGTGCTGCATCGTCGGCTGCAAGCGACCGCTACGCGAGCACCCAAAGCAGCGCCAGAAGACCGCCTGCGCCACCCGGCACGACGCCGATTTCACGCCAGAACGCCGCTGTGATCCTGTCGCTCAAGCGGAGTTCTGCCGCCGCCAGATCCGCTCGCGTCGCGATGGTCTCGGCGATCGTCTTGCCGAGGGCTTCTGCAACCGCAGTCGCAGGCTCAGGGTCGATTCCCGCTTCACGCAGGGCTCGCGCTGTCGCCATAGGTGCTCACGCCCCGATGCTAACTCAGATGTGCTGGTAGGCGCCGGCAGGCCGGGCTTTCCAGGAGGTCCCAGCGCTCACGCCCCGATGGTAACTCAGATGTGCCGGTAGGCCTGCAGGGTCAGGAACTCCTGGAACTCGGAACCGAGCACCAGGTCGTCGAGCAGGGCGACCGCGAGACCGTAGCGGCTCGCTTCGCGGCCGCCGAGCCGGCTCAACTCCTCGTCCCGCACCTGCTCGTAGAGCGCGGGCGTGACCTGCTCGCCGTTGTCCATCCGCGCGCCTCTGTGGACCCACTGCCAGAGCTGGGCGCGGGCGATTTCGGCAGTCGCCGCATCTTCCATCAGGTTGTTGATTGCCGCCGCGCCGTTGCCGTTGAGCCAGGAGTTCATGTACTGGAGTCCCACCGACACGTTGTTGCGCAAGCCCTGCTCGGTCAGCGTTCCGCCGGGCACGTTCAGGTCGATCAGGCTGCCGGGCGCAACCGCAACGTCCTGGCGCAGCCTCTCTTTCTGATTCGGGCGGCCCTCCATCTTGGTGGAGAACACCTCCAGGGCGATCGGCACCAGGTCCGGATGGGCTACCCAACTGCCGTCGAACCCGTCGCCGGCCTCGCGCTCCTTGTCGGCCGTGACCGCCGCCAGCGCCGTCGCGTTGACCTCCGCGTCCCGCCGGCTGGGGATGAAGGCCGCCATGCCGCCGATCGCGTGAGCGCCGCGGCCATGGCAGGTGCGAACCAGCAGCTCCGTGTAGGAGCGCATGAACGGCACGGTCATCGTGATCTGGCCGCGGTCCGGCAGCACGAGGTCTTCGCGGAACGCGAACTTCTTGATCGCGCTGAAGATGTAGTCCCAGCGGCCGGCGTTCAGCCCCGCCGAGTGGTCCCGCAGCTCGTAGAGGATCTCCTCCATCTCGAAGGCGGCGAGGATCGTCTCGATCAGCACCGTGGCGCGGACGCTGCCCTGCGGCACGCCGAGCGCATCCTGGGCGGCAACGAAGATGTCGTTCCAGAGCCGCGCCTCATGCCGGTTCTCCAGCTTCGGCAGGTAGAAGTACGGCCCGCTGCCGCGGCTGAGCGCTGCCTTCGCGTTATGGAAGAAGTAGAGGGCGAAGTCGAAGATGCCGGCCGAGACGGGCTGGCCGTCGATCAGGGCGTTCTTCTCGATCAGGTGCCAGCCGCGCGGACGCACCAGCAGGGTCGCGATCTCGTCCTTGAGGCGGTACTCCTTGCCGTTGCCGGGGTTCGTGAACTCCAACTGCTTGCGCACCGCGTCGTACAGGTTCTCCTGACCCTCGATCACGTTGCGCCAACTCGGACTGAGCGCATCCTCGATGTCGGCCATGAACACCTTGGCGCCGGAGTTCAGCGCGTTGATCATCATCTTGCGGTCGACGGGGCCCGTGATCTCGGCCCAGCGGCAGTTCAGGTCCGCGGGCGCGGGCGCCACCTTCCAGTCCGCGTCGCGGACTTCCTGCGTCTCGGCCGGGAAGGTCGGATCCTCGCCAGCCTGAATGCGGGCGTGGCGATCGACCCGGTCCTGGAGCAGCTGCACCCGGCGCTCCTCGAATTGCCGGCAAAGGTCGCCCGCGAACCCGAGCGCCTCCGCCGTCAGAATGTGTTCCGCCGCCTCGAAGTCGCGCGGTCCGGTGATCTCGATTCCGCTCATCCTGCCGTCTCCCAAGACCAGCCCCGGCCGGCCTCTCGTTCGTCGTCGTTCTGCAACCTGCCCCGCCAGGACTCGTAGACCTGTCTGGCGAAGCGGCGGCAGTTTACCGGATGGCGAGTTGACCCTGCGCACCTCTGCCCACCGTCCCCAACGGCCTTCCTGGGCCTCTCAGGGCCTCTCAGGGCCTCGGCGCTTGAAGCCTCGGATTCCTCGGTCGCGCAGGTAGTCGGGTCCGTGCTGCCCGGTCCGGCGCTCAACCAGGGCGAGCAGGTCGCCGCGCTCGCGCACGGCCTCGGAACCGGCGAACAGGCGCGGGCCGCCGCCGCCGAAACTCGACCGGCTCCGGCGGGCCGTCGTCTCGCGGTCTAGTGCGACAACGGGCGACAGATTTTCCGCACCGGAACCAGACCTCGACCGGGCAATTCGGCAGCCTCTACAATCCTGCAGTTGTTCTCGTGCTGCTTTCTCCATTTCTCCGCCCACTCTCGCCGCTCCGGCGAACCGTACTCCTGCGATACAAGGTGCGCCGTGAGATCGAACAGCCGCCCGACCACAGCTTCATCCACTCGTTCCTGCAATCCAGCGAGGGTCCGCGGCTCGTTGGACATGACACTGGCGATTCCAAAGGACGACTTCCAGAACAACTCGTCATCGTCCCCCGCTATCTGGGCCAAGGCGGCTGATTCAGGGTGAGAAGCTCTTGCGCGCACCACGCCGTCACTCGACCAGGGGCCGAGCAGAACAACTCTGTCGCCCTTACCCGGCGGTCTTGTGCCCCAAGCGTTCGCGTGAGATGGGCTCACCGCACAGAACACCCGCCCGCGGACTACCAACCGATCGAACGATACCAGCAGGTAGTCAGGGGAAGAGGAACGCCCGTGCAGCCGTACAACGTCAGACAAAGGAAACAGAACCATCGGGTTTCCGTTCTGAGTGAAGCCGGGAATCCCTTCCCCCAGGGTGGCGTGAACCGCAACCTCCGACAAGAGAAGCACGGAAGCAAAGTCCCCCGCCGTCTCACTGGGCGGCCAGGTGACGGAGCCGCTCCATGGCGCACAGTGTTCCCTGGACGGCGGAACCTCTCCGTCTTCCAGTCCGTGTTCCGCGGAACTGCGCTGCACTTGCCATTCAAGTCCCTCGCGCAACCATTTGGGCAAGCGGGTTGCCTTCACCGACCCATCCGCGGCCAGCACTCGCGAAGCCGCATACCATGCGTAGCCTCGGTCGATGTCGTGCGGCCCCACCGTCTTGGGGTGATCGTCGGCGGCGACTGGCGCAGCCAGAGTCGCCAACAAGGAGAGCGTGATTCCAAGTCTTTTCATTCTTGGAGCACCTCGTTGCGTTTTCAAAACGGAGCCGGTCCGCACTCCTCGGAATTCTCGGGAGACGCCACCGGGTTGCCGCTACTGTCCTGGTAGTACTCGCAAACATCGGACTTTCCGGCTGTAGAACTGGATTTGACGCATACAATCCTAGGCACGGCCTCCGGGCCTGTCAAGCGCTCAAGGGCCGCGTTGCTACTCTCGCGCACGGCCCGCGACTTCCCGCGCAGGGCTGGATTTGACAACCCCCTCAAAGGGACCGTTGCGTCTTCCGTAGCGGGTCACTCGAACCCGCCGCCAGGCCGCGAGACGCCCAGGAAAGCCGCCTGGACCGGCCGGGAACGGGCGCCCAAGGCCGGCGGCGCTCGTCCAGCAAGGCGCCACGACGGAGCATATCGGGCCGCCCGCAATCCCGGGAACAAGGGCGACCGAGGAGCTTGCCCGGGTGGCGCGCTCCGCGCCACCCGCGAACCAGTCCGTGCGCCCGTCATCGGGCGCACGGATGGCACGATGCCGGGCGGGATGCATGACCGATCGAATGCAGCGCGACTCTTACCACGGGCGGCTAGGGGTCGGCGGTGGCCATCTTCCGGGCCGCCAGCGCGTACGCATCCGCCCGCTTGGCTTGCTGCGCCGCGTTGTACCGGAGCAAGCCGCCGTTTGTCTTCGTCCGGGTCAAGCGCCGCCGCTTCTGCGGCCTCGAAGTCTTCCGATCCGGCCCCGCGCCGGCGTCCTCGTCTCGTCGTTCTGCAACCTGGCCCCGCCAGGAAGCGTAGACCTGTCTGGCGAAGCGGCGGCAGCTTGCCGGATGGCGAGTTGCCGCTGTCGCGCCGAATGCCGGCGCAACCGGTGAACGTGAGAAAATGCCGCGGCGCTGTCTGCTCCCAAGCGCAGTCCCGCGACCGGAGGTTCCCATGACCGTCCCCCGTCAAGTGCGGCGCGCCATGCTGTGCGCCATCGTCCTCGCCGCCGCGCCGGCGCCGCCCGCTTCGGCCCAGACGGGCGGCGAGACCAGGCTGCTCCGCTTCCCGGACCTCGCCGGCGACCGGGTCGCGTTCACCTACGCGGGCGACATCTGGCTCGCTTCGGCGGACGGGGGCACGGCGACGCGCCTCACCTCCCATCCCGGCCTGGAGCTGTTCGCCAGGTTCTCGCCGGACGGTTCGCAGATCGCCTTCACCGGCCAGTACGACGGCGACGAGCAGGTCTACGTCGTCGACGCGGCGGGCGGCGCGCCCCGGCAATTGACCTTCTACCCCGCCGCCGGGCCCCTGGCGCCGCGCTGGGGCTACGACTACCAGGTCTACGGCTGGTCTCCCGACGGCAAGTCCGTCCTGTTCCGGTCGTTGCGGGACGGCTGGGACCTGGGTGACACGAAGCTGTTCCTGGTCGACACGGCAGGGGGACTGCCGAGGGCGCTGCCGATGCCGGAGTCGGGCGGCGGCGATCTTTCGCCCGACGGAAGGCGCGTCGTCTACTCGCCGGTGACCCGGGACTTCCGGCACTGGAAGCGCTACGAAGGAGGCTGGGCGCAGGACCTGTGGATCCTCGACATCGACAGCCTGGAGTCGATCCAGGTGACGGACCACAAGCGCTCCGACCGCGACCCGATGTGGATCGGCGACACGATCTACTTCTCCTCGGACCGCGACGGCACGCTGAACCTGTATGCCTACGAGGTCGATTCGGGCGAGCTCTCCCAGCTCACGAACGAAGACCGATGGGACGTGCGTTGGCCCAGCGCCGACAAGGCGAACCGGCGCATCGTGTATGAGAAGGCCGGTGCGCTCGAGATTTTCGACCTCGCCTCCGGACGCGCCCGGCCGGTCCCCATCCATGTGCCGACGGACCAGCTCGCCCGCCGCCCCGGCCGCGTTTCGGCAGCGAACCAGGTGTCCGGCTTCGCTCTCAGTCCGAAAGCGAAACGGGCCGCCTTCTCCGCTCGCGGCGACGTCTTCACCGTCCCGGCCGAGCACGGTCCGACCCGCAACCTGACCCGCTCCTCCGGCGCGAATGACCGGGATCCCGCCTGGTCTCCGGACGGCCGGCGGATCGCCTTCACCTCCGACCGGACCGGGGAGACGGAAATCTGGACGGTCAGCCAGGACGGCAACGGCGAACCGGTCCAGCTCACACAAGGCAGTGTCGGCCGCCATTACAGCAACCTGCTCTGGTCGCCGAAGAGCGACCGCATCGCCTTCATCGACCAGCAGGGCCGGCTCGGCATCGTCGACGCGAGCGTCAGGAGCGGCGACGACGCGGCGGCCGGACCACGCGACATCATCGAAGTCGCGGACGATCCTCGGCCCTTCGGCACCAGCTACGACTGGTCGCCGAACGGCGACTACCTGGCGGTCGAACTGGGCGACCCGAACGAGTTCGCCTCGATCCACATCTTCGAGGTCGAGAGTCGCACCCTCACCCGCGTGACCTCCGAACTCTGGAACGACTTCTTCCCCGTCTTCGACCCGGGCGGCGACTACCTCTACTTCCTCTCCGACCGGCAGTTCGTGCCGCAGATCGGCAGCTTCGAGTACAACTACGCCGCCGACCGCGAGACGTACCTCTACGCGCTCGCCCTGCGCGACGACACGCCCCATCCGTTCCCGCCCCGCAGCGACGAGGTGGAGATCGAGGACGATGAAGACGAGGACGGGAAGGCCGACGGCGGGAACGGCGGGCAGGAGGCCGACGGCGACGACGACGGCGACGGCGACGGGGATGACGGCGGCGACGACGACGACGGGGATGACAACGACGATTCGGACGCCGACCAGGCCGACGAGGCCGACGAGGACGAGCGCGACCGGATCGATCTCGACGGTCTCGCCCGGCGCATCGCCCGCTTCCCCCTCGAAGCGGACAACTACATCGGCCTCGGCGCCGCGGAAGGCAAGGTCCTCTACGTACGCGGCGGCGCCGGCTACCTCGGGCGCTCCTCCGACATCCAGCCCGAAGTCTTCTCGTACGACCTGAAGAAGCGCGAAGGCAAGAGCCTGGCGAGGGGCATCGGCGGCCTCGTCCTCTCCGGTGACGGCAAGAAGCTGCTGGTCCGCGAGGGCCGGTCCTACCGCCTGTTCGACCTCGGCGGCGGCGAGGCGAAGACGCTGTCCCTCGCCGGCCTGACCGTCGACCGGGCGCCGGCCGAGGAATGGACCCAGATCTTCGACGAGGTCTGGCGCCGGTTCCGCGACTTCTTCTACGCCCCGAACATGCACGGCTACGACTGGGAGGCGCTCCGGGAGCAGTACCGCCCGCTGCTCGCCCACGTCGGCCATCGCAGCGACCTGAACTACGTGATGAGCGAGATGGTCGCCGAACTGAACGTCTCCCACGCCTACGTCTCGGGCGGCGACTACGAGGCGCCCGACCGGCCGCGCGCCGCCCTGCTCGGCGCCCGCTTCGAACTGGACGAGGACGCCCGTCGCTACCGGTTCTCCCGCATCTTCAAAGGCCAGAACGAGGAACCCCGGTACCGCTCGCCGCTGACCGAAATCGGCGTCGATGTCGGCGAGGGCGACTACCTGTTCGCGATCCAGGGCCGCGAGCTGACGCCGGCGACGAGTCCGTTCCAGCTCCTGCGCGAGGCCGGACGCGGGCCGCTCGAGTTGACCGTCGGTTCGAGCGCCGACCGCGCCGAGGCAAGGAACGTGCTCGTCGATCCGATCGCGAGCGAAGACGCGCTGATCTACCTGGCCTGGACCGAGCGCAGCCGAAGAATCGTCGAGGAGCGCGGCGGCGGCCGGATCGGCTACCTCCACATCCCCGACATGTCGGCCAGCGGCATCCGCGAGTGGATCAAGTGGTACTACGGCCAGGTCCGCAAGGAGGCCCTGGTCGTCGACGTGCGCTCCAACGGCGGCGGCAACGTCTCGCCCATGATCATCGAGCGATTGCGCCGCGAGACCCTGATGCTCGACTTCGAGCGCAACCGGGACTCCGTCGACACCTCGCCGGGCGGCGTCTTTCACGGCCACCTCGTGTGCGTGATCGACGAGGACACCGCCTCGGACGGCGACCAGTTCGCCTACCAGTTCCGCCGCGCCGGACTGGGGCCCATCGTCGGCAAGCGGAGCTGGGGCGGCGTGGTCGGCATCTACGGCCGGGCGCCGCTGATCGACGGCGGCTCGGTCAACGTGCCCGAGGCCGGCTCCGCCGACCCGGAGGGCAACTGGGTGATCGAGGGCTACGGCGTCGACCCGGACATCGAGGTGACGAACCTGCCGCGCGACATCCTCGACGGCCGCGACCCGCAACTCGAGAGAGCCGTCGACCTGATGCTCGAGAAACTGGCCGAAGACCCCCGCACCCTGCCCGGCCGCCCCGCCGACCCGATCAAGACCCCGTAGCATCGACAACCTGCGAGACTCCCATGCACACCTACCACCATCGTTCACCGGCAGACTCCGCGGCAGGAACCGGGTTTCCCACAGCTTCCGCAGCCTCGACGACTTCTCGCCTCTCGGACGGCCTTGGACAGGGACCAGAATCCACCCAGCAAAGCTACAGGTGCACCGGCCTGCCATCCGTGCGCTTGATGACGGGCGCACGGACTGGTTCACGGGTGGCGCGGGGCCGCGCCACCCGGGTTCTGGCCGGCATTCGGCGCAAGGCGCCGGCCTCCGGGAATCCTGCCGGCCTGGGGACGCAGGTGCGGGCCTATTGGAGCGTTCCTGAGCCTGTCCCTAAGCCTGAGCCTGAGCCAACGCCAATCCATCCATCCATTAGACGGCAGTTGGAGCGTGTCCAACTGCTGAGAGAAGCGCGCTTGCGCAAATGGCGCAAACGGCTGGAACAACGGCGGCGATAGTCCGCTAGAGAGGAAGCAGTATGGACATCTATCAGTGGATCGTGTCCGTTCTGGCAGCCACTCTGATCGCCGCCGCCCTGGTGGCGGCGCCCACCCTCGGTGCTGAAGCCGACGCCAATGACTGGCCCGGCTTCCGCGGCGCCGACGGCAGCGGCATCGCCCGCTCCGGCCCGGGCCCGGCGGCCGACCTCGACCTCGACCGAAACCTGCTCTGGAAGACGAAGGTGGAGGGCCGCGGCCACTCCTCGCCGGTGGTTTCGGGAGGCCGAGTCTTCCTGACCACGGCAATCGCGGGAGACGTGATTCCCGGGGCCGGACCGCCCGAGCACACGTTCGCGGGACGGCCCTTCCATCACCCGCAGGCCACCGACGGCAACCGCCGCCACACGATGAAGGTCATCGCCTTCGACGCCGACGAAGGCGACCTGCTCTGGTCCCGCACCGCCTACGAAGGCCGGGTCTACGACGACCGCCACTCCGACTCGTCGTACGCCTCGCCGACCCCGGTCACCGACGGCGAGCGGATCTACGCCTACTTCGGTTCCGAGGGCGTCTACGCCTACACCGTCGATGGGGCGCCGGTGTGGGAGCGCGACATCGGCGACATCAAGACGGTCGGCCTCGGCGTCGGCACCTCGCCCGTGCTGCACGAGGGTCTGCTCATCATCCTGGCCGACGAGGACAGCGGCGACGACTCCTTCATCGTCGCGCTGGACGCGCTGACCGGCGAGGAGGTCTGGAAGCGCGACCGGTCGGTGCGGGCGAGCTGGGCCACGCCGATCGTGGTCGAACACGAGCAACAGAAGCAGCTGCTGACTACCGGCAACGAGTACGTCATCGCCTACGACCCGGCCGACGGCGCCGAACTCTGGCGGGCCAGGGGACTCGGGAACAACGTGATCCACACGCCGATGACGGTGGGCGGCCTGGCGGTGTTCAGCACGGGCCACCCCGGCAAGCTCGTCTTCGCGATCCGGCTCGACAGCCGTGGCGATCTGACCGGCAGCAACGCCCCACGGGTCTGGACCTACCGCAAGGGCACCGGCTACGTACCCTCGAACCTCCTCTACGACGGCCTGCTCTACCTGACCAACGACGGCGGCGTGATCACCTGCCTCGACGCGCGCACCGGCGACGTGGTCTACGAGGGCGGCCGGCTGCCGATCCGCGGCCGCTACTCCGCCTCCATGGTCGGCGGCGGCGGCCGCATCCTGATGGTCAACACGGACGGCGACGCCGCACTCTTCCGCGCCGGCCGGGAGCACGAGGTCCTCGGCAGCTTCTCACTCGGCGAGTCGGTCTGGGCGACCCCGGCGATCGTCGGCGACCGGCTCTACGTACGCGGCCGCGAGCACCTCTTTGCGCTCGGTCCGGCCGGCAGCGAGGCCGACTCGACCGGCGGCGACGCACCCTGACCCGCCGCTGGTAGACGCTCGAAGACCCCTGGCGCCGGGCAGGCATCCTCGCCGCCGGCTGGTCCGTCCCCGCCTGGTACCCCGTCTTCTTCGCCCATTCCCTCCACGCCCACGTGCCCATCGCCCTCCGCCTGCTGGCGCTGCCGTACGCGGCAGCCGCCATCCTCATCGCAGGCGTCGCAGTGTTCGGCCGGCGGCCCCGCAAGGCTTGAAATCCCGGAGTCAGAACACGAAAATCCCGGATCCCGCCAGTAGGACAACTCGGATGGCCAACCCGGAAATCTCGGAGTGCATGTACCGAAATCTCGGAGTCACGAATCGGAAATCTCGGAATCGACGTAACGACATCTCGGAGTCCAGATGCCGAAATCTCGGAGCGCCCGCCGAGCTCTCGCCTAGAATCGACGGGATGATCACCAGAGAGACGTACCTGAGGCGAATAGCCACGGCAACCGATCGGGCGCCGGTCACCTCGCTGCTGGGACCCCGCCAGTGCGGCAAGACGACTCTGGCCCGGCAGTTCGTCTCGACCCGGAAAGCCACCGTCTTCGACCTCCAGTCGGAGGCTGACGTTCGCCGGCTCAGCAACCCCGAGCTGGTTCTGGGCGAGCTCCGGGACTTCGTCGTGCTGGACGAGATCCAGGTCCTGCCGTTGCTCTTCAACGTCCTCCGCGTTCTGGTGGACCAGCCCGACAGCGACACCCGCTTCCTCATCCTCGGCAGCGCCTCGCCAGACATCGTGCGCGGCGTATCCCAGACATTGGCCGGTCGCGTCGAGTTCATCGACATGGCCGGGTTCGACCTGGAGGAAGCCGGCACGGACAACCTGCGGAAGCTCTGGCGGCGCGGCGGCTTCCCCCGCTCCTGTCTGGCGCCTTCGGAAACCGCCAGTCTCGCCTGGCGCAGAGCCTTCTTCCGGACCTTCCTGGAGCGCGACGTTCCCCAGCTTGGCATCACGATGCCCGCGCCCGCGATGCGGCGCTTCTGGACGACGCTGGCGCACTTCCACGGGCAGGTCTGGAACGCGTCCAGGCTGGGCCGGACGATCAACGTGACCGACAAGACGGCCCGCAACTACCTCGACCTTTTGACCGGCGCCTTCATGGTCCGCCAACTCCATCCCTGGTTCCAGAACACGGCGAAGCGCGAGATCAAGGCGCCCAAGGTCTACATCCGCGACACCGGCCTGTTGCATTCGCTGCTCGGCATCCGCGACGACCGGGAACTTCTGGGACACGTCCGGGTCGGCGCCTCCTGGGAGGGCTTCGCCATCGAGCAGGTCCTTTCCGCCCTGCGCCACCCACACGCCTGGTTCTGGGCAACCCATGGCGGCGGCGAACTGGACCTGCTGGTCCATATCCGCGGCCTTCGCATCGGCTTCGAGATGAAGTTCAGCGAAGCTCCGAAAGTCACCGGCGCCATGCGCAAGACGGCCGAGACGCTGGCTCTCGACCAGCTCTTCGTCGTCTGCCCGACCACCCATACCTACCCGGTGGCCGCGAAGATCACCGTGCTCTCGGCCACCGACATCCCCGGCCTGCGAGACCGCGTCAACGCTCTGTAGCCGTGAGCCGCAGTAGTCTGACGCCGGATGAACCAGCCCCGCATCGCCGTCCTGCTCCCCTGCCTCAACGAGCAGGCGACGATCGCCGATGTCGTCGCGGCGTTCCAGCGCGCCCTTCCCGAAGCGGCCGTTTACGTCTGCGACAACGGGTCCGACGACGGCACGGCCGAAGCCGCCGCTGCAGCAGGCGCCACCGTGATCCTTGAGCCCCGGCGAGGCAAGGGCCGGGCCATCCGTCGCCTGTTCCGCGAGGTGGACGCCGACATCTACCTGATGGCCGACGGCGACCACACCTACGATGCAGAGAGCGCCCCGCAGCTCGTTTCGACTCTCCAGGAGCGACAGCTCGACATGCTCGTCGCCACTCGCAAACGGGCCGACGCGCACGCCTGGATGCCGCTGCGCCGCTTCGGCAACCGGCTGTTCAGCGCCCTCGCCCGCTGGCGCTGCGGCCCCCGGGTCCACGACCTCCTGTCCGGCTACCGGGTCTTCTCGCGCCGCTTCGTCGAGCGCTTCCCGGCGCGCTCCGACGGCTTCGAGGTCGAGACCGAGCTGACGCTCTTCGCCGCGTCCTCGGACCTCGCCTGGGAGGAGACCCCGTGCCCGTACTTCGCCCGGCCGGAAGGCTCGGCGAGCAAGCTCAAGGCGTTCCGCGACGGCTTCCGCATCCTGCGCACGCTCCTCTTCTCGACTCCGCCGGCGAGCCCCGAGGCGCCGGCCCGCAGTCCGCAGGCTTCATCACGCCGGTCTCCGGCTCGATACCCGCACTCGACCGACGCGGAGGGGCTGCCGACGCACATCCGCAGCACGACCCACGCCCCACCCCCGGCGCCGGAGGCCGACTGGCGCACTCAGCGGCGCCTCGGGCCCTTCCGCGCCGCCGCCCTCGTCGGCGCCGTGACGCTCGCCGCGACGATCGTCTTTCTGGCGCTCAACTGGCTCGCCGTCCGCGCCGACCCCGAACCCGTCGCCGACGCGCTGCGGGCGTCCTACGGGCACCCCGAGCGCACCCTCAAGGACTCGGCCGAGCGCTTCAACGACTGCCTGCTCAGCCTGATGGCGCTCGACCGGGCCGGTTCGACCTGGGAGCGGACCGTCTCCCCCCGCCGCGTCTACCGCTACACGCGCCCGCAACGGCCGTGCGACGCGCTCGAGCAGCGACTCGACCAGGGCGCCGTCGACGACTCGGACTTTCTGACCGTCTTCTACCACCAGTACTGGGCCGGCCAGCGCGTGATGCTGCAGTGGCTGCTGCCAAGCCTCGGCGTCGACGGGCTGCGGAATCTGCTGGAAGCGCTGACATTCGTTCTGCTGGGCGTCGGTGTTGGCGGCGCCCTGGTGCTTGCAATAGCGCTCGTCACCGCACCCCATCCCTGGAACCGCGAACTTCCAGCCCTCTTCCGGCGCCTGCTCCACCTGCCGCCCGCTGAAGACGAGACGACGAGCCCGGCGCCCAAGGGCCGGTACCTGTTCCAGCCCGTCGCCTACGCCGCCATCTTCGTCTGTCTGCTGCTCTTTCTCGATCTCGACGACCGCGCCGGCAGTTTCACCACCGGAGCCTCGAACCTGCTGACCCTCGTCCTGCTCATCGCGGCGCCGGCTCTGCGGATCGCCCACTGGAAACCGGAACGCCAGATTCTGCTCTTCGCCTCCTTCGGCGCGCTGATCGCCTACCAGGAGCTCCTGTTCGGCAGCGCCCTGATCGGGCTGGTCGCCCTGCTGCTGGCGCTGGCGGTCGCGCCCCCGCCTTCTGCGGGCCACGGCGCCGAACCGTCCGGCCCGCTCGGCCGCGCGCGCGCCTGGCGTCGCCAACTGCTGATCCGGTGCGCCGGCGCCTACATCTCCTGCCTTTCCGCCGTCTTCCTGCTCCGGGTCCTCCTCGCCGAACTCGTGTTCCGCGAGCCCGTGCTGTTCAAGTTCTGGGACCAGCTAGCCTTCCGGCTCTACGGCGATCCCCGGAGCTCGATTCACCCCGACATCGACCCCTTCTACTCCAGCCGGCCCACGATCGAACGATTCCTCGAGCGGGCCGCCAACCACCTCGGCGCCGTCGGCCTCGGCTCACGGGTCCTGGCCCTCGTCCTGATCGTCGTCACGGCAGCGACGCTGATCGCCGGCGCCCTCTACGTCCTCCGCCGCTGGTGGTCCCTGGAAGACCCCTGGCGCTGGGCCGGCATCCTCGCCGCCGGGTGGGCGGTCCCCGCCTGGTACGCCGTCTTCTTCGCCCACTCCCTGGCTCACGTACCGGTTGCGCTTCGCCTGCTGGCGCTGTCGTACGCGGCGGCTGCGGTGCTCGCGGTCGGAGCGACGGTGTTTTGTCGGAGGACTGCAGGAACCTGAAATCCCGGAGTCGGACACCGGAATGCTTCGCAGGGGAGTCGTCGTCGAACATGTAGACGAGCACGTTCGTGTCGACGAAGCAGAGTTCAGCGCTCATGAAGCTCGTCGCGGGTCCAGGTGGCGCCCCCGCGGCCGGCGCCGGCAGTACTCGAGAGCCTCAGAAGACGCCCGAGGGCGGCAAGGGGCAAGGTACGCGGCGCGCATACACTCCCCGGAATCCGTCAACACCACTTGACACAGGACACGTCTCCGCCAACGGGCGGCGCCCGAGGTCGCGCCAGCAAGAGAGGGAATGCAGCAGGCACAAGCAGGCACCGACATCCCCCGGGTCGGCATGCTCGCCCGGGTCCGCAACCGCCGCGGGATCGTCGCGTCCGTCAGTCCTTGCGAGAATCCGCACGGCGGCGACGCCGGCCGCCTGCACCTGGTGCAGGTCGAGTACAAGGACCACGACGCGCCGCACAGCGAGCGCCTCCTGTGGGAACTCGAACCGGGCCGTGAACTCCTGGAGCCGAACCGGCTGCCACGGGTCCGCGAGAGCGCGCCGATGCCGGCCGACGACTTCGACGCCCTGTTGCGCGCCGCGCGCTGGACCGCGCTCATGCCCTGCGTCGACCCGGACGGCGAAGGTCCGCTCGACCGCCAGCCGGTGTCGAGCCCCCTGCACAGCGGCGTCCGGGTCGAGGAGTACCAGCTCGAGCCGCTCCTGCGGGCGCTGCGGATGCCCCGGGTCAACCTGCTGATCGCCGACGACGTCGGCCTCGGAAAGACGGTCGAGGCGGGTCTCATCCTCAAGGAGCTCCTCCTGCGCCGGCGCATCCGCCGGGTGCTGGTCCTCGTCCCGGCGGCTCTGCGCCTGCAGTGGCGGGACGAACTCGACGACAAGTTCGCGTTGCCGTTCGAGATCGTCGACCGGGGACGGACCGAGAACCTGCGCCGGGAACTGGGCATCGACGCGAATCCCTGGCGCTCGTTCAGCCGCATCGTCGCCTCGTACCACTACCTGCGCCAGCCCGACATCCAGGAGCAGTTTCTGGCCGCCAGCCGCGCCGGCGAAGACTCGCCCAGGCTCCCATGGGACCTGCTGATCGTCGACGAGTGCCACAACCTGATGCCGTCGCCGTTCGGCGCCGACAGCGAGCTGTGCCAGATGCTGCGCCGGATCGCCCCGTGCTTCGAGCACCGGCTCTTCCTCTCTGCGACGCCGCACAACGGGCACACTCGCTCCTTCACCGGCCTGCTGGAGATTCTCGACCCGGTGCGGTTCAGCCAGACGGACGAACTGACAAACGTGCAGAGGCGCCGCGCACGCCAACTGGTCATCCGCCGCCTCAAGCGCGAACTGAACCGGCAGAGCGCCTCGCCCCGCTTCTGTCGACGGAACCAACCGGCGCCGCTCCTGCTCTACCGCGACCCGCGCGAAGCCGCCCTCTCCACGGCCTTCGCCGCCTTCCGCACCGCCGTCCGCCGCGCCATCGCGGCCGGCCATGCCGGCGAGCGGGCGGGGACCTTCGCCATCGAGATCCTTGGCAAACGCCTGCTCTCCTGCCCGACCGCCTTCGCCGACTCCTGGCGCCGGACGCGCGACGGCTACGCGCGCGCCGAGCAGGCCGTCGACGCGGCGACCGACGCCGACGTCGCGGCGGCGAAGCGCTCCGTCGAGCGGGAAACGTCGGACGACCGGGAGACCGAGCAGCGGACTGGCACGGCAGCCGGCGTCGTCGGCGCCTGGCTGCGCAACGTCGCGGACGCCGTGGAGGCCGAGATGACCGCCATCGACGTCGCGTTGGACGACCTCGGCTTCGTTGCCGAGGGCCCGCCGGCCGTCGAACAGGACCCGAGCGCCGACGCCCGGCTCGACGCCCTGACCGAACTGATCGAGCGACTCCTGCTTCTCCCGCGCGCACCCGGCGAAGCGCCGGCCTTCCGCGACGATGAACGGCTCGTTGTCTTCACCGAGTACAAGACGACCCTGGACTACCTCGAACGCCGCCTGCGTGAACTGTACGACGCGAACGGCGAGGCCGCCGCTCCCCGCGTGCTCACCCTGTTCGGCGCCGGCGGCCAGGACGGCATGAGCGACACCGCCCGCGAACGGGTCCGCGAAGCCTTCAACGACCCGGACTCCGCCGTGCGCATCCTGGTGGCGACGGACGCCGCCTCGGAAGGGCTCAACCTGCATCGCAGCGCCCGCTGCCTCCTGCACTACGACTGCCCCTGGAACCCCTCGCGCCTGGAGCAGCGGAACGGCCGCCTCGACCGCTACGGCCAGGCCCGCGACGTGACCGTGCACCACTTCCTCAGCGACGACGACCCGGACCTGAAGTTCCTCGACCACGTCATCCGCAAGGCGGACGAGATCCGCGAAGACCTTGGATCGGTGAACGAGCTGTTCGACACCGCCGCCCACAAGCGGCTGGTCGAGGGCGAGGATCTGGCGAGAGTCCAGTTCGAGTTGGACCATGGACTGTCGAAGGAACGGGAACGAGCACGCGACCAGGGAATCCCCGGCCTCTTCAGCCGCGCCGACCCCGGGCATGCCGGCGCCCCGTTCGCCCCCGGCCGCGTGAACACGCCTGCCGCATCCGGCAGCGCGCCCGACGCCCTCCTCCGCCAACTCGCCCGCGAAATCGACTTCCACCCGGCCGCGCTCAGGCAAACCCTGGAAACCGCAATGGCGATGACGAGCGGCCGCCCGCAACTCGACCGCGCTCCAACTCCCCACAACGACGACGGGAACGGCGCCGGCGATTTCTGGCGGCTCCTGCACCCCGATCTTCCCGGATGGCGCGACACGATCGACGAATCCCTGCGGACGGCCTCACGGGACGGCGTCGCCGGCCCCATCCGGCGCCTCGCATTCGACGCGGACTCCCTGCTGCGGCGAATCGGCGGCCGCGACGTGTTCTCGCCCCGGCCCGAAGTCGCCCTGCTGCACCTGGCCCATCCCCTGATCGAGCGCGCCCTGCGCGCCCTGACCCTGCGGCGCCTGCCGGGCCCGGCCGAAGCGGCACGCTGGACCGTGCGGCGCGGCGGCGTACCGCGAGGCATGGACGCCCTGATCCTCCTCAGCCTGGAAGAACTGGCGGTCAACGAGCTGCGCGAGACCTTCCACCACTGGGTGCGAACGATCGTCCTTCCCGTGCGAGGCGGCGCGCTCGAAGACCCCATGGCCCATGTGACGGCCCGGAACCTGGCCCGCAGCGAACACGGCGCCCAGGGCGACCCGGAAGCCCGTCAGCCCGAGTCGCCGACGCCCGCCGAACTCGAACGGGCCCGGGGAATCTTCCACCAGGTCGAAGCCGACCTCGAAGCCGCGGTCACGCACCACGCCGAAGACCTGACCGGCTCGCTCCAGGCACAGTTGCAAGCCGATGGCGCGAATGCCCTGCGGGACGCCAACGAGCGCTACCGGAGCCGGCAGGGCGAAGTCTCCGAACTGATCGAACAGCAGAGCGTGAAGCGCCTCGAGCGCGAGATCGCGACGCTCCGCCGCTCGCTCGCGCAAGGCCGGCTCTTCGACCAGCGCCGCGACCTCGAACGGATCGCCGACTCGATCCAGGACAGGGAGCGGGAGATTGACCGCCGACGCCGCCACTACGAGGACGCGCGCGAGCAGTTGGAGGGTGAGCGCCGGCGCATCGTCGACCGTCTGCTGCCGAAGCGCCACGCCCTGGCGGGCGACGCGCAGGCCTTCCCGGTGACCGTCGAGGTGCGCCTGCCTTGAGCACGCCGCGGCCCGTCAATCGACGAACCGGCAGCGCCGATCTTCCGGGCTGGAGCGACCTCCGCCACGGCGGCCTGCTGCTGGACGCGCAGCGCCTGAGCGAGGTCGCCGCCCTCCCCGCGCCCGCCGCCCCGAACACCTGGCTCCAGAGCGAACTCCGGCGGCGCCTTGAACTGCTGCGCGACGCCGACGCGAATCGCCAGCGCCGCGAAGCGCCGGAGTTTGTCGCCTTCGTGCTGGAGCGCCTCTGCGGCTTCGGGGCGAGCGGCGGCGCCGGGGCCGGCGGTGGCTCCTGGCTGCGCGGCGCCCGCGTACCGGCCGAATGGCGCCGCCGCGCCCTGACCGGCGAGAGCGTCCGGCCGCGCCAGCTCTGGCTCGGCCCGAACGGCGCCGTCCTGCCCGTCTTCGTCACCAACGACAAGCGCGTCGGCATCGGCCGCGGCCGGAGGGAGACGAGCCGCGTTCTCGGCTGGCTGCGCGCCGGCCCCGAGCGCCTCGCTCTGGTGACGAACGGCCGCCAGTGGCGGCTCCTGTTCGCCGGCCTCGACTTCGACGCCTGGTGCGAGTGGGACGCCGACCTCTGGTTCGCCGAGGGCAAGCCGTCGCCGGCCTTGAAGGCGCTGCTCACGCTGATCCGGCCGGCCTTGTGGACGCCCGACGAAGAAGGGGCCGACCCGCCGCTGCTGCGTGCCGTCCGCGACAGCCGCAAGGGCCAGTCCGAACTCTCCGAGGCGCTCGGCGAGCGGGTGCGCGAGGCCGTCGAACTGCTGATCCGGAGCCACGGCGAGGCGCTGAAGCGCGACTGCGCGAGCGTCGACCCGGCCGACATCTACCGCGCGGCCTGCCGCGTCGTCATGCGCCTGGTCGTCATCCTGTTCGCCGAAGCGCGCGGCCTGTTGCCGCGCGACGACGCCGCGTACCACGCGGCCTACGGGCTCGGCGGCCTCCACGAGGCGCTCGGGCGGCGCGCCGCCGCCGGCCGCTCCCAGGCCCACAGCTTCGGCGCCTGGCCGCGCCTGCTGGCGCTGTTCAACCTGGTGCGGGAAGGCTCGCACCACGAAGGCCTGCCCGTCACCGCCTACGGCGGCGACCTGTTCGCCCCCGGATCGCCCGACAGCGAGGACGGCCTCTCCCGCGCCCTGGCCACGTTCGAGACCGCCTGCCTGCGCGACGAAGTGCTCTCCGACGCCGGAGTCCACGGCCTGCTGGAGCGCCTGACGCGGACCCAGGTCCGCATCCGCCACGGCAAGGCCAGCCGCCTGGTGGCGGCGCCCGTCGACTTCTCCGACCTCTCCACCGAGTACATCGGCGTGCTCTACGAGGGGCTGCTCGACTACGAACTGAAGACCGCGCCGACCGACGATCCGGTCATCTTCCTCGCCGTCGGCGCGCAGCCCGCGTTGCCGCTGTCGCGCCTGGAGGCAATGGACGACAAGGCCCTCCGCAGCCTCTTCTCGGCCTTCAAGAAGGCCACCGGCAACAAGGACTCCGAACCGGCGGAAGAAGCCGCAGACGCTCCCCCACCGGGACTCCGGCCTGCGCCCGCCGGCACGACGCCGGCTGCCCTGGCTGCGGAAGCTGCCGGTCCCGCGGAAAACGGCAAAGCCCTTTCCCGCCGGACCTTGGAAGACCGGCAGACCGGTTTCCCACAGCTACCGCAGCCTCGACCACTGCTCGCCTCTCGGACGGCCTCGGACGGGGACCAGAGTCCACCCGGCAAAGGTACAGGTGCGCCGGCGTCCTCGCCGGCATCGGGCGCGGCACCGCAAAGCGGGGCGCCCGCAACATCGACCGAGACCCTCGAACCGCCCCGACCCACCCAAGACCCCCGCCAGGCCACCCGCACGCGCGCCGAAGCCTGGGCCCGCCATGCCGCCCTCACCGCCGGCCTCGTCAAGAAGCCCCGCCGCTCCAAGTCGCAGGCCACCCTCCTCTCCACCCGGCAAGCCCACGAGCAGGAACTCGCCAAACGCGCAGCCAGCCTCGTCAGCCGCGTCATCCTGCCCGGCGAGTGGTACCTGGTGCGCTGGGGCGGCACCCGCAAGGGTTCCGGCAGCTTCTACACCCGGCCCGGCCTCACCGTCCCCACCGTCCAGCGCACCCTGCGGCCGCTGGCCTACGACCCGCCGCAGACGGCCGCCGGCGAGCCGGACCGCGACGCGCCGCCGGCAGCCTGGATACCGAAGAAGCCCGAGGACATCCTCGGCATCAAGGTCTGCGACCCGGCGTGCGGCTCCGGCAGCTTCCCGCTCGCCGCGCTGCGTTTCCTGACCGACGCGCTCCATGCCTCGGTCCGGCATCATCAGCGGATCGAACACTTGGAGAGCCGCGCTCTGGTCCATCTGCTCGGCCTTGACGATGCGCCGACTGCCGCTGCGCCGGCCCTTCCGGCTGGCCGTAGCCGCGGGTCATCCGACCCGCGAGGCAACGCGTCACGAAGCGACGAGCCCGACTCCCGGCCCACCGCCGACATGGAACACCCCGGCGACGAGCTGATCCCCTCACCCCCCGACGCCGACGACTTCGAGCCCCGGCTCAAGGCGGTGCTCCGCCGCTACGTCGTCGAACGCTGCATCTACGGCGTCGACCTCGACCCGCTCGCCGTCTCGCTCTGCCAGCTCTCCCTGTGGATAGAGACGATGGACCGCGACCTCCCCTTCTCCTTCCTCGACCACAAGATCCGCTGCGGCAACTCGCTGATCGGCGCCTGGTTCGACCAGTTCCAGCACTACCCCGTGATGGCCTGGAAGAACCGCGAGGCTGGCGACAAGAACCACTCGAACGGCGTCCACTACGAGAAGGAAGCCCGAACCAAGGCAATCAAGGCCTTCGTCAAGGGCGAGCTCACGCCGGACCTCCGCCACATGCTGGAAGGCCGAACCCTCTTCCACGAGGATCTGCTGGAACAGGCCGCCGAAACTCACCGGTCGGCGATCGAGTCTCTGGAACGCATGCATCGACTTCCGATCCAGGACTCCGCGAGCCGGGCTCGGCTGTACCGCGAAGAGCTGCTCGGCTCCACCGAGTGGCGCTCCCTCAAGCAGGTGATGGACCTCTGGTGCGCCTGCTGGTTCTGGCCCACCGACAAGTTGGACTGCGCGCCCCTGCCCACGACCTTCTCCAGCCCGGCGCCCGAGACCCGCGCGGCGGCCGACCGGATTGGCGCGGAGATGCGCTTCTTCCACTGGGAACTCGAGTTCCCGGACGTGTTCCGCGCCGCCGGCTCGGGCTTCGATGCGATGCTCGGCAATCCGCCGTGGGACATCGCCAAGCCGAAGTCGCAGGAGTACTTCGCCAACATCGACCCGCTCTACCGCTCCTACGGCAAGCAGGAGGCCGTGCGCCGGCAGAAGGCCTGCTTCACCGAGAACGAAGCGAGCGAGCGGGCCTGGCTCGACTACAACGCCCGCTTCCGCGCCCAGTCCAACTTCGTGACCTGCGCCGCCTCGCCCTTCGGCGACCCGGAGGAGAACGACAAGAGCCAGCGCCGCTTCCTCGTCGTCCGCGGCAAGGCGAACCTCGCGCTGCACGACCGCTGGCGCGAAGCCCGTCGCCGCTCGCGCGGCTACGCGGACGCCGAGCACTCCTTCAGGCACCAGGGCTCGGCCGACCTGAACCTCTACAAGCTGTTCCTCGAACAGGTCCATGCCCTGCTCCGGGCCGGTGGCAGGCTCGGCTTCGTCGTGCCCTCCGGCCTCTACTCCGACAAGGGAACCGGCGCCCTGCGCGACCTGTTCCTGGAACGCTGCTCATGGGAGTGGCTGTTCGGCTTCGAGAATCGAGCCAAGCTGTTTCCTATCGATAGCCGCTTCAAGTTCAACCCCGTCATCGTCCAGAAGGCCGGCACGACAGCCGCCATCCGCACCGTCTTCATGCGCCGCGACCTCACCGACTGGGAGCGGGCGGAAGACATCGCCGTCCCCTACAGCCGCGAGCAGGTTCTCCGCTTCAGCCCAAAGAGCCGCGCGATCCTGGAGATCGAGTCGCAGCGCGACCTGGAGATCCTGGAGAAGATCTACAGCAACTCCGTCCTCCTGGGCGACCAGGGCCCCGACGGCTGGGGCATCCGCTACGCGACCGAGTTCCACATGACGGGCGACTCGAAGCTCTTCCCTCCCCGCCCCCAGTGGGAAGCGAAGGGCTACCGCCCCGACGAGTACAGCCGCTGGCTGCTCGGAAGGTGGCGGCCGATCGCGGAACTGTGGGCAGAACTCGGCATCGACGCCACCCGCCCCGAACCCGCCGCCATCGAACTCGAAGACTGGCTCTTCGACCCGGACGCCAGCCCCGAGCGCCGCATCGCCGAACGCCGCTTCATCCACGGCCACCTCCTCGCCCCCGGCGACCTTCAGCGCACGCACCCGCACATCCGATGCGCCCGACCGCCGTACGACCGCCTGCCCGTGCCCCGGGCCGCCATCCCCGCAGGCATCGTCCTCTCCCGAGAGGCCGACGCCTGGATCCATGAGACCGAGATCAAGGACATCGCGCTGCCGCTGTACGAAGGCCGGATGATCGGTCAGTTCGACTTCAGCCAGAAAGGCTGGGTCAGCGGCAAGGGCCGAAGCGCCGTCTGGCGTGACATCCCCTGGGAACGAAAGCAGATCGAACCGCAGTACCTGATGGCCGAGACGGACTATCGGCGAGAAGTTCCGGAGCCGGATGCTCCGAAACTGCTCCACATGCGGATCGCCTCGGGAACAAACGAGCGGACAGCCGTTGGCGCCTTCTGCCAGGGCGCGCCATCTGGCGACACCGCAGCGGCCGTGTACGCATCGAGCGCCGAGGCGGTCATGATCCTGACCTGCATTCTGGACTCCTTCGCGTTCGACTCGGTAACCCGCAGCCGCCTCGTCGGGCTTCACTTCGACTACCACGTCCTGGAACAGAACCCGGTTCCGTTGCCCTCGCTTCGACTCGACGGCCTGATCCCCATCGGAACCAGCCTGACTCTGACGTCACCGAGAGATTCGCCACGCCTTCTACTCCTCGCGGCTACTCCCTCGCCGCAAGAAACCTCGCCAGCCCTCGCGAACTGGGGACTCACCAAACCCGGCAGCCGCCAGACCGTGACCTCCGCCCTGAGCCCAAGCGAACGCGTCCGCGGACGAGCCATGGCGGATGCGCTCGTCGCCTCCCTCTACGGCCTCGACGAGCCGGACTTCCGAAGCCTCCTGGCCGACTGCGATCACCCCCTCTCCACCGTCACCAGCAGAAAGAGCTCCGAACTGAGGGGCAAGGGCTTCTGGCGAGTCGACAAGAACAAGCCACCCGAACTCCGCCACACCGTCCTGGCCCAGATCGCCTTCGCCGACCTCCAGCGCCACATCGACTCCGCCGCCGCCGACCCCGAAGCCGGCATCCAGTCCTTCATGGCCCAGAACCACGGCGAAGGCTGGCGCCCCCCCGAGACCCTCCGCCTCGCCGACTACAACCTCGGCCACGACGACCGCGCCAAGGAACACCAGCCCGTAGCCACCGAACTCGGCCCCCGCTTCTACGACTGGCAACTCGCACAGACCCCCGAAGAAGCCTGGGCCGAAACCCACCTCCACGCCCGCAACCTCCTCGGCGAACACGGCTACCGAAGGCTCAACGCGAACCTTGAAGAGCCCGGCCCCGATCAGCCGCCCGGAGCCCTCGTTGCTCCCGCCTCCCAGGTCGCCGAAGAACGCCACCGCCGGGACGACTGGCTCAGCCGGTCGGGCGGGGACACCGAACCCGAACCATCCGCCAACACCGGCAAGCAGCCGGACCTCTTCGACTGACAGCTACTGGGGAAGTCCGTGCCGCACCGAGAGCAGTCAGGCGCCCGTTTGACAAGGCGCAACGACGGGACAGATCGGGCCGCCCTCGATCCGAGGAACAAGGGCGATCAAGAGGCCACCCGAGTGACGCGGCCCGCGCCACACACGAAGCAGCTCGGGGCGCCAGGCATTGAGCACATGGTCGGCAGGGTGCAGGGTGCGATGCACGGCCGAAAAGAATGCAGCGCGACTTCTTCACGGGCTGCCAAACCCTGAAGCGCCAAGGACGCAAGGACTCGCCGCCATTGCCCCGACAACGACCGCCCCGAACGCTCCGGCCATCCATGAAGCTGCTCCGGCAGGAGTACGTCCTCGTCCAAGCCTGGAAGAAGACCGCCGCCTACATTCGACGCCACAACTGGTTCGGCGACACCCTTGAACTCGACCTGACCGCGGTCGACCTCGAGGACTTTCTGAGCGACCTCGCCTCGGCGATCAAGGATCCCGGCACCTGGCAGAGCAAGCCGCTCCGTCTCATTCTGGCGCCGAAGAACCAGGACTGGTGGGTCCGCGCGAAATGCAAGGCGGCCGTGAAGGAAGAAGCGGCCCCCCAATGGCGTCCCCGACCCGAGGCCCCCTGCTCCCGCGGGCACAGGGGCGGCGAAGCGCCTGCCTGCTGCTGTCCCGGCTGCAAGAGCTGCCAGGAAGAGGACCCTTGCAGTGAGCCCAAGGATGTCAGCGACAAGCTGCGCCCCTTGGCCCACGTCGCCCTGCGCGACCAGGTCCTGGCCACCGCACTCATGCTCTGCTTGGCGAACCGCGTCGAGACCCGGCAGGGCGACTCTCGGCCGCCGCGGAAGGGAGAGCCCTTGCAGAACAGGGCGCAGGAGGGGTTGATCCCCTTCATGTCGTACGGCAACCGGCTGGTCTGCGACGCAGAGGCTGGCGAGATCAGGCACCGCTGGGGTTCGACGAAGCTCTACCGAGGTTTCTCCCAGGACTACCGGACCTTTCTCGACCAGCCACGAAGACATGCGGAAGAGGAGGTCCACAACGGGTCCGGGAACCGGGCGTTTATCGTGCAGACGGATATCAGGCGATTCTACGACCAGGTCACGCCGGAGGCGCTGCAGAGGGCCATTGGGTGCCTTCAACTGCCTTCCGACGAGCCCGAGTTCTTCGAGCTTGCCAAGCGAGTCCTCTGCTGGGAGTGGAACGAGAGCGATTGCGCCGAGGTCGCCCGCTATGCCAAGGAAGGCGAGATTCGCAACCTGGACCGCATCGCGCTGCCGCAGGGCCTGGTTTCCGCGGGGTTCTGGGCCAACGTGGCGCTCCTCGAGTTCGACAAAGCACTCGCGGAAACCAGACCCCGTCTCGCTGCCCCCGACTTCAAGGTGGTCCATGCCTGCCGCTACGTGGACGACATCCGCATCGTGCTCTCGACAACCGACGGGAACTTGCAAACCGCATCGCAAGAGAAAGCGGAAGAGGCGACCAGAGCTTCGACCACGGAATGGGTCCAGAAGCTCCTTGGCGAGCACGCAAGCGGCCTCAAACTCAACACGGACAAGACCGAAGCGATGGAGGCCGCGAAGATCCAGCCTGGCCGGGTCCTCCAGAGCCAACGAATGAAGCGGATTCAGAACCGCGTCTCCGGAGGCTTCTCGGCATCGGAGGGCCTGGAACTCCTGGAAGCCATTCAGGGCCTGCTGATGATCCGGGCCGGGTTCACCCGCGACTCCGACCAGAGCCATTGGCGCCATGTTCCAAAGCCGGACGTGCCCGAAGACACGGGAGCCCGCTTCGGCGCCTACCGTTGGCGCAAGGTCGTTCGCGACATCCGCGCGATGCTCCCCGCCGACTCCGCGGACACCGCCGCCAGAGCCGAACGCTCACGCCCCGGAACCAGCGTTCTGACCCGCGGGGAACTGGACGAGATGACGCGATCGTTCGCCCTCGTGCTGGTCGAGAAGTGGGTGAACGACCCGTCGAACGTGCGAATCCTCCTCATCGCCCTGGATCTGTGGCCCGATCCGGCGATCCTCAAGGATGTGCTCAAGCTCCTTGGGCCATGGACCCGGACCGACATGGGGTTGCCGGACGCCCAACGGGTTGCCTTGTACTGCCTTTCCGAGGTCTTCCGCGCCGGCGCCACCGAGACCGGCCTGTTCGGGGACCCGGAGGGGCGGCCAGACAGCCTCTGTCTCGACGGCTACCGGCGAGTCCTGATCGCCGAAGCCTGGAAGGTCGTACAGGAAAGGGAACCTGCCCTTCCCTGGTATCTCCGGCAACAGGCTCTGCTCCTCCTGTTCGCCTCCGAGAGTTTCTCGTCGCGTCTTGACGAGGTTTGCCAGGACAGCGATCCGGAGCACTACCGCGCGATGGCAAAGGTCCTCGCGGCCAAGCGGGATAACGGGAACCCGGCCGAGTTCGCGCGCCAAGCCGTTGTCCTTCACCGTTGCTTCCAGAAGCGGATCCCGGCCGCGAGGTGGACAAGACAGCGGATCGAAGCCCTTGCCAGTCTCGACCCTGCCTTCGCCGCCGATCTGCTTCGCCGGCAGGACCGACTCCGTGACGAGAGCTGGAGCCAACTGGCAAAGGAACTGCTCGTCGAGCCGAAGCGCCTGCCGCCGAACTCCCTGGCCCGCCTTGCGATGGAAGGGACGCTCGAACGAGATGAACTGACCCTGCTGCGGCTCGCCGCTCTCCTTCTGAAGAGCCTCGACAAGAAGCGGCCCGAGGGACCCGTTCCTCCCTGGCGGGTCCACCTTCAAGAGGACAAGGAGTCGCGGCAGAAGGGAGAGTCCGGGGACTTCGCATGGAAGTCGGCCTGCATCATCGACGATGACTTCCCGGGCTCCCCGGACGATCTTGGTCTCTGGAATCCGCCCGCCTTCCGGCACGGCACCGACCACTGGCGCAGCCAGCTCGGCTACCTGTTGCGCTTCGCATTGTCACGCAGTCCCGACTTCACGGCCAACGTGATGCGAAACCGGCACCCGGCCGCGCCCCACTACCGGTCCGCGGTGAGTTCCTGGGCTCAGAGGAAGTACGGCGGCAATCACAGCCAGAGTGCATTCGGAGGCGACTGGCTCCCCTTGACCGACTGGTTCGAGCGCTTCCTCGCGGCTCTCCTGTGGTGGCCCGGGCGGAGGGAGGACGAACACTCCCGGGAGCTCGACCAGGGAATCAGAGCAACCAGCGCCTGGATCGAGAAGCGCACAAAGCGGCTCGAAGGGGACATCGGCAACGCTACCCGGTCTGCTTTCCTCCCGATGGCCTACTCTTCGGAGTACCTGCCGGACGGGCTCGGCCAGCTGCGCGCCTGCATCGTGCAGACGGTCTATCCGGCCAGGAAGGACCTCCGCGACGACCTCACCCTGAGTTCAGCGCCGAACCGCTCCCTACACCGCAACCACCTGACCAACGCGCTGGCTCTGGTCAGACAGGGACTTCGGACCCGGCGACGAGGCTCGACCGAGGATTCGAAAGGCGCCCCCCAGCTGGACCTTCTCGTCCTGCCCGAGCTCTCCGTTCACCCGGACGACATTCGCCGCTACCTCGTGCCGTTCGCCCAGGCGTTCAAGACGATCGTCCTCGCGGGAGTGATCTTCGAGGAGTTGCCCCCGGAGACCACGCAGCTCGTGAACACGGCGGTTTGGGTAGTTCCGGAATACAGCCGGGCGAATGGGTGGAACGTCCGTGTCCGCCGCCAGGGGAAACGGCACCCGTCGGAACTTGAACAAGGAAGACACCACCAGGGTCACAAGCTCACCGGGTACCGCCCCTGCCAGTGGATCATCGAGTGCCCGAGTTCGCGGGCAGGCGAGGACGTGCCGCCGCTAAGGTTGAGCGCCGCCGTCTGTTACGACGCAACGGACCTCGACCTGGTCGCCGACCTGCGCGAGCGTTCGGATGTCTTCCTGATTCCGGCTCTGAACAAGGACGTCCAGACCTTCGACAACCTGGCCATCTCCCTCAGCTACCAGATGTACCAGCTCGTCGCCGTGGCAAACAACGCACGCTACGGCGGAAGCAGCGCCTACTGGCCAATCGGCGCGGCCCACGAGCGCCGGCTCCTGCACCTGCACGGCCAGGAGCAGCCCACCCTGGGCTTCTTCGAGATTCAGGATGTCGTCGAGTACCGGCGCGAGCGCGTGGAGCAACTACCGCCTCGCAACAAATGGAAGTGGCCGCCAGCCGGCTACCAGAAAGAGAGTCGATGATCCCGGCATCGCCCGACAAGTGCCGCCGAGTGATTCCACGCCGGCCTCCGATGCTCACGAACGATCTGCCGGAGTCGAGTCCGGGGCACTACGGAGCCCGCACCGAACGGGCTCGCGAGACCTCGCCCCCAACGCACCCGATCCGCAACCGGGCAGCCCAGGCGGACGGGGACGACGACCGCCACGCCGACCCACTGACCACGGCCGAGCGCGAAGAGCTCCGCGGTCCGCGTCGGGTAACGGCCGGCTTCGGAAAGAGCGGGAGAACCTCGCATGAGGACCCATTGGCGCCCGTGGTAAGAGTCGCGCCGCATTCGATGCGCCACGCTCATCTCGCCCGCGGCGACACCCTTCAGGTACAGCCACGGAATCGCAGCATTCAGCGAGCGACTCCGGCGAACGTACGGAGGCACCAGAACCGAACGAAACGACACCGGCTCCCCGTCGCGGCTGCGGACCCGGGGAATCTGCACCGGCACCGCGCCGATCCCGGTCACGATCTCACGCTCCGGCTGGTACCCGTTGCGCACCACCGCCGAACGACCGTCCGGCAGCTTCCGAGCTGCCTGAGCGGAGAGCAGCTCCGCCACCTCCGTCTCCACCGCATTCGCCACCAACTCCCTGGCGCTGGCCCGCAGAAACTCCGTCAACTCGTCCTTGAACGATCCTCGCTTCTCCAGTGCAATCACGGTACTGTTTGTCATGGTGTGCCTCCTTTGCTGTTCTCGATTCTGGAAAACCGATCTCAGCAGGGCACGCCGCCTACATCAACCCCCGTACACGAAATTCGACGATAGCTCTGACGACGCCTCCGTGAAACACACGGGCTAGAGTTCGAAGCGGGGCAGCGCGGCCATGCCCCGGCCGATGCCGTGCTGCTTGATGTCTTCCATCACTCGTGCGGCCGGCACAGTCGGTGTTCAAGCAGCGTTTCAGTGCGCCGAAGCCTCAGTCGGCCGAAGACCTACCGGAAGCGGATCTAGGCGTCGCTGGTGATTGCCGAGAGAAGGCGGACTATGCGACCGGCTTTCTTGTTCTCCTCAAGGAACTCTCCGTAAGCCGCCTCGGCTTTGGTAATCAACTGCGAGTAGGTGACGACCCGAATGTTCTTTCGGGCGAGAGCCTCGACCGATTCCCGCTTGGCCCGGGGCTCTTCCCAGTCGCTGAGGTCGCTGCCAACGACACAGACTGTGTCTATCTGAGGATGCTCGGAGCCTGCGTTCAGGAGCAGCCGACGTAGTGCGACCCGATACTTGTCAACTTGCTTTAGGAGGTCGGCTGTGTCAGTAAGAACCGATGCCCTCTTCAACTCGACGATGACGTGTGTCCCTGCCGCCGTTCTGTACTTGATGTCAACGCGGCCGAGATCGCGAGCCCCGAAGGTCCTGTCGACCTTCTTGAACTCGGTCGAGACTTTGCGCTCCATGTACTCCGAGCCAGTCGCTCGCTCCCAGGATGGGTCCAGCAGCCACAGATGATCGAAGAGATGGCGTTGAATTACTCTCTCCAAGGCGTTGTCTTCGACATGTCGCCGAAGCGCCTTGATTACGAGCAGACGGCTCTTCACGATCTGATGGTAGAGGCTGGCCTCCAAGTCATCTTGATCGGTGAACGCCTTGCCGAACTTGACGAGGACCTCCCCGCTGGCCTTCTCAAGCGCGTCGAGGTTTCGCTTGGCCTTCATGTGTTCAAAGGCAAACACGCCGTACCTGAACAGAAGAGCCCTCTGTTCCGGGTCATCGGTCGTGATCTCATTGATCTTCCCGAAGACCCTTTCGGCGCGTCTCTTCTCGTCCTTTCCGAGCTCGTCGAACCACGCTTTGATGGCGGGGTTCTCAAGAGCGACTTTCCGGCCTGCCTTGTTGCGCTGCTCGGTCCACGCCGACCGGATGTGTGCCAGCTCCCTCACGACCTCTCGTCTCAGCTCCTGCACGCGAGGATCCTCTTCAACGACTGCTTGCCGGTTGGTCGTGGCAATGTCTTCGGCATTGTCCACGTCGAGTTGATCTGCCTCCAACTCGCCGATGATGTACTTGCTGAAGAAGCCGGCTTCTGTAGTGAACTCGAGTACGTCCTCCTGAATCAGCTTCCCTCGTGCCATCAGGACGATGTTGTTCAAGCTGGCGCCGCCGTCCGTCAACTGGCTCGGCTTCTCGACTGTCCCGATCCAGCCCCGGAAGTTCCGGGCGTCTCTCGACTCGATGTGGCAGTCGCTGGAGCAGAGCTTGCTGGCCTCCTCGCCGCGGCCGCCGTAGCACCAGACGAACTGGAGCATGGAGTAGTAGTCGCGGTCCTCGATGCCGACGGGCTTGCCGTTGATCGTGATCGAGAAGTGGTGCTGCGAGCCGATGATGCTGAAGCGCCGGGCCAACCGTCGCCGCAGGTTCGTCGTGGTGCGCGACAGGTTCCTCCGCATCTGGCTCAGGGTTATACGGGTTCCCGACTCCACGGTGACTTGGTCTTCCGGTAGCGGCCTGGGGTGGTAGATACCCCCGCTCGTTTCGTCGTCAATGACCTGCTTGATTTTCTTCAGGGACATTGTGAATCCGCTCTGCTGGCCGTCCTTTGAAGACTGAACCTCGATCGTGTCCGCGATCGAGAAGAGCGAGAGCTTGCCGATCCCCTTGCGGCCCATGACGGGGCGAGCGAATCTTGGCGTGGACGACTCGCCATCCTCACGGCGGCGACGACCGACGCGGAGAAACTTCGCGTTGATGTCCTTGGCGGTCATGCCGTGACCGTCATCGACGATCAGAATCCTGCCCTTGCTCGGGTCGATGTCGATCTCGACATGCTTGGCATCGGCATCCCAGGCGTTCGCCACGGCTTCCGCGAGTACGGCCGGGTTGTTGCTGTAGAGGTTGATCCCGAGGTGGTTGAGCACGTTCAGATCGATCGTCATAGAGTATAGGGGATCAGACATCGGGTGCTCCAGAGAGGGCTTCGGCAACGCTGGCAGCGACTGCCTGGGCGAGCCCGACAGGAACCGCGTTGCCGATCATGCGGGCGCCAGCGGTGATGCGGGTCGGTTCTGCAGGCGGAAAGAACTCATAGGCATCCGGGAAGCTCTGGAGGAGAGCCGCTTCGCGAAGGGACACCGCCCGGTCCTGCTCCGGATGGCCGAAGCGGCCGTTACCGAACCCGGTGCACTTGGTTGTGATCGTCGGAGCTGGTGCATCCCAGGACATTCGGCCGTAGATGGCCTGGTACAGGTGCCCGGAAGCCTGTCGATGACACTTGGAGACGAGAGAGCGGTTCCAGTCCTTCCACGAGCCTCCGGCTCTTGACGCCCGGATTCGAGCCAAATTGGTTGGCGAGAGCCGGCTGGCGCGGTGAAGCCGGTCGGTGGTGTCCTGTTCGCCCGCAACAATGGCCGGAAGATGGGCGATCGTGTCCCGCACGGTAACGAAACCCGCCGGCCCGTGGGTGGGTGGAATGAAGCGTATCGGCCCGACCCTGGACGCCAGCAGCACGAGGCGCCGCCGGGTCTGGGGCACGCCGTATGAGGCGCAGTTCACGGAGCTGCACCAGACGGAGTAACCAAGTTCCTCAAGGAGACGGCGAAACTCGGAAAGAAGGTCGCCGCCGTTGAAGGACTTGAGGCTCGGGACGTTCTCCATCGAGACGATGTCGGGAGTCGTTTCCAGAACGAGGGTGCCGAAACTGCGCAGCAGGCGCCACTCTGGATGGTCGTCGCGCAGCCTCTGGTTGTTCATGGAGAAGGGCCGACACGGAGCGCATCCGACCAGGATCTTCGGTTCGCCCTTGGCAAAGAGGGCGGAAAGGGCGGACCCTGATAGCGAACCGATGTCCCGTTCAAGGAAGTCGGCGCCGTTGTTCGCCTCAAAGGCGTAACGGCAGCCCGGATCGAGGTCAACGCCGGCCCGAACGTCGAAGCCCTCCTTGATGAAGCCGTGGCTCAGCCCGCCGGCGCCGCAGAAGAGGTCCACGACAGAACCCGCTGCCTCATGACTCGGGCGAGGAGATGATGGCGTTGCCGTCACGAAGCGAACGCTAGCCCGCATGGCTCGCCGGGTGCAAGGCGGACTGCCAGAACGCCATGGTCGCGCGCCGAGGAGGCGCTCCCCGGTTCTGCGTGTGGCGCGCCGGACTGCCGCCGGGACTTCTCAGGCGTTTTCGCCTGCCGTCAAGCCGTCGCGCGCGGTGTCGAGCGGGGCGACATCGGTGAGGTTCGTCGCCACCTCGCGGATGTCGACCGTGCCCGCCACGACGCCTTCGATCGGGCGGGCGCGTAGCTCGCGGAGCAAGGCGATATGACGGCGGGCTTTGCCGCACCTGCTTCGGTGCGGTTGGATGCGGCGTCGAGATACTCCGCGATGCGCGTTCTGTTCCTTCGGCTAAGGGCACGGCGACGCGAGGCGGAGTTGGCGACGGCGGTGCATGAGCCGACCAACCCGGACTCTGCGGAGCCGCTTAGCTCGGGACCGCCTCAGCGGTTGAAGAACCGCCCTCTCGTGGCGGCGGACACGGGTGCGGACTTCGTTGTAGAGTTCGGTTCGCTCGTCGGAGTGCCAGAGACGCACGGCCAGGCTGTACTTCTGGTAACTCTCCTCGCCATGCGGGAAGCGTCGTTGACATGCGACGACGAGCCTGAGGTCCGGTTCTCTGAGCGAAGGCGCCCTCTTCCATGTCTATCGGCAAACCTGCAGCGTTGACCACTGTAGTTCGGTTCGCGGTGGGCGGCAGCCATGAGCCTGCGCGCCGCGGCGGTCCCGGATGCGGCCCGTGTCCGGGTACTGCCGGATCAGGCGCGTCACCTGCGACTCCGACTTCCCGGTCATCTTCATCACATACCCCAGGATCGAGCCCTTGTCGCGCCGCGGCAGCGCGCGATAGCGGAACTTGACCAGCGTCTCGACGATGAACGAGTAGGCCTAAACGCCGTCGGCAAGCACGAACTCCACCGCCTCGTTGCCCGACAGGAAACGGCGAACCTCCTCAAGTGTCTGATGTCCGTGGGTCTGGAGAGTCAAGATCATCCTCCGATGATCCCCGATCCCACCCGGCTCACGCTCACCTCTCGCTGGACAGCTCTGTGGGTTGACAGGAGTCGTCCTGCTTCTATAGGATCTCTTGAGAATCAACCAAGACCGGCGTCCAAGACGCGGCGAGTCGCGCCGCGAATGGTCGGCCGGAGTAACGGATGACATGAAGTATGAAGAAGCTACTTGTGGCTTTCGCGGTGCTACTTGCCTTGGCAGTACCCACGGCATCCCAATCACATGATGACCTTAGAACGGGAGAGCTTGATGGGAAGCCGCTTGCGTTGCTGGATGCGAGCCCCAGCAATGCGGTCACTGCCCGTCACAGGTTGTTGCAGGAGTTTGACGCAATGAGTGCGCGGGCAAAGCTCCAATACCATGAGCATCTTGCCTTGACCGGCGACAGAGTTGTACCAGAACATGCAACTCTGCACCCTTTGACTTGGCCTGCCGATCTTTCGACAGTTCATTCAGAGCTGGAACAATTTCTAGTGAGCGCAGACGACTCAGAAATAGTGTTCCTGTACAATGATTTTCTTGTGTATGAGTTTGTCATCACCTCCCCCCGGCCGGTAGATAGTGTCTGCCAGAAAACCCGCTGTTTGAGCGAGGCTTCATGTCTCTTGGCGCGGGAATCCGGGCGTGTGGGAAGGGTGTCCGGTCTCCTTCTGCCCGGGATCCAGTAGCCAGTCGGGGCCGCAGGGCGGCAGCTTCGCGCAGACACCGAAAAGCGCTCTCGCCGCGTTCGCCTCGGCTGGTGCGTCAAGCGCCTTCGACGCGGCGTCCAATGCCCACGCAGCAGCGTGGCTAACTTGGGGTGCAGCCAAGCTGGTACCGCTTGCCGCAGTAAGTAGCCGGTCACCGTCGATTGGCAGCCGCGTCGTCGGCTCACCCATTGTCGGTCGAAGTCGGACCATCGCGGTTGGTTACCGGCGACGCGCATGAGGGCCAAGTTGCCGCCGTAGGCCACAAGCTCGGGTTTGACGTTTGCGGCATGCCTTCCTGTCCAAGACGCTGCCCAATGCGGTCCGTACGAGCCACGGGCCTTGCCTTCTCCATTTCTCCGTGGCCAATGTGGGGGCCTACTCGCGGTCAATCGAGGGCGCCGCGCCGGTCGGTCTCGCACGAAGAAGCACGTCTTGACGATACTGGAAACGTGCCAAGGCGGCCGCGATGTCCTCCTCGCCAAGTTGCGTCGCGCCGGATAGCGCACAACGTTTCCTGGCATCGAAGCAAACGCGCTCGGCTTCAGCGAATGAGCTTCCGGAGATGACGTCCATCAGGGCCGCTATCTGCAGCGTGGTGGCGTGCAGGGGGCGGAGGCGCTTCTTGAGAAGGGCCTCCAGTCCGGTCGAGTCCGGTAGTTCGAAGCGAAGGACGTCGTCGAACCGACGCCAGATCGCCGGGTCGAGCGCTTGCTCGAAGTTCGTGGCGGCTATCACGAGCGAACGGCCTTCAAAGCCGTCGAGGAGTTGCAGGAAGGTGTTCACGACTCGCTTGATCTCTCCGTGTTCTGTAGCGTCGTCGCGCGAACGTCCGATGGCATCGAACTCGTCAAAGAAGACGACCCATTGTCCACGATTGGCATAGTCGAAGACCTTTCGCAGATTGGCGGCGGTTTCTCCGAGCAAGGAGGAGACCACCACGCTATCGAAGCGGACGTACAGCATGGGCAAGCCGAGCTCGGCTGCCACGGCGCCGGCAGATGTTGTCTTGCCGCAGCCCGAAGGACCACAAAACAGGAGTCTGCGTGTCGGAGACAGTCCGTGTGCATCCAGGACGTCCCAGCCTCGGACTTCAAGCATGACGCGGGCCAGGACGTCGAGGGTCTGGCGACTCAGGACGAGATCGCTGAAGTACCGGTCCGGTCGGCGCACGCACAGGAGCGGTGTCTTCCGGTCGCTATCCACTGGTACCGGGTCGAAGGAGGGACTTGCCTGGCGGCTGACGTCCCTCGAGCGGGCGCCGTTGCTCAGTATCCGCTCAAGCTCGTTGGCCAGGACGGGGTGATGCTTCTTGCGCTCCTCGCGGACGATCTTGGACGCCGCGCAGCGGAAGCCCGGATCATCGCGCTGTTGGTAGGCCTCGAAGAGGCTCTTCAGTAGATCGGCACGGGCCATCGTCGCGCTCGGAGTCGCCAGAGGTTCGGGGAAGAAACCGGAGACCAAGTCGAGTGGCGACCATAGTATGACCTGGCGTCGGATTCTGCCGCTTGGCCTGCTCCTCCGCCGCCCTGTGCGCGGAGGTGTCCGCCCCCTGGTTCGTTGGCGATCCTGGGGCGAGGACCTGCAACGCCCCGTAGCCTGAGGTGGTCCTGTTTCCGCGCAGACAGCTCGCCGCATCGCCTGCGATGCCGGCAGAGCCCGGATGACCGCATGGCCGGGCAGGCCCCGGTGCGCATCACCGGCGCGGCGCACGATCGGACCGGATCCTGAGCGCCGGTTCAGAGGGGCAGCGGTGCAACAGAGCTTCACTTGATCCGCAACCGGGCCCGTGCACGCGCCGGAGGACGGTTTGTTCGCGGCGCGGACTCAGGTTTAGGCCTGCCCCCAGCGATCTTCAGGCCGGGTTCGTTCGGAGCCCGCGCAGCTCCCTCGTCACAAAGCCAACTTGGCTCCATGCTGGAGCCAGCGCCCGACGCCACCACTTGATCCTGGACATCATTTCGGTCACATCGTCCGAGAGGTCGTCGCGGGTTGCCCTGAGCGACTCGTACTGGCACAGAACGCTGAGTAGTCGCTTTGGCCCTGGCGGTTCCTCGGCCTCGATGGCGGTCCGATCTCGAGTCAATTGGCCGTACTCCTCGCGGGTTGCGGACGACACCAGCTTGGACTGCAACTCCCTGAACCGGTTCGCCAGCACATGATGCTCAGCGGCTCGCTCCGCGAAGCGGAACACGATGTTCAGCGCAACCGTGACACCGGTCAGGGTCGAAAGTACCCAGCCAAGCCAGGCAAGGCCGGTAACCGTCTCCAATCGAGCCGCCACACCTCCGGCGAACAGGACCGTCGCCACGAGCGTCAAATTGTGCCAACCGGTGAGCCAACTCCGGCGGCGATCGTGATAGCGCACCGACATCAGTACGCCCACGCGAAGTCTGTAAACGCCCGGCTCTAATCCCCGTTGCTCTCCGTCGGAGGTGGTGGAGGCGGTGGCGGTGGCACCGAATCGTCGACGCGGTAATCCGGCTGAGGGCGTCTGGTCGAACGGTCGCCCAGCGGCACTCCGCGTGGGGCCCCCCGCTTCTCGGTCTGACCGTCCCTTGACGGTCTCGGACTGGCCGTTTCCCGTGGTGGCGTCGTTCGTGCTCTTCTTTCCGTCACCCATGACCCTCCTCCGTGACCCTCCTCGTCACCTCGTCAAGACTTGGCGAACTCACGCCAGGCTAGCAACTCACCTTGGTCTAGCCTAGCCTCGGAAGCTACGCACTGGCGTGTGTCTTCGTGTCCATGGCCTATCTGCGGCACGGTAACACCGCCTGCTCCACGAAGGCGGCTGCCGCGTCAGGCCGTCCAGAGGGTTCTTCGCCGCCTGCGACGATCTGCAAGCGGAGCGTCGGATCGTCGTCCACGGGGGCAGCGAAGCGTTCCCGCAGCCCGGCGGCGTCGAAGCTCTGCCGCTCGCCGGACTGATGGACGAACTCCGGGCAGAGAGCTCCACTTGATCCGCAACCGGGCAGCCCAGGTCGCCCGGGCACTACACGCTTGAAGATTCGGCGGCTACCGCCGATATTTCAAGTATCATCGGTCCGTGATCCGGCGCAAGAGCCACGTGGACCGACTGATGGACCTTCTCGACCGGTATCCGGTCGTGGGGCTCCTGGGCGCGAGGCAGATCGGCAAGACAACGCTCGCGAAGGAGGTCCTGGCTCGCAGAGACGAGGAGTCCCACTTCTTTGACCTGGAGAGTCCTCGCGATCTCGGGCGGTTGCGGGAACCCGAACTGGCGCTGGAGCGGCTCGAAGGACTCGTCGTCCTCGATGAAGTCCAGCGGATGCCGGAACTCTTCCCCGTACTCAGGGTTCTGGCCGACCGCCCCGCACGGCGAGCGCGCTTCCTGATCCTGGGAAGCGCCTCGCCGGACCTCGTTCGTCAGTCGTCGGAATCACTTGCCGGCAGGATCATCTACCACGACCTGACGCCGCTGGATCTGGAAGAGGTGGGAATGCACGATTTCGACCGACTCTGGATCCGCGGCGGGTTCCCGCTCTCCTTTTTGGCCGAGTCGGACGCAAGGAGTGCCGAATGGCGTCGGGCCTTCATTCAGGCGTTCCTCGAGCGGGACCTGCCGCAACTCGGAATCCGGATAGGTGCGGTCACGCTCAGGCGCTTCTGGACGATGCTGGCGCACTGCCACGGCCAGGCCTGGAACAGCTCCCGGTTCGCCTCCTCGTTCGGCGTCGCGGACACGACGGTGCGCCGCTATCTCGACCTGCTGACATCGACTCTGGTCGTCAGGCAGTGCGGCCCCTGGCTGGAGAACGTCGGCAAGCGGCAAGTGAGATCTCCCAAGGTGTACCTGGCCGATACGGGTCTGTTGCACACTCTCCTCGGTCTCGAAACGAAGGAGGAGGTCGAGTGTCATCCGCAGCTGGGTGCTTCCTGGGAGGGCTTCCTCATCCAGCAGATCACGGCAAGGCTGGGGGCGCGCAGCGATCAGTGCCACTTCTGGGCCACCCACGCCGGCGCCGAACTCGACCTCCTTGTGATCGCGGGCAACCGGCGTCTGGGCTTCGAGATCAAGCGTACGGTGAGCCCACGAATCAGCCGGTCGCTACGTTCGGCCATCGGCACCCTCGGCCTTGAACGGGCATTTGTCGTCCACGGCGGCAGCGAGACCTTTCCGCTGGCCCACAACGTCGAGGCGGTTGCGGCGTCGCGGCTTCTCCTGGACCTGGCGCCGCTGAGCTGAGCCTCGGACCGTCCGGAGCCACGGTCAGATTGGTCACGGGCAAGTACCCCTTTCGGCACGGCGTCGTGTCCGAGGAGACGTGCGGCGCGCCCTCGCTTCGCGGTGAGCGCTGCAGGCAGACGTGAACGTTTCGTATTGCCGAACCGGGGCTTCAGCGCTTCTTCGGTCTCGTGGCCGGGTCGTCTTCGTAGAGCGCCGGATCCGGCGCGACCTCCACCATCTTGCCGTTCTCCACCACGAGAACGCCGGTACCGTGCCGATGTGCATCCCTGTGCGCTCGTCGCACGGCCCGCTCCATTGCCGCGGGCGCCGCCCGCATGTCGGGATCCTTGAGCTTCGAGACGGGCAGCTCTTGCTTCACCGCTCTCATAGGTACTCTCCCTCCTCCACCAGAACCAGAGCACGTCCCCGTCTGTCGAGGACCTGCCAGGAGTCTACGAGATCCCGGTAGACGTGCCGGAAGTTCGCCACACTTCTGGCGAAGCGCCGTCTGACCACTCTTCAGGAACGCCGTGACCGCCCTGCTTCACCCGCTGCTCCACACGCCTGATCGCTTCCTCGGGCGTGGCCAGAGGCAGGTAGATCAACTTGACCAGGTACCCCGTTATCTGCCAGTAGATAATCCTGCGCGCAAGGCCTTGGGCCTGAGGCGGTAGCCTTGCCGGTTTCATGGCACTGAACCCCGTCGTCTTCACGGAGAAGGTCGTCCAGAACTTCCTCCGCTACCAGTTGCGGGCCTACCCGTTCGCGGACCCGCGGCTGCATCGGCAGATGCGGGATCTGCTGTCCCTCGACCGGGCGCGGCAATCGCCCCTGCTGCAAGGGCCGTTCATCAGCCTCTCACGCCCGTTCCGGGGCGGGGCGACGCCGGCAGAGCTGGTGGCCGAAGGGTTGTTGCATCCGCACCTGGAGCAGCGCATCCCGGCTGAAATCGAGGAGCTCCACGGCCATCAGGAAGAAGCGATCCGGGCGATCGCAGGTGGACGTCCCACCCTCATCTCCACGGGTACCGGCTCCGGCAAGACGGAGTGCTTCCTCTACCCGATCGTCAGCCAGTGCCTGAATCTGCGTGACCGGGGGGCTCCGGCTGGCATCAGCGCCGTGATCGTCTACCCGATGAACGCATTGGCCGAGGATCAGTTGATGCGGCTGCGCTCGTTGCTGGCGGGCACGGGAGTGTCGTTCGGCATGTACGTCGGCAAGACGCCGGAACACGAGAGCCACGTAGCGGGCATACGCCTGCCGGCAAACGCCTCGCAGGCCGACTATCAGGCGAAGCTGAAGGAGGTACGGGACAACAAAGGCGGCGAGTCGGTGTTTCCGGCCGAGGAGGTCTGCTCCAGGGACGCGATGCGATCCGGGGGCGGGCAACCGCGCATCCTGCTCACGAACGTGAAGCAGCTGGAGCTGTTGCTCACCCGCCAACGCGATGCCGAGTTGTTCCAGGGGGCCCGGCTCGACCACCTGGTGTTCGACGAGGCACACACATTCACCGGAGCGATGGGGGCCGAGACCGCCTGTCTGATCCGCCGGCTCCGTGCCTTCTGCGGTCGGCAGGCCACGGACACGGTGTGTGTCGCCACCTCGGCGACAATCGCGAATCGGGAGGACCCGGGGGCAGCACGCTCGTTCGCCTCGCGGTTCTTCGGCGTATCGGAGCAGTCCGTCGCCACGGTCGGCGAGGACTACGAGCAGGAGACGTGGAACGACGACCGGCGGCTGCCTCCGCCGCTCCCCGCCAACGACTGCACCGACTCCGAACCACCGACCGACGGCCCTCCCGGTGGAACCTCCGAGCCTGACCCAAGGGGAGCAGCGGACCTGCTTGCCGAGTGCGTCGAGGCGGTCGAGGAGGCTTCCGCTGGGCCTGGAACGGCAGTCCGCCGCGTGTTCCGGGCACTCGCTGCCCGCGAGCCCGGTCCGGGGCCGTGGCCCGAAGCTCTTTACGACGAGTTGGCCCGCAACGAGATCGTCTACCAGGTCAGCCGGGCGCTTCCGCGGCCTCGGCCCTTGAGTGAACTGCCGCCTGTTCTTCGCGAGGCGACCGGCCGCGAGACAACGGAGGCCGAGATCCTCGCCTGGCTGACCCTGGCGGCCGCCGCACGCAAGGGTGGCAAGCCGCTGCTTCGGCCGGTGCTTCACGCTTTCGTCCGCGGCATTCCGGGCGCCGTCGTGTCCTTCCCCGGCGAGAGCGGGGAGGCCCGGCTGTGGCTCGCCGCCGAAGACGAGATCGAGCAACAGAGCGCATCCGGGCGCCCGCAACCCGACGAGCCGGAGACACGGTCGGCGCGGCTGCCGCTCCTCACCTGCACCACCTGCGGGCAGCACTACTACACCGCTCATTTCCAGGATTTCTCCTTCGCAGGCAGTCGCCCCGGCGGAGGCGAGCCGAGCGCCCGGGGCGCCTTCTGGCCGCCGCTGGACGAAGCTCTCGGCGGCCGGAGGGTCGTCCTCGTCGACCGGCTGATCGGCGGGGACGACGAAGACGCCGAGGATGCCGGCGGGGCCAGAAAGACCATCGACGTTCTCGAGCGACGCACCGCGCCCCTCTACCTGTGCCGCCGCTGCGGTACGGGCCATGCCGAGTCCGGAGCGCGCTGCCTGGGTTGCGGCGCTCCGGGTTCACGGGTGGCCCTTCGCGCCGTGCGCCAGAAACAGGAGCGACCGGGGGTTTTGACCAGTTGCCTGTCATGCAACGCCCTCGCCGGGGGCCGCGGACGCTACCGCGAGCCCGCCCGCCCGGTGCGGGCCAGCAACGCCGCCGATGTGCACGTCCTGGCCCAGGACATGGTCCATCACTCGGAGCGGCCGCGCTTGCTCGTGTTCTGCGACAACCGCCAGGACGCCGCCTTCCAGGCCGGCTGGATGAAGGACCACGCACGCCGGTTCCGGCTGCGGTCGTTGATGGCGGACGGTCTCAAGGATGGGCACCGGTCGGTAGGCGATCTGACCTGGTTCCTCGACGACACCCTGGAGAAGAGCGAGGCACTCTCGCGCGCCCTGATCCCGGAGGTCTGGGTAGTGGCCCGCCGGGAGACCGCCGGCCAACGCCACCGCAACGAGCGGCGAAAGTTCCTGCGCATGCAGGTGCTGCGCGAGATCACGGAGTCCGCCCGGCAACCCCTGGGGCTGGAACCCTGGGGACGGATGAAAGTCGACTACGCCGACCTGGACGCTTCACTGCCGTGGATGAAGGACCACGCAAACCGGCTCGGGCTGCCGCCGGAATCCATGCGCGAGGGGGTCGCCGCCGCACTCGACCACGTTCGCCGGCAGAAGGTCCTCTACGACGCGGAGTATCTGACCTTCACCCGGAACCGCCTCGCTGGCGACCTGGAGATCCAGCAGGGCTATCTCCGGCGGACCGGCGGACCGAAGGGGGTCAAGTTGAAACGCGGCCCCGGAGACGATCGCAGCCGCGTCCTGCAGTGGCTGAGCGAGGGCGGCCAGACCACGATGAGGCAGATGGCCGCGAAGTGGGGCGCCGAGCCGGAGCAGGCCGAGGAGCTGCTGCGGAGCTTGTTCGAGATGCTGGCCGAGCGCGGCCTGCTGAAGCAGGTGCAGCTTCTGGGGGCCCGCGGTCGCCCGATGCCAAACGCCAGCGGCGTCTACCAGGTCGACGCCGACCTGATCGAACTGTCGCCCCATCAGGGCGTCTTCCGCTGCCGCAGCTGCCGCGCCCGCACCGTCCGCCGGACGCCGCACGACCGCTGCCCGGCCTGGCGGTGCAACGGCACGCTGGAATGGCTGCGCGAAGACCCGGACGACTACGACCTGCAACTCCTGGACGGCGACTACTCCATGCTGCGCCCGGAAGAGCATACGGCGATGGTTCCGCACGGCGAGCGGGAACGGCTGGAGAACCTGTTCAAGGGCAAGAGCGACGCGGTCAACTGCTTCGTCTGCACGGCGACACTGGAACTCGGCGTGGACATCGGGGCTCTCGACGCCGTGCTGATGCGGAACGTGCCGCCGCTTCCAGCGAACTACTGGCAGCGGGCCGGGCGGGCTGGCAGACGGCATCGGATGGCCGTCAACCTGACCTACTGCCGGCCGGTCTCTCACGACCGCGCTTACTTCACCCAGCCCGAGAAGCTGCTCGGCGGGCGCGTCGACCCGCCAGCCTTCCATCTCGGCAACGACGTGATGGTCAGGAAGCATGTCAACGCATCGGTCCTCACCGGCCTCCAGCGCCTCAGCCGCGGCGGGGCTGGCCAAGGCGATCTTTCGACCACGGAGAAGGAGCGCATTCAGGCTGCCCTTGAGAACTGCCTGCCCCGTCAAGTCTCTTCCTGGCTCTTCGATGGCGACGCGGTGCGGACCGCCCCCTTCGACTTCGGGCCTCTCTCCGGGATCATCCGCCGCCACCGCACATCCCTCCTCGCCCAAACGGAGGCCGCCTTTGCCCAGGGTTGGCCGGAGGCGGACGCGGCGGCCGTCACCCCGGATGTCCTCGGCCGCTACGTCGACGAGTTCGCCAACGGCCTCGAGGAATCCGCGCGGTCTCTGCGGCGGCGGCTGGACTGGGCGCGTGGGCAGATGGAGCGGCTGAACGAGATCCGTCGCCAGAATGCCACCCTCGATCCCGAAGAGAAGGACCTGTTCCGCCGCTGCGAGCGACTCGTCGAACGGCTGAAAGGGCGGCGCCGCCTGAGTCGCCGGGATGCCCAGGGCCACCACGACGCGAACACGTTCAACGTGCTGGCGGCGCAGGGGTTCCTGCCGGGCTACGGCCTCGAGACGGGTTCCGTGCAGGCGATGGCGGAGGTTCCCTTCTGGCACTCCGGGGCGGCGCTCGCCTTCGACCTGCCGCGGCCGACCGGAATCGCCCTCAGGGAGTACGTCCCCGGCAACCTGATCTACGCCAACGGGCACCGGTTCGTCGCCCGGCGTTTCCTGCGCTCAGCCGGCGAGGACCGGGAGGAGATGCCGGCCTTTGAAGTCTCGGTCGAGCGCCAGGCGGTTCGGCAGTGCGATCCAGGGTCGCCGGCTTCCCTGCTCGCAAGCCAGGCCCTGAGGACTCTGGCGGTGTGCGACGTGCAGTTGGCGCACCAGTCGCAGATATCGGACGACGAGGACTACCGCTTCCAGATGGGGGTCGCGGTCCACGGCCTCGAGCGCGGAGGCCACCGAGGAGGCCGGGCCTTCCGATGGAGCGAGCAGGACGTACTGCTGCGCGTCGGAGTCGAACTGCGGCTGGTCAACGTCGGTTCTTCGGCGGCAATCGCTGCGGATTCGCGTCTGGGATACCCGGTGTGCACGGTTTGCGGGCAGAGCGTGTCCCCTCTGTCCTCACAGCGGCAACAGGCGGAATTCGAGAAGGGCCACCTGGAACGGTGCGGACGTCCGGTTGACCGCATCGGCTTTCATGCGGACCTGACCGCCGATGTCCTGTCCCTGCCCGGTCTGCCGGATCCGACAACCGCGTACAGCGTGTTGGAGGCGCTCCGGTTCGGCGCCGCGCAGGTACTCGACATGCAGATGGACGACCTGCAGATCCTCGTCGTGGGGCAGGTCGATCGGTCGGAGGTGGACGGCTTGCTGTGGGACCCGATGCCGGGCGGTTCGGGCCTGCTCGACCAACTCGTCGAACGGTTCGACGAGGTCGCTCAGGCAGCCGAGGACGTCGTGGGCGGCTGCGCTTCCGCCTGCAGCCACTCCTGCGTCGACTGCCTCCAGACTTTCCGCAACGGCTACTACCACCGGCATCTCGATCGCCACACGGCCCTCGAGCGTCTATCCGACCGGGGCGGCGGATTGTCGTTCTCCCACGAGATCCCCGCGGCCACGCCGGCCGGGCACGAGCCAGACGGGCAACCCGTCAACGAAGCGGAACGGAAGCTCCGGCGCCTGCTCGCCGCCGCAGGGTTCGAGGCAGGCGTTCGCGGCGAGCAGATCCGTCTCGGAACCGGCCTCGGCACGACGACGCCTGACGTCATCTTTCGCGGTCGAGGCGGCGCGCCCGACGTCTGCATCTATCTCGACGGCCTGAGCGAACGGCTTCACGGGAATCCGCGAACAGCCGAGCAGGACCGCGAGATCCGCTACTGGCTTCGTCAGCGAGGCGACGAAGTGGTTGAAATCAGCGTCACCGACCTGGACGACTCCGGGGCCATGACTCAGCACTTCCGCAGACTGGCGTTGTATCTCGGCGACGACGACGTGCGCAAGAGAGTTGGCGACGACTCCGGGTGGTTCGACGCGGCGCCTCGGCATGAGAGTGCGGAGGAGATGCGGCAGACCGGCGCCGACCTGCTCCGCTTCGTGGAGCCGACGTCAGAGAACCGCTACCGGAGCTGCGTGCCGTTGCTGAAGGACCTCGAAGCCGCGGCAGGCGATTTCGGCGAAGCTCACGGCCTCCTGAGCGATGGTTCAGGCGCCGCAACACGCTGGATCAACGTCGACTCGGGGCGGCGGCTCACGACCGACATGTTCGCCGCCAGGGTGGTCGGACGGTCGATGGCGCCGCGCATTCCCGACGGCGCCATCTGCCTCTTCCGCAAGGGCGTGGCTGGAAGCCGCAACGGACGGATCGTCCTGGCGCGTCTCCGGGACGCCGCCGACCCGGAAACCGGCGAGCGCTTCACCGTGAAGCGCTACCGGAGCGAGAAACGCTCGGCAACCAACGGCCCCTGGCGCCACGTACGGATCACGCTGGAACCGCTGAACCCCGAGTTCGCACCGATTGAGCTGGCCGCGGAAGACGACCGTGGTTCGGGTGCAGTCGACATCCTCGCCGAGTTCCTCGATGTGCTGCAGCGACCTTGACGCGGCTGCGGACGTGGATGGACGATCGGAGCGCCGAAGCTCTCGCCACGGAGCTCCGTGCGCCGGTTCATCAGTCAGACCGCCCTGACGCCCGTTGAGTGGCGGAGGCGGTTCCAGCGTGCGTGGCGCCTGGCCGGGATCTCCTCCCCGGGGCGGTATAGTCGGCCATCCGGGTGCACGAAACGCCGGCCGGCGCAGCGGCCACACCGCCTCCGCTCAGGAAGATGGTCTCCCGGCAGAGGAAACCCCGCAGCATGATCCATCTCACCATCAACGGCCAGCGCTTCGAGTGTCCACGGGAACGCGTCTCTGTCGAATGGCTCCTGGAGCAGGTCGGCAGCAGGACGAAAGACGCCGAGCTCGTGCGCGAGGACACCGGCGAGACGTGGTGCGCCCCGTCCACCGAAGTCGAGTTGCGCGAAGGGGACAGGTTCGAGGTCAAGGCGCATCGGGATCCGACGGCTCGGGAGCCGGGAATCCACTACACAGTGAACGGAGAGCCGCAGGTCACAACGAAGGCACCGATGGCCCTTGAGGAGATTCTGCGTGTCGCGGGCGCGGACGCCGCAATCGACCTCGGTCAGCTGGAGAGCTACTACCTCGACAACGTACGAACAGCCGAGAGGTACGAGCACCTCGACGATGACGTGCCGATCGTCGACTGCGACCAGTTCGTGGCGCTCTACGCCGGACCGACGCCCGTAGCCTGAGGAAGTGCTCGAAACCATCGCCCGAGAGCTGCGGGAACTCGGGATGGAGGCCCGCATCGTTCCTTCCTGGAACGGTCCGGGGGGCGCAGGTATCGTCTTCCCGCTCCGTCCCCCAAGTGGGCGCTTCAGGGGGCAGATCCTGCAGCTTGGCCTGAGCTTTCAGGAGGACGCCTACCCCGAGTACCCGCCGCACTTCGTCCACTTTCGCCAGGAAGAGATCGGGGGTGCGCACTTCACCATCCACTCGAAGTACGAGTTCGAAGGCGCCGAATGGTGGGCCTTCAGCCTTCCTCCGAGCGACTTCTGGGACCGTCTGGCGCCGTCGGAGAAGAACATGCGGACCTTCGTCCGGCGCCATCTGTTTCGCGTCCTGGAGCAACTGTGACCTTCGAGGCGGCGCTGATCGAGTCGGTCCACGATGCAGCTTGTCGTCACCTGTTGGCCCATCTGCGCTCGGGCAGGCGGCAGGAAGATCTCTGCTTCGCGCTGTGGCGGCCAGGTACCGGCGCCAGCCGGACGACCGCGCTGATCTCGGAACTCGTCCTGCCGGAGAACGGGGAACGAACGCTGCACGGCGGTGCGAGCTTTCAACCGGACTTCCTGTCGCGAGCCCTTCGCCTCGCCTGCGAGAAGAACGCCGGCCTCGCCTTTCTGCACAGCCATCCAACAGCCGGTTGGCAGGGCATGAGCCGTGCGGATGTCAAGGCCGAACGGGACCGCATCGGCGGGCCGGCTCGAGCCACGGGCCTGCCGCTCGCAGGGCTGACCCTCGGAACGGATGAGTCGTGGAGCGCGCGTTTCTGGAACTGGAAGGACGGCGAATTCGAGCGAACGTGGTGCCGGAAGGTGAGGGTCGTCGGTCGTTGCCTGCGGCTGACCTGGAACGACGCGTTGGCGCCGCCGCCTCGCCGGCGAGCCGTTCTCCGGCGCACAACCGATACCTGGGGCGGCGCCCGCCAGGCAGATCTGGCCCGACTGCGGGTCGGCATCGTGGGGCTCGGGAGCGTCGGGTGCTTCGTCGCGGAGACCCTCGCCCGCATCGGCGTCGCAAGCATCGTTCTCGTGGACGCAGACCGGGTGGAGCGCCACAATCTGGACCGTCTCTTGTACGCAGGCGAGAATGACATCGGCCGCCTCAAGGCCGAGCTCGCGGCCGAGAGCCTGCGCCGGTCGGCGACGGCAGCGGACTTTGAGGTCGAGACCCACGCCGGCTGGCTCCAGCGGCGGGATTGCTATCGCGCCGCGCTCGATTGCGATGTCCTGTTCTCCTGCGTCGACCGCCCCCTTCCGAAGGACCTCGTGAACCACATCGCCTACGCCCACTGCATCCCCGTCGTCTTCGGGGGCGTTTTCGTCGACACGAAGCGGGACGGCGCCCTGGGCCAGGCCGCCTGGAGCGTGGTCCGCGCCGGGCCCGGAAGACGCTGCCTGCGATGCGACGGGCAATACACGACCTCGGACGTCGCCATGGAGCGCGACGGTTCTCTGGACGACCCGAGCTACGTCGCCAGGCTCGCCGGCGGCAGACCCATGAATCAGAACGTGTTCCCGTTCAGCGCCAATCTCGCCAGTCTGATGACGCTCGAGATGCTCCGCATGGTTGTCGGCGACGCTTGGTGGCCTCGGAACGCCGGCAAGCTGGACTACAGCTACGTGCCGAACGTACTCAGCACGGAAGATCGGCCGTGCCGCCGCCACTGTGAAGTCGCAGCCCGAACGGCGCTGGGAGATCGGGTCGTCTATCCGTTTCTCGATCCGGCGCCGCGTCTCGGCAGCCGCGGGCTGATGGCTCGACTGCGGAGCCGGCTGCGGAAGGTCGTGGGCAGGAGCGCGTCATGAGCGCCATCACGAGCCTCGCTCTCACGGACGTGCGCTGCTTCGCGGGTACGCAGCGTGCCGGATTGCCCCGCATCGCGTTGGTGGTGGGAGAGAACAGCGCAGGGAAGTCGACTTTCCTTGGGTGTCTTCGCGGAATGGCCAAACTGGCGAGTCTGGAAGACCTGGATGACGAGAACCACTTCGATCAGCCCCCATTCAACATGGGTCCCTTCCGCACGATCGCCCGTTCCGGCGCCGCGACGTTCACGCTGGAAGCGACATTCGAGGGCCACCGCTACGAACGCGTGCGCGTCGTCTACGACGAAGGTCCCGACGGCGAACCCCGCGAGCGGGAATTGAGTTTCGTGCCAAAGGGGCGCGACGCATCTGCCTTCGGCATCACACGGCTCGACCCGTCTGCCGGCGCCCGCCGGGAGATGTGGCGAGTCGCCGGACCAGGCTTCGACTACGACTTCGAACAGTCCTCGGTTTCCTACCGGCAGTTCAGCACGTGGCTCTCACGGTCCGTCCGGCGCGGCAACCTGCCGCACGACGGGGATCCAATCCTGAGACGAAAGCGAACCGGCGACCCGACGCCGGAAGCGGACCGGGCGTTCGCACATTTCGTGAACTTCTTTCGGCAGGGCGACCTTTTCCCGGCGCCCGAGCAGCGGCTCCTGATTGCCGCCAACGACCCGGTCGGCTGGCAGCGCGAACGATGGTTCGCCACGAACCCGTTCGGCCGGGCGATGGACGGTGCAACGCTCGACGGGATTCGGGAGCTGGGCAGCGACCTCCAACTCTTCACCGATTTCGAACTCCGTCGCGAGCCGAGCGGCTACGAGGTTCTCGTCAACGCCTCCGGGGACCCCCGCAACCTCGTCGATGTCGGCTTCGGCATCCAGAGCGCGTTGCCGATGCTCCACGCCCTCGCTTCCGCGCCGAGAGAGGCCACCCTGCTCCTGCAGCAGCCCGAGGCTCACTTGCACCCGGGAACGCAAGCGGCGCTGGTTCGCGCGGTCGCGTCGCGCGGCAGCCGGCTCGTGGTCGAGACGCACAGCGACCACGTTCCGGACTGGTTCCGAATCGCCGCGATGTCGGGGCAGGTGGACCCACAAGACGTGGGCATCGCCTACTTCCAGCGCAGCGACGGCGGCGCCTCCACGATCCTGCACGACATTCGACTGGACGATCAAGCGAACCTTGCCGACCCGCCGCCCGGCTTCCGGGAGTTCTTCGTCGAAGAGACCGAGCGGCTTCTCGGCTTCCGCCGGTAGGTCCGGGCGATGTGTACTCGGGTGGTCTTCGATGCCAGTGCGTTCGATGTACTGAAACAGCAGTCGCCGGAGTCTTGCGGCGGCCAGCTTCGACGCTGGATCGGCGACGGTCACGGGCGGGTCGCCTTCTCGACCCATGGTCGCGGCGGCCGTGAACTCAAGCGGGACCGCAGTGTTCTGGAGCTCTTTCGCCGATACAGCCAGAGTGGGCTGGCAGTGCGGGTCGCAGACGAACGGGTCCGGCACGAAGAAGAACGATTGCGCGACGTGGACACGCGCTCCGGCGAGAAGGACAAACCCATGCTCGCAGTCGCCGCAGCCTCGGATGCGCGGGTCATCGTCGCTCGCGACCAGGACCTGATGGCCGACTTCGAGCACATCAGGTTCGAAGAGAGGGCGCCGGGCTATCGACGCCAGGCGTTCCCGATCAGGCAACCGAGCCCGGCGCGCAACGATTTCCTCCACAGGCGCCGCTGCTCACGGCGCATCCAGGACCGGAGGCGGTAGCCAGCCTTGCCCGCTTCATCGCGCTGAACCCTGAGGGGTTTCCCGGCCGGCTGGTCTTCGTACAGCGCCGGATCCGGCGCAGCGGGAGTGCCCCTCGTGGCGCCAAGCCAGGAGTTCCGGGGTCGCCACGGCACGCTGCTTCGCCCGCTCCCGGCGCAACGTCGCGAACAGCGCAGCATGGTCCCGGTCGTCGACATGCGCGGTCACGCGGGCAATCGGAGTCGCGCCGCGGCAAATGACCAGGTCCTCGCCCGCCTCCACATCCGCCAGCAGCGCGGAGAGGTGTGTCTTCGCCTCGCCGATCTTCACGTAACGGGTCATGTTCTCCATGCTCCTCGGTGCGCTTCAGGTCTCGCAGCGCCCGGCCACTGAACCCAACGGCGACCCTCAGAGGTCAAGCTCCCGCTTTACCTCCTCCAGGGTGTGAGTCCGCCCGGCGTCAAGGTCCTCATATCCCTCGTCCAGGAGACGCTTGCCCTTCTCGCTCAGCACCTCGTCGTCCTCGGGCGCATCCATCAGTTGCTTGAAGAACGGGTCCGCGCTTTCGACCAGTTGCTCCAGATACCGGCCGGCGGCCGGAATCTCCTGGTCCGACAACTCCTCCACCAAGCGAAGAACCCGTTCTCGGTTGTAGGATTTCCTGCTTGATACGGTCATTGCCTCGCGCTCAAAGTACCGCCCGGACGCTACCACGGCAGAACCGGGGCCAATTCGCCTTCCGGCTCTCCGCCCACTACCACGCCGGTCTTCATTGGTCTGGAGCGACTCGACCGAAACGTTGACCAGCCCGCGCCATTCCCTGTCGGCTGCTAACTTGACGTCCATGCACCCTAGGAACCGCCTCAAGATTGTCCTGCTGGTCGGCCTGGCCCTGCTCTCGACGACCGGCGCAGCCTCCGCCCGGCAACGGACCCAGCCCAACATCATCGTCATCCTCGCCGACGACCTGGGCGTCGAGACGCTGGGCGTCTACGGCGGCATGTCTTATGAGACGCCGGAGCTCGACAGGATCGCGGCGGAGGGCATGCGGTTCGAGAACGGGCACTCTCAGCCGCTGTGCACGCCGACCCGGGTCAAGCTGATGACGGGGCTGCACAACTACCGGAACTACCGGGAGTTCATGGAACTCGACCCGGCCAACGTCACGTTCGCCCACGTGCTGGCGCAGGCGGGGTACCGAACGGTCATCTCGGGCAAGTGGCAGTTGACGAACAACCTCTACATGGTCCACGAGGGCGCCTCCCCGCAGCAGGCGGGGTTCGACGAGCACCGCCTCTGGCAACTCCGCCGGGAGGGGCGCGGGTCGCGCTACTGGGAGCCGACCCTGGTGACGAACGACCAAGAGGAGACTTGGGGCGAGGACATCTTTGGGCCCGATCTGACGAACGACTTCGTGCTCAAGGCGATCGACGAGCAGGCAGCGGCGGATCCCGCGACCCGCAAGCCGCTCTTCATCTACTACCCGATGGCGCTGCCTCACGACCCGTTCGTCACGACGCCGCACCATCCGGACGCGGAGTCGAACCAGGAGCGGTTCGCGGCGATGGTCGCCTACATGGACCACCTGGTCGGCCGGGTGCGGGCGAAGCTGATCGAGCACGGGCTGGAGCGCGACACTCTGCTCCTGTTCATCGGCGACAATGGCACGTCGACGCGGATCACTTCCACGCGCCACGGCCGCGAAGTCCCCGGCGGCAAGGGGCGGTCGCTTCAGACCGGCAGCCACGTGCCGTACCTCGCCTGGTGGCCGGGGACGATCCCCGGCGGTCAGGTGAACGAGACCCTGGTCGACGTCGGCGACGTGTTTCCGACCCTGGTCGAAACGGCTGGCGCCGGCCTCCCGCCCGGCCTCCACCTGGACGGCGAGAGCCTGCTGCCGATGCTCAGGGGCGGACCGGCGCTCGACCGCGATGCCCTGTTCATCCACTGCGAGTCACGCTGGTATGCGGGACCGCCGGCACGCTACGCCTTCGACGAGCGATTCAAGCGCTACGACGACGGTCGCCTGTTCGACCTCGTCGCCGACCCGAGCGAGCAGTCGCCGGTCGACGCCGCGAACCTCGCGCCGGAAGACGCCGCCCGCGTCGCGGCAATCGACTCCCTCCTGGCCTCGAAGCCCGGAGCGATCCGCTCCGCCGGCGCCTGGCTGCCGCCGACGCCCGCCGTCAACCGGTGGCGGCCGCCGGCCCACCGCCCGAACGTGCTGCTGTTCGTCGCCGACGACATGACCTACAACGACGCCGGCGCCCTGGGCAACGCGCAGGTCCACACGCCGAACCTGGACCGGCTCGCCGAGCAGGGGACGACGTTCACCCACATGTACACCGCCACCGCGATGTGCTCGCCCACCCGGCACATGCTCTACACCGGCCAGTACCCGGTACGAAGCGGCGCCTACCCGAACCACGCGAAGGCGAAGCCCGGCACGAAGAGCGTCGTCCACTACCTGACCGGTCTCGGCTACCGGGTCGGCCTGGCCGGCAAGTCCCACGTGGCGCCGGAAGAGGTCTACCCCTTCGAGAAGGTGGCGGGCCGCGACCTCGACCCGGGACGAATCGGCGAGTTCATCGGCCGCGACCCGAACCAGCCGTTCGCCCTGATCGTCGCCTCGACGGAACCCCACCAGCCCTGGAGCAGGGGCGACCCGTCGCGCTACGACGCGACGTCCCTCGAGCTGCCGCCCTGGTTCGTCGACACGCCGGAGACCCGCGAGGCCCTGACGCGGTACTACGCCGAGATCACGTTCATGGACGGCCAGCTCGGCCAGGTCCTCGATCTGCTCGAGGAGCGCGCGGCCCACGAGAACACCCTGACGATGTTCTACAGCGAGCAGGGCATCAGCGGTCCGCTGGCCAAGTGGACGCTCTACGAAGCCGGCATCCGCACCTCGGTCGTCGCCCGCTGGAGCCGCAGGATTCCCGCCGGCCGGACGTCAGCCGCGCTGCTCCAGATCAACGACCTGCTGCCGACCTGGATCGAGGCCGCCGGGGGCGCCGCGCCGCCCGAGATCGAGGGCCGGAGCATGCTCGGCCTGCTGCTGGAACCGGGCCCCACCCACCGCGACGTCGTCTTCGGCATCCAGACGACGACCGGCATCGTCGCGAACCTGGCGCCCTACCCCATCCGCTCCATCCGCGACGAGCGCTACAAGCTGATCTGGAACATCGCCCACGAGAACCGGTTCACCAATCTCGTGACGGAGGAGAACCGGGACGGCTTCTACTTCTCTTGGCGTGACGCCGCCGAAACGGACGCCGCCGCCCGGGCGCTGGTCGAGCGGTACCAGCACCGGCCGGAGTTCGAGTTCTTCGATCTCGCCGAGGACCCGCATGAACTGGTGAACCTCGCGGATCAGCCGGAGCATCGGGGGCGGCTCGAGGCGCTGCACGCGCAGTTGCGGGCGTGGATGGAGGATCAGGGGGATCTGGGGCTGCAGACGGAGGTGGAGGCGCCGCAGCACCAGACGCGACCGCGGTAGAACCGGGACGACGGGAAGCTCGCTCTCAGCCGACGGGATCCGCTCACGCAGCCCGACCCGGTCGCCGCTCGAGTCGAGGCGAGAGACGACGAACTCCGCGATGCTTCCAGCGGCACGAGACTTGCCTGGAAGGGGAGTCCGCCGCGGGCCGTCAGGGCCGTTCCAAAGTCGGGAACTTCGGTGACCGATGTGAGGAGACCACTCCGGATTCGGCAACTGGGCGCCGGCACGGCTCTCGACCTTCGGGAAGGAAGGCCTCCCGCCCCCGCCCGGCGTGGAGCGCCGGACTTTGGAATGGTCCTGCCGCGGGCCGTCCAGCCTCAGCTACAAACCTGGAAAATCAGGTACGATAACGCCTGATTTTCAATGATCTACGTCCCGCGAAGACTGGAGACCACGGCCCGAACAGCACTCAAGGAACAGGCGGGTCTGGTGCTCCTTGGACCGAGGCAGGTCGGCAAGACGACCCTGGCGCTCAAGCTCGCGGAGGACCGGGACTCCGTCTACTTCGACCTGGAGAACCCGGAGGCTCTCGCCGTCCTCGCCGATCCCGGGCCGACCCTGCTTCGGCACAAGCGCCGACTCGTCATTCTGGACGAGGTACAGCGCCTGCCCGGCCTCTTTCCGGTCCTGCGCGGCCTGATCGACGGGTTTCGCCGGGAAGGGCGAGGCAAGGGCCGCTACCTGTTGCTGGGCTCCACCTCGCCCGACCTGCTGCGCCAGAGCGCGGAGTCCCTCGCCGGCCGCGTCGCCTACCGGGAACTCGGTCCCATCGACGTGAGCGAGACCGGCGGGCGGGATGTGGAGCGCCTATGGTCGCGAGGGGGGTTCCCCGAATCGTGGCTCGCGGCGCACGACGCGGCCAGCTCCAACTGGCGGGGAGACTTCGTCCGCACCTACCTGGAGCGCGACATTCCGGCCTTCGACGCACGACTGCCGGCCACAACGCTGCGCCGGCTCTGGACGATGCTCGCGCATCTTCAGGGCAAACAGTTCAACGCAGCGCGGCTCGCCTCCTCCCTGGCGGTCAACGTGCGCTCGGTGCATCGATACGTCGACCTGCTGGAAGACCTCCTTCTGGTTCGGAGGCTGGCGCCGTGGTCCGGCAACCTGAGGAAACGCCTGGTGCGCGCGCCCCGCCTGTACCTTCGCGATTCCGGCATCCTGCATGCCCTGCTGGGTCTGCGCGAGTTGGAGGAAGTTCTGGCGCATCCGATTGCCGGACCGAGTTGGGAAGGCTTCGCAATCGAGAACCTGCTTTCCGTCACGCCCCCCGGCGTCCAGCCCCTCTATTTTCGCACCCACGCGGGCGCCGAGGTCGATCTCGTGCTGGAGTTCGAGCCCGCTCGCTGCTGGGCGGTCGAGATCAGGCGGTCGACCAGCCGAGTCAGGCCGTCCAGAGGGTTCTTCGTCGCCTGCGACGATCTGCAAGCGGAGCGCCGGATCGTCGTCCACGGGGGCAGCGAAGCGTTCCCGCAGCCCGGCGGCGTCGAAGCTCTGCCGCTCGCCGGACTGATGGACGAACTCCGGGCAGCCGACCGCTGACGCTATCCGGCGAGTCGACTGATCGCTGCCACTACCCGTCGTCTTGTCCGGCGATCCAGCCGCTTGAGATCAAGCAGACCTCCCGCGACCGCGAGGCGGTGCGGCAGGTGGCCCCGGAGCTGCTCGCCGAGCTCGGTCCGGCGTACCGCAAGCTGTGGAGCATGCTGGAGTTGCGGCACGGCGCGTGGAGACGGCGCGGCTCTTCGCCAAGCTGCTGAGCGTGGTTGTGGACCACGGCAGCGAGGAGGTCGCATCCGCACTCGAGGAAGCCCTGGCCGCCGGCCGAGGCCCGTACCGTCGAGCGCCGACCTGCGGGCGGCCCGCTTCCCCGACCACCAAGACCCTCGAGCAGATCGACTTCGAGGCGCTGCGAGGCGTCTCCAAACCGAAGCTGCGGGAGCTGGCATCCTGCGATTACATCGACCGCGGCGACGATGTCGTGCTGGTCGGACCCATCGGCGCCGGCGAGACGCATCTCGCGATCGCCCTGGGCATCGAGACCGCCAAGCGCCGCTACCGGGTAGCGGCGACTCCCTCGCCGCTGTCGAGCTGTCTGGTTCCGCAAGGCCTCCGACCTCGTCCGCGATCTGATCGAAGCACGCGAATCGGCGTTGACGAGAATCGGACAGGCGAGCTCGTACGGCAGGTACTCCAGAGCGAACGTGGTCTTCCCCGCCCCGTTTCTGTCCGGCGATCACGATGATCTTGCTCTCGGACGGCATGATTCGAACCTACTGCAAGCCAGGCGCGCCCGGCCGGTCCCCAGACGGGCACGCCGCACGACCTTGCTCGCCCGCAGCAGCCCATGGCAGAAATCCGAGTCGCACCGGAAGCAGTCAGGAAGCGGTGCCAACCTTCCTTCCGAGTAGCCGTGCAAACCAGGGTCTCTCGACAGTCCGCCGCAGCGTGGACACGTGATCCTCCAAGGCGTTAAGCCGTTTCTCCAGACGACCGCTATCGTCGGTAAGCCGACTCCTCAGCCCGCCGGCCTGACTCCGAAGTTCCTCAAGCACGCTCTCCGCCCGCGCCGCGGCCTCACTGGCTTGCTGCTCCTTGATCCCCCTCATCTCGCTCGCGAGCCGCTCCGAAAGCTCCTCAAGCGATCTTGCAAGACTCTCCACCATCCGCGGCAACACGGACACTTGATCACTTGATGTTCCAGGGCGTCAAGCCGCTTGTCCACGCGACCGCTATCGTCGGCAAGCCGACTCTTCAGCCCGCCGGCCTGATTCCGAAGTTCCTCAAGCACGCTCTCCGCCCGCGCCGCGGCCTCGCTGGCCTGCTGCTCCTTGATCCCCCTCATCTCGCTCGCGAGGCGATCAGGAAGCTCTTCAAGTCGCCGCTCCAATCCAGCGACGGCGGCCAGCATCCGGGCCGGATCAGATTGCCGCACGACGTCGCTCGCCTCTCGAACGGATTCAGCGGCACTGCCAAGGGACTCCGCAGCCTCCCGAGCCCGAACCGCCAGCTCGCCGACCTTCCGTCCCGACTCGGCGTATTCTTCTTCAATCGGGCGCATCCCCTCCAGGCGTTCGACCAGGTCGGTCAAGCGATCATCCGCACCAGCGAGGCGCTTGTCGACATCCTCCAGTAAACCCATCTTCTTCTCCATTCACTTTCTCGATGACCCGGGCCCACTCCAACGCTCAATCGTCAGATCGACGACATCCTCCATCCGCCCGGCCAGCTGCTCGAGACGCCATGTCGCCAGCTCGCGCAATGCTCCAGGGTTCGCAGTTCGTGCCGCAAGCACCTGACATCTCGTTGCCGCCCACCTGAGGGACGGATAGGACCAGAACTCCAACAAGGCCGCTGCCAACGGCTGGCCGAGTCCGGGTGCTCTCTCCGCCACCAGGTTGAACATCCAGTCAACGGTTTCCATCAGTTCGGACGCCGGCAAACCGTATTTCTCCACTCCCGATCGCATGGCACTGCCGAGTCCCTGCGCGCTCACTCTGTCGTCATGATCCGAGCACATCGCCTCCGCGACCGCCCGCACCAGCAGCAGTGCCGGGTGGTCCGGATAGGTCTCGAGGAAGCGGATGCAGATGCCCCGGAGCTCCCCCGCCTCCAACGGAGACTCGACCTTCTCGAACAGGCGCCACCAGTCCGGCAGTACGATCGTCCGCCGGTCGAGGAGTTCCTGGAGTCGCTCACCGCCCAGACCCTCCGAGAGGTAGTCGAGCAAGCGTCGCCGGATCTCCTCGTCGCCCGTTGCCGTCCTGGCGAGCAGCACTGACTCCTGTATCGCCCTCCGCCGCGAACGTTCCACCACGTCGTAGGTGAATTCGATCAGGAGCCGCGCCAACTCAAGCACGCACGCCTGGGGTGAACCGGAGATCTGCTCGACCTGTCGCTCCAGCGCGGGCGCCCGAGCCGCCTGGGTCGCTGCCACATACTTGAGCAGAGCCTTCCCGCAGCGCTCCAGGTCGAACTTCTCGACATCGACCAGGTACTTGCGGCTTCCAGAGTCCTTCTCGTAGTCCGTCAGGACGCCGATTCGCAAGAGCCGGTAGATGGCCTTCTCGCGCTTCTTTTCTTTACCAAAAAAGGGAACGGCAACCCGGTCCGCCTTCGTCAGATCTCCGAGCTTGCGGACCAGCTCCTCCACGTCCTTCAGGTCGGATTGAGCGTTCCTGAAATTCTCGCGGTGAAAGTAGAGCGAGTTCCGAACGTCGTCGATCGTGTCCCAGTCACCGTCGATTTCGTCGTATCGGGCTTGAAGCGTCTCCAGTTCCGCATTCGGATCAAGCAGGTCGTCGGACCGCCCGCTGTTGTACTCCGTGAACACGACCTTGCACTCCGCGCCGGGGCCCTCCTTGCCGTCTCGGCCGGCGCGGCCCGCCTCCTGATAGAAGCTCTCCAGGGATTGGGGCATCCCGTAGTGGACCGTCCAGCGAATGTTCGGCTTGTCGATGCCCATTCCGAAAGCCTTCGTCGCCACGAGGATCGGCACCTGGTCGCGCTTGAACGCCGTCGCGTTCTGCCTCTTGCGCCTCTCCCAGTCGCCGCTGAAGTCCTTCGGTTCGCGGCCGGCGTAGGACTCAACGGCTACGCCCGTCACGAGCTCGACGCGTGACTGGACCCGCCGAATGCCGAACGAGCCGTCGACATGAGGCGCGAACACGAGGCCAGCCCGCGTCTCCTCCGGGCGCTCAAGGTCGGGGCTGAAGAAGTCATCGTTGGGAAGGCCCGACGGCGCCGGAAGATGCTTGAGGACCCGTCTGAGCGCCGCCTCCTGCATGCCGACCTTGGCACGGACGATTTCGAATCGCAGTTCCGGACGGTTGAAGGTCTCCGGCCGAATCACGGCGTCCGAGCGATCGCGTTCAATGTCCAGCGCAACCAGCATGTCCCGCAGAACGGCCCGCGACGCAGTACCGGTCAGCGCAAGCAACGGTGGCGCCGCCTCGGCGCCGTCCCTCGCGTGCCGCCGCAGGTTGCTCGCCAGACTCAGGTAGGCCGGACGGAAGTCGTGGCCCCACTCCGACACGCAGTGCGCTTCGTCGATCACGGCCAGGTTGATCGGCGCCTCGCGCGCCGCATCAAGCGCGGTGCGAAACCGGGGCATCAGGAGGCGCTCGGGAGCGATCAGGAGGAACAAGAGTTCGTCGCCGGCGAATCGGCCCAACACGCGCTCTTGTTCCTCCGCGGCCAAGCTGCTCGAAATGTGGGCCACGCGGTCAATGCCGGACTGTCGTAGACCTTCGGCCTGGTCCTCCATCAGAGCGATCAGGGGGTCGACCACCAACGTCACGCCCGGCATCAACAGGCCCGCAAGCTGGTAGATGAGGCTCTTGCCGCCGCCGGTGGGCAGCAGCGCGACCGTGTCGCGCTGCTTCAGGGCCTGGAAGAGGGCCGCGTTCTGCCCGTCGCGAAACTCCTCCTTCCGGAAGATCTGACGCAGAAACACCGTCAGTGCGACTTCTGCCTCATCTGCGGTCTCCGGCGTGATCTCCTTTCGCGAAAAGGAATCGGGCGTGGCCGCGGCCAGGCGCACAGGCAGGTAGGCCGGGCGAATGACGAAGTCGGCTTCGGGGCACGTCAACGCATGAAACGGTCCGGCGAGCCGATCCATCTCGATCGTCAACTCCTCGAGAGCAGCCGAGCTTGCGGAGTCTTCCGCTTCACCCTGGTCCGAGGCGAACGCCGCTTCCGCGGATTGGGCAACCTTGCTCGTCTCGCCCTTCCCGGCTTGCCAGCTCGCGAGTTCAGCGCCCTCGCCATCCAGAATGAGACAGAAGCGCGGGACACACGAACCGTCTCTCCCACCGTAGAGGTAGTTGAGCGCCTGCAGCATGTCGAGCACGTCGCAGACGCCGGCTGCCGCGGGCGGACTTCCTCCGACGAGGCGGATCAGCCAGTCCTCGCCGCCCGCGCACCAACCGAAACCGACGGCCTTGACGACTGCGAGTTGGACCCGCGCCGCTTCAGCGCAGTCGAGAATGAGCCCCGCGATCTGTTCGCCCGGATGCTCCCGGACACCGGAGGGAGCCCTATCGGCCTCGTCTCCCGCCGCCTGTCGGACGAGATCCCGAACCTGATCGAGCGCCGGTCCCCGACCTGTTTCAACCTCCCCGTTAGGGACGCGGACGACCTCGATACCAACCGTGGCGAGCGCCCGGTCCCGTGCCTCGTCTATGTCGGCGTTCGCGGCGTGCTCCGGCCCGTCAAGCTCCACCACGAACGGCTTGCCGGCAGGATGGCAGAACAGAAAGTCGACTCGGCGGGCGCCTCCGGCGTTATCTGGCGAACCTCCCAAAGACGCGACGATGCGGTCCAACGGGGCCTGGGGAGTAAACCAGTGCCCGGCGGTGTCCCCCAGAACCTCTGGCACCCACCGCCCCAGAAACTCTCTCTCCAGGGCGCTCTCATCCTCGCGCCCCGACCAGCCGCCTGCGCCGGCCGTATCCGGTCTGCCGAGATCCACGCCCGGTTCCAGTTCAAAGGTCTTTCGCCTCGACAGCGCCCGCTGCACTCCACTTGGCTTGATGGTCCCACGCTCGGTCGGCTTCCAGCCCAGCTCGCCTGGTCGATTCCTTCTAACGCACTCCATCAGACCGTTCTTCACAAGGCCCGCTCTCTCGACACCGAGGGTCGGCAGCGGCGCCCGGCCACGTTTCAGAATCTTGACCAGAACGGCGCAAACTCTCCTGGCATGTGCGGTCGAGCGCGTCCGGTCGCGGTCGCGACGCGAATAGATGACGCATTGCTCAACGGACCGACGCAAGGCGGCGAACCTTGAATCGGATCGAGATCCATGGACATCTCGCAAACCGTCACCGAAGGCTCCCGGCAAGCTGCCAACCGATTCGTACTCAGCCAGGAAACCGTCCGGCGCCGGGGCCTGCCACGAGACCGGCGCCGGGCGTAACGCAACCGCCGGCTCCTCTTTGGCGCCGCGAGCGGGTCGCGATGGCGGCGCCGGCGGTTCGACCTGGACGCCGGCATCCTCCAGGTTGAGGATCCCACGACAGGTCGGGTACTTTGAGCAACCCCAGAACTGGTTGCCGGCGTTCCGACCCGTACGCGCCTCTCGGAGCTTCATCTGGGAACCGCACCGCGGGCAGTCCAGCGTGGGCGCCCAACTGCCCTCGCGCTGCGTGGACCCGCCACGAGCGGCCGCAACATCCGTTCCGCCCAGCCAGATCCGATCGAAGTCGGCCCGCTGGTCGCGAAGCTCCGATGGCTGCTCCGATGGTTTGCGGCGCAGGGGCACGGCCGCCGTCTATCCCTCCGGGAAAGTCGCTGCAGAAGTGAAGCGGCACTCTACATTGGTCTCGGGCCGGCCCTAAGCCGCCGAGTGGAGAGTGGTCGCCGCTTCACGGCGCCCCCCAGAGCGGGTTCGGAAGACCCGCGCACCTGTACCTTTGCTGGGTGGATTCTGGTCCCTGTCCGAGGCCGTCCCAGTGCTCTAAGCCGCCGTCTCCTGTTGGGCGTACTGCAACTGGTACAAGCGCCAGTAGACGCCGCGTTGGTCGAGGAGTTCGTCGTGGGTGCCGTGTTCGCAGATGGCGCCGTGGTGGAAGACGTAGATTCGGTCGACGTCCTTGATCGTCGACAAACGGTGGGCGACGACGATCGAGGTCTTGCCTTCCATCAGGTGCTGGAGGGCGTCCTGGATCAGGGCCTCGGTCTCGGTGTCGACGCTGGAGGTCGCCTCGTCGAGGAGCAGAAGTTGCGGTTCGCGGGCCAGGGCGCGGGCGAAGGAGAGCAGTTGCCGCTGGCCGGTCGAGAAGTTGACGCCGCGCTCGCTGACCTTGTGCTGCCAGCCGTTCGGCAGCCGCTCGACCAGGGCGTCGACGTGGGTGGCCCGGGCGGCCTCGTCCACCACGTCCCCGGCAACGTCACGGCCGAGGACGATGTTGTAGCGCAGGTCGCCGTCGAACAGGAAGACGTCCTGGAGCACGAAAGCCAGCCGGCGGCGCAGTTCGGGCTTCGGAATCTCGCGGATGTCCCTGCCGTCGACGCGGATCGATCCGTTCTGCAGCTCGTAGAGACGCGCCAGCAGCTTGAGCGTCGTCGTCTTGCCGGAGCCGGTGTGGCCGACGATCGCCACCCGCTCGCCGGCGGCGACGCGGAAGGACACGTCGCGCAGGACCGTCTCCGCGCCGTACGAGAAGGTCACGCCGTCGAACTCGATCTCGCAGCCGCCGGGCTGCGGCCCGGCAGCGGCCGCGACCGGCGATTCGATCCGACCCTCCGGCTCCCGCGGCTCGTCGAGAAGCTGGAACACCCGTTCGGCACTCGCCATCGACGACTGCATGACCGAGTACTTCGCCGACAGGTCCATCAGCGGCCGGAAGAAGCGGCCCATGTAGTCCGAGAACACGTAGATCGTTCCCAGCGTGATCTCGTCGGCGTCCATCAACCTGAAGCCGAACCAGAAGATCAACGCCCGGGTCAGGTTCGTCGCCAGGTCGACGGTCGAGAACAGCAACGCGTCGTAGCGGATCGAGCGCAGCCAGGAATCGCGGTGGGAGGCGTTCTCACGCTTGAAGTCCTCGAAGTTGCGCCGTTCGCGGGCGAACAACTGGACCACCTTCATCCCGGTGATCGTCTCCTGCAACTGCGCGTTGAGCCGGGCGATCTTGACCCGGACCTCCCGGTAGGCCTCCCGCACCTTGTAGCGAAAGATGGCGGCGGCGATTCCCAGAACGGGCACCAGGGCGAGAGCTGCCAGGGCCAGACGGGGCTCCATCGAGAACAGCATGGAGAGGATCACGACCATGACGAACACGTCCGCGACCATCGCGATCACGCCCGCCGAGAACATCTCCGCCAGGTTCTCCAGGTCGTTCGTGAGCCGGGTCACCAGACGGCCCACCGGGTAGCGGTCGAAAAAGCGCATCGGCAGCCGCTGGACGTGATCGAACAGCGCACTGCGCACGTCCCGGATCGTGCGCTGGCCGAGTGAGATCATCGTGAAGGCGCGCAGCCAGTCCACGCACAGTGTGAGCAGCGAGATGCCAAGCACCAGGACGAACATCCAGGCCAGCGGCGGCAGGCCGAACCGCGGCACGACGAAGGGGGCCATCCACCCCACTTCCGACCTCGCCGCGCCCTCGGTCAGGGTGTTGAGTGCCGCGCCCACGATCAGCGCCGGCATGAGCTCGAGGACGGCACGCACCGGGATGAGGGCGAAATTGAAGCCGATCCAGCCCCGGTAGGGCCGCATGAACGGCCACAGCCGCCTGATCAGCTCGCTGTCGTAGACCTTGCCGAGATCGCGCTCGCGACCCGGCCCGACCGCTTCGCCGCGTTCCTCGCTCACGACGACTCTCCGGCGGGCGCAGTCCCGGGCGCGCCGGACCGGGGACTGCCGTGCGCTGTCCGCGCGCCGCCGGCCGCCATCCCTGGCCGGGCCGGATCCGGAATCACCGCGCCGCCATCCTCAAGCTCGAGCTCAAGCTCCGAGAGCAGTTCCTGCCGCCGGTGCAGACGGGCGTAGAAGCCGCCGAGTTCGACCAACTCCCTGTGCGTCCCGCGCTCCGCGATGCGGCCGTTCTCCAGCACCACGATCTGATCGGCGTTGCGCACCGCCGAGATGCGGTGCGCAACGATGAAGCAGGTGCGGCCCCGACGCCGCCCCTCTAGATCACCCAGGATCGCTTCCTCGGTACCGTGGTCGACGCTCGACAGGGAGTCGTCGAGGATGAGGATCGAGGGGTGCAGGATCATCGCCCGCGCCAGGGCGACGCGCTGCCGCTGGCCGCCCGAGAGCGTCACGCCGCGTTCGCCGACGACCGTGTCGAAGCCGTCCTCGAATTCCTCGATCTCCCGTTCGACCTGGGCCCGCGCAGCGGCCCGGCGCACCTCGTCGAGGCCGGCATCGGGCACGCCATACCGAATGTTCTCGGCCACGGACACGGAGAACAGGAAGCTGTCCTGCGGCACCATGGCGATGCTCGACCGCAGCACCTGGACCGGCATCCGGTTCAGATCCACGCCGTCGATGAAGATCTCGCCGTCCTCGACCTCCAGAATCCTCGGCACCAGACTGACCAGGGTGGTCTTGCCCGACCCCACCGGCCCCACGATGCCGACCGTGCTGCCGGCTTCGACAGTCAGATCGATGCCCTCGAGCGCCGGCAGGTAGCTGCCGGGATGGGTGAAGGTCAGGTTGCGGAACTCGACCCGGCCGGCCACCTCCGAGACCCTGGCTGTGTCGTCCCGGTCGCGGATCGTGGGCACGATGTCGAGCACCGAACCCAGGCGTTCGAGCGCCGCCAGCCCGCGCTGGGTGATCGAGACGACGAACCCCAGCATCATGATCGGAAACGTCAACGCCGCGATGTAGCCCCAGAACAGCCAGAGATCCTCGACGCCGAGCAGCCCCGCCTGCACCCGCTGACCTCCCAGCCACAGCACCAGGGCGGCGGAGAGGGACGGCACCAGACCCACGGCGGCGAACATCGTCGTCTGCATCACGCCGACCCTCATCATGCGCCGGAACAACTCCTGGTTCTGGTCCTCGAAGCGGTCCCGCTCCAGGTCCGACAGGTCGTAGGACTTGACCACGAGCGCGCCGGAAGCGTTCTCCTGCACAACGGTCGACACCTTCCCGAGCTGCTCCTGACCAGCCAGGTTGGCGTGGAACATGTACCGGCTGTAGTGACGGGTGACGAGCACGAACAGCGGGAAGGAGGCCATGGACCAGAGGGTCAGCGAGGCGTCCACGCGCAACATGACCACCAGGCCGCCCAGAAACAGGACCGGCGTCTGCAGCAGGTTCAGGAGCCCCATTCCCAGGAACATCCGAATGCTGTTGATGTCGTTCACGGCCCGCGACATCAGATCGCCGGTGCGGTGGGCCAGGTAGAAGGACTGTGGCAGGCTCTGCAGGTGGCTGAAGTAGTCGTTGCGGATGCGGAATTCGATCTCGCGGCCGATGTTGAACATCACGACCCGCGAGAACAATCGCGACAGGGCGAGACCGACCGCGGCCAGGACGAGATACACCACCTGACGCTGAAGCACCGCCTGGGGACCCTCGAGCGCGGCGACGATATTCCGGACCGAGAGCGGAATGAGCTGGAAGCAGCCGACGTACAGGAGGGTGAGGATGCCGCCCAGGACGTACGCGCGGGGCGCCAGGCGCATGTAGGCGAACAGTCGACCGAGCGGCTTCTGACTTCCTGCCGACCCACCGTCCATGACGGGGGACCATAACAACGCGCCTCCCCCGATCGCCGGACGGCTGGGGTAGGCTGCCGCAGCTTTCCCCGACGCAAGCACGCCAAACCCATGAAGCTTCACTGGTTCGTCTTCCTCGCCCTGATCGGCATGTGCCTCAGCGTGGGCGCTGCCTTCCTCACGCCGCAGACGCCGGTTGAGGACGTCGTCCTGGAGGACGGCACGACCCAGCGCGTGATCAAGAGCCGCGGCTTCGAGCACGACCGCTTCGCGACGATGCGCCAGGGCGGCCCGGGCGCCGAGCGCCACGCCAAGACGCTCTGGATCGGCTGGGCGTTCGTGCTCTTCCAGGTGGCCTTCTTCGGCGGCTGCCTGGCGATGGGCATGCAGCGGCGCCGTGACGGCAGCGCCTCCCTGGGACCGGCGAAGCAGCACCTGATCATCGGTACGCTGGTCCTCGCGGCGATCTTCACCGCCCTCGTGTTCTCCTACCAGCGCTACGCGGTCGAGGACACGCACACCCTGTTCCTGGGCTTCCCCAAGCCCACGGCGTTGGTCTTCTACGCGGTGTGGCCCTTCCCCGTGTACCTCATGTTCGTCTACATGCGGATCTTCGACCGCTGGTTCTTCACCGAAGAGGACGAACGCAAGGTGGCGGAACTCGCCGCGGCGCAACGCCTGAAGGAGAGCCAGGGACAAAAGGAACTTGCAGCCGGCGGCGGCGACGCGGCCAAGGCGGGAGGCGGCTGATGGAAGAGAGTCGCAACGCCGTCGTCCTGACCTGCCTCCTCATCTACTTCGCGCTGTGCGTCGGCGTCGGCATCTGGGCGCTCAGACGCACGAAGTCGTCCCAGGACTTCTTCATGGCGGGGCGCGAACTCGGCATCATCGTCACCGCCTTCGCGCTCTTCTCGAGCACGCTTTCCGGGTTCGGCTTCGTCGGGGGCCCCGGTCTCGTCTACAGCCAGGGCATGACCTCGGTGTGGATGATCGTCTGCGGCACGGTGGCGAGCTGCTTCACGTTCTTCCTCGTGGCGAAGCGCCTGCGCATCTTCTCCGAGGTGTACCGGACGGTGTCGCTGCCCGACACCGTGGCGCTGCGCTACCAGAGCGAGGTCACGCGATTCCTGACCGCGGTGGCGATCATCCTCGGCGTCGTCGGCTACCTCGCGGCGCAGATCATGGCGATGGCCGTCGTCCTGCAGGAGATCCTGAACAACGTCGACGGCATGCCCCACGTGAGCCTCGGCGCCTCGATGGCGATCTCCGTCGCCGTCCTCGTCTTCTACTGCGTGACCGGCGGCATCATCGCCGGCGTCTACACGGACGTCGTCCAGGGCGCGGTGATGGCGATCGCCGGCGTGCTGGTCGTCATCGCGGCCGTCAACGCAGTCGACGGCGGCCTCGCCGGCGGCGCGATGACCCTGGTGAACGACGATCCCGAGGCGATCGGACCGTGGGGCACCCTCGGCATCATGGGGGCGCTGTCCTACTACCTCCTGTTCGTCGTCGGCGCCTGCGGACAGCCCCACATCGTGACCAAGTTGATGATGAACAAGAAGATCCGCCAGTTCAAGCAGATCTTCCTGGTCAGCGCGATCGCCGGCGTCCTCGCGGCGCTCCTGTGGATCGCGATCGGCTTCGCCATGCGGGCGCTGGTCGTCGCCGGCGATCATCCCGAACTCGGCCAGCCTGACGACGCGGCCTACGCCTTCCTTCAGGCGTACGCCCATCCGATCCTCGCGGGGATCGTCTTCGCCGCTCTCTTCGCCGCGATCATGTCGACCGCCGACGGCTTCCTGAACATCGGCGCCGCCGCGATCATCCACGACATTCCGAAGGCGCTCTTCGGCAAGCCGCTCAAGAAGGAACTGTTCTGGGCCCGGACCGCGACCCTCGCCCTCGCCGTGGGCGCGGCCCTCTTCGTCAGCCTTTCCAAGGAGGATCTCGTTGCCCTGCTGGGCACCTTCGGCTGGGGCACGTTCGCCGCCGCCTTGGTGCCGACGGTGGCGATCGGATTCAACTGGAAACGCGCGACGGCGCTCGCGGCGAACGTCGCCATCATCTCCAGCCTGGCGCTCAACTTCTTCATCGAGATCAGAGGGATCGAGGTGCCCCACGGCATCCACGGCGGCGCCATCTCGCTGCTGCTGTCGCTCACCCTGTTCTTCGGCATCTCCCTGCTGTCGAAGCCGAAGCCGCTGCCAGACGAGATCGACGCGATCATCGACCTGTAGAACACCGGGAGAACACTGGGACCTTGGAAACCGGCAGACCGGTTCCCACAGCTACCGCAGGCTCGACGACTACTCGCCTCTCGGACGGCCTCGGACAGGGACCAGAATCCACCCAGCAAAGGTACAGGTGCGCCGGCCGGCCATCCGTGCGCCCCGTGACGGGCGCAACGACTGGTTCGCGGGTGGCGCGGGTCCGCGTTACCCGGGTTCCGGCCGGCATCCGGGACCGGGTGCGCCGGCCTGCCATCCGTGCGCCCCGTGACGGGCACAGCAACTGGTTCGCGCGGGTGGCGCGGGTTCCGCGCCAGCCGGGTTCCGGCCGGCGCCGCCTGCGGTAGGCTGCCCGCCGGTTCCGCACGATGACCGTTTCCGCCAAGTTCCAGCGCTCCAACCCCGGAACCGAGCGTGGATTCCCCGATGTCGACGCCGTCGTCGCCGCTCTCCGCGCCGAGGACTACATCGCCGAACGCGACCTCGCCACGGCGGTCTACCTGTCGCTGCGCATGGGCAAGCCGATCTTCCTGGAGGGCGAACCCGGCGTCGGAAAGACGGAGGTCGCCAAGGCTCTCTCCCGCTGCCTCGGCTCCGAGCTCATCCGGCTTCAGTGTTACGAGGGACTCGACATCTCAACCGCCGTCTACGAGTGGAACTACCGCCGACAACTGCTCCACCTGCGCGGTCTGGAAGTCACCGGCGGCGGCGAGTCACGGACCGCGGTCGACGACGTCTTCTCCTCCGACTTCCTGCTCGAACGGCCCCTGCTCCGCGCGGTCCGGCAGAGCCGCCGGAACCAAGCCCCGCCGGTGCTACTGATCGACGAACTGGACCGGGCCGACGAGGAGTTCGAGGCCTTCCTGCTCGAGATCCTGGCCGACTTCCAGATCACGATCCCGGAAATCGGCACGGTCGCGGCCGAGACGCCGCCAGTCGCGGTCGTCACCTCGAACCGGACCCGCGGGGTCCACGACGCCCTGAAGCGCCGCTGCCTTTACCACTGGATCGACTTCCCCGACTACGAGAAGGAAGTCCAGATCGTCCTGCGCCGCGTGCCCGAAGCGCCCGAGCACTTCGCTTCCCAGATCGTCCGCCTGGTCCAGGCCCTGCGCGAGGAGGACCTGTTCAAGCACCCCGGCGTCGCCGAGACGCTCGACTGGACGAACGCCCTGATCGCCCTCGACCAGGAGACGCTCTCCGACGCCATCCTGCGCGACACCCTGGGCGTGCTGCTCAAGTACCAGGACGACCTCGACAAGATCGACGACGAAGCGGTCCAACGGCTGCTGCGGAAGAGCCAGTCCTAGCAGGCTGTGGCCCTGGCCAGCACCGCGCCCGCCGACCTCTGTTCGAACCCACCAGCGCCGCCCGGAAACGATGACTGAAGCGGCCGCCGAGACGGCGCGCGGCCATCTGCTCCGCAACATCGTCCTCTTCGGCCGCCTGCTGCGGGTCGGCAGCCTCGACGTGACGCCGACCCAGCTCCGCGACTGGGTGGCCGCGCTCGAACTCGTCGACCTGGCTCGCAAGCGCGACGTGAAGGCCGCGGCCCGGGCCGTCCTCGTCAGCCGGCGGCGCGATCTGCCGTGGTTCGACAAGGCGTTCGAGCTCTTCTGGCAGGCCCGCGACCCGCGGCAGCTCGAACAGCTCGAACTCGGTCTGATGATCCAGCGCCGCACCGAGCGGACGAAGCGGGCGGCGATCCGGAAGCTGGCGCTGAACGACAACGAAGGCGACGGCTCGAAGGAGACCGACCGGACCGCGCAAACGGCTCTCTACAGCGCCCGGGAGGCGTTGCGCCGCAAGGACTTCGCCCAGCTCGAAGGGGATGAGCTCGACGAGATCAAGCAGTTGATGACATCCATGCGCTGGGAGCTCGAGACCCGCCGCACGCGCCGGCTCAAGCCGAGTTCCGGAGGCCACCGCCTCGACCTGCGCCGCACGCTGCGGCGCAACCTTGCCCACGGAGGCGAGTTGATCGACCTCGTCGGCCGCGAGCGCAGGCATCGACGGCGTCCGCTCGTCCTCCTCTGCGACACTTCCGGCTCGATGGAGCCCTACTCGCGGCTGCTGCTCCACTTCATCTACGCCGTCTCGCATCCCCGGTCGGCCGACCCGGGCATCTCCCGGGTCGAGGCCTTCGCGTTCGGCACCCGACTCACCCGCCTGACCCGCGAGTTGGCCGCCCGCGACGTCGACCGGGCGCTTCAGGCCGCCGCTCACCGCATCGAGGACTGGGGCGGCGGCACCCGCACCGGCGACGCCCTGCGCGAATTCAACTTCAACTGGAGCCGACGCCTGCTCGGCCAGGGCGCCGCCGTCCTGATCATCAGCGACGGCTGGGATCGAGGCGACATCGCTCTCCTCGGCCAGGAGATGGAACGCCTCCACCGAAGCTGCCATCGCCTGATCTGGCTCAACCCGCTGCTGGGCTCACCGAACTACCAGCCGCTGACCCGCGGCATCGTCGCCGCGCTCCCCCACATCGACGACTTCCTGCCGGTCCACAACCTGGCCAGCCTGGAGCAGCTGGGGGACCTGCTGGCGGCGCTGTAGGCCGGCGACAAGACCTGCCCAGTGGTAGCAACTGGGCCGACCGGCCAAAGTCCGGGGCCTTCTGCGGCCCCGGGATGGTCGAGAATCGTTGGGAGCCTGGCAGCTCCGTGGCAGCTCCGTGGCAGAAGTGAAGCCGCGGGCACGAATGCAGGGTGGCGGAGCCGAGCTCGAACTCCCCCCTCGGTCGCCTCCAGGAAGCCCGACGCGCCTGAGCGCGCAGATGGACCGCGCCCGCGAACCGCTCGACAGGCTCACCGACTGAGGTTCTGCTCCAGGAGGCGGTCCACCATCCTTTGGATGAACTTCGCGTCGTCGATCTCGAGTGCGACCGCCGAGCTCGGCTCGGCGCCGGGTTCGAAGAGAGTCATGCTCTGCTCGTCGACGGTGACGCGGCCGTGCTCGAGGCCGAAGAGGTCGGGCCAGAGGAGGTAGCCGACGGCGACGGCGTCAAAGAGGCGCGGTGTCGTCTGGTCCCTTTCTTCGTCGCGCCACAGGGAGTAGAGCGCGGTGACCGCGTCGGTCAGAGGTGTCCCCCGCATGTGCAGGTGGAGGCGGCGGTCGGCGTCGAGCCGCACGTGGTCCGTCACGTCGAGCGGGATGTAGACGACCTCCGCGCCCCCGGCCTGCACGGCGCCGTCGAAGATCTTCGACGAGGCGGCATCGGCGAGGACGTTCCACTCCCGCTGCGCTTCGCCGCCGTTGTAGCCGGACCGAATCGAGCCGTACATCGAGACGACGCGCTTCGCGTTCCTGAGGACGTCCGGGTCGAGCTCCAGCGCGTCGCCGACGTTCGTCACCGGACCGACGGTCAGCAGCGTGATCTCGCCCGGGTTGGCGTTCAGGGTCTCCACGATGTACTCGGCGGCCGGCTGTTCCCGAGGCTTCAGCTTGTCGAAGCCGCGCGCCCAGTGAAACTGGCGGTTGTACGGCGCCTCGGCGAACTGCTCGTGGGGCTTCCCGTCGCGCAGCGTGACCAGCGGCGTTTGACGACCAACGTGGACCGGGATGTGGTCCAGACCCGTCTCCCGGAGCATGCGCAGCGCCAGCGGCGCCCGATCCGGCGTACGCGCGTGGCCGACCGTGACGCCGACGAGCTCGATCTCCGGGCTCGCCAGGAGCAGCGCCATCGCGTAGGCGTCGTCGATGTCCGAACCGATGTCGCAGTCGAACAGCACCTTCTCGCGTTCCACGTCGTCGCCGGTCTGGCCGAACACGCCCGCCGATGCACCCGACAGACCGAGCAGGGCCGCGACCACCCACACGGCCTTCCCGGATGCGTTCGCCCTTCGGAAATCGACGCGGGAGTCGACGCGGGAGTCGACGCGGAAGTCGACGCGGAAGTCGACGCGGCCGCGGCGGCGCGAACCGCCAGAAAGACGCGGGGGCTTCACGGGGACTGGTTGGCCAGCGGCCCCGCAGGTAAGCGCTGACGGCGTCGTAGTGCGCGGTCTCGCTCGATCCCGCGGTCGGCGATGCGAACCGCGTCCTGTTGCTTGAGAACCGCGTCCTGCTGCCTCCGGCATCACCTGCTCCTTCTTCGACTCGACGGTTCTCTTGCTGGCCGGCAGGCGCCCGAAACCGCCGCTCGGAGTCGGTCAACCCCAAAGACGGGACCGCGCCGGCACGCCGCACCGACAGCGTAGTATCCCCCAATCATGCCCGACTCGCGCCTCCGCCGCTTCCTTCGCGACCCCCTTCTCGTGTTCCTCGTCATCGGCGCCGGCATCTTCGCCCTGGACCGCATGGCCGGCGGCGTCTTCGACCCGGAAAGCCGCTCCGTCCTCGTGACCCGGGAACAGGTCATTCGGCTGGCGGACCTCTGGAGCGCCCAGATCGGTCGCCTGCCGACCGCCGCCGAACTCGACTCCCTGGTCGAGGACCACGTCCGGGAGGAGGTCCTGGTGCGGGAGGCGATGCGCATGGGCCTCGACGCGGACGACACGATCGTCCGCCGACGGCTCGCGCAGAAGATGTCCTTCCTGATCGAGGACACGGTCGTCACAGGCGAAGTGTCGGAGTCCGAGCTTGCCGCCTACTTCGAGGAGAACGCACAGCGCTACGGCGACGCGCAGCGGTTCACGCTCCGCCACGTGTATGTGAGCCCGGACCGGCGCGGCAGCGACGAGGAAGCGGCCCGCGTCGCGACGGACATCCTCGCGCAACTCCAGGCCGAGGGCGGGGGCGCCGAACCGGAGAACACGCTCTGGCGCCGCCTGGGCGACCCGTTCATGCTGCGCCGCGAGTACGGGCGCCGAACGGCTGGCGACCTGGCCGAGCTGTTCGGCGGCGCCTTCGTCAACGGGTTGGCGACCCTGCCGATCGGCGAGTGGGCCGGACCGGTCGAATCCGCCTACGGCTACCACATCGTCCGGCTCTCCGCCCGCACCGAGGCCAGGCCGGCCGTGTTCGAGGACGTGCGTCGGCGGGTGCTCGAGGACGCGCGGCGCGACGCCCGGGACGCGGCGAACCGGGAAGCGCACGAACGCCTGCGCGAGCGCTACCGGGTGGAAATCGAGGAACTCGAGTTCGCGTCCGAACTCGAAGGCGGCGGCACGGGCACGGACGAAGTCGGAGCCGAGCCCTGAACCGACCGTCGAAGCGGATGCCGCGGATCAAGGGACCCGCGGCTACAGAGCCGGTGGGGACGCCGGCGCACCCCGGCGGCGCGCGAGTGCGGCAGCGCGGCCTGTGCTGCGCGGCTACTGAACCGGCGGGGACGCCGGCGCACCCGGCGTGCGGCGCCCTGGTCCTGGCAACCGTGTTCCTCGGCCTGCTGGCGGCGGTCCCGGCGTTCGCTCACGAGGTCCGCCCCGGCTACCTGGAGCTGAACGAGGCTGACCCCGGCGCCTTCGACGTCGTCTGGAAGCAGCCCCGACGCGGCGCGCTCCTGCTGCTGCTTGACCCGATCCTGCCGGACCACTGCGCCGAGGTCGCTCGGCAACCGCCCGAGAACCTGGCCGGCGCCCTGGTCGAGCGCTGGACAGTCGAATGCGAGTCGCCCGACGGCAACCAGGAACGCACCTTCCACGGCGAGACCTTCGCGATCCAGGGGCTCGAACGGACGCTGACCGACGTCCTGCTCCGGATCAGCTTCGCGAACGGCGACAGCCTGACCCAACTGCTCCGCCCCGAGGCGCCCTCGGCAACCGTCGACCGGGAGGCCGCCGGCAACGCCCTGCCCTACTTCCGGCTCGGCGTCGAGCACCTGGTGTTCGGCTTTGACCACATCCTCTTCGTCATCGGCCTGCTCTTCTACGTGCGCAGTCCGTGGCGCCTGGTCGGCGTGATCACTTCGTTCACCCTCGCCCACAGCATCACGCTTGCCTTGTCGTCCCTCGATGTCGTCAAGCTGTCGTCGGCGCCCGTCGAGGCGGTGATCGCCCTGTCCATCCTGTTCCTGGCGGTCGAGCTGCTGCGGCCCGAGGAGCAGCGATCGCCGATCACGACGAAGAGCCCCTGGCTTATCGCGTTCGCCTTCGGCCTGCTCCACGGCTTCGGCTTCGCCGGCGCCCTGGCCGAGATCGGCCTGCCGCAGAGGGCGATTGCCATGGCCCTGTTCCTGTTCAACGTCGGCGTCGAGGTGGGGCAACTCCTGGTCGTGGCGGTCGTGCTGGCGCTGGTCGCGGTCGTCAACCGGATAGGGATCGTCGTGCCGGAGCTCATCCTGCGGACGCCCGTCTACGCGACCGGCATCATCGCGGCGTTCTGGTTCGTGGAGCGGGTGGCCCGGATCGTCGTCTGATGCAACCTTGCAAACTGGCCGAGGGTCAACCGTGCAATCAGCCGACGACAGGACCATTCCAAAGTCAGCGCTCCACGCTGGGCGCGGGCGGAAGGCCTTCATTCCCGAGGGTCGAGAGCCGTGCCGGTGCGGAGTTGCCGATTCCGGAGTGGTTTCTCACATCGGTCACCGAAGTTCCCGACTTTGGAACGGCCCTGTCAGCCGAAGACCCAGCGAGGCGGGCGCTAGGATGACCGTTCCGTCCACAGCGTCGTAAAGGAGGCCTGCGTATGGCGAAGGCAGAGGGCGAGGGTCGGAAGGCGGACAACGGGAGACCCAAGGGCTTCCTCAACCGGATCCTCACGACCATCGAAGTGGTCGGCAACAAGCTGCCGGACCCGGCGATCCTCTTCCTGCTGCTGCTGTTCGCGACCTGGATCGCCTCGGCGATCATGGCGCCGATCCAGTTCGCGGACGTCAACCCGGTCACCGGCGAACCCGTCCGGATCGAGAACCAGCTCACCGGCGAGGCGCTGGCGACATTCATGGCCCGCCTGGTGACGACGTTCACCGGGTTCGCGCCGCTGGGCGTCGTGCTCGTCGCCCTGCTGGGCGTCGGTGTGGCCGAGAAGACGGGCTTCATCAACACCGGCCTGCGGCTGATCCTCGGCTTCACGCCGAGGAGCCTGCTGACGCCGATGCTCATCCTGGCCGCGATCGTCAGCCACACCGCGGCGGACGCCGGCTACGTCCTCGTCATTCCGCTCGGCGGGGTGATCTTCTACGCTGCGGGCAGGCATCCGCTGGCGGGCATCGCGGCCGCGTTCGCCGGTGTTTCGGGCGGCTTCTCGGCGAACTTCATCCCCTCGGGCATCGACCCCCTGCTCCAGGGCTTTACCCAGTCCGCGGCCCAGATCCTGGATCCGGAGGTCCTGGTCAATCCGCTCTGCAACCTGGCGTTCACCGCGTTCTCCTCCGTCCTCGTGATCGCCGTCGGCTGGTACCTGACCGACCGGGTGATCGAGCCGAGGCTCAAGGGCACCGAAATTGACGGCGATCCGGACGAGATGCCGAAGATGGAGGAACCGAGCCGGAGGGACCGCCTCGGCTTCCTTGCCGGCATGGCGTCGCTGGTGATCGGGCTCGTCGTCCTCCTGGTCTGGGCGTGGCCCGACAGCTCGCCGCTTCGCAGCCCCGACGGTGAGCTGACCGCGTTCTCGGCGCCACTGATGCAGATGCTGGTGCCCCTCATCTTCGTCTTCTTCCTGATCCCCGGCGTCGTTCACGGCTACGTCGCCGGCACGGTGAAGACCCACCGGGACATCGTCGACGGCATGAGCGACGCGATGCGCACGATGGCCTACTACCTGGTCATGGCGTTCTTCGCCGCCCAGTTCATCGCCGCGTTCAGCAGTTCGAAAGTCGGCCTGCTCATCGCGCTCAAGGGAGCGAACTTCCTGCGCGACCTGGGCCTGCCTCCGCAAGCGACGGTCGTCGGGATCATCCTGCTGTCGGCGGTCGTCAACCTGTTCGTCGGCTCGGCCTCCGCCAAGTGGGCCGTGCTCTCCGTCATCTTCGTGCCGATGCTGATGAGCCTGGGCATTTCGCCCGAACTGACCCAGGCCGCCTACCGGGTCGGCGACAGCGCGACGAACATCGTCACGCCGCTCATGCCCTACTTCCCGCTCGTTGTCGTCTTCTGCCAGCGCTACACGAAGAAGGCAGGCATCGGCACCGTCCTGTCGCTGATGATCCCGTACGCCGTCACCCTGCTCATCACCTGGACGGTCTTCCTGATCGGCTACTGGCTGCTCGGCATCCCGCTCGGGCTCCAGGCGGGTTACACGTATCCCTGATCATGGCTCGGCGTCGAACGGTCCTGGCTCCTGTCCTGCTGTTCGCGGTCTCGCTCGCGTCGGCAACCTGGGCGCAGCCGAACCGTCCGATCTACCCGGTGTACGAGGGATACGTCCTCAACGAGGACGGCACGGCCGTCCTCGTGTTCGGCTACTACAGCCACAACTCGGTCGCGGTCGAGATTCCGGCAGGCGAAGCGAACGGCTTCGACCCGGGACCGGCGGACCGCGGCCAGCCGACCGTGTTCGAACCGGGCCGCCAGCGCAACGTCTGTCTCATCGTCCTGCCGGAGGACCACGAGGGCAACCTCGCCTGGACGCTGATCTGGGCAGGGCAAGAGCAGACCACGTCCGAACGCGGGGGGATCGATCCCCTCTACCTGATCGAGAACATCTCGATGGCCTACCACCGCGCGCAACAGATCGACACGGCCACCACGGAACGCGGCGTCTGCGTCGAGCCCCCACCGTCCCCAACCGGGAGCGAACGATGAACCGCACACGCAACCTGGCAGTCGATCGGCCCGCTTGACACCCCCACCGTCCCCAACCCGGAGCGAACGATGAACCGCACTCTCCACGCGATGACTCCGGCGCCGATCCTGCTGCTCGGCTTCCTCGCCGCCCCGGCAGCCTCCCCCGCCGCCGCGGCCGACGACGGCGCACCGACCTTCAGCCGGGACATCGCGCCCATCCTGCAGCGCTCCTGCCTGCGCTGCCACCGACCCGGGACCGCCTCGCCGATGTCGCTGCTCACGTACGAGCAGGCGCGCCCCTGGGCACGGTCAATCAAGCGGCGCGTGGCAAGCCGGGAGATGCCGCCCTGGCACATCGACCGCACGATCGGCGTCTACGAACCGGACCCGAGTCTGAGCGACGAGGAGATCGCCACCGTGTCCGCCTGGGTCGACGCGGGGTCACCGCGCGGCAACCCGGCCGACCTGCCGGCGCCGATCGACTTCCCCGACGGCGACGCATGGGAGTACGGCGAGCCCGACCTGGTCGTCGAAATGCAGGAGGACATGGTCGTTCCTCCGGAGGGTCCCGACCTGTTCGTCAGCTTCCTCGCGGAAACCGGCCTGACCGAGGACCGCTACATCCGCTGGATCGAGGTCAAACCGAGCAAGGCGGGCCGCCGGACCGTCCATCACACGATGGTCTACGCGATCCAGGACGACGCGGACTACGTGGGCGAGGACTTCTTCGAGCGGGACGACGACCCGAACCGCCGCGACCGCGAGGGCAACCCTGTCGGGTCGCTGCTGATCGAGTACGCGGTGGGAAACACGGGCGACATCTATTCCGAGAACACGGGCAAACTGCTGATGGCCGGCTCGGTCATCCGCTTCAGCGGGCACTACCACTCAGTCGGCGAGGAGATCCGCGACCGGCAGCGGATCGGCTTCGGCTTCTACCCGCGCGGCGTCGTGCCCAGGCGCCGCATCGTCTCCACCCGGCTGTTCGCCGGCCTGCCCGGCAGCACCGGCTGGCTCAACAACGAGCTGTCGATCCCGCCCGGCGCCGACAACGTCCGTCACGACGGCTACCGCGTGCTCGACCGCCCGATCCAGCTGATCAGCTTCCAGGCCCACATGCACTACCGCGGCAAGGCGATGGAACTCGAAGCGATCCACACCGACGGCCGCCGCGAGCTGCTCACCCGCATCCGGAACTACGACTTCAACTGGCAGATCGCCTACCCGTACAAGAACCCGCCGGTGTTCCCCGCCGGCACCGTCCTCCACGTGACCTCGTACCACGACAACTCGGAGAACAACCCCTACAACCCGGACCCCACCGCCTGGGTCGGCTGGGGCAACCGAACGATCGACGACATGGCGATCGGCTGGACGAACTTCGTCTTCCTCTCGGAACAGGACTACGAGCAGCACACGGCAGCGGCAGCGACCGGGGCCGGGGCTGGCGCCGGCGGCGACTAGCGGCGCCGGCCCCGCCCGTCTCGGGTCAGGTATCGACCGTGACCGTGCCGATCCCGACGACGAACCTGTTCGATGGCCGGAGTCTGGTGCGGTTGATGAACGAGTCCAGAGAAGGGAGAATCCGATGAGAGTGGAGATCCAGGATCGGGACGCGCTCCTCGCCGTCTCTCCGGCGGCCCTTTCGGCTTATGCACGTTCCGCCGGCTGGACGAAAGCCAAGCCCTATGGCGATTTCTCGGATGTGTATGTCAACGAAGAACTGCCTGAGATCATTGTTCCGCGCACGGACAGACTGGGCGACTACGCTAGCGTCGTCCGACAGCTCCTGCAGATGTTCGCGACGGCTGCCGATCTGGATCAGCTTTCCCTTTACCGCGACCTTGCTGTTGCCGACCGGGACGCGGTTCGTTTGCGGGTTGAAGATGATGCCGCCGACGGGACTGTCTCCCTGGAGAGAGGACTGAGCCTCGTCAGGGACACGCAGCGAATGGTCCTTGCGGCCGCCTGCTCACTCTCCAACCCGCAACCTGTATATCGGCCGGGCGCCAACAAGGAAGCCAGGCGCTTTCTGGAGCAGGTGCGTCTGGGTCAGACGGAGCAAGGGAGTTACGGTGTGACACTGCTATCGCCCGTGGTGCCGCCACAGTTGCAGGTGTCGCTGAACCCGGACCTGACGCCGGACCAGGAGCCGCTGGCGCGGGCCGTGACGCGGCGCTTGGCCAGTGCCCTGGCGGCAACGCGCCAAGCGACCGAGAGGGCGGTCAGCGGTGACTCGAATGCGTTCTCGCACGCTGTGCCGTCTGGAGTGAGCGCGAACTTCTGCGAGGCTCTTGTGGGACTTGCGGAGTCGTTTCCATCGGTGGAAGCAAGCGTCATCTGGGCGCGGACGCGGCCGATGCCGAGGGCGCGGGACACGTTCCGGTTCGCGGCGTCCGACGCTCCCATCCTGCGGGAGGCGGCTCGCGTGTTCCGGGATCGTTCACCGCGTCCCGACGTGGTCCTGTTCGGCGTGGTCCATCGACTCAAGCGGGAGGAGGACGAAACCGAAGGCACGATCACCGTCCGCACGTCCATCGATGGCAAGACCCAATCCGTGGTCGCCGTGTTGGAACCGGAGGACTATGATCGAGCAATAGAGGCCCATCAGGCACGAGAGCCAGTCTTGCTCAAAGGTGACCTTGAACGCCAGAAGCAGCGGTGGCGCCTTCGGCACTCCCGGATCGTGACAGAGAATCATGATGGCAAGATGGAAGAAGAGGCGGAATCGTGACCGAGGCGGTGTAGAGGCGGCGAGGTTTGTTCATCGACGCCCGCGATCTGGGCCGGATGGCGGACCGCACGCACCGGGTGTTCACCTCCGAGGAGGTCGCCGAGATCGCCGCGACCTACCATGCATGGCACGGCGGGGAAGGTCGTTGAGTATGAGGACAAAGCTCGTTTCTGCAAGAGTGCGACGCTTGAAGAGGTCGGCCCCGCGATCGATTATCCGCACGCGCTCGGCCCGGCTCAGTGCCCGAGCCCCCTGGACAAGAAATCCCGCTCGACCGTCAACTCCCCGATCTTCGCGTGCAGGTCCCTGATCTCCGCCTCGTGGTCACGGCGACGCTCCGGCCCGGCCGAAAAGGTCTCCTTCATCCCCTCGATCGCCTTACGCTTCCAACTGCTCACCTGATTCGGGTGAATCCCGTGGCGCGACGCGATCGCCGAAATCGGCTTCTCCTCGCGCAGCGCCTCAAGAGCCACCTTCGACTTGAACGCCGCCGTGAACTTCCGACGCTTCCTCATTCTCTGGCCTCCTCGTGGTAGAGGAGTACACCTTAGCCACCTGTCCAGTTTTCCGGGACCACCTCACTGTCATCATGGGTCCCTCTCCTCTGGATCGTCCAAATCTCTCTTGGCACCTGAATTGTCCCGCAGAAAGGGACCCGATTTCGAACCACTCGGTGAGATATGCGGGCTAGTCGCCGCAGGTTCGGTTGTGGCGTGGTAGGGTGAGATTGCGTCGCGGCCGCGCCGCCTTTTGGGGCGAAAGGGGAACGAATCAAGACGTGCGAGAGATTTGAAGCAAGCGGAGAAGAAACGCACGGTCTCGTACCTGCGGGCTGCGTGGCCTGCAAACGACTACACCGGTACGCTACTGGAGGCTCTTGAATGCTGTCTGGACTCGGTCCAGGACACTCAACTTGACCTCAGGGGCGGCCGAGCGGAGGTTCGCCATCGTCGGGTTCGCCGTTCTCAGCCGGGCAAGCCACCCCGGCTCTTCCTCCATGTCGCTGCCTGGACCCAAGGCGAAGCGATGTCGACCGTTCCGCACAAGTCCCGCTCAGGCGACCTTGATGCTCAGGATCCCAAGGACGCCTTTGACTTCTTGGATGGCGACGGGATGTTCCTGATCTCGGGCAACGACTGTCTGCTGATGCCAAGCGGCCTGCACCTGAAGACGATGGAGCAGTACCTCCGGAACCTGCTCTCGAAGGGGGGCGACCGGTTCGAGAAAGCCCGAAGGTTCCAGCTTCTGCCAATAGCCGACCCCCAGGTCCTTCGAGGTCTCCGAGACGAGGGCATCAAGGCTGTCGACCTGAACTTCGGGCAGTACATGGCGACGGCCAAGGCCCCTGAAGTGAGGCCCGAGACGCTCATCGAGCGGTTGGGACTTGACGTCGTTCTCAACCTATTCACGAGAGAAGAGGATCAACGGAGGCTTGCCGAGGCCGAGAACGTCAGCGCTAAGCTTGTAGTCAAGCTGGACGGCCGAAAGAAGGGCCTGACACCGGAGGAGTTCTCGCCCATGGCGCAAGAAATCGCTGAGAACAGCCCCGACGATGCGGTGGAGATTGTAACGAAGACGGGCCAGCGGATTCGCCAAGGCGCTCTCGTGTTGAAGCACTCCGTGAGGATCAGAGCTTCCGCGAAGACGGTGAGTTACAACCAAGCGTGGGAAGAGATGGACAGCTATCTGGACGCTCTAGTGAGTTCCGCCGCAACCGAGCAATGAGTCGAAGGGTTGCGGTCGGGCGAGTCGTGTGGGTCGCTCTTGGGCTGGCCCTTGGGGGCTGGACGTGGTTTGCCGGCGTCGTGCCGAGCAAGGATGGTGCCACGCTTGACATCTTGGTGGCCGTTTTCTCGATCCTCGCAGGTGTACTCGTTGTTCTGATGACGCTCTGCGGTGAGCGCACGCTCTACTCGGGCAGCTGGAGGATGGCGAGTTTGCATCGGGCCGAGCTCCGTCGAGTCTTGCGGCGGCACGCATGTCTCTTCTATGTGTACTTGATAGTAGTGGGCTTGGCGCTCGCAGGATCGCTGTGGGATGAGGTCGAAGTGGTTGCAAGGGCTGCGCTAAGCCTCGGAGTGTTCGCGTTCGTTGCCTCATTCGACCTGCCGGTCTCGATTATGCAGCACCAGCAATCTCGTTTGGATGAGGAAGTCAAGCGACGGCGAAGACGGCCCGGCGAGCGGCGCTAGCAGCCCGTGGCAGAAGTCGCCGTGCGGCCGGAGCCGGGTGGTTAGTTCAGAGTCGCGGTTGCTCCGTACCAAAAGAGACGAAGTTGATTCCGGGTCTCACCTCGAAGCGGTTTCCCAGCCATCGGGCGAAGATTCGCCGAATTGACGCTGCAAGGGCATTGCTGGCTCATAGACTGGGTTGAGAAAAGGGTCTGAATCCGCGCCTTGCTGTATCATTGGTTTGGTCGAAGAAGCCAATGCCTACAAGGAGGATTCAGACCCATGGCACATCATAGCACCGTACTCGGCCAGCTCCTCAGGATGGTGTCGAGACATGAGTTCGAGCAGGACGCCCGGAGGCACCACAAAGGGATGAAACTCCGGTCCATGAGCCGGTGGAGCCAGTTCGTGGCGATGGCGATGGCGCAGCTCTCGGGTCGGCGCAGCCTGCGGGATGTGGTGTCGAATCTGGAGGCCCAGAAACAGAAGCTCTACCATCTCGGGGTCGGGCGGGTCGCACGGTCCTCGCTTGCGCGCGTCAACGCGGAGCAGCCTCACGAGCTCTTCGAGCTGCAGTTCAACCGTCTTCTCGACCGCTGCCGGCGCGTCGCGCCCGGCCACCGGTTTCGGTTCAAGAACCCGCTCCTGTCCCTGGACGCGACACACATCGACCTCTGCCTCGCGGTGTTTCCGTGGGCGAAGTACAGCAAGAGCAAGGGGGCGATCAAGGTCCATGTCGGCCTCGACCATGCCGGCCACCTGCCGTCGTTTGTGAGCGTGACGGATGGGAAGGGGTCGGACATCGAGGTCGCGCAGACGCTGCGGCTGCCGCAGCAGCCCGTGGAAGAAGTCGTCGTGCCGCCGGAGCCGGGCGGTTGGTTCAGAGTCGCGGTTGCTCGGTGCCGAAAGAGACGAAGTTGATTCCGGGTCTCACCTCGAAGCGGTTTCCCAGCCATCGGGCGAAGATTCGCCGAATTGACGCTGCAAGGGGCTGCCAAAGCGGCGTACATCGGCCAGCGAGGGCGCGCCGGACCGCCGCGGAGCGGCTCTGGAGGGCCCGTGGCGTTCCAACCCCCACGAGCTGACGCATCAGGAGGCCGAGATTGAAGCCGCAGGCATGAATGCAGACGCGCTTGAGCACATTGCGGCACCCGCGCAGATGCAGTCGCCTCATGCCGCCGGTCTCGAACTGATGAGCAAACGGTCGTTCAAGGAGTTCGCCACGCTGACGATGCAGCCGCTTGCTCCGATCCCCTCGAATCCGTCGACGGTTCGCGTAAACGATTGCCTGCAGGTCCTTCTTGCCCTTCCAACGACGGCGACCGCGGTTCGGTTCGGCGATATAGCTGCGAAGCCCCAACTCGTCCATCGAGGCGAGAACGCCGTTGCTGTGGTAGCCCTTGTCTGCAACCACCTCCTGGATCGCCCACGAGTCTCCGAGTGCCGACTCCACCTGCTCGAACGTCTCCTCAAGCGTCTCGGACAGCGAATCCGTATCGCCCTTCGCGCCGCCATGAATCGTCACGCCCAGGATGGTCCCGTTCTCCAGATCCACCGCCTGTTCCGCCTTGTACGCCAAGTGCGTGCGGCCATCCTTCATCTTCGTGATCTCAGCCTCCCGATCGTGAGGATTCTGCCACTCCTCGTTCGGCAGCTTCTTCTTGCGCTTGCGGTCGAAACGGACCAAATCCGCCCGCGTCAGTGTGGGCACGCCCGAGGCCTCCGCCAGACCCCGCACGAACTCATCGTAGTCCGCCCCGGTGTCCCGCCGCACGATGCTGCGCAGTGCCGCGTTCGCCTCCAGAGTCGTCGCATCCACGCCCAACGTCTTGCCCGACACCAGCCCGGACTCCGCCAAACGGCCGAGAACCCACGAAAACACTCGCTTGTGAGTCTCCAAGTCGATCCGCCGCCGAGTGCGGGAAATCGTCGAATGATCCGGCGCCGATTCGGTTACACCCAAATCCAGGAACCAGCGAACGCTCAGGGAATCCTGAGCCCGCCAGGCGATTCCCCGCTCCGAGTCCAGACCCTCGAAGTAGCCCAACAGAAACAGCCGGAAGTACCGGCCCGGACGCAGGCTCGGACGCCCCATGCGCTCAGCGTAGAACCCCGCACACGCCGACTCCACGAACTCGTCGAATCCCGCCGACTCCAGGACCTCGTTCAACCGCTCATAGAACGGGTGACCAGAGCTTCTGGGAAGATTTGTTCCCGACACCCAGAGAGGCTCCCTGATTCCCACCACTATCCTTCTAGCCCCATTGCTGCCCCATAGACTGGGTTGAGAAAAGGGTCTGAATCCGCGCCTTGCTGTATCATTGGTTTGGTCGAAGAAGCCAATGACTACAAGGAGGATTCAGACCCATGGCACATCATAGCACCGTACTCGGCCAGCTCCTCAGGATGGTGTCGAGACATGAGTTCGACCAGGACGCCCGGAGGCACCACAAAGGGATGAGACTCCGATCCATGAGCCGGTGGAGCCAGTTCGTGGCGATGGCGATGGCGTAGCTTTCGGGTCGGTGCAGCCTGCGGGATGTGGTGTCGAATCTGGAGGCCCGGCCAGGGCGACTTTCACCATAGACTGCTAGCAGCAGTATCCATGTTGTCAAGGGTGGGTCGTAGAGTTCATCGGCGGGCCGATCCGGAGGTGTGTTTCGGGTTGGTGGTTGTGCGGGTTTTCATGCTGCGGCGGTTCGTTGGGGAGGGTTCCAGAGTCGGTCCTGTTGCAGGAGGACGTTGGCGAGGACGATGAGCTTTCGCATGACGGCGGTGAGCGCGACCTTGGACGGTTTGCCGTTGTCCTTGAGGTTGCGGTAGGTCCGTTTCATGTCGGGATTGAAGCGGATGGCAGCAAGTGCGGGCATGTAGAGCATGCGGCGCACTCGGTGTCTGCCTCCTTGAATGAAGCTGCGGCCTTGCCAGTTGCCGGATTCTCTGGTCATCGGCGCTAGACCGGCAAGGCTGGCGGCTGCGGAGCGGGTCAGTTCGCCGAGTTCGGGCATACGGGCGAGCAGGCCTGCGGCGGTGACGTGGGATACGCCGGGAATGGAGGTGAGGATCTCGGCTCTGCGCGCGAGGGGCTCGCTCTTGAGCAGCTCCGCGATCTCGGTGTCGAGGCGCTTGAGGCAACGCTCGATCTGCCGGAGACGGCTGCTGTTCTGGTTCTTGGGCACCGAGTAGCGCAGCTGCTTGCGGCGGTTCAGGGCGGCGGTGCGGTCGTCGATCAACGCATCGCGTGCTGCCTGGAGCTCGACCAGGTAACGCTGCGCCTGGGAGCTGGCCGGCGTCATGGGCAGATCGTCGACGGTCTCGGCCATACGGGCGAGCACCCGGGCGTCGATCGCGTCGGTCTTGGCCCGCTTGCCCAGTCCCTTGGCGAAGCACCGTACCTGGTACGGGTTGATTCGTTTCAGCGGCACCTCGGCCTGCTGAAGCGCCTCTTCAAAGTCCCGATGCCATGGTCCGGTGGGTTCGTAGGCCACGCAGTGGAGGCCGGAACCCATCCAGTCGATCAGCGCCTTGAACCCAGGCGGGTCGTTGGTGAAGCGCTCCGTCCTGCCCTCGGGCAGGCAGTGGGCATCCAGGTGGTCCTTGGAGATGTCGATGCCGACGATATGCTGGGTCATCTTCCCTGCTCCTGTGCTTGTCATGCGAGCCGTAACGCTCAAGTATCCATTCAGGACGTTGGGAAGGACGGTGGCGACCAAACTGCTAGACGGCCCTGTTGGCCAAGCCCGAAACGGTCCGACCACCGCCCCCCATCGGCGCCCCCGCGGGGGCGCCGATGGGCCGGGTTCTCCCGCGGTACCGGAAGGCCGGGTTAAACAGACAAGCCCGTGGCAGAAGTCCGTGTCGCACCGAGAGTGGCACAGGCGCCCGCCCGTCAAGGCGCGACGAGGGAGCATATCGGGGCCATACTTGACCGAGGAGCAACGATGCCGGGCGGGATGCATGGCCGCTCGAATGCAGCGCGACTTCTGCCACGGACTGCTAGACATACGAGTTGCTTTCGTGCTTGATCTTGCGGAGTACGACGTGGATAGTCGCAAGATAGAAATAGAACATCCAACTGAGCCACAGCGCAGCGTCGTATCCGGTTTGCTGCTTGTCGTTGTGGTGTCTGATTCCAAAGTTGTTGGCAATGTTGAAGAGGTCTCTTTCGTCCTTCTTTGTGAGCAGTGACATTATCTGAGGACGAAGGTACTCAAGTACATCCGCCAAGTCGCGGACAGCTTGGCGTCGATCCTCTACAGTCGAACGGTGTCGACGGTAGGCCGAGACTGCGGCTTCGACACGTGACACCACTTTGGGGTCTTCTGACGGCATGTCCGCTTCGAAGATCGGCTCAAATCCCGCCTCCACTCTTCGGAGGATCTGGCCCTCTGGCGACAGCTCGAATGCTCGTTCGTAGTGGTCCAGGACTTGGTTCATCTTGGACCGGTAGTGGTTCTGGCCGTCCTCGCGGTTGAAGGTCTCCCAATGCATCCCGCATTGATCCCAACTATGATACGCACCATCGACTGGTTTCGACACATGTTGAAAAAGGAATTCCAGTAGATCGAAGAGATCATCTTCGCTGTACCGGTCGGCGTGATCGGCGATAGGCCAGAGTTCTCTCTTTCGGATTGCCAAGAGGATTTCCAACTCCACGTCCTTCACGCGACCGGCGATGGATCCTGCATCTACGCATTCAAAACCGAACGCCTCGTCGAAGTAGCCCTCAATCTCTAGCTTCTTGTAGACACGCAGGAAGAAGTCGACGATGTCAGCGAGCGGTAGGCCATCCGGATGTGGATTCACGCCGGCGCGTTGGGAGAAGTACGTTTGGTCTGGCATTTCATATTCCCTGTGCGTTCAGGTGTAGTCAGTCTTCCCGATTGGTGTAAGTAGACGTGGCCTGGCCGAAGCGGCCGTGCAGCAGGCCGAGTGTCTAGCTCTAGCACATGAGTGAGAGTGGGATTGACCCGGTTCCGTGGACACCTCATTCTTGGAGGAGGAGGAGTTCACGATGTCACGATCAAGAGCCCGGTACGCCTTGGGGGTACCGGCAGCAAATGGTAGATCTGGTCCGGTCCGGGCGTAGCCCGGACCAACTGGCCCGCGAGTTTGAGCCGTCAGCACAGTCGATCCGCAACTGGGTGGCCCAGGCGGACCGGGACGAGGGCCGCCGGAGCGACGGCAGCACGACGGCGGAGCGTGAGGAGTTGCGCCGGCTGCGCCGGGAGAACCGCCGGTTGCGGGAAGAGCGGGCAATCCTGGGAAAAGCAACGGCCTGGTTTGCTCGGGAGACGGGACCGAAGGGGTCTTCCGGTTCATGAGAGCGCACCAGGCCGAAGTTCGGTTTAGTCCAGATCCGCGGCGGACATCAGACCAGTGCGCACGCCGCCGTCGCGCCAGGCGAAGATCAGGCGGTCGCCGCCAAGAACGAGCTTGGGGACGCCGACGACACTTCGGCCGGCTGGCGCTGACGCTACCGGCAGCGAGGCGCCCGTGCGCCCGTCCCCGGTTGCGCGACGGACCCGCAGTTCCGCGCCGCCTTCCACGCGTTCGACCCAACTGACCGCAGCACTGCCGTCTTCCAGCATCGCGACACCGGCCCAGCCGCGCGGGGAACCGTCGTCGATTCGAAGCGGTGCGTCGAACCGTTGCTCTTTCGTGTTCCAGAACGCCGCCACCACCCTTGCCTCGCCGCCGGCAGCCGTGAACCAGGCAACTGCCGGGCCCTCCTGGCCCGAAGCCAGGGCCGGGCCGTTCGTCGGACATCCGCGGATGTGCCAGCCGTCGCGGTGAACCAGCTCGGAACCCGTCCATCGACCGTCCTCGAGGCGGGCGAAGGAGATGTCACGGAACTCGCCTTCCCGGCGGTCGCGGAAAGCCAGGAAAAGGCCATCCGGACTCGGCGCCATGGCCGTCGTGCAACAACTGCACACGTCGGCGTCGACCCCCAGGTCACGGAGCAGCTTGCCGGCCTGATCGAACGAAGCGGAACGGAGAGTCATCCGCGGTTCCACCGCGGCGTGGCCGGCGCCTCCGACACTCCCGGGACCGGAACCGACCGCGGCCACCTCTCCATCGGCCTCGCCGACGGTAGACAGGTAGGCCATCTCGAACCCGTCCGCTGTGGCGGCAGACGCCACAAAGCCCGCGTAGCCGTCCACACCTTCGCCACTCGCCTCGAACACCTGCCGCCAGGTCGCACCGCGGTCGTTTGAGAAGACCAACCGGATGCCGTAGCCGTAGTCGCCCTCCCGGTCCTCGTCGTGAACCAGCCAGTGCGCTGTCATTCGGTCGCCGCCCAGCGGCACAACGGCCGGATGGTCGATCCAGTTGACGAACCAGCCCTCGCCCGTCGCAATCGTTTTGGCCGGACCCCATTCGTCGCCGCGCAACTCGGCGTAACGCAGTGCATGGCCGCGTTCGCCCGAGCGCTCAACCCAACTGAGGACGATCGTGCCCTCAGGTCGAGCGTTCAAGGCATAGCTGCTGCTCTTCTCCGCAGCCGGCGTATCGAGAAGCCGCACCTCGCCGACCACAGCGGTGGCAAGGACGCCGAACCCAAGACCAATGAACCAGGCGCAACGACTCATCAGCGCCGGATTCTCTCAGACAGCCGCCTGGCGAGGCTTCGCCTCGGACCGACAAGTGTGCAGGCCGGAGCAAATGCCGGCCAGAACCCGGGCGGCGCGGACCCGCGTCCACCCGCGAACCAGTCGGTGCGCCCGTGACGGGCCGTTGCAAGGTCGGGAACGTCGGTGACCGATGTGAAGAAACCACTCGGGAATCGGCAACTCCGCACCGGCACGGCTCTCGACCCTCGGCAATGAAGGCATCCCGCCCGCGCCCAGCGTGGTGCGCTGGACTTTGGAAATGGTCCTGCCGTGCGCCCGCGACGGGCGCACGGATGGCAAGGCCGGCGCACCTGTACCTTTGGCGGGTGGATTCTGGTCCCGGTGTGGACCGACAGTCCGCCAGCCGGCCCGACGGGTGAAAACGCCGCCGACTCGCCGCCGCTCCAGCCGACGCGAGCCCGCTACTGCCAGGTCACCGCCATCGCGAAGAAGTGGTCGAAGACTTCGCGGTTGGGGTGGTTCGCGTCGTTGTTCTCGGGGCTGCGGATGTAGAAGTCCAGTTGCTGGGCCGCCGGGTTCACGGCCCCGGCCGGGCCGTCGGACGGCTGGAGTTGCACCTGCAGGGTCTCGCGGTCGCGCATGCCCTGGGTGACCATGAAGTGGATCTGGTAGTCGCTGTACAACTCTTCGCCGTTCAGCGCGCCGCGGCCGTAGCCCCAACCGGCGACGTAGAGCAGGCTCTTCGGCCAGTTCGAGTCGCCGCAGCCGGCATCGCCATGCTCGAACAGGTAGGCCGCGATGCCCCCGTCCTGGCAGGGCGAGAACTCGTGGAAGCGGTCGAGTTCCACGACGTAATTGCCTTCGGGGAGCTGCAGCTCGGCGCGGAACGTGCCGGTGTTCGCGATCTCGTCGACATCGATCGTGATCTCGCCGCCTACCGGGGCCACGTTGCCGGCGTCGTCGCCCATGTGGTCCCAGGGCGATTCGTCGTTCAGGCTGCCGACCTGGTGGACGTTCGTGCCGGTGATCACGAACCGGCCGTCGTAGAGCTCGTGCTGCTCCGGTTCATAGAGTCCCATGCCCGTGCCGGGCTGGCTGCGGGCGGTCACCGGCGCCGGCTCGGGCTCGGGCTCGGGCTCGACCTCCACCGCTTGCTCGCCCACGCGCGGGGTACAACCGGCCAGAAACACCGCCGACAGCCCCACGGCCGCTACAACCACCCGGGTCCAAGGCTGCCGCATCGTCATCGTCAACTACCTCCTGAAGTCACTGTCTCGCGGCTGCCGTGTGCCGTGACCACCTCTTGGCGGCATCGTCATCGTCAGCTACCTCCTGAAATCACTATAGCCCGCAGCCGGGTGCTCGCCGGTACAATCGCGGCCGTGCTGGACATCCTCCCCGACGTGGATCGCTGGCGTGCCGATGGCCGCAAGGTCGCCGTCGCCACCGTGATCCGCACCGTTGGCTCCTCGCCCCGGCCACTGGGTTCGAAGATGGCCGTCTCCGACGCGGGCGGCATCAGCGGCTCGGTCAGCGGCGGCTGCATCGAAGGCGCGGTGATCCAGGAGGCCCGGTCGGTGCTGGAAGACGGCCTGCCGAAACGGCTCCTCTACGGCATCTCCGACGAGCAGGCGTGGTCCGTCGGGCTCACCTGCGGCGGCGAAGTCGAAGTCCTGGTCGAGCGCCTCGACGCTTGAGGCCGCCCGGCTGCCGCCGATGAGTTCCCGGTTCGAGTCCCTGCGCAGGTCCCTGCTGGCCGGCGAGCGGCTGGTCGCGTTCACCCGAGCCGACGACGACGCGCTCGGTGCGCGCCTCCTCGTATGGCACGACGGACGAAGCGAAGGAACGCTGCGCTCCCCGGACCTTGATCGGGCCGCCACGACTCTGGCAACGGGTCAGGATCTCCCGGCCACGGGCCTCCTCGAGATCGACGGCACGGAGGTGTTCGTCGAGAACTTCGAGCCCCTGCCGCAGCTGTTCATCGTCGGGGCGGTCCACGTCGCGATCCACCTGGTCCACTTCGCCCGCCAGCTCGGATTCCGCACCGTGGTCGTCGACGCGCGCTCCGCCTTCGCCACCGCCGAGCGCTTTCCCCACACCGACGAACTGGTTGTCGAGTGGCCGGCCGAGTACCTGGCCCGGACCAGGCTGCACGACAACACGTTCTGCGTCTTCCTCACTCACGACGAGAAGCTCGACAACCCGGCGCTTGAGGTCGCGCTTGAGGCGGGAGTCCGCTACGTCGGCGCTCTGGGCTCCTCGCGCACCCACGCGAAGCGGGTCGCGGCACTTCGCGAAGCCGGCCTGACCCCGGAGCTGATCGACCGCATCCACGCACCGATCGGCCTCGACCTCGGCGGCCGAAAGCCGGAGGAGATTGCCCTTGCGATCGCCGCCGAACTCGTCGCGGTACGAAGCGGCAGCGAGGCCGGCGACCGCGGCCGTAGCGCCGGCCTTGCGAGCGCCGCCGAACTCGTCGCGGTACGAAGCGGCAGCGAGGCCGGCGACCGCGGCCGTCGCGCCGGCCCTGCGAGCGCCGCCGAGCTCGTCGCGGTACGAAGCGGCCGGTTGCCAGGCGGTGAACGATGACCGGCCCTGTTTCCGGTGTGGTCGGCAAGCCGCTCGACCGCGCTCCGCTCAAACGCTCCGGCAGGCGATGACCGGCCGGGTTTCCGGTGTCGTCCTCGCGGCCGGCCTTTCGACCCGGTTCGAGGCCGCATGCGGGGAGAATGCGCACGTTCCCGCGAAGAACGTCGCCGGTGCGACAAGACCGAAGCAGCTCTACCGGATCGGCGGCGAGACCCTCGTCCGGCGTATCTGCCGGGAGGCGCTCGCGTCCGGCCTCGCGGAGGTCATCCTGGTCACCGGCCACGCGGAACGGCAGGTACGGGAGGAAGTGGCCGACCTCGACCTCCGGATGGCCCACAACTCCGCCTACGCGGCGGGTCAGAGCGGCTCGGTCCGCTGCGGCCTGGCCGGCGTGTCGGACCGCGCCGAGGGCGCCATGTTCCTGCCCGTCGACCAGCCCGGGCTCGACGCTGCAACCATCGACCGGTTGCTCGGCGGGTTCGACGGGCCCGATTCGATCGTCGTGCCCTCGTACCGCGATCGGCGCGGCGCCCCGGTCACCTTCGGCAGCTCGTGGTTCGACCACCTGAGGCGCCTCCGGGGCGACGAGGGGGCCCGTCGCCTGCTCCGGGAACTGGCGGAGCACGTGATCGAAGTGGACCTCGAAACGGACGTGCCGCTCGAGGATGTCGACACCGCGGACGAAGCGCTGGCGTGGGCCGAAACGAGGCCACAGTGACCGCGGGGCCGCGGGATGGGCCCGCGGAGAAGACGGGGAGAGGCGCGACGGAACGAGGTCGGCGCCCAGGTCGCCGAGGTGGCCAGGACGCCGCCGTTGAAGGCCGAGGGCAGGGCGCGGCGGAACGAGGTCGGCGCCCACGTCGCCGAGAGGGTCCGCGGGACTGGCCCGCGGAGAGGGCGAGGGAAGCGCCGCTCGATCGCCCCCTGCGGCTCATTCCGCGGGTGCGTCACTACGACTGGGGAACGCGCGACTTCATTCCTCTCCTCTGTGGCCGCGAACCCACCGGCCGGCCGGAAGCCGAACTCTGGTTCGGCGCCCACGCCGACGCTCCGGCCGGCGTCGTGCTCGAAGCCGGTTCTGCCAACGGGCCGGGCGACGCCGGCCGTCCGGTACCCCTAGACCGGCTCATCGCCGAGCGCCGGAGCGAGGTGCTCGGCCCCGGCGCAAGCGCCGACGCCCTGCCGTTTCTGACCAAGATCCTCTCCGCCGCCAGGCCCCTGTCGATCCAGGCCCACCCCGACCGCGAGCAGGCCAGGCGCGGTTTCGCAAGCGTGCCAGTCGCAAGCGGGGGCGTTGAAGGCTCCTCAAGCCCCTTGGCAGGGCAGGGCAGGGCAGGGGCCTGGGGAAAGGGTGGGGAAACCAGGGGCGCCGCGCCCGTGAGCGACGCGAACCGCACCTACCGCGACCCGAACCACAAGCCCGAACTGCTCTACGCCCTGACGCCCTTCTCCGCCCTGTCCGGCTTCCGGCCACCGTCCGAGGCAGCCCGACTCCTCGCCGCCCTCGGCCTCGAGCAACTCGAGTCGACCGTCCGCCGCCTCGAATCCGAAGGCGCCGCCGCCTACCGCGCCCTGCTCGAAGCGCTCCGACGCCACACCGGAACCGATCTCGCCGGCGCCGCCGTCGAGGCAGCCCATCGTGCCTCGACCGAGGGCGACGCCGACTGCCGGGACGCGATGCACTGGATCGTTCGCATCGCCACGCACCACCCGGACGACCCCCTGGTCGCAGCACCGCTCTTCCTCCGCCTGGTACACCTCGAACCCGGCCAGGCCCTGTTCACCGGGCCCGGCGTTCCGCACAGCTACCTGGAAGGCTCCGCGATCGAGGTCATGGCCAACTCCGACAACGTCCTTCGCCTCGGCCTGACCTCCAAACGCGTCGACGCCGGAGAGCTGCTCGACATTCTCGTCTACGAAGCCTCCGCCGGCGCCCCGCTGGCGCCCCGAGTCGACGAACACCCCTGGGGCACACGGACCTGTTTCCAGCCGCCGGTCGAGGACTTCCGCCTGGACGTCCTGCAGATCGACGGCACTGCGGAGGCGCCCCTCAAGCACCAGGGGCGCGCCCGAATCACCCTCGCACTTGAAGGAGAAATCGAGGTCCGCAACTCCTTGGGTACCGAAACACTGCGTCCAGGCCAGGCCGTCCTCCTGCCAGCAGCCGCCAGAGCCGTCACCGCAACCGGCCCGGGAACACTCGCTCTGACGACGTCAAACAACTGACTGCCGGCGGCGGCAGGGCAAAGACTCTCTACCTGGGTGGAACAAACGTCGGAGTCCGAAGCTCCCGCCCAAACGCCGCACTTCAAGCATGCCGCCGCCGACGCTGGCGCGCTGGACGTCGGTGCCGGAAGAGGCCGCTACCGTACTGGCCGGGGGCCGACGACCGCCAGCCGGGCCGGAGGTCCGAGGGTCCGCTCCCAAGTGGCTCGGAGCGAGCAACGGCCGCCGACCTCACAGAAACCGACACCCAACCGGAGCGAGCGGAGTGCAGTGAGTCCAGAGAGCCCGGTGCTCGTCGGCCCAGCGCCGCGGCACGAGACGTTTCTCTGGGCCGGCGAGGGCGGCGCCGCGGCCGTCGCAGAGCTGTGGGGCGAGCCGAGCTATCATCGGAGAGGTCCACAGCACTCCCGGAAGGCGCCTGACCGGCGGTCGTGCAGCTTAGGGGGCCTGACGTGAACGAGATCAGAATCCAGGACTTCCGTTGCTTCCGCGATCGGCAGACAGCGCGTCTGGCGCCGCTGACCCTGCTCGTCGGCGAGAACAGCACCGGAAAGACCTCTCTTCTGGCGTTGATTCGCGCCCTCTGGGATCTTGGCTATCGGCAGGAATTGCCTGACTTCAAGAAAGCCCCCTACGATCTCGGCAGCTTCGACGAGATCGCCCATCACAGGGGGGCCCGTGGAAGCCGCGCGACCAGGTTCAAGGCCGGCTTCACCGCGGCCTCGTCGCGCGCCGGCTCGTCGAGGAGCGTTCGGGACTGTTCTTTCGACTTCAAGTTCACGCGGGATCGCAACCAGCCCACGCTCGCCTGGAGACGAATCAGCCGGCGCGACGACTTCATCGAGCTCGACCTGCAGTCGGCGGAGATGCGCGTCGGCACGGCGCAAGGTCGCTGGTCCCTCAAGCTTGAGCCGTACCTCGCGCGGAACCTCCAGCTCGAAGAGCGCCGGATCGTGATTCCCTGGCAGTTCCTTGCGAGAGGCCTGCTGAGGGATGGCAGTGGCGGCGCCGGCGGCTCAACCAACGACTGGACTTGCCTGGACGGCCCGGATGTTCCGTCGGCGGAAGATCGGCGGCGCCTCCAGCGTCTCCAGCACCTCCAGCGCCTGGCCCCGCTTCGTCATGGATCTCCCGGCCGCCCCTACGCCAGCGCTCCCGTCCGCTCCAGGCCGCGCCGCACCTACGATCCGTCGCGGTTGACCCGGGATCCGGAGGGCGAGGCTGTCCCCATGTACCTGGCCGACATGGCGCATCGAAGCCGGCGGACCTGGGAGGCGCTGCATCAAGCCCTCGAGGAGTTCGGGCGGTCTTCCGGCCTCTTCGACGAGATGCGTGTCAGGCGTCTCGGGAAGACGAGCAGCGAGCCCTTCCAGATACAGGTCCGCAAGTCTGGAAGCGTGCGACTCAAGGGCCCCTGGCGCAATCTGACCGATGTCGGGTACGGCGTCAGCCAGGTGCTTCCCGTAATCGCGGAGCTTCTCCGTTCGGACGCACCGAGCATGTTCCTTCTGCAGCAGCCCGAGGTCCACCTCCATCCGAGTGCCCAGGCGGCGCTCGGTTCGCTCTTCTGCACCGTGGCTTCGAAGCGCAGGCAGTTGATCGTCGAAACTCACGGCGACCATCTGATCGACCGTGTGCGCATGGACGTCCGGGATGGAACCACCGGTCTGAAACCCGATGACGTCTCGCTCCTGTTCTTCGAGCGTGGCGAGTTGGAGGTCCGCATTCACTCCCTGCGGATCGACGAGGCGGGGAACGTTCTGGACGCCCCGCCCGGCTATCGGCGGTTCTTTCTGGAAGAGACCAATCGGTCGATAGGGCTGTAGCCGCCGTGTGCGCCATTCTCGACGCGGATGCGGTCTCCGCTGTCTTCACTGAGGATCCGGCGCATACCTGTGGCGTGACTGGATCGCGACCATCGTTTCCGCTAGCGTTCCCTCACGTCTTGGACCGACGGCCTTGGGGTCCTTTGGCGGGAGGTGATGCACAGCATCAGCGAAGGTGGCGGTTGGCGGCTCGTTGAGCCCTCGCAGCCATCTTGAGAGAACGTAAGCGGTCGTGACAGCGCGGGTTGTCCGCATCGTCGCGGCTTTGATCTTCGGATTGAATGGATGCCGGTCGGCGTGATTCGGGCTGATCATCGCGGCGCTGCTCGCCGCCGCGATTTCGTTGATCGACGCGGGAACACGCCGTCGGCGCGAAGGTCGTCCGGCAATTGCCGGGTCGGTCAATGAACGGCGGCGACGAGCCGCTCAAGGAGGGAACAAACTGATGAAGCTGGTGAAGCAGATCACGATAGCGCTGGTTCTTTGCGGGATTCCGGCGATGGCGTTCGGTCAGGCCGTCTCTTGCGACGACTGCACGCACGTCGTGTCCGTCTACATGGGCGAGGGCGGACTCATCGCCATGGCCGACGACGCCGAGATGGTGACCTGGGTCGCCACTTGCGGCAGCATCACCCGATTCGGCGAGCTCGCCGCCAACGACGACGGCGTGGTCTCCACGCTGTTCACCACGGACAATGGCCTCGCCTGCAACGCGTCTGGCGATGGCAACAAGTTCCAGCTCGGCCCGATCAAGGATGGCGGCTGGTTCTGGATGACGCGTGGCACGGACTCGGCCATTGGCAGCCTGGTTGCCATGGACATTCTCGAGAACGACATGGTCGATGTAACGAGTGCCGGCACCGCCGACGTCGCGATGATGGATGGCCGTGGCGCCGTCCTGATCGAGCAGGCCAGCACGGGGCGTGTCGGCATCCTGCCGAACATCCTGCCGGAAAAGCCGGCGCCTGCTCTCAGGCTGTGCGGCTACGACGCCGACGGTGACAGCTTCAAGCGCCGGACCAGCAATTGCGCGCTGGGCAACGGTGGAACGATCATCGTGGCGACGACCACGAACCCCATCACCGGAGCGACATCGGTGGTGGCCGACGGGTCCAGCGTCGTCCGTCCGGCCGGTGATGGCGAAATCGTCATCACGATGGACCTGTGGGCCAACGGCACCGGTCACTTCACGACCGACCCGGCCGGCAGTGCACGGCTCGGACACCCGGCGGTTGCGATGACAGACCGGAGAGCTGCCAATCGTCTGACCGGCGTCACCTATTTGGCGACAATGGGATCCGGCCCGTCTGTTGCGGTTTTGGTGCCCGGCACGGAAGCGGCCGGCATCACGATGGCCCTCGGTACCGCTGACGTCGTGACTTTCACCATCGGGGCCGACCCCATGTACTGCAGCGCCACCAACAACCATTCCGTCCCGGTGGCCGTGCGTGCCAGTATGGACACTGCGACGGACGCGGATCAGACCACGCCCTCCCGCACGCGCAGCGCCGCGGGTCTGGTGGGAGGCACGAAGTTCATGGTTGTCTGCCCTTAGGCTTCGTCCTCGGTCAACATGGGCGAGGAGCTGGCGCCGGACAACCCGTTCCCGACCGACAAGTAGGGAACAGCCGATTCCTCCTCCGAGGTTGTTCCAGCAGCCTTAGGAGGAAGAATCGACTTTGAAGGCCACGCCTCCCCGTCGGGCTCACACCCGGCGCGGAGGCTTCGCCCTTTCAGGGACCTCGGAGAGAACGATCCGGAACGAATGAGGCGCCTCACGCTTGCGCTGGCGCTCAGCGCGATTCCGGCCGCGGCGTTCGGCCAACGCCGTCAGTTGCCCCGACTGCCGCCAAGTCGCCTCCTGGTTCAGGGGCTGAGGGCGGATTCATCGGAACCGTCGCCGACGGCGCGGAAGAGGTCGTCTTCGTCGCCTCCTGCGGCAGCGTTGATCGAGCGCCTCGCGTACCGCCGGCCAGTCGCCGCGGGCGGCGCGCAGCCAGGGTCCGCAGTTCCAGGAGCAGTTGTCTCGCGCCCGCGCCGCCGACAGGCCCCGGCTCGACCCCGACCTTCGGCAGGGCGTAGTCCGCGCGGGCGCATTGCCGCGGGTCGAGGTGCGCGCGCAGGCGCTCGCCTCGGAGCGTAGTCCGCGCGGGCGCATTGCCGCGACCAGTAGTCGGCCGTCTCCTCCTCCCGCCCCACAGGGCGCGGAAGAACATCCCCAGGTCACCAGTGGCTCTCGCCTCAAGTTTCGCATTGTGTGGGCCTCAATCGCAGGTCGAGAACGCCTCGGTGTCGGTTACCGGCTTGAACAGCGTCCCGGCCTCGTTGAGGTACGTCCTGGACTCGCCGGCCTCGACGTCCTCGACTTCGACTTCGACCCGGACGTCGGTCAAGCCGCCGATGAACACCCAGTAGGCGCCGTCGCCGATGGCGCAGCCGTTCAGCACCTTGATCACGACCTCGACGTTGTTCTCGCTGAAGAACCAGAAATAGCCGGTGTCCCCGGTCAGCTCCACCGCCTCACCGGTACCGGCGCGGCCATCCGGCGTCTCCCAGTGAGCGACAACGCGGAACCGATCCTCGTTCAGGCACAGGGTCGTCGCATCCGCCACGCAGAGCCGCGCCGACGATTCATCCTGAAGGGCGCTCGCGGCCTCCGGCAACGCAGCCACCAGGACCCACAGCAACGACGCCCGCACGGCGGCCCCATGCCAACCCCGGCGCTGACCCAGGCGACACGGCATCGCGGACCCCTACTCCGCCGACTTCTTCTTCGCGCCGCGTTCGTCCCCGCGACGACGCCGCATCTGGAACGCGACCCCGCCCACGATCAGCACTGCAACGCCGGCGTGGGCCGGAAGCCCCTCCAGACCCACCGCCGCCATGATCAGCAGCGCGCCGATGAACGACGAGACGACGATGAGCGCCGTCTCGAAGACCTGACGCAGGAGCCACGCTCCGACAAGGGCCGCGGCGGCGGTCACGATCCACCACAGGACCTGTGACTGCAGGCCGTAGAAGCCGGCCGCCCAAAGCGCCGCGCCGGCGCCCAGCATCGCCCCTGCAAGCGCCACGGCGAGCTTGCGCACGACGAAGGCGAGCAAGGCGCTGACGACTCCGATTCCCACCGCTACCCCCAGACGCAGGTCGCTGGGCAGGTTCGCCACGTCGGAGAGCATGCCGTAGCTGGCGAAGAAACCGAGCAACCCCAGGAGCGCCGTGTAGAGCTGCCGGCCAAGCAGCAGCAACAGCAACCCCGCCACGACCCACAGCCAAGGCGGTCCGAGGGCCCCCTCGGCGCCGAACCGACCGAAACTGACTCCGTCGCTCCACAGGCCCACTCTCTCGCCCCAGGCGCCCACTCCCTCGCTCCAGGGACTGTCGTTCATTCCAGCTCCGAGGCGATCCATGCGAGGGCCGCCTCCCGCGGTTCGTCCCTGCCGGCGAGCAGGCCTTCCCGCGTGAGCGGAACCAGCGAATCGGGAACGACCGGCCGGCCTTCGACCCGCTCGCCGTTCGGGCGAACGAAGTCCGCGATCGCGTGCATCAGCAGATCGCCGTTCGGCATCCGCTCGATCACCGCCGGCAGCGCCGCCGCCGCCGACGGCTCGCCGAACAACCGCGCCCGGCCAACGTCCTGGAGGCCGGCGGCGAAGATCTCGCTGGTGCTGGCGCTGCCGCCGTCGATGATCACGGCAACCGGCCCCTTGAAGACCTCGAGCTTCCCGCTGCTGCGCGACACCCGCCGCGGGTACACCAGCAGCCGAAGGTCCGAACCGCGGTTCAGCATTCTGCCCAGTTCGACCTTCTCGTCGAGCAGATACCCCCCGATACCCACCGCCGTACCGGCAATGCCGCCGGGGTTGCCGCGCAGATCGATCAGCAGACCCTCGAACGCCGACGCACTGGCCGCGGGGTCTCCAAAAAGAGCGGTCTCGAACGCCTCGATCGCGGGCAGCATCCAGACGTTGAAGCGGACCGCCAGGACTCGCGCGCCCGCCGCCGTTTCCACTTCCTCGGTCTCGAACAGGAACTGCATCGGCGGCAGGTTGCCGAAACCGATCTCGACCGAGCCCGGGCGGAGGGCGCGCTCGAGCTCGAGCACGAACCGCTCGCCGACGCGGTCCGCGAGTTCCACCTGCACCGGATCACCCGGTGCTCCAAAGAGCAGGCCGTCGACGGCGCGCGCACGCAGCAGGCGGGCAACCGGCGAATCGAAGGATTGCAACGCGAGGCAGCGCGAAAGATCCTCGAGACGCTGGTCGCCGATCCGTACCACCTCGAGGCCCGTGGCGAGACCGGCGCCGTCCGCGGCCGAACCCTCCAGCACGCGGCTGACCAGCGGTCCCCGGTCCAGGAAACGGATCTCGAATCCGGGCCCCGCATCCGATGCGGACGAACCACTCCCGCCACTCACGGTCCTCATCAGCGCCGGGGTGCAGGCGCCGTCGCCGCTGGCGCTTTCACCCGGCCCATCGCCCGGATCCGCCGACCCGGCGCCCGGCAGGACGCCGAAGTGAGACTGCCCAAGCCGCGCCAGCATCTCCTGGATCACGGTTCGCAACTCCCGGGCGTCTGCCGCATCCCGTGCTCTCGGTCTCAGCTCGTCGCCCACGGCCCGCCAGTCGACGCCGCCCATCTCCTCCTCCCAGAAGCTGTCGGCGATCTTCCGCCAGGCGAAGTCGAACGTCTCCGTGTTGAGTGCGGCCCTCTCGGACGCAGGCGAAGCACCTTGCCCCGCGACTGCAGAGGCAAGAAACACAGAACAGACGGCGACCGCGGCCGCGAGGCGCATCGAATCCCTCCTCCGCATGCTCCGAGAATGACACACGCGACAACCGTCCACGGGACAGCTTGCCGGCGCCCGGACCGTGTGTCCAACTCAGGGCCGTTCCAGAGTCGGGAACTTCGGTGACCGATGTGAGGAAACCACTCCGGAATCGGCAACTCGGCGCCGGCACGGCTCTCGACCCTCGGGAATGAAGGCCTCCCGCCCGCGCCCAGCGTCGAGCGCTGGACTTTGGAATGGTCCTGGTGTGTCCAACACGCAGCCGGGGCGCCTCCTCACGATCCTGCTACCGTCAGCGTCAACAGTGCGAATCCTGTACGTTTTTCGTCACGCCAAGTCGGACTGGAGCGCGGCCTATGGCGCGGACCACGACCGGCCCCTGAATCCGCGCGGCATCGCAGCCGCTAGGACGATGGGGCGCCTTCTCGCCGAACGACGGGAGCTCCCCGACCGGATCCTCTGTTCGTCCGCCCTGCGTACCCGGCAGACGATCGAGCTGGCGGTCGCCGCCGGCAACTGGAACCGGACGACGATCCTGGCGCCGGCTCTGTACCTGGCGTCGCCCGGATCCGCCATCGACCTTCTGCGCGAGCAGCCTGACGACGCGAACTCCCTGCTTCTCGTCAGCCACCAGCCCGCCTGCTCCGAACTCGTCCGCCGACTGACCGGCGACAATCCGCCCCGCTTCGTCACTGCCGCCCTGGCGCGCCTCCAGCTCGACATCGACTCCTGGGCCGAGGTCGAGCCCTGTTGCGGCAAGCTGGCGTGGTTCGAGACACCGAAGCGGGCAGCCGGGTAGAGCCGGGGCCGGGCAGCCCGCGGCAGAAGTTCCGGAAGGCGGCGCATCGCGCCGGATGCCGGCCAGAACCCGGGTGGCGCGGCTCCGTGCCACACGCGAACCACCTCCGGGGGCGAGTCATCGAGCACCCGGATGACACCCGGGTGGCGCGGCTCCGCGCCACCCGCGAACCACCTCCGGGGGCGAGTCATCGAGCACCCGGATGACACCCGGGTGGCGCGCCTCCGCGCCAACCTGCGAACCATTCCGTGCGCCCGTCACGGGCGCACGGATCGCAGGCCGGCGCACCTGTACCCGGTGCTTGCTTGACTAGTCAGCCAACCGGGCGATCACTGGTGCGTGGTCCGAGGCGATCAGGCCTTCCTTCTTCTTGCGGTAGTCCCGGTCGGTCTCGACCTGCTCCACCCGGGCCCGGACCGCTTCGGTCGCCAGCAGGAAGTCGATCCGCAGGCCGAGGTTGCGGTGGAAGGCGCCGAAGCGGTAGTCCCACCAGGAGAACTTGACCGTGTCCGGATGGAGTTCCCGGAACAGGTCGACGAAACCCAGCCCCAGGAGCGCCTCGAACCGCTCGCGCTCCGCCTCCGTGTGGTGGATGCCGCCGGCGAGACGGTCCTCGTCGTGCGTGTCGAGCCGGGTCGGCGCGATGTTGAAGTCGCCGCAGAGAACCGCCGCGTCCCCGGCGCCGAGCGAGCCCTCGAAGTAGCCGCGAAGCGAGTCGAACCATGCCAGCTTGCGCGGATAGTCCAGGTGATCGATGTCCTTGCCGTTCGGGCAGTAGACGGTCGCAAAATCGAGCCCTCCGGTACGCACCCGGATCAGGCGGGCGCCGGCCTCCTCCTCGCCCGGGAGCCCCGACTGGAGCTCCTCGATCGGATGGCGGGAGAGCACCGCGACACCATTCCACGCCTTCTGGCCGCACACCGCCGCGTGATAGCCGAGTTCCTCGAGCGCCTGCCGGGGGAAGTGCTCCTCGGTCGCCTTCAACTCCTGGAGGCCGACGACGTCCGGCTGCCGCGCCTTGAGCCAATGGACGAGGAAGTCGAACCGGGCGCCCAGGCCGTTGATGTTCCAGGTGGCGATCAGCATACGTCCCTGCGCTGGCTGCCCCGGTGCAGCAGGACTTCAACAGGCCGGCGCTTCGCGCCGGATGCCGGCGGGAACCCGTGTGGCGCGAAGCCGCGCCACACGTGAACCAGTCCGTGCGCCCGTCGTCGGGCGCACGGATGGCACGCCGGCGCACCCGGTCTGCTCGCCCGCACCGCCTAACTCCAGCCGCAGGCCCGGCCCTCGTTCTGCTCCTTCAGCCACTCGGCGAGCGGCGCGAAGTAGTCGAGGATCGCCGTCGCGTCCATCTCGCGGCTGCCGGTGGCCGCTTCCAGCGCATCCGGCCACGGACGGCTGAGGCCCATCGCCATCATCTCGCTCAGACGCCTCCCGGCCTCCTCGTTGCCGTAGATCGAGCAGCGGTTGAGCGGACCCTCGTAGCCGATCGCCTCGCACAGGTCGCGGTGCAACTGGAACTGGAGGATGTGGGCCAGAAAGTAGCGGGTGTAGGGCGTGTTGCCCGGCACGTGGTACTTGGCGCCGGGATCGAAGTGCTCCTCGGTCCGTTCGCTCGGGGCGCCGACGCCCTGGTACTGCTCGCGCAGGCGCCACCAGGCGGCGTTGTACTCCTCCGGCGGCACCTCACCCGAGAACACGGCCCAGCGCCAGCGATCGATCAGCAGACCGAACGGCAGGAAGGCCACCTTGTCGAGCGCCATCCGCATCAGCAGGCCGAGGTCGGCGTCCGCGGAGGGTTCTTCATCGAGCAGCCCGATGTCCACCAGGTAGCCCGGGGTTACCGAGAGGGCAATCGTGTCTCCCAGGGCCTCGTGGAAGCCGTCGTTGGCACTGTCACGGAACAGCGGCACCCGGTCCCGGTAGCCGAGCTGGTAGTAGCTGTGACCGAGTTCGTGGTGGATCGTCGAGAAGTCCTCGGCGTTGATGTCGATGCACATCTTGATCCGCACGTCCTCGTCCAGGTCGAGCTGCCAGGCGCTGGCGTGGCAGACGACCTCGCGGTCTTGAGGCTTGACGAACTGGGAACGGGTCCAGAACGTGTCCGGCAACGATTCCATGCCCAGCGAGGTGAAGAAGCCCTCGGCCATCCGAACCATCTCGACCTCGGAGGCGCCGCGGCTCCGGAGGATCCCGGTCAGGTCGTAGCCTGGGGCTGCGGCCGGCGGCGCCACCAGGTCGTACACGTTCGACCAGCTCTGCGCCCACATGTTGCCGAGAACGTGGGCCGGGATCGGACCCGCAGGATCGACGACGTCCGCCCCGTGGTGATCCGAGAGCTCCGCTCGCACATGGCACTGCAGGTCGTCGTAAAGCGGCTTGACCTGGTCCCAGAGCCGGTCGACCTCGGCCGCGAAGTCATCGGGCGGCATGTCGTACTTCGAACGCCACATCGCGCCGGTGTCGGCGAACCCGAGAGCCTGTGCGCCCTCGTTGGAGAGTTCCACGAAGCGCTGGTAATCGGCGCGCATCGGCGGCGAGATCGTTCGCCAACCCTCCCAGGCGTCGAGCAGCGCATCGGCGTCGCGGCTGTTGTCGATCACGTCCTCCAGGTCGCCAAGGGATCGGCAGGTACTCGTGTCCGGGCCGTCCGGGCAGTGCTTGCCCGAGCCGTAGGCCGCTTCCATCCGGGTCGCGATCTGACTCAGTTCCTCGATCTTCGCCTCGTCGGCCGGCGCGGCCAGGGTCAGGCCGCCCCGCAGCAGGTTGAGCTTGCGCGCCACCTCGTCCGCCTCCGACGCCGCGTCGTAGGTCGCCGCCTCCTGCGCGAAGTCGACCGCGCGGGTCAGCCCCTCCGCTCCGAAACGGGCCGCCAGGGCGGTCGTGTCCTCGTTGATGTACGTCGACTGCACCCATGCCGCGCGGCTGCCGTCGTAGTAGTGCTCGATCAGCGTCTCCTCGGCCGCCGCCGTGAACTCGGCCGCCGTCGGGCGCTCTTCGCCCGCGCAGCCGGCCAGGAGAAGGAATGCCCCGACGGCGGCAGGGAACACAAGAGACGAAGCGCGGAAACGGAGCGAAGAAGACAACAGCGAAGAAGAGAACATCATGCAAACCTCCACGGATTCGGCCCGCCGTGCGGCGAAGGGCAACATCGGCAACTCTAGTGGACGGTCGCGAGTGGACGGTCGATGGCGGCGTATCCTCTGCCCGTGACCCTGATCGTCATCGGAACCCGGGCAACGCCGCTGGCGCGGATCCAGGCCGCCCTGGTCGCGGACCGTCTGCAGCGGTTCGGCGTGGAGACGCGCGTTCAGGCCATGTCGTCGCAGGGCGATCGCAGCCTCGGCGGCAGTTTCGCTCAGTCCAAGGGCGTGTTCACCGGCGAGCTGAGCGCGGCGCTTCGCGACGGCACGGTCGACCTGGTCGTCCACTCGCTGAAGGATCTGCCGGTCGACGACGAACCGGGGCTCGTGATCGCCGCCGTGCCGGAGCGGGAGCGGCCGTTCGACCTGCTGCTGCTTGCACCCGGCGTGAACGCGACGGGCGCCTCGCCGCTCGCTCAGATGCTCGAGGGTGACGGCGAAGCTGGCGCCACCCGCGCGGCGGCCGCGAACGAGGCGTTCGCCGTCCTGACGGCCGGGGCGCGGCTGGGCACCTCGTCCCCGCGGCGGCAGGCCGGAGCCCTCGCCCTGCGGCCGGACCTCGTCTGCTGCGCGGTCCGCGGCTCGGTGGGCCGCCGGCTGGAGTGGCTCCGGAGTGGCGCGATCGACGCTCTGCTGGCGGCCGAAGCGGGTGTCTTGCGCCTGTCCCGAAACGCCGAGCTCGAAGGTTATGCGGCGGCAATCCGCGGCTTCCGGCTCGACCTGAGAACCTGGCCGTGCGCTCCCGGGCAGGGGGCTCTGGCGGTGCAGGTCCTCCGCGGCGGCCGCCTCGACGGGCACCCGGCCATGGTCCACCTCGACCATCCTGCGACCCGCGCCGCGGTGCTTGCCGAGCGCTCGTTGCTGGGGCGGCTCGGCGGCGGCTGCCTGCGCCCGTTCGGGGCATGGGCGGACGTTTGCGGAGGTACGTCCAGGCACTCCCCGCTCCGTGCGCTCCACGTCGCCATCGCGCCGGATGACTGGCGGGAAGCGGCCGGCGCCGGTGATTCGCCGCTCGCGATTCGCGTCGCGGCTTCGGCAACGGATGGCGGCGGCGGCGTCGATCTTGACGAGCTGGCCCCGGTCCGCGTTGCGGCCTCGGCGCCGGACGGTGAAGGCGACGTCGACCTTGACGAGCCGGTCGCGGTCCGCGTTGCGGCCTCGGCGCCGGACGGTGAAGGCGGCGTCGATCTTGACGATCTGGCCGCGGTCCGCGTTGCGGCCTCGGCGCCGGACGGTCACGGCGTCGACCTTGACGCGCTGGCCGCGCGGATCGAGCGGGGTCTGGCCCGATCGGACGCCGACCTCCCGGCCGGCGCGTCGTCCCCGCCGCCCGCGGCGGCAGCCGGCAAGAACCCGGGTGGCGCGACGCGCGCCACCGGTGAACCGCGGCGTGCGCCCGTCATTCGGGCGCGCGGCTGGCACGCCGGCGCACCCGGTGAGGGGCCGATTGATGTAGCGGAAGCCGGGGCGCCCGGCGGGGGGCTGGTTCGCACGCCGGATCTCATCGTGACCTCCGCCGCGTCCACCGTCAGACGCCTGACCTGCCGACTCGACCCGGCCGTCCGGGTCGCGGCTCTGCCGGCGACGCAGGTCGACGTCTTCGACGTTGCCTGGCCCGCCGACCGCGTCGACCTCGAACGCCCTCGCCGGCAGTGGCCCTGGCTGCTCGTCTCCTCCCCGACCGCCGCCCGCGTCGTGACGGAGCGGGCCGCGCGCGAGCCGATCTGGGGACGCCTTCCCTGGTGCGCCCTCGGCGAGGGCACGGCCCGCGCTCTGCTGGCCGCCGGCGTGCCGCCGAACCTGGCGGCGCGAGCCGCGGACGGCCGGGGCCTTGCGGACTACGTGACCCGCGTCCTCGATCGCCGATGCCTCCTCCTCGTGCCGCATTCGGCCCGCGGCGGCCGGTCGTTGGTCGAGACGCTCGAAGCCGCCGGTCGCGAGGTCGTTGCCTGGCAGGCCTACACCGTCGACCCGGCGCCGGACCTCGCCTGGCCCGGGGGTTGGCAAGCCGCGAGGGCGCGCGTACTCTTTACCGCGCCATCGGCCGTCGCCGCCTTCGCGGCCTCGGGCCTGGACTGGCCGGGAAGCTGCTGGGCGATCGGGGCGACCACGGCCGCGGCCCTCCGGAACGCAGGAGTGGGCAACGTGACGCGCGCAGTTGAACCGACCGCCGCCGGCATCGAGCGCCTCTGGAACGAAGCAGTGAACGGGCGGGAAGAAGCAAGCAGCGACCCGAGCGCGGAGGCCCAGGAATGAGTGCCGGAAGAACCAGCGAAGAACTCTGGACCGAGGCGCAGCGACACCTCGTCGGCGGCGTGAACAGCCCGGTCCGCGCCTACCGGGCCGTCGGCGGCACGCCGCCCTTCATCGCCGACGCGGAGGGCGCGGTGATGCGCTCCGTCGACGGCCGGCGCTACGTCGACTTCATCGGCTCGTTCGGTCCGCTCGTCCTGGGCCACAGCCATCCCGCGGTCGTCGAGGCGGTGCGGGAAGCCGCCGCGCGCGGCACCTCGTTCGCCGCGCCCCACGAAGGCGAGGTCGAACTCGCGCGGACGGTCAAGGAACTCGTACCCGGCATCGAGAAGATCCGCTTCGTCAACTCGGGCACCGAGGCAACCCAGTCGGCCATCCGGCTCGCCCGCGGCTGCACCGGCCGCGACCTTGTGCTCAAGTTCGAGGGCTGCTACCACGGCCATGTCGACGCCCTCCTGGTCGAGGCGGGAAGCGGCCTCGCCACCTTCGGGATCGCGTCGAGCGCCGGCATCCCGGCCGCGACCGCGCGCGACACGATCGTCCTGCCGCTCGACGACGAAGACGCGCTGGAGCAGGCCTTTCGGCGCCACGGCGGCCACCTGGCCGCCGCGATCATCGAGCCTCTGCCGGCGAACAACGGCCTGCTGGTGCAGCGTCCCGAGTACCTCGAGCGGCTTCGCCGCCTGTGCACCGAACACGGCGCCCTGCTGATCCTCGACGAAGTGCTGAGCGGCTTCCGGGTACCCGGCGTCACCATCGGTGCGGGGCTCGGGATCGAACCCGACCTCTATACCCTGGGCAAGGTGATCGGCGGCGGTCTGCCGGTCGGCGCCTACGGCGGACCGGCGCGGTGGATGGATCGGCTCTCGCCCCTCGGCCCCGTCTACCAGGCCGGCACCCTGTCCGGGAACCCCCTCGCGGTCGCCGCCGGGCTCGCCACTCTCCGCGAGCTGCGGGCCAACGACGGATGGGCTCGGATGGACGCTCTCGGAGCGTTCCTCGACCAGGAACTCGGCCCCGTGCTCGAAGCGAGCGCGCACCCCTACCGGCTGGTCCGTTGCGGTTCGATCTTCTGGCTGGCCTACGGCGACGACGAACTGCCGCGGCGAACAGACGGCTTCCACCCGAACACGGCGGCGATCTTCGGCCTGCTCCACCGGGAGCTGCTCGAGCGCGGCTACATGCTCGCCCCTTCCGCCTACGAGGTCGGCTTCCTGTCCCTGGCGCATGACGAAGACGCGCTGACCGGCTTTGCCGGCGCGGTCGGCGAGGCGCTGGAGGAGGTCCCGGCGCCGTGAGGTCACAGCCGACAGGACAACTCGGCGCCGAGACGGTCGCCAGCTACTTCAGGGAGCTCCAGGACCGGATCTGCGACGCCCTGGTCGAAGTCGACGGCGGCGCCTTCGACGCCCGTGAACTCCGCAACGAACGGGGCGGCGTCGCGAGGCCGAGGGTGCTCACCGAGGGCGAGGTGATCGAGAAGGCGGCGGTCAACTTCAGCCACTCCCGCGGGGCGTCTCTGCCCCTCGCCGCCACCGAACGGCGCCCGGAGCTCGCGGGTCGGTCCTACGAGGCCACGTCCATCTCCCTGATCGTCCATCCCCGCAACCCGTACGCGCCGACCAGCCACGCGAACATCCGTTTCTTCATCGCCCATCCGCCCCAGGACGCTGGAAACCCGAGCCGCGACGACGCGGACGAGGAGGGCTGGTGGTTCGGGGGCGGCTTCGACCTGACGCCCTACTACGGCTTCGAGGAAGACGCCGTCCACTGGCACCGCACGGCGTCCGAAGCCTGCGCGCCGTTCGGGGACGACGCCTACAGCCGCTACAAGGCGGCCTGCGACGACTACTTCTACCTCCCCCACCGCCAGGAGATGCGGGGCGTCGGCGGCCTCTTCTTCGACGACCTGAACCAGCTCGAGCGGCCGGACGAACTCGACCAGTTCGGGCGCTGCTTCGCCTTCGCGCGCAGCATCGGCGACCACTTCCTGCCCGCCTACCTGCCGATCCTGAACCGCCGCAAGGACATGCAATACGGCGAGCGCGAGCGCGGTTTCCAGCTCTACCGCCGGGGGCGGTACGTCGAGTTCAACCTGGTCTACGACCGCGGCACGCGCTACGGGCTGCAGGCACGGGCGCGCACCGAATCGATTCTCGCGTCCCTGCCGCCGCTGGCGGCCTGGCGGTACGACTACACTCCCGAACCGAGCGCCCCGGAAGCGCGGCTGACTTCGGACTTCCTGGTCCGCCGCGACTGGATCTGACCGCCGACCATGGCCAACGCCACATCCCTCTACGAACCCGAACCTCGCGTCGCCGCGGACGCGGACCGCGGCGCAATCGGTGTCCTGCTGGCCAACGTCGGCACGCCGGCGGCGCCGACGCCCAAGGCCCTGCGCCGCTACCTCAGGCAGTTCCTGAGCGACACCCGGATCGCCGAGATTCCGCGCTGGAAGTGGTTGCCGATCCTCTACCTGTTCGTGCTCACGACGCGCCCGCAGAAGGTGGCGAAGCTCTACCGGCAGATCTGGACCGACGAGGGGTCGCCCCTGCTGGCGATCGGAAAACGCCAGACCGAGGGGATCGCCGCGCGGCTGCGGCAACACCAGGGTGAAACCGCACCCCCGTTCCACGTCGCGCTCGGCATGCGGTACGGCGAACCGTCGATCAGGAACGCCCTCGCCGAACTACGCAAGAAGGGCTGCACGCGCCTTCTCTTCTTTCCCCTGTTTCCTCAGTACTCGGCCGCCACGACCGCCTCGACGATCGACGTGCTCGCCCGGCAGCTCAGGCGCTGGCGCTGGGTGCCGGAGCTCCGCACGATCAACAGCTACCACGACGACCCGGGCTTCCTTCGCGCTCTCGCCGCGAGCATCCGGGAAACCTGGGCAGATACCGAACCCGATCGCCTCGTGCTCTCCTACCACGGCGTGCCGAAGCGCTACGTCGACAACGGCGATCCCTACCAGAGCCAGTGTCTGGAGACGACGCGGCTTCTGATCCCGGAACTCGGCATCGACGAGGAGCGGGTCATCAGCACCTTCCAGTCCCAGTTCGGCCGCGAACTCTGGATCGGGCCCAAGACCGATGTCCTGATGCGCGAACTGCCGGCAAGCGGCATCAGGAACGTCGACGTCGCCTGCCCCGGCTTCTCGGCCGACTGCATCGAGACCCTGGAGGAGATCGAAGTCGAGAACCGCGAGTACTTCGAAGAATCCGGCGGCCAGAATCTTCGCTACATCCCCTGCCTCAACGACCGCTCCGACCACCTCGACGCTCTCGCCGACATCATCCTCCGCAACACCCGCGAGTGGCAGAGACCGGGTGCGCCGCCGCGCAGCGGCGCGCGCGAGTGTGGATCGTCGACACAGACACAACCGTGACAATCCACCGGTCGCACCCAGGTCAGAATCGCCCGATGGACAACTGTTGCGTCTTGGCTGCGACCTGGCGCTATGCGAGCGCTGAAGAGATCGCGCAATACACGGTGCCGGACGAACGGCGGGCCGCAAGGACGCGGCGGCTCAGACAGCGGATCGGCGCCCAAGGGTTGATCTACCTCGCCACCTGCAACCGGGTCGCGTTCATCTTCTCTGCCGAACCCGGCGCAACGCTCGCCTCCTGCCGGCGGGAGCTGCTGCGCCTCGTCGCGGGCGCCGGCGCGGCGCGACGGGTGTTCCGGAGCTGGGAGGGCGAAGGGGCCGTCGAACACCTCTACCTGGTGGCGTCCGGCCTCGATTCGGCCCAGCCCGGCGAACGGGAGATCCGGGGACAGCTGCGGGACGCTCTCGACCAGGCGACGACCGCCGGTACGGTCGACGCCGAGCTGCGGCGCGTGGTCGAATCGGCGCTTCGGGCCGGCAAGCGGGTCCACCGCGAAACCGGCGTCGGCGCCGGGCGCACCTCCCTGTCCGAGATCGCGGCCGACCTGCTGACCGGCCGTGCGGCGGAAGTCGCCGGTCCTGTCGCCCTGGTCGGCGTGGCGGCGATGACAGAGACCTGCACAAAACGCCTGCGCGACCGCGGCATCCCTCTGATCCTCGTCAACCGCACCCCCCGAAAGGCCGAAGAACTCGCCGCGCGGACCGCGGAAACAGCACGGCCTCCCGCTACATCCCCGACCGTCGGGACGATGAGCCTGGACGCCTTCAGGGCCCGACCGCCAGCGGTGTCCGCGGTTCTGTTCTCGACCGGCGCGCCCGGGCCCGTCGTCGACCGGCGCTGTCTGACCGCCCTGGCCGCGGCCGGCCGGAGCGAACTGGGCACTCCCCCCTTCGTGATCGACATGGCGATTCCGGCCGACGCTCCAGCCACCGACACGGGCGCGGCGGGCCTTGAGCGGATCGGCATGGATCGGATCAACGAACTGGCCCAGCAGACCCTGCGCAACCGGCGTGAACGCACGGCCGAAGCCCGCGTCCTGATCGACGAGGAACTCGACGCCTACCGGGAGGCGATGGCGACCCGCTCGGTCGCCGGGGCCATCCGGGCGATCGGCGCGAAGTACCAGGACTCCCTGGGCGCCAATCTCGACCGCCTGCTGCAGGGCGAGCTGAAGAGCCTCTCCGAGGCCGAGCGGGAAGCGCTCAGACGGTGGACCGAGACGATGGCCAAACGCCTCAGCCATCTGCCGGTCGTCGGCCTGCGAGGGGTCGCGACCGAAATCGGCCAGGATGGAGTCGACGCCTTTCTCGCCGCCGCGGCGCCCGAGTTGCTGGAGCGCCGCCGCGCGGCGGGCAGCGCGAAGTGACTGCCTCCGCCGAACCCGCGGCCAGCTCGACCGCCGCATCGCCGACGCCCGCACAGCCGGACAGCGGCCTGCTCCTGCGCACGCTCCGTTTCGAGGACACGCCGCGAAGACCGCTGTGGATCATGCGCCAGGCGGGGCGCATCCTGCCCGAGTACCGAGCTCTCAAGGAACGCCACGGTTTCGCCGGTCTCGCCCGCGACCCGGAACTGGCGGCTCGCGTCACGCTGATGCCGTTGCGCCGGTTCCCCTTCGACGCCGCGATCACCTTCGCCGACATCATGTCGCCCTTGCCCGCCCTTGGCGTCGACTTCCGGTTCGATCCCGGTCCGGTGATCGCCCGACCGCTGCGCGACGCCGCCGCGGTGGCCGCCCTGCCCGACCCGGACCGCCTCGACGAAACCGAGATCGCGCCCGAGGTCACGGCGGCCCAGCGGATCGTCCGCCGCGAACTCGATCCGGGCAAGGCGCTGCTCGGGTTTGCCGGCGCGCCGCTGACCCTGGCCGCCTACCTGGTCCAGGGGCGCGGCGTGCGGGACTTCCCCCTGTTGCGAGCCTTCGCGCACGAAGAGCCGGCCGCATTCGATTCCCTGCTCGACCGGCTCGGCCGCCTCTGCGCCCGCTACCTGATCGCCCAGCACCGGGCCGGCGCCGACGCCGTCCAGGTCTTCGACTCATGGGCCGGGCTGTTCGCGCGGGCCGAGTGGCGACGCCGGGTGCGGCCGCACCTGGAACGCCTCCTCGTGCGCCTCGGCGACGCCGGAGTCACGCGCATCCTGTTCCTCCACGCAGCGCCCCAGTTGGTCGACGACTACGCCGAACTGCCCTGCGAAGCGCTCGGCGTCGACTGGCGCACCGACCTCGGCACGCTCCGTCAACAACGGCCGGATCTGTGCCTGCAGGGGAACCTGGACCCGACCGTGCTGCTCGCCGGCAACGAGGCGATCCGGCGTGAGACGAGCCGTCTGCTCGAAAGCCTGTCCGGACGCGGCCACATCGTGAACCTTGGGCACGGCGTGCTGCCGGCAACCCCGCTCGAAGCGGTGCAGACACTGGTCGAGGCCGTTCACGCCGAGGCGGAAGGCAACGCTTGAGCGACGAACGGGCTCGCCGCCTGGTCATCGTCGGCGGCGGCCCTTCCGGCCTGGCCGCGGCCTGGAAGGCCTCCGCCGAAGCGCAGCGCGCCGGCGCCGCGCTCGAGGTCGTCGTTCTGGAGGCAGACGCCAGGGTCGGCGGCAAGGCGCGTACTGGGTTCGCCGACGGTCTTCTGATCGAGACCGGCCCGCAGGGTTTCCTCGACGATCAGCCGGTGCTGCGGGAGATGATCGCCGCCTGCGGCCTCGCCGAGGAGGTGATCGAGCCGGAACCGGCCGCGAACCGGCGCTACATCTACCGTGGCGGCAAGCTGCGGCAGCTGCAACGCAGCCCGCTGGCCTTCGCCAGGAGCGGCCTGCTCGGACCGTTCGGCCTGGCAAGGCTGGCGATGGAGCCCCTGGCGCCGGCCCGACCAGGCGGTGACGATCGCCTCGGGGCCGGAACGTGGTCGTCGTCCTCGCCGGCGCCAACGGCGCCGGCCCGACAAGGCGGTGACGATCGCCTCGGGGCCGGGGTCTTGACGAGCGGCGACGCCACCCCGCACACCGACGAGTCGCTCTTCGACTTCGCCGCCCGCCGCATGGGACGGCAGGCCGCCGCTCGGCTGATCTCACCCGTGGTTCTCGGCATCTTCGCCGGCGACGCCCGAAGACTCTCGGCCGCGGCCGCCTTCCCCCGGCTGGTGGCGATGGAACAGGCCCACGGCTCCCTGTTCAAGGCGATGCGCGCCGGCCGCAAACGGGGCGTGCCGCCTCCCGGGCATCGGACCTTTCGACGCGGCATCGAGGCCCTGCCGCGGGCGGCGGCGGCGCTGCCGGGAATCGACGTCGCCTGCAACCGGCGCGTCACCGCGATCCAGCATCGCGGCGGCGGCTTCGCCGTCACCTCGTCCGCCGGCGGGCTTGCCGCCGATGCGGTCGTCGTCGCCGCCGACCTGCCTTCGGCCGCCGACCTCGTCGACGGCGTTTCGCCCGCGGCCGCGGAGGAACTCCGGCAGATCGAGTCGCCCCCGATAGCCGTCGTCCACACCGCCTTCGAAGTTGCGGCGGCCGCCCACATCGAGCCCGCCTACGGTTTCCTGGTCGCCCGCGGCGAGGGCATTCGCATGCTCGGCTGCCAGTACGAGACGGCGACCTTCTCGGGCCGCAGTCCGGAAGACCGGTTCCTGACCCGTTCCATGTACGGCGGTTCCGTCGACCCGGACGCCGCCGAACTTGACGACGACGCACTGATCGAACTGACCCTCCGCGAACTGCGCCGGACGGTCGGCATCGACGCCACGCCGACCAGCACGAGCGTCGCCCGCTGGCCGCACGCGATTCCCCAGTACGCCCCCGGCCACCCGCAGCGGGTGGCCAGGATCGAGGCGGCCCTGGACCCGATCGACGGCTTCTACCTGGCCGGCAACGTGCTCAACGGCGTCGGCCTGAGCCGCGCGGTCGCCGTCGGCGCCGAGTGCGGCGAGCGGGCCGCGAAACGCCTGCTCGCGTAGAGGCGGCCCTGGACCCGATCGACGGCTTCCACCTGGCCGGCAACGTCCTGCACGGCGTCGGCCTGAGTCGCGCGGTCGCTGTCGGCGCCGCATGCGGCGAGCGGGCCGCGAAACGCCTGCTCGCGTAGCGGAGTACGTGGCCCTCACGCGCAGGCTCCTCCCCGGCCGCCTGCTCCAGCTCGACCTCGAGGAGGGCAAGGATCGAATCGCCCGTGCAGACGCTGCGCAAGTTGGGGTTCAACGGCACTCCGCGGCCGATCCGTGGCCGACAGGACCGTTCCAAAGTCGGGAGCTTCGGTGACCGATGTGAGGAAACCACTCCGGAATCGGCAACCCCGCACCGGCACCGCTCTCGACCCTTAGGGAATGAAGGCCTCCCGCCCGCGCCCAGCGTGGAGCGCAGGACTAAAGGAATGGTCCTGTCCGTGGCCGATCCTGCCGTGGGAGCCGCCGGCCAAAACCGGGCTACACTCAGCCGCCTCGAACCAGGACAACACTCGGAGACAGTCCCATGAAGGAAGCGCTGCAGTTCTACATCAACGGTGAGTGGGTCGACCCGGTGACCCCGAAGACGATGGACGTGATCGATCCGTCGACGGAAGAGGCGATCGGCCGGATCAGCCTCGGCAGCGCGGCCGACGTGGACCGCGCGGTGGCCGCGGCCCAGGCTGCCTTCGAGTCGTTCTCCCGGACCAGCCGCGAGGAGCGGGTCGAGTTGCTCGGCCGGATCGTCGCCGGCTACAAGGCGCGCATCGGCGAGATGGCCGAGACGATCTCCGCCGAGATGGGCGCGCCGGCCTGGCTCGCCAACGCGGCGCAGGCGCCGTCCGGCATGGGCCACTTCGCCGGCGCCCTCGGCGTGCTCAAGGACTACGACTTCGTCGAGACCCGCGGCACGACGAACATCGTCAAGGAACCGGTCGGCGTCTGCGGACTGATCACGCCCTGGAACTGGCCGATCAACCAGATCGCCTGCAAGGTCGCCCCGGCCCTCGCCGCCGGCTGCACGATGGTGCTCAAGCCGAGCGAGGTCGCGCCGCTCAACGCGATCCTGCTCGCCGAGATCCTTCATGACGCCGGCGTGCCGCCGGGCGTCTTCAACCTGATCAACGGAGAAGGCCCCGAGGTCGGCGCGGCGCTGTCCGCCCATCCCGGGATCGACATGATGTCGTTCACCGGTTCGACCCGCGCCGGCCGCGCGGTCGCCAGGGCGGCCGCCGATTCGATCAAGCGGGTGGCCCAGGAGCTCGGCGGCAAGTCGCCGAACATCGTGCTGGAGGACGCCGATCTCGACCGGGCGGTCAAGGCCGGCACCCGGCAGTGCTTCCTGAACAGCGGCCAGTCCTGCAACGCGCCGACGCGAATGCTGGTCCCCGCCGCGGCGCACGCTCGCGCCCTGGAAGTCGCCAGGGCCGCGGCCGAGGCGACCGTCGTCGGTGCGCCGGGACAGGTTGGCGTCAACATCGGCCCCGTCGTCAGCAAGGTCCAGTACGACAAGATCCAGGCGCTGATCGCCAAGGGCGTTGAAGAAGGCGCCGAACTCGTCACCGGCGGCACGGACCGGCCCGAAGGCATGGACAGCGGCTACTACGTCCGCCCCACCGTCTTCGGCGGCGTCAGCAACGACATGACGATCGCCCAGGAGGAGATCTTCGGACCGGTGCTGGCGATCCTCCCCTACGAGACGGAGGAAGAAGCGATCCGGATCGCCAACGACACACCCTACGGCCTGTCGAGCTACGTCCAGTCCGGCGACCTCGATCACGCCCGCAGCGTCGCCTCCCGCATCCGCGCCGGCAACGTCCACATCAACGGCGCCCCCGCCGACTTCGGCGCCCCCTTCGGCGGCTACAAGCAGTCCGGCAACGGCCGCGAGTGGGGAGACTTCGGCTTCGAGGAGTTCCTCGAGGTCAAGGCCGTGATGGGAGCGCTGCCGAAGGCGAGCTGAGAGCTCCGTGCTGGCGGACCGTTGAGACTCACCCGCCTCAACCACTCACGGGGGTAGTCGACGAGCTCGACCCCGGGCATGCCGCCGACATCGGCCCGGGACGCCGAGGGCTGTCGTGTCTTGTCTGCCCACCGAGTTCGAAGCCCTTCGTAGAGCAGCCATGGACTCATGTCGGGTAGCTGGTCTGACTCACGGTTCTTGCCGGTACCCCGGAGTCACGCCGTCTCCCAGAGCCGGCGGACTGGCACCGCGTGGAGGCGACTACCGAAGCGTGCGGTCAGTTCACCGTCGTACAGGACCACTCCGCCGGCGAAGCGGTCGCCGATGGCCGCGGCCAGCTTCCGAAGGCCGCGGAAGTCGGACGGTCCGACGGTGGCGGCAGCCTTGACTTCGACGCCGGCCACGGCGGCCGCTCCCTGCTCGATCACAACGTCGACCTCGAAACCGTCACGATCGCGAAAGTGGAAGAAGCCGCACGGGGCGTCGTGCCAACTGGCCTGACGCCGGAGTTCCTGGTAGACGAAGCTCTCCAGTAGCTGTCCGAGCAGGCCGCGGTCCGCGATCAGACCGGCCGGACCTGCGCCCAGAAGCGTGGCGGCGACGCCAGTGTCCACGAAATGGAGCTTCGGGCTCTTGACGAGCCGGCGCAGGCGATTGCTGTGCCAGGGGAGAAGGCGTTCGAACAGGAACAGGCGCTCCAGGAGCGCCACATGGTCGCCGATCGTCGGCCGGCTGAGCTGGAACGGCGCGGCCAGATCCGTCAGGTTGAACAGGCGTGCGGTCTGGCCGGCGACGGCCGAAAGCAACCTGGGCAGTGCGTCGAGAGATCGGATGTTCGCCAGGTCTCGCACGTCCCGGGAGATCAACGCTTCGACGTAGCTCCGGTGCCAGTTCGCCCGGCGCCGGTGAGTGGGACGAGCCATCGCTGGCGCGAAACCGCCAGTCGCAATTCGTTCCGGGAGCTCGGAACCGAGCCGGCCCACCCGCCGGACGTCGAATCCGCCGCCGAACAGAGCATCCAGAAACTCGCGGCGCGGCGTTGCGTCCTCCGGCGCCCTTGATGGGCGCACGGTCTCCCGCTGCGCCAGGGGATGGAGGCGAACGATCTCCATACGCCCCGCAAGCGACTCGGACAGCTTCGGCAGGAGCAGCACGTTCGTCGAACCCGTGAGCAGGAAACGGCCGGGCGCCCGCCGCCGGTCCACCTCCAGTTTGATCGCCTCGAACAGCTCCGGCGCACGCTGGACCTCGTCCAGGATGACCCGGTCCGGAAGCTCCCCGACGAATCCCGCCGGATCGTACCGGGCGCTGTCGCGGGCCACCGCGTCGTCCAGGCTGATATAGGCGTAGCTGAGCCGGCCAGTACCGGCCGCTACCATGCGGGCCAGCGTCGTCTTGCCGCACTGTCGCGGACCGTGAAGGAGGACGACGGGCGAGTCTTCCAACGCTTCGATGAGTCGGCGCTCGATCAGCCGTGGGAACAAGACCGGTTCCGGCATCGGCTGATCGTAGGTTCAAGCCTCGGCAGATTGCAAGTTCGGGTGTCGGCAGATTGCAAGTTCGGGTGTCGGCAGATTGCAGGCTCATGGACCGGCAGACTGCAGATACGGGCAGCGGCTGTTGGGCTACGGTCAGATTTCGTGTACGCCCGGGTCAACCGTTCGGCGGCGCCACGTCGGCCAAAAGGCCGTTGCGCCAGCGCGATGCTGTCCCGTGGCGCTACAGCCGACTGAAGCGGCCGGCCGGGTCGAGGGCCTGCTCGACGCGGCGCAGCAGTTCGCCGCCGGAGCGGTAACCGAGGATCGGCTTCGCAGCGGTCGCCGCCGGAGCGCGCAGGGCCAGGGCGGTCAGTTTCGACTCGGTGAGGGCGCGGTCGAGGGCCGGCAGGTCGGCACTGCGTTCGGCTGGCCATGCGAGGAAGGCCTGCTGGATGCCGGCGCTGTAGATCCGGGCCGCGCGGGCGGCCTCCAGCTCGGCGAGGACCTGTTCCAGGACACCCGCCGTGGCCGGTGTCACAGGGAGCTTGAGCACGGAGGCGTCAGGCGGAGCCCAGTGGAGTTCGCGGCGGGCTCGCCAGTGATTCGTGTCGGCGTCGCCCACGAGGGTTGCGACGTCGCTGTCGAACACGTCCGCCGCCCGATTCAGGCGCGTATCGAGCGCGTAACTGCGGCCGCCGATGCGGATCTCCAGGTCCCAGCCCGCCAGGCCGTGGACCAGGTCGAGGCATTCGAGCTCGACTGCTCCCGTACCGATGCGACCGGCGGCGGCGAGGGCCTCGTCGAACGCCACGCCCGCCACACGCAACGTGGCGCAGCTCTCGGGATGCGGGAAGACCTTGAAGGTGCATTCGGTGAGCACGCCCAGCCGTCCCAGGCTGCCGACCATGAGTTTCGGCAGATCGAATCCGGCCGCGTTCTTGACCACCTTTGCGCCGCCGCGGACGATCTCGCCCCGGCCGTCGACGAAGGCCACCGCGAGCAGGAAGTCCCGCAGGCCGCCGTAGCGCAGGCGGCCGGGACCGTTGGCGCCCGCAGCCACGGCGCCGCCGACCGTGCTGCCGGCGTCGACGAGCAGCGGGTCGAAGGGAAGGTACTGGCCTTCCGCCGCCAGCCGCGCCTCGACGTCGGCAAGCGGCGTCCCGGCCAGGGCGGTCACCGTGTACTCGCCGGGCAGATACTCGGTGATGCCGTTGAGGGCCGACAGGTCGAGCACGTCGGCGCCTTGCGCCGCGCACAGCGCCGGTTTCGTGCCGCCGCCGCGTGGCACGATCCGTTCCGCGCCGCCTACGGCTTTGGCAACCTCGGCCGCCGAAGCCGGCGGATGGATGGTGCCGATCACAAGTCTCGTGGCTCTTTGTCGTTGACCGTGCCGCCGCGCCTCATTCGCGCGAGATGACTCCCGCCACTTCCAGAGGGTGCGGACCGTGGCTCAGCAGCGCCGGCGCCTCCGCGTCCGGGAACATCTTGCCGCGGTTCGCCAGTTCGCCCGGGTCAATCGCGGTGCGGATGCGCCGCATCGCGTCCAGGTCGGCGTCGTCGAACATCTCGCCCAGGTACTGGCGCTTCTCCATTCCGACGCCGTGCTCACCGGTGATCGAGCCCCCGAGGTCTATGCACAGACGGAGAATCTCTCCCGCGAGCTCCTCGGCGCGCTCCAGTTCGCCCTCGACCCGGCCATCGAACAGGATGAGCGGGTGCAGGTTGCCGTCGCCGGCGTGGAAAACGTTCGCGACCCGAATCCCGTGCCGCTCGCCGAGCCGCTGGATCTCGGTCAGGGCCTCGCCCAGGCGGGAGCGCGGCACAACGCCGTCCTGAACGATGTAGTCCGGACTCAGCCTGCCCACCGCCGAGAAGGCGCTCTTGCGACCCTTCCAGATGCGCATCCGGTCGTCCGCGTCGTTGGCGATGTGTTCGAGGTACGGCTTCGATTGCCTGACGACTTCCAGGAGCAGTTCGCTCTCGGCCGCCACCTGCTGCTTCTCGCCCTCCAGCTCGACGATCAGGAGCCCCTCGGCGTCCAGCGGATAACCGGCGCCGACCGCCGCTTCGGCCGCCTCGATCGCCAGGTTGTCCATGATCTCCATCGCTCCCGGCAGGAGGCCCGAAGCAACGACCGCGGCCACCGCCTCGCCCGCCGCCGCGAGCGAGTCGTAGGCGGCCAGCAGGGTAAAGAACGTCTCCGGCCTGGGCAGCAGGCGGAGGGTGATCTTCGTCGCGATCCCGAACAGTCCCTCGGAGCCGACGAACAGCCCGACCAGATCGGGCCCGACGCCTTCCAGGCTGTCGCCGCCAAGTTCGACCACCTCGCCGTCCGGCAGGACGACTTCGAGACCAAGCACGTGGTTGCTCGTCATGCCGTACTTCAGGCAGTGCGCGCCGCCGGAGTTGAAGGCCAGGTTGCCGCCTATCGTGCACACGGACTGGCTCGAAGGATCCGGTGAGTAGTAGAGGCCGTAAGGCGCCGCCGCGTCGGACACGGCGAGGTTGACGACGCCCGGCTCCACGACGGCGATCCGCCGCACCGGGTCGACCTCGAGAATGCGGTTGAGCCGGTTCATCGCGATGACGACGCCGTCGTCGACGGGCAGCGAGCCGCCGGAGAGGCTCGTGCCGCTGCCGCGGGCGAGGAAGGGCACCTCGGCAGCCGCGCACAGGCGAACGACGTCGACGACCTCTTCCGCCGACTCGACCAGGACGACCGCCCGGGGGCGCGCCCGGAACGCGGTCAACGCGTCCGACTCGTAGGCGGCCATCGGGGCGGCGCCGGTCAGGACACGCTCCGAACCCAGGCGCTGGATGAGGGCGTCATGGAAGCTCGCTGCGTCGACTGGAGCCATCTACCGACTCAGCCTACCAACCCGGGCGGCGCGTTCCGCCCCACCTGTGAACTACTCGCCAGGGACGTTCCAAAGTCGGGAACTTCGGTGACCGATGTGAGGAAACCACTCAGGAATCGGCAACTCCGCATCGGCACGGCTCTCGACCCTCGGGAGTGAAGGCCTCCCGCCCGCGCCCAGCGTGGAGCGTTGGACTTGGAATCGTCCTGGAACTACTCGCCGAGCGGCATGACGATCCAGAGCAGGAGGTAGACGATGATCCCGGGAAACGCGACCGAGAGGATGGACACCAGGACATAGAGCAGGCGCACCACGGTCGGGTTCCAGCCCAACCAGGCGGCGATGCCTCCGCAGACGCCGCCGATCAGACGGTTGGACCCGGAACGATGAAGGGGACGGGACTGGGTGGCAGCTGCGGTCACGGTCGGTTCCTCCTCGCAGAGAGACTGCTCACGTTCAACTACGGATTCTGAACGACTTGGGTTCCATCGGGTCGGCTGAGGGGGCGGCTGGCAAAGCCGTTCCAAGGTCGGGAACTTCGGCGACCGACATGAGGAAACCACTCCGGAATCGGCAACTTTGCACCGGCACGGCTCTCGACCCTCGGGAATGAAGGCCTCCCGCCCACGGCCCAGAGTGGAGCGCTGGACTTTGGAATGGTCCTGCGGGCGGCTGGTCGATTCATAGACGATTACGCATAGGATGAGTCCGATGGCCGATCAGAAGCAGGCGCCGGAACGGGTCGGCCTTGCCCAGGCCGTCCGCTCCTGGCGGACGCTGTCCGTCGTCCTGCTCTCGTTCTCCTCCGGCATGCCGCTCGGCCTGGTCTGGATCGCGCTACCCGACTGGATGGGCACCGCCGGCATCGACATCCGGCTGATCGGTCTGTTCACGCTGGCTCACGCGCCGTGGTCCTTCAACGTGGTTTGGGCGCCCCTCATGGACCGGTTCGTGCCGCCCTTCCTGGGCCGACGAAGAGGTTGGGCCGCGATCGCTCAGGTCGCCCTGCTCCTTGGCACCCTCCTCTTGGCCGGCGTGGGCGACCATCCGGACACGCCTTGGCTCGCGCTTGCGTTGGCCCTTGCGATAGCCATGGCAGCAGCCTCCCAGGACATCGCGGTCGACGCCTATGCCGTGGACGTTCTCAAGAAAGAAGAGCAGGGCGCCGCGGTCGGCGCCCGCATCGGCCTCTACCGCCTCGCCATGTTCGTTGCCGGTGGAACCGCCATTTCGGTCGCGGGCCGGTACTCCTGGCCCCTCGTCTGCGTCGGCCTCGCGGCTCTCTACCTGCCGATGCTCGCGATCACCATCTTGGCGCCCGAGCCGAAGAATCTTCCGCCCGGCCCCAAGACACTCCGGGATGCCGTCTGGCAACCGTTCCTCGGGTTCCTCTCCCGGCACCGAGCGGTCGAGATCCTCGCCTTCGTCATTCTGTTCAAGTTCGGCGACAACATGGCGCAAGGCCTGCTGCGCCCCTTCCTGGTGGACATGAACTACTCCGATTTCCACCGCGGCATTGCCCTGGCTGCCGTCGGGACAACCGCGACGATGGTCGGATCGATCGCCGGCGGTCTGGGGACCAACGTGATCGGCCTCGGAAGGGCGCTGTGGGTGTTCGGGTTCCTGCAGATCTTCTCCAACGTCGGCTACATCCTGCTCGCGAATCTGCCGATGCAGCCGGTGCTTCTCTACGGCGCGATGGGCTTCGAGTCTCTGTGCCAGGGACTCGGCACCGGCGCGTTCGCCGTCCTGCTGCTGCGCATGACCCAGAAGCGCTTCTCGGCAACTCAGTACGCCCTGTTCTCGACTCTCTTCGGTATGGGGCGGATCGTCTCAGGTCCGATTGCAGGCTTCATGGTCCACTCCGTTGGGTGGTCCAACTTCTTCCTCTTCACGATCCCGCTCGGTCTGCCCGGCCTCTACATGCTCAGTCGGTTCGTCCGGCCGAGCGACCGGGAGCCGACGTTCGAGATCCGCCGCCAGGAGCCGCTGCCGCCACGCTCACCGGCGCAACTCGCGGCCCACGGTGTGACGTACGGCACTCTTACCCTGGCCGGCGGCGCCCTCCTGCTCACCGGTCTTGCCGCGCTGGAGGCAGTCCGCGGCGGCGAGTTCGCCGACTTCCGCTTCGGATCCGCGTTGATCTCGATCGCAACGCCTGAGGACCTGTTCGGCTGGGTGCAACTGGCCGGTCTGGCCGCTTTCAGCGTAGCGATCGGGCTGTTTGCGGCCGCGGTTCAGGCAGCGCGTCACGGCGCCGGCGGGGCGCTGGCAACGGAGACCGCCGAGGAGCCGTAGGTGGTGCGGCGCCGGCACATGGCGCCGCGGCGCCTTTCGATTTCGTGGCGGAGTTGCTGGCGCTCGGCTCGCCGGCGGACGCCGAGGGCTGGGTGGAGTTCGCCGGTGTCCTGACGTTCGGGGCCGCGATCGGGCTCTTCGCCGCCGCGGTTCAGGCGGCGCGGCACGGCGCCGGCGGGTCGCTGGCAACGGAGACCGCCGAGGAGCCGTAGGTGGTGCGGAGCCGGCACATGGCGCCGTAGCAGCCTCCGCCCGCACTCGAGCTATCGTCGAATTTCGTTGTGCGGGGGTTGAGGTAGGCGGCGTGCCCTGCTGAGCGAGCTCGTCCCGGTTCGTGGACACAACATCCTTGGAAGAGGATGTATCCACGACGCCGCTATCAAGACCCGTACCCGGCGAACTTCCGGCGCCACACGGTGGAGTCCTGTCCCCCCCCCTCGGTACGTGCCACCGGGGTAATCCTTCAGCACCCTACCGGGCGATCTGGCCCATCTGCAGCGGCCGCTGCATCGTGGTCGGCTCATCGGGGTAGAGCTTTGCGACGTGCTCGCCGTAGCCGTTGAAGATCGGCGTGTCGAACGAGTCGTTGCGGCCCAACCAGTGCGATGTCGCCTGGCTCCAGCGCGGGTGCGGGATGTACGGATTCACGTTCGAGAGGTAGCCGTACTCGTGCGCCTGGACCTGCCAGAAGATCTTCGGCTCTTCGGCCACGAACTCGATCTTCACGATCGACTTGGGGTTCTTGTAGCCGTACTTCCAGGGCACGACGATTCGCAGCGGCGCGCCGTGCTGCTTGAGCAACGGTTCACCGTAGATCCCGGTGGCCACGAAGGCGAGTTCGTTCATCGCCTCGTCCAGCCTCAGGGCCTCGAAGTAGGGCCATTCGTAGCCGTAACTGCGTGCCTCGGATTCCCGGACGCCCGGCATCTGCTCTCTGTTCAGGGCGGTGAAGAAGCGCACATGCCTGGCCGAGGACTTCGGCGCAGCCTTCTCGATCAGCTTGCTGAGCGGGAAGCCGCTCCAGGGCACGTTCATCGCCCAGCGCTCGACGCAGCGGAAGTGGTAAAGGCGCTCCTCGTGCTCGAAGCCGAAGATGTCGTCCAGGTCGAGCGTCATCGGGTTGTCGCACAGCCCGGTCACCTCGACCTTCCAGGGTTCGACGGTGAACTTGCCGGCGAACTTCCACACCGGACCGCCGTGGCCGGCCAGGAATTCGTAGAAGTTGTTGTGGCCGCCGGCGAATTCGCGAGGGGTGAGTTCTCCGCCGACACTCTCCGGCGGGCTGGCGAACTTCGGGTTCCGCTGCGGCTTGCCACTCGCCTCGGCCGGGTAGACGTCGGGCCGCTCCAGAGCCGGCTTCAGCTTCTCCGACTCCGGCGGCGCAGGCGGCGGCGCCGGCGCCTGCCGGCGGAGGCGGAACTGCGCGGCCAAGGGCGACGCGCCGGCAATGCCGATCGTCGCCGCGGTCACGAACTTGCGGCGGTTCATGTAGACCTCCTGCGGCGTCGGCTTGCGGCTGGGCAGCGTGACGCCGGAGTCGGCAGGAAGGTATCGGACGGGGTCGTGCTTCTTGATCCACATGGTGTCAACCGGGCGGAACGGTCGGGCCGCCATTCCGGTCGGCGTTTCCTCCTGTTCTCGTGATCCACGGCTGTGCGCCGCAGCCTGAGGCCGTGCTCAAGCGTACCAGCCTGACAGGCGCGCCCCCCTTGGCCGATCTCCGCTTTGCTCCGATCAGCAACCGGAAAACCGCCCCGAACCACGCGACCGGCTCAACTTCCGATCAACCGCCGTTCAGGCTCATCTTCGTATGGGACCATTGCTGCCGCGTCTTCGGCGCAACCCGCCGTCCACGCCTCGCCGCCCCCGACCGCGGGAGGGCCGGTCGGCGTCCCCTCGCTCGAGGCCTACCTTGAGGCCAGGCGGCGTCCCCACCACGTCTTCGGCGCAACCCGCCGTCCACGCCTCGCCGCTCCCGACCGCGGGAGGGCCGGTCGGCGTCCCGTCGCTCGAGGCCTACCTTGAGGCCAGGCGCCGTCCCCACCACGTCTTCGGCGAAACCCGCCGTCCACGCCTGCTCCGGCGGTCGAGCCAGAGGGCGAGCCGGCGCAGGCGGGTCCCCGCCAGCCACCGCCAGAGCCGGCTGAGGCGCCTGGAGTAGTCCCGGTTGTAGGGACAGACCCTGACGCAGATGGAGCAGTCGGTGTTCTGGTTCGACCAGAACCGGAAGCACTTCTCGGCATCCGTCGTCCACTTCCTGACGCCGCGGATGTTGGAAATGTTGTAGACGCGGCCCGTTGGTGCGTCCATCGCGATGGCCTTCGGCGGGCACGCATCCGAACATGCGCGGCACACTTCGCAGGTCTCGCGCACTCCGAAGCGCCGTGGACGGTCGTGCGCCAGAGGCATGTCGGTGAAGATCTTTCCGAGCCGCACCCTGGGACCGAACTCCTTCGTGATCAGCAGGCCGTGGCGACCGTACTCGCCCAGCCCCGCCTTGATCGCGAGCGGAATCGCCAGGGCCGTGTCGTTCATCGTCGGAACCGCGGCGTAGCCCATGTTCAGGATGTACTGGGCGATCGCGAGCAGCACCACCGTGTCGCTGCTGTAGCCGACGCCCGTCGCCGTCCCGCTCAAGGCCGACGGCACGGTCTGCACCAGTCCCCGGTCCATCGCCTGCGCAATGACGACGACGTTGCCGAGTTCGCCCGGAAGCTCCTGGGGCTTCTCCGTCTCCGTTTCCCTCGAGTAGGCGTGGGTGTACACCCAGCGCTCGTCGTTTCCCGTGATGCCGATCAGGTCGGCGCCCAACGCGCGGGCAGCCGTCTTGAGCTCGACGGCGAGTCGAGCGGCGAGCACCTCCGGCGGTTCGTCGCTCTCGTCCGGGGGACCCGGACCGTCCCGGAGCACCGTGTAGGGGTCGAGGAAGCCCTCGCGACGGTCGGCGCCGTCCCTGAACTCCGCGAACAGGTCGGTGACGTGCCAGGAAGCGTTGCGAAGCGCGTAGTCGCGCCGCGTGAACCCGTCGACCGGACGCCAGCGCAGCTCGGGGGTGCGGTACGTCTCGTAGAACATGTCCGAGCGGGAGGTCCTCACCTCGGGGTCCCAGAACGAACGGCAGAAGACGTCGTCCTTCTGCGAGAAGCGTTCAAAACCTTCGCCTACCTCGAACCCCGCTTCGGCGTCGTCGACGGGGAGCTGTCCCCGGACCGCAGGCTCAGCTGGCGGACGCGCTCCGAACTGCGTCCCGGCCTTCACGGTCACGCCCTGCCGTTCCATGCGCGTCATGCCAGGGCCTCGATGAACTGCGCCGCCCACTCGTGGACGGAGTGGCGGCGGACGACTTCCCGCATCGCCTTCATCCGGCGCGTCCCGTCGGCCGGGTCGAGCGTGATCGCCTGTTCGATCGTCGCTGCCATCGCGTTCACGTCGTGCGGGTTCACGTGCAGGGCGTGCGGCAGCTCGGCGGCCGCGCCCGCGAACTCGCTCAGCACGAGGACGCCGTCGTCCTCGAGTCGGGTGGCGACGTACTCCTTGGCGACCAGGTTCATCCCGTCGCACAGCGGCGTGACAAGCATCACGTCGGCGACCAGGTAGAACGCGATGAGCTCCTCGAACGGCAGGTTGCGCCGGAAGTACTGGACCGGAACGACGCCGAGTTCGCCGTACTCGCCGTTGATCTGGCCGACCAGTTCCTCCACGTCGCGCCGGAGGATCTGGTACTCCGAAATGCGCTCGCGGCTGGGCACCGCGACCTGGACCATCACCGCGTCGCGAATCGACCGGTCCTCGCGCCCCAGCCATTCGAGGAACGCCTTGAGCCGCAGGTCGATGCCCTTCGTGTAGTCGAGCCGGTCGACGGAGAGGATGATCTTCCTGCCGCGACGGAGCTGCTGGAGCTGTTCGGCCCGCTCCCGGATCTCGGGCGCCAGCGCCGCGTTCGCGTAGCGGTCCGTGTCGATGGAGATCGGGAAGGCGCCGACCCGGATGTCGCGCCCCTGGTAGCGGATCGTCTCGCCCTGAGGTTCCGCCTCGATCAGCCGGTCGGCGAGCCGCGTGAAGTTGTAGGCGCCGGCCGGGGTCTGGAAGCCGATCACGTCGGCCCCGAGGAGCCCCTCCAGTACCCGCCGCCGCCACGGCAGGCGCAGAAACAGTTCAATCGGCGGGAAGGGGATGTGCAGGAAGAAACCGGAACTGATGTCCGGCCGCAACTCGCGCAGCATCCGCGGCACGAGTTGCAGGTGGTAGTCCTGGATCCAGACCCGGCCCCCGGGCGCGGTACGGCGAGCCGCCTCCTCGGCGAAGCGCCGGTTGACCGCCACGTACGGATTCCACCAGTGCCGGTGGTACTCGGGCGGCCGCACGGCATCGTGGTACAGGGGCCACAGGGTCGAGTTGCACATCCCCTGGTACGAGCCGGCGACTTCCGACTCCGACACCGGCACCGCCACGTTCAGGATGCCCTCGTGGCGGAACGGCGCCGGCGCGTCGTCGGCGCCGCCGGTCCAGCCCACCCAGCACCCGGCCGCCTCGCGCACGATCGGCGACAGGGCGCTGACCAGACCGCCCGGGCTCTGCGCCCAGCCCAGTTCCCCATCCACCTCCTCGCGACGTACGGGAAGCGTGTTGGCGACGATCACCAGCTCCGACTGCTGTGCCGCCGGCAGATCCTGAGAAGTCATCGGTTTCTGTATCGTAAGGGATCTCGGAGGCTGAGCCCTGTGAACCGGAAAGCGCATCCTCCGCACGCCGCCTGGATCCTGCTGGAACCGGGCGCCGATATGCCGCCGCCTCAGTCCTGGGCCCTGTTCCTGGATGTCGACGGCACCCTGATCGAGATCGCGGATGCACCCGACGCCGTCCACGTCGACGACCGGATCGGCGGCCTGCTCGAGAGGCTCCGCGGCCGGCTCGGCGGCGCCCTGGCGCTCGCCAGCGGACGCTCGCTCGACGTACTCGACCGCTTCTTCTCGCCCCTCGAGCTGCCGGCCGCCGGGCTGCACGGCCTGGAGCGCAGGTCCGCCGACGGATCGGTCAGCCGGACAGACGGAGCACCCGCGTTGGGGCCGGCCCGCTGCGAACTGGCGCGCTTCGCCGCCGCGCACCCCGGCACCCTGCTCGAAGACAAGTCGGCGACCCTGGCGCTCCACTACCGGCGCGCCGCCGGCGCCGAGAGCGCTGCGCGCGAAGTGATGGAGAAGATCCGAACCTCCCTGGGCGCCGCCTACCGGGTCCAGGAAGGCAAGATGGTGCTCGAGTTGAAACCCCATCGCCCGAACAAGCACACCGTGGTCGAGGACTTCATGGAAGAAGCGCCGTTTCGCGGGCGCGTCCCCGTCTTCATCGGCGACGACATCACGGACGAGGAAGGCTTCGCCGCCGCGCAGAGCGCCGGCGGCGCCGGGATCGTCGTCGGCCTGGAGCACGCCGGCGACCGGATGAGCAACGCCCGGCACGGCGTGAGTGGCGTGAGGGAGGTGCACCGTTGGCTCGAGGCCCTGTGCGACGGCCTAAGGGGACACGGACGATGAGCGACTTCCGGCGCCCGGCGCTTCGCGCCGCCGGATGCCGGCGGGAACCCGTGTGGCGCGAAGCCGCGCCACACGTGAACCAGTCCGTGCGTTCGTCGTCGGGCGCACGGATGGCACGCCGGCGCACCTGTACTTGGTTCCGGCGGCGAAAGCTCCTGGAGAACTCATGACGTCTGGCGAAGTCCGGCCGCTCGACGGCGGCGTGATTGGCAACTGCAGCTTCGGAGCGCTGATCGACCCGCGCGGCCGGATCTGCTGGGCCTGCCTGCCCCACTTCGACGGCGACCCCGTCTTCCACTCCCTGCTGGACGACGCCCATGAGGCGGATCCCGAGGCGGGCGGCTTCTTCGATGTCGTGCTCGAAGGGCTGCAGGACAGCGAACAGCACTACATCGAGAACACCGCGATCCTCGAGACGACCCTTCGCGACGGCAACGGCGCGGCGGTCCGCATCACCGACTTCGCGCCCCGGTTCGAGCAGTTCGGCCGTTCCTTCCGGCCGACGATGATCGTCCGCACGATCGAACGGCTCTCCGGCGAGCCGCGCATCCGCATCCGCCTGCGGCCGCGATTCGACTATGGCGCGCGCCGCCCCGAACTGACCCGAGGCAGCAACCACGTCCGCTACGTCGGGCCGACGCTGACGCTCCGGTTGACCACGGACGCGCCGGTGTCGCTGGTCACCGACGAGATCTCCTTCGTCCTGGAGCAGCCCCTGACCCTGCTGCTCGGGCCGGACGAGAGCCTGACCGAACCGGTGGACTCCGTGGCGCGCGAGTTCCGGAGCCGAACGGAGAGCTACTGGCGCGAGTTCGTGCGCCACCTGGCCGTGCCGTTCGAGTGGCAGGAGGCCGTGATCCGGGCCGCGATCACGCTCCAGCTGTGCAGCTTCGAGGAGACCGGGGCGGTGCTGGCCGCGATGACCACTTCGATCCCCGAAGCGCCGGACACCGGCCGCAACTGGGACTACCGTTTCTGCTGGCTGCGGGACTCCCACTTCGTCGTCCAGGCACTGAACCGCCTCGGCGCCACTCGCACGATGGAGGGCTACCTCGGCTACATCACGAACCTGGCGGCCGCCGCCGAGGGCGGGGTGCTGCAGCCCGTCTACGGGATCAAGTTCGAGCGGGAACTGACCGAGCGTGGCGTGGACCATCTCTCCGGCTACCGCGGCATGGGCCCGGTCCGGGTCGGCAACGCCGCCTGGCGACAGCTCCAGAACGACAACTACGGCAGCGCGATTCTCTCCGTGACCCAGAGCTTCTTCGACCGCCGGCTCGTCAAGCCGGGCAACGCGCGCGTATTCGGCTGGCTCGAGCAACTCGGCAGCCAGGCCGTTGCCCTGTTCGACCAGCCGGACGCGGGGCTCTGGGAGTTCAGGCAGCGCAGCGCCGTTCACACGTTCTCGAGCGTGATGTGCTGGGCCGCCTGCGACCGCCTGGCACGGATTGCCCGGACGCTGGGCCTTGCCGAACGTCAAAGACACTGGACAAGCCAGGCCGAGGCGATTCGCTCGCACATCCTGCAGAACGCGGAAACCGAGCGGGGCGGCCTGGCCGCCAGCCTGGACGGCGCCGGGATCGACGCCAGCCTGCTCCTGCTCCACGACCTGGGCTTCCTCGACGCCGACGATCCCTGCTTCGCCGCCACCGTCGAGTCGCTGGAGCCCCTCCGCGAAGGCAGCAACTTCTTCCGCTACCAGGAGGACGAGTTCGGCGCGCCCACGACCTCCTTCGCCGTCTGCAGCTTCTGGTACATCGACGCGATCAACGCCCTCGGCCGGCGCGACGAAGCCCGGGAGCTGTTCGAGCAGATGCTCGACCGCCGCAACCCGGTTGGCCTCCTCTCGGAGGACCTCGACCCCAAGACGGGAGAGCTCTGGGGCAACTTCCCCCAGACCTACTCCATGGTGGGCCTGATCAACTCCGCCCTGCGTCTCAGCCGGCCCTGGAGCGAGGCGTTCTGACCACCGGGACATTGGAAACCGGCAGACCGGTTCCCACAGCTACCGCAGCCTCGACGACTACTCGCCTCTCGGACGGCCTCGGACAGGGACCAGAATCCACCCGGCAAAGGTACAGGTGCGGCGGCCTGCCAGCCGTGCGGCCGCTGATGGGCGCACGGACTGGTTCGCGGGTGGACGCGGGTCGCGCCACCCGGGTTCCGGCCGGCACTCCGGCGACGCCGCGAAGCGGCGACCCCTGAGTCGACTCGCTGCTAGCCTCCCCGCAGGGACCGTCCTCATGAACCCCGACGAACTCCACCTCCACGAAGAACTCATGCTCCTCGCCCTGCACGATACGAAGGGCACCTTCCTGGGCGTGCACACGAACATCGGACTCGGCGGCGCCATCGCCGCCGAACTCCTGCTCCAGGAGCGCATCCGCATCGACGAATCGCGCCGCTGGCGCAAGCTGGTCGAGGTCAGATCCAGCCGCCGGGCCGAAGACTCCATCCTCGACGAGTGCCTGACGAGAGTCCGGTCCGCCAGGCGGCGCGCCTCGATCCAGACCTGGATCGGCCGCTTCTCCTCCATGTCGAAGCTCAGGCGCCGCGTCGCTGGCCGCCTCTGCCAGCGAGGGATTCTCAAGGTCGACGAGAAGCAGATTCTCGTTCTCTTCAGACAGCGGATCTACCCCGAGTTCGACCCCGGCCCCGAACGGGAGATCGTCGAGCGCCTGCGCGCCGCGATCTTCAGCGACGACCGGGAAGTCGAGCCCCGCACCGTCGTCCTCGCCTCGCTCGCCCATTCGGTGGGCCTGCTCAAGCCGATCTTCGGCCGCAGGGAACTGAGGCCCCGCAGGGACCGCCTCAAGAGCCTCGTGAAAGGAGACGTCATCGGCCGCGCCACCGCGGACGCCGTCGAAGCCGCGCAGGCCGCCGTCGCCGCGGCTGCCGTCATGCCGGCCATCATTGCCGCATCCTCGACCGCCTCGCACGCCAGCTGACGTTGCCCAGGCTCTACGCCGAAATCGCTCCCTGGTGGCCGCTGATCTCGCCGCCCGAGGAATACGAAGAGGAAGCCGGAATCTACCGCCGGCACCTGCTCGAAGCGTCCGACGTCACTCCCAGGACCGTCCTCGAACTCGGGAGCGGCGGCGGCCACAACGCCTCCCACCTCAAGGCGCACTTCGACATGACCCTGGTCGACCTTTCGCCGCACATGCTGGCGATGAGCCAGGAGCTCAATCCCGAGTGCCGGCACATCGAAGGCGACATGCGCACCGTACGCCTCGACCGGACGTTCGACTGCGTCTTCATCCACGACGCGATCGACTACATGACAACGCTCGAGCACCTGCGCGCCGCCCTCGAGACCGCTTGGGTCCACTGCCGTCCAGGCGGCGCCGCCATCTTCGCGCCCGACCACCTGCGCGAGAACTTCCAGCCCAGGACCGACTGCGGCGGTTGCGACGGAGAGGACAGGAGCGCCCACTACCTCGAGAACTGCTGGGATCCCGACCCCGACGACACGACGATCACGACCGACTACGCCTTCGTGCTGCGCGAGGCCGACGGCAGCGTCGAGGTCGTCCACGACCGGCACGTCACCGGCCTCTTCCCGCGTGCCGACTGGCTCCGCCTGCTGGCCGAGGTCGGTTTTGAGGCGGTGGTCGTGGACTGCGATCACTCGGAGATGGAACCGGGGGAGTACGAGCTGTTCGTCTGCCGCCGGCCGCACGACGAGAACGCCCCGGCCGACATCGAAGGTCGGGCATGGCTTGACGGCCCGCCTGTCGGCAGGGAACTGTTGTAGAGACCAGCCGCGCATCGCCAAGAGCTCGGTCAGCCACGGCGAGAACGGTCAAACGTCCTTGGCAGACCAGGCGCACCCGGCGACCCTCGGCTACACTCGCTGACCTTGCGGTCCGTTCCCGGACGCGAACGCGCTTGACCGGCCACGACCGCACACTCGACGATTCGAGTGCTCCGGTTCGCCGAGCCACGGCTGACGAAGGGCCGCAAGGAGAGTCACCATGGCGATCGCGACGCAGACCGAACCAACCACACTCGCCCCTCCAACTGGTCTCGACGAACAGGTCGAGGAAGGGAGGCGACAGATCCGCGCCGATGGCTACGCCATGTCGCTTGGGGAACTCGCTTCCCTCTACGATGAACGGGAACTCGAGATCCAGCCCAGGTTCCAGCGCTTCTTCCGGTGGACGATCGATCAGAAGACCCGACTCGTCGAGTCCATCCTGCTCGGCATCCCGCTGCCGCAGGTTTTCGTGTCACAGAGGGATGACGGAGTCTGGGAAGTCGTGGACGGCCTGCAGCGGCTCTCGACGCTCTTCGAATTCATGGGCAAGCTGCGAAAGGAAGGCCCGACGCTGGCGGAGCCGCTGCAGCTTACCGAGGCAAAGTACCTTCCCGCCCTCGACGGAGTCCGCTGGACGGATCTTTCGCATCCGCTTCGGATCGACTTCAGGCGGGCCAAGGTCAACGTCAGCATTCTGAACCGCGGAAGCGATCACCGGGCGAAGTACGACCTGTTCGAACGGCTGAATTCCGGCGGCGCCCGTCTGAGCGAGCAGGAGGTTCGGAACTGCATCCTCGTGATGGAGAACGAGGATTTCCACGACTGGTTGCAGGAGCTGTCCGCGGCCGACTCCTTTCGGCGCTGCGTTGCGGTCAGCGAACGGCTTGAGAAGGAAGGCTTCCACACGGAGCTGGCCTGCCGGGTTCTCTGTCTCTCCACGGTCGATACTCGCGACCTGACCCAAGACATCGGGCCGTTCGTCACCGAGCGCATGGTGGAACTCGCCGGCGCTGCCGACCGGCCGAGACTGGAGAGCGCGTTCAGGGACACCTTCGCCATACTTGACGACGACTGCCTGAGAGAGCAGGCTTTCCGGCGCTACAGCCCTGAGCGAAACGACTTCCTCGGCGCGTTTCTCATCTCTCCGTTTGAAGTGGTCGCCTGCGGCCTTGCGCACCATCTCCTCCGCGGAGCACGGCGTAGCGATTACTCGGCGACCGATGTGCTGAGAGCCGTGAAGGGCCTGTGGTCCGGCAACGGTTTCCTGGCGCAGTCCCGAACCGGCATGTCGGCCAAACAGCGCCTGCGAACCACCATCCCTCAAGGCCGGACGCTTTTTGCCCGGTGAGCCAGTCGGCCAGCGAGGCCGTTGCGCGGCTGCAGAACGCCAGCGGCTGGCGGAAGAAGGAGTTGCAGACACTCCAATCTGCCATCCCCGTCATAGGCAAGTCATCTCGCTTCAACCTGATGCGCGGCTCGCTCGTTCTCCTCTGCGCACACTGCGAGGGATTCCTCCGCGACGCGACGACGGTCTACCTAAGGTACCTGGAGGATCGCTCGCCGGACCTCGACGCCGTCAGGGAAAGCTACATCATCCTGCTAAGACCGGACGGTCTGACGAAACCCTGGCGGAATGCCCGCGACCGCACCGACATCGAGCCTGCCGACCGCGTAGGCCTGGGCCAGAGTCTTCGGTCTCCGCCTCGCCGCGAGCCGCTCCAGGGTCTCGATCTCGACGCGCGGCACGAACAGATCGTCTTCATAGAGGGCCAGGCGGGGCCCCCGCAGGCGCAGCAACACCGCGATCAACACGGGCGGATGCTCCTCGCCGACCCCGAACTCATCGAGCAGGCAACTCGAAGGCTCCTCGACAAGCACTTTCCACCCTCCTGGCACGACGCCATCCGCGACGCGGTCGGGCTTGCGAGGCCCGTTGAGCAGGGGCTCCAGCCGGAGGCGACCAACGTCCGCGATCCAGGTTTCCGCCATGCCGTCCTGCGGGCGTACGAGCGACGCTGTGTCGTGTGCGGCTTCGATGTCCGTCTCGACGACCACCTCGTCGGGCTGGAGGCGGCGCACATCAAGTGGCACTCTCACGGTGGGCCGGACGAGGTCCGCAACGGACTCGCCCTCTGCATCCTCCACCATCGGACGTTCGACCGCGGAGCGATCGGCCTGGAGCGATCAGCGCGAGGCTTACGGCTCGTCGTGTCGGACGAAGTGAACGGTCAAAGCCCGGCCTTCCGGCAACTCCTCGACTGTCACGGCAAACCGATACGCAAGCCTCAACGCGCGCGACAGACGCCCAATCCGGACTTCGTCGACTGGCATCGTCGCGAGGTGTTCCGCGGCTCGCCCCGGGAAATCGAGCGCTGCCGTTAGGGCTAGGATTGAAGGCCTGCCGCCAAAGCCACTCGGAGAAGCAGGCAAAGACCGGAGACACGGTGTCCTCCCTCGCCAAGAAACACGACGACTCGCGCCTGTCCGCCCGCCTCGCCGTGCTCATGGGGCTTGTCATGTCCGGCTTCACGGAAGGACTCCTGTTCCAGGAAAGCCTGCGGACGTCGCCGCTCGCCCTGTCCTACGCCGTCGGCCTGGGCGCGATGGGCCTGAGCACCCTCCCGATCATGCTCCGCTACGCCCGGAAGTACCTGAACGCGGGGGAACCCGAGCCCGCGCCGGAACCCCCGACCGGCCCGGTCTGGCACGAGGCGCGGCTCTTCACCGATCCCTGGTACCAGGTTCCCGCGATCTACTGCGTCCTCGTCCTGGTCGTCCAACTCATCGTGGACCTGGAGGCCGGACTGCCGCTGTCCGAGCGAACCCTGTGGTTCCTGGTCTTCGTCGCCTTCGCGACGGTCGTCATCCCGGTCAGCATCGGCAGCCGCGTGCGCCTCGAAGGTGCTGGCCACGAGGACAGCTCAGCCGACTCCGCTACGTCAACGGCGAGACGCCGTACTTCGGCGGCGAACTCGGGGCGCGTGCGACTGGAAAGTGCTGGCCACGAGGACAGCTCAGCCGACGGGAACGAAGCGAGGCGGACTTTCGCTCCGGTCTTTCGTGACCCGTGGTTCACCGTTCCGGCGGTGGGGTTGGGCGCCGTTCATCTCACCAGGCTCGGAGTGGAGGCGATCGAAGAGGATCCCGCTTCGTCCGAGGCAACATGGTGGCTCCTCACGCCCCTGCTTTCGGTGGCCCTCGCCGTGGCCATGCCGTCGATCGACCGACTCCGGCGGCGGCGCAAGCTGCGGAACGCCACGGAGTCCGAGTCGCCGGAAGTCCCGGTCGACGCGGTCAGTTCGGAGTCGGAGTCGCCGTGACGCCGGAGGCAACGATCGGGAAGCCCCTGCAAGAGGTGAAGCAACCCCAACGCCCGGAAGTGCCGAAGCCCGCGGCGACGGCCGAGGCACGTACAGCCGATGGCAGCCGCATCGTCCTCAGGCGGCATGGCAACCCGCGTGGCCCGCGGCTTGTTCTGAGCCACTGCAACGGGTTCGCCGCCGACGCCTACTACCCGTTCTGGTCGCTGCTCACCGACCGGTTCGACGTGGTCCTGTTCGACCTGCGCAATCATGGCTGGAACGCGGTCGGCGACGCCGAGGCCCATGGCACTCACGCCCTCATCGACGACCACCGGCACATCGCAGAGGCGATCGATCGCCACTTCGGCGCCAAGCCGAAGATCGGGGTCTTCCACTCCCTGTCGGCCCAATCGGCCCTCCTCCACGCCACTCGCGCCTCGGACTACTCGGCCCTGGTTCTGTTCGAGCCGGTCGTCTGTCCGCCCGGCTGCCGGCAGCAGGACGTGCGGAAAGTGGAAACGATGCTTCGTCAACTGGGCGAGGCCGCGCTGACGCGCCGAGAACGATTCGCGAGCCGGCAGGAGTTCGTCGACCGCATCCTTCGCGCGCCGGCCTTCCAGCTCCTCTGCCCCGGCGCGCCGCGGCTCATCGCGCAAGCGACGCTCCGGCCACTCCCGAACGGCGCCGGATTCGAGCTGCGCTGCCCGAGGGAGTACGAAGCGAAGATCTCGCTGGAAGGACCCGGATGGGCCCGCGACGTGGACCTGAGTCGGCTCTCGTGCCCCACGAAGGTCATCGGCTCCGATCCCACCGTGCCGTTCTCGTTCCTGCCCACGGTGGATCTGAGCGAGATCCTGGTTCTCGACTACGACTTCGTACCGGACACGACGCACCTCCTCCAGTTCGAGCAGCCGGCCGAGTGCGTCGCCGCGATGCTGCCGTTCGTCGAGGCTCAGATCGAAGGCCGCGCTACAGGTCCGGACCAGCACCAGGCGCCATGCCAGCCCCTGTGATCCCCCGGCCGTGCCGCCACGAGCCCGTCCAGCCGGACGGGACGACGCCGTTCACGAGCTTCCACACGGAGTTGGCCGGCCGGGCCCCCATGTCCTGGGTCAGGTCGTGAGTCTCGAGCCGTCAAGACTCTGTTGGTCCAACGGCGGTTTCCTGGCGCAGTCTTGACCCGGCATGTCCGCGCAACAGCGCCTGGCCAGAACGACCACAAGACCGCGGGCGTTGCGCACAGGACACCGCGGGCGTTTTGCGCACAGGACACCGCGGGCGTTGCGCACAGGACTACTCCGCCAGCAAGGACGCCCGGACGATCTCCCGATCGTTGCGGTGCACGATGTGGCCGTTCGCGTAGGCGGGGTGGACCCACACCAATTTGCCGAGCTCCCGCCGGACCTGCCGGCTCCGCGTGGTCGGCTCGATGAGCCTGGTGCGGTCGATCTCGCGGTAGCCGTCCCGGCTCAGGCGGGCGATCATCAGTTCGCCGCGGTCGTTGCTGATGAAGTAGCGGTCGCCGTTCCTGACCAGGAAGGCAGTCGCGATGCGAGCGTCCTCGCTGGGCTCGAAGGTGGCCCAGACCTCCCTGCCCGACGCGCGGTCGATGGCGCGCAGCGCCCCCTGGCCGCCGATGCCGTAGATCATGTCGCCGTCGAAGGCGGGCGTCGAGTTGAAAGCGTGCAGGCCATCGAGGTCCCGCTTGCTGGTGCTCTTGCCCTTCCAGACGATCCTGGCTTCGGGCTGGCCGGCGGCTGAAGCGGCGACTTCGATCAAGGTAGAGCCGTGCGACGCGGACGACACGAGGAGCTGGTTTCCCTGCTGGATCGGGGTCGCGATCGTCTGGCCGTACTGCACCTCGTAGGGGAACTGCCAGAACACCTCGCCGCCGTCAGGGTCGAGGCCGGCGATGCCCTTCGGGTGCCAGATGACGAGGTGCCTGCGCCCGCCGAGTTCGTAGATCACGGGCGGGTTGTAGCCCGGCTCGTTGCCGACTTCCATCGAGCGCCAGAGTTCCTCGCCGCTCTCACGGTCGAACGCGACGACCATCGCATCCGGTTCCCCGCCGACCAGCGTGATGATCTGGCGGCCGTTTACGAGCGGAGCGCCGACGAAACCCCAGGCCTGCACCGGCGCGCCGTAGTCCGCGACCAGGTCGCGGCGCCACAGGACGCGGCCGTCGTCTGTAGCCAGAGCCGCCAGGTAGCCCGCCGAACCGAGCACGTAGACGCGGTCGCCGTCGACGGTCGGCGTGGCGCGCGGGCCGTTCGAGTATGCGGGCTGGAGACCGGCGAGATCCGTCTCCCAGGAGTGGTCCCAGATCTGCTCTCCGGTGGTCTCCTCGAGCACCAGGAGGCGCTCGCGGCCGCGATTGCCGGGCAGCCGCTCGAAGTCCGTCGCGAAGACCCGGCCGTCCGCAACCGCCGGGCCGCCGTAGCCCGGACCGATCGGCGCCCGCCAGACGAAGCGGAGCCCGTCCTCGGGGAACTTGTCGAGGATGCCGTCCTCGTGCCAGACGCCCCGGCGCTCGTCGCCGCGCCACTGCGGCCAGTCGTCGGCGTGAACGATGGGCGAGGCGAGGGTGAGCGCCGCGAGGAGGGCTGCCGTTTTCATCAAGAGAAGCATAGCGGCGGGGTGTGGCCGGAGAAGCGGCGCTTTGCGCCGACGCGGTCAAGCTGCGCGGCCGGTTGCCCGGGGGTATCCCGCCGCTTCCGGAACTCAGGGTCGACGCACGGGTCGAGCCCGGCTAATCCGAAGTTCTCGGCGCGAAATCGAGGAATCCCCTGTAGTGGTGGGGTTTTTCGTCGATTTGGGGTTGCAGCCTACTGGGTACGTGTCCTCAGGGTTTCACGCCCAGGAGTTTGAGGGCCTGGTTCTGGAGAGGTGTTGGTGTGGCCAGCAGATCGGCAGTGGAGTCGCCGGCTTGCTGGATTCGGACCCGGTTGCGTGTGAGCGTGGCGAGGTCGGCGAGGAGTGTCTGGAAGCTGTGTACGGGGAATCCGTGGGTGGTTCGCCTTGAGTTGACCTTGGCCATGGCGGTGGTCGATCTGCGGGCGGGGAGGACGGGTGATCGGGTGTTGTGGTCGTGGTCTTCGTCGTCGAAGAGCAGGGGTGCGAGTGCGCGCCTCATGTGCCACTCGACGTAGTAGGCGAGCATGCACAGGAAGACATGGGCGCGTACCCGGTCGTCGAGTCGATGGTAGATGGGCCGCACCTTGAGGTCGACGCTCTTCAGGCTTCTGAAGGCGCGTTCGACGCGGCTGAGGCTCTTGTAGGAGCGCACGGCATCGGCCGCGGTCAGTTGGTCCTCGGGGACGTTGGTGCGGATGATGTAGAAGCCGTCGAGTGCGGCTTCCTCGTCGATGCGTGCCTGATTGCGGCGATAGCTGAAGCTGTCGTCCTCGATCTCGGTTTCGAAGTGCTTTGCGACCTTGAAGCGGTCGAGGGCGCGCGTGGCGCGTGCGGCGATCTTGACCTTGCCGCGCAAGGGGTTCTTCTGGCGCCGTGTGGCCTTGACGATGGCTTCGAGCTGGACCTCGGTGGAGGAGAGCAGTTCCTGGCGCTTGCGGGCGCGTTCGTCGGCCAGCAGGGGGTTCCTGCACGCGATCAGCCGCTCTGAGGGGAAGAGCTCCGGAGCGCTGATCTCGGCGAGGCCTCTCTCGTCGAAGAGAGACAGCTGCAGGTGGCCCTGTTCGGCCAGGGAGCGGATCGCCGGCGCCCGCAAGGCGCTGATCCACGTGAGTCCGGAGGGGTCGAGGTCCTCCCTGATGCGCGCATCGGTGATCATGCCGCGGTCGCCGACCATGACCACCCGGTCCAGCGAGAAGCGTTCCTTGAGCTTGTGCACCTGCGCGGCCACTGTCGAGGGGTCCGCGGTATTGCCCGAGAAGACTTCGACCCCCACGGGGCAGCCGTCCTGGTTGCAGAGCAGGCCGAAGGTGATCTGCACCTTGCCCCGTTTGCGGTCTCTGGAGTACCCGTGCACGGCAAGCTCGCAGGACGAGCCCTCGAAGTAGACCGAGGTCAGGTCGCAGAGGACCAGGGCTCCTTCCTCGAGGTGGCGCTTGGCCAGGTGCCGCTCGATTCGCGGTTGCCGCTTGAGCAGCCAGTCCATCGCCTCGTAGAGCTCGCTGGCCGACGCCTCCTCCACACCGAGTTCTTCACCGAGGGTCGAAGTGATCGTCTCGGACGCGAGTCCTCGCGCGGTCGCGAGTTTGGACCGGGGATCGAGGATGCGCGCGGCGATCATCGCGGTCGCGAGGCTGCGTTGTCTCGACCGCCTCCGGTCGAGCAAGGGCTCGATACCGACCCGTCTGGCGGCGCCGAGCGTGGCGGCAACGTGTCCATGCGGTCTGGCGCGGACGATGTCGAAGGCGGCATCGAGAGACGGCAGTGCGACGCCGCCCCTGAGGAGGGTCCTCAGCCCCTCGACGAGATGGTCCGGCCACTTGGAGAGGTTGGCGAGTGTGCGCTTCTTGACCTTGCCGTGCTCGCGGTAGGACTCTCGAAGCAGGACGGCAGGCGGCGAGTTCCGGTTGCGTATGCTCTCGATGTACATGGCTTCGCATTGTACTCTAGATCGTCGTGACTGTCTACCTCGTCTCTCATTTTTACATGGCTACGATATGCGCCCCCGAACGACCGGCCAACAACCCGCAAACCCAAGCCTGGCAACGACTATCGACCATCACGGGGCCGCAGAAGCTCAAGAACTTCGGGCTAATGCCGGCCAGGACCCGTGTGGGCGCGATTCGCGCCACACGTGAACCAGTCCGACCGCCCGTCAGCGGGCGCACGGATGGCAGGCCGGCGCACCTGTACCTTGCCGGGCGGATTCCGGTCCCTGTCCGAGGCCGTCCGAGAGGCGAGCAGTGGTCGAGGCTGCGGTCGTTGTGGGAAACCCGGTCGGGGCGAGCCGACCTGTCACAGGCGGGTCAAGTGCGGTAGTTTGTGCGCCGCCATGGGCCGGTCGTTTCTCTCGCTGCCGCTGTTCACCGCCTTGCTGCTGCCGGCGGCCTGCACCACGGCGCCCCACGTCAGCGCCGACCTGGTCTACCGCCACAGCCAGGACTTTCCGCCGACGCGGCTGCGTCCTGGCTGGAGCCGGGTGTGGGTGGGCCGCGAGCTGGAGCGGGTGGACCGGCTGATTCACCGGGTCCGGGTGATCCCGGAATTCGCCGGCGACCTGATGAACATGCCCGGGCGCCAGAGAGAGCGAATGGCCGCCGAGATCGCCTGCCCGCCCGCCGACCATTCGGTGTGGGACGAGTTGACGCGCGGCCAGGACATCGAGATCGATCTGGAAACCGCGGAGCGCGGTCACTTCACGACCGTCTCGTGCCGCAAGGCGTTGAGATAGCTGCCGAGTCCGCGACGGGCTCGCCGCGTACCCGGCGAAGGGGCGGTGTCAGACAGCCTCGGCGGCGCCGGGCGAGCAGAGGTCTGCCTGGAGCCGGGAGATGATGTCGGACGACTCGTAGAGCCACTCTGCCGTACCGTCGTCGTTCTCGATCCGCAGGCACGGCGCCTGCTGCTTGCCGCCGCCTCGCACGAGTTCGTCGTACCGGCTGCGGTCGCGGTGGATGTTGCGCAGTTCGACTTCGACGCCGAGGCGAGCCAGCTCGCGCCGGACCCGCAGGCAGAACGGGCAGGAATCGAAGTGATAGAGCGACAATCGGGACGCCACACGGTCCGCGCCGGGACCGACCGAACTCCGTCGGGCTCTCCGCACCGTGGCGCGCAGCAGGGTATCGAGGAAACTCATCGCAGCCTTCTCGACGGCAGGCTAACAGAGAGCCGGCGGCTACCTTCGGCGGCGCGGTGGCGAACCCGCTGAACGCCTGGGGACGATGCTGGCGGCGCTGCGCGACCCGGAGGACGGGAGGATCAGGATCCCCGGCTTCCACGACGAGGTGCAGCCTCCGGGCGCCGGAAAACGTGCCGCGTTACTCGGCGCCGGCATCGACCGGGCCTCGGCGCTTCTTCGTCTCGCCGCGGCGCCGTTTGTCCGCGAGCCGCTTCACCCTGGCGCGGGCCGAAGGCCGCGTGGGGCGGCGCGGACGGGGCTCGGTGCGGGCCTCCTCGATCATCGCCGCGAGCCGCGACAACGCTTCGGCCCGGTTGCGCGCCTGCGTGCGGTGGGTGTAGGCGGACACGACGATCTCCCCGGCGACGGTGAGACGCTTGCCGGCCACGCGCTCCAGGCGAAGGCGCAACGGGCCTTCGATGCCGGCCGCGTCGAGGTCGAGGCGGCACTGGGCGGCCGTCGCTACCTTGTTCACGTTCTGCCCTCCCGGGCCGGAGGCGCGGACGAACTTGAAGGTCAGCGCCGCTTCGGGGATTGCGAGACCGCCGAGGTCGAGGGTGGCCATCGGCCTATCGTGGCAGATGCGTGGCGGGCTTGCCGCTTCTCGGCGTCGCCCGGATGCCGGCCAGGACCCGCGTGGCCCGATCCGCGCCACACGGGAACCAGTCCGAGCGCCCGTCAACGGGCGCACGGATGGCAGGCCGGCGCACCTGTACCTTTGCCGGGTGGATTCCGGTCCCTGTCCGAGGCCGTCCGAGAGGCGAGCAGTCGTCGAGGCTGCGGTAGCTGTGGGAAACCGGTCTGACGGTTTTCCAAGGTCCGGCGGGAAACGGCCAAGCCGTTTTCCGCGGGACCGGCAGCTTCCCGGTGGCGGAGATCAGTCCTCGGTGTAGCGGATCTCCATGCGGCGAATGATCAGCGCGGTGGCCGCGAGCACGACGACGGTAAAGGCCAGCAGACCAAGGACGGAGACGGCCACCGGCGGCGGCTCGACGACCACGGCGAACGGGCCGTCGGGGAGCGGCACCGGCAACAGACCCTTCAGATAGTGGATCACGCTGAGCTTCTTGAGTGCCGGCGGCAGCAGGAAGTGCAGCATCTCCCAGACGTACAGGACGCCGGCCGGAATGATGGGGTTCCTGAACAGCATGCCGATCAGCATGAACAGCGAGCCGTAGCCGATGCACGCGAGCAGGGTCACCCCCAGGTAGGCGCCGAGATGAGCGCCGCCGGGACCGGCCGTCAGGTCCTCGATCGCCCCGGAGACGCCGACCGGCAGGTAGATCAGGAGGTAGCTGAGAATCGTGCTGAGCATGAACAACAGCGCCACCGCCGCCACCGCGGCGACGTACTTGGCCGTGACGACGAGTTCCCGGCGAAGCGGCACGAGCAACAGGTAGTGCAGGCTGCGCTCGAGGATCTCGCCCCGGAACAGGTTGAAGAACACGTACAGGCAACCGAAGAACAGGATCGCGCCGAGGAAGACCGTCTCGAAGATCGTCTCGTACACGACCCGATTGCCGAACCGCTCCAGCACCGTCTGCCCACCGATTGGTATCGAGCCCACGAGCAGGACGATGACCACCGGCACCGACGCCGCCAAACCCAGGATCACCGCCCGGCGCGTCATCAGCAGCCGGCGCAGCTCGAGCCGCACCAGTCCGCCGACCTGCCGGCCGAGGAGCGTCCAGTCGACGCCCTTCGAACCGGCGGCCTCGGGGACCACGGTCACGACGGCTCCTGCTCGTCGACCATGAGGTAGCGATACACGGCCTGCAGGTCGCTGTCGGCCGGCCCCACGGCTTCGACTTCCACGCCGCCCTCGGCAACCAGCTCCCCGACCAGACGCAGAAAGCGGTCCGCGTCGCGGGTGCGCAGGTGGAGTCCGCCGCCATCGTCGTGAAGCTGAACCTCGGTCACGTGGTCGAGCTCGAAGGCGCGGCCGGCGAGCCACTGCGGACGGTCGCAGCGCACGAACACCTGCATCGGCTGTTCGCGAGCCTCGGCGACCTCCTCCCGCATGCCCGGAACCTCGCCCTCGGCCACGATGTACCCGTTCGAGATCAGGATGACCCGGTCGGAGAGCAGGTCCACTTCGTGCAGGATGTGACTCGATATGAGCACGTGCTGGCCTTCCTGGGCCAGTTGACGGAACAGTTCGATCGTCTCGGCGCGGACCATCGGGTCGAGACCGTTGAGCGGCTCGTCGAGCACCATGACCTGCGGATGGTGGGCGATCGCCTGCGCCAGCTTGATCCGCTGACGCATGCCCTTGCTGTAGCCCGCGACCCGCCGGTGCGCCGCGTCGATCAGGCCGACCCGCTCCAGGACCTGCGCGGTGAGCCGCTCGGCCTCGCCCCGCTCCAGGCCGTGCAGCAACAGGTAGGAGAAGACGAACTGCCACCCGGTCACGCCCCGCGGGAAGGAGTCGTACTGGGTGCAGTAGCCGAAGTGGCGGAACAGGTCCTGCGGCCGAGAGGCGAAAGCGCCGAGGATGCTGATCTCGCCCCGGGTCGGCCGCAGCAGGCCCGCGAGCAGGTTCATCAGGGTGCTCTTTCCCGATCCGTTCGGCCCGACGAGGCTGGTGATTCCGGGCTCGATCTCGAGATCGACGCGGTTGACGCCCAGCACGTCGCCGTAGAACTTCGAGACGTCGCGTAGCACAATGTTGTCGTCACCGCGTCCCGCGATGTGCCGATCGGCTCTCTGCGGACCGTCCGTCGGGGCAGCGCCGCTCACTTGACCACCTCGAAGGCGCGCACGCGCCGGTACAGCAGCGCCGCCGACAGCGCCACGAGCCCGACCGCCGCCAGCCAGGCGGCCGCGCCCGGCATCTGCACGCTCGCTTGTGTGCCGAAAACCGAAGCGGAGAGCGCGGCCGTCACGTCGAAGGCCACGACCATGCTGCCTAGCCAGGAGTCGTAGAACTGCTTGTAGAACTCGCCGAAGGCAGTGCCGCTCAGAATGGCGCCCAGGAACACGATCCGCGCCCAGGGCTTCCACTTCACCCAGGCCGCGATCGCCAGCATCGGCAACGACATACACAACATCCACACCGTCGACACGACGACCAGCGACGGCGCGACCCGCCAGTGCTCCGCCAGCCACTCGCCGCCGCCAAGCGCGGCCTGGATCGCGAACAGGAGCAGCCCCGGCGCCCAGGTGATCGCCGAAACCAGAACGCCGAGCACGACGAGCTTGCCGAGGACGTAGTCGGTCCGGGTCAGCGGGCGCGAGAGGTAGAGCGGCATCGCCCGGTTGCGAAGGTCCGCCGACACCAGCGACGGCCCGACCACCAGGACGACGACGAAGGCGAGGTACAACTGCGCGCGCAGGAAGAGACTCTCGAAGAACCAGGTGTTGACCTGGACGAAGTCCAGCAGGTCCGCCGCACTGATGTTGATCACGGCGAGCGCCTCCGCGTTGTAGCGCAGATACATGCCGACCAGCAGCACCAGCGGCCAGGCGAAGCAGAAGGCGAAGAAGGCGAGGAACAACCGCGACGCGAAGATGTCGCGCAGGCCGTACCGGCTGATGACGAGGAATCGGCTCCGCGCCGGCATCAGGGTCCCGCGGTAGCCCCTGTATCCGCGGTCATAGACGGCCATCGTCGCCCTCCATCGCCTTGAGGAAGATGTCCTCGAGCGAAGTGCGCTTGTAGTCCAGGCGGCGAATCGTCACGTCCTGCTCGATCGCGGCGGCGTAGATGTGGCGTACGCCGACACCCGGCGGCAGAACGGCCTTGATCCGCCGGCGATTGACCACCGCGACCTCGCAGCCGAGCCCCTCGATCGCGCCGCGGAAAGCGCTGCCGGCGCCTTCGCGCTCCGCGCCCAGGTCCAGTTCGAGGAAGCGGCGGTTGGCGCGGCGCTCCTCGGCCAGGTTGCAGTACGTGGCGATCTTCCCTCGGTTGAGGACCAGCACCTCCTCGCAGCACTCCTCCACGTCGCGCAGCAGGTGGGACGAGACGACGATCCGCGCGTTGCCCGAATCCCGGATCTCGCGGATCAGCCGCAGCATCCGAAGACGCGCCGGCGGGTCGAGACCGTTCGTCGGTTCGTCGAGGAACAGAAGGCTCGGCCCGTGGGCGATCGCCTGCGCCAGCTTGAGCAGCTGCTTCATGCCCAGCGAATAGGTCTCGACGTTGCGGTAGCGCGCCTCGCCCAGACCGACGTAGAAGAACACCTCGTGGGCGCGCTCGAGAGCCGCCTCGGACGGCAGCCCCGACAGCTCCGCCATCAGCCGCACGAAACGGACGCCGGAAATGCCGGCGATGAAGGCGTCCCGCTCGGGCATGTAGCCGACCCGGCGCCGCAGTTCCCGCCCCTGGGCCGTGATGTCCATGCCGAACAGGCGGGCGGTGCCGGTGGTAGGCCTGTAGAAGCCCAGCAGCGTGTTGAGCAGCGTCGTCTTGCCGGCGCCGTTCGGCCCCAGGAGGCCGATCGCCCGGCCCGAAAAGGCGCCGCGCATGTCGTCCAGCACCTGGTGCCGGCCGAAACGCACACCCAGGCCGTCGAGGTCGATCACCGGCGGCGACGCACCGGCCGCCTGCTTCTGCGCCTCGCCGCCAGTTGCCGCCGTACTCGTCACCAAGAGGTCATCGCTCCGAGGACGCGCGGGAGGCCCTGACCCGAGCGGTCGCCGCCGACAGGCTCGACGTCCTGGCGGAGAGCCCACCCGCTCTCCGGGCGCTGTTGCGGGCGCGCGTCAAGCGGCCGGCCTCAGGACGCCCCTCCGGACGCTGTTCGTCGGCGCCGACGGGATCTGCGCGATCTGATCGTCCACCTCGGCCGCCGGTTCGGGCCCGGCCCCGTCGTCTGCAGGCTCCAGGTCCTGCAGGAGACCTGGGAGTCCGAGCAGCGGACCCAATCCCGCAAAGGCCAGCAGGCTCGGGCCGCTGGAGGTCACGACGATCTCGCTGCGGCCCGCGTACACCGTGTAGAGCGCCGGACCATGACTGCTGAGCTGGTCCCCGATTGCCTGCGCGACGGCCTGCTGGTCGTCGCCAACGACTTCGGTCGGCAGCAGGTCGAACAGTTCGCCCGCCGTCTCGGCAAGCCGGTTGTAGACCATCGCGGAGAAGTCGGCGTACCCGTTCTCGGGCAGCAGATCGAGGAACTCCTGGCTCGAGGTCAGCGACGCGCCGCTGCCGCGGTACCGGATCGCGGTGTCGATCGTTGCCACGTTGGAGGCGCTCACCATGTACCCGTCAAAGTACGTGTAGAAGATCTCGGGAGTTTCGAGCAGGCCCCCGAGCAGTCCCTCCAGGGAATCGTCCTCGTCGTTCTCGTCGTCGTCCGTGCTGCCGTCATCGCCGGTCGCGGCGGCCAGACGGTAGACGGTGCGACCGCCCGACTCCTGCTCCTCGAGCGTGATCGCCGCACCCACGCCCCCGTCCGCCAGCCGGTCGTTCGCCCTCTCGACCAGCGTCTCGATCGAACCCTGAAGGCCCTCCCCATTGTAGACGGACGCCACCGCCTTCCAGGTCGGCGACGGCAGGACGGGACCGTCGATGCCGGCGGCGTACTCGCCGCCCAGATGCTCCAGGAAGTCGCCTCGAATCGACATGCCCAGTTCGCTCTCGATGTCGGCCGGCGGCGCGTCCATCTCCCCGCCGAGCCCGGCGAGGAACTCCAGGAACTCGTCGTGGATCGTGAGCGGATCCTCGATCACGCCGGCGGCGACGAAGGATGCGTCGGGAGAGAAGAAGTCGAGAGCGCCGTTGGTTCCCGGCTCCGACAGCCAGGAGACCATCCCGGACCGTTCGCCGTCGAAGCTCAGGGTCGCGGTGACGTGGGCCCGGTCGCCGTCCTGGGTGCGGGAGGCAACCAGATCCTCGACCTGGTCGAGCCCGCTGAACGCGAAGCCGTTGGCATCCGCCTCCTCGCTGTCCACCAGTTCGCCCACCACGGCGGCCAGCTCGACTGCGCCCAGCAGCTCCGCGCCTTCGGCGTAGCGCTGCGCCAGCCGTCCGTGCAGGCGCGAGCCGACGAAGGGGTTGGCGGCGCCGGCACGGTGCGCCGCCACGGTGCGAAGCGCGGCGAGCGAAGGCGAGGCCGCGGCGAGGTCGTCGCTGATCCAGATCAGGAGTGCACCGTCCGACTCGGCCGCCGCGTCGAGATCCTCGACGATGACCGGCGGCGACCCGTCGCCCATCACATCGCCGAGTCTCTCCAAGTGTTCCTCGAGCGCCTCGCGCAGGGCCGCGGCGTCCGACACCTCCGTGACCATCAGGGGACGAGCCGTGTTGTCGGCGAGGCCGCCGACGAGCGCGACGACCGTCTCGTCGCCCAGCGCATCGCCGAGTTCGCCAAGCAACGCGATCACTTCGTCGATCGTCCCGACGGCGCCGGAAGCCTCGAACTCGGCCCACCACTCGGCAAACAGAGCGCTCGCCTCGGCACGCGACCGCAACAGCGCGAACAGGTCGCTCAACGTCGCGGGGGCGTTCGGCATCGCCACATAGACCTTCGTGTCGGCCGGCATCAGGTCGAGCAGCCGGGTCGAGTAGCGAGCCGGCGCCGCCTCCATCAACTGGTTCAGTTCGCTGCGCAGCGACCTGAATTCCTCGAGCAGAGCGAGGTAGCGGTCGGCGTCCTGGCTCCAACCGACCTCCTCCTGCAGCGTCATCGCCACCAGGGTCGGACGGCTGCGGAACTGATCGCCGGCCAGCAGGCTGTGGCGCTCGCGCCCCTTCTCGACCTCGACCTCGCCCTCGATCACCGACACGCGCGACCCCTTGACGCCGTGCGTGACGGCGAAGATGGTGCCCTTGACGGCCACCAGCATCTCCTCGGTCGACACGATCAGCGAGCCGCTCTCCTGCTCCGCGGCCTGGACGATCACGCTGCCGCGGTCGACCCGCACGCGGTGGCCCCGGCGCCGGGCGTCGACGCGGAACGTCGTGAGGCCCGCCGCCTCGACCCGGGAACCGTCCGCGAGTTCGAGCACGGCGCGGCTGCCGGCGCCGGTGCGGATCCGGTCGCCGCCGTCGACCGCGTCGCCGGGGCCGAGCGGCACGAGGTCCGCTCCGCCGTCTTCGCCGGCAACGAACATCCGGCCATCGACACTCTGAACCTGCACGATGCCGTCCTGAGGCGGCGCCATCACCCGCTGGCTGAGCCACACTCCCGCCACGGCTACGCCGGCCACTGCCGCGGCGGCCGCGTAGTAGCGGCCGACACGAGCCGGCGCCGCCGGGCCCGACGGCGCGTCCGAGACGGCGCGGCCGGCACGAACTGCCTGCAGGCGCCTGCGGCAGGGAATGCACTCGCGGGTGTGATCCTCGACCAGGAGGCGCTGGGCCTCGGGCAAGGTACCCGCGACCAGGGCCGGCATCCGCGCCTGGTAGTCGGCACAAAACGTCAGGGTCTGCGATGCGGCGCCGGCGTCGCTCGGAGCCCCGGCGGCGCCGGCTGCCGTGGCGACGGCAGCGGCAGTGGATGGGCCGGCGGCGGTGGAGGCGGCGGCAGTGGAGCCGGCGGCCGTGGCGACGGCGAGCGCGTTGCGCACCCGTTCGGCCGCGACTGCGGTGGCATCGGCCGGCGGCTGCTCGGCGGCGATCGCCCCGGCGGTTTCGATCAGGATTCGATTCATCTGGTTGCGGTTGCTCATGCCTGGCGCCTCCCGTCTTCCTTCCTGGCCGTCTTGTCGCGTCCCTCGCCTGTCTGTCCGGTTTGCACGGCGTCCTTCTGCGGCGGGTTCAACTCGTCCGCCAGCGCCAGTCGCAGACGCTTGCGCAGCCGGTGCAACGTCACCGCCACGGTCATGCGCGAAGTGCCCATCATCGGACCGATGTCGGAGTTCCGGTAGCCCTCGAAGTACCGCAGGGCGAACATCTGCGCGGCCCGCGGATTCACCTTCGCCAACTCCCGGCGCAGCCGCTCGCGCAGTTCCAGGCCCGCAAAGCGGCGACCGGGGTCGCTCGCGCCATCCAGGGCCGGCTTGACTTCCTCGATCAACTGCTGGTCGAGCGCAACCAGCCGGGAGCGCTTGCGGGACCGGATCAGGTCGAGCGAAGCGTTGATCGCCGCCCGCCGCAGGTAGCCGCCGGCCTTCCCCGTCTCGAGCGCCGCGGGAGGCCGCCTGAGGAGCCGCAGGAAGATCGTCTGCAGCACGTCCTCCGCGTCGTTCGCGTTGCCGGTGACCCGGTACGCGGTGCTGAAGATGAGTCGGTGATGTTCCTCGAACAGATCCTGCAACCCAGCCCCCGTCCAGTCCGGCCTCCCGGAAGACACTGCGGGAAGCGTTGCGGGATGCGCCGCGGGAGGCTCCTTGCTCATCGAAACGGTTGCAATCGTCAACTGCGTCTCCTTGTTCCGGGGGCGCCGGCTCGATGCCGGCGCCGCAGCGGGTTCAGTGGTGAAGACGCCGCAGAGACCGATTGTTTAGCAGACCGTGGCCGCACGGAGCCTGGGGCAGACCGCGCCACCGTGGCCAGCAGCACGGTCGCCAGCGCCACGATTCCGCCGCCCAGCCAGGTCAGAAAGTGCGGCTGCTCGCCGTGGAACCACATCGCCCAGAACGGGCTGAGCGCCGGCTCCAGGAGCAGCAGAAGGGCAAGCACGGGGGCTTGCAGGATCCGGGCGGCGCGGCTCACGAGGACGTAGGCGAAGGCAACCTGGAACAGCCCGAGACCGGCCACGATCAACAGATCGACCGAATCGACCGACCGGAGGGGCGCCATCGCCGGCAGGCACGCGAGGCAGACGATCACGTTGCCGCAGGCGGCGGCCGCGATGCCGGGCGGGCGAATCGAGTCGCCATCCGCTGCAGTGGACGGCTCGCCGGACCTGCCGGATGCCCGCGCCGTCGTCAGCGGGCGGCCCGCGGCGCGCAAACCGATCAGGGTGAGGCCGTAGGCCAGCCCGCAGAACGCGGCAAGCACGTTCCCGGTCCGGGGGTCCGGCGCGCTCGCGCCGGCATCGGCGCCGCCGAAGAAGGCCATCACGAGGCCCGCGCCGAACAGCGGCACGAACAAGAGCTGGCGCGCCGCCAGCCGCTCCCGCAGCAGGAGGGGTGACAGGAGCAGCACGAACAACGGCGCCGTCGACTGCAGGAAGATCGTTTCGGCGGCCGTGGTCCGCTTGTTCGCGTGGACGAACAGGACCAGAGTCAGGCAGTAGCAGCAACCGGTCCCGAGCGTGAGCAGGAGAGCCCGACGCCGCGCCGGATCGCGCCACCAAACCGCCGCGCCTTCCGGGTCGTCGCCGGGTTCCGCCCGCGCGGCCCGACGCCGCGCCGGATCGCGCCACCAGACCGCCGCGCCGGTCGAACCCGCCCGGCCCCCACCGCCGGCCCACCTCCTCGCCGCGGGAATCGCGATCAGCAGAGCCGCGGCTGCCACGACCGACCGCATCGCCGCCACCTGCCAGGCATCGAGATCCGTCGCCTTGACCGCCGCGCCGCCGGTCGAGAAGAGGATTCCCGCCACGACCGCCTGGAGCACCGACGCAGTACGGATCCTCATCTAAAGCTCGCTGACAAGGCCGTATCGTAGTCGGCGCGAACGACTTGTTCTTGTTGCCGGACGCGGAAGCTGCTCGCCGGCAGCCCGGCGGGCGACACCCCAAGGGGAGCTCGACCGCCGCCCACGCGGCCTTCCAGGCACGAACTTCCCGGTTCCGTTCAGTCCCGGGCAACCAACCGTTCGTCGACCCGGTCCAGGTCCAGGTGGTCGAGGTCGACGTCGTCGTCACGGAGCGGAAGGAGTTGCAGCGGGCGCACTGCGAGGTTGCTCTCCAGCAGCCCGCCCGTCGCGCGTGCGGGGCAGGAAGCGAAAGCGGCGGGGCGGTTCGGTCACCGCCCCGTCCCGGGCCTCGAACGGGAGGACTTTGAGCTCCATGTGGACGGAAAGCCGGTTGAGATCAGCAACTTCTTCGAGTCGTCCGTTCTGGCGGTCAGGGAGGAGGAGAAGCGGGGCGGTGAGGAACGGCCGGTGGCTCCGACCGGCGAACCGTGCTCGCCATGCCGCCGGTCACCCACACCCTGCTCAACCGGGTTGAGCCGTCGGCGGGAACTCCTGAACCCTCGGCGCGCCACCAGGCACGGAAGTTGCTCCAGGCACGGGAATCTCGCAAGAGTCGACGCAAAGGACACCAGGACGGCGGGGTCAACCTCTCCGGGTCGAGAGCCGCTATCCTTACCCTTCAGAAACACCACAACCTGGGAGACAGACCGTTGCAACAGAACGCGCTCTTGCGCCTGAAGCGCCAGTGGCTCTCGCCGGTGACGGCCACCGCACTTTCCCTCGCCGGCGCCGCGGCACTCCCGGCCCAGCCCACCGAGTCCTTCATCGAGACCGTCGACGTGCAGGTCGTAGAGGTCGATGTCGTCGTCACGGACAAGAAGGGACGCCCGGTCAAGGGCTTGAATCGCGAGGACTTCGAGCTGTACGTGGACGGCCAGCCCGTCGACGTGACGAACTTCTACGAGTCGACGATCTACCTGGAGGAACGGACCACCGGCCGGCGCAACAAGGAACGCCTCGCAGTCCGCAGCGAAGGCACGCCCGGCGCCACGCAGGAGGGTCCGCTAACCGTCGTCTTCTACCTGGACGACCTGAACATCTTCCCGCCTCACCGCACCCGCTTGCTGCGGCGCCTTGAAGCCGCGATCGAACCTTGGCGGTCGATGGACGCGGGCTTCATGCTCGCCCGGTTCGTGAATCGCCTCGAAGTCCTCGTACCGCCGACGCGCGACCCGGACGCAATTCTGGACGGGGCGGCGACCGTTCGAAAAGGGTCGCCGCGTGCCATTCAGAACGGCGACGGCGCCCGCCGATTCGCGGTCAGAAGCCTGATCGATGCCTACGAAGCCTGCGAGCGCGCTCCGTTTTGCATACCCTGCGAGGACAACTGGGGCGAGTTGCTGTCGCTGGCGCGGCAGTACGCGGACAACCAGGCGACAAACACGGCGATCGCCATCGACGGCCTGGCCGATCTCGTGACGACGCTCGCCGGCGTGCCCGGCAAGAAGGCGGTCGTGTACATCACGGACGGTCTTCCCCAGCGGCCGGGCATCTCCGTTCTCGACTATCTCGGCAATGAACTCTGCGCGTTGCTGCGGCAATCAGCGCCGTCGGAAACGATGTCGGAGATGGCGCAGTACGACGGGAGCCGCCGGTTCAACCGGATCGCCGCTCACGCCAACGCGAACCGCGTCACGTTCTACGGTCTGGATGCCGCCGGCCTCCGCAGTGCGACTCCCGATATCTCGTTCGGCAACCTCGGCCGGGCGCCTTCTTCCAGGAACGTCAGCCTGCGATCGATGAACGCTCAAAGCGGCCTGCACCTGCTGGCCCACGAAACCGGCGGCAAGGCGCTGATCAATGCGAACGACTTGTCGATCCTCCTCGACGACGTGACCGGGCAGCTCTCCGCCTCTTATTCGCTGGGCTTCGTCCCCGGCGAGCCGACATCGGACCAGGTGCGGCAGATCTCCGTGCTGCTCGCTCCCGGCGCCGACAAGGGCCGCCGCATCGCGTATCGGCGTACCTACCGCGACAAGTCGCTCGACGAGCGACTTGCCGAACGGCTGCTCTCCGTCGCCTACCTCGGCAACCCGGAGAACCCGCTTGAAGCGAGTGTCGAGTTGTCCGGCACGACGCCGCTGGAGAAGAAGGTCCACCAGCTCACGGTCGCCGTCCACGTGCCGGAGGAGTCGATCGTGCTGCTGCCTGCCAGGAGCGACTCCGCGCCGAGTCCGAGCGCCCGGCTCCGGCTCTGGCTTGTCGCTGTCGAGGACGAGAAGGGCGTTCGAACAACCGTTCGGCAGAAGACGATCACCGTCGGCGGCCAAACCGGTGTCCCGGCGGTGGACGGCGGATACCGCGTCGACGTCGCGATGAACCTGCCGGAGGGCGGCTACCAGGTCGCAGTCGGCGTCCGCGACGAGACGTCGGGGGTCATGTCCCTCGTTCGGGCGCCTGTGACTGTCCCAACTCGGGAAGCTGCGAACTGAGACCGGCCCGCACTCCACCGTCCGGCGAGAAGTGCGAGCAGGTCCCCGGCGCCACTCCGCTCGTGTACACTATCGCCTCGTGTACACGGCAATGGCGAGGAAACAAGGTGAGAAACATCACCCTCAGTGCTGACGAGAAGCTCATCGACGCGGCTCGCGAAGAAGCCCGGCGAAGAAGGACGACTCTGAATGCGGAGTTCCGTGTCTGGCTCGGACGGTACGCCCGAAGCCAGCAGGGCGAACGCCGGGTCAGGGACTACCGCCGACTCATGGAGGCGACGATGGAGGTAGCCGCTGGCCGTCGATTCTCGCGGGATGAGATGAATGCCCGCTGAGTTCTTCCTCGACACCAACATCTTCGTGTACACCTACGATCGCCGAGAGCCCGAAAAGCGGGCAAAGGCGCGCGGCCTTGTGGAGCATGCGCTGGGCAGCGGTGAAGGAGTCGTGAGTTCCCAGGTCGTGCAGGAGTTCCTGAACGTTGCCCTGCGGAAGTTCGAGCGCCCTTTCTCGGACGAACAGGCGCTTCGCTACCTGCGTGAAGTGATGGATCCGCTGTGCTCCGTCTTCCCAAGTATCTCCCTCTACGAACGCGCGCTCTCGCTCCACCGGCGGTGGCGATTCAGTTTCCACGATTCGCTGATCGTCGCGGCGGCCCTGGAGTCGGACTGCAAGGTGCTCTACAGCGAAGACCTCCAGGACGGCCAGGAGATCGAATCGCTGACTGTCGTCAACCCGTTCTGACCGCGAGCGCGCCTCGGGCCGCCAGGACCGGCGTCAGCGTCGAAGCGGCGCGGTCAGTTGGCCGACCCGGCGTTCGAGCCTCGCCGCCAGGTCGGGCTCACCCGCGTTCTCCTCGACCAGGCGCACCAGGGAGCTGCCGACGACGACGCCGTGGGCGACCCGGGCCACTTCCTCGACCTGTTCGGGGGTCGAGATGCCGAAGCCGACGGCGACGGGAAGGTGCACCCGGCGGCGGACGCGCTTCACTTCGCGGGCCAGAGTGGGGATCAGGTCGTCGCGCTCGCCGGTGACGTCGGAGCGGGCGGTGTAGTACACGAAGCCGTTCGATGCCGCCGCGGCGCGGTCGATGCGCTCCTTCGTACTGGTCGCGGCGATCAGGTAGATCGAGTCGACATCGCGTTCCGAGAGGGCCGGCTGGAGTTCCCGCAGGCCCTCGTCCGGCGGCAGGTCGACGCAGAGCACCCCGTCGACACCGCTGTCGGCGGCCTGGGCGGCGAAGGTCGCAACGCCGCGGGCGTGGACAGGGTTGTAGTACGTGAACAGGACGATTGGAACGCCCAGTTCCTCCCGGTGCCGTTCGACGATCCCGAGCACCGCGCTGAGGGAGGAACCGGCGGCGAGAGCCCGGTTGGAAGCACGCTGGATCGTGGGACCGTCGGCGATCGGGTCGCTGAAGGAGACACCGAGTTCGATCACGTCGGCGCCGCCGGCGACCAGGGCGCGGAGCAGGTCGGGCGTCGCCTTGAGCGACGGGTCGCCGGCGACGAGGAAGGGGATGAAGGCGGCTCGCTCCTGCCTGGAACAGCCGGCGAAGGCGGCCGCGATGGCGCTGCGGGAGGAGCGCCTGCGCCGGGGACTCATTCGGCCTCTCCGTCACCAGTCGCCGACCCCGGGCGCCGGCCAGAACCCCGGCGCCGCGACCCGCGCGACCCGTGAACCGGTCCACACGCCCCGTCCACGCAACTCGACTGAAGGGACGCCATATCGAGCATGCATACCTCTTGCCTGCCTACAAAGCCCAAGTGGATGAAGCCTAGCAACCCGTGGCAAAGTCACACTGCACTCGAGCGGCCATGCATCCCGTCGATGGCAGACCGGCGAACCGTCACTCGACACCCGGGGCGGCGTCGTACTCGAGAACCGACTCCACGTCCTTGTCGCCGCGGCCGGAGAGATTGACCATGATGACCTGGTCGGGGTCCATCCCGGGAGCGCGCTTCGTCACCTCGGCGATCGCGTGCGCCGACTCGAGCGCCGGCAGGATGCCTTCCATGGCCGACAGCAGGTGGAACCCTTCGATCGCCTCACGGTCCGTGGCCGAGGTGAACTCGATCTGCCCCTGATCGTGCAGGAACACATGCTCGGGACCGACGGCCGGGTAGTCGAGCCCGGCCCGAAACGGAGTGCGTGCCGACGACCTGGCCCTCCTCGTCCTGGAGCACCAGCGTGCGGGCGCCGTGGAGCACGCCGAGCGTGCCGCCGGAAAAGCGCGCCGCATGATCGCCGAGGTCCGGTCCGCGGCCGCCGGCCTCGACCCCGACGAGCAGCACGTCCGGCCGGTCGAGGAAGGCGGAGAACAGGCCCATCGCGTTGCTGCCGCCGCCGACGCAGGCGATCGCGACATCCGGATCCGCGGCGCCGGTCTGCCGCTTCAACTGGCGCCGGGCCTCGGACCCGATCACGCTGTGGAACTGGCGCACCATGCGGGGATACGGCTCCGGCCCGGTCACCGTGCCGAGGACGTAGTGGGTGTCGGCGAAGCTCGCGACCCAGTCGCGGAACGCCTCGTTGATCGCGTCCTTGAGCGTCCGGCTGCCGGCGTCGACGGCCGCCACCTCGGCGCCCAGAAGCTGCATGCGGTACACGTTCAGACGCTGGCGGCGCATGTCCTCCTCGCCCATGTAGACGACGCAGTCGAGACCGAGGAGCGCCGCGGCGGTCGCGGTCGCGACACCGTGCTGGCCGGCGCCGGTCTCGGCGATGATCCGCGTCTTGCCCATCTCCTTCGCCAGCAGCACCTGGCCCAGGGCGTTGTTGATCTTGTGCGCCCCGGTGTGGAGCAGATCCTCGCGCTTGAGGTAGATGCGCGCACCGCCGAGATGCTCGGTCAACCGCTCGGCGAAGTAGAGCGGCGTCGGGCGGCCGACGTAGTGCTCCAGCAGATGCCTCAGCCGACGCTGGAAGGCGCGCTTGCGCCTCAGCCGGTCCCAGGCGCGGCTCAGTTCCTCGAGCGGCGCCATCAGGGTCTCCGGCGCGTAGCGGCCGCCGTAAACGCCGTAGCGGCCGCCCTCGTCGGGTTCCATGGCCGCGGCGGAAAGGGGAGTGCGTACTCGGTCTCTGGACGTCATTGGCTCAGCTTCCTGTCGGTCGGTCAGCGGCCCCGGATGCCGGCCGGGACCCGCGCGGCGCTGATCCGCGCCACCCGCGAACCAGTCCCTGCGCCCGTCCGCGGGCGCACGAACGGCAGGACGACCGGGAGATTCAACCCGCGAGCTCTCTGCGCCCGTCCGCGGGCGCACGGACGGCAGGCCGGCGCACCTGTACCTTTGCTGGGTGGATTCTGGTCCCTGTCCGAGGCCGTCCGAGAGGGGAGCAGTGGTCGAGGCTGCGGTAGCTGTGGGAAACCGGTCTGCCGGTTTTCCAAGGTCCGGCGGGAAACGGCTTGCCGTCTTCCGCGGGACCGGCAGCTTCCCAGTGATTTCATCGTGCTGCTCCCTCTGCGAGGTTGGCGAACAGTTGCTCCAGCCTGGCGCGGTCCTTGTGTCCGGGCGAGGACTCGACACCCGAACAGGTATCGACGCCGTAGGCGCCGGGCGCCGCCGCGGCGGCCTCAGCCACGTTGGCCGGGCCGATGCCGCCGGCGATGAAGACGCGTCGCCGCCTGCCGCCGGCGCCCGGCGTCAGGGCGAGGTCGGCCGCCGCGGCGTAGTCCCAGCTCTCGCCGGAACCGCCGTAGAGGCTCTCGTGGGCGCGGTCGATCAGAACCGCCCAGCAGTCCTCGTCGGCAATCGGCGCCGGCGCGTCGGCGCCGCCCACACGCCACACGCGGATCGCACGCTGGCCGAACGCCTCCACGAGGTCACTGCTCTCGTCGCCGCTGAGCTGGACGAAATCCAGACCCACTTCCCGGTCGATCGCCTCGATCCGCTCACGGGGGTGATTGGCGAAGATACCGACCACCCGGGCGGCGTCGCCGATGCTGCGCCGGATGCGCGACGCCTGCTCGACGTCAATCCAGCGCGGGCTCGGCCGATAGAAGTTGAGGCCGATGAAGTCAGCCCCCAGGTCGACCGCGAGGCGCGCGTCGGCGACCGTCGTCACGCCGCAGATCTTGACCTTCATCGAGTTGCCTCCCCGCCCGGACTCGCCGCTTCTCCGCTGAGACGGGTCGCCGCGGACAAAAGCGGGTGCTTCAGGCATCGCCCGTCTCAAGCGCCGTCTCGCCCAACAGCTCGGCAAGGGCGGCGGCCGGGTCGCCGGAGAGCACCAGGCGCTCGCCGATGAGGAAGGCGTCGAAGCCGGCCTCCCGGAGTCTTGCGATGTCGGCGCCGCTGCGAATCCCGGACTCCGCGACCTTGAGGGCGGACGCCGGCAGGCGGCCGACGCGGTCGGCGCTGCGTTCCAGGTCGACCTCGAAGGTGCGCAGGTCGCGGTTGTTGATGCCGACCAGTTCCCATTCCGGCGGCTCATCCCCGCCGACTGAGACCGGATGCGGCCGGGTTGCCCCGGCTGCCCGGGCCTGCGCCTTGGGCGCCACGGGCGCTGCGGTCTTGGCCGTGTTCGGGGCCGCGACCGGCGCGCCCGCCGCCCGGGCCGGCGCCCCCCGTTGCCGCGGGGTGCGTACGCCCTGCCAGGGGCTGTGCACACTCTGCCAGGGGCATCCCGCGCGACGCCGCGGGCTGCGCACGCGTTGCCAAAGGCGCAGGGTGTTGCCCCATTCCGTCGCCAGGTCGATCGCGTGACCCCGCTGCAGCGGGCTGCGCATGCGCTGCCGGGGGCGCAAGCTTCTCGAAATCGGCGCCGTCGTGGGTTTCGATCAGCGGCACGAGCCCGAGGCCGCGGGCGAGCCCGGCCAGGCGGTGCAGCTCCGCCGCATCGTGGAGGGCCGCGATCAGCAGCACGGCGCAGGCGCCGGCGTCCCGCGCCCAGGCGAGCTGCACATCGGAGACGACGAAGTCCTTCGCCACGGCCGGCAGCCCGGACGCGGCCGCGCACTCGGCCAGCAGGTCGTAGCCGCCGTGGAAGTGATCCGGCTCGACGACCACCGACAGGCAGGCCGCCCCGGCATCCGCGTAGGCGGCGGCGCGGGCGACCGGATCGAAACGGCCGCGCAAATCGCCCAGCTTCGGTGAGCCCATCTTGATCTCGGCGATCACGGCCGCGCCGCGGCGAGCGGCGATCGCGTCGAGAAAGCGGCGGCCCGGAGCGTCGGCAGGCAGACGGGCCGCCGTGGGCCCCCTGGCCGCGGCGCCTCCACGGCCGGGCGGCACGCGCCGGCGCCGTTGCTCGCAGATGCGCCGCAGGATGTCGGGAACCCCGGCCACGTCTCTCAGCTCCCGCCCGCTCCGTCGTCCCAACCGGCCCAGCCGGCGAGTTGTTCGAGTTTCGCGGCCGCCGCCCCCGAACGCTGCGCCTCGAACGCAACCGAAACACCGGCGGCGAGCCCGTCGGCCTGGCCGGCCACGTGCAACGCGGCGCCGGCGTTGAGGCAGGTGATGTCGGCCAGCGGTCCTCCGCCCCCGGCGAGCACGTCGCGCATCAGCTTCACGTTCTCCTCGGGACCGCCCCCGAGGAGATCTTCCGGCGCCGCCTCGGCTATCCCGAAATCGCGCGGATGGACCTCGAACGTTCGCACCTCGCCGCCCCGCACCTCGGCGACCGCGGTCGTCCCGGTGGTCGTCACCTCGTCCAGGCCGTCGCCGTGAACGACCATCGCGTGTTCGCTGCCGAGTTCGAGCAGCACCTGCGCGATCGGTTCGACGAGTTCCGCCGCGAAGACGCCGATCAACTGCCGCTTGGCGCCCGCCGGGTTGGTCAGCGGCCCCAGCACGTTGAACAGCGTGCGCACGCCGAGTTCGCGCCGCACCGGCATGACCTGGGCCATCGCCGGGTGGAGCATCGGCGCGAACAGGAAGGCGATGCCCACCTCGTCGAGGCAACGGCCGAGCGCTTCCGCATCGCCCGAGAGCTGCACGCCGAGCGCGTCGAGCACGTCCGCCGAACCGGAGCGGCTCGAAACGGCGCGGTTGCCGTGCTTGGCGACCCGCGCACCGCCCGCCGCGGCCACCAGCGCGGCCGCGGTCGAGATGTTGAACGTTCCCCGGCCGTCGCCGCCCGTGCCGCAGGTGTCGATCGCATACGCGCTGGCATGCGGCACCCGGGACGCGCGCGCCCGCATGGCCCGCGCGGCGCCGGCAATCTCGCCCACCGACTCGCCCTTCGCGGCCAACGCGACCAGGAAGGCGCCCTTCCACACCTCGGAGAGTTCCCCGTCCATCAGCCGGCCGAACAGGTCCTCCACCGTTGCTGCGGGGAGGTCCTCGCCGGCGATCGCGGTCCGCAGCAGAGCCGAAAGGTCGAGATCAGTCATCGTCCACTCCACACAGGTCGAGAAAGTTCTGAAGCAGCGCCGGGCCCGTGTCTGTCAGTACCGATTCCGGATGGAACTGGACTCCCCAGTACGGCAGGTCGCGGTGGCGCATCGCCATGAGCGTCCCGTCTTCGCTCCAGGCAAGCGGTTCCAGGGACTGCGGCAGGCTCTCCTCCTCGACTGCCAGCGAGTGGTAGCGCGTGGCGACGAAGGGGGACGGCAGGCCGGCCAGCAGGCCGACGCCCGGATGCTCGACCTCGGACGTCTTGCCGTGCATCAGCACCTTCGCCCGGCCGACCACGGCGCCGAACGCCGAACCCAGCGCCTGGTGCCCGAGGCAGACGCCGAGCAGCGGCACGTCCGGTATCGCCCGGAGCAGGTCGATGCAGACGCCCGCGTTCTCCGGCCGGCCCGGCCCCGGCGACAGGACGATCCCTGCGGCGTCGCGCGCGAGCAAATCCGGAACGCTCTCGACATCGTTGCGCACCACCTCGAGTTCGGCGCCGAGTCCGCCCAGCATCTGAACCAGGTTGTAGGTGAACGAGTCGTAGTTGTCGATGACGAGAATCATGGCGAGCGCTCCGGAAGACGCTATCCCTCCAGGTCGCCCGCCAGCGCAACTGCGCGGAGCAGGGCGGCGGCCTTGTCCTGGGTCTCCTGCGCCTCGCGGACCGGGTCGGAATCGGCGACGATGCCGCCGCCCGCGGTGATCGACGCTTCGCCGTCCACGACCGCCAGCGTCCGGATCGTGATGCAGGCGTCCATGTCGCCGCCGAACGAGAAGTAGCCAACCGAACCGCCGTACATCCCGCGCGCCTCCGGTTCGAGTTCGTCGATGATCTCCACGGCGCGGATCTTCGGCGCCCCGGACAGGGTGCCGGCCGGGAAGCAGGCCAGCAGGGCGTCGAGTGCCGAGCCGGCGCCCTTCCCCGCCTCGGCCGACTGCTCCGCCTCGACCGAACTCACGATGTGCATCACGTCGCTGTAGTGCTCGATCACCATGAACTCGGCGACCGAAACGCCGCCCGGCCTTGCCACCCGCCCGAGGTCGTTGCGCCCGAGATCCACGAGCATCACGTGTTCCGCGCGCTCTTTCGGATCGGCCAACAGCTCTTCGGCCAGCGCCCGATCCTCCGCCGCGGTCCGGCCGCGCGGTCGGGTGCCGGCGATCGGCCGCACCTCCAGGCGGCGCCCGGTGCGCCGCACCAGCATCTCGGGCGAGGCGCCGATCAGCGACACTTCCGGCGCCTCGAACAGCACCATGTACGGAGACGGATTGACCAGCCGCAACGCCCGATAAACGGTCGCAGGCGGCACATCGAGATCGATCTTCCAACGCCGCGCGAGGACGACCTGGAAGATGTCGCCGGCCGCGATGTACTCCTTCGCGGCGTTCACCGCGCGGGCGTGCTCCTCGTCGTCCAGGGTGGGGTCGGCGGTCTCCGCCTTGACCCCGAGATCCTCGACCCGGGCCGCCGTCGTCACGCCGCGGCTCTCCAGGACCGCCTGCAGCGCATCGAGCCGGACCTCGGCATCCGCCGCCGTCGACTCGCCTTCGATCTCGTTCGCCACCGCAACGATCCGCTGGCGGGCGTGGTCGAACACGAGCACGTCGTCGAAACGGGCGAGGATGGCGACGGGCAGACCGAAGGGATCGGGCGGCCTGCCGGCCGGATGATCGACCAGGCACGGCTCGACCAGCCGGATCGCGTCGAAGCCGAAGGCGAAGGTCCAGCCGCCAGCGAACGGCAACGGCGGCGCCGGATCCGCGGTCACGCCGTCGAGCAGGCGCCGCAGCTTCGGCAGCGGGTCGCCGGCTTCGATTTGAACGTCGCCGCCACGGCGCAGGTCCTCCGTCTCCAGCCGGTCGAGGTACACGCGGCAAACCTGCGACGGGCTGGCGCCCAGGAAGCTGTAACGCGAAACGTGTTCACCGCCGGTAATGCTCTCGAGCAGGAAACGGCGGGCATCGCCGTCTCCCTCCGCGTGTGCGACCAGCTTGCTGTAGACGCCGAGCGGCGTCGAGGTGTCGGCCAGGAACTCCCGGGTATGGGCGATGGCCGCGGCTGGCCGGCTCAACACGACACCCCTCCGGCAACCCGGCCGCGACAAGAAGGGCGTTCGTGGTTATCGCGCTGGCGCTCGAGGCTCATGACGACCCGCCCCCGGCGGCAAAGTGGCGACGGCCCAGCTCGGCGGCCACGTCCGCGATCCCGACGCCCGTCGCCTGCAGCAGGACCAGCAGGTGGTACGCGAGATCCGCGGCTTCGGCCGCGAGTTCGCTCCGCCGGCGCGCCGATTCGGGCTGCGCGTCGGCGCGGACGCCGGCAATCACCGTCTCTCCCGCTTCCTCCGCGACCTTGCGGGCGATCCGGTCGACTCCCTGGTCGAGAAGGCGTGCCGTGTAGCTCTCGTCCGGCGCCGCCTGCGCCCGTTCGGCGAGCACGCGCGCCAGCCAGCCGAGCTCGAACTCGGCTGCGTTCGGCTCGAAGCAGCTCCTCGTGTTGTTGTGACACGCCGGGCCGGCCGGCAGGGCCCGCACCAGGAGAGCGTCCCGATCGCAGTCCTGAAGCACTTCGACGACCGCCAGCGTGTTGCCGGAGGTCGCCCCCTTGCGCCACAGCTCCTGTCGCGAGCGGCTGAAGAAGTGGGCCTCGCCGGTGGCGAGCGTGAGCTCCACCGCCTCCCGGTTGGCGTAAGCGAGCATCAGCACCGCGCCCGAGAGCACGTCCTGCACCACGACGGGCAGCAGTCCCCGGTCGTCGTAGGTGAGCGCCGCGGGGTCGATCGCTGTCGGCGTCATCTGTTCCGCTCCTCGAGGGGGCTCGGATCGCCGGGCCAGCGGGCATCTCCCGCGTCGATGGCTGTGGATGTCATCTGTTCGGCTCCGCGGGGCGGGCTCGGATCGCCGGGCCGACCGGCATCTCCTGCGTCGATGGCTGTCGGTGTCATCTGTTCGGCTCCTCGAGTCCTCTTCCGACGCGGATGGGATAGCGGCGGCCGAGGTACTCCTTGACCGCTCCCACGGAGTACGTGGACTGGTGGAAGATCGATGCGGCGAGCACCGCCGCTGCGTCGGTGTCCAGGGCCTCCGCCAGATGTTCCAGGGCGCCGGCGCCGCCGGAGGCGATGACCGGTACCGACGACAGCGCCGACGCCCGCCGCAGCAGTTCCAGGTCGTAGCCGCTCTGCATGCCGTCGCTGTCGATGCTGGTGAGCAGGATCTCGCCGGCCCCCCGCTCGATGCCCAACCCGATCCACTCCAGCGCATCGAGACCGGTCGGGGTGCGGCCGCCGTGGGTGACGACCTCCCAGCCCGGACCTTCCGCAGCGCCTTTCCGCCGGCGCTTCGCGTCGACCGAGAGGACGACGCACTGGCTGCCGAAGCGCTCGGCAAGGCGCGTCAACAGCTCGGGCTCGGCGACCGCGGCGGTATTGATCCCCAGCTTGTCGGCGCCAGCGAGGAGCAGCTTGCGGCCGTCGTTCACGCTGCGCACGCCGCCGCCGACGCTGAGCGGAATGAACACCTGCTCGGCCGTCCGGCGCACCCAGTCGAGGTCCGTCTCGCGGCGCTCGGGCGCTGCGGTGATGTCGAGGAAGACGATCTCGTCGGCGCCCTCGGCGGCGTAGCGAGCCGCCGCCTCGGTCGGGTCGCCGTGATCTGTCAGGTTCTTGAACTGGACACCCTTGACCACGCGGCCGGCCGCGACGTCCAGGCAGGGGATGATCCGGCGCGTCAGGCCGGTCGGTTCGATGGTGGCTCTCAACACGTACTCCCCGAGGCGGCGCCGCCCCTGCAGTGCGGCCAATGGAAGAACCGGCCTGGGAGCGCTTCATCTGCTCGACCGCGTCCCGCAACGCCTGGGTTGGCCACGAACGCTGGCATCGCGGCGCTCATGATGCACGCCCCGAGACGGCGTCAACGGCTGCCGCGGTTCGCTCACAAACCGCGATCGCCTCGTCCAGCGGGAGCGAACCGTCGTAGAGCGCGCGGCCGACAATCGCCGCGTCGAGTTCCGGCCGCCGGGACGCGGCTTCCAGGTCCGCCGCCGAGCGCACGCCGCCCGAGAGGATGGCCGGCGCGCCGGCCATCCTGCCGATCTCGCAGGCCAGATCGACGTTCGGACCCCGCATCAACCCGTCGCGCGAGATGTCGGTGACCAGCACCGCGGCGACCGGCAGATCCGCGAGCTGGGCGCACAGCGCCGCCGGCGAGCGGTCGGCCGATTCCGTCCAGCCGGCGAGTCGGACCTCCCCGCCGTCGATGTCGAGCGCCGCGATCATGCGCCCCGGATATTCGCGGCAGAGACCGGCGAACAGGTCGAAGTCGCGGACGAGCAGGGAAGTCACGACCGCCCGCTCGCAGCCTGCCGCGAAGGCCCACTCGATGGACGGCCGGTCGCGCAGGCCGCCGCCGAGCTGGATGCAGCCGGGCGCCGCCTGCCGCGCCAGTTCTTCGACCAGTTGGCGCTGGGGGGCGCCGCCGAACGCGGCGTCCAGATCGACGACGTGGATGCGGGACACTCCCGCCTCCCGGTAGCGGCGGAGCGCATTCGCCGGTTCCCGGTCGTAGACCGTGCGCCGCCCGTCGTCGCCGCGTTCGAGACGCACGACCTGACCGCGGCGCAGATCAATCGCCGGCAGCAGTTGCACCGTCCGCTCCTCCGGTTGCGCCAGCCGCGTCGTCGACGTCGGGCGCCTGGCACTCGTTGTCGCGCTCGACCATGAGCTGCGCCCAGGCCAGGTAGTTGCCGAGAAGCCGCAGACCGGCGGCGCCGCTCTTCTCGGGATGGAACTGGGTGCCGACGACCCGCCCGCGCCCCGTGATCGCGGGGAAGCTGCGCCCGTGGCGGCAGCGGCCCAGCACGCTCTCCTCCGGCACGCCCTCGGGCGCGAAGGAGTGAACGAAGTAGTAGTGCTCGTTCTCGGCCGCGCCGGCGAGCAAAGGATGGTCTGCGGCGCCGAACACGCGGTTCCAGCCGATGTGCGGCAATGGCACGCCCCCCGGCAGCCCGGTGACCCGGCCCGTCAGCAGGCCGAGACCGTCCGTCATCCCGAACTCCTCGCTGCTGTCGAACAGGAGCTGGTAGCCGATGCAGATGCCGAGCAGACAGGCCCCCCCCTGGAGCGCGGTCCGGATCGCCTCCTCGGGCGCGCCGCGCAGCCTCTCGCGCGGCGGCCGGAAGGCGCCGACGCCGGGCAGCACCAGGCAGCGGGCGTCCCGAATCACCGCCGGATCGCAGGTGACGTCGACCTCGGCGTCCAGGCGGCGCAACGCCCGCACCAGGTTGCCGATGTTGCCGACGCCCGCGTCGATCACAGTCGCCCGGTACCTCGTCCCTGGCGTTGCCGTCCCTGTCATCGCTCCGGTCATGCGGTCAGGCTCCCCTTGGTGCTCGGCGCCTCGGAACCGGCATCCGCCCGCAGCGACACCGCCTCGCGCAGCGCGAGGGCCACCGCCTTGAACGACGCCTCGGCGACGTGATGGGGGTTGCGGCCGCAGAGAACGTCCAGGTGCAGGGTCAACCGTCCGCGGTCGGCGAAGGCGCCGAAGAAGTCACCCGTCAGGATGAGCGGGAACTCGGTCGTGACCCATGCCTGCTCCAGCTCCCCGGGCAACCGGAAGTGGAAGGAACCGCGGCCCGAGAGGTCGATCACGGCGCGGGCCAGCGCCTCGTCGAGCGGCGCGAAGGCGTGGGCGAAGCGCCGCACTCCGGCCCGGTCGCCCAGGGCCTCCCGGAGCGCGTCGCCCAGCACGATGCCTGTGTCCTCGACCGTGTGGTGCAGGTCGATGTCCGTGTCGCCGCGGGCTTCCAGGTCAAGCCCGAGACCGCCGTGACGCGACAGGGCGTCCAGCATGTGCGAAAGGAAACCGTTCGGCACATCGAGCCGGCAGGCGCCGCCGTCAAGCGACAGGGCGACCCGGACTTCGGTCTCGGACGTCTTTCGTTCGATCGCTGCTCGTCTCATGGCTTGCCCCCCATCCCGGCCAGAGCGCGTCGGGCGGCCCGCAGCGCCGCGCCGCCGCCGATTCCGATCCTCATGCAGTCAGCCAGGCCCGGATAGCCGCTCACGTCCCGAACCAGGATGCCGCGGCCAGCGAGAGCCTCGCGGATCCCGATGCAGAGAGGGTGGCGCGCCAGCAGGAAATTGGCCTCCGAGTCGAACACCTCGAAGCCGAACTCCCGCAGCATCGCCGCCCACTGCTCCCGGCGCGCCCGCACCACGGCAATCCGGGGCAGGAGCCGGTCGGCGTGTTCGAGCGCCACTTCACCAATGACCGCCGCGGCGTGGCCGACGTTGTACGGCAGTTTCACCTTGATCAGCTCCGCCACGAGCTCGGGGTCCGCAAGCAGGTAACCGAGACGGATACCGCCCAGAGACCAGGCCTTGGACAGGGTCCGGAACACGATCAGGTTCGAATGGCGGCGCAGCAGCGGCCGGTAGTCGTGGCGGCAGAACTCTCCGTAGGCATTGTCGAGCAGCAGCGGCGCCTCGAGAGCAGTCAGCAACCTGTCGATCGTGGCCGGATCGGCCGCTGCACCCGTCGGGTTGTTCGGGGTACAGAGGATCACCGGCCGCCTCGGGTCGCGCTCGATCTCGGCCTGGAGTTCGTCGGTCTGCAGCGCCAGATCCGGCAGCGGTTCGAGAAAGCGGGGCACGCCCGCGGCCCGATGGACGAAGGTCTCGTAGAGAGCGAAGCACGGCTCGCAGGCCAGGACCTCCCGGCCGGGCCGGACGACGCCTTCGAGCACCGTCGTCAGCAGCTCACCGGACCCGTTCCCGACCAGCACGCCCGCTGACGGCCAGGCGTTTCGTTCACCGAGCAGCCGGCGCAGGCGCTCGGCGTGAAAGTCGGGGTAGTGGGCCCAGGTGCGCTCGGCCAGACGCGCCAGCGCTTCGCGCTTGAGCGCCCGGGGCAGATCCCAGGGCGCCTCGTTCTGGTCCAGCCGGTAGCGGCACGCCACCCGGTGGAGGGAGTAGGCCGACAGCCGGCGGAACTCGGGCCTGACGAAAGCACCCGCCGCACCCCGGGTGGAGGTCTTCATGACTCACCCCCGTCCAGGAGCACGTCGGCGGCAGGCTTCCGCGCGATCCCCGCACCCCGGGCGCCTCTGCCACGGCGACGAGCGGGACCGGGGCCGCGGGCAGATTCCCCCGAGCGTCCGGAGGACCTCATGGTCCGCCCTCCGTGCCGCGGCGCAGACCGGCGGCCGCGGCATGGGCGGCCAGGCCCTCCGTGGCCGCCAGGGTCTCGGCGGTCGCGGCCCAGATCCTCGAGGCCCGATCGGAAAATCGAACCGTGTGACTGCGCCGCACGAAGTCCTCGATCCCGAGGCCGGAAGCGAACCGCGCGCTGCCGCCCGTGGGCAGCACGTGGCTGGGTCCGGCAACGTAGTCCCCGAGCACCACCGGCGACGCAGCGCCGACGAACACGGCGCCGGCATTGCGCACCGCGTCGGCGCGGGTCTCCGCGGCCGAGCCGATCAGCTGCAGGTGCTCCGGGGCCAGCCGTTCGGCAAGCCGGAGTGCCGCGTCCAGGTCCAACGTGACGAACGCCGCCCCGTGCGCTTCGAGCGCCGCGCCGGCGGTGTCCCGCGTCGGCAGCAGCGACAGTTGGCGGTCCACCTCGGAGGCCACCTGATCGGCAAGCCCCATGGAGTCCGTGATCAGGACCGCGACCGCCAGCGGATCGTGCTCCGCCTGCGCCAGCAGGTCGGCCGCAACCCATGAGGCGGGGGCGCCCTCGGTAGCCACGACGACGACCTCCGACGGACCCGCGTCCCGATCGACACCCACGTCGCCCGCCACGTGCTGCTTGGCCGCGGCCACCCAGGCGTTGCCGGGCCCGGCGATCAGGTCGACGGCCCGGATCGAGTCCGTGCCGTAGGCGAGCGCGGCGACCCCGTGCGCTCCGCCCATGCCCCAGACCTCGTCCACTCCGACGAGATGCAGCACGTGCCTCAGAACCGGGCTCTCGAGGTAGGCCCGGGGCGGCGTGGCGACGACGAGTTCCTCGACACCGGCCAGCCGCGCCGGCACGGCGGTCATCAGAACCGTCGACGGATAGGGAAACCGCCCACCCGGCACGTAGATCCCGACCCGGCGGAGCGGCAACCGGCGCTCCTCGATCGACACGCCGTCACGTTCCAGGCGCCGGACGCCCGGACCGTGCGGTTGGGCCCGGTGACAGGCCTCGATCGCCGCGCGGGCGCGCTCGATCGCATCGGCGACCCGGGGGTCGATGGCATCGGAGTCCGAAGTGAACCCGGCGCCGTCGCCGCCGCTACTCGCGGCAGCCGAAGGCGGAGATGTCTCTCGCGGCGGCCGCCACCTCTCCCTGGCGGTTGCGAACCGCAGTTCACCCACCGAGCTCGCGTCGAAGCCGTCGAAGCGCCGCACGGCTTCGAGCAGGAATCCGTCGCCGCCGCCGCGGACCGCGTCCACGATCTCCGCGGCGGCCTGCCGGATCCCGGCCGCGATCCCGCCGCGGCCGCGGCGGACGAGCAGGTCCAGGCGCTCCAGACCCGCGCGGCTCTCCGCGGCCAGCACCCGCAGCGCCCGCTCACTTCCGATCTCAGTCACCGGCGGCCCCCGCTTCTTCAAGTCCGAGCAGCAGCCTGCCCAGGCGGCGCCGGTGGGCGTGGAACGAGGCCCGGTTGACAACGAAGGTCGGCGCCACCTGTGCCAGCACCTCGACCTCGTGCAGATCGTGGGTCCTGAGCGTCGTGCCGGTCTGCACGATGTCGACCGCGACATCGGTCAGATCGAGCAACGGCCCCAGTTCGATCGAGCTGGTCAGGTGGAGCACCTCGACGTGCAGGTTGCGGGCCGCAAGCAGTCTCGCCGCCCATGCGGGATAGCGCGTCGCCGCCCGGAGCTGGCCGCTCCGCCGCGGCAGGTCCCGCGTTTCGGCAATCAGCGACAGTCGGCTGCGCCCATCCCGGAGCCGCAACGGCCGGAAGACGTCGGGCTGCGTCTCCTCCAGCACGTCACTGCCCACGATCGCGCAATCGACGATCCCGTGCTCCACATAGAGCGGCAGGTCCCAATCCTTGAGCAGGAGCACCTCGACGTCGACCCCCAGCACGGGGACGCATCCGAATCGCCGGCGCAGGCGCGAGGAATCCAGGCCGCCCAGGTCCAGCCCTCCGGCGGCAAGTGCGTCGCGGGCCGGTCCGAGGTTGCGTCCCTTCGGCAAGCCGAACGTGATCACGGCGCAGCCTCCGCCAGCTCCGTGAGCAGGTCGAGCCCGCACGAGAAACCGACCGCCGAGCAGTCGCCGCTGAGCGAACGGAACACCTTGTCGTACCGGCCGCCGACGCCGAGTGCCAGCGCCGTCCCCGGCGCGTAGGCCGCGAACATGAGACCGTCGTAGTAGCCGCGCGGGCCCGCGGAGACGCCAACCCTCGGGTCGAGCGCGGAGGCGGCGAACTCGGCGAGATCGACCTCGACTTCGATACCCCGGCCCCTGTACGCCGCAGCCAGCCGGTCGCGGATCCCCAGCAGATCGGCCACCGCCGGGGCGCGGCCGCCAAGGACGGAGAGGTCCGACGGATAGCCCCGTTCGACGACGTCGGAGAGCAGAGTCCTGGCGGCGGCACTGCGGTCGCGGCCCGCGATCCGCAGGGCCAGCTGACCCGCGGCGCCTTCTCCGGCCGCCGCGAGCAGGGCTTCGTCGAGCGCGCCGGCCACACCGAGGACGACCCGCAGCGCCGCGCCATCGCCTTCATCGCCTTCATCGCCTTCATCGCCTTCGCCGGATACCGGCGAGCGGTGGCGTTGGACATGCTCGTGGCCGGCGTCGAGGCGTTCCGCACCCCCGGGATCCTCGCCGCGCGCCTGAAGCAGCAGGTCGAGGAACAGGGTCAGCATCCGTTCATCCGCCTCGGCCCGATCGCCGCCGAGCAGCTCGGCGCCCAGCTGGGAGTACTCGCGCATCCGGCCCGGCCGCAGGGGCTGATGCCGCACCACGTCGCCGCGGTAGTAGAGACAGAGCGGCAGTTCCAGGTCGTCCAGGTGAGGAGCCAGCAGCCGCGCCAGCATCGGCGTGAAATCGCCCCGCAGCACCAGCAGCTGACCGTCCCGGTCAACGAAACGGTAGAGCTGCTTCAGCAGCCGTTCCTGAAGCAGGGGCCGATACGGCTCGAAGTAGTCGAGGATCGGCAGCAGGACCTCGGCGAAACCGCGTTCCTCGAGCAGCGCCGTCAGGCGCGCCTCCAGCCGGCGGCGGCGTTTCACGCTGTCGAAGAGCGCGGCCGACACTCCGGTCGGCAGGCCGGCGGAGATTCTCATCGTGCGGTCTCCAGTCCCAGGGCCGCGGCGCCCACATCAAGCGGCAGCGGCTTCCCCGTCATCGCCTCGAACTGCGCCAGGCCCTGATGCAGCAACACGTCCCGGCCCTCTGCGACCCGAATGCCGCGAGCCGCGAGGGCCCGGCTCCAGGGCGTCGGTCCACCGCCGTACACCAGCTCCACCGCGGCGGCCGAGGTGCGCACGGCGTTCGGGTCGCAGGGAAACGGGTCCGCGGGATCGCGGCCCAGCGAGGTGGCGTTCACGACGATGTCGAACTCGCCGGGCGCCAGTTCGTCGAGCGCGACGAAGTCTGCGCCGAGCGACTCGGCGGCTGCACGGCCGGTGGAAGCCGTTCGGTTGGCGATCGCGACCTCCGCGCCGGCGTCCGCCAGACCCACCGCCGCGGCGCGGCCGGCGCCGCCCGCGCCGATGACCACGGCAGCTCGATCCGGGAGCTCGATTCCAAGTCGGCGCAGCGGACCGACAACGCCCTCAGGATCCGTGCTCTCCGCGCGCCACTGTCTCTCGCCGGCGCCGCCCGAACCCGGAAGAAGCGTGTTCGCGCCTCCGGTTCGGGCCGCCAGGTCACCGGCCTCCGCCGCGGCGGCCAGAGCCGCGGCCTTGTGCGGCGCCGTGACGCTCAGGCCGCCGAGAGGCATCCCCGCGCGCCGGAAGAAGTCGCTCTGCACGATCCGGGTCCAGAACGTCTCGAAGGACGGCGCGTCGAAGGCGACGTAGAGAGCGGCCTCGCCGCGGTCGCGGTAGCCGGCATTGTGCAGCCGGGGCGACAGGCTGTGAGCCGCCGGATGCCCGATGACGCCGAACAGCTTCGACACCCGGGGCAGGCCCGGAAGACCGTAGTCCGCCCGCAGGCGCCCGATCGACGGTTGCCCGGGGGCGGCAACCAGCGCGCCCGCAGCGCCGTAGACCCAGGGCGCCCCGAGCCGGGGGGCGACCTGCCGGGTCCAGGCGCCGATGGCGCCCATCGAGAACGCGGCCACATCCCGGCGGCCGGTGTCGAGGAGCAGTTCCAGCGGCGCCAACTCCTCGCCCGACCTCCCCGGAGCGGTGACGAGCTTGTAGAGGCGGGCTTCCACGCCAGAGACCTGTCTCAGCCGGCCCCGCAACGCCTTCAGGCTGGCGCCGCGGCCGTGCCACGACACCAGCCGCCTCTTCGGTTCGATGGCGGCCAGCGTCTGCCGCCCAAGATCGCGATCGGCCTCGAGATCGACCAGGTCGTACCCGCGGGCCGCGGCGAACCGCTCCGCCCGCCGATCTGCATCGACCGGTCCGCGGCCGCCCTCCGCCTCGCTCCGCAGGGTGTAGAGCAACCCGCCGGCAAACCGTTCCCGCAACCACTCCACACCGATCTCACCGACCAGGTCGGCCCGCACCTCGAGCCAGTCGGCCCGCGCCGACAGCAGGCGCAACTCGTCCCCGGACGCGCCAGGCGCCTCGGTCAGCGACGCAACCAGAGCGGCGCGCGGGCTATCGCGGGTTGTCGAGTGGAACAGGGAGACCTCCTTCGATCCGGAAGGAGGTCTTGTCGTCTGGCTCACCCTCGTCCCGGACCTTGCCTCCGGGACCTGGCCCGGATTCAGCCCTTGCCGTGACCGTGAGCCCACCAGACCTTCAACGCAAGGCCGGCCACGGGACCGACGGAGAGGGTCGAAATCGCGAGGTCGCGAGGCGGTGTGTTCATGGCGCGGCGAGAGTTTGTCGGGAACCCGGATCAATCCGGGACGCCGGATTAGACACCGGAAGGCCCTGTGGTGTCAACAGAGACAGCTGTCCAGCGGGAAGTGATCGTGAACGGGGCCGTTGATCCAGGGAGAGATCATCGTGAGCGATCGGTATCGGAAACAGGTCTGGCGGCGCCAACAATCAACTGCTGCCGGCTGCTGACCGGCCCGCGTCCAGGTCGGCGTGCATGGCAGCGACGAGCGTTGCCACTTCCGGGCGGGTCAGCTTCGAACCGGGGCCCTGCTCTTCGACCCGGTCCAGGGTCGCCCAGGCGAGACGAACCGGCAGACCGGTGAAGCCGAGGTAGCCGCGCGGTGCGCCGGCACTCTGCAGGTGATCCACGTACTCCCCGGCAATCAGCAGGTCCGATCGGGCGAGTTCAAAGGCCCGCGCCCGGTCGCGGGCGCTCGGGATGAAGCTCCTCCCCTCGTCCGCATCGGCAGTCGAGTCCTTCAGGATGTTCACGAGTTGCAGGGCCTCGCCGAAGGTCGCCGCGCGGCGGCGGAGCGCTTCCGCAACCGCCTCCAGCGACGCCCCGAGCAGGAACAACTCGGTCAGCATCTCGCCGACGATGCCGGCAACGACGTAGCAGTAGTCCCGGAGATCGGCGAGCCCGGCGAGGCGGAGCTCCCCTTCCCGGTCGGCGCGTCTCACGATGTGCGCCATGCCGACGCTGGTGCGGCGCACGTAGCGGCCGATCACGCGCCGGGCCGGCGGGTCGAGAGCTTCCCAGGCCGCCAGAACCTCGCCGGTCGCCTCGAGCAGTTCCAGATACCCCTGGTGACGCGAGGGAGGGTTTTCGAGCCAGGACTCGACCGCCGCCTCCGCCCCGCCGGGCCGCCGTCGGCGGAGCGCAGATCGGGACGGCAGACGAGCAACACCGGCCACCCTTCCGCCCGCGTCCGTCGGCAGGCCCGCGTCCGTCGGCAGGCCCGCGGACGTCGGCAGGCCCGCGGACGTCGGCAGGTCCCCGTCGGTCAGCAGGTCCCCGTCCGTCAGCAGGTCCGCGAAACGGAACAGGGCCTCGACCCGTTGCTCCCGGCTCCAGACCGCCGCGTCCTCGAGCGTGTCGGCGATGCGAAGCAGCAGATAGCCCAGCGTCACCTGCCGGCGGGTTGCTCCCTCGAGTTGGGGGATCGAGAGTGCGAACGTCCTGCTCGTCTTGACGAGCAGATCTTCAAGATCAGCCATGCCGGAAGAGGCGAGTGTACCGACCCCTTCGACGACGCGATTGGCGACCGCCCGAAGTTGCTCGCCACGACCGGCTCGATGAGCGGCGTTGGGAAGAACCGTCCCGCCGCCGGCGCCACTCGTTGAGGCTTCAGTCGGACCCTTCGGCTGCCAGCGCCTTCTGATACGCGGGTCTGGCCAGGGAGCGATCCGCGTAGGCCTCCAGCACCCGTGACTCCGGGAGCATCCCGAACATGCGCAGGAAGACGGCGCTGCTGCCGAGCATCACGTCGGCGGCGCTGAACTCGTTGCCCAGAATCCAGGGACCGTCGCCAAGACCCTCCTCCCAGGTCCTGATCGTCTGCGCGAAGCTGCCCCACCCGAGCCGGCCCGGATGGAACGCCTCTGCATGGTGCTCCTCGGGCACGACGGCCCGAAGCCCCGACTCGAACATCGCCGGCTCGATCATCGCCGACGCGTAGATCAACCAGTGCACGAAACGGGCGCGAAGCGGATCGTCGAGGCCCGGCGCCAGCCGGCCGGAAGCGTAGCGGTCGGCCACGTAGAGGCAGATCGCCGCCGAATCCCACATCCTGACCTCGCCGTCCTCGAGCGCCGGCACCTTGCCCATCGGGCTCGCCGCGAGGTGCTCGGGAGTCCGCTCGGGCTGCGTGACGTCGACGCGGACGAGTCCGTAATCGACGCCTGCCTCCTCGAGCATCCATACCGCGCGGCTCGCCCGCGTCTGCGGGCACCAGAAGAGCTTCATTCGTAGGCCTCCGAGTCCAGATGTTCCGTACCCGCCGGGGCGCGGCCAATTTCCTTCATGCCGGTGTAGAAACCCCGCACGTCGAGTGCGATGGTGACCGGCGCGTCGTTGTCGTTGCGCCAGAACCAGCCGTGGTTGCCGGAGTAGCCCGCAGTGAGACCGCCGCGGGCTCCCGTGATGTCGAACTGCTCGGCGTAGCGCACCGATTCGTCGTCGAGATCGTTGAAGGGGTCGGCGTGGAAGTCCGAGTACAGGGCCCCTCCGTCGGTCTGCCAGGAGTAGACGATCGTCATCCCCTCGATCATCTGCAGCTTGTACTCCATCTGCTCGTTGGCGCCGATCTCGATGGTCACCGTCTCCGCGCGGAGTTCACGGTTGCCGGCCAGCTGCGCCGAGAGCCCTTCCTCGGCCTCCGCCATGGGCTCGGCGCCCGCGGCCTCGTACAACCGGTCCAGGCCGAGCAGGCCTCCGATCCGGGTCGGGTCGCTGCCGTACTCGGCCGGCAGGATGACGACCACGAAGACCACCGCGGCGGCGGCGAGCGTGATCGCCAGCGTCTTCAGCAGCTTGCGGAGCGGCGGCGTTCCGAGATCGCCGCCTGGAGCGGGAGAGGAATCCGTCATGACAAGAAGTACCCCGTCAACTGGTAGGCGACGAGCAGGAAGCCGACCGTCATCAGTGCCGCGTTGGCCGCGAAACCGTGAGAGTGGCCGCGTCTCCGGAAGTGGCCGCTGGCTCGCCACAGGTTGAAGCTCAGCAGAATGATGGCGAGGGCGGCGAACTGCCCGAGCTCGACGCCGACGTTGAAGGAGACGATGTTGCCGACGAGCCCGCTGCCCGAGATCTCGACCGGCTGCAGCTTGGTCGCCAGACCGAAGCCGTGGAACAGCCCGAACACGAGCACGGCAGCCCTGGTGTCGATCCGCACTCCGAGCGCCCGGAGTCCTCCCAGATTCTCGAACGCCTTGTAGGCCACCGACAGGCCGACGATCGCGTCGATGAGAAACGGGTTCGCGTCGATGCCGCCCAGCACGCCGACCAGAAGGGTGACGCTGTGGCCGACCGCGAAGAGCGTCACGTAGAGCGCGACGTCGCGGAAGCGGTAGAGGAAGAAGATGACCCCCGCCAGAAACGCGAGATGGTCGTACCCGGTCACCATGTGCTTGGCGCCCAGGTACATGTAGGGCCCGACGGCGAGGCCCTCGTTGTTCGTCAGGAAGATCTCGTCCTGGTCGGCGACGCCGTGGGCCCACAGACCGGAAGCCAGAAACAGCGCCGCCAGCGCAAGCAAAGCCGCTTTGGTCATGATCCGGCGACGGCTCATGCAACTACGTCGGCGAAACGACTACCGCCGCGCCGCTTGACAGGCGACGAACTCCTCACCGAGGTCCGGCAGCGCCTCTTCCACGAGCGGCAGGGACGCGCTGTCCGGCCAGCTCGCGTACCTCATGACTTGGATCTCAGGCACCCGGGAGCTGACCGCCACTGAACACTCGTCACTCTCGCGCACCGCTGGGAGACTATCAGCAGAGTGACCGGGGCCGCATCAAGGCCCGAAGCGCACCGAGACCCGGCCGCCCCAGCGCCACGGCCAGGACTTTCCCGGTGTGCCCCAATGCGCTACTGTTCAAACATACGCGGTGAACGGAGTCCCATGCCCCGCCTTCGCCAAACTCTGTCGCGTTCGCTTCGCGCACGGATGACCGATCTCACGCTTCCGTGCTTGGCGTATGAGATCCGGTTGCGAGTTCGCCTTCCAGGAACCTGAATGGCCAGCGGCAGCCAGCTCAAGGCCCTGATCCAGTCCTACGCCGACGGCGACGACGACCGCTTCCTCTCGGTTGCCATGCAAGTCGCCGCACACGAAGCTCGTCTCGGCCACGGCAAGCTGGCGACCGATCTGCGGAAGGCCATTGACGAGGCCAAGCGACAACGTGGCACAGCCTCCCTCGTCTCCATCAGCCAGCCGCGCGGCGAGCTCGCCAATCTCCTCGAAGTGGCCAATCCCACGAGCCGCCTTTCGGACATGATCGTTGAGCCGGAGCTTGCGAAACAGCTACAGCGCGTCATCCGTGAGCAGCGTGTCGCCGGGCGGATCCTCGATCACGGCCTCTTCCCGCGCCGCAAGCTCCTGCTCATCGGTCCCCCAGGCACAGGCAAGACCATGACCGCGTCCGTGCTCGCCGGCGAACTCGGCCTCGCTCTTCTTCAGGTCCGCCTCGACGGCCTCATCACCCGCTTCATGGGCGAAACCGCCGCCAAGCTGCGCCAAGTCTTCGATGCAACGCACCGCACCCGTGGCATCTACTTTTTCGACGAGTTCGACGCGATCGGCTCCTGCAGGGACCTCACCAACGATGTCGGCGAGATCCGCCGCGTGCTCAACAGCTTCCTGTTGATGATCGAGCAGGACCGCTCGCACAGCCTTGTGGTCGCCGCCACCAATCATCCCGACATCCTCGATCGGGCGCTTTTCCGGCGTTTCGACGACATACTCCACTACCAGCTTCCCGACGCAAGGCAGGCAGCCAAGCTCCTCCGCACCCGACTGCTGTCGAAGTCCGCCCAGGTCCGCTGGAAGATGCTCGGCGAGGAGGCCCATGGGCTCAGCTACGCCGAGATCTCCCGCGCCGCCAACGATGTCCTCAAGGACGCCCTCATCGAGGGCCACGGCAAATGCCGAGAACGCGCCATCCGCGCCATGCTCCAGGAACGCAAGGCGATCGCCAGCCGCCTGCGCTACGAACCCCAATAGATGGCGAACGGAGATACGGACACCCATCGACACTTCATCCTCGAGGGCTTCACAGACACGGAAACCTACCGCGTCCGCGGTGGCGGCGAGGGCGGTCGGAGCGTCCCCGCCCGTGACCGCGGGGAGCACGCCGCCGCTCTAAGCGCCCAACTGGGCGACGTTCGCGCGGCCTCCGAAGCCGCGGCCTTCGACGCCGAGGATCCGGAAGCCGGTCTCGGCATCCAGGTCGAGTTCAAGAGCTTCCCGGACGTCGATCTCGCCTTCGAGAGCCTCTCGCGAGAGAACCAGGGCATCGAGCTGCGCAACGTCCGCCATCGCGACGAGACGACCTACGCCACGGTCTTCGTTCCGGCCGGAAAGCTCGAACACTTCGAGAAGCTCATCAGGGACTATCTCGACTACCGCGAGGATCGGCTAGGCCGTCCCCGCGACAACCGCAGACTGCTCGACGCCATCAAGGCCATCCGCTCCGCCAGCGTCCGCGCCCTGTGGACCGACGACGACGGGGCGTTTCCCGAAGACGACACCGAACCGTTCGCCTGTGAAATCTGGATCCCCGTCGGCCGCGACCGTGAGGCCGCGATCGGCGCTTTCCGGGAACGTGCCGCGTCCCTCGGCATGCAGGTTTCCCCGGGAGAGCTGCGTTTCCCTGAGCGCAGCGTCCTTGTGGCCCGCACGTCCCTGGCCGCCATCCAGCAGTCCATCGCGACCCTCAACAGCATCGCTGAACTGCGCCGCGCCAAGGAGACGGCGGAGTTCTTCGACTCGCTAGCGCTCGACGAACAGTCGGCCTGGGTGGACCACCTGCTCGAGCGCACGAACTTCAACGGCGGCCCGGAGGCACCGCACGTTTGCCTCCTCGACACCGGCATCAACCGAAAACACCCGCTCATTAGCCACGTCCTCGGCACCCCCGACCTCCACAGCGTCGAGCCTGCCTGGGGCACCAACGACGACGACGGCCACGGCACCGAGATGGCGGGTCTCGCCATCGCCGGCAATCTCACCGACCTCCTCGACGGCGATGGAGATATCGAGATCGAACACCGCCTGGAGTCCGTGAAGCTCCTACGCGACGACGGCGCCAACGGCACTGACTCCCGCCACCACGGCTACCTGACCGCAGAAGCCGTCTCCCGTCCCGAAATCGACCATCCGGACCGACCCCGCGTGTTCGGCATGGCCGTGACCGCACGGGACAACCGGGACCGGGGCCGACCCACGGGATGGTCCGCGACAGTCGACGCCCTGGCCGCCGACAGCGAAAACCAGGGCCACACGCCCCGACTGCTCGTCGTGTCGGCTGGCAACGTAAAGGACAACGCGGAATGGGAACTGTACCCCGACAGCAACGATTCCGACGGCATCCACGACCCCGCCCAGGCGTGGAACGCTCTGACTGTCGGCGCCTGCACGAACCTGACCCACATCACCGAGCCCGACACCGAGGACTACGAACCCATAGCGCCCAACGGGGGCTTGAGCCCGTTCAGCACGACGGCCCTGGGTTGGCAGCGCCAGTGGCCCCTGAAACCGGACATCGTCCTCGAAGGCGGCAACGCCGCCGCCGACCCGATGGGCGCCGTTGCCATGCCCAGCCTCAGCCTTCTTACTACCCACCACGAGCCGGCGAATCGCCTCTTCACGACCACCAACGCCACCAGCGCCGCGACTGCCCTGGCCGCACGTATGGCCGCGCAGATCATGGCCACCTACCCCGAACTCTGGCCCGAGACGGTCCGTGCGTTGATCGTCCATTCGGCGGAATGGACCCCTGCCATGCGGCGGGCGCACCTGCCGCTCCACCATGCCAAGCGGCACTACCGCCAGCTCGTCCAGCGGTGCGGCTTCGGTGTCCCCGACCTCGGACGGGCGCTCTGGACCGTCGCCAACTCCTTAACCCTCGTGGTCCAAGGCACCCTGCAACCCTTCCGGAAGGAACGCGGCAAACCTCCCAACACCCAGGACATGCACCTCCACCGCCTGCCCTGGCCACACGACGCACTCGAGTCCCTCGGCGACACCCAGGTCGACATGCGCGTCACGCTTTCATACTTCATCGAGCCCAACCCGTCCGAGCGGGGCAATTCCCTCTACCGCTATCGGTCCCATGGGCTGCGCTTCGACGTCAAGCGCCCGACCGAAACCCCCGGCGCCTTTCGCGCCCGAATCAACGCCGCCGTCGAACGGCAAGGGCCAAACCCCGCGTCTTCAGACCCACACTGGCTTCTCGGCACCGACAACCGGCACCGCGGATCCTTGCACTCGGACATCTGGCACGGCACCGCCGCCGAACTTGCAAGCCGAGCCCAAGTCGCCGTCTTCCCAACGATCGGCTGGTGGCGCACGCGCGGCCGGCTCGGCTGCGCCAACCGTAGCGCGCGCTACGCTTTGGCCGTCAGCATCCGCGCTCCCGACACGGACGTGGACCTCTACACCGAGGTAGCCAATCAGATCGCCGTGTCGGTCGAAGCGTGAAACGGCAGCTCTACGAGGCACCGCTGAAACACGGAGTCACCGCCCCAAACCGCTACGACAACCGCACTACGCTCCCACCCGGCTCCCACCCGCGGGTCCACTGACGTGGCTCGCCCAGCTCGGTCCGGCCCGCCAGCAGAGCGCTTCGAGGGGGTCCTGCGGTCCTCATGGGATGAAAGGGCCGAAGCCGTGAACCGGAGGGCGTGCCTCAGAACCGCAGCCGCAGCGAGGCCCGGAACGCCCGCGGCTCGGCGGGGCTCAGGAAGCGAGGATTCCCGAACTCATCGCCCAGCACTTCGTCGGGTTCGCCGAGCGCCCCGAAGGCGGCGTACTCGCGGTCCGTCACGTTGGACACCTCGAGATCCAGGTCGAGCGACGGCGCGAGTTCGATCCGGGCCCACAGGTCGCCCTTCCACGCCGATCCGAGCGGTTCGAGCAGGTTCGCCTCGTCACCCCGCAGGTAGCGGGCGGAGTCGCCGAGCAGGCGTGCACCCAGCTGCACCCGGTTGCCCACCGTCCAGTCCGCGCCGGCCCGGAACTGCCGGCGCGGCACGCCGGGAATGAAGTCGCCGCGTTCGACCTCGATCTCGCCCTCCTCCGCCATCGGATGAGGCGGGCTCGACAGGGTCAGCCGATCCTGGAAGGTCGCATCGAGCAGCGTCCAGGACGCGTCCCAGTTCACCGGGCCGCTGCGGCCGCGCACCCACAGCTCCAGCCCCCGCCGGCGAGTCGCGTCGACGTTGGTGAAGTACCCGGCGCTGGTCCCGGCGCCGCTGGATACGAAGATGATGTCGTCGGCACTGTCGCTGTGGAAGAGGGCCGCGCTCCAGCGCACAAGACCACGGCTGCCGCGCAGGCCGACCTCCGCGCTCGTCGTCACCACCTGGTCCAGCGGCGGGTCGGCGACGAAGGCGTTCGGCAGCCGGCACGGGTCGTCCGGGTCCGCGCAGGTCAGCTCGACCGGCGTCGGCGCCCGGGCGGATCGGGACACGTTGCCGAACAACAGGACGGACGATCGTTCGCGCGCGCTCGGGTCCCACACGAAGCCCACCGAGGGCGAGAGTCGCGAGAAGCGGTGATCGCCGTCGAGCGCCGTGCCCAACTGATCGTCGAGCTCGATCCGGCTGTCGTTGTAGCGGGCCTGCAGGGTCCAGGTCAGCCGGTCGCCGGATACCGTCCAGTGCCGCAGCGCCCACAGGCCGACGTGCCCCGTCTCGGCACGGAGCCCGACCTCGGCGCCGGGCAGCAGCATGCCGCTGCCGATCGTCGTCCTCGTGGCGGTCAGTCGGGCAAGTTCGGTCTCGAAGTCGAAGTCGGCCCGGCCGCCATCCCGTGAGGCGCCGGCGAGCCAGCGGCCGGACTCCGTGAGCCCGGAGAGCTGGATCGAACCGCCCCAGCCTTCCTGCTCGGTGCGGCTCCGGTTGTTCACCGCATTGAAGTCGTCGAAATCGCCGTTGCCCCGCTCGGCATCGTCGTCGTCGTGATTCACGTCGTCGTCGTCGATCCCGTCACGGCCCTCGTCGTCATCGTCATCGTCGTCGCCCTCGAACGCGTCGGCATTCCAGGTGTCGACATCGTTGTCGCGAAGATAGACCTGCGCCTCGAGTTCGAGGCCCTGGCCGAACAGCCGGCCCACCCGCAGACGCGGGAAGAGCAGGTCGTTGCCCGTGCGGTCGGGATGCGTGAACACCTCCGCACGATCTGCTTCGAGCAACTCGACGGGCACGACGCCGTTGCCGATCAGCTCGTTGTCCGCAACCCCCAGCGTGACCTCCATGCGGCCCCCGCTGCCGCGCTGCGAGAACTTCAGAAGCGCCTGCCGTAGCGAGCTGGGCGAGAAGTCGCGCCAGCCGTCCTCCTCGAACGAGCGCGCGCCGAGGAACCAGCCCAGGTTCTTCCCGGAGCCGAATGCGCCGCCGGCGCTCAGTTCGCCGGCGCGGCGACCGAACGAACCGGCCTCTATCGTCAGGTCGACCCGCTCCGAATCGAACCCGCTCCGCGTGGTCAGAGCGATCGCGCCGCCGAGCGTGTTCAGGCCGAACATCGGGTTCGCCCCCGGTACGAGCTCGACTCGTTCCGCCGCGAACGTCGGCACGAGGTCCCAGGCCACCACGTCGCCGAAGACCTCGTTGACGCGGACGCCGTCCTCGTAGACCGAGAGGCCCTGGTTGGCGCCCAGGAGCGGCGAGGCGCCGAAGCCCCGGTAGAGCACGTCCGCCTGGAGCGCGCTTCCCTGGGCCGGCGAGAGGTGAACCCCGGGCAACCCGGCTTCCAGCAGAGTGCCCGTGCCGGAGACCGCGGACCGGTCCAGCACCTCGGTCGAAACGCGATGGACCGTCCAGGGCACGCGATCGGCTGACTCGCCCCCATGATCCAGGGGGGCGAGACCGATCACGTCGATCTCTTCGGTGAATGGCGCTTCGGCTTGCGGCTGCTCCTCTTCGCCGTTCCCGGTCGCCTGACCGGCAGGCTTCGGGGAACCGGTCCCGAGAGCGGAGGCCGGCTGCGCCAGCAACAGGGGGAGCAACCAGACCAGGCAGGAGGGCATGCGAGGATTGGGCCCCCACCTCATTCGGCCACTCTACCGACCCATCCGTCGTTCGGTCTGCCTCCCGCCCCTCTTCGTTCTCGCTCCGGGCGCCGGCCACTCGGCCTGGTTTTGCCAGCCGCGCCAGTGGAACCGGGCGGTCATCGAGTTCCTGCGCGGCCAGTAGTCACTCGGTGCGCCGGCGCCAGCGGCGGTGGCCCCAGAGGTACTGGTCCGGATCGCGCCGGATCGCCTCTTCCAGGAGGCCGTTGAGCGCCAGCAGGATCGCCTCCACGTCGGCGTTGCGTTCGCCGCTCCGCTGCCGCTCGATCAGCGGCGACAGGGTCAGTTCGAAGGTCATCGGCGCCGCCCGCCGGCACGTCGCGAAACAAAGCGGCGCCCGGGTCACCAGGTGCAGCATCGCGGCGGTCGTGTGGGTCTTCGCCGGGTGTCCGAAGAACGGCACGTCGAGGCCCTGGCGGGCGTGCTGGTCGACCAGCAACGCGAGGATCTCGCCGTCACCGAGAAGCTTGATGAACCGCCCGGGATCCGGGTCGTACTTCGGGATCATCCGGAAGCCGTGCCGCGGCCGGCGGCTGAGGGCCAACTCCTGCACCCGCGGGTTGTTCATCGGCCGCGAGATCCCCGCGACCGGCTTGTAGCGAGACAGCCACTGGCCGGCGAGTTCCCAGTTGCCGAAGTGCCCCGAGACCACGATCAGCCCCTGATCCGGATCCTCGAGCACCGCCTGAACGTCGTCCGGTATCCGGACCCGAACGCGGTCCGGGTCGTCCAGCACCAGCGCGGACTTGAGCGACTCCACCAGGACCGTCCCCATGTGGCGTGCAGCGGCCCGCCCGATCGCCCGCGCTGCCGCCGGGTCTCCAGCAACGCCCGCCCGCAGGATGTTCGAGATCGCCACGCGGCGCCGTGGCCGGTCGGCCGTCCACCACAGCGAACCCAGCCAACCGGCCCAGCGGGAGGCGGCGGCCGGCGGCAGCAAGTCGACGCCCAGCAGCAGAAGCCGCGCCGCCCAGTACTCGAGGAGGTGGATCACCCGGAGGTGGAAGGCCACAGTCAGGCTCCGCGCCGCTCGGCAGTTCGCACGTCTTCCAGGCAGCTGCCGAGGCCCCGGAGGCGGAAGGCCGCGGTCAGGCTCCGTGCTGCTGCAACAGACCGATGATCTCGCCGACCGTCCGGGTCTTCACCACCTGCTTCGGCTCCAGGGCGATACCGAACTCCTCCTCCACGTCGTAGAGCACGTCGAGGATGGTCAGAGAGTCGAACCCCAGCGACTCGATCGTGGTCTCGGGCGCCACGGCATCCCAATCCCGCTCCTCCACCGCGCTGTCGCGCAGCACCTCGCGCAGCCGGACGAGAATCTCCGACGTTCCGTTGCCGTCCATGGGCCGGAAGGTTATCGCCGATGAGCCGGCAGCGGTCCACCGGGTACGACGTCCGTATCGCCGCCGAACCCGTCGACGACTCCGTGTCGGGACCCCGGCGACAAACTCCGGCAACGACGGGGTGTTGCCGCAACAACTGGCGGAGGCCTCGGGCGTCGTGGCGGCTGCACCAACGAGTCGGCCTCAGCAGCGGCGCAGCTACTCTCCCGGTCCCAGCACCAGGACGCCGTTGCTGCCGCCGAAGCCGAAGCTGTTCTTCATGACCAGAGGACGCTCGAGGCGCTCCGGTTCGCTGCCCACAAGCCGCACGTCGCATTCGGGATCGGGGTTGTCGAGGTTCAGATTCGGCGGCAGCAACCCCTGTTCGATGCCGAGCAGCGCCGCGATCGCCTCGATCGCGCCGGAGGCGCCCAGCGTGTGTCCGAAGTACGACTTGTTCGCCGAAACGGCGACCTGGTCCGCGGCGGCGCCCAGCACGGCCCGGATCGACTGGCTCTCGCAGAGATCGTTGGCGCGCGTGGCGGTGCCGTGGGCGTTCACCGCGCCGAGATCGGCCGGTTCGATCCCGGCCGATTCGAGAGCGGCGCGCATCGCCGCCGCCTGGCCCTCGGCGCTCGGACTCGTCAGATGGCTGGCGTCGGACGACTCGCCGTAGCCGACGACCTCGCCCCGGATACGCGCGCCGCGGCCGCGAGCCCGGTCCCACGACTCGAGGACCAGCATGCCGGCGCCCTCCCCGAACACCGTGCCGTCGCGGTCGGCGTCGAAGGGCCGGCAGGCGCGGGCCGGATCGGGATTTCGCGACATGACGCCCAGGTTGTTCCAGATTCCGAAGTAGAACGGGTCGAAGAAACCGTCGGCGCCGCCGCTGAGCACGGTGTCGGCGTACCCGTCGCGCACCATCCGGCAGGCCATGCCGATCGCGTTCGTCGCCGACGTGCACGCCGAGACGACGACGTAGTTGATGCCGGTCAGCTTGAAGTGAATCGAGATTCCCGCCGAGATCGAGTTGTACATGCAGCGCGGCACCGTCGACGGCCGCAGTCCCCGCACGCCGCGCTCATGGAACCGCTGGTGGCCCGTGGTGTGGCTCTCCGCCGAGCCGGCGCCGGTGCCCAGAACGACCGCCACCGGCTGTGGCTCGTGGGGCGGCGCGCCGGCGATCAGACCGGCCGCCTCGAGCGCGTCGGCCGCGGCGACGAGCCCCAGATCGACGGCCCGGTCGGTGGGTCGGCGGCGCAGCCGCTTCAGCCCGGCGCGCACCGTGTCGGCGTCGACCTCCGCGCCGATGCCGACCCTAAGCGCCGACGTGTCGAGCGACCGGAGCTTGCCGACGCCGCCGCGACCGGCGACCAGGTTGTCCCGGAAGGTCTCGACATCGGCGCCGACGGCGCAGGCAACGCCAAGGCCGGTGACAGCGACGCGCCTAGCCATACATCGACAACCCGCCGTTGACGTGGATCGCCTGACCCGTCACGTAGGACGATTCCGGCGACAGCAGGAACATGACCACGGCGGCGACTTCCGCCGGCGTCCCCAGCCGTCCCAGCGGCACGCGCAGCCTCTGCCGCTGGTCGTCGGTGAGTTCACCCGTCATGTCCGTTTCGATGAAGCCCGGCGACACCGCGTTGCAGCGGACGCCGAAGCGCGCGGCCTCGAGGGCAAGACTGCGGGTGAGACTGACCAGGCCGGCCTTGGACGCGGCGTAGTCGGCGCCCATCCATCCGCCCGGGCCGTGTGCCGCGAGAGAAGCCATGTTGACGATGCTGCCGCGCCTGGCCCTGCGCATGACCCGGTACGCCGCCCGCGAGGCCGCGAACGCGGATTCGAGATTCACCCGCTGGGTCGCCCGCCAGGAGTCGAGATCGAGACCGCGGAACGCGACCGGACGCCCGCCGCCGGCGTTGTTCACGAGACCGTCGATCCGGCCGCAGCGTTCGACCACCTGATCGACCAGCGCGGCGGCGTTCTCGGGGTCGTCGAGGTCGGCGGCGAGCGGGATGCAACTCCCGGCGCCCATCTCGCCGCAAACCGCCTCGACCTGGGCGAGTTCCCGCCCATGCACGGCAACCGTGGCGCCTAGCGCGGCGGCGGCCTCGGCGGTTGCCCGGCCAATGCCGCGGGTCGAGCCGGTGACGAGGATCACCTGACCGGAAAGGGAAGCAGTCATGAGCCGGCCGCAATCGTAGCGGCCCTGTCGATCACGGCGCCTGGCGCCCTCAGGACCATTCCAAAGTCCAGCGCTTCACGCTGGGCGTGGGCGGGAGGCCTTCATTCCCGAGGGTCAAGAGCCGTGCCGGCGCCGAGTTGCCGATTCCGGAGTGGTTTCCTCACATCGGTCACCGAGGTTCCCGACTTTGGAACGGCCCTGAACCGGGCGCCCAGGCCCGCGACCCGGACGGGCGCAAGCTGGCGCGGCGGTCGCAGGGAACCTCAGTACCATTCGCGCCGTGGCCCGCTTCGAAGTAGACGGGAAGCCGGTCGAGACCCAGGCGGGCGACAGCCTGCTGGTCGCGATGGTTCGCGCCGGCCTGCACCCGACCGGGGGCGGCTGCCTGTGTCTGGCCGGCGACTGTCCGAACTGCCTTGTGACCGCCGATGGCGTCGCCTACACGCGGAGCTGCCAGGTGAAGGCCGCGCCCGGCATGGCCGTGCGCCGGGACCACTTCGGCGGCCAGACGCCGCCTCTGCTGCCCGATTCGGACGTCACCGGCAGCTCGAGCGCCCCCGTCGAGCCGCACCCCGGGCGCCGCCGCGCAGCGTCGGCCCGCGGTACCCGGCGCCGGGCGCGGCGGCGCCCTCTGTCAGGAACGCCCGAGCCCGCCCACCACGTTCACTGCGACACCGTGGTCATCGGCCAGGGCAACTCGGGCCGCCGGGCCGCCGCCGAGGCGCGCGCCGCGGGGCAGGAGGTCGTCACCCTGGACGCCGGGGAAGGCCAGCAGGTCACCGGCGTCTACCCGGGGCCGCTGGTCGTTGCATCGGACGACGCCGGGCGGGTGCTCCATGTTCACCCCAGGCATGAGATCGTCGTCGCCGCCGGCGCCGCCGAAGTCCAACCGGTCGTTCCCGGCAGCGACCTCGAAGGCCTGTTGACCGTCGGCGCAGCCTGCGGCCTTGCCGCAGCCGGCCTCGATTTCGGCCGCGCCGTGTCGCTGGGTGAGGTACGGCCCGACCTGCCCGCGGCAGTCCGTGGCCGCCACGTGCGGCTGGGCGAGGGCGGTTGGGACCTCATCCGTTTCGAGGGCAGGCGCCGCCTCGAGGCGGTCGTGGTCCGCCCGCGGGACGAGCGGGAGGCGCCAGAGCGCCGGGTCGAGTGCGACACGGCGATTCTCGACCTCGGCCGCCAACCGCGGACGGCGCTGGCCCGGATGGCCTCCGACCTGCCGGTGCGAACCGTCGGCAGCGCCGCAGTGGAATCCGAACTGCCGCCCTGTCCCCGCGAAGGGACCGTCTGTCCGTGCAGCGGCGTCACCGTCGCCGATCTGGACGGCGTCTGGGAGCGCGGCTTCCGCGAAATGGAACTGCTGAAGCGCGCCACCCTTGCCGGCACCGGCGCCTGCCAGGGCGGCGTCTGCCTTCCCTACCTGCGCAGCTTCCTGCTCGAACGGAGCGGCCGGCGCCACCCGGACGCAGATTCGGACGCCGGATCCGTGCTGCGTGGAACCCAGCTACCGCCGCCCGCCTTCACGGCCCGGCCGCTCAACCGCCAGCTCACCGTCCGCGAACTGGCCGCCGGGGCGCATACCGCGGCGACCGCCCGGTCGCCCCTTCACGACGAGCACCTCCGGCTCGGCGCGCGGATGGACCGCGCCGGCGGCTGGTGGCGACCGTGGACCTGCGGCGAGGCGCGCGACGAGTACAACGCCGTGCGCGACCGCGTCTCGCTCGGCGACGTGAGTTCGCTCGGCAAGATGGCGATCGCCGGGCCGGACGCCGAGGCGTTCCTGGAGCGGATCGTCCCCAGCCGGGTCGCTGCGATCAGGCCCGGCCGCTGCCGATACGTCCTCATGCTGGACGAGCGCGGCTACGCGCTGGACGACGGCATGCTCTGCCGGGAAGAAGCCGTCGCGGACGGCGGCAGGTTCTTCCTCACCTCGACCTCCGGCGGGTCGGGCTTCCTTGAACTGTGGCTGCGGGACTGGGCCGAGGCCTTCCGCTTCGATGTCCGGATCCTGAATCGGACCGCCTCGCTCGCCGCGATCCACGTCACCGGGCCCCTGGCGGCCAGGCTGCTGGCGCGGGCCGGCGCGGGGCGATTGCCCGGGTTCAGCCGCCACCGGCGCCTGCGCATCGCCGGCATCGACTGCCGTGTCCTGCGGTTGAGCTTCACCGGCGAGCTCTCGTACGAGCTCCACCATGCCGCCGCCGACGCCGGCCGACTCTGGCGGCGGCTGCTCTCGCTCGGCGGCGATCTGCATGCGCGGCCCCACGGCCTGCAGACCCTCCTCCACCTCCGGCTCGAGAAGGGCCACATCGTCGTCGGTCAGGACACGGACTACGACTCGACCCCCCGCCGGCTCGGCCACGAGTGGACGGTCGACATGACCAAGGGGGACTTCATCGGTCGGCAGGCGGTCCTGCGGACGAACAGGCAACCGCCCGACCGGCAGCTGGTCGCTCTCCGGATGGTCGAGTCGCCGTCCGCGCAGCGCGGCGCGTCTCCGGAGGGAACGGCAATTCACGACGGCGGCCGCTACGCCGGCTACGTGACGTCGGCCGCAAGGCCCGCACCGGGAAGCGGCGGCACGGCCGCGGACACGGGCGCGGAAACGGGCGCGGAAACAGGCATGACAACGGACACGCGCACGGACAGCGGCGCACGCACGGCCGCGGACACGGACTCGGACACGAGCGCGGGCACGCGCTCGACCACCGGCACAGCCGTGGCCGCCGGCACAGCCGTGGGCACGGGCAGGGGCGTAGGCACCGGCGCGGGCGCGGGCAGAGGCACGGGAGCGCCCACGGACGCGGGCGCAGGCAGGGGCACAGCCATGCTCGGGTGGCTCCACGTGGACGACCAGGGCAACCTGCCCCGGGAGGTCACGGTCGATGGCCTGCCGGCACGCCGCGTCGATCGTCCCCTTCACGACCCGGACGGTGAGCGGGCCCGCGTCACCATCGACCTCGCGGGCATGCCGCCGGAGGAGGTCCGCGACTTCCCCGCCGAGCGCCCCGAAGCAACCGACATGGCCACCGCGACTCCCTCCGGCCCGCCGCGGCTGCGTCCGCTCGAGGCAACCCGGGCCGCGGCCGCTCCCGCGGCTCTCGACGCCCTGACGGCAGACCCGCCGTGGCCGGGCGATGCGCTGGCGATGCGCATCGCCGCCGACGAACTCCTCGTCACCGCGCCGCCCGACTTCGAGGTCGCCGGCGACCCGCACGCGATCGTCGAGCGCGAGACCGGCTTCTCCTGCGTCTGGCTCGATGCCGCCGACACCGCGGCATTCCTCAACCGCGAGTGCGACTGGAAACGACCAGTCGCGCGGCCGACGCTGGCCCAGGGCGCGGTCGCCGGCATTCCGGTCAAACTGTGGTTCGAGACCGGGCGGACGCTGCTCCTGGCGCCGGCCCCGTTCGCCGCCGCCTTCCAGCGCCGTCTGAGCCGGGCGCTCGGCTACGACGCCGGAGGCGCGGCATGAACGAATTCGTCGAGCGACAGATGAAGCTGACCTGGCGGCCCCCGAAGAAGGCCTACGACGTGGTGATCGTCGGCGCGGGCGGGCACGGGCTGGCCACCGCCTACTACCTGGCGACTCGCCACGGGATCACCAACGTCGGCGTGTTCGAACGCGGCTACATCGGCAGCGGCAACTCGGGCCGGAACACGACGATCATCCGCGCCAACTACGGCATTCCGGCCGCCGTCCGCTTCTACCAGCGCAGCGTCGACCTCTACCGGGGACTGGAAGAGGAGACCGGGCGCTGGTTGATGCACCAGGAGAAGGGCATCCTGTGGATGGCGCACTCCGAAGCGGCCGCGCGGACCGAGCGGATGCGGGCGAAGCTGAACACCGAGTTCGGCGCGGAAACGGAGTTCGTCGGGCCCCGGAGAGTCCAGGAACTCTGCCCGCAGCTCGACCTGGACGGCGGCGGCCGCTGGCCGGTGCTGGGCGCCTCGTACCACCCGCAAGGCGCCACCGCCCGCCACGACCGCGTGGTCTGGGCGCTCGCGGAGGGCGCGATGGAACGCGGCGTCGATGTCCATCAGAACCTGCCGGTCGAGGGTCTCATCCTGGAAGGCGACCGGGTCGCGGGCGTGCGAACGGCGGCCGGTGACATCGCCGCCGGCGTCGTCGTCTCGGCCGTCGGCGGCCACGTCAGCCGACTCGCCGCGATGGCCGGGGTGCGGCTGCCCATCCGCACCCACCGCCTGCAGGCGTTCGTGACCAACCACTACCGGCAGCAGTTCGGGCCCATCGTCGCCTCCTCGGAACTCTTCTTCTACGCCTCGCAGACCGCCCGCGGCGAGATGCTCCTGGGCGCCGAGGTCGACCCGCAGCCCAGCTTCTCCTACCGCTCGAGCCACGACTTCGTGCAACAGGTCTGTCGGCGGGCTCTCTACCTGCTTCCCTTCATGTCGGGCCTGCGGGTGCTCCGGCAATGGACCGGCGTGTGCGACATGAGCCCCGACTACTCGCCGATCCTCGGGCCCACCGGCGTGGACGGCTTCTGCATCACGACCGGCTGGGGCACCTGGGGGTTCAAGGCGATCCCGGCCGGCGGCGAGCAGATGGCGAAGCTCATCGCGACCGGCGAGGTGCCGGAACTCATCGCACCCTTCGGCCTCGATCGCTTCGCGCGCGACCGCACGATGGCCGACCGCGCGTCAGCCGGGACACACTGACGATGGACCTGCGCACCCCGGAACTTCCGGGCCGTCACCCGCTCAGCAGGGACGCGGACCCGCGGGCAGAGGGTCGGCCGGGTGCCGTGCCGCAGCGCCTCCCCGGCAGGCACTGGCAATGAGCCTGCGCATTCCATGCCCCAACTGCGGCGCCCGTTCGGTCCACGAGTTCGTCCACGGTGAGATCCGGCGCGCGCCGGAGCACCTGACGGATCCCGACGAGCGCAACCTCGACCTCGCCTTCATGCACGACAATCCCGAGGGCCCGGTGACCGAGCGCTGGTTCCACGCGCAGGGCTGCCGGCGCTGGTTCGAGGTCCGCCGCGACACGACGACCGACCGGATCGTCGAACCGGGCGAATCCTGACCGGTCAGCCAGTCTCCGGCTAAGATGAGGGCAACCGTTCGCAACCCGGGAGGACGCCGCACATGGCACGACGCATTCTCACTCTCACGACGCTGCTGGCCGTAGCGGCCGTCGGCTCCATCGCGGCCTCCGACGACATTCCCCGCCGGCCTGACGGCAAGCCCGATCTCTCGGGGACTTACGACGTCGCCACCCTGACGCCCCTTCAGCGGCCCGCGCAGTACGGCGACAACCTGACCCTGACCCCGGAGGAGGCCAAGGCGATCGCGGATCACTGGCAATCGAACTTCGAGAAGGACTACGCGCCCAGCGACCCGAATCGCGAGGCGCCGCCGGAGGGGGGTACCGGCATCTACGCGCCCGAGTTCACCGGCGCCGCCGGCAAGGTCGGCGGCTACAACGCCTTCTACGTCGACATCGGAGACGGCAATTTCCAGCTCGACGGCGAGTACCGCACGTCGATCATCACCGAGCCCGCGAACGGCAGGATGCCGGCGCTCACCGACGCCGCGAAGAAGCGGTTCGCGGAGGGGGCAGCCTTCCGCCACGAGAACACCGGCACCGCCTGGTGGATCGACCGCGAGTTCGGCCCCTACGACGACCCGGAACTCCGCCCCCACGCAGAGCGCTGCCTGCTCGGCTTCGGCTCCACCGCCGGACCGCCGGCCATGCCCGTCATGTACAACAACATGAAACGGATCGTGCAGACCGACACCCACGTGATGATCCTGGTCGAGATGAACCACGACGCACGGGTCATCCGCATCGACTCCGAGCACGACGACAACGTCGAAAGCTGGCTCGGCGAGTCGGTCGGTCGCTGGGAAGGCGACACCCTGGTCGTCACGACGAAGAACTTCGGCGACGACTACAGCTTCACCCAGGGTTCCAGGGAGATGGTGATCACCGAGCGCTTCAGCCGCATCGACGAGGACACCCTGCTCTACGGCTTCACCGTCGACGACCCGAACACTTGGACCGAGCCCTGGAGCGGTGAGTACCCGTGGCCGGCCAGCACGAACAAGGTCTACGAGTACGCCTGCCACGAAGGCAACTACGCCTTGGGCGGCATTCTCCGCGGCGCCCGGCTGCTCGAGGAAGAAGCCCTCGAGGGCGACGCCGCCACCGGCGGCGGCGGCTCCGAGTAGCCGATTCCTGGGTCGCGCCCGCCCGGCTGGATGTCGTTGCACAGCACTTCTTCCCTCAGACCCACGGCAGCGGGGTCGGCCACAGCCGGCCGTCGGCTTCGGGACGGCGTTGCCGGACTTCACCGACTGCTCCTTCGCCTCGCGGGAGCCGGACCCGGACTGGTACGCGGTGGTCCACGAGGGCGGCTTGGTGCGAGCGTTCGACCGCATGACGCCGGCCGTTGAGCACACGGATGACACGACGCTGGACGGGATGCAGTGCCGGAACGAATCCAGCGCGACCCGTCCCTCGAAGAAAAGGAAGGAGAAAGCAGCATGGCTACCAGTTCGAGTTCTGGTTCAAACGGCAGAAAGACACGCAACCTTCTCGGGCGACCGATCGGCCTGCCGGCTCTGATCACGTTGACCCTGGCCGCTTCATCGCCTCTGGCGGCTCAGACGGGAGGGGATCCCCCGGCGGCCCCGGCGGGAGCCCCGATCCGGAACCACGACGAGGATGTCCCGGACAAGGACGCGATGAGCAACTTCCACGTCGACCTGATCCTGGTCGAAGCCGACAGCCCACGGTCGGCTGACGGGGCCGCGTCGGACCTTGCCGGGATCCCGTCGTTCGCATCAACCGAGTACAGGTACGACGATGGTACGCCCGAGGCGTTCACCTTCGTCACCAACGCGCATGAACAGGAGTACGCCCAACGATTCCGCCTGCCTCGCGCGGGCACCGTGACCTCCGTGACGGCCTGTTTCGGTCGTGCGCAGGACGACGACAATGCGGACGTTTCGTTCGCACTGACGTTCTACCGTGATTCCGGTGGGCAGCCGGGCAGTCCGTTGGCCGTGTACACGGCGACGGTCTCCGGCCTGGCCAGAGGCCGGGGCACCTGTGGCTTGATCAACAGCGGCGACATCATCTCGCAGCAGCTCGATGGCGGCCCTGTATGGCTGGCCGTTCAGTGGCCGAACTCAAGCGGCAAGGCTTTCGCCGAGGATCGAAACGGCCCAGGCGGTACGAGCAACTTCTGGCGGCACCGGTCCTCGGCGGGAGACGCCTGGAGTTCATGGAACGCGGAGACCGTGGCGACCGCGTACTTCCTCCGCATGGGCGTGGACCACGGAGACGGCACGCCTCCACCGACGCCGGGCTGCACGCCGACGACGACCGTGCTGCAGTTCGACGGCGACTACGAGGTCAGCATGTGCTACCGCACACCCGATGGGCAGGTCGGCCAGGCGAAGAGCGGCATCTGGGCCTCGGGAGAATCGGGCCTTCTCTGGTTCTTCAACAGATCCAACGCCGAGGTGTTGGTCAAGGTCCTCGACGGCTGCTCGTACAACGGATACCGCTGGATCTTCGTCGCGCCCGTGACCACTCTGGAGTTCAACCTTCTGATCACGGCCCCGGACGGAACCAGCTGGACGCATCGCAACGCCCAGGGAATGACTGCGTCCACCCGCAGCGACACCCAGGCGTTCAGGTGCTCGCAGTAGCACACCTGGCAGCCCGTGGTGCCGGCAAAGGTCCGTGTCGGGCCAAGTCGGTCAGGCGTTTAACCGGCAAGGCGCGACGAGGGAGCCTGGAATCCTCCAATGATCCCCAACCCGCACTCAGGCTCATTTCTCCTGGGATTGACGTCGACACTTCAGGCTCACCTCATGTGGGACAAGGCTCTCCACGAAACGGAAGTCGACCGGCGCGCTGCCGGCCATGAAGTCCCGGACCTCGTCCAGGGTCCGAAGCCGCTCGATGTGGAGTCGCAAGATCATCCTCCGATGATCCCCAACACGCGCTCAGGCTCATCTCTCGTGGGATTGACATCGCCCCTTCAGGCTCATTTGTCATGGGAAAGGCTCTGAGGAGCATCAGGAAGGCCGCATGCTAGAGTCTTGAAAGCTCCCTTCTACGACTTGGGTGGAGGATCATCATGAGTCCCGTGTACCTCAAGGCACTTGCCAGCGGACCCGGTCTGGTCGTCAAGTCCCCGTGGACGAGGGCCTTCGTGCTGCTTCTCGGTGCGTGCTTCGTAGCCGCCGGTTGTCGGGAGGACGGCGATCCGGTGCTGCCCACGGCGCCCAAGCTCATTCTTCAGAAACCGGCTTCAGGCCAAGGTGCGAACGGCGACGGTGACCTCGACCTCGATGGCGATGGCGATGGCGATGGCGATGGCGACCACCGACCGGGCCGCTTCTTCATCGAGGAAGCCGGGGCTGACGGACCTCCAGTTGCTGCCCGAGTGGGCGGCGAGTCGCGGCTCACGGAACCGCCCGCAGGGATCCGGGGAGAGCTCGAGCCGCTTGAGGGCGTCGGTCTCCATCCGGAGTTCGAACGCTTCGACCTGGAAGTCGACCTCGAGTCCGCCGCCGAGACGCCCGGGTTGACGTCGTCATCCAACCTCCCGGGAAAGACCGATCTGGAGGACGTGGAGAACACCAATGTCGACGCCACGGTCTCTTCGAGAAAGGGCCCGCTCGAAGGCGTCGACGGCACGAGAATCGATGTCGTGCAGGGAAGCGACGGAGACGGCGGCGACGGCGATGGCGACGGCGATGGCGACGGCGATGGCGACGGTGATGGCGACGGCGATGGCGACGGCGATGGCGACGGTGACGGCGATGGCGACGGCGACGGCGACGGCGATGGCGATGGCGACGGCGATGGCGACGGTGATGGCGACGGCGACGGCGACGGCGACGGCGACGGCGATGGCGACGGTGATGGCGACGGCGACGGCGACGGTGACGGCGACGGCGACGGCGATGGCGACGGTGATGGCGACGGCGACGGCGACGGTGATGGCGATGGCGATGGCGACGGCGACGGTGATGGCGATGGCGATGGCGACGGCGACGGCGACGGCGATGGCGACGGTGACGGCGACGGCGATGACGACTGCGACGACGACGACGACGACGGCGACGGCGACGGTGATGACGATGACGACTGCGATGACGACGACGACGACGATGACGACGACGATGATGACGACGGCGCAGATGTCGACGTCGATCCGTCGACTTCTCCGTGGCAGTTCGTCGCGTTTGCCCCTGCGGCAGCCGGCATTCGGATGCCGCCTGCGGCGCGCACGGGGTCGCGCTTCACGAAGATCGCCGCGGGGGTCGACGTGGCGCCGTTCCTGGCGGAGCTCGCCGCGTCGGCCGAGAGGTGGCTCATCGACACCAGCCGCCAGCGCAAGGTTCGCTGTCAACGTGACACGCAGAACATCTTCCTCCGCGTGGCCAAGAAGCCCCTGCCTCCCGGCGCCAGGAACGCGAACGACGTGCACGAGAGCTGCCCGGGGAAGTCCGCGGAGGAGTTTCCCAGGACGTTGGCGTTCTGTGAGAGCATCGCCGCCCTTCAGGCGGGAGAGCTCGGGCGGGCCACGCTCGTCGCCCTGCAACCACATGGTTGGGTGCGACCGCACATCGATGCCGGCGACTACTACCGTTTGCGCGATCGTTTCCACCTGGTGTTGAAGAGCCCGGGCGGCAGCCCCCTGATCGCGGGGGGTGAGAGCGTCGTGATGCGGGAGGGCGAGTTGTGGGCCTTCGACAACAAGGCGGAGCACGATGCGAGGAATCTCACCGACGAACCGCGGGTGCACCTGATCTTCGACGTGCTGCCGGCTCCCGGGCGCGGCTACCACGTCCTGCCGCCGGCTGGCTGAGCCACGAAGGCCGGGAACGTATACGCCGGTAACGCCGGGCTGCGCGACTACTACGTCCTGCCGCCGACCGGCTGAGCCTGCCTCTGCCGTAGCAGCTTCTCAGCCGCGCCGAGCGCGTGAGCGGCCGAGTCCACCCGCACCGCATTGTCGTAGGCCTCGGTGCGCAACGCTCCCAGGACGCGCTTCTTCTTCGAAATGTAGAAGGTGTCGTACGGTCCCCGGAACTGCAGCTGCCGCAGAGACCGCAGTCCACGCTCGATGACGCGCTCGTAGGCCGCGGCACGCTGTTCGTCTCCCAGCGAGCGCGCCAGGATCAGAGCGTCCGCGAGCCCCTCCAGGTACGCGCCGGTGGAAGCCGCGTGCGGGGGGCCGAATTCAGGGCGGCGCGGATCATGGAAGCGACCGCGCAGGTCCGGGTCCAATCCGTCCCATTGCTGCATCGGCAGCAGCCAGTCGGAAATCTCGAACACGAATTCCGCCACCTCGCGCCTTCCCGTCAGTGCGAACAGAGAGGCTCCGGCTTGCGCGTGCCACGGCACGAACGCGGGATTGCGGGCTTGCCGGTGCCGTTCGCTGCAGCGCTCGAAGGTTGCCGCGCAGCGCTCCGGCGCCGGAGCGCCCTCGATGCCCCGCCGCGCCGCCTCAACCTGGAACAGCAGCGCCTCCCCGGAGTAGAAGTTCCAGTTCTGACCATCGCGCTCGGGCGGGAAGAAGAACGTCCTGAATCCCAGCTCCTCGTCCGCGAGCGAGTTCACCCCCGCCGTCAGCAGAGTCAGTTCGGCCGCGAACTCGTGACGGGCGGGACTCTCCAGGATGCACAGAGCCGCCAGCGCGGCAGCGCCGAGCTTCGCCCCGGTCCGCTCGACGATGGCGCCGCGTCCACCCCCGATGTTCCGGAAGTAGCGCCGCAGATTGAAGCGTAGATTGCGCCGCGCGGCCTCGGCCAGTTCAGCACTGCAGTGGAGCTTCGCGAACCGTGCCAGGGACAGCGTCGCGAGGAACCGGCGGATCGCGTTGTCCGACGGCGCGGCCTCGCCCCGACTGGGCCAGTACTTGTAAGGCAGCCCGCCTTCCGGTGACAGGTTGTCGAGCATCCATCGTCCGATGCCCCATGCGAGGTCGGCGACGCGGTCCTCATCCTCCGACGGAGCGGGCGCTACCAGGGGTGAGCCCCGATACAACTCCGTTGCACCAGCCCACCCGTCGCCGCCAAGCAGGAACTGGCGAGCTGCGAAGGCGCTCAGGCGGCCGTTGGCCTCGAACTCGGATGCGCTCAGGCCCCTCCGTTTGCGGAACCGCTCCAGTGCCCGCCCGAAGCGGAGGTTCCCGGCGAGCATGCGGGTGGGCGGCAGTCTGACCGTCTCGTCCCGATACGCGATCTCCAGGCCGATCAGCCCGCGGACGCGGTTGCAGAACACACGGGACACCTCATCCGGCGCAACCGGGCGAGACTGTTCCGTGACACAGACCTCGGCCATGCCGTCCGGGTCGCCCGCGATCCGGGCAGGCAACTCGGGCAGCGCCGGGTAGTCGACCCAACCGTGCAACTTCGCTCGACCGTGCTGACGGATGCAGAACCAGATCGGGGGCCGACCAAGGGTTGCCATTCCTTCTTGTCGAGAGGCGCTCATGCCAGAACCGTGCACCGCAGAACGTAGCGAAGCGACTTCGGCCCGGCAAGCTCCCGGGCTTCCGGGTTCCGGGTTCCGGGCCCGACCCGGAGCCTGCAACGGGTTCGGCGGCTCTGTCGGGACGGCTTGGCTGACGCATGCGATTCGAGGGCTATCGTGCTGGAGCCGTGGCAGCGGCCGACGCCGCAGCCGCCGGCTGCTATCGTCGGCGGCTCAATTCCCTGGAGGACAATCCATGCGCCGCACGCTGTTCGTCATGTTGATCGCTATTCTCTTGGCCGTGACTGGCGTAGCCGCTGACGACCACGGGCCCAAGGTCGAAGACCTGGGCTGGATGACCGGGACCTGGAGCGGCCCGTCGCTGGAGGAGAACTGGGCGGTGCCCAGGAACGGCTCGATGGTGGCCCGGGTCCGCGGCTTCTCGCCCGACGGCACGACGAACATGATCGAGTTGATCTCGATCGAGGAGGAGAACGACTCCCTGGTGCTGCGCCTCAAGCAGTGGGACCCCGGCATGAAGCCTCGCTACGAAGGTTTCCAGGTGATGAAGCTCGTCGAGTCGAAGGACCGGATGATCAGGTTCGAGAACACGGGCGAGGGCAACGGCTCTCTCGCCAAGCTCGCCTACAGCAGGCCCGCCGACGACAAGTTCGTCATCTCGGTCGAGGTGGCCAGCGGCCAGGAGTTCGAAATCCCGCTCGAGGCGGTCAAGTAGCACTGGCCCGGTGGCGGTGAGCCGCTTCGCAATCACGGCGTCCGCGGCGCTGCTCGTCGCGGGCGTCGAGTTGGCTGCGGGCGGCGACGCCGCGATAGCCCAGCGGAAACCGGCCAGTCCGGCCGGGGAGGCCGCGGCCCAGATCGGCGGCTACTTCGATCCCCGCTCCGGCTATGTCAACGGGGCGTGGGTCGAGGTCAAGTTCGGCCGGCCGCTGCGGCGCGGCCGGGACATCTTCGGGCCGCCCGACTTCATCGCGTTTCTCAACGACGGCGCACCGGTTTGGCGCGCGGGCGCCAACTACACGACCCGGCTGATCACGGAACTGCCGCTGATCATCGACGACACCCGCCTCGAGCCGGGCGAGTACACGATGTTCATCCAGCTCGGCCCGGAACGCTGGATCCTGATCGTCTCGACCTGGCCGGCACAGGAAACGTACGACTACCAGGAGCGCGAGGCGCTCTTCGGCGCCTACGGCTACACGCCGGGACGGGACGTGCTGCGCACCGACATGGTTCTCCAGCCGTTGCCGATCTCGTTCGAACAGTTGTCCTGGCAGTTCCTCGACGTGACGCCGGAGGGTGGCCGGCTGGCACTCCTCTGGGACCGCCAGATGGCGTCGGTGCCGTTCCTCGTGGCCGGACCGGCCGAGGAAGGCGAAGAACCGGCCGAGGAGGGGAATCCATGAGCAAGCCCGACCGCTACGACTTCGCCGACGAACGGCCGCGGGTGACGGAGACGGAACTGATGGAGGAGCTGGGGCTCGGGTAGTCGTCAGGGAACGAGACTTCGCCTCGCGCCGGCCCACCCGGTGTGAGACGCCGGCTACTCGGCGGCGCCGCGGTCCGGCGGCATCCCGCTATGCTCCGCCTCATCAACGAATCAGGCAGTACCCGTCTGCCATGAAGCGGGGAGCGTGACATGAGTGCCAACCATGTACCGGGCGACGTGCGACTGGGTAGCGCGGCGGCCGCGACCGCCGTCCTCGTGTTCCTGGCGTCCGCAGCCGCCGCACCCGGCCAGTCCGGACCGTTGATCGAACCGGTGACCGACGCCGAGCTCGCCGCCACCCCGAACGGCGACTGGCTGAGCTTCCGCGGCAACCTGTCGGCCTGGGCCTACAGCGCCCTCGACGCGGTGAACACGGAGACGGTCGGGCAACTCGACTACGCCTGGGCGGCCCCGATGGAAGCCGGTCCCAACGAGGCGACGCCCCTGGTGCGCGGAGGCATCGTCTACCTGCCGCAGACGGGCGACGTGATTCACGCTCTCGACGCACGCACCGGCGACCTGATCTGGGAGTACCGCCGCGAACACGACTATCTCGATCCCGAGGGCAGCGACCCGGAGCGGCGCTTCGGCCAGGGTCTGGGCAGGGTCACCCGCAACATCGCGATCTGGCAGGACGGCCTGTTCGTCGCGACGATGGACGCCTTCATCATCCGCCTGGACGCGAACACTGGCGAACTGGTCTGGGAGACCCGGGTCGGGGACAGCCAAATCGCTCACTCCTCCGGTCCGATCATCGCGAACGGCAAGGTGATCAGCGGCCGCTCCTGCAACATGTCCGTCGCAGGGGGCTGCTACATCACGGCGCACGACGCGGAGGATGGCCGCGAGCTCTGGCGCTTCCACACGATCCCGAGGCCCGGCGAACCCGGCGACGAAACCTGGGGCGGCCTGCCGCTCGAGCGCCGGTTCCACGTCGGCGCCTGGCACGTCGGCTCCTACGACCCGGACCTCGACCTCGTCTACTGGGGCACGTCAGTGCCGGCGCCCTCGCCCGAGGTGCTTCGCGGCAGCGGCGCCGGCTCGCTGCTCTACTCGAACAGCACCCTCGCACTCCGCGCCGACACCGGCGAACTCGCGTGGTACTTCCAGCACCTGCCGCGAGACAACTGGGATCTCGACCATCCCTTCGAGCGCATCCTGGTCGACCTGGAGATGGAACCGGACGAAGAAGCCGCCTGGTCGATCAACCCGGCGCTCGAGCACGGAGACCGGCGAAAGGTGATGACCGGCTTCCCCGGCAAGACGGCAATCCTCTGGACCCTCGACCGCGAAACCGGCGAGTTCCTGTGGGCACGTGAAACCGTGTTCCAGAACGTGATCACGCACATCGACCCGCACACCGGAGCGGTCACGGTCAACGAAGAGGTCATCCCCAAGGCCCGCGACGAGGAGTACGGCGTCGTCTGCCCGGCGGCGAGCGGCGGCAAGGACTGGCCGACCGCGGCCTACAGCCCGCTGACAGAGGCGGTCTACGCACCCCTGCAGGACGTCTGCATGTCGCCGATCATCACCGACACCGGCGAGGAGCCGCCGGAGGGCTACGGCGTCGAATTCCGGTTCCGGTTGGCGCCGAACAAGGCGACGGTCGGGCGTCTGGACGCGGTTTCCGCGCGCACCGGCGAATCCCTGTGGCGGTTCGAGGAACCGGCCGGAACGATGTCGGTGATGACCACCGGCGGCGGCCTCGTCTTCGCCGGCAACACGAACCGACGCTTCCGGGCCTTCGACGCGAGGACCGGCGACATCCTCTGGGAGACGGTGCTGGGCGGACCGGTCACCGGCTTCCCGGTCAGTTTCGCGGTCGGCGGCGAGCAGTACATCGCGGTAGCCGCGGGCGGCGGCGACCTGCTGAGCGGGCTCTTCAACCGCCTCGGGAACCTGACCGTGCGCTCCGGTTCGAACCTGCTCTACGCCTTCAAGCTCTCCGCCACCGCGGGGCGCGGCCCGATCGAACAGCCGGTGGCCGCTGACGCGGCCGCAGGCGAACCGCCGCCCATGATCATGATCGACGCGCCCCTGCTCGAGACATCGGCCCCCTGTGCGACTTTCTCGGAGGAGCAGGCCGAGCGCGGCGGCGCCCTCTACCGGGAACAGTGTGCCGAGTGCCACGGGCCGACCCTGCGCGGCGGCGCCCAGGGCGCCGCTCTCGCCGGGCGCAGCTTCACGAGCCACTGGTCGAACCGTGCCGCCAGCGGGCTCTACCGGACGATCCGCGAAACGATGCCCCCGGGCAGGGAAGGCACGATCGGTCCCGCGGCGTCAGCCGACCTGGTCGCCTTCATCGTGCGCGAGAACGGCGCCGAGCCCACCGGCGAGTTCGGAACCGACGCCGACGCGCTGGACGGCCAGCGAACCTGCTTCCGGCAGTAGCCCGAGGCTGCCGGGCGGCCCGACGGCCGACGCATGGTCCTCGTGATCATGGTCGTCCTCGGCGTGGCCGGTCTCGTCGTCCTCGTCGTGGTCGGCCCCGCCGTCTTCGTCGCGCCCTGTCTCGTCGTGGTCTTCGTGACCGGCCTCGTCGACACCGTGTGCCTCATGCCGGGCGCCGTGATCGTGACTGTCGTCGTGCGAGTGGCCGATGTGCGAATGCGAATGCCAGAGACCCATCACCGCCATCGTGGCGATGCCGATCATCACGAGTGCGAACTTGAGCCCCCGATCCCGATCATGCTCGGGCATCGGAACGTCGTCGTCACCCATCAGCGCGCTCCGCACGTACTGCGCGACCCGGTCGCGCTCCCTCGACATCTCCGAATCGAGCACGTCCATGACCGCCACGTAGATGAAGGTGCCCGCCGCGATCGCGTTGAAGCTGCCCTCGAAGAGGAGCGATGCCCTGCCCTCGAGCACTTCCCCCGCCACCGTACCGAACACGATCCCGATCGGCGTCATGACCGAGAAGAGCCACAGCGTCTGCCACAGCTTCCGGTTGCTCGCCGCGTGGGCGGTCACGATCAGGGCGAACGCGGCCGACCCCTTGTGGAACAGGATGCCCAGCATGACGACCAGTGCGGCCGCCGCCTCGGGTTGCAGACCGAGAGCCATCCCCGCGATGACCGAGTGTACGGACAGCACGATGAGCAGGACGAAGGCGTAGAACGGCGGCCTCGTCGGCTCGCCCTCCTGGCCGAGCATCGAGTTGCGGCCTTCGAGGAGGACCCGGTCGATCAGGAGCAGCAGGCCGACCCCGAGCGCCGCGAGCAGCGGGGCCAGGGGGTAGTCGACCACTCCCCGGAGCGCTTCGTCGGCTTCGGGCAGCAGGTGGACGAACCCGACGCCGAGGAAGATGCCCCCGGCGAGCGCGTTGCCCAGGGAGAGATACCGGCGGCTCGCCTGCCGCTTCGCGACGAGGATGGGAATCATCCCGCCGACGATCGCGATCCCCAGGATCGAGACGCCGGCAATGACCTTGATGGCAAGCGGAGTCATCAGGGGGCTCCTTCTCTATCGTGTCGACCGCTCAGGGTGATCCGCCGGCCGCTGCCGACTCGCCGTCCGCCAGCGACGGCGGCAAGAGCTCCGGTCTGGCGAAGAAATTCGCCTGGACGGCCTGGGCGTAGGCCGGCCGGGCATTCAGCCGCTCCCGGTAGGCGGCAAGCCGCGGGCCAATCGGCTCCCTGTAGGCAACCGCCCAGTCCAGGCAACTGCCGAGCAGGATGTCGACGCCGGTGAAGCGGTCGCCCAGCAGGAACTCCCGTCCGTGCGCAAACTCGAGTTCCGCCACCGCCGACTGCTTGGCGAACCCCTCCGACGCGGCCTGGATCGCGGTCGGAGACTCGCCGTACAGGTGAGCGAGGTCGCGATGCTTGCGGATGATGTACAGCGTGTGCGCGTCGAGCTCCATCATGACGAAGAACGCCCACTGGTCGTAGCGCGCCCGGGCCTCGCTGCCTGCGGCCGGCATCAGACCGTCCGGTTCGCCGTATTTCTCCGCCAGGTAATTCACGATCGCCGCGCTCTCCGCGAGCCTCAGATCACCGTCCTGGAGCACCGGGATCTTCTGCCGCGGATTGAGCCGCGTGAACTCCTCCGTCTGCGTTTCCCCCGTGCGCGGACCGATCGGCCGGTGCTCGTAGTCAAGCCCCAACTCGGCCAGCGCCCAGAGCGGGCGCATCGTCCGCGACGTGCTGCAACCCCAGAGCACCCGCGGTGAGGCCGTCGTTTGCTCGTCGGTCATGGGACCGGTACAGGATGTCAGAAACGCCGGTGAATGGGAAAGCCGGCCGCCAAGGCAGTCGAACTCGAAGGCCCTTCCGATGGCGCAACAGGGCAAAATCACCGGGCAGTCTCCAGCCGGAGATCGCCCATGAGTCTGAACATCAAGAACGAAGAGACCTGCCGCCTTGCCAGCGAACTTGCTCGCCTCACAGGCGAGACCAGGACCTGGGCGATCACCGTCGCCTTGCGGGAGCGGTTGGATCGCGAGCAGAGACAAAGTCGGGCCGACACCTTGGCTCGCGAACTTCACGAGATCGGACAACGCTGCTCCATGCTCCTGAAACCAGGACCCTCCGCCATCGAGCACGGGGATTTTCTCTACAACGAGCGGGGCCTGCCGAAGTGATCATCGACACGTCCGCTCTCCTGGCGATTCTCCTTGCAGAAGAGGGCGCTGAGCGGTTCGAACGCGCCGTCGCGGCGGCGTGGCCTCGACGCATGTCGACGGTTTTCTTCGACGACCTGGGCGATGGCGGCCCGCACGTTGTTCGGCCAGGTTCGGGCAGCAATGAAGCCCGCCCGGTGGGCGGCATCCTGCACGTTGTCGGAGAACGCGATGACCTTGCGGTCGTCGTTGTGGCGCGAGGCGAAGGTCTGGCCAAGCGCCACACTGAGCAGGCTGGACGCCCGCGCGCCGAAGATGATCAACGCCTCCACGGCGCCGCAGTGAGGACAATCGCGGCTGAGTTGCGCTGACGGGCCGTGCCCACCGCCGCGCGTCTTCCTGCCGCCGCGTCGGTCGATGTCTCGCCACCCGCTTTGACCGCGGCGCCTTCATGGGAACCGTGCACCGAGGCTACGTCGAAGACGCTGCACACCATGCGGCGGAGTTCCCGCACCCAGAGATGCAGGCCGACCTGCAGAAACGGCAGGAGCCGGCCCGACTCCTCGCCTTCCTCCCGCCGCCGCGCAGCGGAGATCAGGGCGCAAAGCCCGTCGAGCACCGCGAGCGCCTCGCGCCCGGTGGCAACCGGCAGGCTTCGGCAGAGCCGATCCGCAACCTCCGTCACTGGCATGGTCCGCCCGTCGAGCACCCTGAGCAGGTTGACGAACGTTGCGTGCTCGCGCGGGCGGTGGGCCAGCGCGACGCGCCAGTCCGCCGACTCGAAGCCGCCTTCGATGGGCACGCCGAAGAACAACTCGTGCAGCGCGCGGACGTAGTCCTCCGCCGATGCCTGCCGGCGGTCGACCACATCCGCAAGGTCGGCCCGCGGCATGAGGTGTCCGCCAATCAACGAGCCGCCGAGGAACTCGTCGATGCTCTGCCGGGTCTCGCCCACGATCGACCCCGGCTCGAACGGCTGATCGAAGATCCGGGACACGTACTCCCGCAGATCCGGCTCGGCGCCTTCGCCGCCGAGCGTCGCCGACGTGCCGGCGCAGATCAGGCCATCGCCCACGCCGAGCCGAGCGCGCAGCCGCCGAACGAGGCAAGCGAGGTCCGTGCCCTGCGCGCCGTCGAACGTGTGCAGTTCGTCCACCGCCAGGCGGCTGGCCGGAGTGGACAGTTGCCCGTGTCGCCGCCGAGCACGGCGTGAGCGAACGGACGGTTTAGCGCTGGCGGCGGCCAGTCGAGCGCGGCGGTTGCCCGATCTACCATGCGGCCTACGCCGAGCGCCGGAAGTTCTGGCGCGCCGACAACCGCAGAACGGACGCCCGGCGCTGGCGGCGCGAGTACGTCGAGGCGGACCGCGAGGCCCGCGAAATAGGCGCGTTGCCGCCGACCCCGAAGCGAGCGCCGCGAGGTCTCCCGTTCGCTCTCGGCTACGACCCTCGGCGCGGCCCTGGTCGCCCGTTCGAGTCGTTCTACGATGAGCGCCGGAACGAATACGGCCCGCGACCCGACTCTCACCCGCTGGCGGCTTTCCCAGCGGCCCTCGGCGGCCAGAGAGACCGCGCCCTGCGCCCTCGCCGCGAGCGCTACGCCGAGCGCACGCCGTAGAGTTCTTCTGCGCCCAAGCGTTCCAGTACGCCAGAGACGCCGCTGAACGCTTCACGCCGTGGCGGTTCGCGGTCGAGGCGGTCGAGGTCGTCGCCGAGGATGGCGAGCGCTGCCCGCAACTGGACGGCTGCCGGGATTCCCTCGCCGCCCTTGAGGATGCGCGCTACGGTCGCCCCGGCGTCCGCTTTGAGCGCCCGGAGGCTGCGCCGATGTTCGAGCGCCGCATCATCGGCGGCAACCCGGATGAGCGCCGCGAAGTGTTCTTCGCGCTGCCACCTGCTGACGGTCGAGGCGCTGACGCCGGCAGCCTCGGCGGCTTCGGCGACGGTTGCGCCCTCGCCGAGCGCGAGCGCTGCGGCGGAGTGTTTGCCGTCGAGCGCCTTCGCCATGCGCGGGATCCTACGCCGCCCCGCGCCCCGAGGCGCTGGCCGGCCCTTCCTGCCCCGCGTGCGGCAGGCAGGACGCGCAGCGCGACCAGTGCGAAACCTGCGCATGGATCGCCGCCAGGGAACGCGCCGCGAGCGGCTGAGCGCCCGTTCCCGCGCCGTTCCCGGCCCGGACGGTTGAGCTACCCGGCGGCCCGTCTCGGCGGCTTCCTGCGCGTCTCTCGCGGTCTGGCGGCGGGTTCAAGTGGCCCGCTACGGAGGCAGACGGAATCCCGGAAGGGAGACGTTGAATCACAGCCTACGCGGGTTCGAGTCGCGGACCGTAGCGGACCGTGCGCGAAGGTATCAGCGCGTTGGCCGACCGCTTGCCCTGCGGAGCCTGTCTGCTACGGTAGTATCGTTGAATCACAGTCTACGGCGGGGGACGTTCGCGGATGGGCGGCTGAACGGGGGGCTGTAGCGCCTACAACGGGAGGCTACGGAATGAGGGAGACACTTTGAGGCGCACTGTCGAGCGTGCTGTTCTTCGCGCTGCTGATCGGAGGCTCGCCGACGATGGCGGCTGCGGATCAGCCGACGTCAGTTGTGTCGGCACACATGAGCCCCGAGGCTTGCAACGGCGCTGGAGGAATCTGGGCGTATCCGACGCAGGGGAACCCGAACGGATGGTGCAGCTTTGACGGCAACGACTGGGACATGGATACTTGGTGCGACGACCTGCTCACGTTGGCAACGGGCCTGGGATTCGACGCTGGCCTGTTCCTTGGTGGGAGCTGGGTAATGAAAAACCCGATTCTCGGGTATATCGGGATCGGTATAGGAGCCGAGGCGGCCGGGATCGGTTTGGTGCAGTTTTGGGAGTGCACCCTAGGAGGGTAACGCTTGCTCATCAGAGGCCCGAGTACAGGCCACCGCTCCGAGTGGGTACGCGGCGCGGTTCAGCGCTTCAGCTTTCTACAGAAAGAAGCAGGACCTGTTGCCAGGCTTGTCCTGGCGCTGCTGTTCGGGGGGGTGTTGGCGGCTCTGATACTGGTATGAACCTGCTGCTGCCGCTGCTGCTCGCCGCGCTGATCGCCTGCTTGAGAAGGTGGGCTTGCTGACCCGGCAGAACGCCCAACTGATGCGGCGCATTGAAGAACCCACGTGCGGCCTCGACACCCGAAGAAGGAGGTCGAAGCCGCACTGGCTGAAGCGGAGGATGCAGGCTGGACCGTGACTCTGAGCCCACGTGGCCACTCCTGGGGCGTGATGAGATGCGGTGCAGCAAACCGTTCGGGTTGCCAAGCCTGGATCGCATCCACGCCCAAGAACCGCGGCAACCATGCCAAACGCCTTCGGCGAAAAGTCAGGCGCTGCCCCCACAAGTGAACCACCGGAACCAGGAGGACAAGCCGATGCCGAACCAGCAGTTCACTCTGATCGTCGAAGGCGCCGATTTACGGTCCAGAACCGTGTTCGACGCCCTCTTCGAAGCCGGCTGCGACGATGCCACGATCGGGAGTGTCGACGACACCCACTACATCGACTTCGACCGCGAAGCAGCCGGCTTGGGCGAAGCGATCCTCTCCGCAGTCAGGGACGTTAAGAAAGTGGAGGGCCTTCGAGTCACACGCGTCGTGGATGTCGGCCCAAACCTCCCGGCGGCCATCGGACCCCGAACGGGATGTGCCGGCGAGAACGCCGGGCTGTTCTTCACTGCCCCGCCCCATACCGCGTGGCCCCCCTTCACCGGGGACGGACTCCCGCAGCCGCAACGCCATTCGGCGCTGTTCCGCCTTCGCACACCGCTCCCCTCCCAGGACAGGGCGAGAATGGCGGCAAGCGGTCACGTTCTGCACGCCGTGAACGCCTATCTGGACCGCACAGTCCCCGTGTCCCGGGCCCCCTCCGACCCGGCGGCCTTACCGTCGACCGTTGGCCGGCCTCCGCTGACGATGGTGGCTCTGCCGAGTAGTTGAGAGTCGCTCATCCGCCTAGGCCCCCTGAAGTCCCGGGTCCGTCCGGCCAACCAAGCGTCACCCCAGAAATGAAGCGCCCGTCTCACAAGACTGAGAAGGCACTCTTCGCCCGAAGCGGGGATCAGTGTGCAAATCCAGGATGCCAGCGACGCCTCACGGATGGGGCAGAACCTGGCGAGCCGACGACGGTCGTTGGCGAAGTGTGCCACATACACGGGAAGAGTCCCGGGAGCGCTCGGTGGAATCAGGAACTCACCCCGGAACACATCCACGCCCCCTCCAACCTGATAGTTCTATGTCGAAATTGTCACAAGATCGTGGACGACCGGCCCGCGACCTATACGGCTGAGTGCCTGCGAGAATGGAAGAGAAGGCACGAGGACAACATCCCAGCGACCGCAGTGGAGTCGATCAGCCCCACTTCCTACACAGCCCCTACGCTACCCTTCCCCACTTCAATCGTGGATCAGGAGGTCGAGAAGACTCTCAAGATCATTAGACGGGGCCGGTTCATCGACGGCTTTGACGCGCCCCAACGCTGTCTCCAGTTCGGCACAGCCTTGACGGCTGGCGAGTACGCGGGCGCTACCGCCGCCGTGCGTGCCCGCGCACTGGCTTGGTGCGCCCGGCTCCTCCGGACGGACGAGTTGAAGGCCGCCAAAGAGTTTCTCCAACACGCGAAGAGTCTAGGCGCTCCCGAGGAAGTCAAGATCGCCGCAGCCCTGATCAGGTCGCACGAGGGCGATCATCGCACAGCCCTCGGCGCTCTCGCCGATCTCGACTCTCCTATGGCGCGGTCGGCTTCTCTCATAGTGGCCGCGGATCAGAGCGAACCACGGGGAGCCATTGAATGGGCAAGGAACGCCGGGATCCGGGCTACAGACCTGGACTCGGACGGCAAGACCTTCCTTCTCGCCTGGCTTCTTGAGTTTGGTGAATGGGATTCAGCTTCGTGTGTACTCGATTCCATTGCCGCTGATGGCTGTGAAGAGGAACTCGCGCTCAGTCACCTCGCTGGAGTAACAGCATTACTTCGCACTGTACCGGTCGAAGTCCGACACACCGTTCGCACCCAAGTGCCACTCTTCACGGCTGGATTTCTTGCCTCGGATCACTCCGCTGTGCGCTCCCGGCGATTCGCCGGACGACGCTTCCGAGCGGCAGCCAGCGCAGCGCGGCGCCTCGGCTGCGCCACCGCCGCAGACCTTTCCGAGGAGTACGCCCTGTGGCTTGACCTCCTGGATCCTCAGCGCCGCGACGCGGCCGGTCTGGAGTTGAAGAGGATGCTCCAGAATCCCGCACAGCACCTTCGTCTAGTCCACTTGGCAGTTCAGTTTGACGTCGAGTTCGACCTGGAAGAGACCAATCAGGCGATCCGACGGGAAGTAGCCAAGCGCGGAGAAACCACTCCCTCCGCAGCCGCGGCCCGGTTAGCCCTTGCCCGTGCACAAGGCGCACCAGGCGCCGTTGCCGACTACATGGCCCAACACCGAGAGGAGTTCGCCGGTCCTTCGGCTCAGCTAGCCCTCCTTATGGAGGCCGATGCGCTCGCACAGGCGGGGCGTGTTCAGCTGGCTAGAAGCCGTCTCGATCAGCTTTCCGAAGATGGCCTCTCCCCGACCGAGGCGGAACGTCTTCGCGCGGTGGTCGACTCGGTTGAAAGCCAGAACGGGACACCGTCAGCGAAGCAGTGGTTCGAGAAGACCGGCTCTCTGCCCGATCTCCTGGGGCTCGTCGCAGACCTTTCCGCCATGGGGAACTCCGCCGAGCTCCGGCACTACCGCGAGATCCTCTTTGAACGAACTCGCTCGCTGGAACACGCCGAGAGCTTCGCCATGGTTCTCGCCGAGGCCAGGGAGTACAACCGTCTGGCGGAGTTTCTGATCACCAACCCCGAGCTTGTAGAGCAGTCCGGCCGTCTGAAGCTGTGCTTCTGCTGGTCCCAGTTTTACCAAGGTTCACTGCTCGAAGCCAGGGACCGTCTTCAAGCCCTTTCCGACCTGCGGGCAGACCCCAACTACCGACATCTCGAGGTCCAGTTGGCGATTCACAGCGGCGACTGGGAATCGCTGTCCACGATCGTAGAGTCGGAGTTTCAGGCCCGCGAGGACAGGGACTGGCAGGACTTGGCGGCCGCAGCCCGCTTGGCTGCCGGACTGGGCCTGCCGCGAGCGAAGGAGTTGGCTTTCGCTGCTGCGGACAAGGCGCAAGACAACCCCGACGCTCTTGCGGGGATCCACCTGTTGGCGGTCCACGCCGGCTGGGACGACGAACCTCAGGTCACAGAATGGCTCAATCGCGCAGCCACCCTCTCGGGCGACGACGGCCCCTTCCGGAGAATGAGCCTTCCGACTCTCGTTAGCGAGTGGCCGAAGTGGCAGGAGCGGCGGACGGATCTCCTCAGACAACTGGAACGCGGAGAGATACCGACCTTCCTCGCAGCCAGTGTCCTGAATCGCCCACTCTCGGACCTGATGCTTCTGCCGGCAATCGCCAACCGCTCGGAGACCGACCCACGACGACGGCGCCCTGTGGCTGCATACAGCGGCAAGCGGCCTCGGGTGCACTGCGACCCGTGCGGACGGGCGGCGTTCGATGCGGCCGCGCTACTTTCGCTCGGCCTGCTGAATCTCCTTGACGAAGCCCTCGACGCCTTCAACGTGGTTCATCTTCCGCATTCGACTCTGGCTTGGCTCTTCGAGGAGAAGCGGAACGTGTCCTTTCACCAGCCGAGGCTCGTCCGCGAGGCCAGGCAGATCAGGCGCCTACTGTCAACGGGACGAATCTCGGTACTTGAGCCTAAGCCGCAGGTTGACGGCAAGCTAGCGTCTCAGGTCGGCAGTGAACTCGCCACGCTGATCACAGAAGCCGAAGCGAGGCGGGGTAGCGCCGAACCTTGCTTCGTCGTTCGACCTTTTCCGGTTTATCACATCGACTCCTTGATGGAAGAGGAGGTCAACCTCACACGACACGAGGCATTGCTTAGCAGCTGTCAAGCTGTTATCGACAGCCTCCGAGCGTACAGCGTTCTGACCGACGAGCAGCACCGGGCAGCTAGCTGGCATCTGGGGCGAAGCGAACAACCCTGGCCGGAACAACCCGATGTTTCCGCCCCGGCAACCCTTTATCTCGATGGCCTGGCCACGACGTACTTGCTCCAGCTCAATGTTCTGGACGTCCTCGCTGATGCCGGTTTCACCGTCTTCGTGGCGCCGTCAACGGCCTCGGAAGCGGACAATCTTCTCGCTCACGACGAGCTTACCGGGGAGGTTGGCCAGATTCTCGAGAAGGTTCGGACGGCCGTGAGCACACGAATCGCCGATAGACGTATTCAAGTCGGTCCAGTTGGACTCGCAGCGCCACCCGAACGCCCAGGCCCGGCACACCCCACGATGGACTTGTTCACGCTTACGGACCGATGTGACGTCGTCGTCACCGACGAACGCTTCATCAATCCTCACCCCCACCTTGGCGACCAGGACCAGGCCGTGCCAACTGTCTCGACCATCGACCTCCTCGACATGCTGACCTCGTCAGGGGCGATCACGGCCGCTGACAGACTGACGCACAGAACGCGGCTTCGCAGATTCGGTTATCTTTTTGTCCCGGTCGAAGAAGAGGAGCTACTCGGGCACCTGACGAACTCGGCAGTGAGAAACGGTCAGGTAAACGAACGACCAGGCCTGAGAGCCGTGCGGGAAAACTTGCTCGTCGCCCGCATGGGGCAGCACCTGCAACTCCCCGACGAATGGCGGTGGCTTGCGGACACGATCGGCGCGTTCGTTTCTGCCTTGAGAGGCTTGTGGCTGAGTGATCCCGATGTCCCGGATGCGCAAGTGCGGTCGGACTGGCTTCTGCTTCAGATGGACGTTCGTGGTTGGACCCACCGACTTGCCGCGGACGCCGCGAGCGGAAGTATGGAGAGCGACCGGGCAGAGCAACTCGTCCGCCTCCTGTTGCCGCATTCCGATCTGACGCCTACCGTCATGGAGCACTACTGGGACTGGGTCGAGACCCGGCTCCTGAGGCCCATTCAGGAAACGGAGCCCGCTCTCTACTCCTGGCTCGCGGAGAGGTTCCTGCTCACCGTCTCGCGAGTGGCCGACGACGCCGCGGGAACGATGGACCTGGTTGATGAGTAGCGCGAAGGAGGCCCAAACGATCAGGGCGCTGCTGGCACTTGAGTACATACCTCCGACCCTGCGGGAGACTCTGTTGCGCGACCCCAGGATAGCCGACCACTACGGCATTCAGATCGACTCCGTTCTTGGGATCGGCGGCTTGGAGTTCGAGGCGCCAGTTTCGGCAATCGCAGAGAACGTAAGGAGGAGTCTTGGCGGGAGTCCCGGAACGATCATTCGGGACGCCGACGGCAAGGAATGGTCGATCGAATTCGACGCCGACAGCGACCAACCGACGCTCGTCGTCGCCCAAGGCGAGCGTCGCCTCGGCATGGATGCGTGGGTAACGCTGTCGTCGGACCGCGAAACAAGGCTCCGTTGTCTTGAGGCGCTCGCCGCCGACGCTGGTCTACCGCCGAAGGCCTGCTCGTCCTGGCGCCGGATCCTGGAAGAACGGAGCCTCAGAGGTGAGGAGGTGCCCGACTTCCTGGTGGACCTTCATGCCACCGCACACGTTCAAGAGCAGCTTCTCGCCGACAGCGTACGCAGCCCCGAACTGAGCGCGCAGTTGGCAGCGCCTCCATCGCGGACATACTTTGAGCGACTCGTCGGCACACGGTGCGACAGCGCTTCGATAGAGCTACACGCCGTAGCCGGCAGCCGGGAGCGCCTAGCGGAACTGGCCGCCTGGAAACCGTACGAAGGCTTCTTGCAGAGTCTCTACATGGCCTCGCATCCGGACCTCAGCGCGCAGATTCGGGTCGATGGCCTCAGCAGCGAGGAGCTCGTGCGGGCGTTCGAGTCTATTCTCCGCACTGGAGACCGGGTGTCGCAACTTGGCGCTATCGAGGTGGGTCTCCGGGTTTCTTACGACCGGCCGGAGGTGAAGCCGGCGCTCAACAGGTTGTTGGAGTTGATTCGTGCCGACGACACGGCCGGCAAGGCTAGTGGCTTTCGGAACTACTCACTTTTGTACGTTCTTGTGTCAAGCGAGTTGTCGAGACGGCAACAGCTCGCCGACGAGCCTCCTTTCTACCGGCGCCTGGCCGCTTTGGCACAGGCTGGCGTGATCCAGCGCCAGATGGTGGCAGCGGGCATCGCGTTGAAGGAGTCGGCCATTGGCTCGGGGGTAGGGGAGTACGTTCTTCAAGCTCTTGTGGATCTTCGGTTGGAGCCGCGGCGCTACCCGGTCTTGGGAACCGCCGAGCGGCTTCAAGCCCACTTCTTCGGACGAATCGCGCGAGCCGCCGACCAGTACGAGAATGAAGTGGCGCCGGACTTGATTCGAGCATTCCAGCACGTGATGGGCCCTGAGCAGCTCCGCGAGGCTGGAAACGAGTTTGTCTTGTACGCACCTGGACCACTGGAGGAGCCGGAGGAGAGCCGGACGTTGCCAGCGGCGTTCGATCAGGCGATCCAGGCGCAACTCGACACCCGGAAGGCCGCGACACCCGCCGACTTTGCGGCGCTCAGAACCTCGACGACGAGCTTCAGGATTGGCCAGGCGCAGGCGGACCTTGCGGCCGACGCACTTGAAGGCTCGGACTATCGACTGACAGAGGTTCGTGATCGCACCCACCTTCTCGGCACGCTAACGAGCCTGGCATCGGTGGCCGCGATCGCGCGGAGCGAGCGGCTTGCCGACACGCTTCGGGTCGTGGTGAGAACAGCTCAACGAGACCCCGAGTTGCCGATAGCGCTCATCGACGCGATGCAAGTCCTGCTCATCGCCGCTGCCAGCCGGGCCGAAGTCGGGGCTTGGGCGGCTTTCGTGGGGGAGTGCCTGACGGAGCTGGCCTTTGGCGAGCTGGCCGGGGACGAGGGTCAGATCCTCCACGGCTACGCGCGCCGGTTGTGCGAACTGACCCCGGAGTTGTGGGCTACCTGCGGAGCCGCCGACGCCGCTCTCATGGCCTTCAACGGTTCGTTGGTGAGCGACCAAGCCGCTCAAGACAAGGCGCCAGACACCTGACGTGCTGGCTGGCTACTTTCCCCGTTCGATCAGGAGGACTTGGCCAGCGGAAAGGAGCACTACCCAGCGAGGCGGGTGCTGTTGACCCAGAATTCGGCGGGTAACGATGTCGCTCCAGGTTTCCTTGAGCAGCGCCTCCGGCGGCGGCGCCTCGCCGTGGTACTGGGCGCGGTGGGGCTTGAGGGTGAGCGGATCTTCATCTTCTCCGGCGGCGTCGTAGACGCCGAGCACCACCAGGTTGACCGCGCCGTGCTGGCTTGCGCCGTGCAGCACCGGCACTTCGTCGCCATCGTCAAGAACGTGGTTTCGGGGCTCGTACTTGTAGCCGAGAGCGGCCAGAAGCTGGCGGAACCACGCCCGCTGACGTTCAACGCGAGCGTCGTGCCGGCGTTGCCGCGCAAACTGACCGCGGAACTGCAAATGGTGCCGCGGCCTCGCAGTACTCCAAGTCGCCATCGAAGAGAGACGGCCTTCGACTGGTTCCTCAAGACCTACGATGGCAAGTATCCGAAGGCGACCCACTGCCTGCTCAAGGACCGGGAAGAGCTCCTCGCCTTCTACGACTTCCCAGCCGAGCACTGGGTGCATCTGCGCACCACCAATCCCATCGAGTCGACCTTCGCCACCATCCGCCACCGCACAGCACGCACCAAGGGCTGCGTCAGCCGCAACACCATGCTGGCGATGATCTTCAAGCTCGGAACCTGCGCCCAGCGACGCTGGCGACGCCTGCGAGGCTTCCGCCACATCGCCAAAGTGATCCGCGATGTCCGCTTCGTTGACGGCATCGAACAAACCGAGGACGCCGACCACAACAGGAACGCCGCCTGATGGTCAACCGCCCGTACACGAAATTTGACCATAGCTCCCGGAACGCCTCGCGGACCTCGTCCTGGATGTCCTTCTTGAAGCGGCGGACCACAAGAGCCTTGCCTCCGCACCCGCTGTATGCCGACCGAGTCGAGCCGGGTGAGCGGGATCGTGAAGCGGTTCCAGAACTCCTTCTGAACTGCGTGAGCATGCTCTTGAGCACCAGCACCAGAATGCGCCGGCCCCGCCCCCGGGCGATCAGTTCGCTGACCAGGATGCCTGCTTCCAACGTCTTCCCGAGACCCACCGCATCGGCGATCAAGATCCGTTGTCGGGGCCGCGCGAGTGCCTGGCGAGCCGGGTCGAGCTGGTACTGAACGAGGTCCATGGCTGCCTGATGGCCGACATGGATGCGGTCGTCGTTGGGTACGGTCGCGCGTAGCTGGCTCTCCATGTACAGGCGGCTGTCCAAGGTGCGCGTGCCGTTGCTTGTCCAGGTCCGAGGCGTCGTGCAGGTAGACAAAGACGTTGGTGTCAACGAAGACCGGCACGGTCATGGAGTTCCTCCCGGGTGGGCTTGCGACCGTCGACCCATTCGAGCTTCCGGCTTCGCTGGGCTCGTTCCAGGAAACGCTCCATCGCGACCTCGTATTCGTCCTCCTGGCTCCTCATGCCCTCAATCAGCTCCGCCAGCCACCTGGACACGCTGCGCTCGCTCTGTGCCGCCCGTACCCGAACCCACAAGGCGGCATCCTCGGGCAAGGTGATCGTGATGTTCTTCATGCCACAAACTTGGTGAACACGATTTTCGCGTCAACAACATGGGCCGAATGCCATAGCGGCTCAACTGCCGGCCATGACCTGGACGGGCTCGCAGTCGCCTCCAGGAGTCTCCGCCACGCCCGCCGGCTGATCTTCTACGGCGTCTCGGGGTTCCTCCGCCCGGTTGCCGCGAAGCCGCTACTCGGAGCGCGGCAGCGACACGGCCAGCACAACCCCGAGACAGCCCAGCACGATGACGTAGAAGACCGTCGTCACGACATCGGCCAACACGGGAAAGTCGACCGGCCCGGCCAGCGATCTCCGGCAGGTGGCGAGCGGCAGGCCGCCGCCGACCACCGCGAAGACGATCCACTGAGTCCAGCTGAGTCGAGGTTTCTTGTCCGTCATCATTCCCGGTCCGGTGTCGTGGTCAGGTTCGTGGCTCGTCGCCGGCGCGAGGTTGGAGGATGTCACAGATCGGAGACCATCGCCGCCTGAAGCGCTGTCCAACGACAGATGAGCAACGAGGCGTCGTCGGTGTTCAGGCTGGCGCGCTCATCGACGGAGCGCGCCTTTGCCGGCAATCTCGTACATGGCGACCGGCAGCGCGGACGCGTGGAACTCCCCGCCAACACGGATGCTCATCTCTCATGGGACAAGACCCCGGCTGCGCCTTTCTCGCCGGCAGGTGCTACTCTCACCCCGCCCAGCTGAACCCTTCAGACGGAGGAACGACACGTGATTCGATTGCGTCCTCGGGGGCAGTTCGCCCCACTCGCCTTCGCCGCCGCCTGCCTGCTGCTTGCGGCCTTCGTTCTGGCGCCCGCCTTCGCCGGCGAGCGTGACCTCGCAAAGGCCAAACCGGCCGACGTCGGCATGGACCCGGCCGGCCTGGAGAAGCTCAACGCGACGATGCACGGCATGGTCGACGACGGCAAGCTCGCCGGCGTCGTCACGATGGTCGCGCGCAAGGGCAAGCTGGTCCACTTCGACGCCTACGGCAAGCGGGACATTGAGAGCGGGGTCTTGGTCGAGAAGGACACGATCTTCCGCATCTACTCGATGACCAAGCCCATCGTCGGCGTCGCGCTGATGACCTACTACGACGAGGGCCGCTTCACGCTCGACGACCCGGTGTCGAAGTTCATTCCCGAGTTCGCGGGTCTCAAGGTGGCCAAGGAGGACGGTGAGGACGGCATGCCCGTGGTCGAGGACGCCGACCATCCGATGACGATGCGCGAGCTGATGAGCCACACGGCGGGTCTGACCTACGGGCTGTTCTCGCAGTCTCAGGTCGACACGCTGTACACGAAGGCGGGCATCATCACCGACCCGAACCAGAACCTGAAGGACATGGTCGACAAGCTGGCGAAGATCCCGCTGCGCCAGCAGCCGGGCTCGATGTGGCACTACAGTGTCGCGGTCGACGTGCAGGGCTACGTGCTGGAGGTGCTCGCCGGCAAGCCCCTCGACGAGGTGTTGAACGAGCGCGTTTTCGGCCCCCTGGCCATGGAGGACACGGCCTTCTGGGTCGAGCCGGACAGGGCGGACCGGCTCTCGCGAATCTACGCGACCCGCAACGGCAAGCTGGTCAGCCCGCCGAACGGCCAGTACCTCAAGAAGCCGAACTTCCTCTCCGGCGGCGGCGGTCTGGTGTCGACGGCGATGGACTACATGCGCTTCGCGCAGATGCTCGCGAACGGCGGCGAACTGGGCGGCGTCCGCGTGCTCAAGCCGGCAACGGTCGAGTTGATGCACACCGACCACCTGCCCGAGAACGTGACGGACATGGGACCGCTCTACCGCGGCAACCGTTTCGGCCTGGACTTCTCGATCGTCACCGATCCGCACCCCGCCTCGGACCACGAGCGCGCGAAGGGCGAGTACTGGTGGTACGGCATCGGCGGCACCTGGTTCGGGATCAACCCGATCCAGGACCTGGTCGTCGTCGGCATGATCCAGAGCCGCGACTTCCCCGCCTCGGCGGCGGCCCGCTTCACGAGCAAGCGGCTGGCCTACGAAGCAATTGTCGACTGAAGAGCGTCGAGACGCGTCAGAGGGGAGAACGGGCCTGCGGCCGGATGCCGGCCAGCCGGCCGGCGCACCTGTACCTTTGCTGGGTGGATTCCGGTCCCTGTCCGAGGCCGTCCCGGTGGCAGCGGTCTGAAGAGTTGAAGAGGAGAGATCGATGAGTCTGTTCGCCTGGTCGTGGATGTTCCTCATCGTCTACATCGTCGGCATGCTCGCCTTCGGCTGGATCGCCAGCCGGCGGATCAGCAACGCGGATGACTTCGCGACCGCCCGCAGCAGCTACGGCCCCTACTTCCTGGCGCTGGCCTTCGCCGCCACGACCGCCAGCGGCGCCACCTTCCTCGGCAGCCCGGGCCTCGGCTACCAGTTCGGGATGGCCAGCGTCTGGGGCAAGTTCCTCTACCCGATGGGGGTGTACTTCGGCGTCCTGATCACGATCAAGCTGGTCGCGAACTCAGGCCACAAGTTCGGCAACCGGTCGATCCCCGAATACCTCGGCGACCGCTACCAGAGCGACGGCGTGCGGTTGCTCGTCTCCGTCTTCTCTCTGGTCCTGTTCTTCTACATCGCCGGGCAGCTCGTGTCGGGACTCGTCATGTTCGAGATCATGCTCGGACTCAAGCCGATGACCGCGCTGATCATCACGTCCGGCGTGCTGCTCGTCTACGTGGTGCTCGGCGGCGCCCACGCGGACATCCTCACCGACGGCATTCAGGGGATGATGATGCTCGGCGTCGCGATCGTCGTCATCGTCATGTTCCTCTTCGCTTCCGGCATGGACGGCGGCCTGGGCGCGCTCGCCTCCAACCTGCGCGTCCAGGACGAGCACCTGGTCGGACCGGTCAACACGTCGAATTCGCTCTACGACTCCTGGTGGGCGATCGCCTGCGTGCTGTTCGCCCACATCCCGCTCGGCATGCTGCCCCACATCGGCAACAAGGTGTGGGCTCTCAGGAACGACGGCGACCGGATGCGCTTCGTCAAGCTCGCCTTCGCCGTCGGCCTGACGATGGGCATGCTGGGCCTCGGCGGCATTCTGGCCCGGGGCGTCCTCGGCCCTGAACTCCTCGAGGCCGGACGCAACCCGAACGAGGCTCTGCCTGCCCTGTTCATCGAACTCTTCCCGACCTGGCTGGCCGCTCTGATCGGGGTCGGCATCCTGGCCGCGATCATGTCGACCGCGGACGGCCTCGTCGTGTCGTCGTCCCAGATCGTCGCCAACGACATCTACCGACGATCGATCGTCCCCAAGTACAGCCCCCACCTGAGCGACATGGAGGTCGACCGCAAGGTCCTGGTGATCAGCCGGTGGAGCACGGTAGTCGTCCTGATTCTCTGTACCTGGATGGCCTGGGCAATGCAGGACATGAACATCGCCCTCCTGGTCTGGGTCGGCACCGGCGGCATGATGGCCGCCTTCGCCGGCCCGCTCGTGGTCGGCGGGCTTTGGCGGGGCGTCACCTTGGCTGGCGCCTACACCGGCCTCGTCAGCGGCATGCTGACCTTCGTCCTGCTGCGCAGCGGTCTGCCCTGGCAGATCGTCGATCCCGGCTCTCTCGGCCCGCTTTCCGGGGTCGCGCAGTGGCTTGCCCACTACCAGATCAACCCGTACTCGTGCGCCGTCGTCGGCGAAGTCGTGTCGATTGCCGGAACCTGGGTGGTGTCCAAGCTGACGCAACCGCTGCCGGAAACCCACGTCGAACGGCTGTTCAGCGGCCCGGCCGAGACCGCCGAGGCGGCCGGAGGCCGGTAGAACCGGGCGCCGCTCCGCCAGATTCGAAGGTGTGACGACAGATCGCTTCTCTTTGTGGCGCACCAGGCCGACCTGGGTGTGGTGGTCGAGCGGCAAGGACTCGGCCTGGGCTCTTCAGGCGTTGCAGGTGGACTCCCGGTGGGAAGTCCGAGGTCTGATCGCGGTAGTCAACGAACGCAACGGACGCGCCGCAATGCACGGCGTAAGGTGCCAGCTCCTCGAGCGCCAGGCGGCCGCCGTGGGACTGCCGCTCCGACTTGTCGAGATCGACTGGGCGGCGCCCGCCAGCGTGCACGACCTGGCCGTTCGACGCGTCCTGTCGGAGACGCGGAACGACGGCGCGGAGTTCATCGCGTTCGGCGATCTCTCCTCGACGCCGCGCCGCGAGCGACGCTCCACGCTGGTGGAGGATTGCGACTTGGCGCCCGCCTTCCCGCTATGGGGGCGCGATTCCAGCGACCACGTCGACGAGATGTTTGAGGCGGGGCTGTCGGCGCGGGTGTGCTCCGTGGACACGGGCTTCGTGGCCGCAGATCGAGCAGGGCGCCGCTACGACGAGAGTTTCCTGGTCGATCTTCCCGGCGGCGTCGATCCGTGCGGCGAAGACGACGAGTTTCACACGTTCGTCGAATGGGCGCCGGGCTGGAACCGGCGAGTACCCGTTGAGCCGACCCGGGCGATCGAGCGCTACGGCTTCGGATTCGCAGAGCTCGAACCCGCCTCCACAGCCAGCGAATCGACCTCCAGCTCCGCCGGGTCGGATCCGTTCGAGTACTTCGCCCGCCTGCGAAGGGTGCGCGTCCACGTCGACGCCCATCTAGACGGCGAGCTCGACAGGAGCGTCATCGCCGCCGTTGCCGCCATGACGCCGACGGCATTCTCGCACTTCTTCCACGAGCATGTCGGGATGACGTTCACGGCCTGGGTGACGCGCCGCCGCGTGGAGCGCGGCGCCCGGATGATGCGCGAACACAATTCCACCGTGAGCCAGGTGGCGCAGGCGACAGGCTTCCACAGCGAACGATCGTTCCGACGCGCGTTCCACCGGCAGATGGGCTGCAGCCCCTCCACCTACAAGAGGCGCCTCCAGCCCTAGCATCCGTGGCAGAAGTCCGGCTGTCCGCTTCCCCGCACATCAGGTCCGGTTTCGAGCACGTCAGGTCCGGTCTTCAGCAGCGCCGGCTGCTAGCATTTTCTCGTGGTCGACACGATTTGGTCGACACGAGAGATGCTTCCCGCACACGGCAAAGGAGCCTGAGATGCCGGATCGATTGCGTGGCAGCGTTCCGAGCCTGCAGACGCAGGTGCAGCGGGATGCCTCCGCAGCTTGGACGAAACGGACGAGTGCATGCCTTCGCCCTGGTGATTCCACGTCCGGTTCCCCGGCCGCCCGGGGCGCCTTGCGCCTCGCGGCCATCTGCCTGCTCGGCCTGGCCGCCGGTTCGACTGTCCTTCCTGGCCAGCCGCAGGACACCTTCCAGGACTCGGTCGACATTACGGTGGTCGAGGTCGATGTTGCCGTGACGGATCGAAAGGGCCGTGCAGTGACGGGCCTTGAACGGAGCGACTTCGAACTCTACGTGGACGGCGAGCGGGTGGAGATCGCGAACTTCGCCCGGCCTCCCGCTGCCCGGACCATCGAATCGGCCGCCGGTAGTGCCGCTGCACGGAGCCTTCCCCAAGGCGGCCCGGCGCCGTCGGACGACCCGGGCGCCGCGCCGCTGACGGTCGCTATCTACCTGGACGAGTTGAACCTCCATCCGCCGCACCGGGCCCGCCTCGTGAAGCGGCTAGGGGCTGCGCTCGAACCGCTGCGTCGAACCCGGAACCGTTTCCTGCTGGTTACGATGAGGGACCGGCTGGAAATCCTGTCGCCTCCCACCACTGACGTGGAGGCGCTGCTCGAAGCGATGGCCACGCGCCCCAAGGCGGATCCGCGGGCCGTCGAGGGCTTCTTAGCCAGGCGGCGGGCGCTGCAGGATGTGCTGAACGCGAAGAAACTCCAGGGCGACATGGCCTGCTCGGGGGGCGCCATGCTGGCAGTCGCCAGGCAACACGCGCACGAACAGGCGCGACGAGCGGCCGTCGCCGCCGACGGCCTCGCCGACCTGGTCACCACGCTGTCCGGAGTACCGGGTCGCAAGGCGCTCCTGTACGTGAGCGACGGACTGCCGCAACGTCCCGGCATCTCGGTGTTCGATTACATCGCTCAGCAAATGTGCCCCGGCGACTCCCGGACGATGGCCGAGAGCTTTGGCGCGATGGTGGAGTTCGACGAGAGCCGTCGTCTGCAGCGGATAGCCGCTCACGCGAACGCGAACCGGGTGACGTTCTTCCCGCTTGACGCTGCGGGAGTGCGGCCCGGGCTCGCCCAGAGCATGTCTCTCGACGCGCCGCCGTCACCGATGAACGACCGTCTGCATCGCATGGACGTGCAGGGGGGCCTGCACGTGCTCGCCGACGAAACGGGCGGCAAGCTGCTCACGAACTCGAATGATCTGGCGGAACTCCTCGACGACGTCTCCGTTCAGCTTGCCGCCACGTACTCTCTCGGCTTCGTTCCCGCCGAATCCAGGGCGGGAGACGTACAGGCCATCGACGTTCTGCTCGCTCCGGACGTGAGGAAAGGCCTGCGGGCCCGGCACCGCGCGTCCTATCGCGTCAAGACTCGGGACGAACGCCTCGCCGAGCGGCTGCTGTCCGTCGCCAACCTCGGCAGCACGGAGAACCCGCTCGACGTGACGATCGGCTTCCAGCCTTCACCACCGCCCGACGGCAAGCTCCATGAGCTGGTCATCGAAGTCGATGTACCGCGAACGCAACTTGCGAAGTACTCGGCAGGGGCGGCCGGTTCCGCCAGGCAACTCCGGCTATGGCTGCTGGCGGCCAACCGGAAGAACGGCGCCCGTACACCGGTGCGCCAGAGAATGCTCCCGGTCGACGCCAGTGCAGACCTCGGCGCGGCTGACTCCGCCAGCTTCCACTTCCAGGTGGCGATGGAGCTGCCCGAGGGCCGGTACGACGTGGCGGTGGGCGTTCGCGACGAGTTCACGGGCATCACCTCCTTCGTCCGCGAGCCTGTCACCTTGCAAGCGGGCCTCTAGCTCCAGCTCCGGCAGCCCGCAGCAGAAGTCCGCGTCGCACCGGGAACGGCGGGACCCCCGTCCAGCAAGGCGCGGCGAGGGCGCCTCGGGGGGCTTGCGCTGCAGCAACGCTGCGCCCCCTTTGGACAGGACGCTGCGGCCACGCGGCGACCGCCGGCGAGAGCGCCAGGCGCCTGCCAGGGCCGTGGGCGCGCCCGGACGATCCGAGCCGAGCCGTCTCGGCTCGGGCGGCTCAGTCCCAGTCGGGCAGCGGCTGCGGGCCGGGCACGATGCCGGCGATGTCCGGATCCTCGCCCGAGAGATCAACAGGCGCCAATTCGGCGGCCTGCTCCTTCTCCAGTTTGCGCTGCGCGCGACGATCCAGCTTCTCCTGACGTTTCCGGCGTTTGCGGATTTCCCGCTGCCGCTTGGCAAAAGTGGTTGGTCCGGGCCTGGCCATGGCGATTCCCCTCCTCCCGCGCAGGCTCTTGTTCAGCGAGTGAGTCTAGCAGCACCGCGGCAAGCCCTTCGGTTCCGTGACGTCGAACCGCTCGCGAAACGCCGGGAAGCCGCGGAAGAACCGGTTCACGGCGAGTAGTAGGTCGGCGATCCCGGGCCGACCGGCAGGCCCAGCGCGAACACCCAGAGGTAGAAGAGCGAGATCCAGCCGATCAGGTACGTGATGGAGTACGGGATCATCGTCGCGATCAGGGTGCCGATGCCCAGCTTCCGGTCGTAGCGCATCGCCACCGCCAGGATGAGGCCGAAGTAGCTCATCATCGGCGTGATGATGTTCGTCGTCGAGTCGCCGATCCGGTAGGCGGCCTGGATCACTTCGGGGCTGTAGCCGACCGTCATCAGCATCGGCACGAAGATCGGCGCCGTCACCGCCCACTGCGCCGACGCGCTGCCCAGCATCAGGTTGACGAAGCAGCACATCAGAATGAACGGCACGAACACGAGCGGCCCGGTGAGGTCGAACCGGGTCAGCACATCGGCGCCGACGACCGCCGTGATCGTCCCCAGATTGGTCCAGTTGAAGAACGAGACGAACTGGGCAGCGAAGAAGACGAGCACCAGGTAGGGCCCGAGGGAACTCATCGAGCGTCCCATGCCGTCGATCACGTCGCGGTCGTTGCGGAGCGAACCGGTCACCCGGCCGTAGACGATCGACGGGACGATGAAGAAGACGAAGATCAATGACACGACGCTGCGCAGCATGGGCCGCAGATCGTCGATCAGGAGGGCATTCACCGCGGGGTCGCGGAACCAGCCGTTCTCCGGCAGAGCGAGGAGCGCCAGCCCGCCGAGCATCGCGAGCACGGTCACCCCGGCCAACTTCAGCCCGCGCTTCTCTGCCTTCGACAGGGTCTTGAGACCCTCCTCCGGGTCCTCGAGATCGTCCTCCGCCCGACTCGGATCGAAGACGCCGAGCTTGGGCTCGACGATCTTCGTCGTCACCAGGGTGCCGATGATCGTGATCATGAAGGTGCTGACGAACATGAACAGATAGTTCGCGGTCGCAGGCACCTCGTTCAAGCCGCCGGGCGCGTAGGACGGGTCGATCAGGCGCGCCGCCTCGGTCGTGATCCCCGCCAGCAACGGGTCCACGGTGCCGATCAGAATGTTCGCGGAGTATCCCCCGGAAACGCCCGCAAAGGCGGCGGCCAGACCGACCAGCGGATGCCGGCCGACGGCCCGGAACACGACCGCCGCGAGCGGGATCAACACGACGTAGCCCATCTCCGAGGCGGTGTTCGAGACCACCGAGGCGAACACGACGACCGCGGTCAACAGGTTGCGCGGCGCTCCGAGCACGAGTGCCCGCAGAAGCGCGGCCAGCAGACCGGACCGTTCCGCGACCCCGACCCCCAAGAGAGCGACGAGCACCGTCCCCAAGGGCGCAAAGCCGGTGAAGTTCGTCACCAGGTTCATCGCGATCCGCCGCATCCCTTCCGGGTTCAGCAGGCTGACGGCGCGGATCGTGCCGTCCTCGGCGCGGCCGGCGACGCCGGCGGGCCGCGGATCCTCGACCTGCACGTCGAACAGCGCCGCGCCACCCGACACCAGCAGCACGATCAACGACAGCAACGCGAAGAGCGTCACCGGGTGGGGAAGCAGATTGCCGAGGAACTCGACCGCATTGAGGAAGCGGTTGAACAGCCCCTTCCGCTTCGTCCCGCGTCGCTTCCGGCCCGCCTCCTCCGCCATCAGCGAACAGTAACCCACGGCAGGCGGATGACGAGACCGCGGCGCCGTCCGAGTGCAGCGCGGCCCTTGCCACGGGCTGCTACGGGTCCAGGTGGTCGTCCTGGTCGGGTTCGGCCAGGAAAGTGCGCAGCCGCTCGCGGTCGAGGTCGGTCAGCGGCAGGAATCGCGGCTGGTCCACCGCCGCGGTCGCAGGCGAGGGACCTGCCGCCTGGTCCCGGCTGATTGCCGTCGACGTGTCGCACGGCTGGCACATCAGCACACCCGGCTCGGCAAGGTGCTTCAGGCCGAGAACGTGCCCGAGTTCGTGCGCAATCACGTTGCGAAGGACGTTCTCCCGCTCCTCGCCGGCGGGGACGGCAACGAAGTAGCGCCCGCCCTCCCCGTACGGCCAGGCGAACGGCATGAGATTCTGCACCGACAGCAACACGACGACCTCCGCTTCGACGGCGAACAACGCCTCCGGCGGCGCCGGTCCGGGGCCCGACGCATGCAGGCGGCCGGCGAGCCGGGAGAGCTGGTGCGCGTAGTTCTCGAACGGCCGCAGGCCTGCTTCAACAGCGTGAACACGGTCACCTTCTCCTGCCCCCGCGAGAGGCTGATCCGGCGCCCGGCGTGGCGGCCGCGTCGGGCGGCCGGGCCGTCTCGCTGCTCGCGGGCGTTCTTGCCCCAGGCCCGGGTCACCCGCCAGGGCAGGACGTGCGTCTGCCGGGGGCATCACGAACTCCGGGTCGGCAAACACGGCGCCCGCACCGAGACCCGAGGCGGCGCCATTCCAGAACGACACCGCCTCTTCCACCATCGCGATCCGGGCGTCCCCGGCATCGGCAGCCAGCACGGCGACCCGTCGGACTGCGGCCCCCGACGACTCGGAGGCGGAGGCAACTGGCACAATGGCCGGTGCGAAGACCACCAGAGCGGCCAGGAAGGCCGCTCCCGTCGGAGCGGAACCGGTCCGCACCCTGAAGGAGGCAGTTGCCATGAGCCAGGTTCGAGTTCGAACGGTCATCCGTCTGCTGGCAGTTCCTCTCTCCCTTGGGCTGACGGGGTCGGCGGTCACCGCCCAGATCCACCGTACGCCGGATCCGGTACGCCGGGCCGACCTCGACCGCAAGGCGGAGATCGACCGCATGGTCATGGTACCGATGCGGGATGGAGTGCGTCTCGCCACCGAGATCTACCGGCCGCGCGACGCCGAGGGCCCGTCGCCGGCGATCTTCTGGCGCACGCCCTACAACTTCAGCCCGCTGCCGGAGCCCAACCTGGAACGCCCGAGCGCGCTGCTCAAGTTCGGCCTCGACGCGATCGAACGCGGCTACGCCTTCGTGGTCCAGAACGAGCGCGGCAAGTTCTTCTCCGAAGGCGACTGGGAGATCCTCGGCCGGCCACGCACCGACGGCTACGACGCACTGACCTGGATCGCCGACCAGCCGTGGTCGAACGGCAAGATCGCGACGCTCGGCTGCTCCTCGACCGCGGAGTGGCAGATGGGGCTCGCCGCCATGCGCCATCCAGGCCACGCGGCCGCGGTGCCCATGGGCCAGGGCGCGGGCATCGGCCGCATGGGGCCGTTCCACGAGCAGGGGAACTTCTACCGCGGCGGCGCGGTGCAGCTTCCCATGGCGGCGTGGCTCTACGGCGAACAGAACACGCAGCGTCCGACCTTCCCGCCCGGCACCAGCCGGGAGGACCTGGAACGACTCGCGACCTACTTCGACCTGGCCGCGAAGATGCCGGCCGTCGACTGGGAGCAGGCGCTTCGTCACCTGCCGATTCAGACGTTGATCGAGTCGGTCGGCGGTCCGAAGGGGATCTTCGGCGAGTTCGCCGCCCGCCTGCCGGACGACCCGGCCTGGTACGAGGGCGGCCTCTACCACGACGACGAGCCGTTCGGCGTGCCGGCGCTGTGGGCCAACTCCTGGTACGACCTGTCCGTTTCGCCGAACCTGGCGCTCTACGGCCACGTGCGCGAGAACGCGGACCCGGAGGTCCGCGACCACCAGTACATGGTCGTGGCGCCCAGCCTGCACTGCAACATGTACCGGCTGACGGATCCGCTGATCGTCGGCGAACGGGACTTCGGCGACACGGACTTCGCCTTCGACGAGATGCTGTGGAGCTTTCTCGACCGTTTCACCAAGCCCGAGGCGAACGGGTTCGAGAACCGCTACGCCAGGGTCCGCTACTTCCTGATGGGCGAGGACGGTTGGCGGAACGCGGACGAATGGCCGCCCGCCGGCATCGAGCCCGTCACGCTCTACCTGGACAGTGGCGGCAACGCGAACAGCTCCGCCGGAGACGGCAGGCTCACAACGGATGCCGGCGGCAGCGGCGCCGGCGCCGACCGTTTCGTCTACGACCCGGGCGCGCCCGTGCCGACCCACGGCGGCGCCTTCTGCTGCATGGGCGACTACGAACCGGGCGCCTTCGACCAGCGCGGCGTCGAGGCCCGCGCCGACGTGCTCGTCTACACGACGGAACCGTTCGAAGAACCGCTCGCCGTCGTCGGATCGATCGACGTCGTCCTGCACGTCTCCTCCGACGCACCGGACACCGATTTCACGGTCAAGCTCGTAGACGTCTTCCCCGACGGCCGGGCCTTCAACCTCGACGACACGATCCTCCGCATGCGCTACCGCGAAGGCTTCGACCGGCACGTCCTGATGGATCCGGGCGAGGTGTACGAAGTGTCGCTCGGACCGCTCGCAACCGCCAACGTGTTCGGCGCCGGTCACCGGCTGCGGATCGAGATCTCGAGCAGCAACTTCCCCCGCTACGACCGCAACCTGAACACCGGCGGCAACAACTACGACGAAACCGAGTGGCGCGCGGCGAACAACGTCGTCCACCACTCGGCGGAGCATCCCTCGCGGATCGTGCTGTCAGTGCTCGACCGCTGAGCAACCAGCAACAGACACGTCCAAGCCAGCCGCACCGCCCGATGGCTTTGTTCCGACTCCGGCCCGACCGGGCGGGTCACTCGCCGCCGGTTGAGCCGGCCATCGCGTCCGCCTCGAGTAGCCGCGCGCCGCGCATCACGTTGCCGAGCGCGTAGTTGCCCTCGTGGCAGGCGTACTCGAATACCTTGTTGGGAGTCGACCGCCACACGTACTCGCCGCTCCAGGGTGTTTCCCAGACGTTCGGGTCTTCGACCGTGAACCCGTAGAGCAGGTTGCCGTCCGGCAGACGCTGGAAGCGCTCCACGACGTGCAGGTCCTTCGTCGCCGAACCGAGGCCCGGTTCTTCGCCGAAGTTCGTCGTGTCGACGACCAGCGTGTCGCCTTCCCACCAGCCGATCGAATCGCCCATCCAGCGGCGCTCCGAGGCCGGCGCGTGCTCGCCGCCGATGCGCACGACGCGGGCGTCGTGGACCATCTCGATCAGGATCATCACGTGGTTTCCGGTCTGCACGATCCGCTTGTGGTTGTTGTAGAGCGCCGGCAGCATCGGTGGCCCGCCGGTCGAGCTGAAGCCCATCAGGCAACGCTCCGGCAGCGGCCGCTGCTCCATGTTGTCGTAGGGGCCGGAACCGTCCTCGCTCTCCTCCAGCCACCAGGCGGTGCCCGTGTTCTTATCGGTGTATCCGTGGTCAACGCAACGGTACCACCCAAATTCCCGGCGCCGGGAGCGCGCTCCAGCCAGCCGCAGCCCCGACCGGCCTGCACGCTCGTCGGTCTGAGGCGAAGCCTCGCTACGGCTTAGCCGGAAGACTCCCGATCGTCGTATGGCGCACCCGTGCCCGAAGAACCGGCAAACAGCCGGCGGCCGTCGGGAAGCGTCACGTCGCGTCCGTTCGCCCGCGGCGCACCGTCGATCGCCTGATAGCCCTCCACGAGCACCTCGGTGCCCGGAGCGACCGAGTTCTTCTTCCAGCCGCGCCGTACCAGGGCGCCCGGCGGTCCGCACTCGACCATCCAGGCGGTCACCGTGCCGTCCTCGTCCGTGACGTCGATGTGAATCCAGGCATGGGGGTTCACCCACTCGACCTTCGTCACCTGGCCGCGCAGCCGCACCGGCTTCGTCGCGTCAAACTCGGCGGCGAAGGCGTGGTGGGCGGACGCCGGTGGCGCCGGCGCCAGAAAGACCAGGGCCGTGGCCGCGGCGAGTCCAGTGGCCAAAAGCGCCAGCCGGGAGAGGAATCGAGTCGTGTTCATCAGCGTCATCCTGCGTCGAACCGTGGCTTTGACTGAAGGCCAACCCTAGCACCTGCACGACACGAATCCGGCCGTGGAGCCGCCCGCGAGAACCCTCTTCTCGCGGCGGCTACGGCGCCTCGTCCGGACTCGTCGGAGGCGCCTCGACCCGGCGCAGGAAGTCCTCGGCATCGCGGCACTCCACCGCTGCCCCGATGGCGGCGGTTGTATCCGTCGTCGCCGAGAGCCGCTCCAGCCAGGCTTCCACCGCAGGCGTGATCGCCAAATCGCGGGCCTGGAGCGCCTGCCGCACGAGGCAACGCGCCATCTCAAGCGCGCCTTCCGCACGGCCTTCCGCACGGCCCTCCGCACGGCCCTCCGCACGGCCCTCCGCACGGCTCTCTTCGCGTTCGGCGCCAAGGAACCGGTCGTCGTCGGGACCGGTGCCGGCCGCCCTGCCCAGCCTGCGGCCCACACGGCGCACCGCCGCGACGGTCTCCGCCGACTTCCCCGCCTCGTTCAGCGCCCGGTGGATCTCCGCCGCCCGCCAGTCCCCGAACGCGCGGCTGACAGCCGACTCGACGTAGCGGTCGCCGTCCAGGAGATAGATCGTCAGTCGCGGTCGGCCCGAAGTCCGCCGCGCCATCCAGACCGGTTCCGGCACCTCCACCCACACTTCCGGAAGACCCCAGGAGGCGTAGACATCCAGCTTCCGTCGGCGGACATCGGTCGTGTGGTCGACTTCGAGGATCACATCGGGCAACGGGCCAATGTCGACATCGATCTCCTTGCCGCGCCGCGCGGGCCGCTCGAGAAAGAAGGTCTCGTCAGCCTGCACAAGGACCTCGCGTACGCCGTCCTCGTCGAACTGCACCAGGCTCGTCGAGCCCAGCGCCAGGATCTCCGAACCCCGGGCCAGCGCAATCTCCCGGATCAGACCGGCGAGGCCACGCGACGGGATCTCGTGATAGGCCGTAGTTCCTTCGGCAATCACAACCGCGGTCGAACTGCGGGACTCCCAGTACTCGATGCGGCCCTCGTAGTCGTCGAGCTTCTCGACCGGCAGGTGAACAGCGCGGCATCCCGGGAAGTCCGCCAGATCGAGCGGCCGCCGCGGCTCGCGCGGCTGTTGCGGACTTCTGAGGACGGGGTCGGCCATTGTCGAGGAGTATAAGACCGGAAGGCCGGCGCACCGACAGTCGGACGTCGAGAAAACGGCTGGCTACGGCCTCTACTGCGCTCCCGACCCCGTCTCCGCCGCGGCCGCAGCCTCTTCGCGGTCGCGCGCTCTGGCGCCGGAGAGGATGTTCGTCATCCCGTAGTTGCCTTCGTGGCAGGCGTACTCGACGAGTTCGTACTGCTCGTTGTCGAGTTCGAACTCGAAGCGACCCGTCCAGGGGCTGGTCCAAACGGTCGGGTCTTCCACTGTGAACCGGTACTCGAGCCGGTTCGGCCCAAGGCGCGTGTAGCGCTCGGTGAGCTTCATGTTCTCGCTCGAGCCGCGGTAGTTCGTGCGGGCGTTGAACCCCGACGTCTCCACCACCAGGGTGTCGCCCTCCCAGCGGCCCTGGGGATCGCCGAGCCACTGCTTGATCCCGGGACCGAGCGGCGCCCGCTCCGCCGTGGGCACGACACGGGTTTCGTGGATCATCTCCTTCTGAATGGCGACGAAGCCCGGGCTCTGGCTGATCTGCAGACCGTTGTTGTAGATCGAGGGCATCATCATTCCCGGCAGGCCCCGGCTGATGCAGCGGACGTAGGCGCTGAGATCTTCGGGTCCCGCGGGCCGGCGCCTCACGTAGTCGCCGAACGACGCGGCCGCGTTGCGGCGGCGCTCCTGCGCCTCCTCGGTCAGGGGCGGCAGGCGTCCGTCGGGCGGGTCGATGATCATCGCCACCTGCCGCGAGGGCGCGGACTTGACGTAGCCGAGGGTCGTGTCCCGCCACTCCCGCTCGTAGCCCCAAATGCTCCCCAAGGTACCCCGCTCGCGGCGCGCGGCCGCCTCTTCGGGAGTCAGTTCCGCGACATCGGCGAGATCATCCGGCCGTTCCAGGGGGATGCCGTGGGCCTTGTTGCCGGACCACATTCCCTGCAGGTCGGGCGTTCCCCAGGGGGTCCGCGGAACGACGTAGGGCTCGGCCGAAGCGACCTCGTCGGCATCCGAGCCAAAATCGGCGTCGACGCCCTGCCAGCCCGAATCGAGCACGGCCACCCGAACGTCGTCGGGAGCGGCGACGAAGCCGCGCTTCGCCTCGGAGCGCCCTCCCTCGGGCCGTTCCGGATCACGAGTGAAGTGGACTCCGCGGTCACGCAGACCGACCGCCGCCGTCTCGAGATCCGCGAGTTCGAACGCCAGGTGATCGATCGCCCGGCCAGCGCTCGGCGCCGGCTGACCCTCGGGGTGCTTCGAAGCAACCAGCCAGACCTCGCCGAAGCGAAGACCGTCGATCATGCCGCGCAGGCTCTCCGGCTTGCCGCCGAACGTCTCCCGGTACCAGCCGAGGGTCCGTTCCGGCTCGGTCGCACTGAGATGGACATGGTGGAAACCCAGCGTGTCCGGGTCCTCGACGACCTCGATCCGGGTACCCCAGGGATCGAAGATGAAGCCGGTCTTGAACAGGCCCGGGATGTCCCGCAAGGTCGAGCCGTCATCGAAGCGTTGCAGCCGGACGCCTGAGCCCCGCACGCCGACCTTCTCCAACTCGGCCATCTTCTCCGTCAGGTCGGAGAACGAGAACGAGATGTGGTCGATGCCGGTGCCCTGACTGGCGCCCATGATCGGCCCCTGAGTGAACTCGATCACCGCGTTGCCGCAGTCGACCGCCTCGGCGCGGCCTTCGATCGGCTCGCAGTCCAGGTGTCGCTCGTACCACTTGGCCGCCTCGCTGCGAGCGGACGTGGTCAGTTGCACCGTCACCTCACTAGCCGCCGCGACGGCGGCTGGTCCCAGCAGAAGCGCGGCGGCAACCGCCGATCCGCTAAGGCTCGTTGCCAGTCGGGGTCTCTTCGCGTCGACGCAGGTGGCCATAGAGAAGCTCCTCGGAAAACTCGACACACTTGAACTCCAGCACCCGGACGTTCTCCTCCAGGCGCCGGTACAGCGGCATGCGGATCGTCCACGGTTCGGTGAAGACGTTGGGGTCTTCGAGCGTCGCCTCGTACATCATGGAATTCGGGCTGGTCGGCGTGTACCGCTCGGTCACCCGCAGGGTGTCGCTGGCGAAGTTGCCGGCCCGGTCGAACCAGGCCTGGCCGGTGAAGCCGGTTGCCTCGACGACCAGGGTGTCGCCCTCCCAGCGGCCGTGCGAACGGCCCATCCAGCTGTCGATGGGCGGCGGCGCCGGATTCTCCTTGTCCATGTGGATCGTCCGATTCGCCTCGGCGAACCCATAGACGATCATGATGTGGCTCGTCCCCTGGAGGACCTGGAACGGGTACGGCATGTAGGTCGCGCGCGGCACTCCCGGCAGGTAGCACTTCGCCTCGGGGTCTTCGCGCCAGCGGTTCTCGAAGTTCTTCTGCCGTTGCTCGCGCGCCCAGTCCTGGTAGGGAATCTCGCCGCCGACGACGACGCCAACGCCCGGTGGCATTGTCGTGAGGACGCCGTACTCGGCCGGTCCGCTGGCCGCGTTGTGGTCTTCCAGGTTCCAGTGCGCCGTGTTGATCGCCTGCCAGACGCCGTTGATGTCCGGGTTGCCGTCGTGGTGGCGCGAGACCCCGTGTCCGGCGTCCTGGGCCAGGGCGGGCATGCCCGACAGCAAGAGGAGAACGGCGAGCCGCACCGGCCGCCGCCACAGGTTCAACTGGCGTCGTTTCTTCATTCCCGTCCCGTCAGAGATGCTCACCGAGCATACCAACGCCGCGGGCAATACACTCGTCCACCGCAACCCCAGCCAGGAGTACTCAACGATGATCGACCTCAACCTGACCGGCCGCCGCGCCGTCGTCACCGGCGCCAGCCTCGGCATCGGCGCCGCCACCGTCCGCCTGCTCGCCGACCAGGGCGCAGAAGTCGCCTTTTGCGCCCGCAACGAAGGTGCAGTGAATGAACTCGACGGCTACGAGCCGGCATCGGGCGACGGCAGCGCCCACGGCCACGTCGCCGACATGGCCGACCGCGACTCGATCGACGCGTTCTTCGCCGCGGCGCTCGCCGGCGGCACGGTCGACATCCTCGTCAACAACGTTGGCGCCTCGCCGTCGCGGAACTTCCTCTACATGACCGACGACGACTGGGAAGAACTGTTCCGCCTCAACCTGCTGTCGGCGGTCCGCAGCACGCGGCTCTGCCTGCCCGGCATGCGCAAGCAGAAGTGGGGCCGCATCGTGATGGTCGCCAGCGCCGCCGCGAAGTACCCCGGCGCCGCCCTGATCGACTACGGCGCCTCGAAGGCGGCGATGGTGGCCACCGGCAAGGCGCTGTCCGGCAAGTACGGCCGCGACAACGTGCTGTTCAACTCGGTCCTCCCCGGTCTGATCCACACGGCGATGTGGGAGCGCGCCGCGAAGGAGATCGCGAACGCCCGCGGCGGCGACTGGGAGGACATCATCCGGAACAACGGCAAGAACGTGCCCGTCGGCCGCTACGGCGCCTCGGAGGAGGTCGCCAACATGATCGTCTTCCTGTGCTCCGAGGCGGCCTCGTACGTCAACGGCGCGGTAATCGACGTCGACGGCGGCCAGGGCCGGCACATCTGAGGTTGGCGCGTCAGTTCCGCAGCGCGTCAGTTCCGCAGCACAGAGATGTCGGATGCCTCCGCGAGCTGGGCGTCCGCCGTCACCAACGTGAGGTCCATCACCTTTGCCGTGGCTGCGAGGAAGCGGTCTGCGGAATCCTGGTGCGGCAGATCGACTGCGCGGCTCGCCAGTGCGATCTGGTGCGTCAACGGAGCCTCGCGGGTCGGCATCTCTTCCATCGCCTTGTCGATCCAGGCATCGAGGGGATGGTCGACCGCGAGACGCTCTTTCTCGACCAGCAACACCAACTCCCAGATACTGATCGGCGAGAGCCAGAGTTCGTTCTCGGCAGACCCGAGAGCTGACGCGACCTTCCCCGACAAACGCTCCGGCTCCAGTTGACTCCAAACCCAGATGTGCGTATCCAGCAGTAACCTCAAGACCGCAGAACTTCCCAGTCGTCTTCGTCCACGACCGGAGAGACGATGTCACCAAGAATGCGACCCGTACCCCGCATCTGACCAAGCACGCGCCGCGGCTGAACGGCGGGCGATGGCGGAACGATCTCGGCCACCGGCTTGCCGAAACGCGTGACCAGCACGGGTTCTCCCGTTTGATTGACGCGTTGCAACACCGCCAGACAGGTTGCCTTGAACTTCGAGATAGCCACTTCCTCCATTCCGTCGTCCCCCTCCTGCGTTGCGGGGTTCAATGTGTACCATGGTCAATCACCATGGTCAAAGCCCCGCCCGGCCAACTCCCGTCTACCAGGAGATTCGGATGCGCGGCGTCCAGATCTCCCGACGCCCGCACCGCCGACTACACCCGGCGCGCCCACGCCGGCGCGGTAGGCCTCCATCGCCTCCTCTCGGTCGGATAGGCCGCGCTGATCGACGCGACGGCAGCCGCCACCGCGGCAGCGCTGGTGGCGCCGCCGAGCCGGCAGTCCGCTACTGGTTCTCCGAGCCCTCGATCTCGGCGATCCCTGACGCCGTCTCCTCCAGCAGCGCCTGAGCCCCGCGCCGGATCAGACTGCCGACGCCGGGCGCCTGGAAGAAGCTGAAGCCCTCCCGATCACGCCAGGCCAGCGGACCTCCCAGCTTGAGGCCGGCGCCGAGCACGGCCTCGCGGATGCGGTCGACCATCGCCTCGTACTCCGGTTCGCCCTGCCGCTTGCCCGAGAAGCTGTAGAGGTCGGTCGAGGCGGCGAACACGACGTCGACGCCGGGCACGGCGACGATCTCCTCGACCGCTTCGACGCCGGCCGGCGACTCGATCATCGCGACGATGATGATGTTCTCGTTCGCGGTCGCCCGGTAGTCGCGGCCCCACAGGGCGCCGTACTGGCCGCCGCCCAGGCTGCGCCGACCCTCCGGCGGGAACCTGGCGAAGCGGACCGCCCGGTCCATCTTCTCGGCCGTGCGGACCATCGGCACGACGATGCCGAGAGCGCCGAGGTCGACCGCCTTCTGGATGTCCCCCTCCGTCGCGTCGGGAACGCGGATGAAGGGAATGGCGGACGCGTCGCGGCAGGCCCAGAGCATCCGCGCCACGTCCTGGTAGGTCAGCGGGCTGTGCTGCATCTCGATCCAGGTGAAGTCGAAACCGGCGTTGGCGGCAGCGCAGTAGCTGTCCGGATCGGCCGACGAGATGCTGACGCCGACGATCCCCTCGCCGCTCATCAGCTTCTGCTTGGCCGTGTTGTACATCCGCACGCCGTCTTCCTGGCCGGCGGCCGGTGCAGCCGCCAGCACGAGACTCAGGCCTGCGGCGACCGAAATGACAAGTCGAACCGTTCTCATGCGTCCTCCCCTGCTTCCGAAGCGCCTCCGACGTCCGCGGGCGACTGCCCGGCCCGCCCGCCGCGCTGTCCCCGCAGCGCCAGGTCGACGCCGACCAGGCGCCGGTTGCCCTCGACCCGGCTGGAGCTGCCGCGAATCTCGTGCGTGACGAGGTAGTCGGCGAAGGCCGCCTCGACGTTCGCGCTGTAGCCCATCGCGTCCTGGGCCTTGTTCACGGCCAGTTTGCCCATGCGCAGCACGACGGGATCGTTCTCGGCGACCCGCTCGGCGTAGGCCGTCGTCTCGCGCTCGAGTTCGTCCTCCGCACAGACCCGATTGACCAGCCCCATTTCGCACGCCTCCTCCGCGTCGATGAAGCGGCTCTCGAACAGGAGTTCTTTCGCCTTGCGGGGATGGATGTCCCAGGGCACGGTGAAGGTCTCGAAGAGGCTGGCGAGGAACCGCGCGCTCGGCGCCGCGAAGATGAGGTCCATCGACGCCGCGATCATCCAGCCGCCGAAGATGCAGTAGCCGTGCACCATCGCGATCGTGGGCTTCGGCAGGTTGCGCCACTTGACCGTGTTGTCCAGGTTGTACCAGCGAAACGCCTCGTACCAGTCCATGCCGACCCACTGGGTGAGGCCGCGCGCCTCGATGTCCGCCTCCTGCTCCGGAGTGCCCAGGTCGTGACCCGACGAGAAGTGCCTGCCGTCGCCCTTCAGCACGACGACACGGACGTCTTCGTCGGCCATCGCGCGGTCGAGCTGCCGGTCGAGATCGTCGAGCAGCTTCCAGCTCTGGGCGTTGTGGTACCGAGCGCGGTCCAGCGTCAGCACCGCGACCGGGCCGCGCCTTTCGTAGCGAACCTCTTCTGCTGCCATATCCTGTCCTCGGCTTGTGATCTGGAGGGGAAACCGATGAAGCGTAGCGCACCGGTCAGCGTCGTTCTGCTCTGCACACCGGAACTCGCCTGCGGCGCCGGCCAGGAGTCCACCGCGCCCGGCGGCATCGGACGGCGAGGTGCGCATCAGCAATGCTGCGCTGGCGCTAGCACCGCACCGGCGCTCTGCTAGTCTCCGCGCTCCCAATGCCGCACCGGACAGGTTCGCCGCTTGCCATCGTCAACGCTCTCGCGCTGACGCTCGCCACCCTGCTCACCGGAGCCTGGGACGCAAACGGCCACGGCCACGAAGCTGCAGCGGCGAACGCCGCCTACTGCGCGGCCGATCACGAAGCGGAGGCAACCGGGGCTGCGAGCCGCGGCGCCGTCAGCAAGGCCGCGCCGCTGCACGACCATTCCTGTGTCGCCTGCAAGCTCGGCCGCTCCAAGGTCGCCGAGGCCGCGAAGGCCTCCGGCGCGAGCCCCCTGGACCTCTCGTCGGCCGCGGCAAGGCCCGCGGCCGAAGGCAGGCCCAAGAGCGGCGAGCACTGGCAGCAGACCGCCCGCGGACCACCCCCGGGCTGAGTCGACTCCGCCTCCGACCCTCCTCTGAACGCAAGTCGCGTCGGGGTCCTCGGAGGCCGGCAATACACTGAGCGCCCCTCGCCGGGGGCAACTGCGACAGGACCGCCACGGTCAGCCGAAGCTGGCCCCGCGGAATTGCAAGTCGCAGCCACCGGCGATGCGGTGCGCTGCCGAAGCTGCAAACACCGCAGCCAGCGACCAGCATTCATCGACTCGGACTGAACGACCCAGGAACTCTCCATCATGCTCTCTCACCAGACCAGGCCTTCGCATTCCTCTCTGCCGCTCCGGCGCCGCAGGCGCCGGGCGGCCACGGGCGCCCTTCTACTCGCCCTTGCCCCCCTTCTCATCCCGGCAACAGCCGCCGCCCAGGAGACCGGCTCCATCGCCGGCAGCGTCGACACCCACGGCGAGAGGATCGCCCTCGCGGTGGCGCGCATTCCCGGACTCGGCGTCAGCACCGCGGTCTCCACCGACGGCTCGTTCCGGTTCGACGAGGTCCCGGCGGGCGCCTACCTCGTCGTCGTCGCGATCCCCGCCTTCGGCACGGCAAACGAGTCGGTCACCGTGACCGGCGGCGACGAGGTGGAGGTCCAACTCGAAATGCATCACGGAACGCACTCCGAGGAGGTCGTGGTCACCGCGACCGGCGACTTGCGTTCCGCCTCCGAGCTGGCGAACCCTGTCTCCGTGTTGTCGGGCACGGACCTCCAACTCCGCCTTGGCGCCACGCTGGGCGAAACGCTCGCGGGCGAACCCGGCGTCTCGTCGACGGCCTTCGGTCCCGGCGCCGGCCGGCCGATCATTCGCGGCCTGACCGGTGCACGAGTGCGTGTCATGGAAGGCGGACTCGACACCGGCGACGCCTCCATGGCCAGCGCCGACCACGCCGTGACCTTCGAACCGGCACACGCCGAGCAGATCGAGATTCTGCGTGGTCCCGCCACCCTCCGGTACGGCTCGGAAGCCATCGGCGGCGCGATCAACGTGATCGACGGGCGGATTCCGACGGAGAAGCCGGTCTCGGCGCTGACAGGCACGATCGACCTTCGCGGCGGTTCCAACGCCGACGAGCGCATGGGCGCGGTCCATCTCAACGGCGGCGGCGGCGAATGGGCCTGGCACCTGGGCGCCGTGAGCCGGGAGACCGATCCCTACGAGATTCCCGGCTACGCCCGCGTGGAGGAGGACGTCGAGGACGAACACGACGAGGAGCACGAAGGTGAAGAGGACCACGAGGACGATGATCACGACGACGATGACCATGACGACGACGACGAGCACGTGGAGGAGGAGAACGCCTTCGGGATGGTCCCGAACACGGACCTGATGACCGAGAGCGGTCGCTTCGGCTTCACCCGCTTCTTCGGCAACCGCGGCTCCATCGGCATCTCGGTCAGCGGCTTTGACACGAACTACGGGATCCCGCCCGGCGCTCACGGCCATGGCCAGGAGGATGAGCACGGCCATGAGGACGACGAACACGACGACGACGAACACGACGACGACGAACACGACGACGACGAACACGACGACGACGACGATGACCACGAAGGCGACGATGACCACGAAGGCGAAGAGGAGCTCCCGGTCCGCGTCGACATGGAGCAGCGCCGCGTGGACCTGCGTGCCGAGGCACTGCCGGCCGCCGGCGCCTTCCAGAGAATCGAGGTCCGGATGACGGGAACCGACTACGAGCACGTCGAGCTCGAAGGTCCCGATCCCGGCACGACGTTCTTCAACGAGTACCTGGAGACCCGAGTCGAGATGTTCCAGCGCGAGCGCGGCCGCAGCCGCGGTTCCGTCGGCCTCCAGTACTCGGACCGCGATTTCGCCGCCTTCGGCGAGGAGGCGTTCGTGCCTCCCACACAAACACAGGGATGGGCGCTGTTCACGTCACAGGAAGTCGAGGCCGGCGCGGTTCGGTGGCAGTTCGGGGCCCGCTTCGAACAACTGGACCAGAACCCGGTGAGTGCCATGGACACATCGCACGACGGCGTGTCCGCCTCCGCCGGCATGGTCTGGGACGCCGACTCCGACTGGACGCTCGGCGTGTCGGTCGCCCGGTCGGTCCGCCTGCCGTCCGCCGAAGAGCTCTACTCCGACGGCGTCCACGTCGCCACTCAGAGCTTCGAGATCGGCGACCCGAACCTCGGCAACGAGGTCGGTACCGGTATCGACGTGTCGCTGCGCCGGACGGAAGGACCCGTCACCGGCGAACTGACGATCTTCCGCCAGAGCTTCAGCGACTTCATCTACCAGCAGTTCACCGGCGAAGAGGAAGATGCGATCGCCGTCCTCCGCTACAGCCAGGCCGACGCCTCCACCGAGGGCGCCGAACTCCGGCTCGGGTTCGAGCTGCTCGACCGGAACGACCACCACCTGCACCTTCAGGCGATGGCCGACACCGTCGACGCCGAGCTGGACGCCGGCGGCAACCTGCCGCGGACTCCCCCCATGAGCTTCGGCGCCGGCCTGCACTACCACGGCCACCACTGGCGCGCCGCGGTCGAGGGACGCTGGTTCGACGACCAGGACGATGTCGCGGAACTGGAAACCCCGACCGAGGGCTACACGATGGTCAACGCCCACGTCGGGCGGCGCTTCATCCTCGGCAACCAGATCCTCGACCTGCTGCTGCGGGGCCGCAACCTGACGGACGAGGATGCACGCGTGCATACGTCGTTCCTGAAGAACTTCGCGCCGCTGCCGGGCAGGGACGTGACGCTCTCGGCCCGATTCTGGTTCTGAGTCAGGTTCGGCGCGGGGTCGAGAGCGCGCCGGCGCCCGCCATGCGGGTCAGCCGGTCGCTCTCGGCCGTCCGCCGCTTCTGAGAGCCACACCGCAGATCAATGATCCTCTCCGTGCCACGCCGGTCCCACTCACCGCTCGAATGCAGCGCGACTTCTGCCACGGGTTGCTAGCGCCTGCCCGGCTCAACCAAGCTCGCCGGTGGCGTACTTGTGGAGAATGCTGGAGATGTGCGTCTGGTACGGCACTCCCTCGCGCGCCGCCAACCGCTTGATCTGTACCAGGTCGTGGCCAGGCAGACGGATGTTGATTCGCTTGTCCTTCCGCAGAGTCTCGCTGGCCGCGGACTCCAGTCGCTGAGCTTCGCCGGAAGCGCCCGAAGCTCTTCGAAGACGCCCTTCCTCGTAGGCTCTCAGGATCTCGAGCTCCTCCGGGTCGAGCGATCCTGGATCAAGCTTCGTCGTGCGTTCGGTCATGGCTCGTCACTCCCTCAGGTACTTCTTCGTCGCCCTCCGGCTCGGGATGATCGTCTTGAGGAAGAAGTCACCTGCTTCCGTCTCGACGTAGGGAACCAGGTAGGCGTATTCACCGATCTCGATGACTGCAATCCGCTGGTGGGACCGTTCCGGATCCGGATGGTCGAAGACGTCAACCAGCGCACTCGATTCGATCAGTGTCGCAACCTCCTCAAAGCTGACCCCACGCTCGGAGATCAGGCGTCTGTTCTTCGCAGGATCCCAGAGACAACGGGCCATGGTTGATCGACGCTGATTGTCGCCGATTGTGTGCCGATCGTCAACAACGCCACAACGAGACCCGAAACCCCGCCGACTGGCGCGAATGGCGGCCTCGGCGCTCCGGGTCGAGCTGCTGACCTCACACCGCCAGTGCCTCCCGATCGCGCGCTCAGGAACTGAGGCCCTGCGGCGCCGGCCTTGATCACGACGCTCCCGACGAGCGGAGCGCCAGAGCGACGACCCGGGCCGGTGTTCCCCCGCCGCCGATCATCGGGCGCCCTCCACCCACGCTGACGGCGAGATACTGCCGGCCATCTACCTGGTACGTGATGAGGTTCGAGTTGGGCGAATCCGGGAGCTCGATGCCGCCCAGATAGGCGCCGCTCTGCTTGTCGTAGACACTGATCTCGGGCGGTCGATCGGGCGCCCGCGGGCTGCCGCCGGTCGTGTTCTCGGCACGCTGAGTCACGAAGAGCAGGGTCCTGGTGACCAGGGGCGCGGCTCTGCCGACCGTGCCGAGTCGACCGAGGTCGAACTCCCGGAGCGCGGGGTGTTGGCGTGGCCCCTCCCCGTGCGCCGCCACCCAGGCATGCTCGCCGGTGGCGAGATCGATGGCGGTGATGCGGCTGTAGGGCGGTTTCACCAGCGGCAGGCCACGGGGACCCCTGATGCCGTCGAACCAGCGCCTCGGCGTGTAGCGCATGTTCGAGCGATTGGGATCCGGCGTGGTCAACGACACGGTGACCGGCCGTGTGTGGGACGGCACGTAGATCAGGCCACTCTCCGGGTCGACGGCGGCGCCAGTCCAGTTGGTCCCCCCGCCATCGGCCGGGAGCTGAATCGTCGGTTTACCGTCGCCCTCGAGACGAGGGGGCGTGTACAGCGGCGCCAGCTCGTAGTCGGCCGCGATCTCCAGTGCCTCTCGACGGAGCTCCGGCGAGAAATCGATCAGATCGTCCTCGGAGATCCCCTGGCGGTCGTAGGCCGCCGGCTTCGTGGGGAAGGGCTGTGTCGGTGAAGCGCGATCTCCCGGCGCCGTCTCGGTCGGTACCGGCTTCTCTTCGATCGGCCACAACGGCTTGCCGGTCTCGGCGTCGAAGACGAAGAGGAAGGCCTGTTTGGTCGGCTGCGCCACGGCCTTGACCAGCTTGCCTCCTACCTTGACGTCGATTCGCGTCGGCGCCGTCGGCAGATCGTAGTCCCACAGGCCGTGGTGCACCATCTGGAAGTGCCACCGCTTCTCTCCGGTCTCGCAATCCACGGCCACCAGGCTCTCGGCGAACAGGTTGTCGCCCAGCCGGTGGCCGCCGTAGAGATCGTTGGTCGGTGTCGAGATCGGCAGGTAGGCGAGGCCGAGCTCTTCGTCTACCGTGATCATCGACCAGACGTTCGTGCCGCCCGTGTACTCCCACGAACCTTCCTCCCACGTGTCGTGGCCTTCTTCGCCCGGCCGGGGGATCGTGTGGAAGACCCAGGCCACCTCGCCACTCTCGACATGGTAGGCGCGCACATGCCCCGGGGGCGCTTCCTTGTAGCTTGGAGCATCGGACACGATCGAGCCGACGATCGCCACGTCACGACACACCGAGGGCGGCGAACTGTGGGTCGTCCTCGATTCGGTGACCTCGCGACCGAGATCCCTGGTCATCTCCACCGCGCCGGATCTGCCGAAGTCCGGGTCCGGCTTGCCGGTCGTCGCGTCGAGCGACACCAGGCGGCGGTCGTGCGTCGGCATCAACACGCGCTTCTTGCCGCCTCGCTGCCAGTAGGCCACGCCTCGATGCTGAAAACCCATGTTCGCCGGTCGCCCGGCCTCCCAACTCCGGGGGTCATGGCTCCACAGAGGCTCGCCGGAGACCGCGTCGATGGCCGCGACCTGTCCGAGAGCGGTACTCACGTACATGCGCCCATCGATCACCACCGGGACGGCTTTGAAGGGCCCCGGGCGAACCCGCGTGGGCAGTCCGGCCTCACCGGCGGCGATGACGGCGAACGCGTCTTCCCGGTCAGCGGCCTCTACGCCGCCTTTCTGCGCGGCTTCAAGCCGGTTTGCGAGTCGAGCGTCGACCGATTCCCAGGTCCAGACCACCTCGACCTGGTCGAAGTTGTCGGCGTCGATCTGGTCGAGAGGCGAGTACTTGCTGTTGCCGCCATCGTTGCCAAAGCGCGGCCAGTCGACGCTCTCGCCGACGCTTGAGGCGGCGAGAAGCAGTGTCGCGGCGATGGTGATGACCGTCACCGCCAGCCTTTTGCGGGAGTTCATGGGCAAGCAGGTCGGGAAGCCTACAACGCGACGAGAAACAGCATCCCCGTCGACCCATCGGTCGCCGACGCCTCCTGTAGCGCTACGCCTCCGGAGTGGGCGGAGGAGTGCGGCGCGCCCGACTCGGCCAGAGATGCTGCGACGAAGAGGCTGACAGCCGCTATACTCCGCGGCTCGACAGCGGTCGGCACCGCAGCCACGGCCCGAATCCGCGTCCCCATCGTCTAGCCAGGTCAGGACTCCAGCCTTTCAAGCTGGCAACACGGGTTCGAATCCCGTTGGGGACGCCATCGCGCCAGGAGGCGCGATGGCGTCCCCAACGGGATTCGGTCGTCGCTCCTCGCCTGCGGCTCGGTGCTCTGGATCGAATCCCGTTGGGGACGCTGGCCCTCCGCTAGCGCGAGGGCAGCCCACAGCGAGACTCGGTCGGCGCTATTCGCCTGCGGCTCGGCGCTCAGGATCGAATCCCGTTGGGGACGCATCCGCTGGGCGCGAGGGCAGCCACAGCGAGACTCGGTCGGCGCTACTCGCCTGCGGCTTTGGCGCTCTGGATCGAATCCCGTTGGGGACGCATCCGCTGGCGCGAGGGCAGCCCACAGCGAGACTCGGGCGGCGCTACTCGCCTGCGGCTCGGCGCTCAGGATCGAATCCGTTGGGGACGCCATCGCGCCAGGAGGCGAGGGCAGCCACAGCGAGACTCGGTCGGCGCTACTCGCCTGCGGCTTTGGCGCTCTGGATCGAATCCCGTTGGGGACGCCTATCCGCTGGCGCGAATACCGTTGGGGACGCCATCGCGCCAGGACTCGCAGCTCTGTCAAGCAGCTCGGCCAGGTCGCTGCCCGAAGTCGCCGCCCAGGATGCCCCGCATCGAGAGATCCTCGTCGAGCCCTGGCCAGTGGAGGCCGAAGGGAGAGAGTTCGATCCGTTCGAGTTCCGCCTCCGTCACGCCTTCGAGACGCGGATTCCCGACTACGGGAAACGCCAGCTCGAGGCCGCTGGCCAGTATCACGCGAATCTTCCCGTCTCTATGGGAGGCGGAAACCGGGCTATCGCCGTGCGAAGCGGCGGCCATGCTGCGGCGCCAACTCAGTTCCACCAGGCCTTGTCGGAGTACGCACGCACGTCCAACTCGAAAGTCCAGGTGGACCGATGCTGTCGCACGAGATGGAGGTAGGTCTCCGCCACCTGCTCGGGCAGGATGAGGCCGTCGGCCGCTCCCTTCGTGCTCCGAAGAGCCTCGAACTGTTCCGGACCGAGCATCTTGCCTAGCGTGTCCGGTGCATCGACGCTGCCATCCACGAGCACATGCGCCACGTGAATTCCCTTTGCGGCGAACTCGGCGTTCAGCGTCTGGCAGAGCATGCGGCGGCCCCCCATCGCTGCCGCGTGGGAGTGCTGTCCCGCGTTGCCCCGCGCCGCGGCCGTGGCCGAGGTGACGATCAGTGTTCCGACGCCACGCTCAGCCATGCGGGGGCAGACTGCGGAGGCTGTCCGGAAGAGGCCGAAGGTGGCCATGCGCCAGCCAAGTTCGAAGGCCTTGTAGCTGGTGTCGGCGAGCGCCCGATCGCCGATCTGGGCGCCGAGGTTGTAGATCATCACTTCGATCGGCCCGATCTCCTCCTCCACGTGGGCGATCTGATCCTCGATGGCGTGGTCCTTGACGGCGTTCAGGAGAAAGCCGGAGGCATCCCCTCCCTCCTCGACAATGCCGGCGACCAACGCGTTCAGCCCGTCTTCGTCGCTCCGGCGACAGAGAACCGCGTGGTACCCCTCGCGAGCAAACCTCCGGCCCGCGGTGCCGCCGATCCCGGCGCCGGCGCCCATGACAAAGCAAACTGGTTTCGTCATCCTTCCTCCCTGCGTGGTCAGCGACTTCCGGACCAAGCCGACAGAGCGCCTTCCTCGGCAGGCCTCTCCGCGTTGATCGATCCGGACACTACTTCCTGCCGAGCCGGTCGATCAACGGCCGCGCCCGGATCGCGTACGTGCCCGCGAGGGCCGCGGTCCGACTACGCTGAGCTTCCGCCCGCACTTCGCTCTCCAGGTGTTTCGCCGGGGTCTCGTGGCTCGGGAAGTGGTTGATCCGCGCCTCGTCCCACGCCCGACCGTCGCTGCGAACGCGAAGGCTCCGCGGCCTGATCGCTGGAAGCGGTCTTCTTCAGCCGAAGGTCCTTGAACTCGACGCGCATTCCCGCATCGTGGATCTGCAGGCCGATCGCGCCCTTGTCTAAGCGTTCTTCTCTCGCGTTGTCGGTGAACTCGGAAGCGAGCTTACCGTTGATGAAGAACTGGTAGTGGCGCCCCCTGGCGACGACCCGGACCTGGTTCCAGGCGCGACGGTTGATGTCGCCTTCCGTCACGCCATCTTCGATGTCGGTCGTGTGCGTCGTTCCGTCCGGATCGATCACCAGGCTCGTACCGCGAAAGCAGGCGTACTCCTCACGCGCGGCGAAATGGAAGTCCCATGCGCCGAGAACCTGCGGCCCGATGCCCAGGTGGCCCAGGTCGGCGTGGTAGCCCACGAACGGACGCTTGCCGCTCAGGTCCTTCACGGCGTGGATCTGGATTCCACTATTGCCGCGGCCGGGAAAGCGGTAGCTCGCTTCCAGCTCGAAGTCCGTCAGCTCGACATCGTCGTAGACGAGGTAGACGAGGCGGTCCACGCTGCCCTGCCCCACGATCATGCCGTCTTCGACGGACCAGTCCGAAATGGAGTCGGCCGGCGCCGCATGCCAGCCATCCAGTGTCTCGCCGTCGAACATGGAAACGAACCCGGCGTCCTGCTGTTGCGCCGTTGCAGGCCACGCGGCGGCGGGTACGAGGGCCAGCGCGGCGATGACGGACTTCCACATCTTCTTCACCCCTGCTTCTTTGTCTGGTTCATCGTGCCCAGGGTCGTGACGTGCTTGAAGAGGTCGAGAAGCTGGGCCTGTGACAGCAACGACGTCAAGCCCGTGGGCATCGGGCTTCCCGTCTGACGGACCTCCTCGATGTCCTCCGCCTTGATCGTGACCAGCTCCCCCGTGGCGAGGTCCTGAATCACGAGATCACCAGACGCTTCGCTTTCCCTCGTCGAGCGCTTGTACCCCTGGTAGATCATGAAATCGGAGGTCGTGATTTCCAGCGCGGTGAATCCTTCCTTGATCTGACGATTCGGCCACAGCGTCTCTTCGATGATGCGTTCGGCTGAGAGCGTCGTACCGACCGCCGTCAGGCTCGGCCCGACCATGCCACCCTGGTCGCCGACCCGGTGACAGGCATCGCAACCCAGGTCGACGAAGAGCGCCGCGCCCCGCGCGGCATCACCCTGCTCTGCCGAAAGCTCGACGAGGCGCTCCACCAGGTCCGCATCGAACTCCGGTTCGAGCGAGTCCGCTCCGCTCGCCGTGTTGAGCGCGGCCAGGAGGACGTTGTCCGAACGGCCGCTCGCGTAGAAGGAACGAAGCAGCGACTTCGCCGCATCGCGCCCGAGTTCACCGGACTCGAGCGCCGCGGTCAGAGCCGGCACGCCTCCTTCGCGGTTCAGGAACGCGACAAGTGCCCGGGTGGCCGTCGCGTCGTCCAACTCCGGTTCCGCGAAGAGTCCGACCGCCAGCTTCGCCGCCGTTCTCGAGTCGAGGACTACGAGTGCTTCAATCGCCGCGACGCGCAGTGCGGGGGCGTGCGGCGCATCGGCCCAGGCGGCGAGCAACTCTGCTGCGCCCTCGGCCTCGAGGCTCGCCATCGCGCCGAAAGCAGCGCTCCGCACGAACGCAGGCAGCGACTCATCCCCGGCCATCGCGAGAAGACTCTCCTCCGCGTCGGTTGCCTTCCAGACTCCGGCCAGGACGGCGGCACTGGCGCGGAGCTCAAGATTCGGGTGCTTCAGCATCTTCGCCAGCCCCCAGGGATGCTCATACGGCTCGAGGCTTCCGGAACGGGTCGCCCTGGCGGCGGCCGCCAGGATCCGCGCATGGGAATCGGCGTCGTACTTGCCGCCACTCACATAGCGATCCGGCATCAGGACGAACTCTTCGATCTCCTCCTTGCCCCCTACGCCCAGGAGATTCTCGATCGCACTCAGGCGCGTGTCTTCGTCAAGGCTGTAGGACAGGGCGATCGTGCGAAGGTCCGCGATTCGCTCCGTGCCCCCCGCCCGGTTGAGCACCTCGGCAAGGTGGGCCGACTCGGCGAACTGGAGGTCGCCCCGTTCGTGTGCCGCCTCCCAGTGCGGCTTGAGGTGCTGGATCGCCTGCGAAAAGACGTACTCCATCGAGTCGTCCATCGGGCGGTCCACCGCGCGCGCGACCACGGTGATCGATTCCGGCCGGGGAATCGCAGCCGCCGCAGCGACGGCCTCCATCCGCACCTGTGCGTCGTCGTCTTCCACCCGTTTGGCGAGGAGCGCCAATGGATCGTCGAGACGGTCGTGCCAGCGGCCCACGATGCGCGAAGCGAAGGCGCGTCCGCCCGGCGCCTTCGCTTCCAGCAACTTCTTCAGGAGAGCCGGCGCCGGCGCCTCGATCGTTGCGAAAGCGCCGACCGCTTCGTAGAGGTGGCGCTCGTAGGCCGCGCCTTCCGGATCCAGGCTCGCGACCCACTCTCCAAGGGCGGCCGCGGCCTTCTCCGTGCCGCGGCGGGTGAGCTCGCGCTTCGCCTGATAGCGCGTCCAGCGCTCGGGCGCTTCGAGGGCGGCAACGACCTCCTGAAGCGGCGCATCGAGGAGCCTCGGAGGCTTCACAAGAGGCGCCGAGGCAGAGGTGATCCGCCAAATCCGGCCGTAGGCCTTGTCGCGCGCCGGATCGCGATACTCGTCGTCCTGGTGGCAGGTGATCGGGTTGTACCAGTCGACGACATAGACGGCGCCGTCGGGCCCGACCTTGACATCCACCGGGCGGAAGTTCCGGTGACTCGAATGGATGAGCGGCTCTTCCCACCTCAGAGCCGCCCCTGAACCGTCGGCCGCAACGGAGAACCGCTTCACGCGATTCGCCTGGTAGTCGCCGATCGCGAAACTCCCCCGGAACTCCGCCGGCAGGTGACGACCGTCGAGCCAGGCGATGCCGGCATATCCACCGGGTTCTCCGATCGTGCCGAGGCGGCGCCGGTGGCTGGTCGGGATCTGGCCGAGCGAAAGATGCGTTACGCCCCCGGCGCCATCGACGCTGTACATCTGGCCCCATTCACCGAACGCAACGCCCCAAGGATTGCCGGGGCCCATGAAATCGTCCAGGAGAGGGTGCATCTGCAGCCGGCGTGGACGCAATCGAAAGAAGCCGGATTGATACAGATCGGCGGACCCCCAGGGCGTCTCGACGCGCGACTCGATCCCGTCGCCCTGCCCCATGTACAGCTCGCCGCCGGGACTCCAGGTGAAGGAGTTGACCGTCTGGTGGGTATCGCCCGTTCCGAATCCGCTGAGCAAGACACGCCGCGAATCCGCCCTTCCGTCACCATCCGTGTCCTTCAGGAACAGCAGCTCGCTGCTCTGTCCAACGTAGACCCCGCCGTCGCCCAGTTCCATCGCCGTCGGGATGTTCAGACCGTCCGCGAAGACGGTCGAGCGCTCCGCGACACCGTCGCGATCGGCATCCTCCAGCACGATGATCTTGTCGTTGGGAACATCCCCGGGAAAGACATGCGGATACGTCGTCGTGACGGTCACGTACGCGCGACCGGCCGTGTCCCAGCGAATCGCAATCGGATTGGTCAGGCCGTCGGCCTCCGACGCGAAGAGATTGACCTCCAGGCCGTCCGGCACGCTGAACGAAGCAAGCTCCGCCTTGATGTCCGCGTCCGGATGCCCGAAGAGCACTTCCGGCTCGGGGCGCCGATGCCCCGGGTCCCGGCCGCCGCCGGCTACGGTCCAGACGCGCTCCTCCGCCTTTTCGATCAGGCCGACCAGCTGCAACCACTCCTCGCGAAAGGAGAGATAGCCGTGGCTCGACCTGGTGAAGCGCCGCGTCGAGTCATCGCCGTAAAGCAGCTTCCAGTTGGCGGGACGCCAGTAGTCGAACCACAGGCGCTGCTTCTCGACGACTGCCGAATGAAGCGTGGCCAACCGGTCCCACGACGGGGCCTCGAAGCCGAGCTTCGCCGCAATCGTCTCCGAGACGTGCTGAAGCGAGTCCTCCTTGAGATGCATGCCGTTCTCCGTCAGGCCCGACCGTGCATCGGAGAAGAGATCAACGAAGTGGAGACCTCGCTCCGCAGCGATCTTCTTCGTTGCCCGGACATACCGTGCAAGAGACGGATTGTGGTGCGAGATGTCCGGCAGAAACTCGCTCGCCGGTTTCTCGAAGGGCGTGGGAGTCACGAGCGCGACCTGGTCGGCGTGCTTCAGGAATCCATCGATCAGCGCGTTGTACGCCGACTCGAACGACTCCAGCCCTTCGCTTCCCGCCATCGATTCCAGCTTGCCGTACTGCGCGATGACGACCGTGGCGCCGACCCGCTCGAGCTGGGCGTCCCAATCGCCGAAGCCATCTTCGCGCCAACGTTCCAGCGCGGAGCCTTGCCGGAAGACCGTGTCCGCTTCCCAGGAGAGATCACGGAAGGCGGGCCGAGCCTCGGCGAACGCGTCCGTCAGGATGGTCTCGAGAAAGCCCGCCCGCTGCAGATACGCCATGTCGGCGCCGCCGGCGAGCACCACCACGTCCCCTTCCCCCAGGGCCAACGTAGGCGGCGCCTGCGTGCAGCTCGCCAGGAACATGGCCGACAGGAGCACGGCCAACGAGAACAGGGGGCGGGAAGGCGCTCTCATGATTCGGGTACCCCCCCACGCTATCAACGCGGCCTGGCGCACCGACTCGCGCTACCATGGGCGGCCGTGTCCAACGCCTCCGGACTCCCTGCGCCCCCTGTCGGCATCCTCGACAACCGTTCCCGAGGGGCTGCCGGCGACTTCCTGAAGGCACACCTGAAGGACGGCACGGAACTCTCGGTCGTGTCCGCCTACTTCACGATCAGCGCCTACGAATCGTTGAAGCGGGAGCTGGAGAACGTCGAGCAGATGCGTTTTCTCTACGGTGCACCGCAACACCTGCGGGCGCTGACGCGGGACAAACGGCCCGAGAGAGCCTTCGGATTGACCGAAGCAGGGCTGGCGCCCACACGGCAATTGACCCAGCGCGCCGAGGCCAGACGCTGCGCCGACTGGATCCGCCGCAAAGCGGAGATCCGCTCGGTCAGGGACGAGCTCCTGCACGGCAAGCTCTACCACATCATGGGCAACAGAGCGGATGCCATGATCGGCAGTTCGAACTTCACCCTCCCCGGCCTCGGTCTCCAGGAGCGCAAGAACGTCGAGTTGAATCTTGTGGTCGATGGGGACCGGGACCGCGCCGACCTTCTCGCGTGGTTCGAGGAATGGTGGCGGGACGAGCAGCGAACGGAGGACGTCAAGGACCGCGTGCTGCGCGAGTTGGAGCTTCTCCACCGCAACCATTCTCCCCGGTTCATTTACCACCTTACGCTGTATCACCTCTTCGCAGCGGAACTGGCCGACATCGCGGGAACGGAAGAAGACCTCGACCGACGCGGCCTGGGCCGGACGGCCCTCTGGAAATCGCTCTTCGAGTTCCAACGGGACGCGGCGAAGATCGTGATCGATCGGGTAAAGAGGTTGAACGGCTGCATCCTTGCCGACAGCGTGGGCCTCGGAAAAACGTACACCGCCCTCGCCGTGATCAAGTATTTCGAACTGCAGAACGAGCGGGTTCTGGTGCTCTGCCCCAAGAAGCTGATGCGGAACTGGAAGAGCTTCAAGGCGAACTCGACGGTCAATCCGTTCGTGGAGGACCGGCTCCGCTACGACGTCCTGTTCCATACCGATCTCTCCCGCGACACGGGCTTGAGCGGGGACCTCGACCTCGCCACGGTCAACTGGGGGAACTACGACCTGGTGGTCATCGACGAGTCCCACAACTTCCGGAACAACACCCGCGGCGCCCGGGTCGACGGCGAGCCCACGCGCAAATCGCGCTATGAGAAGTTGATGGAAGACGTCATGAGGAACGGCGTCAACACGAAGGTCCTCATGCTGTCCGCCACGCCCGTCAACTGCGACCTTCGCGACCTTCGGAACCAGATCTCCTTCATCGCAGGCGGCGACGTCACCCGCCGAAAGGACGCCGACTGCTTCTTCAGCGGTGCAGAGCGCCTCGAAATCGCCTCCGTCCGCGAGACAACGGAAACGGCGCAAAGGCGATTCGCGGCCTGGGCACGGGAACCGCAGGCGGAACGCAGGCGTGCGGGCCTGCTGGACGTTCTCCACGCCGACTTCCTCCGTCTCCTGGACGGGGTCAGCATCGCCCGGTCTCGCAGGCACATCCTGGAGCACTACGACGACGACATGGACCGCCTCGGGCCGTTCCCGACTCGAGAGAAACCCGACGCCGTCTACCCCAGCATCGACCTCCGGAACCCGACGTTCTCCTTCGACAGACTTGTCGAGCAGATCGAGAGCCTGAACCTGGCCATGTACAACCCGGCGAGCTACCTCCGCGACGACCTGAGCAACGCGGTTCGGGCCGGGTACGAACGGGACGTGGTCAACGGCTTCACCCAGGTGGGGCGCGAGCGCAGCCTGATCGGGATGATGAAGGTGAATCTGCTGAAGCGGCTCGAGAGCTCGGTCGCGTCCTTCCGCCTGACCCTGGGGAGGACTCTCCGGAAGATCGACGATCTCCTCGAGGCATTCGAACGCTTCGAACGCGACGCGGCAGGCAACCCGAACCTGGCCTACCCGCAACTTTCCCCGGACGAAGACGAGGATCCGGACCAGGAGTACGAAGACTTTCTTGTCGGCGGCAAGCTCCGTTTCCGCCTGGAGCACATCGACATCGCGAAGTGGCGCCCTCACCTGGAACAGGATCGGGCGACGTTGCATCACATGCGGGCTGCAGCGAGCGAGGTTGGTCCCGCCCGGGATGCCAAGCTCGGTGAACTCCGACGACGCGTACAGCGGAAGCTCCGCACTCCGACCACCAGGAAGGACGGACGCCCCAACCGGAAGGTCCTCGTCTTCACGGCGTTCTCCGACACGGCGGAGTACGTGTACGACAACCTGGCCCCGACGGTGCAAGACGAAGACTGCCAGATCGGGCTCGTCCGGGGAGGCGGCGGCAACCGAGCGACGTCCGGGCGGGCGAACTACGACGAAATTCTGGCGAACTTCAGCCCGGGCTCGCACGCCGGCGCCCCCTTGAAGGAAGAGGGAATCGACGTGCTGGTTGCCACGGACTGCATCTCCGAGGGGCAGAACCTCCAGGACTGCGACCTCGTCATCAACTACGACATTCACTGGAATCCCGTACGCATCATTCAGCGCTTCGGTCGTGTCGACCGAATCGGGTCGCCAAACGACTCCGTGAAGCTGGTGAACTTCTGGCCCGTCGACGATCTGGACCGCTACCTGAACGTTCAGAACCGCGTTCACGCCAGAATGGCACTGGTCGACGTGACCGCTGCACAGGGAGACAACCTCCTGGAGGATGAGACGACCAGGGAGATCGTTCAGGAGGAGCTCCGCTTCCGCGACGAGCAGCTGCGGCAGCTCAGGGAGAAAGTGGTCGATCTGGAGGACTTCGAAGACGCCGTCAGTCTGGCCGACTTCTCGTTGGCGGACTTCCGCCGCGACCTGCAGGAGCTGCTCGCTTCCCGGCGCGAGGAGTTCGAATCCGCCGCCCTGGGCCTCTACGCGGTCGTACCGCCAGTCACGCCGAATGCCGCCGTGTCGCCAGGAGCCATCTTCTGTCTGCGGCAGCGAGGAACCGAGCCGGCAGCAACCGACGAGGCCCGCGATGGCGGGAGCGCAGAGCGTCGGCAGGTAAACGCTTTGGGCCGCCACTACCTGGTCTACATCCACGACGACGGCGCGGTCGAGTTCGGCTTCGCCTCCGCCCGAAGAACGCTGGCGCTGTTTCGACAACTCGCACAGGGCCGCGAGACCGCAATCGAGGATCTGTGCGCGATCTTCGACCAGCGCACGAGCAACGGCGCGGAAATGGATCACTACAACGGGTTGATTCTGCACGCCGTCCGCGACATTCTCAGCACTTTCACGCGGCGGGCCGGCGAACAGCTCGGTCGCAAAGGCGGCCTTCTGCCACGCGCCGCCGCGCAGCCAACCCGAGTCGACGGCGACTACGAATTGGTCACATGGCTCGCGATTGTCGACCCGAACCAAGGGAGCGAAACGTGGACCCCATGAACCGAACCGGCCTCCAGGAGGCGCTGGCCAAGGGGGCTCGCCTGGGCTTCCACGAGGCCGCGCTTCTGCTGTTGAACTGTCTGGGCTTCCGCAGCGACCGGACTCTCCCGGGCCAGACGGGCCGCGTCGCGGATCTCCCCGAAGCGTTCTGCGTGAACAGCCGCACCACGAAGGCCGCAAAGGCGTTCAAGGACGAAGCCGTGTCCGCCCGCGTCCTGTTTCAGCTTGGCGACGAAGAAATCCGGGACGCCGCCCAGCCGAGTCTGCTCGAGGGGGCAGGGCGCTTCGATGCCGGCGCCACCAAGAGTTTTCTGTTCCTGGCGGTGGAGTTGCGAGGAGCCGGCAGCGGATACTCCAGGACCTGCTACTCCCAGTTCGCGCGGGAAGTGAACCAGGGCCTCGCGATGCCCGCGTTCGTCCTCTTCCGGGAGCTGGACACCCGCCGCCTGGCGCTCGCATTCGTCGACGGCAGGCCGCACAAACGGGACCGCGGCAGGGAAGTCCTGAGCCGCGTCTCGTTGATCCGCGACATCGATCCTTCGGCGCCCCACCGCGCCCACCTGGACATCCTCTCCGACCTCTCGCTGAAGGCACTGCTCGGCTGGATGAAGAGCCGGAAGAAGTCCCGCGACTTCGACGGACTGCGCGCGGCCGTTCTCGCCGCACTGGACACGGCGGAACTGAACAAGCGCTTCTACGAGGAGCTCTTCAAGTGGTTCGAGCGCGCCGTGAAAGAAGCCAGGTTCCCGGCGGACCGGAACCGCGCCCTCGATCCGGAGCGCCACGTCATTCGCCTCATCACCCGGCTCATGTTCATCTGGTTCATCAAGGAGAAGAACCTCGTCGCCGGCGAGCTCTTCGTCGAGGAAGAGGCGGCCGCCCTGCTCAAGGACTACGACCGGGCCGAAGGGGATTCCTGGTACCGGGCCGTGCTGCAGAACCTGTTCTTCGCCACGTTGAACACCGAGCTGGACCGGCGTCGGTTCAGCAGCGCGTCAAAGCGAACTCACAGAGTTCACGGCCTGTACCGCTACCGCGACCTGATGGCGGACCCCGACCGGCTCGTCGGGCTCTTCCAAAAAACACCGTTCATCAACGGCGGCCTGTTCGAGTGTCTGGACAGCGACGACCGTTCCCAGAGCGACGGCGGCTACAGGATCGACTGCTTCACCGACGCAGAGAGTCACAGGAAGAAGCTCAGCGTGCCCAACCGTCTCTTCTTCGACGACAAGGGCCTGATTCCGCTCTTCGAGCGCTACCGCTTCACCGTCGAGGAGAACACGCCAGTCGAGAAGGAGGTGGCGCTCGACCCCGAACTCCTGGGAAGCGTCTTCGAGAATCTCCTGGCAGCCGTCAACCCTGAAACGAAAGAGACGGCCCGCAAGGAGTCCGGTTCCTTCTACACGCCCCGCGACGTCGTCGACTACATGGTCGGCGAGGCGCTACTGCTCATGCTCCTCGACAAGACGCGACCGGCCGACGGGGCCGACGAAGACCCCGTCTGGTGGCGTGACCGGCTTCAGTACCTCCTCGACACGGCGGACGCCTTCAACGACGCCGAGGAACTCTTCGAGCCCGCCGAACGGAAGGGGATCGTCAAGGCCGTGGCGGACCTGACCGTCCTTGACCCGGCGGTCGGCTCCGGGGCGTTCCTCCTCTCGATGCTCCACAGGCTGACTCTCGTCCTCCGTCGACTCGACCCCAACAACGAGCTCTGGGTGGCGGAGCAGCGCCGCCGCGCCGGCGACCGGGCCCGGAACACATTCCTTCAGCCGCACGGCGGCGCGCCCCGGACGGACGAACTCGCCGGAATCGACGAAACCTTCCGGACGTACCGCGACACGGACTTCGGCCGGAAGCTCTACCTGATCCAGAACTGCCTCCACGGAGTGGACATCCAGCCCGTGGCCTGCCTTATCGCCAAGCTCCGCTTTTTCATTTCATTGGCCATCGAGCAGGAGACCTCGCGGGATCCGGCAACCAACTACGGCGTTCGTCCCCTCCCGAACCTCGAAACCCGCATCATCGCGGCTGACACGCTCATCGGCGTGACCGGCCAGGCGACGATCGCGACCGGGGAGCAGCGGAAGATCGAGGCCGAACTCCGGGCCAACCGGGAACGGCACTTCCACGCCACGACCTGGGGCGAGAAACAAGCCCGCCGCGAAAGCGACCAGAAGCTCCGCCAAGCACTCCAAGGGGAACTGAACGCGGCCGGCCTCGCGTCTGCGGACGCCAGGCGGGTCGCCGATTGGGACCCCTACGACCAGAACGCATCGGCGCGCTGGTTCGACTCCGCGTACATGTTCGGCGAGAGCGGCTTCGACATCGTCCTGGGCAACCCGCCCTACCGGCAGCTGCAGAAGGACGGAGGCGCTTTGGCCGAGAAGTACAAGGGGTCCGGCTTCCGCTCGTTCGTCAGGACGGGGGACATCTACCAGCTGTTCATCGAAAAGGGCATGGACCTTCTCGGCGCCGAGGACTCCGTTCTCGCCTACGTCACATCGAACAGTTGGCAGAAAGCCAAGTACGGGGGAAAGACGCGAGACCTCCTGGCCGACCACACACCCCTCCGCTTCATCAATCTGGGACCGGGCGTGTTCGAGAACGCGACCGTGGACACCTGCATTCTGGTCGCAAGGCGAGCCAGTACGGACAAGACGGGCGAGACCTGCAGGACCGCCGAGCTGCGAAAAGGCGACGACTTCCCGCCACGCGAAGACGCCTGGGCTGAACTCCGGCAGATCAGGAAAGGCCCATGGTGCGTTCTGTCGAGAGCCGAGTGGTCCCTCATGGAGAAGATCGAGGCCGCCGGCACGCCCCTCCGGGATTGGCCTGGTGTTTCGATCAACTACGGAATCAAGACAGGACTCAACAGGGCTTTCATCATTGGTAATCAGACGAAGGAAGCTCGGTAATCAGACGAAGGAAGCACTGATCCGGGAGGATCCCCGGTCCGCCGAGCTCCTGAAGCCGCTGGTGAGAGGCCGGGACGTTCACGCGTACCGGGTCGATTGGGCGGGGCTGTGGCTCATCGCGACCTTCCCGGCAGCCGGCGTCAACATCGACGACTACCCGGCGATCCGGCGGTACCTAGCCGCCTTCGGCAGGTGCCTTCACCAGACCGGTGAGAAGCTCCCCGGCGGTGGCCGCGCGCGGAAGAAGACCTCGCATGCTTGGTGGGAACTCCAAGACTCCTGCGCTTACCACGAGAAGTTTCGGCAGCCGAAGATCATGTGGGGCGAGTTGGCCAACGACGGACGATTCGCAGTAGACCGTCTCGGCATGTACTGCAACAACACGGTCTTTCTGATGACCGCAGACACGATTCACTGGCTCTGCGCCGTCCTGAACTCGCCGGTGGCCCGCGGATGGACTGCGTGGACTGCTCGTACGTCTGGAATGGGCGTGACTCGCTGGGAAAAGGGCTACGTGGAGAGCCTCCCCGTACCCCGCAGGCCCGGGCTGGAGCCGACCTGCGAAGCACTGATCCAAGAGCGCAGCAAGACGATCCCGGAAGCGGAAGAACGGGGGCACGGAAACTCTTCAAACCGACTCCACCTCCTTGTACGAACCGAGTATGGCTTGACGGAGGCAGAGAACCGACTCCTCTTGGGGTCAATCGGCCAGGAGTAGGCGACCCTCGGAGGCACTCAAGCCGTAGAGCTCACGAAGGATGCTGGCGGTCCGTGTGGCAACTCGTGCTCCTGTGGGGTCATCCGTGCTTCGCCCTCCAAGTTCCTCGATGGCCCCTTTGACCTGCCCAGCGATCTGCCGGCGGACATCAGCTTCCGGCTGCGGTACAGGCATGATCTCGACTGAGAACTTCTTCCATTGGGGCAGCCCCGCCCCAGTTGTCGTCGCTATGTTCAGCCCGTACCAACCCACAACTGCACTGTTGAGGACTCCGACGAGATACCGAAGAAGATACTCCTCGTCATCTCGGCCGGCTCCGTCGCATGCAAGCACAAAGGCCTTGTCGTTGCAGTAGATCTCAGCGTTGGAGTACGCGAATCGAGGACGATCGGACATGTCCCGCCACATGATCTTCGGCTGCCGAAACTTCTCGTGGTAAGCGCAGCTACGAAGGTTGTAGGGCGTGTCGCCCTGGTCCTGTCGATTCTCCAGGGCAGGCATGAAGGCGTCGAGATGCCGCCGAACGGCCGGGTAGGCGGCCACGTTGACCGCGGGAGTGGAGTCGTAGCCGTTGTGCGTGTCGATCAGCCACAGCCCGTCCCAATCGACCCGGTACGCGTGAACGTCCCGGCCTCTCACCAGCGGCTTCAGGAGCTCGGCGGACCGGGGATCCTCCCGGATCAGTGCTTCCTTCGTCTGATTACCGATGATGAACGCCTCGTTGAGCCCCGTGACCAATCCGCGATAAATCGAAGAACGAGGTGTGTCTGCGGCAGAGTCGCCGAGGCGAGCCAGGCGCTCGCGGCACACCGGGCTCCGCACGGAGTGCTGGCGCCGGGGCCACAAGGCGTGGCCGTACCGGACTACAGCCAATCAAGAGAAGAGAGGAGACGAACGGGAGCCATGCAGCAACTGACGGTGGGACACGTGTTGACGAGGTCGCTGTCCGCGAACACGCGACTCGCATACGAGAAGGGATGGCGCAGGTTCGCCTCCTTCTGCGAGGAAACAGGGAGGGAGGCAATGGAGGCCACCGGCGACGACGTGGCCCAGTTCCTCGTCCACACGGCAAGCCAGCCCCGCTCCCGTCGGGCGACCACGGGCGGCGACCGGCCCCTGTCCCTGGGGACACTGCAGATCAGCCTTTCGGCGATCAACAGGAGGTACAAGGACGCCGGCAGGGAATCGCCTGGGCACGCTGTGGTCGTGGCGGCCATCGTCCACGGTCTGACGAGGATTCGCGGCACGGCTCCGAGGAAGGTGAAGGCGATCCGCGAGCACGAGTTGCGGAAGATGCTCGCCTGTTGTGATCAGCGCTCCCGCAACGGGTTCTTCCGGGTGGTGGCGACCCGCGACGCGGCCCTGCTCGCGATCGGCTTTGCGGGCGCGCTCCGACGATCGGAGATCTGCCAACTCAACGTCGAGGACGTCGACTTCATCGGTCGGCCCGGCGAAAACAAGGGGCTGTTCCTGACCATCCAGAGATCGAAGACCGACCAGACCGCGAAGGGGCAGCGCATCGCGATACCGGCAGGAAAGGGACTGAACGCCGTAGCGCGCCTGCGACGATGGCTGGCGCTCGCCCGGACGACGGAGGGGCCGCTGTTCCAGTCCCTGTGGCGCGGCGGACGCCTTCGCGGCCGCCGCCTGCACCATTCGGACATCCCGCGCCTGGTCAAGCACTACGTTCAGGCGATCGGACTCGACCCGGCCGAGTACTCGGGTCACTCACTGCGCGCCGGCTTCGGAACCTGTCAACGACATTGACACAGCGGTGTTCTGGATTTACTGAGTCGTTTCTGCAGTCTCGGTGTCGGGTTTGTTGATCCATACAGCCTGGGGCAGTGTCGGATGCACGGGTACTCCGCCGCCGAATCGTTCAGGGTGACGTTCCCAGGCTGCTCTCAGGGTGCGCTGGCGCTTCTCGATGACGGCATGGGCCCGGCCGTAGTGGACGGTCTCGGGTGTGAGCATGGCGATTCCGGCATGGCGGTGTTCCGTGTTGTACCAGGGGAAGAACGACCGGCAGTAGTCGGTCGCGGCGTCCTGGCCGGGGAAGCGGCCCGGGAAGTCGGGGTGGTACTTGAGGGTCTTGAACTGGGCTTCGGAGTAGGGGTTGTCGTCGCTGACCCGAGGGCGGCCGAGGGACCGGTTCACGCCGAGGCGCGCGAGCAGTTGAGCGGTGCCCTGGCTGGTCATGGGGGCGCCTCGATCGGAATGCAGCGTCAGGACATCGGGCTTGACGCCGTGCTTGAGGCAGGTCTCCTCGATGAGCCTTTGGGCGAGCGCGGAGTTTTCGCGGTCAGCGACCATCCAGCCGACCGCGTAGCGGCTGTAGAGGTCAAGCAGGACGTAGAGGTAGTAGTAGTTCCAGGTCTGCGGTCCGAGCAGCCTGGTGATGTCCCACGACCAGACCTGGTTGGGCACGGTGGCGACCAGCTCCGGCTTGGCGTACTGCGGGTGAACCCGCTGGTTGCGGCGGTCCTTCACCGGGTGATTCGCTTCGAGAATGCGGTACATCGTGCGCTCCGAGCACAGGTACCGGCCCTCGTCGAGCAGGGTGGCCACTACTTCTCCCGGCGAACGATCGACGAATCGAGGCGACGCAAGCGTCGCCTCGACCCGTTTCCGCTCGATCTGGCTCAGTGCCCGGGCAGGCGTGGGGCGGGGCTGCCGTTGCCCGGGAGCGGGCCTCGCGCGACGATAGAAGGTCGACCGCGACACGCCCAGCGCCCGGCACGCCGGCGCGACGCCGACCTGCCGGGCCAGGGACCTTGCCGCCATCAACAGTCCTTCCCGTCCTCGAGGCTGAATCCCAGCAGCCCTGCAACTTTTCCCTGGACGTCCAGGATCGTGTGCGCGGCGGCGAGTTCCTTCTCCAGCCGCCTCACCTTCGCTTCCAGCCGCCTCACCTTCGGCGTCAGAGGGTTGGCCTCGACAGGCTTGCGGCCACGCTTCTTCGGCCTCAGACCGGACAGCGCGCCCTTCCGCCGCGCCTTGCGCCAGTTGGCCAGATGGGAACTGTACAGACCTTCTCGCCGAAGCAGCCGGCCCACTTCGCCGCGGTCCGTGCACCGGTCCGCCTCCTCCAGAATCCGAAGCCGGTACTCCGCCGTGAACTGCCGCCGGGTCGGCTTCGCCAGCACTTCCGGGTCGGGAACCCCTCCCGCAGACGACGCGCCGGCCCCGGGGGCCTCGTCGCTACGCTCCTCAACCCCCGGGGCCGGGAGCTCCGAGCCGCCGCCAAGTCTCTGCTCTCGTCTTGCCATCGATCCTCCTCGCAAACGTGTGCCCTCCACTATTCAACGGGACGGCCCCTGTGTCACGTACGTTGGCAGAGAGGGCTTCGTGACCAGCGCCGCCGTTCACGGTGCACGTCTCGACAAGATCATGGAGGTCACGAGGCACTCCAGCGCCGAAATGGTCCTCCGCTACATCCGGCAGGTGGAAGCCTTCGAGGATCACGCCGGGGCGGCGTTCCTGTAGAACCCCCGGCGTGTCGCGGGACCCGGCGCCAGGTCCCTCGCCTCCGCAGAGCAGCACTCCACAGACTTTCGCCATGCCCATGAGTCGATCAACGCCACGCAGCGTGACTCCTGCCACGGGCTGTCAGCGGAACAGGTCCTTGAACGCCAAGGCGACCACCGCCACACCGATGACCGGTAGACCCGCCGCCAAGCCTTCGTCCCTGTAGAGCAGGACTCCGCCAACAATCATCCCGGACACCACTGCGATCGCAACCGCCAGAGTCAGAATCATCTTCCGGAGACGCCGTTGCCGGCCCTCTGCCTCCGCCATGCGCATGATTCGCTCTGCCGAACCGGAAAGCACCCGGTCGTATCCGGCATAGAGCTCTGGATGCGGAAGAGGTCCCGATGTGAACTCGCCAACTTCAACTTGCTGAGACGTGACGGCTACTGCGCCACCGTCACGTTGAGGTCGGCGTCTCTGAAGCGACCCCCGTTTCTTCCCGGGCATCCTTCTCCTCCGCGAAACGTTCCAGCGACTTGCGGATATACCGTCCGACCGCCACCCAATCACCGCGAAGCGCACGCCCATCCTGTCGCCACCAATCGTCCGGCTGAGCCGGTCGCAAGGGCCTCCGTTTGGCCGCACTGACTGCCGCCAAGCTCCGATTCGACGGTTTCTTCATGTCGGTGTCTCTCTGTGAGGGAGGTTTGGTGGATCTCTACGGCTCGCCAACGGCAGCACCGGGCTCTTGGACTCTATCTCTTTCGGACCAACCGGAAGGAACACCACAGCGTCCACGGCGTAGCCGAGAACCGTCAGCCCGGGGCGGAACCTGCGCGAAGTGGATCGCGGATCCCCCGAGGGCGGCGAGGATTTCGTGTACGGGCGGTTGATCATCAAGCGGCGTTGCTGGTGTGGTCGGCGGAGGAGGAGCACCGGGCGTGGTCTCAGCGCGGCCTGAACGACACCGGCTCCCCGTCGCGGCTGCGGACCCGGGATCAGGCTGGTCCCGACCTCCCGCTCAGTGCCGTTCGATGCCGAGAGCCTTTGACAAGGCCTCGTCCAGCTCGGCCGTCCTGGCGCGCGTCAGATCGGCAACGAAGCCGGAGAGCTTCGACTTGAACATCAACGCCAGGAAGTCACAGCGGATCGAGCAGTCCGTCGGAAGGCCGTCCGCTGGGCCCACGGCCACCTCGGTCGACAGCCCAAGATGCCCTCTGTAGATCGGAGCACAGACAACGGTTGAAACGTCCTCGTTCCCGGCGATGAAGGGCCGTGACACGACAACGTAGAAGCCGGGCTTGCGGCCCCTCTCCGGCGGGCGATCCCGGGTCCGGTAGATGGCCCCTCGCTTCAAGTCGGCGTCTGGTCGGCGACGAGGGCCGTCAGTTCCTCGGCCAAGGCCTCTCTGTGCGCCTGGATGACCCGCCGGTCGCGGTCCTCCAGCCGCAGTTGCCGCTCGTGCGCCACGTAGCCGGCCAATGCGGCCCGTACCAGAGCGGAACGACTGGTGTACCGGTCCGATGACGACGTCAGCTCGTCCACCAGGTCCAGGGTCTCTTCGTCGACGGTGACGGCTATGGTCTTCACATTGCCAACCATATTGGAGAGCGAACGACAGAGTCAATACCGAGGCGGGTTGCTCCTTGTTCCTGGCGCGGGACAGGCTGAAAGGCAGGCACGTACCCGACCCGGAGGTCCGAAGCTCCCGGCGCCGCCTCCCGTGTCGCACCGACAGCGGTCAGGAGCCCAGCAAAGGCGCGACGAGAAACCCTGGCGGGCGATGTTCAACCAGAGCCAACGCTCGGTCCGGGATGCACGGCCGCCTGAACGTGGGCGACTCCTTCCAAGGGCGGCCAGATTCACCGGTCGCGCTACCATCCGCGGCCATGTCCAACGCCTCCGGACCCCCTGCGCCCCCTGTCGGCATCCTCGACAACCGTTCCCGAGGGGCTGCCGGCGACTTCCTGAAGGCACACCTGAAGGACGGCACGGAACTCTCGGTCGTGTCCGCCTACTTCACGATCAGCGCCTACGAATCGTTGAAACGGGAGCTGGAGAACGTCGAGCAGATGCGTTTTCTCTACGGTGCACCGCAACACCTGCGGGCGCTGACGCGGGACAAACGGCCCGAGAGAGCCTTCGGATTGACCGAACTGGGGGTATCGTCTCTTTCCTGGACTCGGCGATGGAGATCGGTGACACAGCTGGAACACCGGCTGAAAACCCTGACGAAAACGCTCTGCTCTCTTCTGCGCAGCGCTTCGCCGAACACGGCCAAGTACCGATCATCACGGCCAAGAAACCGCCATGCCCTGAGTAGACGCGCGTTCGTCACGACGAGACGAGCGGTCACGTCACGAAGCCTGTGGCACTCGGCGAGTCATGTTCGGGCCGTGCTCTCGAGTATCCTTCCGAACTCTTGGTTCGACAGGAATCCATACTGCTTCCCTCGATGACCGACGAAGTTCACCGCGTAAGCAAGGACGGGGCGGTAGGTCTCAGTGCCCTGCCGGTGGAGGCGGAGTTCGTAGCGCGACTCTCCGACACGGGAGATGGCAGCGATGTCCCTTCTCTTCGCACGGCCCGTATGGCGAAGAGGTCCGGTGCCGAGCCGGAAATCCGAATTGTTCTCTGCTTCGAAGGTGACTCGAATTTCCTCCTCCCGGCCAAGATCGATGAAGTACATCTGGATGAGGCAGGAATAGGTCCTCTTCTCGCCGCGCTTGTTCAGTAGCGTGAGGGCCGGAAAAAAGTCGTAGCAGTCACGGCTGAGCCAGAAGTACTGTGTCCCTTGCGCTTGGTTCGAGCCAGGCTTCGCGTTGATGCGGGCCGTGTCGGAGTGTCCTAGAATGACGACCATCGTCGTTTCGCCTGCCCCATCCAGGGGGATCCGCGACGCCTCCTCGTCGTAGAGAAGCTGCCAGACTGGGGCGCTAAGTGGTTGGCCGAGAGAGGCTGTCTGAATGTCCCAGGGTTGGCGTAGCATCTTGTCGACCATAGCCTCCCAGGAGAATCCCATGTCACGGGTGGTGGATTGGTCGAGTAGCACCGCCATTTCTACGTTCTGGGCCATCCCGGGGCCAGTAAAGTTACCGCTCGTTACGACAGCTAGCTCTCCTTTTCCGCTCTTCGAGCCATAGCACTTAGCGTGCATGGGTCGCTTTCGGTTCACGATGTGGACGTCTGCCCCGCAGCCAAGTAGCTCTCGAACGACCTGTTGGCTAGTGAGGTTCTGGTTCGAGCTTCCCGCAAAGACGGCGACCACTTGACCGCCGCTCTCAACGTGCCGGGCGAAGAAAGGAAAAAAGCGCACGCCACCGTTGTAGTTCGCGAAACCGGAAACGATGTAGATCGTTCCCTTTCCGAGGAACTTCTCGCGGAGCCAGATTCGCTCAAGAAGCGAAACAAGACCGTCGCTTCGACCGGTACGGTACACCCCCGGGTTAAAGGTCAACTCGTTCATGAATTGCGCAGCAGAACTAAAGTCTCTGATTTGACAGCATTACTCACGTGATAGCCGTATCGCCGGTAGGTTTGCATGGGAATCAGTTCCTCTTGGAACCAACCTTGGGTCGTCGCGAGCCTTGCGAGATGAAGCGGCGTGTCGATCTCGCGCCTGACACCGCCAATAGTCGTGTGATTTGAGCCCACTACGAGGCCGAAGGGAGCTCCGGGCCGAAGGGCTTGGCGAACGGTCTTGAAGCTCTGCTTCATGAGTGTGAAGTACCGATACAGCAGAAAAGGCACCGCGCGGCGCCGAAACCCGTCGTTCTCCCCGAGCGCTGCCTCAAGTTCTCGGCAGAGAAACAGCTCGGCGTCCGGTAGTCCACCGTCGTTAGCCCGCAAGGCGGAGACCGCCCTCTTTCTGGCTTGGCCGCGAAACTCCCTACTCCCGATCAGTTCGGCCTCAAGGCCGAGTATGCGCTCCGGCGGCACTAGGCCCAGCCAGACAAGAGACAGCCGTTGGGTGTCTATGTATGGCAGGGCCATCGCATAGGGCGGGCTCGTTATCGCTGCGTCAAGCGGAGTGGGTACGGTGCCTGGCAACTCAACGGTCACATCGGCCAAGCTCGCGTGCCCTAGGCAGCGAGGCCCACCCAGGACGGCTTGCGCCGCCTCAACGTTGCCGATGGCTCGCTCAGCCTGCGCCAAGAAAGCCTGTATGAAGGGCGTTTCTGGTAGTGGCGACACCCGGCGGCGTATTCGTAGATCTCGCGGGTCCTGAAGCGAGTAGTCTCGGAGAAGGTTGCTAGCGATGGCCAGGAAGACAGGCGCGATGTCTGCAGCGACTTTCTGCACCTCAGCCAGCACGACATCGATTGTCTCGAGTAAGTCAGCCGTAAACCACGATGCGAGGTACTGGCGTCTTGAATTATCGTGCGCAAACTCTGGCCGCTGTGGCGTCTGCCGGAGGTTCGCTGAGAGACCATTCAGGAGGCTGCGCAGCTTCGATGCCGGGGTGCCCAGAGCCTGCAGCTTGGCTTTCGCGAGAAAGACTGCGAAGGGGTTGATGTCTATTCCAACGCCAGTCGCACCCAGCTGGGCACACTCGACCAGTGTAGTGCCGCTGCCACAGAACGGATCAAGGACACGGTGGCCAGGCTCGACCCGGAAGATATTGAGGAGGACCTTCGCCACTTGAGGATTGAACTTCCCCTTGTACTCATGAAGACCGTGAACCGAGTATCGAGTCGCTTGACGGTTCTTTCCTGAGCGGGCAGTACGTTCCAAGAGGCTCTGGACCGTTTCCAATGAGTCATGACCGGTGGCCGCCCGAGCAAAATAGGTGAGTCGAGAGACGATGTCGTCCTCAGGCTCGCATGCCAGCTCAAGGCCATCAATTGTGACCTGCATGGTGTGTCGGCCCAGCAACGAAGCGACCTCGCGCGCCGCAAGATCCCGTTCATATGGGTAGTAGCGATAGTCGTGCCAATCTAACCGCATGCGGGTACGCCTATCGCATAACGAGAACAGTCTCGGTCTTGATTCTGGCGTGCGCCAGGTTGAAGGACTTGCGTTTCGCAGACAGAGAGCGTTCGGCCGAGAAAACGCGGTGCAGGTCGAACCTTCGTGCGACCTCTTCGACGATAGATGCGTTGTCTACGACGCGACCGTGAATTCGTGAAGTGCCGACAACAAAGCAGACGTATCCTCCTGGTACAAGAACGCCACTGATCAACTCGAATGTGCGGGCCATCTGGCGCTCGAAATCAGCCTCAGTGTGATGGTCCCGCTTGAAGAAGTGCGCTCGGGCACCGATCTCGTGTTTCTTGACTGCGAGAGGATCGAAACCAAGCCACCACATCCGGTACTTATGGTACAGCCAGTACTCGTATGCGTTTGGATACGGGGGAGATGTAACTACGAGACCAATCGGTGCCGGCACGTCTTGCGGTTCAACGGCCAACGTGTCCGCGTGCATGACGTTGGCGGGGACGAGGGAATAGGACCTGCTGCTGAGAACGTCATGGAGTCGTTTCGCGGCCCGCAGAAAGGCCTGGAAGACGGCGTCCGCATTGACGTCTTTTTCGACCGCCGCGTACCGGGTGTCGCTGTCCTGGTTTGAGACTCTGACGATGATGCTCGAGAGGGCGAGACGCAACGGGTCGTGGTGGACAGGTTGAGTTGCGGCGATCGCATTCGTGAGCGCGGCGAGCGCTTGCTGTACCGATGGCAGGAACCAGTGGTCGAGGTTCGGAATCGGGGGAATAGCAGATGCCTGGTCTGAACGTGCGCGATCCACCGCTTCGTTTGCGGAGGAGGGGAGGTCGGGTGGTAGAGGGGCAGTCTTGACCCGCGTCATGAGGCAGGCAATGGGATTTAGGTCGATGCCGACGGACGGCAAGCCGCTCTTCTGGCTCTCGACAAGTGTGGTTCCACTGCCGCAGAACGGATCGAGCACAGCGCTTCCGCGAGGGACCGGGAGGGTCTTGACGAGAGCCCGCGGCAGCTCGGCTATGAACTTGGCCGGATAGGGGTGGAGACCTTCGATACCGCTGTGTGCGACTCGCGCGGGGAAACTCCAGTTCAAGCCAGCTAGCCCGCTCGCGATCGCGATGTCGGGTTCATGGAGTGCTGGTACCTTGGCCTGTCTTGGCACGCCCCAACCCTAGCCTAGTTCTCGTCCTGAGCTTGACCCGGTTCCCTGGACACCTCATCCTCGGAGGAGGAGGAGTTCACGATGTCACGATCAAGAGCCCGGTACGCCCCGGAGTACCGGCAGCAGATGGTAGATCTGGTCCGGTCCGGGCGTAGCCCGGACCAACTGGCTCGCGAGTTCGAGCCGTCAGCGCAGTCGATCCGGAACTGGGTGGCCCAGGCGGACCGGGACGAGGGCCGCCGGAGCGACGGCAGCACGACGGCGGAGCGTGAGGAGTTGCGCCGGCTGCGCCGGGAGAACCGCCGGTTGCGGGAAGAGCGGGCAATCCTGGCAAGAGCAACGGCCTGGTTCGCTCGGGAGACGGGACCGAAGGGGTCTTCCGGTTCATGAGAGCGCACCAGGCCGAGTTCCACGTCACGACGATGGCCCGCGTGCTCGGCGAAGCGCACGCCCATCCTGTCGCCACCAATCGTCCGGCTGAGCTGGTCGCAAGGGCCTCCGTTTGGCCGCACTGCCTGCCGCCAGGCTCCGATTCGACGGTTTGTTCATGTCGGTGTCTCTCTGCGATGGAGGTTTGGTGGATCTCTACGGCTCGCCAACGGCAGCACCGGGCTCCCGAACGCTATCGGACCAACCCGGAATGAACGCCACGACGTCCACGGCGTAGCCGAGTGAGGTGGTCCCGGAAAACTGGACAATCGGCTGCGCGAGGGCATCCGGGTTCGGCGTCTGATAGGTCTTCAGGCGATCTACCGGGCGCCTCAGACCAGCGAGCCGCATCCGGGGCACAAGGTCTACCCGTACCTGTTCCCGACAGAATCAAGGTGAAGACGAGCGAGATTCCTCGCCGTTCCGGCGCCTCGGAGAGTGGTGCTCATGGCCATGAAACGCTAGAAGGCGCTCGACCATGCGGGACCTGACGATCAAGTGCGTGCTGCTGGCCACGCTGCCAGTCTTTGGCTGCGGCGCCGCCCGGTCCGGCGAGGATGGCAACCGGCCGACCGGCACGCCCCCGTCCGAAGGCTGGGAACTCGTCTGGTCCGACGAGTTCAACGGCGCGGCCCTGGACACTTCCAGGTGGAACATCCAGACGGGCGACGGCACACCCGAGGGCATACCCGGCTGGGGCAACAACGAACTCCAGAGCTACCAGGCCGCCAACATCTCCACCTCAGGCGGCGTCCTCGTCATCACCGCCCGTGAGGAGGACGCGGGAGACGGGCATGCGTACACCTCCGGTCGCATCAACACCGCCGGCAAGCTGGACACGACCTATGGCCGCATCGAGGCGAGCATCCAGGCCCCCGGCGGCCAAGGCCTCTGGTCCGCCTTCTGGATGCTGCCCACCGACTCCGCGTATGGCGGCTGGGCCGCCGGCGGCGAAATCGACATCCTGGAGGTCTACTCCCGCGATCCGGCGCCCTTCGCCCAAGGCGCGTTGCACTACGGGATGGCCTGGCCGCTCAATACGTTCGATCACGCGAGGTACTCCGATGTCGATCCCGCGGACGGCTTCCACGTCTACGCCGTGGAGTGGGACGAAGAGGAGATCCGTTGGTTCGTGGATGGAGTGCATTTCCACACGGTTCGGCGAAACACGTACTGGAACTACTACAGGGACACCGAGACAAACGCTTACGTCTCCGGCGGCGCTTCGGCGCCGTTCGACCGCCCGTTCCACCTGTTGCTGAACCTTGCGGTCGGCGGCAATCTGCCAGGCGCGCCGACAGCCAGCGCGCTGCCCGGCGAACTCAAGGTCGACTACGTGCGCGTGTACCAATGCAGCGTCAACCCCTCGACCGGCGTTGGATGCGCCGGCCTGGCGGACCGAACGTCCGCCGCGGTCACGCCACCAGCGCCGGCCGACGTCTACCGGGCCGTCTACGACCTCTACGTGGACGAAGCGGGTCCGCTCAGCTTCCCGGCCGAGGAGGACGCCGTGACGCTCGACGTCGCCGTCGATGACGCGGGCGGAGCGCTCGCCATCGCGGAAGTCGCACACGCCGACCACGGGATGGTGATCGATCTCGCCACGTCCGGCGGCGGCAGCTTCTCGATTCGCCCGGCCGACGAGGAGCGGCAGACGCTGTTCGGCATGGGCGGCGCCTCCGAATCCGGGGACTTCGCCGGGGAACTGCAGTTCGACCTGTACGTGTTCGGCGACGGCACGGATGCGGCGAGCAACCTGAGGGTCAAGCTCGACAGCGGCATCCACGATGCCGGTGTCGTCGATCTGCAGTTCGCAACGCTAGCCCCGGAGGAGTGGACGACCGTCACCATCCAGATCGGCGACATCGTCCGAAACCCCGCCCAACCCGGTGGACGCCCCGTCGACCTCGGCCGGGTGCGGAGCCTGGTCACACTTGAACCAACTGGCCTCGCGCGCCTCCAGGTAGACAACATCCGTCTCATTTGCGGCCACGTAGTGCAAGGCGGCTGCGGCATCCGGCCACCGTAGGGCCAAAGCCCCCACGGTTGCCGTCGATCTGCACGGGCTCCTGACGTTCGCGCAAGAGGCGTCGAGAATCGCAAGCGGTCGTCTTACGGGTAAGATTCTTGCCATGCCCGAGATCCAGACCACGAAGATGTCCTCCAGGGGCCAGGTGGTCATACCCGATGCCATCCGGACGAAGTTGGGGCTCGAGCCCGGCGTCCAGTTTGTGGTCATCGGGGAAGGGGACACGATCGTGCTCAAGCCGATCGCCGTGCCCTCGATGCGGGAGTTCGACGAGGTCATGGGGCAAGCACGCGAAGCGGCCCGCCGCGCGGGCATGAAGCGATCGGATGTGGCCTCGGCGATCGCGGCCGTCCGCTCCCGGTGAAGGCAACCGCCACCTCTCGCGGACCTTGTCGTCGTCACGGACATCGACGAAGCTGCGGGGCGCGACGTCGCTACCGCGGCTGTCCAGCCGATGGTGAACCGCATGAGTGCCTCACCCGCCGCGCGGCTCCGCGCCCTGATCGACGCTCCCGGGCTCCGCGTGATGCCCTGCTGCTTCGACGCGCTCTCCGCCCGGCTCATCGAGCAGGCGGGATTCGAGCTGACCTTCATGAGCGGGTTCGCCGTCTCCGCCAGCCGCCTCGGAATGCCGGACACCGGCCTGATCTCTTTCGGCGAGATGCTCGACCAGGGCCGCAACATCTGCGCCGCGACCCGGCTGCCGGTGATTGGCGACGGCGACACCGGCTACGGCAACGCCCTGAACGTCAAGCGCACCGTCACGAGCTACGCGGCCGCCGGCTTCGCGGGCGTGATGATCGAAGACCAGGAAGCGCCCAAGCGCTGCGGGCACACGCGGGGCAAGAGGGTCGTCTCCCGCGCCGAAGCGCTGTCAAGGGTGCGCGCCGCAGTCGACGCGCGCGAAGAGGGCGCCGACATCCTGATCATGGCGCGCACCGACGCCCGCGCCACGGACGGACTCGACGAGGCAGTCGCGCGCTGCCAGGGCTTCGCCGACCTCGGCGCGGACATCCTCTTCCTCGAAGGTCCGCGGTCCGAGAGCGAGATGGTCGCCTTCTGCGAGGCGATCCCCGGCCCCAAGATGGCGAACCTGGTCGAGGGAGGCGACACGCCGCTCCTGCCGCCGGCGCGCCTCGAGGAGATCGGCTACAGGATCGCCGCCTATCCGCTGACGCTTCTCTCCGCCGCCGCCGCGGCGATGCTCGATGCTCTTCGAGCGCTGGGAAACGGCGAGCAGCCTGACCGCGTCGTGGGCTTCGAGCGTTTGCGCGGCATTGTCGGCTTCGAGGACTACGACGCCGAGGCTGAGCGGTACCGCGTGGAGGAGTTCCCGTCGCGAAACGGGAGAATCAATAGCGCGACTCTCGATTCCCCACGTCCGACTCCGACGAGAGCACGCCGTCCCACCAGCCGCGCGCCCGGGCATGGAACGGACTCCCCGAGTCCACCGAATAGACGAGGAGATTGACGTCCGGAACGATCAGCGAACCGGACCTGATCGTAGACGCGCCTCGCTCTCCGGACGCCCGTCGACCTCGAGCTCGTCCGCGAGCTGATTCAACCGCACGGCATCGAAGCCCGGGAGCAGACCGAGTTTGCTCGGGCGGGTGCGGTACGGCTTCGCCCGGGACCGACCCTGCCGGTGGAGCCCGTCGCGCAACAGCAGGTTGACGACCTGCTTGAGCGACTGCCCGTCCCGCTTCCGGATTTCCTCGATCCTGGCGGCGATGTCTTCCTCGATGGTCAGAGTCGTGCACATCAATACACCATACGTGGAGCCCCTTTTTGATGTCAAAGATGAGAGCTGTCCAGCGAGTGAGCGTGAGCCGGGTGGAATCGGGGATCATCGGAGAATGATCTTGACTCTCCAGACCCACGGACATCAGACACTTGAGGAGGTTCGCCGTTTCCTGTCGGGCAACGAGGCGGTGGACTCTAAAGCTCGCCAAACGGCAGAGCCGTGGTTCCCCGGCCCAATGGCAGTCGCACGTCGCCGGAATGAACGACGTACCCGGGGGCGGCGGCATCTCCGAGGTCCCGCTGCAGAGTCCGGATCGCGTTGGCCATCCCCGGGCGCGGCGTGGCTGACGCCTTCACTTCGACCGGCACGAGGCTTCCGCCCGTCTCGACCACAAAGTCGACCTCGGTCCCGGCCCTGGTTCGCCAGAACCAGACCCGCTGCGCCTCTCCCCGGTGGGTCAACGTCCTGACGATCTCGGAGAGGACCGCGGTCTCCATGATCGCGCCGCTGATCGGCCCGAAGGCCGCGTGCTCCGAATCTCTCAACCCGACGAGGTGACACAGGGTGCCGACATCGGTGAAGTACACCTTCGGCGTCTTGACCAGCCGCTTGCCGACATTCGCGAAGTACGGGCGGAGCACGATGACCTGGTACGTGGCCTCCAGCACCGAAAGCCACGCCTTCGCGGTGTTGACGGCGACTCCGAGATCCCGGGCGACATCGGCCAGATTCAGCAACTGAGCGCTTCGCGCGGCGAGCACGCGAAGAAAGCTCTGGTACTGGTTCAGGTCGCCGACATTGCGGAGGGTGCGGACATCCCGTTCGAGATACGTCTGCATGTAGCTCGCGTGCCACAGGAACGGATCCCGGCCGGGGTCTGCCGCAAGCTCCGGGTAGCCGCCCCGAAGGAACGCTTGCCAGAGGCCGCCGAACGCGGCGCCGCGCCGCGCAGGCCCGGACGCGTCCGACGACGGCCCAACGCCCGCCGCCGGCCTGCTCTCAGGACCACCCTCCCAAGGCAGGGCCAGGCCCGGCCGGCCCTCCGCCTCCCGCCTTGACAGAGGAAAGAGTCGCAGAACCGCCGCGCGGCCGGCCAGCGACTCCGTCACACTCTCGGCCAACATGAGATTCTGAGACCCGGTCAGGAGGTACCGACCGCGCGCGCCGCGGTCCGCGTCGATGCGTTCCCGGATGTAGGGCAGCAGGTTCGGAGCGTGTTGCACCTCGTCGAAGATGACGGGCGGCCCGTTCATCTCCAGAAAGCCGCGCGGGTCGGCGACAGCGGCCGCCCGCACATCGGGAAGATCAAGCGAGAGGTAGCGGCAAGTGCCGCCGAAGACGCGCTGGAGCAACGTCGTCTTGCCGGCCTGCCGCGGACCGGTCAGCACGACCGCCGGGAACTCGGAGGCCGCCCGCTTCAGGACGGGTTCCAGGGATCGCTCAATGTAGTCATGCATCGGCCACGCCCCGGCAGGCGCCAATTATGCACTCTCAATGCACAATGTCCACCCCGATTGCTCTTCGTGCTTCCAGCGTGGGCGCGGTCACCCGAGGTCGAACCGATCCAGGTTCATCACCTTGTTCCAGGCCGCCACGAAGTCGTGCACGAAGCGCTCCCGCGAATCGGCGCAGGCGTAGACCTCGGCGATCGCCCTGAGCCGGGAGTTCGAGCCGAAGACGAGGTCGACCGCGGTCCCGGTCCACCTGACCTCGCCGGTGCCGCGATCGCGCCCCTCGAAGACGCCCTCGCGGTCGGCGCCGGCCTGCCAGTCGGTTCCCATGTCGAGCAGATTGACGAAGAAGTCGTTCGTCAGCGTCTCGGTCCGCTCCGTGAAGACGCCGAGGTCGGACCCGCCGGCGTTGGCTCCCAGGACACGCAGGCCGCCGACCAGCACCGTCATCTCGGGAGCGGTGAGCGTCAACATCTGCGCCCGATCCACGAGCAGCGCCTCCGCCGGCCGATCGTGTCCGTTCCCGAGGTAGTTGCGGAACCCGTCCGCGGTCGGCTCGAGCACGGCGAAGGACTCCACGTCGGTCAGCTCCTGCACCGCGTCCGTACGACCCGGCGAGAAGGGCACGTCGACCTCGCAACCGGCTCTTCTGGCGGCCTCCTCGACGGCCGCGCAGCCGCCGAAGACGATCAGATCGGCAAGCGAGATCCGCTTGCCGCCGGGCTGCGAGCTGTTGAAGCCTGCCTGGATCGCCTCGAGCGTCCGCAGAACGCCCGCCAGTTGCGCCGGGTCGTTGACGGCCCAGTCCCTCTGGGGCGCGAGCCGGATCCGCGCCCCGTTGGCGCCGCCGCGCTTGTCGGTGCCGCGGAACGTCGCCGCCGACGCCCAGGCGGTCGAGACGAGCGAGGAGATGGAGAGTCCGGAATCGAGGATCCGGTGCGCGAGATCCAGGATGTCGCCATCTTCGATCAGTTCGTGGTCGAGCTCGGGGACCGGGTCCTGCCAGATCTGCGGTTCCGGGGGAACGAGGGAGCCGAGACAGCGGGTGCGCGGACCCATGTCGCGGTGGGTCAGCTTGTACCAGGCCCCGGCAAAGGCATCCGCGAACTCGTCCGGGTTCTCGTGGAAGCGCCTCGCGATCGGTTCGTAGATCGGGTCCACCTTCAGCGACAGATCGGTCGTCAGCATCATGGGAGCGTGCCGCTTCGCTGGATCGTGGGCATCCGGCACCGTGCCGGTTGCCGCATCGTCCTTCGGCGTCCACTGGTACGCGCCGCCGGCGCCCTTCGTCAGTTCCCACTCGTAGCCGAACAGGTTCTCGAAGAAGTTGTTGTCCCATTCCGCCGGCGAGTTGGTCCAGGCGCCTTCCAGGCCGCTCGTGATCGTGTCGGCGCCCTTGCCGCTGCCGAACGTGTTCCGCCAGCCCAGGCCCTGCTCCTCGAGGCCGGCGCCCTCGGGCTCGGGGCCGACGTGCCGGTTCGAGTCGGCCGCGCCGTGCGCCTTGCCGAAGGTGTGCCCGCCGGCGATGAGCGCCACCGTCTCCTCGTCGTTCATCGCCATGCGGCGGAAGGTCTCGCGAATGTCGCGCGCCGCGGCGACCGGATCCGGCGTGCCGTTCGGCCCCTCCGGATTCACGTAGATGAGGCCCATCTGGACGGCGCCGAGAGGATTCTCGAGCTCCCGCTCGCCCGTGTAGCGCTCGTCACCGAGCCAGGCGCCCTCGGACCCCCAGTAGATGTCCTCTTCAGGCTCCCAGACATCCTCGCGTCCGCCCGCGAAGCCGAGGGTCTCGAAGCCCATCGACTCCAGGGCGCAATTGCCGGCGAAGATCATCAGGTCGGCCCAGGAGAGCTTGCGGCCGTACTTCTGCTTGACCGGCCAGAGCAGCCGGCGCGCCTTGTCCAGGCTCACGTTGTCGGGCCAACTGTTCAGCGGCGCGAAGCGCTGCGTGCCGGACGCGCCGCCGCCGCGCCCATCGCCGATCCGGTAGGTGCCCGCCGAGTGCCACGCCATCCGGATGAAGAGCGGCCCGTAGTGGCCGTAGTCGGCCGGCCACCACTCCTGCGAGGTGGTCATCACCTCCTCGATGTCCTGCTGCAGCTCGTCCAGGTCGACCTTCGCGAACTCCTCGGCGTAGTCGAAGTCCCCGCCCATCGGATCGGCGAGGGGCGAGTTCTGGTGCAGGACCCTCAGGTTCAAACGGTTCGGCCACCAGCGCTGATTCGCGATGCTCCCCATCGCCGAATGTCTGTCGGTCCCGGCCAGAACCGGGCACTTGCCCGCGGTCGTCATGTCGTCCATCGTGGTGCTCTCTCCTTCTTCTCGGTTTCTCTGCCCGTTCTGCGCTGTATACAAGGATCCGGGCGCGATGAAAAGTCCCACGCAGCGGGCGCCCGAAGACACCTGCCCGAACATCCGCCCGAGGGCGCTTCGCTCCCTGCAGCCGACATCGGCGCCGCCCTGTTCGAAGGCGCCGCCGACGCGGCCGCGTCAGTCGAGGAGCGCGGCCCGAATGACGTTCTCGAAGTCTTCCGACATGCCCTTGCTGCCCTGCTGGACCAACAGCACGGCCGTGATCTCGTTCGCCGGATCGGTCCAGGACACCGTCCCGAACGCACCGCCCCAGCCGAAGGAGCCCTTGCCGCGCGCACTCTTCGCGGCAACCGGGTCGAGCAGGACGGACACGGCGTAGCCGAACCCCGAGCCCGGCTGCTTGCCCTTGCCGCCGTACAGGTCGCCCGCCTGGTTGCTCGTCATCCGGGCAACCGACTCCGCGCTCAGGATGCGGTTCCCGAACAACTCGCCGCCGTTCGCGAGCATCTGCTCGAAGCGGAGGTAGTCCTCCGCGGTGCTCGAGAGTCCGCCGGAGGCCGAGGGGTAGCGGCCCGGCTTGTCCCAGCCCTTCGACTTCGCGTCGAGACCGTGAATCACGACCCGTCTGGATTCCTTTTCCGGCGGCAGGAAGAAGTGCGTGTCCTTCATGCCAAGCGGCTCGAAGATCCGCTGGCGAAGGAACTCGTCGTAGGGCGTGCCCGAAACGATCTCGACGATGCGGGCGACCACGTCGTGTCCGATGCGCGGGCTGTAGCCCCACTGCGAGCCCGGTTGAAAGTCGAGCGGCATGCTCGCGTACTGCGGCACGCGCGTCGCCAGGGTGTCCTCCGGCTTGAGCTCGGGGAGGCCGGCAACCGCCGTGCCCAGGCCGTAGCTGCCGAGCCCGGAGGTGTGCGTCAGCAGGTCATGGATGGTGATCCGCCGCTTCGCCGGCACGAGGCGGTGTTCCGGCGCCTGCCCCGGCGCCGCGAACGCCGGACTGACGTCCTCGTCCGCCGGCTCCTTGAGCACGGCAACCTGCATGCCGGCGAACTCGGGAAGGTACTGCGCGACCTCGTCCGCCGGATCGAAGAGGCCCTCCTCGATCATCATCATCGCCGCCACCCCGAGCACGGGTTTGGACGAGGAGGCCATGCGGAAGATCGAGTCCTTCTCCATCGGCAGACCCCGGTCGACGTCCATCAGGCCGTACGCCTCGAAATGGACGACCTTCCCGCGCCGGGCCACGACCGTGACCGCGCCCTGAATCCCGCCGGCGTCGATGTGCCGCTTCACCACGGCGTCGATCTCGAGCAGGCGCTCGCTGGACATCCCCACCTCTTCCGGCGAAGCGACAGGGATCTCCTCCGCGGGCAGCGCGGTCCAGGCGGTGGCGGCCACGGCCACCGCCACGACAGTGGTTCTGAAGCAGGTTCCAGTTCCGGTCTCGATCATCCGTCGGTTCCTCCGGCGGACGAGGCCGCCCAGTAGAAGTAGGTAATCGCCTGGCGAGAACGCCGGCTGCGGTTCGCTTCCGACCAGTGCACCGTCAGCGAGCTGTGAATCGTGGCGTCTCCCGGCTCGACCTCGACCGCCACCGCCTCCTCGGACTCGGCACTGAAGCCGGGAAGGCCGACGCGAGCCGGCAGGTTCCGCCGGTGCGTGCCCTTGGCGTAATGGAGACAGCCGTTGCCTCGGTCCGCCCGGTCGAGGGCGATCCACATCGTCGCGCCCTCCTGCCGGCGCCCGACGGCATCCAGATGAGGCCTGATCCCGGAGGTCTCCCCGGGCAGCCGCGCGAACCAGCCGACCGACGCCGGCGCCACATCGGCCTCCAGCAGGGCGGAGATCAGATCCCTTTGCTTGCCGCGCTGGAGTTGATCCTCGAACCAGGGATCGATCCGGTTCAGGTCCTTGGCAACGCCCGGATACTCGTCCCCCCGTCTCGACCTCCCTCAGGCAACGCTCGGCGCGGGCGCGCAGTTCCTCGACTTCTTCTTGCGAAAGAAAGCCCCGGAGGACGACGTAGCCGTCTCGACCGAAGTCCCGCTTGAGTTGCTTCAGGCTCATCCGCCGCCAGGCGCCTGCGCCGCAGGACCGGGTGCGCCGGCGGCCTCGCCGGCTTCCGGAGAAGACGCGCCGCGAGGCGGCGACCATCCTGCGGCGCGAATCGCCGTCGCACGCGCCGCGCGCCGTGCTTCCAGCACGGTCAGGATCTCCTCATGCCTGCCGGCGTTCAGGCGGTACATCGTCATGAACAGGATGCCGACGCCGTAGATCACGAGGCAGAGCGGCCCGCTCATCACCAGCAGGCCGGTGAGAGTGCCCTCCGACACTCCCTCCAGTTCCGCGTTCGCCGGGAACCGGATCAGCTCCAGTCCGAAGCCTCCGATCAGACCGCCGAACCCTTCCGTCGCCTTCATCGCGAACTCCCGAACCGAAAAGATCGTGCCCTCGGCCCGGCTGCCGGTCCGGAGTTCGTGGTCGTCCGCGATGTCGACCAACTGGGAGTCGACCACGATGGCCATCACCGTCACCAGGGCATAGCCGATGAACAACGGCCCGAACAGCAGGGGCAGCAACAACGCCGAGTCGTTTCCCGGAAACAGGCCCGCCAGGCGCAGGACATGCGGAAAGGCCACCAGGATGGCCGAGACCGCGCTGGTGATGATCACGGTCGGCTTCTTGTTGAAGCGGCGCGTCATCCAGGCGGCGAGCGGCAGGGCGACGAAGATCCCGGGGATCTTGGCGAAGGCCAGGACCGAGAACTGTTCGGTCGACAGGTCGTAGACCCAGATCCAGGTGTAGACGCTGACCATGTCCAGCACGCCCTGGGCCGCGGCGATGGTCAGCCAGGAGACGGTCACCGACAGGAAAGAACGATTCGCGAAGAGCTGCCGCAGCTCGTCGTGGTGGTCGCGGATGCTGAAGCGCCGGCGCGCGGTCGGGTGCAGATGTGGAATCTGGTCGACCGTGCCGAAGGTCGACGCCAGAACGGCCGCGAGAACCACGACGGCGCCGAACCCGGCCAGGATGACGTACCGGCTCGGGTCGAGAAAACCGCTGCTGAACTCCGGCGTGGACGGAAAGACCACGTTGAGGACCAGCAGACTCAGCCCGACCGCGGCGCCCGTGGCGAAGACGTTGTACCAGCCGAAAACCGAGGTCCGTTCGTGGTAGTCGTCGGTGAGCTCCGCGCCCAGCGCGTCGCGCGGGATGTTGAAGAGGGATGTGGCGATGCGGAGCAGGACGAGGAAGCAGAGCAGCCACACGAAGAGGCTGCCCTCCCCCAGTCCGGAGACGGGCTGATACAGGAAGTAGAACGAGACCGTGATCGGGAGGGCCGACATCAGCATCAACGGGTGGCGACGCCCCCATCGGCTTTGGAAGCGGTCGGAGATCGCCCCGACCAGCGGATCGGAGACCGCGTCGACGATGCTCGCGACCAGGTAGGCGACGCCGCACAGCGCCGCCGACACTCCAAGGACCTGGTTGTAGAAGATCAGGGTGGTGATGCGGGCGGCAACCACCATCCCCTGCTGAAGGGCGCCGGAGGAGAAGGCGAGCTTGGTGCGCAGCGACACGATTCGCCGACGACCGGGGCGCCGGCGGCCCGGCGACTCGGCGGCCGTCTGAGGCTGGATGTCGTCTGCCATCGCTGCGCGTCAAAACTTGGAACAGCGTACCAGTTGAGGTAGCTTCGGCCCCATGGAGTTCGGCGCCCAGCTCAGCAGCTACCGCGTGCCGTGGTCCGAAACCGAGGCCACAGTCCATGCGATCGAGAACGGCGCCTGGAGCAGCCTGTGGTTCTCGGATCACTTCCTGCCGCCGGCCGCTCCCAACGACGAACACCTGTCGGCCCTCGAGGTGTGGACCCTGATCACGGCGGCGGCGGTCCTGACCGAGCGGGTCCGGCTCGGCACGCTCGCCTGCGGCGTGACCTACCGCAATCCGGCCCTGCTCGCGAAGATCTGCGCCAGCGTCGACCACATCAGCGGCGGACGGATGGAGCTGGGGATCGGCGCCGCCTGGTTCGAGCGCGAACATGAGGCCTACGGCTGGGACTTCCCCTCCCTGCGCGAGCGCTCCGACCGCCTGGAGGAAGCGGCTCAGCTCATCCGCCTCCTGTTCACGGCGGAGGAGGGCGAGAAGGTCACGTTCGAGGGCAACCACTACCGCCTGGACGAGGCGCCGCTGGCGCCGGGTTCGACCCGGCCGCGGTCCACCCGGACGGCCAACATCCCCATCCTGATCGGCGGCAACGGCGAGAAGCGGACGCTGCGCACCTGCGCCCGCTACGGCGACATCAGCAATCTGGACTTCTGGCACCCGGCCGGAGTCGATGTCTTCCGGCACAAGCAGAAGGTTCTCGACCGCCACTGCGAGGACGCCGGCCGCGACCCGGCGGAGATCAAGAGAACGGTCGGCCTGCCCTTCCGGCTCTTCGCGAACGACAAGGAAGCCGCGAAGTCACCCGGACAACCCTGGTATTGCTGGGGCGCCGCTTCCTGCGTTCAGGACCTGCTGCACCAGTACCTCGAAGCCGGCGCCGAAGAGGTCGTCCTCTGCGGCGTCGGCAACCGGCCGGAGGCCTGGCAGCAGATCGACGACGAGGTCTTGAGCGCGTTCGATTGATCGAACCTCGCACTCCGCACCGGGTGCACCGGCGTGCCATCCGTGCACCCGACGACCCGGCTACACTCGCCTCCACACGGACTCCGATCCGCCCAAGGAGAACCTGATGAAGTCCCGTCTCACCGTCCTCATTGCCAGCCTCGCGCTCATCGCGAGTGCCGCCCTCGCCGCTCCGGCGGCCAACAACGTGGACCCCGCCGAGGTCACCTGGGCGGACCACATAGCACCCATCCTCCACGCGAACTGCGCAAGTTGCCACCGGCCCGGACAGACGGCGCCCATGTCGCTCCTGACCTACGACGAGACGCGCCCCTGGGCGAAGTCGATCCGCAAGGTCACGACCGACCGAACAATGCCGCCGTGGTTCGCGAACCCGGAGCACGGCGAGTTCGTGGAGGACCCCAGCCTCTCTGACGCCGAGATCGAGACGCTGAACCGCTGGGTGGCCGCGGGCGCACCGGCCGGCGACCTCGCACAGGCGCCAGAGCCGCCAAGCTTCTCTTCGGAGTGGAAGCTCGGAGCGCCTGACCTCGTCTACACGGCCCCGGAGTATCACGTCTCCGATGACATCGAGGATCACTACGAGTGGCTTCAGGTGGACAACCCGGTCGACGAGGAGCGCTGGATTCGGGCGATCGAGATCCACCCCGGTTTCCTCGAAGGGGTACATCACCAGTTGACGTACCTCGCGCCACCCGACGCCACGCTCGCGGGCGTACAGAGCGCGACCGGGACCCTGGACCTGACCTTCGTCGGCGGATGGGGACCCGGCGTGGCGCCGCTCCAGTTCGCCGAAGGCCACGGCATGCGCATGCCGCCGAACAGCACGCTGTTCTTCCAGATGCACTACCACAAGACCCCGGGACCCGGCACCGGCGGCGCCGACCAGACGACGATGGGCCTCTACTTCCACGACGAGAAGCCCGAGAACGTGGTGGAGACCCTGTGGCTGGTCGACCCGACCCTGAACATCCCGGCCGGCGAGAGCGACTACCACTCCTGGTCGTCGTTCACCACCGAACACGAGGCCGTGCTCTTCGACTTCACGCCTCACATGCACCTGCGGGGCAAGGCGATGACGTTCACGGCCGAGTACCCGGACGGCCGGAAGGAAGTCCTGCTGGACGTGCCGAACTACGACTTCAACTGGCAGCTCACCTACACGCCGACGGCGCCCAGGGTCATCCCGGCGGGCACGACGATCCGCGTCGACGCGAAGTTCGACAACTCAACCGCCAACCTGGCGAACCCCGATCCGACGTCGAACGTGACCTGGGGCGAAGCGACGACCGACGAGATGATGGTCGGCTTCATCCACTACACCTTCAGCGACAGGGCGCAGCAGACGAACATGCCCACCTTCATCGTGCCCGACGCGCTGAAGCAGCAGATGGAGCAAGTGCGCGAGTTCCGTCGCAAGCAGAGGGAAGCGGCAGCAGCGGCAGCGGCCGAGACCAGCGGCGGCTGACCTCAGCGGCTTGGCGCCGCGTACGTCCCGTCGAGGATCAGGCGGATCGAGACGTCCAGTCCGAACATCGGGATGAGGACCCACAGCGTGTTGGGGGTTCCACACCCGGACGAATCGGTCCAGCCTGCTGAGAGCCCGGTGTCCGCCTGGGATGCAGAAGCTCACGAGGTAGAGCGAGCTCACGCAGAACCACTGCCAGAACAGCGCGAGGCCGATTATCCCGGCGACGACGGCAGGCCGGTGTCCTCGGTGTCCTCGGTGTCCTCGTCCTCGTCCGACCCGGGAGCCGTCTCCCACTCGTACTCGATACCCCGGACGTGGCGCTCGAACCAGTCGATCTCCACGTTCACCTTGAACAGCGCATGGCGGAGTTCGCCCCAGCCGTGGGGCTCGCGCGGCGCGATGTAGAGATGGGTCTCCACTCCGTTCGCCTTCAACGCCCGGTAGAGCTCGACCGACTGGGGCGGCGGCACCCGGACGTCGTTCTCGCCGACCAGAACGATCGTCGGCGTCGTCACCTTGTAGATGTCCCTGAGCGGCGAGTTCTCCCAGTAGACGCCAATCGGAGCGTCCTCCTCCCAGGGCGTCCCGCCGAACCAGGGAGTGCGGTAGGTCCGCACGTCACTCTGGCCGTACATCGAGATCCAGTTCACCGCGCCGGCGCCTGAGGACGCCGCCTTGAAGCGGTCCGTGTGGGTGATGATCTTGTTCGTCATGTGACCGCCGCCGCTCCAGCCCATCTTGGCCATCCGGTCGCCGTCGACGAGTCCGCGTTCGATCAGGTGGTCGACCCCGGTCATCACGTCGAGGTGCGCCTGGTGGAAGTAGTGGCCGACCATGTCGCGCAGGAACAAGTCGCCGTAGCCGGTGCTGCCCCGGTAGTTCGGTTTGAAGACGAAGTAGCCGCGGGCGGCCAGCACCTGGACGTAGTTCGACCAGCGGCCGAATCCGAACTTGTCCGAGGCCGCCGGTCCACCGTGCGTCTGGACGACGATCGGGTAACGGTTCCCTTCCTCGTAGTCGAGCGGGTAGTAGAGGAGGCCCTCCACTTCCACGCCGTCCTCGCCCGGCCAGCGGACCGCCTCCTGCCGGGGCAGCAGGAAGGTCTCGTCGAGGTAGTCGAAGACGGAGGTCACCTTGACGGGAGTCCCGCCCTCGGCCGGCATCACATGGATGTCCCCCGGGCTTTCCCGGCGGTTCATCGTGAAGGCGTGCTGGCCCGTGGCCTTCGACCAGGCCCACGAACCCAGCGCGTGGTCGCCTTCGGTCAGGGCCACAGGCTGAGCGTCGTCCACGGCGGCATGGAAGAGCTGGCTGCGAACCCCGGTGTTCGCGGTGAAACAGATCGTGCCGTCGTCCGCCCAGCGGGCGCCGTCGACCTCGTGCGGCATGCCCTCGTAGAGCAGGCGGTGCGCTCCACCGCCGGCCGGCACGACGAAGATGTTCGTGTTGAAGTACGTCTCCAGGTCGGCGCTGGAGTTGGAAACGAACAGGACGCGCTGTCCGTCCGGCGACAGCTCGGCGCCGGACTCGCTCACCGTGTTGTCGGTGAGCTGCAGAGCATTGCCGCCGTCGGCATCCATGATCCAGACCTCGCCCTCGTCCCGATTGTCGAAGAGCGGCGAGGGCGCCCGGTGGTGCGCGATCCGGGCGCCGTCCGCCGAGATGCGAAACCCGACGACCGAGAAGTCGCCCTCGGTGATCCGCTCTTCCTCGCCCCGGTCGTCGCCCGTCCAGGCGACTCGGAACAGGTGGCGCTGCTTGTAGTCCTCGTCGAAGGCGAAGACGTCGTCCTTCAGTTCCTCCTTCTTCTTCTCCTCGGCAGTCTTCGGATCCGCAGCGAGGAAGAAGATGTGCTCGCCGTCCGGGGAGAACTCGAAGCTCTGAACCGAACTCTCGTGGCTCGTCAACGCAGCGGCTTCCCCACCACCGTTCGGCAGAAGATGGATCTGCGTGGAGTCCTCCTCGCCCCGGTTCGCGAGGAAGGCCACGAAGCTCCCGTCCGGCGACCAGCGCGGGCTCCGGTCCCCCTTCTCGCCGTAGGTCAGCCGAACGTCTCCCGTGCCGTCCACGCCGATCCGCCGGATGTGGGTCGTGCGACCGTTCTTCTTCCAGTCCGTGTCGGAGCGGGTGTAGAGGAGCTGGGCGCCGTCCGGGGAGATTCGTGGACTGCCCACCCCCGGCACGTCGATCAGCTCGACGATGGTCATCGGCCGCTTGTCCTCGGCAAAGCCGGCGACGGCGGCAAGTGCGGCTGCCAGGAAAAGCAGGGGGCGTGGCCAAGGGCCGCCGCCCAGGCGCCGCGTCAGATTGTGCTTCATCGGGCATAGCATCGTATCGCGCCGGGCGTGCACCACCCTTGAACCGCCAGGTCTCCGCTACGCTGCCTGCCACCGCTCCCTCTTGGAAACACTCATCATGGAGATTCGATCGTGAGGCTGGCAACGACTCTTCTCGGCGTTCTGCCTTGCGCGGTCGCCGCGACCGCCTTCGCGCAACCCCCCAACGTCGTCATCGTGATGACGGACGACCAGGGCTACGGCGAAGTCTCCGCTCACGGGAACCCCGTGCTCGAAACGCCGCACCTCGACCGGCTGCGCGGCGAGAGCGTTCGGCTGGACGACTTCCACGTCGCGCCGATGTGTACCCCCACCCGCGGCCAACTGCTGACCGGCATGGACGCGGCCCGCAACGGCGCGATCAACGTGAGCAGCGGTCGGGCGCTCCTGCGGCCCGAGATTCCGACGATGGCCGACATCTTCGCCGAGGCGGGTTACAGCACTGGCGTGTTCGGCAAGTGGCACCTCGGCGACAACTACCCCTTCCGGCCGGAGGACCGCGGATTCCACGAAACCGTGTGGTTCCCCTCCTCCCATATCGGCTCGGTGCCCGACTTCTGGGGCAACGACTATTTCGACGACACCTACATCCGGAACGGCAGGCGAGAGGCGTTCAAGGGGTACTGCACGGACATCTTCTTCGACGAAGCGATCGACCACATGAAGCGCTCCGCAGAGTCCGGAACGCCCTTCCTGACCTACATCGCCCCGAACACGCCCCACGGCCCGCTGATCGCCAAGGAGGAGGACGAAGCCGCGCTGGCCGCCGCGCTGGCCCGACCCGAGTTCGACGAATTGAACCCGCAGTTGAAGAGCCGGCTAGGCAGTTACCTGGGGATGGTCCGGAACATCGACACGAACATGGGCAAGCTCGTCGAGTTCCTTGAGGAAGAGGGCTTGAGAGAAAACACCATCCTGATCTTCATGACGGACAACGGCAGCACCCACGGTCCGCTCTACTTCAACGCGGGCATGCGCGGAATGAAGACCGAACTCTGGGAAGGCGGCCATCGGGTGCCCTTCTTCATCAGTTGGCCGAACGGCAACCTGGCGGACCCGCAGGATGTGACCGGCCTGACCCAGGTGCAAGACGTCCTGCCGACGCTCCTGGACCTCTCCGGGATCGAAACGGCGGCCGCCGCGAACTTCAGCGGCACGAGCCTGGCGCCAGTGCTGCGCGGCGATGCCGGCGTTCCCGAAGACCGCATGCTGATCATCAACTACAGCCGCATGCCGTCCGGGTTCAACTACCCCTCGCCGTACACCCAGTCCATCCTCACGCGGAGTCACGCGGGGGTCCTCTGGAAGCAGTGGCGGCTGCTCGAGAACCGGGAGCTCTACGACCTGGAATCCGATCCGCTGCAAACGACGAACGTGATCGACCGGCGCCCCGAGGTCGTCGCCAGGATGCGGGACCATCTCCACGAGTGGTGGGATGAAGTGGCCGCCACCGCCAACGAGCCCCAGCGGATCGTCATCGGGGACGACATCGAGAACCCGATGATGCTGACCGGCTGCGAGTGGCTCGACGTGTTCGTCGACCAGCAGAGGCAGGTGCGCGTCGGAACGCGCAAGACCGGGTACTGGCTGCTCGAGGTGGCGGAGGCGGGCGAGTACGAGTTCGCTCTGCGGCGCTGGCCGCGCGAAATCGACGTGCCGCTTGCCTCGGCGCCCGAGGGCGGCACGAAGCTGCCCATCACCTCGGCCCGCCTGTTCATCAGCAACCACCACCACCTGGATATCGGCGAGAAGCCGCCTTACGGCTACGAAGGTCTCACCACACCGGTGGGCGAAGACGACACGGAGGCGGTGTTCACCGTGTCATTGCCGAAAGGCCCCATCGCGCTGCACACCTGGCTCGACCAAGGGCGCGAGGTCATCGCGAGCGCCTACTACGTCTATGTACGCAGAAAGTGAGAGAGTGACCGGGACGAGCACCGAGCGCTACCTCCGCGACGACTCGGCCTCGCGGTCGCTCCACGAGCGCGCCCTCCAGGTCATGCCCGGCGGCAACAGCCGCCACACCCTGGTCATGGATCCGTAACCGACGAGTTCGACCGGGAAAGGACGAACGCGGCCGTGGCGCCGATGAACCCCGGCGCTTCTTCGGAAGGCGCCGGCGTATCCCGCCAGCCAGCCGAAACGCCCGGTCCGGAGGTCGGGTAAACTCCGCCGTTCACACAGAGACTCCCATGACTCGCGCTGCGCCCTTCGCTTTGACCTGGCTGGCGGCGGTCGGCACGGTCGCCGGCGCCGCTGAGATCGACCCTGCCGACCTCGAGTTCTTCGAGTCGAAGATTCGGCCGGTTCTGGTCGAGCGCTGCCATGCCTGCCACGGCGACGATCCCACGAAGATCCGCGGCGGACTGGTCCTGCTCGATGCCGAGGGGCTGCGCGCCGGCGGCGACAGCGGCGCGGTGATCGTTCCGGGATCGCCCGAGGACAGCCTGATGATCGAGGCGCTCCACTACGAGGGCCTCACGCAGATGCCGCCGGACGGCAAGCTGCCGGCCCACGTGATCGCCGATTTCGAGCAGTGGATCCGCCGAGGCGCACCCGACCCGCGCACCGGCGCCGGCCAGACGGTGGTCGCCACCAGAGCGGCCGAGACCTTCGACTACGGCCCCGGCCGTGACCACTGGGCCTATCGACGGATCGAAGATCCCGAGCCGCCCGCGGTCGAGGACGAGGCCTGGATCGGTCAGCCCATCGACCGCTTCATCCTGGCGAGCCTCGAGGAACAGGGTCTCGCACCCGTCGCCCCGGCCGACAAGCGAACCCTGCTCCGGCGCGCCACGTTCGACCTGATCGGTCTGGCCCCGTCGGAAGCCGAGATCGACGACTTCCTCGCCGACCAGAGCCCCGGCGCGTTCGCCCGGGTCGTCGACCGGCTCCTCGCCTCGCCGCACTACGGTGAGCGTTGGGGCCGCCACTGGCTCGACGTCGCCCGCTATGCCGACTCGAACGGCCTCGACGAGAACATCGGGTTTCCCAACGCCTTCCGCTATCGCGACTACGTCGTCGACTCGCTCAACCGCGACAAGCCCTTCAACCGCTTCGTCCACGAACAGATCGCCGGCGACCTGATGCCGGCGGAAACCGACGCGCAGCGTTTCGAGCAGATCACCGCGACCGGCTTCCTGATGCTCGGCCCCAAGGTGCTCGCGGAGCGGGATGTCGACAAGATGCTCATCGACATCGTCGACGAGCAGGTCAACACGGTGGGCCGCGCCTTTCTCGCCCTGCCGGTCGGCTGCGCCCGCTGCCACGACCACAAGTTCGACCCCATCCCTGCGGCCGACTACTACGCGATGGCCGGCGTCCTTCGTTCCACCGCGACGATGAGCGACGCCGCCGGCATGCGCTGGCTGGAGCGGCCGCTGGCCCCGGAAGACGAGCTCGCCGAGTACGAGGCGGCGCAGAAGCTCGTCGCCGAGGCGCAGGAGAAGGTCGACGAGGTCGTCCGCGAGCAGAACGACGTCCTCCGGGGTCCCCGCCGCGCGGCCCTCGCCGAGTATCTGCTGGCCGTCGAAGACGCCTACCCGAGCTGGAGCGCCGCCGTCGGTCCCTTCGGCCACGCGGACAACGACGAGGCGAAGCAGGAGAAGGCCAGGGAGACGATCGTCCGCGTCGCTGGAGAGCGGGGCCTCGAACCACAGGTCCTGGAGCGCTGGGTCAGAGCCTTCTACCGGTACCGGGAGGGCCCGCCGGTCGAGGGCGATGCCCCAAGCCCGGGCGCCGTCTTCGTCATCTGGAACGCCTACGCCGCCGCCTCGCCCGATCGCTACGAGCAGGTGACCGAGGATCTGCGGGCGATCATCGCCTCGGAGAAGGTTCTGACGGCGCCCCTGACCCGCGGCCTCGTCCGCGGGCCGGCGCCGAAGACCCTGGAGGAGGTCGCCTGGCGCTACGCGAGCCTCTTCGCGACAATCGAGATCGCCTGGGAAGAGCACCTGATGCGACTAGGGCTCAAGGACGAGGACGACCTCGCGCCGTCGGACTTCCGGCTGCCGCGCGAGCAGGAGGAGCTGCGATGGCTGGTCTACAGCGGCTACTTCTGCATTCCCTGCCTCGACCAGAAAGAGGAGGAGAAGCTCTACCCGCCGGAGGCGCTGGAGCGGCTCGTCGAGCTGCGCGCCGAAGTCGAACGACTGGAAGAGGCATCGCCGCCCGCGCCGCCGTACGCCATGGCGGTGGACGAGGCGGAGATCGTCGATCTGCCGGTCCACATTCGCGGCAGCCACCTGAACCTCGCCGAGAAACCGGAGCCCCGCGGGTTCCTCAAGGTCACGGATCACCTCGTGCCGCCGCCACCGGTCGCAGGCGGCGCCAGCGGACGGCTCGAGCTGGCGCGCTGGATCACCCACCCCGAGCACCCGCTCACCGCGCGAGTCATCGCCAACCGCGTCTGGCACTGGCACTTCGGCCGCGGCATCGTCGACACGCCGAGCAACTTCGGCGTGATCGGCAGCGAACCCACGCACCCCGAGCTTCTCGACTGGTTGGCGCGCCGCTTCGTCGAGGGCGGCTGGTCGCTCAAGAAGCTCCACCGCGACATCATGCTGTCGAGCACGTACCGGTTGTCGAGCGACTACGACGCGGCGAACGCCGTTGTCGACGAGGAGAACCGGCTCCACTGGCGCATGAACCGGCGACGCCTCGAGATCGAGCCGATTCGCGACACCCTGCTGCAGCTCGCCGGGCGGCTCGACCTGACGATGGGAGGGCGGGTGGAGGAGTTCAACGCGAGGGGTTACGTCTTCGGCGAGGAAGGCCCGCTCGGCAAGGCCGACGTCTACGTCGCGCCCCGACGCTCGATCTACATGCCGGTCGTGCGCACCGCGATCTACAGGATCTTCGCCGGCTTCGACTTCGGCGACGCCAGCGACTCGGTCGGCGATCGGTCCGAAACGGTCGTACCGCGGCAGGCCCTTCTGATGATGAACAGCCCCTTCGTCGAGGAGGCCGCGCTCGGCTTCGCCCGGCAACTCCTGGCGCTCGAGGACGCGAGCGCCGAGGATCGCATCGCAACCGCCTTCGTCCGCGCCTACGGGCGCCCCGCCGACGATGTCGAGATCGCCGACGGAGTCGCCTTCCTCGACGAGATGCGTTCCCTGGCGTGCCCGGCAGATACCGGGTGCGCCGGCCTTCCGGCCGGCATTCGGCGCGAAGCGCCGGCCTCACCGCCCGCCGCCGTCCCCGGGCGTCGCACACTCGGTGCGCCGGCGTCCCCGCCGGCTTCTGAAGAGGACGCGCCGCGCAGCGGTGACCGTACCGCCGCGCCAGCACTGGCAGACGACGCCGAGATCCACGCCTGGACCCGGCTTGCCCACGTCATCCTCGCGGCGAGCGAGTTCATCTACGTCAACTAGGTTCGAAGTACACCAACCAGGTCACAGACGATGCGCTACCCCCACCGCCAGCCGCCACCCCTGACCCGCCGCCAGATGCTGAAGACCTGCGGCTGCGGCTTTGGCGGCCTCGCGCTTTCCTCCCTGCTCCAGCGCGACCTGCTGGCCGCCGAGCCCGGCAACCCGCTGGCGCCCCGCCCACCGCACTTCGCGCCGAAGGCGAAGCGGATCATCTTCCTGCACATGCACGGCGGGCCGTCGCAGCACGACCTTTTCGAATACAAGCCGCTTCTCATCCGCGACGACAACAAGCCGCTGCCCTTCGCCAAGCCCCGCGTCCAGTTCAACGAGACCGGCAACCTGTTCAAGAGTCCCTGGGAGTTCAAGCAGCACGGCCAGTCCGGCGCCTGGGTGAGCGAGCTGATGCCCAACATCGCCTCGGTCGTCGACGACCTCTGCTTCATCCGCTCGATGTGGGGCACCAACGCCGCCCACGGCGGCGCCATCCTGGCGATGAACACCGGCAGCGACCGCTTCGTCCGCCCGTCGATGGGCTCGTGGGTCGCCTACGGACTGGGCACCGAGAACGAGAACCTGCCCGGGTTCATCACCATCTGCCCCTCGTACCAGCACGGAGGCGTGCAGAACTACTCGTCAGCCTTCCTGCCCGCCGCCTACAACGGCACGGCAATCGGCACGGCCCGGCAGGAAACCGAGGAGGCGACGATCGACTTCCTCGACAACGAGTCGGTGCCGCCGGAGGTCCAGCGCAGCGAACTTGACCTCCTGCAGCGCTGGCAACGGCGTCAGCTCGAGCAGACCGGGCCCGACCAGGCGCTGGAGGGGCGCATCGAGTCCTTCGAGCTCGCCTTCCGCATGCAGACCGAGGCGCCCGAGCTGATGAGCATCGAGGGCGAGTCCGAGGCGACCAGGCGGCTCTACGGACTCGACGACCCGGTGGCCCGCAACTTCGGCCTCCGCTGCCTGCTGGCCCGCCGCTTCTCCGAATCGGGCGTGCGCTTCGTCCAGGCGACCCACGGACCCGACTACAAGTGGGACCACCACTCCGGCCTGATTACCGGCCTGCCGCAGAGCTGCGCCGAGGTCGACCGCCCGGTGGCCGGCCTGATCAAGGACCTCAAGTCACGCGGCCTGCTGGACGAGACCCTGGTGCTCTGGGGCGGCGAGTTCGGGCGCACTCCCGGCGCCGAAGCCGGCGCCCGCAACGGCCGCGACCACAACCCCCACGGCTACACGATGTTCATGGCCGGCGGCGGAGTGAAGCCCGGCCACAGCCACGGCCGCACCGACGACTACGGCTACTACGCGATCGAGGACAAGGTCCACATCCACGACCTGCACGCCACGATCCTGCACCTGCTGGGTCTCGACCACGAGCGGCTCACGTACCGCTCGCAAGGGCGCGACTTCCGCCTGACCGACGTCGAGGGCCTCGTCGTCGACGACATCATCGTTTGATCCCGTGAGGGGCTGGAGCCAGAGCTAACCGCTCCATGACGTCGACCGGCCCTTGGTGCCCACATCACCGGATCCATCCGCTCCAACCGCTGCGTGTAGCGTAGCCCGTCCCCATGACCATCGCGCCCGTCGATCTCGTCGTCATCGTCGTCTACCTGCTGGGCATCCTCTTCGTCGGCCTGTGGTCGGTGCGGGGGATCAAGCGGCACACGAGCGAGTCGTACTTCCTCGCCAACCGCAACCTGAAGTGGCCGGTCGTCGGCGCCGCGCTCTTCGCCTCGAACATCTCGACGATTCACCTGGTCGGGCTCGCCGAGAGCGGATTCGGGATCGGCATGGTGGTGGGCAACTTCGAGTGGATGGCGTGCTTCACGATCATCCTGCTCAGCCTGGTCTTCGTGCCCATCTACTTCAAGAGCCGGATCACGACGCTGCCCGAGTTCATGGAGCGGCGTTACAGCCCCGCCGCCCGGACCACGCTCTCGTTCATGTTCATCATGTCGGCGATGCTGATCCACATCGGCATCAGCCTGTACGCGGGCGCGGCCGTGTTCGAGCGGTTCTTCGGCATCCCGCCCCTGGCGTCCATCGCGATGATCTCGATCATCACGGTGATCTACACGGCCGTCGGCGGCCTGCGGGCGGTCGTCGTCACGGAGACGCTGCAGACCGTCATCCTGCTCGGCGGCGCCGTCCTGATCACGGTGATCGCCCTCGCCAGGCTGCCGGACGTCGGCATCGACTCGTACGCCGACCTCCTCGAGGCGACGAAGCCGAACCAGCTCAGCATGATTCACGTCCCGGGAGAGGAGGGCTTCGACCCCGGATCGATCTGGTACGGCTTCCTCCTCGGCTTCCCCATCCTCGGCCTCTGGTACTGGTGCACCGACCAGACGATCGTGCAACGCGTGCTGGGGGCGGGGACCCTGCGAGACGCACAGCATGGCGCGCTCTTCGCCGCCCTGCTCAAGATCCTGCCCCCGTTCTTCATGGTCCTGCCGGGCGTGCTGGCCTACGTCCTCTTCCGGGACATCATCGCCGAGCCGACGGACGCCCTGCCGACCTTGATCACCGAACTGCTGCCCACCGGACTCATCGGCATCATGGCCGCCGCGCTGCTCGCAGCGCTGATGAGCACGATCGCCGCCGCCGTGAACAGCACGGGCACCCTGGTCGCCGTCGACATCGCGAAGCACTTCCGGCCCGGCCTGTCGGAGGGGTCCCAGGTACGCATCGGGCGCATCAGCTCCGTCGTCGTGATGACCGTGGCCATCGCCTGGTCCACGCAGGGCGACAAGTTCGGCTCCATCTTCGAAGCGATCAACAAGATGCCCGCGCAGTTCATCGCGCCTCCGATCGCCACCGTGCTGCTCTGGGGAGTCTTCTGGCGCCGAGGAACGCCCCGGGCCGGCACCTTCACCCTGCTCTTCGGCTTCGTGGCCGGCTTCGTCATCTTTCTGTTCGACATGGGCTTCGAGTTCCTCGGCGGCGTGCAGTACGTCTCCGACCCGGTGAACGGCCTCGGCATCCCGTTCCTGCTTCAGGCGTGGTGGTACTTCTGCATCCTGAGCGTCGTCTACGTGGCCATCAGCCTGGCGACGCCGCCCCCGAAGGCCGAGCAGGTCGACGGCCTGACCTGGGATTCACCGTTTGCGTTCCTGGCCCGGTCTCAGATCCGGGGCGCCCTGGATCCGCGGTTGCTGGGCGCCGTGCTGGTTGGTGTTCTGGTGCTGCTGTACGCGCTGGTGCGGTAGGACCGGAATCCGCTCGAAGCCGAACATGTCTCCACGATCGAGCTGCCCGACACGACCTTCCGGCGCGCGAAAGCCCTCGCCGCAGGCCGCGGCATGACCCTGAAGCGCTTCTTCACCGACGCCGTCGAACTGCACCTCGGTCGGCGCGCCTCAGGCACGCGAGCCAACGCGGACGCCCGCCAGATCGCGCCCGGCCCGCCGAATCCACCCTGGATGCAGGGATTCGGAGAACTCGCCGACCTCGGCGATGAGCACCGGACCGTCCTTGGCGCGATCGAGGAAGAGTTCGAGAAACTCGACCCCGGCGACATTTCCTGATTCTCGACACCAACGCCCTGTCGGCCTTAGGCCGAAGTCGGTTCTCGTCGGGCTGGGCGCTTGCTTCGGAACACCGTTCCTGGGCCGCTCAACCCACCGCCGACCGCGACCGTTTCGGCGGCTGGAAGAACCTCAAGTTCGACGCCACCGGCTCACGCGCTCACCCCCCGGACTTGAGCGCCCGGTTCCGATCGAGCGAGGAGGTCAGCCCGCCTTCTTCACCTCGAACGGCACGGCGAGCCTCTCCCACTGTAGGGCGACCCAGCCATCCACGATGACGAACTCCATTTCCTCCACGTGCTCCCCGACGGTCTTCGGAGTGGCGGTCACCCGCAACGCGTCCTGACCGGCGTCGTGCCGGAAGGAGCCCCACTGCTTCGCGACCTTGTTGAAGATGAAGGTCCACTCGTTCTCGCCCGGCTCGGTGAAGAGGGCGTAGGTACCGGCAGCCAGCATCATGCCGCCGATCTCGACGTCGGCGCTGAAAGTGATCGTCGTCGCCTCGTCGGCGCCCGTCCGCCAGACCTTGCCGTAGGGAACCAGGTCGCCCCAGATCGTCCGGCCCTTCACCTTGGGCCGTCCGTACTCCAGCGTCACCGTGACGCCGTCGATCATCCCCTCGACCTTGCCGTTCTTGCTCGCCCGGTCGGCGTCGTCCTCGCGCTGCGCCAGGGCGGGAAGCGCCGTGACCAGAAGAGCCGTGAAGATCAGGGAAATCGTTGCTCGGTACTTGTGCATCTCGTCCTCCAGACAGAAAAGTGTTGGGTGGACTCTACCGCGCCCAAGCTCCAAGGTGGTCGCCGTGGTTCACTCCGCAGTTCGCTCCCTGGCCGCCCCGGACGGCGGCCCTCGGGGACGACTGTAGGATACTCCCATCCTGGATTGGATTCGGTCGGATCGGATTGCTTCACGGCCCCTCCGACGAGAGGACCCATCGCCAGATTCCCGCCCGGCGGCGGCGCGGCCCGAACTATCATGAGGTGACGCCCTCCAATGAAGAAGCCCATCGCCAGATTCCTGCCCGTGCTGCTGATCGCGGCCTGCGGCGGCCAACCCGCAGCCGAGGACGATCGGCTCGCGGACGACCAGCTCGCGGACGACCGGCCCCACGTCGTGCTGCTCATGGCCGACGACATGGGCTGGGCGCAGACCGGCTACTACGGCCATCCCCTGCTCGAGACGCCGCACTTCGATGCGATGGCCGCCGCCGGCCTGCGGATGGACCGGTTCTACGCCGGCGCACCGAGCTGCACGCCGACCCGGGCAACGGTCATCACCGGCCGCACGAACGACCGCACCGGGGCCTTCCGCGTCGGCGACTCGATCAACAAGCAGGAGAAGACGATCGCCCAGGCGTTCGGCCAGGCCGGCTACGCGACGGCGCACTTCGGCAAGTGGCACCTGAACCAGGTCCAGCCGAGCGGAGACAATCCGATGCCCGGCGACGATCCCCACAACCCCGGCGAGCTCGGCTTCGACTACTGGCTGAGCCACACGAACCAGTTCAATCTGGACCCTGTGCTGAGCGAGAACGGGACGCCGAAGCAGTTCGAGGGCGACTCGTCCGAAATCCTGGTCGCCGAGGCGCTGCGCTACATCTCCGGGCAGGCAGAGAACGGCAGACCCGTGTTCGCGGTGATCTGGTACCCCTCACCCCACCGGCCCTTCGGCGCCTTTCCGGAAGACGAGGAGCCCTTCGCGGAACTCGACGACGCCTCCAGGACACACCACGCCGAGATCGTCGCGATGGACCGCTCGATCGGCGCCCTCCGCCAGGGCCTGCGCGAACTCGGCATCGCCGACAACACCCTCCTGTGGTTCACCAGCGACAACGGCGGACTGCCCGACATCGACTACAGCCCCGATCATCCCGGTGTCCGCCCCGACACCACCGGCCACCTGCGCGGCTTCAAGAAGGACTTCTACGAAGGCGGCCTGCGCGTGCCGACGATCATCGAATGGCCAGGCGGCATCGCCCCGCGGATCACGAACTTCCCCGCCAGCACGATGGACATCTTCCCCACGCTGATCGAGGTCGCGGGGCTCGACCCCGAGTCGATCAACGCCGTTCACGACGGCATCTCGATCGCCCACGCGTTCGACGCCGAGCCCGCCCGCAGGGACACGCCCATCGGCTTCCGCGCCAGCGGCGGCCTCGCCTGGCTCGACAACGACGTCAAGCTGGTCAGGAACTACACGGCCGACTCACCCGAAGCCTTCGAGCTCTACAACGTGGTCGACGACCCCGAGGAACAGCACGACCTGATCGAAGAACAGCCGGAAGTCGCCGCCCGCATGCACGCGGAGCTGGACGCCTGGAACCGGTCCGTCGACAAGAGCGTCACCGGCGCCGACTATCCGGAGGGGGTGGTCCTGCCCTCCGGCCGCGAGCCGAGGGCGCCAACAGGCTAGGACCTGCACCGCGGAAACCCGCTGCCGATCATCGAGCGGGACGGCTGCCGAGAGGACGGCGCAGGAGCGAACTGGGTGCGCCGGCGTGTCACCGGGCGACCTGTCAGCCCCGGAACCAGACCGGGAAAGGCAACGTCGCGACTCGCCGGGCGACGCTGCGAACGGAAGCCGGGAACCACGCGAGTTCCCGCCCCCGCGCCGCCCCAGACTGGGCCGAACGCGCTCTTACGCCTCGCAACCCCTCAGTCTTCACCCGCTTTCCGATGACCTGGCGCCGGTCGTGTCCGATCACCGCGCCGTCGCTCTCAAGAGGGCAGGAAGCGGGCATGCCGGCAGCGCGGACGCCTTCGCGGGTGTGCATGTCGCAGACGAGCTGCCGGCCTGGCAGCGTGCATTCCACGAGGATCGGACCGTTGTCTTCCCGAAGTTCCTCCGGTTCGTACGGCCAGCCGTCGATGAACGTCCGGAGATTCAGTCGCGCCGTGACCCTGTCTTCGTTCAGATAGAGCGTCGGGAAGCTGTCCGGCGGGTTCCACCGTCCGCCGCGTCGCTGAGCGAAGCGAGGGTCAAGCGGATCGGACCAGGTCGGGTCGGCGATGCGCCACCAGGAATGATCGTCGGGAAGCCTCTCGACGATCAGATCCCGCGTCACCCGTGCGCCCGCTCGAAATCGAACATCTCGCGGCATGCGGACAGCAGCCGGTCCGTGTCGCCCCGGCCCAGCAGCTCCAGCAGCGAGACGTCGTCGAGCTTCGGTATCGGCCGACGCACCACGGCGGGTATCCGGTCGCTCTTGAGATAACGCTCCAGCAGATCGGTGGCTACCCTCAAGTCCGCCACGGCCACGGCGTGATCCGCCGGCACGCCACGTTGCAGCCACTTGGCAAACGCCTGACGGCTCACGCCGAACAGAGCCGCGGCCTTTGCCTGACTGAGCTGCCAGACTCCGATCGTACGCGCCAGGTCCGATCCGGATTGGCGGGCTGTGCGGCTTGTTCCTCCAACCTGCCCTTCGCGGTAGCCGGCGAGGCACTCGCTGAAGCGGTCGAGCCACGCGCTGTCCTGTTCGCGGGCCTTGAACAGCCGTTCAGCCGCCTCTTCGGGCCGCAGTTTCTGGATCGCCGTCTCCGCGGGCATGGACTGCTTCCTCGTGGGTGCAACCATATGTCGACCGCAACCCTTCGTCAACCAAGAGAGCTGTCCAGTGGGCGCCGACTACCCGGAGGGGATGGTCCTGCCCTCCGGTCGCGAGCCGAAGTAGCGCGAGCCGAAGCAGGTCGTCAGAGGCGCCGCGTTGAGCGCCCAGGCAAACGAACCGGCCTCCCTCCACAAAGGCCAGCCGTGGACCTGACCTCTAGCTCTAGCGCCCGTCCGCGACGAACTCCCTGCCCCGTCCCTGGAGCCACCGCTGAACCCTCGCTGCGGCCTTCTCCGACTCGCCTTCAGGGTGCAACGCGCACTCCCAGATGATCCCAACGCGCCAGCCGGCCTGAAGCAGCGCCTTCCGGTGAATCCTGTCCCGGCGGACAGTCGCCGCGAACTTCCCCTCCCAGTAGCTCACGTTGCTCGCCGGAGTCGTCGCACGCGGACATTCATCGTGACGATGCCAGAAGCAGCCATGAACGAAGCAGACGGCTCGGTATCGAGGGAAAACGAGGTCAGGCCGGCCCGGCAGCGCGGGGTCGTGGAGCTTGTACCGGAGGCCTCGGGCGTGCAGCGCCCTGCGCAGAATCAACTCCGGTCCAGTGTTCCGGCTCTTGACTCTGGCCATGATGCGCGACCGAGTCGCGCTGTCGACGGTGTCCGGCACGCTCTCCAACGGCCCCTGGGCCGAGCCGCGAGTGATTCCGGGGAAGCACGGAGGCTACCGCATCAGCACCGGTCGCCCCGAGGTCCGTTCCGCTGCTGTATAGTCGCTGGGCGCGTCAACCAGGTCGGACCCACTGGCGGTCCGACGCCCGGCAGGAGCACATACGGCCTTGTTCGAGACCTTGCGAGAAGGGTCTGAGACGACCGCTAGCGGTACCGTGGGCGCCGGACCCGACGCTGCCACCAGGCCCAGTGGACCAGAGCAGCGAAACGCTCGTCCGGAAGCGGGCCGTTTCGCGGAGTTCTTCGCCGGCATCGGCCTGGTCCGCGAAGCGATCGAGCCCCTCGGTTGGCGATGCGTCTTCGCCAACGACATTGCGCCGCGCAAGGAGGAGATGTACCGACAGCGATTCGGCGATGAGCACTTTCTCCTGGGCGACATCCACGACCTCGGAGTGGGCGACCTGCCACCCCGTCTCGACCTCGTGACCGCGTCCTTCCCGTGCATCGACCTCTCTCTTGCAGGGAACCGCGCGGGTCTGGCTGGCCGGCATTCGGGGACAATCTGGCCGTTCCTGGAAATCGTGACGGCCCTGTGCATTCAGCGCACGCCGCCGTCCGCCGTCCTGCTGGAGAACGTGACGGGCTTCCTCACGTCGAGGGGCGGCGCAGATCTGGCCGACGTTTGCCGTCGGCTGGCAGCGGTCCACTACGTCATCGACGTGCTGTTCGTCGACGCGCGCTGGTTCCGGCCCCAGAGCCGGCCTCGACTGTTCGTCGTGGCGCGACAGCGCGAGGACGGAAGTCCGTGGAGCCGGCCCGGCTCGCAGCCCTCGCGGCTGCGTCCCGCTGCGGTGCGGCGGTTCGAGGCTGCTCATCCCGACTTGCCCTTCGTCGATCTGCCGATGCCGGCGCCGCCCGACGAGACGCCCGGCACTCTCGCTTCCATCCTCGAGAATCTCCCGCCGGATGACGCTCGATGGTGGCCCGAGGACCGTGCCGCAGCCCTGGTAACCCGGATGGCGCCCCGGAATCGCCGTCGCGTAGACGAGTTGCTGGCAGGCGAACGTGACGGCGTCGCCACGATGTTCCGCCGCCGCCGCAACGGCCGCACGGTGGGCGAACTCAGGCCCGACCGTCTGGCCGGCTGCCTCAGAACCCCCCAAGGCGGCAGCAGCGTCCAGTTCCTTGTCGACTGCCGCAGCGGAGCGACCCGGATCCGGCCGCTGACAGGTCGAGAGTACGCCCGCTTGCAGGGGGCCGACTCGTTCCCCATCGAAGTCAACGACCGCCAGGCGCGACTGGGATTCGGCGATGCGGTGTGCGTGCAGGCGGTCCGGTGGCTCGTGCGGCATGCCTTCGGTTCTGACTGCAGGACGGCGCACAACCCGCCAGGTTCCTTCAACGAAACCGTGGCAGCCCGGTACCCCTATGCGCCCCCGACAAGCGGCCGTGGCGAGCAGCAACAGCCGCTCTTCAAGTAACTCACCCCTCTCGATGCTGCCCGACACGCTCGACGTCCGTGCGGCGCTGATCTACTTCCACGCCTACATGTACGGCCCTTACCGGGGCCGCCTTCGGCTCTTCAGAGACCGAGGCTTGCAGCCGCGGATGGTCATGTCCGAAGACTGGGAGGTCTTCACGTCCATCCTTCTGAGACAGCAGGGCATAGCCAGCCGCGAGGGCCCTGACCTCGGCGACGTAGAGGTCAAGTCCGCAGCAGCCGGTAGTTCCTTCGAGTACCAGTACCACCGAAACTCCTGGAAGAAGAAGCTCGAAGCGGACCGCCGTTCCGGCCACGCCTTCGTCTGGTACGGCGATGACCTGCAGGCCGTCGAGGTCTGGTACTCCGACGGTCAGCGCCTGGCCAGCCGCTTCTCCGAGTGGGAAGCCGAAGAGCCCTACTCAAGGCCAAGCCAACAGCGCTTCCGTAAACAGGTCAGCGCCGGATGGGTCCGGGAGCACGCCACGCTGCTTCTGCGGGTCCGTGACGGCGAGGCGGAATACGAATGGCGCCGCGGGCACACGGAGGATGCCTCTTCCAACGGACCGACCGGGCGTCGCTGAAAACTGAGCAAGAACCGCCCGCAGGGCTTGCTTCTATCGTAGCGCGAGGCCTGCTCCCGGGCGACGGCAGCCCCGCCCCACGCCTGCCCGGGCACTGAGCCAGATCGAGCGGAAACGGGCCGAGGCCCCCACTTCGATTCGATGGCCGCTGCCGGCCTGCGCATGGACCGGTTCTACGCCGGCGCACCGAGCTGCACGCCGACCCGGGCAACGGTCATCACCGGCCGCACGAACGACCGCACCGGGGCCTTCCGCGTCGGCGACTCGAGCAACAAGCAGGAGAAGACGATCGCCCAGGCGTTCGGCCAGGCCGGCTACGCGACGGCGCACTTCGGCAAGTGGCGCCTGAACCAGGTCCATCCGAGCGGGGACAATCCGCTCCCGGCGGACGACCCCCACAACCCCGGCGAGCTCGGCTTCGACTACTGGCTGAGCCACACGAACCAGTTCAACCTGGACCCCACATTCAGCGAGAACGGGGCGCCGAAGCAGTTCCAGGGCGACTCGTCGGAAGTCCTCGTCGCCGAAGCGCTGCGCTACCTCTCGGAGCAATCGGAGAACGGCAAGCCCGTGCTCGCGGTCATCTGGTACGCCTCCCCGCACCGGCCCTCGGCGGCCGCGTTGAACGCCCTGGCAAACGAACCGGCCTCCCTCCACGGAGGCCCGCCTCTTGACACGGATCCCGTGCACACCTATTCTGTCCCGATGAACGTCACACTCTCGGTCGACGGCCGGGTGGTCGCCGAGGCCCGGCGAATCGCCGCCCTCCGTGGAACCAGCCTGAACCAGCTCGTGCGGGACTACCTCCACGAACTCACCCGAACCGACGACGCCGAAGCGGTAGTCGCAAGGTTGGACGCGCTCTGGGCTGAGGAGAGCTACGGTTCCGAGCGTTCCTGGACGCGCAAGGAACTTCATGAACGGTCGACCTTGCACACCGAGGACATGCAGGACGGCTACGTCGTCGAGACCCTGACGCTCCGGAATCCGTTCCACGCCTGAGAAGCGCTTTTTCTTCCCGGGTCGGGAGGCGCGAGCCCCTCTCGCCAGAAGGCCGCGCTACTCCAACGCAGTGGGTCTGACACACAGCTCCCACAGTAGACGCAGTCCGTTCGTCCCGTCGGCAGACCTCTTGCCGCATGCCCTTCGGGATCGCTCCCCGGCCCTGGGCGACATCCACGACCTCGGAGTGGGCGACGCCGTTTCTTCGGGAGTCAGTTTCGATGTCGCCGGGGGGGCCGGGCTTCGGCGTCGCTCCCGGCCTCCACTTCACCGTCTTGTCGTCCGGGGTCCTCCCGGGACGTGACGGTCACGTTGACCGTCCGCGCAACGGCGATTGGCGGATCCCCTTCGACCCCATCGGCAATCAGCCGCAGCCTGGCGGTGATCGTCCCGTTCCCGGGCGCGCAGCCGTGGACGGCAAAGGACTCGGTGTGCGACGTGCGGCCGCTGAAGACGGCCGAAGTTCCGTCTGCCGCGCGCCGCGTACAGTCGCTTCGCGCGCCGAGATGGTCGTTGTACACCACCCGGATCAAATGCTGGCGGGCCGGGTCGAGATTCACCGCCTGCACCGCGACCCGGGCCTGTGCGCCCCCTTCGAGCGCGGTCGGCGCGTCGATCAGCTTGACCGACGGCCTCGGTGGAATGTCGAGAGATGCCGCGGCCCGCCATGAATCGCCGACACCGCGGATGTACTGGCCGAATTCGAGACGGCGAATGCCGTACGACGGCCAGGAGCGCCAGAGCCAGCAACGGTCGCCGTCGAACGCGCCGTGCCGTTCGAACGACAGATCGAACTGATTGAAGCCGTACAACCGCCGACCTTCATGAAGGTCCGACTCGCGCGTCGGAGTCGCCCTCCCGAGGAATGGCCGCCTGACATCCGCCGGCGCGCACCGATCCTTCACCAGCACGAGCGTGTCATCGGTCACGTACAGGTCGAAGCGGGCACGCAGGACCGGTTCGTTCGTCTCGACGATGCGAACCACGGCCTCCGGTATCGCACGGCGGACCACCGTGCGCAGGTCCACGTTACGCGGCGGCGGCGAGCTGGCCGGACCATCCAGCGCCGCCCGGTCATACAGGAACACGCGCCGCATGTCGGGCGTGAGCAGAGCGTCCTCCCGGTCCGGATCCCGGCGGTTGGTCAGGATGAAGTCCGCCAGCGGCCGCCGGTCTGCCTTGTTCCGGTAGTCGATTCGGCTGCCCGCCAGGTAGTAGTCGATCGCGTACGGCGCCAGCGCGATGCCGGTGCTGCGCCGGTTCCCGGTCACGAAGACGCCCCTGCCCGCCGTCATCAGACGAATCGCCTCGAAGTCCGCGATCACCTCCCGATGCAGGTCGGCCTTCGCGGGGTCATGGCCCACGCCGCTCATGCGAACCGTCGAGCCGAGAAAGATGGCCAGCGCCGCGGCAATCGCCATGGCGAGGCGAGTCGGGGACGAGCCGAGCAGGAGTGACACCGCCGCCGACCAGGCGATCAACGGAATCCCGAGATGGAAGAGGCTCTGGAAGTCGTGCGTAAAAGCGTAATGGCGCATCGGGATCGTCCAGCACAGGCCGGAGACCGCCAGCGCTGCCAGCACAGGCCGGCGCCGGACCGCGATCAGGCTCGCCACGCACGCGACGGCGCCGACCGCCATGAGCCACACCGAAGACTGATCGGCTTCCCCGGCGACCGGGAAGGGCAGCGACATCCCGCCGATGCTCGCGGCCTGTTGTTGCAGATACGGCCACCACGCCAGGCGATCCGTATAGGCCACATATGCCGCTTCCGGCTTGAGGCCGAATCGCCACAGCATCCGGTCGAAAGCCGGAACCTCTGTCCACAGCACCTCCCCGCCGAAAGCGCGATACTCATTGGCGAGGTTGAGTCCGAGAACGAGCATGCCGAACAGGAGCGTCACGACGCCGAGTGTCACGTGCCGGCCGCACAGCACCGCCGCTGCGGCACGGGCCGCCTCCCGGAGGCTGCCCCACGGCGCACGCCTTCGCAGCACGTCCACGGCGCCGAAGACGATGAACGGCAGCAGCAGGGCGTACACCTGCCAGCCCAGCAGCAGCGCCGCGCAGGATTTGACGACCAGTTGACGGAAGCGGCCCTCCTGGACGAACACGACGATGCCGTGAAACGCCAGCAGCACCCCGAACAGGCTCGGCACGTCGTTGAAGATCATGTCGCTGTAGTAGAGGGCGTACCACGACGAGCAGGAGAGCAGCACCGCCGCCAGCGCGGCCCACGGGTCGAACAGCCGGCGCAGCGACAGCCAGGCCACGACGGCAGCGGCTGCGAAGAACAGCAACATCAGCATCCGGGCGGCGAGTATCTGCGACGAAAACCCGTCGAACGGCGCGATGGCCAGCGCGGTCAAGGCGAACGCCCCCGGCGGGAACCCGTTCTTGAGGACGTACCCGTAGTCCATCTCCGGGTCGAGCGTTCGGCGTTCGAACATCAGGAAGGCGTGGTCCGGCGAGAAGTTGGCGGCCTTCGCCAAGCCGAGCGACGACAGCCAGTCGTGATGGCCGGGCCGGTAGAAATGACTCCGGTCGTGGCCGAAGACGAACACCGCCGTCATCGCCGCCAGCAGAATCAGCCAGGGCGCGAGCGGACGGACGAACCCAGATGTCAGGCCACCGGGGTCAGGCCCGCGGCGTCTCCATGCGCCCGAATCCGGCCGGTTCCGTCGCATGAATTGCTCATCCATCTCTTTCGCTACACACAGCGGCCGGTACAGCATACGTCAGTGAATCACCCCCCGCAGCCGCGGGTCCAGCAGATCCCGCAGCGCATCCCCGACACAGTTGAACGACAGCACCAGCAGGAAGATCGCCACGCCGGGGACGATCGACAGCAGCGGTTGCTGCTCGAGCATCGGGAAGGCCTGCTGGAGCATGTTGCCCCAGGTCGGCGTGGGCGGCTGGATGCCGACGCCGACGAAGCCGAGGGCAGCTTCGGTGAGTACGGCGTAGCCCATGCTGAGGGTGCTCTGGACGATCACCGGGGCGATGCAGTTGGGAAGGATGTGGCGCAGGATGATGCGCACGTGGCCGAGGCCGATGCTCTCGGCGGCCTTGACGAAGTCGCGCTCGCGGATGGACAGCCCCTGGCTGCGGATGATTCTCGCCATCCAGGGCACGTTGGCGATGCCAATCGCGATGATCACGGTGCGGAGCGAGCCGCCCAGCGCGGCCGCGAGGCCGACGGCGATCAGCAGGCTGGGGAACACGACGACGGCGTCCATCAGGCGCATCAGCACGTCATCGACGCGGCCGCGGAAGTAGACGGAGAGCAGGCCCAAAGGTACGCCCAGCAGCACGCCCAGGCCGACGGCGCCGAGGCTGACCAACAGGGCGATCCGGGCGCCGACGATCAGCCTTGCGAGGGTGTCGCGGCCCATCTGGTCGGAGCCGAGCCAGTGCGCGGCGCTGGGACCCGACAGCAGGTTGTCGAAGTCCATCTCCTCGGCGTCGACGGGGACGATCCAGGGCGACAGCACCGCCGCGGCGGTGATCACGGCGAGTACGACGAGCCCGGCGAGCGCCTGGGGCACGGAGGCGAGCTTGCGCAGCAGCTCGACGGTCGGGTGGCTGGGCGGGGCGGCACGTCCGGAGGCCGGCGATTCGCGCCGAATGCCCTGAACGCGGGCCACAAGGCCCGCGCCGCGGCCAGCGTACCCGGTCTTGCGGCGCACGTTCCCGGCCACGTTCCTAGCCACCGAACTTGATCCTCGGGTCGAGCCAGGCGCAGGCGACGTCGGTGATCAGGTTCGCGGCGAGCACGGCAACCGCCATCAACAGCACCGCCGCCTGCACGACGAGGAAGTCGCGGGCGAAGATCGCCTGCACGATGTACTGGCCGGTGCCGGGAATGCCGAAGAGCGTCTCGATCACGATCGCGCCGGCGAAGATGCGGCCGGTCTGCAGGCCGAGGATCGTGACCACCGGCAGCAGGGCGTTGCGCAGGGCATGCGACCAGATCACCGTGCGCTCCCTGGCGCCTCGGGCACGCGAGGTGCGCAGGTAGTCCTGGGCAAGGACTTCGAGCATCGCCGAGCGGCTCTGCCGCATGATCAGCGCGCAACTCGTCACGCCGAGGGCGAACGCCGGCAGAATCATGTGGCGCAGGCTCTGGAGCGGATCGTCGAACAGACGCACGTAGCCCTGGCTCGGCAACCAGCCGAGCCCCACGCCGAAGAGCAGGATCGCCATGATGCCGAGCCAGAAATTCGGGATCGCGACTCCGCCGATCGAGACGACCGTCGCCGCGTAGTCGATCGGCTTGCCCCGATAGACCGCGGAGGCAATGCCCGCGGGCACGCCGATCAGGACCGCCAGGATCCAGGCCGCGAGGCCGAATTGCAGGGTCACCAGAGCCCGGCCGCCGAGCTCCTCCGCCACCGGGCGCATGTTCTGGGTCGAGCGGCCGAAGTCCCCCTGCACCACGTTGCCCAGCCAGATCAGGTACTGGACGATCACCGGCTCGTCGAGGTGGTGACGCTCCCGGATGAGCTGCAACTGCTCTTCGTCGAGCGCCTCGCCGGGGCCGATGAATGCGCGCGCCGGATCGCCCGGGATCGCGAGCATCAACGCGAACACGAGGAACGTGACCAGGAGGAGAACGGGCGCCGCCTGCAGCAGGCGGCGCGCGAGGTAGCTGCGCATGTAGCCGGTCCTACTCCTCCAGCCAGATCGTGGCGAAGTTCATCTTGCCGTCCCAGCCCATCAACTGGTCCAGATTGCGCACCTTCCTGGGCGCGGCGGCGTAGGTCACGCCGTAGAGCAACGGCGCGAACCAGGCCTCGCCGAGCACCGTCCGGTTGAGTTCGAGGTAGACCTGCTTGCGAGCCTCGTTGTCGTAGAACGAAGCGCCCAGCTCGACCAGTTCGTCGACGTCCGGCCGCAGCACGTTGCCCGGGTTGTAGTAGCCGTCGCTCTTGTAGGCCAGCGACGCCATCCAGTCCGGCTCGGGATAGCGGCTCCAGGAGGTAACGAACATCGGGTACTCCTGGCCGTGGTTGAACCTCTCGGTCGCCGGTCCGCTGGACAAAACGTCGATGTCCATCCGGATGCCGATCTTCTTCAGCATCGCCCGCACGACTTCCGCGCTGGAGACGAGCAGGGGGTTGTGGTGGGTGACCGCCGTGAACTCCAGGCCGCCCTCCCGGCCGGCTTTCCTGAGGTACTCGCGCGCCTTGTCGACGTCGTAGTACGGGCGTTCGTCATCCGGTTCGTGGACCCAGGAGCCCACCGGCCACATGCCCGCATCGGCCACGATCGCCCGGTCGAAGAAGATCGCCCGGTTGATCACGGTCGGATCGACGGCGTGGGCGATCGCCAGCCGGACGTTCACGTCGTCGAGCGGCGGCTTGTTCACGTTGAACACCAGCGTCAGCGCGATGCTGCCGCCCGGCATCGTCTCCATCCGGACCCGCTCGTCCCGCTCGAAGGTCGACACGTCCTTGTAGGGGAGGTAGGTCACATCGATCTCTCCGGTGCGCAGGGCGGCGGCGCGGACCGTCTCGTCGCGGATCACCCGGATCGTCACCTCGTCGAGGTACGGAAGCTGATTGCCGTGCTCGTCCCGGCCCCAGTAGTCCTCGTTCCGCACGAAGTGCACGAGGGCGCCGGTGATCACCTCCTTGAGCTTGAACGGCCCCGTCCCGGACGGATTCCAGCCGTAGTCGGGGCCGAGCGCCTCGACCGCGGCCGGCGAGCTCATCACGCCGCCCCGATCGGCCAGCATGCCGAAGCCGGCGCCCCACGGCCGCGCCAGATCGAAGCGCACAGTGTAGTCGTCGATCACCTCGACTGCCTCGATCACCGCCAGCGAAGCGCGCGGCGTGGCGACGGTGGCAGGATCCAGAATCCGCTCGATGTTGGCCTTCACCGCGTCGGCGTTGAAGGGGGCGCCGTCGTGGAAGACGACGCCCTCCCGCAGCTGGAAGGTGATCGAGTCGGGGTCCGTGGCGATCTCCCAGGAGGTCGCGAGGGACGTCTCCGGCCGCGGTTCGAGCTGCGGGTCCGCGTCCACGAGTTGATCGAAGAGCTGCCGCCAGAAGTAGGCGTCGGCGCCGGACCGTCCGAGGACCGCGTCGAGCGAGGTGGGCTCGAGCGAGTGGGCCACTCGCAGGTGGCCGCCGTAGCGGGGGCCGCCCACGGCCGGGGGTCGCGGCGCCAAGGCGCCGGTCTCCAGCCGGTCGGCTCGGCTCTCGGGGGCGCACCCGACCACCGCGGCGAGGAGCACCGACAGCAGCATCACCGACCCGGATACGATCGCCTTCTGCGGCGACGACAGCGGAACAACAGACATCTCGGTCTTCCAACTCTATGGGGACCGTGGGCCACGGAGTTTGACCAGAGGAGAGCCACGAGCACGAGAACCTCGCATCGGATCCAAGGCACCGTGAGCAGATCGAGGAACTGTCGCGTCGCCTACACGCGGGCTAGCGAGCGGCGCTGCCGGATTCGATCTGACCGCCTCCGCTGACGCGCGGCCCTGGACGATGAGTCAAGCCGGATCCCACGCCCCGCGGAGTTGGCGGGCAGCTCTGCGGGAGAAAGAGAAAGCGCTCGATCACTCGGCGAGTGCACTCGATGTCCAGACCGACATCCCGTTTCGCGAAGTCCTGCGCATCTTCGCGCGCGCACTCTCCTACATGCGGTTCTTCAAGGCGCGCATCGCCGCCAAGTTCGCCTTGGTCACGGCGGAGATGGTGTTTCGGCTGCTCGTCGCGCCCTGGCCGGGGAAGTTCGTCGTCGATCACGTGATCCTGGGGCTCCCCGTCGGGGACGCCGCCGGCTTCCCCGGCTACCTGGCGCCGTTCGTCGCGATGCTGGCTGACAAGGGCCCGGTGGAGAGGATGCTCTGGGTGTTCCTGCTCGGCGTGTTCATGGTGACGGTGTTCGGGTTCACCACGAGCCGGGGCACAGCCCGGTCGGCGAGCGGCATGCCCACCGGGGCCTCCGCGGCATCTTCGGGCGGCGCCACCACGATGCTGAGCCACGGGCACGGCACCCTGGCCCAGGGGCACGACACCGCCACCCAGACCGAGAACCAGGCGAACCGCGGCTCCGGCCTGATGGGCGGCCTGCTCGGATTCCTCGACTTCAGGCTGCACCTGCGCCTGACCCAGTCGCTGAACCACCTGCTCAGGACGCAACTTGCCGGCCGGATCAAGCGCCTGCCGATGACCACCCTGGACGACCAGCGGATCGGCGACAGCGTCTACCGCGTTCTCTACGACACGACGAGCGTCAGTCTCGTCCTTCACGAGGTGGGTCTCGAGGTCTACTCCCACGCCCTCGGCATCACGATCAGCGCGATGATCATGTACACGTACTTCGGCAGCGCTCCCGAGGTCATCGTGCTGGCCGCCGCGTCGCTTCCGATCATGCTCGTCTTCGTCGTTCCCTTCGCGCGGTCGGCGCGACGCAGAAGCCAGGCGAGCCGCGCTTCCGGCGCCAACACGACCTCGAACATCGAGGAGGGGATGAGCAACGTGCTCGCCGTGCAGAGTCTCGGGGGCAACAGGCGGGAACGCCAGCGATTCAGGAACGTCAGCGAGGAATCCTTCAGACGCTTTCGCCTCGAGTCGTTGCTCAAGCTGACGTACGGACAAGCCGGCAGCCTGGCATTCATGCTCGGACAGGTCCTGTTCTTCGTCGTCATCGCCGGACGCGTAATCGACGGCACGTTCACGGCCGGCGACTACTTCGTCCTCCAGTACTACTTTTTCGTTTTGAGCGCGACGTTCGCCGGCGCGGGCTTCATCTACCCGGTTCTGCAGAACAACATCGCCGGACTGCGCCGCGTGTTCTTCCTGATGGACCTGCCGTCCGAGAAGGCCGGCGATGGCGTTGACCTCCCGAGAATCGAGCGAGGGGTTGCGATGAGGGGAGTCGGGCTGACCTATCCGGACGGCCGCCAGGCGCTTCGCAACATCGACCTGGAGGCCCGCATCGGCGAGATCGTCGCGTTCGTCGGTCCCACCGGCGCCGGCAAGACGAGCCTCGCCTACCTGGCGCCGGCGTTCCTCCAGCCGACAAGAGGCTCGGTGAAGGTCGACGGCGTCGACCTGTTGGACGTGTCGGTCGACAGCCTCCGCAAACAGGTCTCCTACGTCTTCCAGGAGACCCAGCTCTTCTCCGACTCGATCCTCGAGAACATCCGCTACGGCAAGCGGGACGCGACCGAGGCCGAGGTCGAGCGGGTCGCGCGCATCGCGGGCGCGCACGACTTCATCGCCGCACTGCCCGACGGCTACCGGACCAACCTCGGCACGGTGACGAGCAAGCTCTCCGTGGGACAGAAACAGCGCATCGCCATCGCCCGCGGGTTGCTGCGCGATGCCCGCATTCTGATCCTGGACGAGCCAACCTCCGCGCTGGACCCGGAGACGGAGGCCTGGCTCGTCGACGCCCTCCACGAGGCGGCGAAGGACAGGCTGGTCATCATCATCGCCCACCGCCTGTCGACGATCGCCAACGCGGACCGGATCTACTTCCTGGAGGACGGTGAGATCAGGGAGCAGGGAACGCACGAGGAGCTGATGGCAATGCCGGAGGGGCACTACCGGTCGTACGCCTCGCTGCAGGCCGGGGCAGGCCAGCCTTCCGCGCTCCACGAGAGAGCAGGTCGCACTCGATGAAGGCGAGAGCATCATGACGGACCTCGAACTGACGAAGACACGGCGGCCCGGTTGTGACCAGCGGCGAGTCGACGACGAGGTCCTGGCCGCGCTGCGCGACTACGACACCGCGACAAAAGCCGGTGACATCGACGGGCAGGTCGCCTTCTTTGCCGAGACCTGGCGAAGCAACTCCGGCACGACGAAGGCCGAGCTGCGAGAACAACTGGAACGGCAAGGCGACCGAAGCGGAGATGCCGGGAAGCGGTTCGTCCTCGATGACGCGACGGTGGTCGTCGACGGCGACTCGGCGACCGTCGACCCGGTAAAGCTCCGGTCGCCGACCGGGAACGGCGCCTTCGAGTTCAGGATGACGCGGGCGCCGGAGGGCGCCTGGCGATGCGTTTCGATTGCGCTGTCCGGACTTGCCGATGCGCCCGCTGAAGAAGCCCGCGCCCTCCGCGAGCGCATCCTGAACGACCCGGAACGTCCCGGCTATCACTTCGTGATCCCCGAAGGCGTGGCGATGCCCTTCGACCCGAACGGCGCGATCTACTGGAAGGGCCGCTACCACCTCTTCTACATCTTCCAGGACACGAGACTGGGGAGGAAGGCCGACCACTGGGGCCACATGTCGAGCACGGACCTGTTCCATTGGCGCCACCACCCCACCGGCCTGCTCGACGGCATGTACAGCGGCAACTGCTTCCTGAACAGGGAGGGCGTACCGACGATTCTCTACCACCAGCACGGCCTGGGCAACGCGTTTGCCGTGGCGCTCGACGACGAACTGAACGAGTGGAAGAAGCTCGATTCGAACCCCGGGAGCAGGCGCCTCTCCGAGACGCCGGGGATCACGCCCAGGACCCGGGAAGGCGACGAGCACCACGGCAAGTACCGGTCATGGGACCCCTTCGGGTGGCTCGAAGGCGACACCTGCTACGCCATCTTTGGCGGCCAGCGGCCGGCCATCGCGAAGTCGCCGACACTCGAGGGCGAATGGAAGTACGTCGGCGACCTGTTCGCCCACGGCGTCGAAGGCGTGCCGCTCGACGAGGATGTCTCCTGCCCCGACCTGTTCCAGCTCGGCGGCAAGCACGTGCTCCTGTGCATCAGCCACCGGATCGGCTGCCGCTACTACGTCGGCGAATGGAACAACGAGCAGTTCCACCCCGAGTCCCACGCGCAGATGAGCTGGGTCGACAACTCGTTCTTCGCCCCGGAGAGCCTCGTGGACGACAGGGGCCGCCGGATCATGTGGGCCTGGATCCTCGACGAACCACTGTTCGGCACGCGGTCGAAGCACGGCTGGTCCGGCACGTTGAGCCTCCCGCGAGTCCTGTCGCTCGGGCACGACGGGCTGCTGCGGATGGATGTGCCCGAGGAAATCGAGGCGCTGCGCTGCGGCGGCGTTGGGATGGGACCGCTCACCGTGCCCGCCGGCGAGGACCTGACCGCGGACGACGTCGCCGGCAACAGCCTGGAGTTGCTGGTCGAGATGGACAGCGCCGAGGCGTCCGCGTACGGCATCAAGGTGTGCGCGTCGCCGGACGGGCAGGAGGAGACGTCCATCTTCCACGACGCCCGAGAGAAGCTGCTCAAGCTCGACACGCGAAGATCAGGTCCCGAAGACACGCCGAAGGCCGTCGAGGCGGCGCCCTTCGAGCTGAAGCCCGGTGAGCGACTGAAGCTCCGCGTTTTCGTCGACAAGTCGGTCGTCGAAGTCTTCGCCAACAACCGACAGGCCATCGCGCGCCGGATCTATCCGTCACGCCCCGACAGCGTCCGCGTTCAGCTCTTCGCCGTCGGCGGCGACGCCTGCGTGCACTCGCTCGAGGCCTGGCAGATCACGCCTTCGAATCCCTGGTAGCGCCGGCGCCGGCAGTCTGTCGGACGGGGGCCTCAGGCCCGTGAGCCAGCCTGCAGAGAGACATGCTCCCGGTAGCGCCCGTCGGGGATCGCCATCAACTCCTCGTGCGAGCCCGATTCCCGGACCTCGCCGGCCTCGAGGAAGTAGATCCGGTCGGCGTGGGCGATCGTCGACAGGCGGTGGGCGATGATGATGACCAGCCTGTCCTTCGCCGCCTCGTGGAGCGCGTCGACGAGGTGAGCCTCGGTCTCGGGATCGAGGGCCGAGGTCGGTTCGTCCAGGATCAGGATGCGGGCATCCCGGAGGAGCCCCCGGGCGATCGCGATGCGCTGCTTCTGCCCCACCGACAGTTTGCTGGTCACGGTTCCGAGGTTGGTCCCGTAGCCGTCCGGCAGTGCGGCGATGAAGTCATGCGCGCCCGCGATGCGCGCCGCGCGCTCGACCTGCGCCTTTGTCGCATCCCGGTTCCCGTAGCGGATGTTCTCGAGGATCGAGTCGGAGAAGAGCTGAGTTTCCTGGAAGACGAAGGACACCTGCTCTCGGAGGCCCTCCACTGCCACCTCCTTCAGGTCGACGCCGTCAACCTTCACCGTCCCTTCGGTCGCCTGAACGAAGGCCGGCGCCAGGTGGGCGAGGCTCGTCTTGCCGGCGCCGGTCGGGCCGACGAAGGCGACGATCTCGCCGATGCGGGCTTCCAGGTCGACGTTCCTGAGTGCCCGGCGGCCGTCCGGGTAGACGAGCCCTACGCCCTTCATCTCGACGCCGCGCTCGATTCCACCGAGTTCGACGCCGTCCCGCGTCTTCTCCGCCGGCAGATCCATCAGGAAGAACACGCGGCGCATGCCCGCGATGTGCCGCTGCCACTCCGTGTACATGAAGCCCCAGGCCCCGAACGTCGCGCTGAGGACGAAGAAGTAGTACTGGAGCACGAAGTAGTCGCCGGCGGTGAACGTGCCCTCGATCACGCGACCCGCCATCACGATGAAGAAGACCACCTGCCCCAGCATCAGCGCGAGGCTGAAGATCTGCTGGTACGTGAGCACGACGAACCACTCTCTGCGGAAGCGCTTGAAGGACTCCTCGGAGGCGCGCCTGAAACGTTGACCTTCCCGCTCGTTGCCGCCCAGGCTCTGCACGGCGAGGACGTTGCTCATCCCCTCCTCGATGTTGCTGGTCGTGCTCGAGCCGGACGCGCGGCTGGCCTGGCTCCGGCGCCGCGCGATGCGGGCGAGCGGGAGTTCGATGAGGAACACGATCGGCAGGGTCAGCACGCCCAGCACGATGACCTCGGGCGCGGCGCCGAAGTACGTGAACATGATGTAGAGCGTGATGACGACGCCGAGAACGCCCGACCAGAGGCCCAGCGCGATCCCGTGAAGAAGCGCGCTGACGCTGGTCGTGTCGTACAGGGCGCGAAAGACGCTGTCGCCGATTCGCAGATCGTCCAAAGTCGTCATCGGGAGCGACTTGAGCTTTGCCGCCACCTCGGTGCGGAGCAGGTGGTTCAGCGACTGGATGAGCCGGATGTGCACGTGGAAGTCGAGAACGCCAAGGATGCCCGCCATCAGGCCGGAGCCCATGTTCGCCTGGTTCTCCGTCTGGGTGGCGATGTCGTGGCCCTGGGCCAACGTGCCGTGTCCCTGCGGCATCAGGGTCGTCGCCCCGCCGGACGAGCCCGCGGAGGTCCCGGTGGGCGCGCCGCTCGGGGACCTGCCCGCTCCCCGGCTCGTGGTGAAGCCGAAGACCGCCACGTTGAACACGCCGAGCAACAGAATCCACACCAACATCTCCACCGGGCCCATGCCGTCGAGGAGCAACACGAAGGGCGCGAGGTAGACCGGAAAGCCCGAGGCGTCCGCGATGGGCGCGCCGAGGATCACGTGGTCCACCACGACCTTGCCCGGCCACGGCGCGACCAGCAACCGGAAGCCGATCTCCACCGTGATGAAGCCGAGCTTGGCGGCGATGCGGGCCTTGAAGAACCGGAAGCAGGAGATCACGCGCGCGAAGATGCGCAGCGCCTCCCGGAACGAGATGTCGGTGCTCGTGTCGAGCGCGCCGGCCCGCCGGTCGAGCTGCTTCTCGGCCTCTCGCAGCCTCACGTTCCAGCTCCGTCAATTCCTCGCGTCAGTTCCTGGAGCGTGCCGGGATGCCGTGCTTTCAGGAGACCGGGAAGCTCCTGCCGTCAACCGGCGCCGCCGTCCACTTCCGCCGCCTCGCCGGTGCGCCTGGACAACCGGGCTTCCGTCTCGACGAAGTTCCGGTAACGCCCGCCCTCAATCGCCATCAGCTCCTCGTGGGATCCGTTCTCGACCAGTTGCCCATCGTCGAGGTACAGGATCCGATCGGCCTGCCGGATGGTCGAGATGCGATGGGTGATCAGGAAGATGGCCCGGCCCTCGCCCCAGGTCGACAGACGTTCGAGCACCCGATGCTCGGTGTGCGCGTCGAGCGCGGCCGTCGGCTCGTCCAGAATCAGGATCGGCGCGTCCTTGACGATCGCGCGGGCGATCGAGAGCCGCTGGCGCTGTCCCGTCGACAGCTTGCCGCCACGGTCGCTCAGCACCGTGTCCAGGCCTTCCGGGAGCCCGGCGACGTATTCGTCCACGCAGGCCACGCGGGCCGCCTCGAGCACCCGCTCGTCGCTCGCATCGGGGACGACGTAGCGGATGTTGTCGCGCACCGACATGCCGAACAGGACGTTCTCCTGCAGGGCGACGGAGACGTTGCCGCGCAGGCTGTCCACTTCCAGTTCGCGCAGGTCGACGCCATCGACGGAAACCGTCCCCGAGTCGGGATCGAACAGCCGGAGCAGCAGGCTCATCAGGGTGCTCTTGCCGGAGCCGGTCGGGCCCACGATGGCGGTCACGGCGCCCGGCGCCACCGTGAAGCAGACGTCGCGCAGCACCGGCCGGTCCGGCTCGTAGGCGAAATCGACGGAGTCGAAGCGGATCTCGCGGCGCAACGGCGCCATCGGCGCGGCGTTCGGCGCGTTCTTCACGTCGGGCTCGATATCCAGGATGTCAAAGACCCGGTCGAGCCCCATCGCCATGTCCTGCGCCTGCGTCCACAGAGTGACCAGGTTGCGCACCGAGACGCTCGAGCCGCCCATCTGTTCCTGGGCCCAGTTGTACGCGGACAGGTTCCAGGTCAGGAAACTGAGACCCACCAGGCCGACGAGGACGGTGGCGAAGGTCTCCCGTTCGCCGCTGGCCCAGACCGCCATCAGGAACTGCCCGGTCAGCAGCGCGGCCGCGGCGATAGAGAAGGTCACGATGCCGACGATCGTCATCAGCGACCGAACGCGGAAGGAGGCGTTGAACGCGGCGACGGAATCCCGCTCGAGCCGCTCCTGCTCGGCGTCCCCGGCGCCGTAGGCCTTGATCACGCGAACGGCGGCAAAGGTCTCCTGGACGCGGGACGTGAAGTCGGAGTTCGCTTCCCTGGCGGCCAGCGACCGCTCGCGCATGCGGGGCGAGAACCAACGGCCCCACAAGAGGGCGAGGAGGACGATGCTGAGCGTCATGGCGCCCAGGATGGGGTCGAGCCCCGCCAGGACGACGACACCGAGCCCGTAGACCATCAGCAGCTGCAGCGCCTGGGTCACCGTGCCGATCACGGCCGTGACCTGTGCACTGTCCTGGTAGATGCGGTACACCGAGTCGCCCACCCGGTGATCGCTGTGGTAGCGGAGAGAAAGCCCGAGCCAGCGCTCCACCAGCGCCATTCGCAGGTCCTGGTTCACCCGCTGCATGATGAAGATGTAGTAGTACGGCAGGAGCATCATCGCCGGGAGCTGCGCGAACCACCCGAAGACCATGAACACGGCGTAGATCCACTTCAGGCTGTGTCTCTGCTCCGCGGTCAGCGGCGCCAGGTCGATGTTCGGTTCGGCGCCGCTCGCGCTCGGTTCGGCTGTGTCCGCGTTCGCTCCGGCTGCGTTGGCATCCGCCGCTGCCGCTCCGGCCTCGGCCTCGCCGGCGAGCTCCGGCCGGCCGATGAAGTCGGCCAAAAACGGCGTCAACGGCTCCGCCTGAAGGATGGACTGGCTGATCAGGTCCACCGAGAAGAGGGCGATCACCATGGTCAGCAGCGTCGACGCCCACAGCAACGCGAAGTAGTAGACGAGGTGGCTGCCGAGCCGGATACGCAACCGCAGCCTGCCCCCGTCGAACCGGTACTGCAGCACCCAGATGCAGGCACAGCCCACGGCGACGAGCCCGACGTAGAGGTTGTCGGCGAGCCCGTCCACGGCGAACAGCGCGAACAGGAACGCCGCCGTGCCGATGACGACCAGCGCGAGTGACGCCGCCAGGTACGCGCGTCCCTTGACGAACAAGAGCGCCCACACCAGGACCGTCATCAGCACCGTCCCGGCCAGCAGCACGTCGTGGAGCCAGTCGGTTCCCGGCGGCGCCAGCCACAGGAACGCACCCGCCGCGGTCAGGACGGTGACCAGCGGCGGAACGTGGCGGAAGCTCCACGCGCCGGAGTCCGCGGAGGCGGCGGCCGAGCCTTCGGCCGACCCGCGGCGCGGCAACTCCCGCCAGCGTCCGAGGATCTGGGGCAGCAGGTACGGCCACGTCCGGATGAAGATCCGGACGATCGCGACGAAACCCCTGTCCTCGGGGCCCTTGCCTGGCCTGGACGCCGGAGGGGTCTCCCCCTCGCCCCAGAAGGGGAGCGCCCGCGCCTGCTTCAGTTCGTCCACGCCGCCGGGAGCTTACGCGCCGCGGCGGCTCAGTCCGTCACGGACTCCGCGCTTCTCCTGCGGCCCTCGACCGCGTAGTCGCCCTCGGGGGGCACGTCAAGGCTCAGGGCGCCGCGGAAGGTGTCTCCCCGGACTTGCAACCAGGCACTGAGCTTGCCAACCGACCCCTTGCCCCAGTTCGACTGGGTGCCGGACGCGATGTAGTCGTAGCTCAGGATGCCGTCTTCGAAGCGGACGGCGGTGATCTCCATCTCGCCGTCCACCTCGTCATGGAGCGTCGCCGCGAGGGCAGCCGCTGGTGTTCGCTCTTCGGCCCCCGGGTCGGCGCCGCCCTGCTCGGACACGGTCAGCACGCTGTTGCGGAACTCGCCGAGGACCTTCGTCACGACGTCCCACTCGCCGACCACCGCGGCGGGGTCCGCCGGTTCGCCGGCGCCCACAACACCGGGATGGTCGCGCCAGAGCCAGCGCAGCGTGTCGGGGAAGATCGCGCCGCCGTGCCTCAGATCGTGGCCCCCGGAGCCCATCTCGAAGCGGTAGTCGTAGCGGGCGAACATCAGGGCGGAGTCCATCTGAAGGTTGGCCAGCGTCCAGTTTCCCTCCGCGAGGTTGATGTCGTTCTCCCCGTCCTGGAGGAAGACGCGGATGGGCTTCGGGTTCCCGCGGGTCCTGCGAATCAGGTAGGGGTATCGGGAGCCGCCCTGGAGTCTCGTGTAGCTGCCGACGTGGCTGACGGCCTTGCTGAAGGCGTCGGGGCGCTCCCAGACGACGGTGAAGGAGGCCAGGCCGCCGTCGCTCATGCCGACGATCGCTCGGCCCTCCGCGGCGTCCGTCAGGTTGTAGTCCTTGCCGACCTCGGGGAGGATCTCCTCCAGAAGGAAGCGGGCGTAGGTGTCGTCCAGCGGCGTGTACTGGTTGCTCCGCTGGTCCCAGGGGATCTCCTTCATCCCGGGGTTGATGAAGATGCCGACCGTGACCGGCATCTCGCCCCTGTGGATCAGGTTGTCGAAGACGGTCGGCGCCCTGACGGGGCCCTCGGCGTTGACATAGAAGTCGCCGTCCTGGAAGACCATGACGGCCGCCGGCTCGGCGTCCGTGTACTGGGCCGGCACGTAGACCCGGTACTCGTGCGTCGTGCCCGGGTAGATGCTGCTGGCGTCCCAGGTGCGCTTCTCCACCGTTCCGGTGGGGACGCCCTCCTGGGGCATCGAATCAGGGCCCAGCGTGTACTCGGCCCCGCTGGCGGTTGTCGGAAGCATCAGGGAGAGGAGCAGGGCGGCGGAACAAAGCGGATGCCGGCCTGACGGCCGGCGCGATTCCATAGCCGCCTTCGGCGGCAGCCGGCGGGGACGCCGGCGCACCCAGTGGGGAGCCTCACCCGAGAGGCGGCGGGCACGCCGGTGCACGCGGCGTGAAGCCATGTGCGTCCGGCGTACCCAGCCCGCTAGCAGCGAGTTCGCGATTCAGCCTCCTTAGTTGAAAGGCCGGAACCGGAGCTGCATGCCGACTTCGCGCTGGTACGTGATGAATCCCAGAGCGGGGACGCCTCCATTCCCGGACATTGGCAGGTACTCGAGGACCGCGATCTCGTCGAGGACGTTCTTCACGAACAACGAGACCGACCACCTGTCGCTCGGCGAACTCCAGGTGCCGCCCACGTCCAGCCGGTCGAACGACGGCAACTCCCAGAGTCCGACGTTGCCGATGCTGGGATACACGTCGTCGGTGAAGGTGTAGGTCGACTGGAACGAGAGGTGGCCGGCAGAGGCAAGCGACTTGAACCAGGTCGCGGTCAGCGCCAGCTTGTTCTCCGGCTGCTTGGGCAACCGATTCCCGGTCTGGTCGGTCGCCAGCGTGTACATGCTGGTCGCCGGCTCGCGGGTCTCGAAGTCGATGTACTCCCACGTTCCAAACTCCGCGTCGGGGTGGCCGTCGATCACCGACGCGTGCTGACCGATCTCCGAGTCCTGCCAGGCGTAGAAGCCCCTGAGCCCGAAAGAGCCGACCCGGTAGCTGAACTCGAGGTCCACGCCCTGAATCGTCGTGTCGGGAATGTTGGCCGTGTACTCGACGAGCGGCGTGTTCGCGAAGATCGACACCGGGAACTGTCCGCCCGGCGGCGGCGCCTGCGTGGCGGCGAGCTGGTAGTTGTCGAAATCGTTGTACCAAAGGCCGGCCGAGAGCTGCAGGCGCGAGTCGAGGAAGAAGCCCTTCGCTCCCAGTTCGTAGTTCACCAGAGTTTCTTCCTCGATGTACGGGGGCACCGTGCCGGGGAGACCGATGTTGAACCCACCGGAGCGGAAGCCCGTGGAAACCCGGCCGTACATCAGATGGCCGGCATCCGTCGTGTACTCCAGAGCGAGGTGGCCGATTGGCCGCGCCCAGCTCTGAGGGTAGGGATTGCCCTCGCCCGCAAGAGCGACCGCAATCGCGACACCCGTGAACGTCGTCACGGCGTAACCGCCCTGGTCCTCCGGCTTCTGCTCCTTCTCGTCTTCGGTATACCGCAGCCCTCCCGACACCGCCCAACGGTCGTTGAACCGGTAGTCGCCACTGAGGAACGCGGCCTGGGTCTTGTTGTTGCCTCTGACGAAGAAACCGAGAAGATCGCTGTGATCGTCACCCTCGGGGCAGTACCAGTAGAGCCCCTCCTCGTCACCCGCCGGGTCGCTCGTACCGATGCCGAATCCCTCGATGACCTTGATCAGGACATCCTGGCAACTGTCGACCGGAACGCCAAAGACCGTCCCGACCCTCCGGGCCTGCTCATCGGCGGTCCCGAAGCGGACGGGCGTGTCCAGGTCATGGCGCCAGATCGTCCCGGATCTCCGGTTGTCGTATGTGAACAACCCGCCGATGAAGTTGAAGTCGCCCCCGTAGCTCGATCTGAACAGGAGCTCATGCGAGGACTCCGGGTACTCGAACGGAAGGTCGTAGAACGAGTTCGAGAAGTCCACGCCACCGTCGCTGGCAATCGTGTGGTCCATCGAGTTGGGGTCGCCGCCCAGACCCCGATCACCCGGGGGTGTTCCAACCGGAACCCGGTTCGTGTAGTCGGCGTCCCTGATCACGTGCTGCGCGGTGTCGCCGTCGCTGGCGTTGTAGCTGATGCCGAGGGTGCTCGAAACCTGCCAGTTGGCGCGCACCGTCAGGAAATCGCTCTCGCTCACGTTGGAGCCGGGGTAGTTGAACGCCACCCTGTTGGCGATCCTGCTGTCGCAGTGCCACCCGGGGAGACCCGGAGGACAGCTCGGATCGAGGGCCGGATTGGGCGTCTCCCAGAGGTAGTAGCGGTTCCGGGAGTAGCCGTCGGTCGTCCGGTCCACGTTCGCGAGTTGCACGAAGCCCCGCGGCACGCCGTTTTCCTCCACGTGGAGCATGCGGGCCCTGACGGAGAACCGATCGGTCTCGGCCCGGATCTGCGGCGCGTAGAAGGTCTGATCGGGTGCGTCATGGTCGCCGCCCGGCCCGACGTTCTCCTGCCTGCCGTCGCCCGTGTGGGTGCCGGCCGTCAGGCGGAAGCTGAAGGGACCGTCGCCGAGCGGGCCGCCGATGGCCCCGTTCAGGCGCTGCTGCGAGACGTCGGTGACCTCCCCCATCAGCTCCGCATCCCAGTGATCCGTTGGGCCCTTGGTGACCACGTTGATCGCTCCCGCGATCGAGTTGCGGCCGTTCAGGGTCCCCTGGGGTCCACGGGCCACCTCGACGCGTTCAAGGTCGAAGCCGCCGCCGGGCGTCGTACCGTAGACGCCCAGCGTGTAGGCGCCGTCGACGTAGGTGGCGACCGCATAGTCGGCCTGGTCGTACTGGGCGTTCCTGGTGCCGATGCCGCGGATGACCGTTCCCTGGCCCTGCTGCTCCATCTCGTCACTGAACTGGAGGCCCGGAACCAGATTCTGCAGATCCGTCCTCTCCTGGATCACGAGCTCCTCGAGAATGCTCGAGTCGAAGGCCGTGATGGTCATCGGCACGTCCATCACGTTCTCCTCGACACGCTCCGCGGTGACCATCACCGTGCCGTGGTAGGCCGGGCGAATCGCGAAGGACACCGTGGCGCCGCTCGCGGTCACGTTGACCGCCTGGCTCGCGGACTGGAAGCCATCCAGACCGACGTTGGCCGTGTAGGCGCCGGCGGCGACGCCCGTGATGGAGAACGCGCCGTCCGCGTCGCTCATCGCGTTGCCCACCTCGTTTCCGTTCGCGGCCTCCAGACTGACCATGGCGCCGGGGACGGGGTCTCCGTTCGTGTCGTTGACCGTTCCGGAGACACTGCCGTCCTGCGCCCAGGCGGGCACGGTCAGAAATGCCAGCGCGAGAAGAAGTGTCAGGACCTTGGCGGTCCTCGCTGCGGCTCGGGTTCTGCTCTCCATGGTGGCTCTCCCTCCGGGTCTGGTCGTGTCGGCGACTGCCGACGGCTGAACGAACTGGGATCTCGATCCACCGAACATGATACACCGTTCAAGGTTCCCGGCTGACCTCTCCGGGGTCGTCGAGCCGCGAATCAGCAGAGTTCGCCGCTCCACAACCGGCGGACGAAGGCCTCGGGCGACAGCACCTCGACACCGTCGTCGGTCCTGCGCGACCGGGGTTCGAGGCTGACGACGACCCGGCGGACGACTTCCGGATGATCCTGCCAGAGGCTCCGAAGACCCTTCAGATGGTGCCGACCGATGCGGGCGCTGGCCTTCGCTTCCACTGCCAGATCCATGTCGCCGAGCACGAAGTCGACCTCCGTGCCGCCGGCGAGACGCCAATGGAAGAGCTCGCCGTCGTACGCTCGGTAGCTCATGAAGGCGCGGAGCTCGTGGTGGACCCAGTTCTCGAACGCATGGCCGTAAGCCTCCGAACCGCGTTCGAGACGGCCTCGGCGGGCCAACCGATTCACGACGCCGACGTCCGCGAAGTAGAACTTCGGGGCCTGGATCACGCGGCGCTTCGGCCGTTTCCGCCAGGCCGGCAACCAGCTTCCGAGCAGCGTGTCCACCAGGATGCCGAAACAGGACCGCACCGTGTGGCCGGAGACGCCGCAGTCGCGTGCGATGTTCGAGAAGTTGACGATGCCCCCGTCGCTCAGCGCGGCGGCGTCCAGGAAATCGCTGAAGGCCGGAAGAGCGCGCACCGCCCCTTCCGCCGCGATCTCCTCGCGGAGGTAGTCGCCCACGTAGGCGTCGAGCAGACGCCGGGGCTGTCCACTGAGGTAGACGGGCGGCAGATAGCCGTGGTTGACCAGGCGGTCGAGGTCGAAGTCCGCTCCCAGTTCACGGGCCGTCAACCCGTGAAGCTGGTAGCGCAGGGCCCGGCCGCCCAACAGGTTCGCCGCGCCCCGGCGCACCTTGCGGGCACTCGACCCGCAGAGGGCGAACCGGAGACCCCGGTTCTCGATCAACCAGTGCACCTCGTCGAGCAGGGCCGGGACCTTCTGGATCTCGTCGATCACGACCTGCCGGCTCTGCTCCGCGCCCTCCGCCTCGATCTCCTGACGCAGGAGTTCCGGCCGGCTGGCGTAGCGGCGGTACTCGTCCGCCTTGAGCAGGTCGATCCAGCGACCCTCCGGGTACGCGCGCCGCAGCAGCGTGCTCTTGCCCGCCTGGCGGGGGCCCCAGAGGAAGAACGTCTCGCTTCCGGACGGCGGGAGATCGAGCGCACGCCTGAACATGTGGCGCAAGTTATCATGATGAACGGAAGCAGCGCTTCAAGAAAACCCAATTCACTCCAACAGGAGCAGGGAGCATGAAGCTACCCCCCGACTACGCGGACCGCGTCTACGCCGGCGTCCTCGGCAAGGTCATCGGCGTCTACCTCGGCCGACCATTCGAGGGCTGGCCCTACGAGTGGATCCGCAAGCGGCTCGGCGACATCGAGTACTACGTTCACGACCGGCTCGACGTTCCCCTGGTCGTCACCGACGACGACATTTCGGGGACCTTCACCTTCCTGCGAGCGCTCGAAGACCATGGTTCAGGCGCGGCTCTCAGTTCGCGGGAGATCGGCCAGACCTGGCTCAACTACCTGATCCGGGAACGCACCGTGCTCTGGTGGGGCGGCCTCGGCAACTCCACCGAGCACACGGCCTACCTTCGTCTCAAGAGCGGAATCGAGGCGCCAGAGAGCGGCTCGATGGAACGCAACGGCAAGGTCGTCGCCGAGCAGATCGGCGCCCAGATCTTCATCGACGGCTGGGCGATGGTCGCGCCGGGGAATCCCGAGCTGGCGGTCCAGCTCGCCTCCGCCGCCGCGCGGGTCAGCCACGACGGCGAAGCGGTGTACGGGGCGCGCGTGCTGACGGCCATGGAGTCGATGGCGTTCGTCGAACGGGACACCGACAAGCTCCTCGACACCGCCCTCGGCTACATCCCGCCGGACTCGGTCATCGCCGCGATGATCGGCGACCTGCGCGAATGGCACGCCCGGGACAGCGACTGGCGCCGGGCCCGGGCCCGGCTCGCCGAGCGCTACGGCTACGACAAGTACGGCGGCAACTGCCACATGGTCCCGAACCACGGGCTGATCGTCCTGGCGCTGCTGCACGGGGAGGGCGACTTCGCCGAGACGCTCAAGATCGTGAACACCTGCGGCTGGGACACCGACTGCAACTCGGGCAACGTCGGCTGTCTCCTGGGCATCAAGGAGGGGCTGGCCGGCATCGACGCCGGGCTGCAGAAGGGTCTCGACTGGCGCGGCCCGGTGGCCGACCGCCTCTACATGCCGACGGCCGACGGCGGCCGGGCGATCAGCGACTGCGCCAGTGAAGCGCTGCACGTGATCAACATGGGACGCGGCCTCGCCGGCAAACAAGCCTGGGCGCCCAGGGACGGCGCCCAGTTCCACTTCTCCTTCCCCGGTTCGGTGCAGGGGTTCCAGGTTGCGGACGGCGAGGCCGAGCTCTCGAACGTCGCCCTGCCCTCCGGCGAGCGCGCCCTGCGCATCGATGCCGGTGGCGACGCCCGAGTCGGGTCTCCCGTCTTCATCCCGTCGCTGGAGACCGCGAAGTGGTACGAGAACCGGGTCTACCAACTGCTCGCGTCGCCAAGGATCTTTCCCGGCCAGACGGTCGAAGCGACCCTCAGCGCCCAGGCGGACGGCGCCCGGGCCAACGTCTGGCTCTCCTGCTACGGCGAGGACGACGAGACCGTGACCTTCGACGACGACACCGTCGAACTCATGGCCGGCGAGAGCCGGCGCGTGTCGTTCACCGTTCCGGCGCTGCCCGGGCCCATCTTCTCCGTCGGCGTCCGCGTCGAGGGCCCGGCCGAAGGCGTCCGCCTCGAGGCGCTGAAGTGGTCGGGTGCGCCGGAGTTCCGTCTCGAACGCCCCCGCCACCGGGGCGCCATGACGCATCGCGCCTGGGTCAACGGCGTCGACCTGCTGACCAAGGGGTTCGAGATGTTCCGGCTCGTCCAGAACACCGGCATGGGGCTGCTGATGCAGGGAACCCGCGAGTGGCGCGACTACTCCGTGACCGCGGAGGTGACGCCCCACCTCGTCGAGCGGGCCGGCATCGCCGCGCGCGTCCAGGGTCTGACGCGCTTCTACGGCCTGCTGCTGGCCGGCGGGAATCGCGTGCAGCTCGTGCGGATGCTGCACGGCGAGGACGTGCTGGCCGAGGCCGATGTCGAGTGGCGGCTCGGCGGGACGTACAGGTTGACGCTGCAGGTCGACGGCGACCGCCTCGTCGGCAAGGTCGACGGCGCGGTGGCGCTCGAAGCGACCGACCGTGCTTTGGACTGTGGCGCCGTCGGCCTGGTCGTCGAGGAGGGACGACTCGGCGTCGACCGCGTTCAGGTCGGGGCTGTGGCCTGAGCACGAGACGGCGAGTCGCAGCAGCGAGCAGGCACGGGCCCAGTTGAACGATCTGCGCCGTCGCAGCGAGGCCGGCGAGGGCGGAGACCGGCCCAACCGACGCGAAGCACCGAAGCTCCTTGCCAAAGTTTGTCAACGCCGCTAGCGTCGTCGCATGACGACGATGAACATCTCGCTCCCCGAGGCCCTCAAGGGCTTCGTCAACGAACAGGTCAGCACCCGCGGCTACAGCACGTCGAGCGAGTACGTTCGCGAACTGATCCGCAAGGACCTCGACCGGCAACGCCTGCGCGACCGGTTGCTCGCGGGCGCGGCTTCGCCCGAGGCCGACGCCCTCGACGACGCCTGCCTCGACCGGGTCCGAGCTGCCGGCAGCTGATCCAGCCGCCGGCACAGCCGGGGCGGGACGCCAGGATCCGGTCAACCGCCAGTATCGGCAGTATTCAGACCAGAGGTGAGACCATGCATCAGGCAACGACCCGTACCCCGACGCAACATGTCCTGCTCGCGGCGAGCGCCGCCGTAGCACTTGCCGCGACATTCGCGGCCTCCCCCGCCGCGGCCGCCGACGCGCCGACCTACAGCCGCGACGTCGCGCCGATCTTCTTCAAGAACTGCGTGCAGTGCCATCGGACCGGCGAAGTCGCCCCGATGTCGCTCATGACGTACCGGGAGGCGCGGCCGTGGGCCCGGTCGATCGCCCGCGCGGTGGAGAACCGCGACATGCCGCCGTGGAGCGGCGAGTCCGACAGGCACGCATGGTCGAACGACATCTCGCTCACCGACAGCGAGATCGAGACGATCACCGGCTGGGCCAGGGCCGGCGCCCCGCAGGGAGACCCCGCCGACCTGCCCGAGGCGCCGACGTTCCATGAGGGCTGGAAGCTCGGCGAACCCGACTTCGTCGTCACCCTCGACAGGATCGAGGTGCCGGCCGAGGGTGACGATCTCTTCCCGCAGCAGGTGGTCGAGGTCGACCTCGGCGAGCCGCGCTGGATTCGTGCGATCGAGTTCCTGCCCGAGGATTCGCGTGTCACGCATCACTTCCTCACCACCTACACGACCAGAATGAACGAGGGCGGCCCGGCCTACGCCGGCGTACTCGGCATCTGGACGGCCGGCATGCCGCCCTACGTCTTCCCGGACGGCGTCGGGCGGCGCTTCGGTTCGAAGGCCCGGGTCGTGGTCGACCAGCACTACCACCCGATCGGCGAGGCGACCCGCGACGCCTCGAGGATCGGGCTTCACTTCGGCAGGGGCGATCTCCAGAAGGAGGTCATCACGATTCCGGTGACCAACACGGGCCTGCGCATCCCGCCGGGCGCCGGCCACCACGCCGAGAACGCCCACTACCTGTTCGACAAGGACGCGCAGATCCTCGCCTTCAGCCCGCACATGCACGTCCGCGGCAAGGCGATGAGCTACGAGCTCACCTACCCCGACGGTTCGAAGGAAATGCTGCTCGACGTGCCGAAGTACGACTACAACTGGCAGTGGCTCTACTACCCGACCATGCCCATCGACATCCCGGCCGGCAGCCGCCTCGACGTCACGGCCGTCTGGGACAATTCGGCCGAGAACCCGGCCAACCCGGACCCGACGAAGGAGATCATCTATCGCGGCGACACGTTCAGCGAGATGTTCAACGGCTTCATCGAGGTCGTGCAGAAGGACGGCGTCCTCTTCGAACAGCAGGACCCGGAGCAGCAGATCCGCGATCTCCTGGCCCTGCACCCGGAGACCGATTCCTACCTGGCCGGGGGCTTCCTGGGCTTCCACGCCCCGCGCCGGGGCGAGGGCTGGCTCTACATGGGCGGCATCTACTCCATCGTCCTCGACGACTTCGAGTGGCAGGGCGACGAGCTGAAGATCACGACCCAGTTCCCCACCCTCAACGCGAGCGCCACGACCACCGTGATCGAGGGGCGGCTCAACGAGCAGGGTCAGCTCCAGGGAACGGTCACCATCGGCGCCGATACCGATCAACCGCAACGGGTACCGCTGTTTGCCGCCCCGGTCGGCGATCCGGCCGCATCCTCGGCCGGCCCCTAGCAGCCCGTGGCAGAAGTCCGTGTCGCACCGAGAGTGGCCAGGCGCCCGCCCGGCAAGGCGCGACGAGGGAGCATATCGGGCCATATTCGACCAAAGGAGCGACCCGGGTGGCGCGCTCCGCGCCACCCGGGTTCCGGCCGGCAGCCGGGTCGAAACGCCAACACCTAACGATAGACCTCCCTGCGATGGCCCACGCGGACGACCAGCACCGTGAGCTGCTCGTGGATCGTCTCGTAGACGATCCGGTAGCGGCCAACGCGGAGCCGCCTGAGTCCACCGAATTCTCCCTTCAGCGCAGATCCCGCCGACCTCTCGACGGCCAGCCGATCGATCGCCGCGACGATGCGCCGGCGATCGCCGGGATCGATCTTCCCGAGAGCTCTAGCCGCGCTCGCCTTGATCTTGATCGAGTAGATCGCGCCTGACATCTTCCCAATCCAGCACCGGATCCGCGGGGTCGTTGAGTCGATCCAGGGCCAGGCGAAGATCCTCGAAGTCATCGAGGTAGTACTCGAGCGCCTGCCTGAGCAACTGAGCCCGAGATCGATTCAGTCGACTGGCGGCACGGTCCGCCTTCTCGACCAGTTCGTCGGGGAGCCTCGCGGTTACCTGCACCATCCTGGAACACCTCCGACCCCATACGATGTCGTTGACTTCGGTTGAAGTCAAGTGCTCGACCGCTGAGGGGCGTCGGGGGTCGTCGGCGAGTATCGGTAGGGTCGAGGGTCGGAGTCTCGGTGGAGATGACGGGAGCGGATCCGGGGTTCCGGGAGTGTGAGAGCGGAGGAGAACAGGGCGCGAGGCTGACGCCGAGACGGCGGTAATCGCGGGCCGGTCGGCATCGTCAGTCTTGCAGGGGCGCCTCCGCCCCTTCGGTTCGGAGACAATGTTCCGGCAATGACCAGAGCCAGGATCGCCGGCGGCGCCGCCGCGCTCTTGCTGTTCGCCCTTCTTGTGGCTCTCGGCCTCGTCGCGGCGCGTCTGCTGCGGAACCCCGATGGCAAGCCTGACGCCACGGCCCCGCCCGCGGCGGCTCGCTCACCCGCGACGTCGGTCAAGGCCCACCAGGGCTTCCTCTACGGACGGGTCACGACGAGGAGCGGCGCCGCCTACCAAGGGCGCCTGCGTTTCGGCGGCGACGAGGAGGCGTTCTGGGGCGACTACTTCAACGGCTTCAAGGAGGAGAACCCCTGGGCCGGGGACGTGCCGCCCGAGCGACTGACCAAGAGCATGCCGGTCACCGTCCTTGGCGTCGAGATCACCCGGCGCAAGCGAAAGCTCAACCTGGGCCGGCCCTTCATGGCGCGCTTCGGCGACGTCAGACGGATCGAGCCGAGCGGGCGCGAGCTCCTCGTCACGCTCAAGAGCGGGACGGTGTTCATCCTCGACCGCTTCGACGCCGACGACTTCGCCGACGGCGTCCGGGTGTGGGACGACGAGCAAGGCGTCGTCGACCTCGGCGAACGCCGGATCCACGCGATCGAGTTGCTCCCCACCGCCGAACTGGAAGCCGCTCCGGACCGGCTGCACGGCACGGTGCGCACCGCACACGGGAGCTTCACCGGCTTCGTCCAGTGGGACCGGCAGTTGGGCGTCAGCGCCGACGAGCTTCAGGGCCGGGCAGCGGAGGGCGAACTCAGCCTGCGGTTCGACGCAATCCGCACGATCGCGCGCGACTCCCGGAACCGTGCACAGGTGACGCTGCGCGACGGCGGCGAGTTCGTCCTCTCCGGCGCCCGCGCCGCTGGCCGCGGCAATCGCGGCGTCTACGTCGACGACGTACGCTACGGCCGGGTGCTCGTATCGTGGGAGGCCTTCGAACGCCTCGACTTCACCGAAGGCGACGGCAGCGGCCCCGCCTACGACGACTTCCCGCCGGGCCAGGCGCTCTCGGGCGCCGTCACCACGCGCACCGGCAGTCGCCTCGCCGGTCGGCTGGTCTTCGACCTCGACGAGAGCGAAACGACCGAGACGCTCGACGCGCCGGCCGGCGGCGTCGACTACACGATTCCCTTCGGCCTCGTCGCTTCCATCGAGCCTCCGGATCAGGAGGAATGCGACTCGGGCCGCGGCGTGAGCGTGGCGCTTTACAGCGGCGAGCTTCTGCAACTTGACTGTGCCGGCGACCTCACGCCGTCCAATCCCGGCATGCTGATCTTCGTCAACGGCAGCGAAACCGCCGAGTTCGTCCCGTGGGCCAACGTAGCGCGGGTCGCCCTCGATCGCCCGGCCTCCTGACTGCCGCACACCGACCACGCCCTCGCCAGCGACCTGGCGCCCGGCGAGCCGCGGTTCGATCGCGCGCGGCGCGATCACGGCGTCGACGAAGCTCCTGCTGCCGACGGGCGACCTGCCGCGCTGCCCCAACAACGGTGCCTTGGTCGACCTCTCCGACTTGAACCAGCCTTCAACTCTGTTGCGCAGCCGCTCGCGTCCAGGGTGCAGCATCTCGCAGGAGCTGGGCGCGGCCGAGCTCCGTGCGGTGTTCAAGGACCCGGGCGCCGCCGGTCCTCGTCGATCTCCAGGGGCCGCTGGTCGACGCGGCGCTCGAGGGCATCCGGAAGGCGTGGGGCCGGGCGGGGTTCGACCCCGACCAGCGGGCGGTCTACTATCTGCGGGTGCTCGATAACCCGACCTGCCCGCGAGGCCGAAGGCCTCTCCTTCTTGACGCGCCGCAGAGAGCAAGGAGCGAGGCCTGCGGCCTGGCGCTTTTTTTGGCCGCCTGCGGCGGCAGCCGACGAGGACGTCGGCGCACCCGGTGGGCGGCCGCCTTCCTTGCAGCCGCGCTCGCGGCAGCCCTGCCAGGCTGCCAGACCACCGAACCCCCCGCCTCAACCCTCGTCGCCGACACTCCAACCCGCGCCCGGTCCGACGGCGAGTGGATCTCCTGCCGCGAGCACATCATCGACGACGACGCGTCAGGCGGCGTGCCAATCCGCGGCGGCGACGGACTCGAGATGGCCGATCTCGACGGGGACGGCCATCTCGACATCGTCTCGGTCCACGAGTCGGACACCGAGTACGGCAACGAAGGGGCGGGGCACGTCCGGCTCGCCTTCGGCGGTCCCGATCCCGGCACGTGGCGCCTGGCGACGCTCGCCGAAGGTGACGAAGCCTCTGCCGCCGAGGACGTCGCGATCGCCGACTTCGACGGCGACGGCGATCTCGATGTCGTGGCCGCCTGCGAGCTGGCCCATCTCATCTACTTCGAGAACCCGGGCGCCGACACGGAAGATGCGGCCGCCGCCCTGCGGAGCGGCGACTGGCCGCGAGTCATCCCGCCGGTAACCAGGGACCGGGGCTCCTACATCCGCGTGTTCGCCGGCGACCTCGACGGCGACGGCCGACCCGAGGTCGTCGCGGCGAACAAGGGGGCGCAGAACCCGGATCGGCAGAACACGGCAAAGAACCCGATCTCCTGGTTCGACACGACGGACGACCCGATCTCCGGCGAGTGGATCGAGCACGAGATCGTCCAGGTGATCTGGCCGATCAACTCGCAGACCGTCGATCTCGACGGCGACGGCGACACGGACATCGTCGCCGGCTCGACCGGCGAGAGCCGGATCTTCTGGTTCGAGAACCGCAGCCGGGGGGCCGGCGACGTCGCGCTCGTCGAACACCCGATCCGGGTCGAGGGCACGACGACCACCGCGGACACGCCCCGCCTGCCGAATGCACCTCAGGCCGGCGCCCTGCTCAACGGCTTCAACATGGAATTCGTCGACCTCTCCGGCGACGGGCGGCTCGACCTCGCGACGGTCGAGTTCGGGGGCGTCCTCGTGTGGCTGGAGCAGCCGGCCGATCCCGCGGGCGCCTGGCAGTTGCGGCCGATCGGCCGCCTGACCCCGGACAACCTGGTCGGCTTCGCCTTCGCCGACATCGACGGCGACGGCGACCTGGACGCGATGTCGGGCGCCTACAGCCGCAGCGGGCGGGCCGAGGACGGCGAGGTCGAACCCGACACGCCGCTGGGACGGCTGGCGTGGTTCGAGAACCCGGGCGACATCAACGGCGAATGGACCCGGCACGACATCTCGCGGCGCAAACGCGGCATGTTCGACAGCTTCGTCGCCCACGACATGGACGGCGACGGCGATGTCGACTTCGCCGGCACGCGCGGCAACAGCGCCGAGTTCGACGGCGTCTTCTGGCTCGAGCAGGTCCGCACCGAGGAGCCGGTCGCCGCGTTCGACCAGGCCCGCGAAGTGGAAAGCGAGCAGATGCCGCTGCCTTGAGACCGGGCGGGCCCCACCGGCGCCGCCACTCGGCCGCGTGGTCGTATCGTGGGACGGCTTCGAGTGCCTCGACTTCAGCCCCGGGCGACCGGGCACGGTCGGGCCCAGCTGGCCGGGCGGCGGCAGCGGCTTCGACGGCGTCCGCCTTCCCCTGCCCTGCCGCGCTTCACGATGGCGGGCACGCCCGCCTGGCGACGGCGGCCCTGAAGCCGGGAAGCCGACGTGGCGAGGCCGCAGGACCTCGCCACGTCAGGCCTGAACCGCGACACCCTCGGCGAGGCGCTCGCGGGCCAGGGCCCGGCCAGGCCCGCGAGGCGCGACGCGGCCCCGGTGACCAGATCGTTCGGCCTGGCCACCGAGGTCGCGCGTGCGGAATCAGAAGTTGAGACGCAGTGTGGCGCCCATCGTTCGCGGCGCCTCGAGGAACGAGCTGCGGCTGCCGATGCGCAGAGGCGTGTTGAACGTCACGTTCTTCGTCTGCTCGTCCGTCACGTTGTTGCTCCAGAGCTCCACCGCCCAGCGGCCGGAATAGCTGCCGAGACCAACCCGTACGTTCGCCTTTGCGTTCGCCTCCTGGATGTCCAGGGCGAGGCCGGGTTGCGTGCTCGTCCGCCGGTCGTCCTCCCAGCGCCCGTTCACCGCCGCGAACACCAGGAACCGCTCGCCGACCGTGTTGTCCCAGTTGGCGCCGAACGAAAGGACGTTCTCGGGCGCGTTGGTCAGCTTGGCGCCGCACAGCGATTGGACGGAGGCCGGGGCGTCGTCGCCGGCGCAGTCGTCCGGATACTCCGAGTCGGCGAAGGTGTAGCCGAAGTTCAGCGTGACGTGCTGACCCGCGACGGCCTCGAGCTCGAACTCGGCGCCCCGGCTCTGCGCCTTCGGCACGTTGAACGTCTTGAACTGGACGCCCGTGAACTCGAGCACCTGGAAGTCCTCGATGTCGTAGTCGAACACCGTCGCGTTCAGCCGCACCCGCCGGTTGGCGAACTCCGACTTCAGGCCCAGCTCGAAGGCGTCGATCTTCTCCGAGTCGAACCGGGGGTCGCCGCCGCCAACGGCGGCGGTGGAATCCAGATTGAAGCCGCCGGACTTGAAGCCATGGGTGTAGCTCGCGTAGCCCTTGACGGTATCGCTGAACTCGACCACGGCCTTCGAGGTGTAGACGAGCTCGTCGTCCTGGAACGTGTCGGTGAACGTCGCGGGGAGGATCGGCACTCCGGTATCCGCCGGCGTCGCAAACGGGAAGCAGTTGAAGGCGGCGTTCAGATTGCCGATCGTCGTCGCCAACGGCGCGAGCGCCGTTCCCGCGGCGCCCGCAGCCAGGGCCTGCGCGTTCATCAGGGTCGCGAAACAGGCGGGGTTGTTGGCGTCCGGCTGGCTGAAGCTGCCGTCCTTCGTCTCGTCGACGTACCGCAGCCCGGCGACCAGCGAGAAGCGGTCGGACAGGCGGAACGTGTTGTGCGTGAAGAGCGACCAGGAATCGCCTTCCTGGCGATAGACGTTGTTGGCGAAGGAACCGCCGACCGGGATGCCTCCGGAAAACGCGAGCGCCTGGTTGTCAGCCGCCAGGACGTCTGCGAACGTTCCCCCCGTGGCCATCGGCACGCCGCCCAGCAGTTGCGCCGGAGCGAGCGCCTGAGCGAGGGCGTAGTTCCAGAGAATCGCATCGACGAAGGACGAGAAGTCCCCCAGCAGGCCGAGACCGGAGTGCTCGAGAATGTCCTCGCCCGAGGCGAAGCCGCCGACCAGCCAACTCATCCGCTCGGTGTCGCCGGCGAGCCGGAACTCCTGGGACCAGGACTCGATGTCGTCGAACGAGTCGAAGCCGTTGGCGGCTTGCGAAGACACGGAGTACACGTCAATCCCGACGAAGTCGTCCTGGATCGACGAGGCGTGGAAGTCGCGCCACGAAGCCAGGTAGGTCAGCGCGGCGTTGTCGGTCAGGTTGTAGTTCAGCTCGGCCGACAGTCCCTTCTGATCGAAGGGGTTGACGAACGGACCCCCATTCGAGCGCCGGGCGTCGAAGGCCGATGGGCCGGCGACGGAGACGCCGCCGTCGGCCGGAAGTCCGGCGGCCGCGAACGAACCCAGTGCCGCCGCGGGCGTTTCGAGCACGACAACGGCGTCGCAGCACTCCTCGTCCGCGTCCGAGAAGTCGCCGATGATCCGCAGCGACCCGCGGTCCGCGAAGTCCCACAGCAGCTGCCCGCGCACAAGCGCCCGGTCGCGCGTGTAGCTCTCGGCGCCCGAGACGCTCTCGACGAAACCGTCCTGGTTGCGAACAGCGGCCGAGAGCCGATAGCCGACCCGATCGGAGACCGGACCGCCCACGCCCGCCTGGAGATTGAAGGCGTTGAAGTTGCCGGCGGACAGGTTCAGGAAGCCCGAGCTGTCCGTCAGGCTCGGCCGCCGGGTGCGCAGGTTGAGCGCTCCCGCCGAAACGTTGCGGCCGAAGAGGGTGCCCTGCGGGCCCCGCAGCACCTCGATCGAATCGACATCGAGCTGGTCGCCGAGCGCGATCCCCGGACGGCTCAGGTAGATCCCGTCGAGGAACACGCCGACCGAGCTCTCGAGCCCGATGTTGTTGCCGGTCGTGCCCACGCCGCGAATGCGCAGCGTGGTTCCCTGCGACTCCGTCTGCGACGAGTTCATGTTGAAACTCGACGCCAGCGTCGGCAGGTCGCGGATGTCCAGCATCCCGGCGCGCTCGATCTGGAGCGGCGTGATCGCCGTCACGGCAATCGGTACGTCCTGCAGCGACTCCTCGCGCTTCGTCGCGGTCACCGTGATTTCCTCGACGAACAGCCCCTCCGCCGCCGCCGCATCCTGGGCGGTGTCTTCTTCCTGCGCCCATCCTCCGCTCGTTGCCAGCATCAGCGGCACGAGCGCGGACAGGACCGGTTGCCTGAACTTCATCCTGTTCCCCTCTGGTAGAAGCACACCGTCTCGATGCACATCGCGACGGCGAGCGTAGATTTCTCGAAATCCTGACGATGGCGCTCACGCGCATGCCCGAGCGACTGAGCCCGAGATCGAGTCAGTCGATTCGCGGCACGGCTTGGCTGTTCGACCAGATCCCGGGGCAATCTCGCGGCTGGGTGCTGGGCGATCAACGCCACCTCAGACCCCGTACGTTGTCGCTGACTCGGTCCGAAGTCAAGGGCGAGGGGAGAGACGACCAGCCCTCCGCCGCCAGACTCCGCAGATCGTCCACTGCGAGCAGCGCTCGCCGGGCGGCTCTCCGCGAGATGCGCCGCCGGCGGATGCGGGAACTCAGCTGCCGAACAGAGGCGGGGCGTCCGCGCCCTGGCGGGCATGGAGCCTCAAAGGCGGTTGACCGCGTCTTCGGCCAGGTCGAGCGTCCTCAGGATGCGCTGGCGCATCTCGGGCAGGTCGACGCCCTCCGTGCTCTTCTTCCCTTCCATGTAGCGGGCGTACACGCCGTGCACGATCGCCGCGGACTTCCAGCGGTTGAAGCCGACGTAGTAGTCCAGGTGGGACAGGTCGCGGCCCGTGCGCTCCGCGTAGCGCTCGAGCAGAGACTCGCGCGACGGGAAGCCGGGCGCCGCGGTGGCGCCGCCCGAACCGCTCGGCATCGTGTCCGTCGCCGGCATCCACTGGTTCATCGCGTAGGCGAGGTCGGCCAGCGGATCGCCGAGGGTCGAGATCTCCCAGTCGACGACCGCGGCGATCACGGAATCCGGCCCCACCAGGCAGTTGTGGAGCCCGTAGTCGCCGTGCACGACGCGGGCCGGCCCCTGGTCCGGCAGGTGCTCGAGGAAGTAGCGCTGCAGATCGTGGGCGCGTGCGTCGTCCAACTGAGCCGGCTCGACCGACGCGGTCCAGGACCGGTACCAGGTTCTGAGCTGACGCGCGACGTAGCTGTCCCGCTTGCCGAGGGCGCCCAGCCCCACCTCGTCCGGGTCGACCGCATGGAGTTCGGCCAGCACGTCGACAAAGGAATGCGCCAGCTTCACGCGGCACTCCTCGGGCACCCACTCCTCGGTGTGCGCGGCGCTGTAGAGCGGCCGGCCGTTCACCAGCCCCATCACGTAGAACCACGCGCCCGTGACGTCCGGACTCTCGCAGAACGCGAGCGCCGGAGGCACCGGCACCGCCGTGGGCCCGAGGGCCGAGATCAGCGACCACTCGCGGCTCATGTCGTGGGCCTTGGGCAGCAGCACACCCTGGGGAGGCCGCCGGATGACCGCCGACCCGCCGTCCGCGTCGTCGAGGCGATAGGTCAGGTTCGAGTGGCCACCCTCGAGCCGGGTCCACTGAAGCGGCGGGGTCAGGCCATCGACGTGTCCGGCGATCCAAGCCTCGACGGCGGGTTGGTCGTAGCCCTCCGGGCCCAGGCTCTCGTCGTGTGAAGACATCGCTGTCAAGGTGGTGAACGTCAACTCTAGCAATCCCGGAGCCCGTGGAGCAGCCGCAGGGCCGCCGCGTCTGCGACGGCCGCCAGCCAGGATCCGTCATCGTGCGATCCCCACAAGAACTGATCCGCCGCATCGGCGAGATCACGGCCCGCGAGGTGCGCGCCACTGGCCTGGACTGGAACTTCGGTCCGACCGTCGCCGTGGCCCGGGACGACCGTTGGGGCCGCACGTGCCTGCGGTCGCGCCTGTGTCGGTCGTGCGAACCACCGCACTTGCTTCGCTGTAGAGCCCACAGCCGCGCTGCGGCGGCTGGAACGCGAACACATGCTCCCTCTCCGCGACCGTCGCCCACGGGGTACGGGCTAGACTGTCGCTTGAGACCCGCAGACAGCCGACCCGCCGAAGCGTCGCGGGTCCTCCCGGCCCTGGAGGGAAGCAGAGACATGAGAGCGACACGTCCGACCGCCGTTTCGACGGTTCTGCTGGTCGCCTGGCTCGGCGCTGCGGGCGCGGCCGCAGGTCAGAGCGAGGAGAAGGTCGACTACCTGGCAGACGTCAAGCCGATCCTCGAGGGCTTCTGCTACGAGTGCCACGGCGAGGACCGTACGCGCCGCGAAGCCAACCTGCGGCTCGACATCAGGGAAGACGCCTTCGCCGACCTCGGCGGCTATCCGAACATCGCACCCGGCGACCCCGACGACAGCGAGCTCTACATCCGCGTGAGCTCCGAGTTCGCGGAGATGCGGATGCCGCCCTACGAGGCCGGCACGCAGTTGACCGACGAGCAGGTCGAGACGATCCGCCTCTGGATCCTCCAGGGGGCCGAGTGGCCTGAAGACGAAGCGGAACCGGGCGGAGAACAACCGGACGGAGAATCACGATGAACCGAAGGACCGCAACCCGAACGACCCGGATCGCCGTGTTCCTCCTCGCCGCCGCCGTCGCCGGCCAGGCCGTCGCGCAGACGGGATACGGCCGCGGCCGCAGCGGCATTCCCCGCGTCGAGTTGCCGGACGAGCCGTGGATCATGAACACCCACCTGATCCCCGAGGTCAAGGTCTCCGTCGTCGTCCGCGGCATCAACCGTCCGTGGTCTCTCGCGTTCCTGCCCAAGGGCGACATGCTGGTCACCGAGCGCGGCGGCAACCTGCGCCTGGTTCGCGACGGCGTGCTGATGGACGAGCCCGTCTCCGGCGTGCCGGACGACGTCCTCGCCCGCAGCCTTGCCGGGATGATGGAGGTCGCGGTTCATCCGCACTTCGCCGACAACGGCTACGTCTACCTCACCTACACGCGGCAGATCTCCGGCCGCGAGGGCACCGTCGCCCTGGTCCGCGGCAAGCTCGACGGCGCCTCGCTCGTCGACGTCGAGGACGTGTTCGTCGCCGAGCCCTGGGGCGGGTCGATCGCGGCTGCCCGGCTCGCCTTCGTGCCCGGCGAGGACATCATGTACATGACGATGGGCGGGGCCTTCGGCGCCGACCTCGTCGACGGCACGCAGAGCTTCTTCGGCCACGCCAAGCTGGCCCAGGACCCGAACAGCCACGCCGGCAAGACGCTCCGCCTGCGGCTCGACGGCAGCGCACCGGACGACAACCCCTTCGTCGGTAGGGAAGGGCACAAGCCCGAGATCTACTCGATGGGCCACCGCAACCAGATGGGCCTCGCACTCCACCCGGAGACCCACCAGCCCTGGACCACGGAGCACGCCCCGCAGGGCGGCGACGAGCTGAACGCGATAGAGGCCGGCAAGAACTACGGGTGGCCCGTCGTCTCCTACGGCCGCCACTACAACGGCGTGCGCATCTCCGAGCGCTTCTGGGCCGAAGGCATGGAGGAACCGGCGATCTTCTGGCTGCCGTCCATCGCTCCGTCCGGGCTCATGTTCTATACCGGCGACGCCTTCCCCGAGTGGAAGGGCAACCTGTTCGCCGGCGCGCTGATGACCGGCCGCATGCCGAACACCGGCCATCTTGAACGGCTCATCTTCAGCGAGAACGGCGAGGAACTCGGCCGCGAGTGGCTGCTCAAGGACATCGGCAAGCGGATCCGCGACGTCCGGCAGGGGCCGGACTCCTTGATCTACGTGATCACCGACGAGACGGACGGCGCGCTGCTCAAGCTGGCGCCGGTTGAAACGGCCGACGACGACGGCGAAGCGGCGAGCGGGTAAGGCCCCCCGACCGTCCGCGCCCGGTCCTCCGCAGGTTCGGACCGCTCCCGTACATTCCCGGCGGCTTGGCCGTAGACTCTCTGCTGCGTTCCGTGGCGCGGGCTGCCGGTTCGCGGGAGTTGCCGCCCGGGAGGGGTGGCTGAGTGGTCGAAAGCACCGGTCTTGAAAACCGGCGTGGATGAGAGTCCACCGTGGGTTCGAATCCCACCCCCTCCGCCACCTTGACTCTGCCCGTGCGCCTCAGGCATTCCGGCGTGTCGGGTGCGATGCCTGGGCCATGGGCAACCGCCCGACCGAGCGAGGCGAGCGAGGCGAGCCAGTCGAACGCGGTCCGGTCGACATCCGATCAGGTCGATCTCAAGCGGTTGCCTCGGCAATTGCATCGCGAAAGACCGCGAAGCTGTCTTGCCCGGATACGGGTAGATTCCAAACGTGCATCCCCGCGGAAGCACTCGTGGCAGCCAGGCGGCGAGAAACGCTTCCATGGAGCGATCTTCCACATGAAACTCGAAATGGGAACCGGGCATGTCAGTGCCCGCCGCCTTCACGCATCGGTGTTCCGCCTGCGTTCAGCGGATCTCCCACCCCGAAATGCCCTTCCATCCAGAGGTCGCCGAAGGCTCCCCCGGCGTCAACGCAACGGCCAGGATCGCGTGCTGGCCTGAGTCCGTCCGCAAGACAGCGGGCGCGATGGCGCCGGTCACCACGCGAAGGTCATGGCGGACACCGTCTCCGCCACGTCCTGACCGGGGGGATCGGTCTGCTCCGCCGCGGCCCGATGCCCGGGTAGGGCTACGCTTGGAGAGAAGGAGCAAGTCGTGAGCAGAAGACCGTCGGATGCATGGCAGGCCGAGATCAGGGCCGAGCTTGCCAACCTGGAAGAGATCGCTCTGGCGACGAAGCCGTCGCCCGGCGACCTGCCGAACCTGTGCGGCGTGGATATCGACGGCGTCTCCCTGCCGCTGCGACAGGCGATCGGCGGCGACCATCTGATCTACCTCGACTTCAAGCAGCGCTACGATCTCGACCGTCGCATCCTCGAGGCGGCGGAGGCTGGCCGGGAGCGGGTCGTGGCGGGCCTGCGTCAGTGCCGGCAGCGCGCCGGCGTCCTGGTGGCCGACGTGTCGGGCCACAAGGTGACGGACACCCTGGTGGCGGCGATGCTGCATCAGGCGTTCCTGCTCGGCGCCTACTACGAGCTCGACCTGTTCGGCGAGATCACGACGCGGCTCTTCGAGCACATCAATCAGCGTTTCTACAAGTCGACGACCCTGAACAAGTACCTGACCATGCTCTACGGGGAGGTCTCGGAGCAGGGCAGGTTCCGCTTCTTCTCGGCCGGCCATCCGGCGCCCCTGGTGTTCGCCGGCCGTCCGGGCCGGATCGAGCATCTGCCGGAGGATCAGCTCGTCCGCTTCCCGCCGGTCGGCATGTTCGCATCGAACGCCTACATGGACGAACTCGTCGATCCCGGCCCCCTGGGGTACAAGCGCCCCTACGAGATCAGCGAGGTCGACCTGCTGGAGGCCGGTGACCTGCTTCTGCTCTACACGGACGGCTTTTCCGAGCACGGCGGCGAGCGCTACCTTCCGGAGCGCGCCGAGAGTGTCCTGGAGGCCGTCCGGGCTCGCGGCGCGAGCCAGATCTGCGCACACCTGCGGCAGGACCTTCTCGCCTTCGCCGACCCCGAGGACGACATCAGCTTCGTGGTGATCAAGAAGACCGGGTAGGGCAGAGGGAGTAGCGGCCAGGGCGTGCCGCCCAGCTCGTCGAGGTCGCGGCCACGAGGCCCCCGGTCTCGCGGGCTGACCGTGCGCCCCCGCGTTCGCCGTCCCGGAACGCCGCGCAGGCCGCGCCGCTCCTCGCTCGGTCTCGCGGCTTGACCGTGCGCCCCCGCGTTCGCTCTCGTCTGCCTTTCTGGTACTGCCACTTCCAGATCGGCAGCAAAAGTGGCAGTTCCAGGGAGATTTCTCCAGCTTCCAGCGGCCTCCGGGTCCGGTTCGCCGTCGACCAGCTCCCGGAGTCGGTCGGGCCGAGCGTGAGCAACAACCGGCCCGCCAGCAGGTTCACGCCCGCCCTTCTCGGAGGCGCGGGCGCGACTTCTGTACCGGGGCGACGAGAGGTTGGAGATCCGGGGCGTTCGATGCGAGCCATGCGAGGCCTGGGTGGCCGGGATCAGGCCGGGCGAACTGCTTCGCTAGCGCCAGCCTGGCCCTGGCCGCTCGGGATCTCCTCTGCTCCGCCCACGTAGGGCTGGAGCGCCGCCGGAATGCGGATCGAACCTGACGCCGTCTGGTAGTTCTCCAGCAGCGCGATCAGCGTCCGTCCGACCGCCAGGCCGGAGCCGTTCAGGGTGTGGACATGGCGCAACGAGCCGCCTTCCCCGGGGCGGAAGCGGGTACGGACGCGCCGCGCCTGGAAGGCCTCCGCGTTGCTGCAGGAGGAGATCTCCCGGTAGGCCTGCTGGCCGGGAAGCCACACTTCGAGGTCGTAGGTCTTCGCCATGGCGAATCCCAGGTCGCCGGTGCACAGAGACACCACACGGTAGGGCAGTTCCAGCCGCTGCAGCACGCGTTCCGCGTGACGCGTGAGCTGCTCCAGCGCTTCGAAACTCGCTTCGGGCACGGTCACCTGGACGAGTTCGACCTTGTGGAACTGGTGCTGGCGGATGAGTCCGCGCACGTCGCGACCGTACGACCCGGCCTCGGCGCGGAAGCAGGGCGTCAGCGCCGCGTAGCGCAGGGGCAACTGGTCCTCGTCAAGCACTTCGCCCGCATGCAGGTTGACCAGGGGCACCTCGCCGGTCGGGATCAGGTACCGCGAATCGGGCTGGACGTGGAACAGGTCCTCCTCGAACTTCGGCAACTGGCCGCTGCCGAACAGGCATTCGCGCTTGACCAGGTAGGGAGGCAGCACCTCGGTGTAGCCATGCTCCTCGGTGTGCAGGTCGAGCATGAAGGCGCCGAGCGCCCGCTCCAGGCGAGCCCCCCAGCCGAAGTAGGTCGTGAACCGGGCGCCGGCCAGCCTGGCGCCGCGCTCGAAGTCGAGGATTCCCAGCTCCGGGCCGAGGTCCCAGTGCGCCTTCGCGTCGAAGTCGAACTCCGGCGGTTCGCCGACCACCCGCTCGACGCGATTCGCCGATTCGTCGTTGCCGGGCGGCACGCTCTCGTGGGCGATGTTGGGCACGCGAAGTTCGGCGTCCACCAGCTCCCGCTCGGCCTGCTCCACGACCTCTTCAAGCTGCTCCACGCGAGCCTTGAGCGCGGTCATCTCGCGAATCCGCTCGGCCGCTTCCTCTTCCTTCGCCTCGCCCTGGGCCTTGAGCAAGCCGATCTCGCGGCCCGCCACCCGACGGCGGTGGCGGAGTTCCTCGAGTGCGGTGAGCGACTCCCGACGCCGGAGATCCCAACTGCCCCACTGCTCGACGAGAGCGGGATCCACGCCGCGCGCCTCAACGGCGGCAGCGACCCGCTCCGGTTCGCTTCTCAGGAGTTCTCGCGGCAACATGGCGTGGCAATCTTCCAGCCTTCGGCGGCAGTTCGTGCCGAGGACGCGGCGACGGATCATAGCGTTGCGTCCGGAAGCCGGCGCTATCGCGCAGGATGCCGGCGGGCGCAGGCCGGAGTCCCGGCGCCGGGACGTGCGGAAGGAGCATGGCGGTAGGCTGAGAGGCGATGACCGCCGCTGGTTCGCCGCCGCCCTTCGTGGCTGCCCTGCCGCCGTTGCTTGCGGGCCTGGCGATGTTCGGGTTGGCCGGGGTCGAGCGCAACCCGGAGGCGGCGGCCGAGGGGCGTTTTCTGGCGCTGGCGGCGACCACCGTCCTGATCGCCGCGGCCGGTGTCGCGCGTCGCCCGCTGAGTCCGGCAGCGCTGGCTCTGCCGGTGCTGACCGTCGTCGCGTTCGCGGCCGTGCCGCCCCACGGTCCGGCCCGCGCGACGGCGGTGGGGGCCCTGCTCTGTCTGGGTCCCGCCGCGCTTCTCGTCGACAGCCTGGTCGCTCGCCGGGCCGAGTTGCTGGCGCCGCCCGGTTCGCTGGCCCCTGGCCGCCTCCTGCACCTCGGCGCCGTCCTGGCGTCCGCCCTGATCGGACTCAACCTGCTCCTGCGGCAGGGCGAGCTGCTCGACGGTTCAGCGCTCCGGCTGCTGGTCGTACTCGTCGCCATCCCCGCCGCGGCGGCGGTCGTCCTGACCGCCCTGTTCGCGCGGTTGGGCGCTCCGGCCCTCGCGGGCGCCGCGGCCCTGATCCTGGTCGGGGGCGGCGTGCGCTCGAATGTCGTCCTGGTGCTGGCCACAGCGGCCCTCGCCGACGCCGCCGCTCAGGCGCTCGAGGAGCGCTGGTCGCGCGCGGCGGCGACACTGGGGTTCGGCCTGGCGTTGATCCTGGGCCTCGTTCTCGTGCGCGAGCCCGCGTTCGGGGTGCTGCTCACCGCGATGGCGGCCGCCGTCGTCTGGCGACGGTTCGCCTTCGCCATCGTCCTGGTTGTGGCCGGCGCCCTGACCCTCGGGCTGCCGCCCGCCGCGCCGGCGCCCTGGCCCGCGGCGCTCGCCGGATTGCCCCTGGTCCTCCTTGCGGCGCCGAACCTGGTCGGTCGGGGCAAGCTGCACACCGTGGCGGCGGCCGTCCTCCTCTCCGTCGGCGGGCTGCGCTTTCTGCCGCCCACGCAGGCCCTGCTGGCGGGCATCGCCTTGTGGACCGTGCTGAGCGCCCGGCGGCCAGACGCCGCCTCGGCCGACGACCCGCCTCCGACCGGGCCCTGGCACGGGATCGGCCTGCACGGCGACGCAGCCGTGTTCGGATTCTGCTGGCAGGGCAGCCTGCTCGTGTTCGCGTCGCTCTCGGCGACCTTTCCGTGGCTGCGGTCCGCGCATCTCGACGATCGTTTGAGCGCTCTGGGACTCGATACGGCCTTTGATCGCTGGCTCGGACTGATCGTCCTGATCCTGATCGGACGCGGCGTCTGCGTGCTGGTGCGAAGGGCGCCCACGCCGCGGGCGATCGTCCTGGCGGTCGGCGTCGTCGTGCTGACGGCGGCCGCCCTCGGCTCCTGGGGGGCGTTCGAGCCGCGGCAGACGCTGCTCGGCTCGGCCAGGCAGGTGTTGACGGCGGACCAGCCACGATGGGAAGCCGCAGCGGCCGGCTGCGCCACCCTGGTGCTCGATTCGGCGGTCGCCCACGGCGCCGGGGTCGCCGCGGGTCAGCCGGTGGCCCGCATCGGCGCCAGTCCCCCTGGCGTCGAGGTGCTGCACGGCGATCACACCGGCGAATGGTCGGCGCGCGCAAGCGGCGCCGCGGCGGGCCGCGAGCCCTGGCTGCACTGGGTCGCGACCGGCGCCGGCGGTCCCTTCTTCGGCGCCCGCTACCGCGCCGAGTTCGATCTCTCTTCCCTCTGTGGAACCGGCGACCTGGTCATCACCCGCGACCCGGACCTCCCCGCCGAGGTCGAGGTGATCCTCTTTTTCGCCCTCCACGTCGGCCGGTCTGCCGGGCCTTGACCGACGGGTCCGCCGCCGGGTCGGCCCAGGCGCCGGCACTCTCCTACGTCGTTCCAACGGTCGGCGTACCGGAGCATGTCGCGGGCTGTCTGGAGTCCATTTACCGGGACGCGGCGGAAACCGGCGCGACGGCCGAACTGATCGTCGTCTGGCAGCAGCCGGCCGCGAAAGCCGGTCTTGACCAGCAGCGGCCGATTCGGGTCAGGAACGGGCGACGAAGATCGCGACCCGGCTGGGGATGGTGGTGGCCGCACTCTCGCGACCTGGCGCGGGAGAGCGGGAAGCTCGTCGGCAGCGGAACCGCCGACCAGGTCAACCGTTCCGCTCCCGCCGACGGTCCGGCAGCGCTCAGGGAACTCGCGCGGCAGTTCGCGTCGAATCATCCCGCCGCCTTCGAGCGGTCGCCGCGGATCGCGCAGCTTCCCGAACCGGCAGGATTCGCCCGCGCGGCCAACGCCGGCATCGCGGTCAGCCGCGGCCGCCTGATCGCCCTGGTGAACGATGACGCCGTGCTGGCGACCGGCTGGACCCGAACGTTGCTGGCGGCCCTCGGCGCTTGCAACGGCGCCGACCCGCGGATCTGCGCCGACTCCCCGCTCGCGGCGGCGCAGGGACTCAACCTGCTTCCGCCCGGTGACGGCAAGGACGAAGCACGCATCGACGGCGCCGGCCTGGCGTGGAACCGCCGCTGGCAGGCGATCCAGGTCGACCGCGGCAAACCCGCGCCGCCGGCAGGCGGGTCGCCGACGCCCATCTACGGTGTGTCCGCCACCGCGGCCATCTACCGCCGCGAGGCGCTCGTCGCCGTGAGCCCGGCGGGGGCGCCGCTCCGGCCCTTCAACGAGCGGCTCGACAGCTACTACGAGGACGTCGAACTCGCCGACCGGCTGCGCCGCGCATCGTACGAGTCCGTACTGGCGCCGGCGGCCCGCATTGAACATGCCGGCGCGTTGTCCAGCCGCGGCCGCCGCGCCGCCCGGCGGCGGGTTCGCCGCATCTACTGCAATCGCCTGCTGGTTCTGGCGACGCGGTCGGGCCGGAGCTTCTGGCTGCTGTTGCCGGGGCTTCTGTCGCGGGACGCCGTCGATCTGTTCAGGGGTGAAACGGCCGAAGCGCTGCCGGGGGATTCTCCACGCCCGAAAGCGGTCGATCTCCTGTTCGCCTGGAGTCGCGCGGTCCGGCTCCTGCCGCGCTTCGCCGGTTTCGGTCGCGGTCAGGAACCGTGGAATCCCGCGGCCGGCCCGTCTCCCTGGCCGCCTGCGGCGGCAGCCGGCGGGAACTCGGGTGGCGCGAATCCGCGCCACCCGCGAACCAGTCCGTGCACCCGTCAGCGGGTGCACGGACGGCACGCCGGCGCACCCGGCGCGGACGACGGCGAAAACGGGCGATGAGCGACACCTCGGGGCAAAGCGCCTCGCCGTCCACGTGCAGGACGTGCGGACGACGGCGAAAACGGGCGACGAGCGACACTCCGCTCCTGAGCGCGGTGGCGCCGCACTGGCACGACGAGGACAACCTCACGCTCCTCGCGAAAAGCTGGCCCCGGGACGTTCGGTTCGAACTCGTCGTGGTCGACAACGGCTCGAGCGGGCGCCTCGGCGAGTTGAGCGGCGGCCGGCCCAACGTCCACGTCCTCGAGCCGGACGCCAACCTCGGCTTCGCAGCGGCCGTCAACCGCGGAGCGACCGATGCGGACGGACGTCTGCTGCTGATTCTCAACACGGACGCCAGACCCGAACCCGGGGCCCTCGAGTCCCTGGTCCGGGGCATGGAACAGCACCCGGAAACGGCCGGCCTGGCGCCCCGGCTGCTGGACGAGGACGGTGCTCCTCAAGCCGGTTGGCAACTGCGCCAACTGCCCGGCCTGCGCACGCTGCTCGGCTACTGCAGCTTCATCGAGCCCGCCACGCTGCCGGCGCCGGCGGCCGGGGCGCCCGTCGAACAGCCTGCGGCCTGCGCCCTGCTGCTTCGACGCGACGCCTTCGAAGCCGTCGGTCGCATGGACGAACAGTTCTGGCCGGCCTGGTTCGAGGACGTCGACCTCGCCCGCCGGCTCCACGACCGGGGCGAGACGATCCGCTACTGGCCGGACGCCACCTTCCGGCACGGCCTCGGCGCCTCCGTACCGCGGCTCGGCTACGGCCCTTTCCTGCTCGCCTACTACCGCAACCTGGACCGATACGCTCGCAAGCATCACAGCCGCGGCGCCGCCCTCGTGCTGAATGTCATGCTGGTCCTCGCCGCTCTGCTCCGCATCGCTCTGCTGCCGCTTCGCCGGCCCCGCCGGGCCGGGCGCCGCGGCGAGGCCGCCGCCGGGCTGTGGCGGTTGGCGGCGGCGGCGGCCACGGGTTGGAGAGGGCGGTGAGTTCCAAGAAAAAGCGCCTCGCCGATGCCGCACACCACTGGGCAGGCGTCGCAGCCCAACGCGACGCCATCACCAAGACCAAGTGCAAACCAAGGGGACACCGCTACGGACGAGCCCTCAGACAGGTCTCCGATCGCCTCATCCACGTCGCCTGCGCCATGCTTAGGGACCGAAGACTCTTCGACCCGCATCGAGCCTCCGCCCGATCTCGACTGCTGCTGGAAGCACCCTGAACTGCCGACCTGACGTGACACCCCGAGACAGAACAACCGCACACCAACACGCTGCTCACACCACTTGCACAATGGCGGGAAGTCCCGGTGTGGAGCCTCGCGGTGTCAAGGTCGCGATCTGCACCGTCACCTGGAACGACGCGGCGAACCTGCCGCGCTTCTTCGAGGCGCTCGCGGGGCTTGAGGGTCCCGCGTTCCGGCTGATCGTGGTCGACAACGCGAGCGCCGACGGCACGGAGGAGTTCCTGCGCGAGCAGGTCGGGGCGGCCGCCTTCCCGGTAGAGGTGATCGCTCAGGGCAGGAACACCGGCTTCGCCGGCGGCCTGAACCGGGCGCTTGAGAGCGCGTTCGCGAGCGACCCCCACCCCGAGTGGGTGCTCAGCCTGAACGCGGACGCCTGGCCCGCGCCCGACTACGCGATGCGCCTGATCGAGAGCCTCCGCCGGTTCACGAGCGAGAAGCGCCCGGTGGGCGCGGTGACGGGGAGGTTGCTGAGGGCGGAGACGAACGAGACGATCGACGCCTGCGGCATGGCGCTCACGCGAAGCTGGCGCCACGTCGACCGCGGCGCCGACCAGGCGGATCACGGGCAGTATCCGGCGACCGAGCGGGTATTCGGCGGCACCGGCGCCGCGACGCTGTTCCTGAGCGCCGCCCTCAAAGACGCAGCAATCGACGGCCGTGTCATCGACGACGACTTCCACTCCTACCGCGAGGACGCGGAACTCTGCTTCCGGCTGCGTCAACGAGGCTGGGAGGTGCTCTACGAACCCCGGGCCTGCGCGCTGCACGGCCGCGTCAACCTGCCCCGGCGACGCCGCCAGATGTCGCGGGACATCAACTTCCACTCGCTCAAGAACCGCTACCTGCTGCAGATCTACCACCGCACCCTGGCCGACGCCCCGCGCACGTTGCTCGCGACCTCGATCCGGGAACTCGGCATCCTCGGCTACGTGCTGCTGCGAGAGCCCTCGTCGCTGGCCGCCTGTGCCTGGCTGTGGCGCAACCGCCGCCGGATCCTCGAACGGCGGCGCCTGATCCGCGCCCGCCGCAGCGTGCCGCCCCGCAAGACCGCCAGGTGGTTCGGGAGGGAGTCCCTGCCGCTCGACCCCGAACGACCGAGGGTCCTGATCCTCGGCAGCCGCGGCATTCCTGCGGCCTACAGCGGCTACGAAACGATGATCGAGGCGCTGGCGCCGCGGCTGGCGGAACGCGGCTGGCCGGTCACCGTGTACTGCCGATCCCACTACGTCGACCGGCGGCTCCGCTCCCACCGCGGCGTCGACCTGGTCGTCCTGCCGACGCTGCGCACGAAGTACGCAGACACGCCCGTGCACACCCTGCTCTCCTGTCTCCATGCGATCTTCCGCGCCCGCGGCGCCCGAGCCGCCCTGGTCGTCAATGGCGCGAACGCCGTCTTCCTGCCGCTGCTGTGGCCCCGGCGCATCCGCACCGCACTCCATGTGGACGGCATCGAGAAGCGAAGAGCGAAGTGGGGCTGGCCCGGCCGCCTCGTGTACGCGGTCTCCGAACGCCTGGCGTGCCTGCTGCCCGGCGTGACGGTCAGCGACGCCGACGTGATCGCCGGGCACTACCGGAACCGCTACGGCCGCGAGACGACGATGATCCGTTACGGCGTCGAGCCGCAGCCCATCGTCTCCCACCCGATCCTGAACGAGCTGGGCCTCGAACCCCGGCGCTACTTTCTCTACGTCAGCCGCTTCGAACCGGAGAACAACCCGCACCGCGTGGTCGCGGCCTACGCCCGGGTTGGCGGCGACCTGCCCCTGGTCATGGTTGGCGACGCACCCTATGCCTCCGATTTCATCGCGGAAATGAAACGGACCGCCGATCCGCGGGTGCGCTTCCCCGGCGCCGTGTACGCCGACCGTTACCGGGGCCTGCTGTCGTCGGCGCTCGCGACCGTGCACGCCACCGAAGTCGGCGGCACCCATCCGGCGCTGGTCGAAGCGATGGGCTACGGCAATTGCGTGCTGGTCAACGACGAACCGGCCAACCGCGAAACCGCGGCCGACACCGCCATCTACTTCGACGTTCGGGATCAGGCCTCGCTGACCGCAGCATTCGAGCAGGCCGCCGGCGACCCGCCGCGGGCCCGTCTCCTGGGCGAGCGAGCGGCCAGACGGGCGGCGTCCGAGTACAACTGGGACCGGGTCACGGACCAGTACGAGGAGCTGTTTCGTCGCCTGTGCGACAGGCGTTCCGGGCCGCGGTCGGGCGGCTAGACTCAGCCGGGCGTCGATAACCCATGTTGAAACAGCGCATTCGACTGCAAGCCGGCCTGGTTCTGGCGCTTGATCTCTCCCTGGTCGCGGCGGCGTTCCTTCTCGCCTACGCGATCCGCAGCGAACTGTTCCCGCGGGTGCTGCCGGACCTCTTTCCGCGGCCCCTCTATCCGCTGAGCGACCATCTGCCTCTGCTCCCCGTGGCGCTGCTGGCCTGGATGGCTCCCCTGGTCGCCGCCGGCCGGTACCGGTCCCACCGCACGGCGAACCTCAGAACCGAAGGGACGGCGATCCTCAAGGTCGCCGCGGCCGCGACGCTCCTGATGGTGTTCGCCGTCTTCGTCCTCCAACTGGACCAGCTGCTCCTGGAGGACCGCGTCAGCCGGACGTGGGTGCTTCTCTTCTCCGGCCTGTCCTCCGTGTTGTTGCCGGCCGAGACGATCACGCTGCGCCTGCTCGCTCGCAACCTGCGGCAGAAGGGGCTGAACCAGCGGGCCGTGCTGATCGCCGGCACGCCGGAAGCCGCCCGGCAGCTCGCCCGGTCGATCGAGGACCACGCCTACTGGGGTCTCCGGATCGTCGGCCTGATCCACACCGACGGGAGCCGATCCGCCCAGGGCGCGCAACCGGTCCGGGGCGGCGTCGACGACATCCTGCGCGTCGTCTCCGAGCACGTCGTCGACGACGTGTTCTTCGCCGTCACCCCCAATGAGCTGCCCGCCCTGCGGGCGATCTTCGAAGCACTCCAGGAACAGGGCATCCGGACGCGCATCGCGCTCGATCTGCTGCCGCCGGCCCACAGCCGGGTACAGCTCGACTCCCTTGCCGGCCGGCCCCTTCTCACCCTGTCGCCGGCGCCGTCCAGCCTTCCGCTGCTGCTGTTCAAGCGTTTCTACGACATCTGCATCGGCGTCGTGCTGCTGACCATCAGCCTGCCCGCGATCCTCGTGCTGGCGCTTCTCATCAAGGTCACGTCCTCCGGCTCCGTCCTCTACCGACAGACACGTTGCGGCCTGAACGGCCGCTGCTTCACGATGTACAAGCTCCGCACGATGGTCGCCGATGCCGACGCCAGGCTGGCCGAGCTGAAGCACCTGAACACGATGAGCGGCCCGGCCTTCAAGATGGACGGCGATCCGCGGATCACGCCCCTGGGGCACTACCTGCGCAGGTTCAGCCTCGACGAACTCCCGCAGTTCTGGAACGTGGTGCGAGGCGACATGAGCCTGGTCGGCCCCAGACCTCTGGAGGAGAAGGAGCCGTACACGAGACGGCAGCGGCGCCGCCTGTCGATGAAACCCGGCATCACGTGTCTCTGGCAGGTCAGCGGCCGCAGCGATCTGGACTTCGACCGTTGGATGGAACTCGACCTGGAGTACATCGACACATGGTCGCCGACGCTCGACTTCAGGATCATGCTGAAGACGATCCCCGCAGTGCTCAGCCGACGCGGAGCCTCGTAGCAGGGTTGTCGCAGCGCTGTCGGGCAGGGAACAGGCGGCGAGTTTCCGCCGGCGAGTTTCCGCTGTGTCGGTCCGCTGTGCGGGTCCGCCCTGGCCGGTCAGCTGAGCACGGGCAGGGCGCCGCCGTCGCGGCCGCCCGACCGCGACCTCTTCTTCCGCCGACCGCGGCGTCGATAGTTGTCGTCCTCGTACGCGAGACAGCAGAGAAGCCGGCCGCACTGACCGGAGATCCTGGACGGGTTGAGACTCAGGCCCTGTCGTTTGGCCATCTGGATCGAGATGGGCCGGAAATCGTCGAGCCACGTGGAGCAACACAGGGTCCGACCACAGATGCCGATGCCGCCAAGCAGCCCCGCCTCGTCGCGCGGCCCGACATGAACCAGCCGCACCTGAGACTTGAAGCGGGCCTTCAGGTCTCGCAGCAACTGCCGGAAGTCGACCCGCCGTTCGGCGGTGAAGTAGAACGTCGCGTGGCGGCCGTCCAGACTGAAGTCGACCCGTGACACCTTCATCTCCAGACCGAGCGCCTCCACCCTCGCGCGGCAGAACGTCCTGCCGCGCACCTGGTTCGTCAGTTGCCGCTCTCTCGCCGCACGGTCCGCATCGTCAGCCCGACGGATCAGAGAGCGGGCACTCGACTTCTGGCACGGCTTGAACACCGGCATGGGCGATTTCTCGACCAGGCCATAGGCGGGCCCCGGCTTCATCGAGACGATCACCGCGTCGCCGCGGGCCAGCAACTCGCCCCCCGTACGACACAGGGTGAGGTTCGTCTCCTCGGCGAACCGCACACCGACGAACGTGTCCTCCACCGCGGTTGATTGACCGCCGAACCTGCACCCCCCGCAACTCACAGCAGGACCTCCCCGGTTTCCAGCACCCGCCGGCCGATATCCGAACGCATCGCCCTGGCCGGCCAGTGAATCCTGGCCGCCGCCCCGTAGGCACGCGCCAGCGCCTGGCTCAGATCCCCGCCCACCGCACAGACGTTCAGCACCCGGCCGCCCGCGGCGATGACCTGGCCGTCCCGGCGGCCGGCGCCGGCGTGGAACACGACCACGCCTTCATGCTCTCGCGCCTCTTCGATCCCTTCGATCGGGTCTCCCGACGCCGCCCTGCCCGGATAGCCCCGGTTGGCCAACACCAGGCATGCCGAGGCGCCGGGGCGGAAGGCGAGCGTCGAGCGTCCGAAATCGCCGTCGGCGCCGGCCGCGAACAGGTCGACCGGATCCTCCTCCAGCCTCAGCAGCAGCGCCTGGGCCTCGGGATCGCCGAGCCGGACGTTGAACTCGAGCACGCGGGGGCCGTCCGGAGTCATCATCAGACCCGCGTAGAGCACGCCGGAGAAGGGCGTACCGTCCGCGGCCATGCCGGCCACGGTGCGCTCCATCACGTCGGTCATGATCGCCTTGACCTGTTCTCGGGTCACGATCCCCGCCGGACTGTGGGCGCCCATGCCGCCGGTGTTCGGACCGGTGTCGTCGTCGCCGATCCGCTTGTAGTCCTTGGAGGTCGCAAGCGGCAGCACCCGCCGGCCGTCACACAACCCGATGAAGGAGACCTCCTCGCCGAGCACGAAGGGCTCGATCAGAACCCGGGCGCCGGCAGCGCCGAAACGACGATCGACGAAGAAGATGTCCAGGGCGGCCTCGAGCTCCTCCGGCGAGGACACGATCAGCACGCCCTTGCCGGCGGCGAGGCCGTCGGCCTTGAGCACGGCCGGGAGTCCGAATCGTGCCGCCGCCCGGCGCGCAGTGTCCCGGTCGCCTGCGACCACGAACTCGGATGTCGGCACGCCGTGCCGCTGCATGAACTCCTTCGCGAACACCTTGGAACTCTCCAGCCGGGCGGCGGCCCGGGAAGGGCCGAAGATGCGCAGCCCGCGCTCGCGAAACGCGTCCACGATGCCCAGAGAAAGCGGCAGCTCGGGACCGACCACCGTGAGGTCGATGCCGCGCCCGGCCGCGAACCGGCGCAGGCCCTCGATGTCCGAGACATCGATCGCAACACTCTCGGCGCACTCCCCCGTACCCGGACTTCCCGGCGCGCAGTAGAGCTCCGCCGCCGGCGCCCGCTCTCGGATGAGCCAGCAGATCGCGTGTTCGCGGCCACCGTTGCCGATGACCAGGACCCTCAAGGCGCGGCCTCCGGGACGGCGAAGGGCCCGGAAGCCGGCGCCGGCGCCAGCAACCGAATCGCGTCCTCGACGAGGCCTTGCTCGAGCGCCCGCCGATGAAACGACGGCGGAACGCCGTGGGCCGAGAACACGATGGCGCCGGCGCAGAAGCCGTGTTTCCCGGCGCGCTTGAACATCAACGGAACCGCCTTTCCGGTCACCTGATCCGTACTCCCGGCCAAACGGCCCTCCACGCACGCAATGCCAATTGCCAACAACGATGCCAACTACCAACGACGGCCCCGCGGCAGCGCGAGAAGACTCAAGCGGAATCCGCGGACTCTATCACCGAGATGGGTCGGCTGCCCGCCCATTCCGGGGTCGGCTCCGGGGTCGGCGCCAGGCGGCGCGCAGGGTGTTCTGGCGCTACTCAAGCGCCATTCCGGGGTCGGACGCGCTGCAGCCGGACTCCTTGAACAAGGATAGCCTTTCCTGTTGAGTCAGGTCTGGTCAGGTCCTGTCCGCTGGTTGGCAGACGCGTCGGAGGTTCGAATCGAGAAGCGCTACCGCAGTCCGCGCCGCACCGGGGCTCAGGGCCTGGGGTACTCGAACCGGGCAGCCGAACTGCCGGCCGTCCTGCCCGGTTCGATCGCGATCCGGACCCAACGGTCACTCTGCCGGAACGTCATGACATCCCCCAGCGAGGCACGCCAGCCCGCAGCCTGCGCCTCCCGCAGCAGCCACTCCCGCGCGCCCGGGGCGCCCAGCGGCAGCCGCAGGCTCACGAACTCCACCGCAACGGGCTCGTCGGCTTCACCTTCCAGCTGGAGTGCGCCGAAGTCGAAGACGGTGGACCCGTCGGGGAGCGGGAAGTCCTCCGGAAACGCGCCCGGGAGGCGCCCACCGACCGGGGCCTCCGGCGCGCGGCGCTCCCGCTGATCCTCATCCGGCCGAAACACGGAATCGCGCGGCGGCTCGACCGTCAGACCCTCGAGCTCCCCGTCGTCCGGCGGCGGCACAGGCGGCACGACGCACGACCATGCGAACACCAGCGCCGGCGCCAGCAACAGCGCGCAGGCAAGCCCGCCCCGGCGGCGACGCCGCCACACTCCCGGCCCGACTGCAGGCCGAGGTCGAAGCCCACCGGGACGTTGGCGGACCGTCAGTCGCTCAACACCTGCAGCGGCCGGCCCGGGGAACCGTGCAGGCGCTCCGGCGACAGGTCGTGCGGGATCTCGATCTTGCACTCGCAGACTTCCTGCTGCCGCTCGGCCAGATCGGCAAGGCTCAGGTTGCAGAGGATGTTCTCGACCGCCTCCTTCACGGTCAGGAAGACCTCGCGGATCGCGCAGTGCCGGGGCCCCACACCGATCGTGCAGGGCTGAGCCAGGATGTGGTCGATCGATGTCGTGTGCCCCTCCAACGCGACCAGGATGTCGTGCATGGAGATCTCACCCGCCGGGCGCCCCAACAGGTGGCCGCCCTGGGGGCCCCGGTTCGAGCGGATCAACCGGAAACGGGCAAGGGCCGCCAGGATCTGGCGGAGGTACGGCTCAGGGATGCCCTGGTTGACCGCGATCTCGTGGCTCGGCACCGGCTCGGCGCCCGAGTGCATCGCCACGTACAGCATGGCGCGGATACCGTACTCGCCCTTGGTCGATATCTTCATTGGAATGCAAACTCGCTGCCATCCGACAGTGTAGCAGTCCACGTCGCCGGCCTGGCGCAGATGCACTGTCCAACGGAGCGTCCGGAACGCGCGAGGCGATACGCGACCGAGCAGCCGATCACGCCGCCGATGACGACTACGCTCGCGCGGCGCGGCAACTCCGCTGTGCCTTCACTCATCGCGCCGCGGCGTACTACAACAGTTGCGGATGAACGCGCATGGCCATATCACGACGGTACAACCCCTCAGGTGCGGCAGAATCGGCCACAGGTCCGGCAACATGGAGGAGAGCGTATGAAGGCCACACATCTGAGGCTCGGCATGGCATGCACACTGCTGATTGGCGTGATTGGCGCCTGTGCAACCGCCCCGGACGGGGAGACCGAACCGGCATCGGACACACAAGCAGCGGCATCCTCGCCGGAACCCGCTCCGAGCTACTCGCCCGAATCGCGCGATCTCGTCCAGGCCGACGTCGAGCGGCTGATGGAGGAACTCTCCAACTGGGGCCGCTGGGGCGACGACGACCAATTGGGGACGGCCAACCTGATCACCCCGGAGAAGCGCCTCGAGGCTCTGGCGCTGGCGACGGAGGGCATCTCCGTCTCGCTCGCCCATCCGCTGATCATCGAGACAGCCGTCGACGTGCCGTTCCCGTTCGAGCGCGCGATCCTGGGGCTCCCCGATCCCGACGAGGAGCCGGCGTTTCGCGGCGCCGTCAGCGATCGCTACGAGATCAGCTACCACGGCTACTCGCACAGCCACATCGACGCCCTGTGCCACATCCTCTACAAGGGGAAGATGTACAACGGCTACTCGCAGGACACGGTGACCGCGGAGGGCTGTACGCGGTCTTCGATCTTCAACCTCCGGGGCGGCATCGTCACGCGGGGCATCGTGTTCGACATCCCGCGCCTCAAGGGCGTGCCGTACCTGGAACCGGGGACGCCGATCTACACCGAGGACCTCGAGGCCTTCGAGGAGATGGCCGGCCTCCGCGTCCGTGCCGGCGACGCCGTCTTCATCCGCACCGGGCGCTGGGCGCGGCGAGCCGAGCTCGGGCCCTGGGCCGTGTCGCAGCACGCGGCCGGCCTTCACGCCTCGACCATGCCGTGGGTTCGCTCCCGCGACATCTCGTTCCTCGGCTCCGATGCGGCGCTCGACGTCGTTCCCTCGCTGGTGGAGGGCGTCGACCTTCCGGTTCACGTCCTGACGATCGTCGCGATGGGCATCGACATCTTCGACAACCAGGACCTCGAGGCCGTCGCCGAGACGGCGGCCGAGCTGGGTCGCTGGGAGTTCCTGCTCGTGGCGGGGCCGCTGGCCGTAGAAACCGGAACCGGCTCGCCGGTCAACGCACTGGCGATCTTCTGAGGGTTCCCACAAGATCGACTTCGCGGTCGTCTCTGCGACACGCAAACGAGGGTGTGTTCTCACCCGCCATCTCTCTCAGGTTCCCGCAAGATCGACTTCGCGGTCGTCCCTGCGACGGTCGGCGACGGCGCCACCGTGGCTGCTTGCGCATGGGACGCCGCACGCAGTGGAGAGGACCCAAGTGAAGATCGATCACTTCATCGCGGTGGAGCTGGTTGCTACGGAGCAGAGTCGGGGGCTGCAGACGTCGTTCGGCGCGTGCGTACCCGGTCGCCGTCCGCGCGTCGCGCCACCTGCCGGCCTGCATCAACTCGGCGGTACTGCCGCGGATGATCGATCGCGGCGGGGAAGGCGGGTTGAGCTTGAGCGTGATGGAGATCGCGGAACTCGGCGAGAGTCAGACCGGCCCTCCTGCCTTGGCCAAACCTCGGTCGGTACGCGGCGCAGGACCGCACGCAGTCAACGAAGATCCCGAGATACTCGGCTTCACGCGCTGTCACGAAAGCCCCTACACCTCCAAGAGGGACAGCCCGTCACCCATGAGCCGAACGGTTGGAGGAACGAGCGCGCCGAACAGGACCGGCGTGTTCGTCTGTCGCGGCAGCGAGCCATCGTGGTATCTCGTGCATGGGGGTTGGGCGAGGCTGCGTGCCGCGCTTGAGATCGGTGGTTCCGTTTGGCCGACTCTACCGGCTGGCCGCGGCGGCGGGCCGGTGGGCTCAGTCCGGCAGGTACTCCAGCAGCTCTTCCAGCGTTTCGATGTCGCCTTCGGCCGGGTTCAACCACAGGGCCTGCAGGCCAGCTGCCTCGGCTCCCTCGCGATCCTCGACCCTGGCGTCGCCGACGTGGAGGACCGACGCCGGTTCGAGGTCGAGCTCCCGGCAGGCGGCCAGGAAGATCGTCTCGGCCGGCTTCGCCGATCCCACGTCCTCCGAGCACACGACGGCGTCGATGTCGGCGCCCAGGCCGAGGTTGGACAGCACCCGGGGGAGCCGCCGGTCCCAGTTGCTGGTCACCGCGACCCGCAAGCCCCGGCGCCGCAGTTCGGCGAGCACCGCGCGAACGCCGGGCCGAAGCTCCCAGGCATCGGCGCGTTCGAAACGGGCGAACAGCTCGGCGGCCGCGAAAGGGCCCGGAGCTTCCTTCCCCAGCAGCGCGCACGACCTCTCCAGCAGCTCGCGCCAGAAGCCGCGGGCGCCGCCCGGATGGCTGCTGTAGCGGTCCTCGCCACGGGCGAGCCGGCAGTCGAACTCGCTCCAGGCGGTCCGGAAGCTGCTCTCGATCTCGGTTGCCGCAAGGCGCAGTCCGTGCCGGGAGAGGACTTCGGCGTAGATCTCGCCGCGGCGCGGGCAGACGAAGAGCGTGCCCGTCGCGTCGAAGGACACGCCCCGAAGGGGTACGGAGCCGTGGCGAGCGGCGGCACGAACGGGCCATGGTCGACGTTCGCTCACGAGAAACCGTGGCGAGCGGCGGCCCGAACGGGCCGTGGTCGACGTTCGCTCACGCGAAACCGTGGCGACGGGCGAAGAAGTGGAAGGCGGTGACGACAAGCGAGTGGCGGATCTCGCCGCTCTCGATCCGCTCCGGGACCTCGCGCAGCGGCACGTGGACGACCTCCAGCTCCTCACTGCCGTCGCCGATCGGATCGCCCGTGTCCACGAGGTCGCGGGCCAGCCACAGCGAGCACAAGTTGTCGAAGATGGCCGGGTTCGGCTCGACCACGCCGAGACGTTCGATCCGACCGGCCCGGTAGCCGGTCTCTTCGTGCAGTTCCCGACCCGCGGCGACTTCCGCGTCCTCGCCCGCTTCGACGATGCCGCCCGGAATCTCCAGCGACTCCGCGGCACGCCCGAACCGCCACTGGCGAACGAAGACGACGGTCGGCCCTTGCCCCTGCGACCCGGACTCGAGCAGGGGAATCACGTTGACCCAGTCCGCAGAGCGCAGCACCAGAGCCTCGCGGCGGTCGCCGCCGGCCCGAAGCTCCTGGGTCTCGACCTGGAGCAGCGGGTGGTCGAAGACCACGCGCTCGGCCTCCACGCGCCAGGGACGGACCTTCTTCACGACGGCTGCCAGCCGCTAGTCCTCGCGCTCGAAGGGCGGCCGCCGCCACTCGAAGTTCAACACCCGCACGGCACGGCCGCTGAAGAAGACCAGGAACGCGATGCCGGCGGCGCAGGACAGCGCCATCAACCAACTGAAGTCGCGCCAGAGCATGACGATCGGCGCCGTCAGCCCACCCGCGACGAGCGCCACAACAAGCAACCGGAGCGCGACCCGGTCGAACAGCGGCGGGTGAACCAGCGGCGAGTCGGTCCCCGGTCCATCGTTCATGGCGGACGGTAGAGCGGCAAGAGGACCGTCCAGGCCTCGGTGAAGCGGCGAGTCGGCGTCCTGTCGGTCGTCCATGTCGGGAGTATGCCAAGCGGCGGCGGGCGCGAGCCGTATGCTCGGAACAGCCGCGGACCCCGACCCCGATGACGACCACCGAAATGCAGCCCTCCGACCCGCTTCACGTCCTGCTGGTTGGGGGTCGGGCGGACGGCGAACCGGACGCCGAACCCGAAACGCAGCCTTCCGGCCCACTTCGCATCCTGCTGGTGCGGCTGTCGGCAATCGGCGACTGCCTGCACGCCGCCCCGGTGGCGGCGGCGCTGCGCCGGGCGCATCCGGATGCGTTCATCGGCTGGGCAATCCAGGAGCCCGCCGCGAACCTCCTGCGGGGCAGCCCCGGCGTCGACCGCCTCCATGTCTACCCTCGCCGCGTCCGCGGCCCGGCGGCGCAGTTCAAGGCATTCAGGCGGTTCCGCCGCGAGCTCCGGAATTGCCGCTACGACGCGGCGATCGATGTCCAGGGCCTGACCAAGAGCGGCCTGGTGGCCTGGTGGAGCAGCGCCCGGCAGCGGATCGGTTTCCGCGGTGGGCCGGCGATGGGCAGCCGTGAACTGAACGCCCTGTTTCTGAACCGGCGTTTCGCCGTCGACCCGGCGGTGACCCATGTCGTCGACCGCAATCTGGCGCTGCTGCGCGCCTCGGGACTGGCCGGCGGGAAGCAGCCGCTCACGGAGTGGCGGCTGCCCGACTTTGCCGAACCCCAGGCCCTCGACTTCCTCGAGCGCCACGGCCTGGCTGCCGGCGGCTACGCCGTGGTCTCGCCCGGAACGATCTGGCGCACCAAGCTCTGGCCTGCGACGCACTTCGCCGCCGCGGTGCGGCGGCTGGGACGCGAACGCGCCCTGCCCGTGGTCGTCGTCTGGGCCGGCGGGGAGGAACGACTGGCGGCCGAGAAGATCGTTGCCGCAGCCGCACGAACCAACGCTCCGGGTACCGCAGGCGGGGAGGAACGACTGGCGGCCGGGAAGATCGTTGCCGCAGCCGCACGAACCAACGCCCCGAGGTCAACCGTTGCGGAAGCAGGGTCGGCGGACGCGAGAACCCCTGCCGCCGGCGGGGACAACGCGCCCGTCCTGCTCGCCCCGCCGACCGATCTGCGCGAACTGGCGACGCTGCTGCGCGGCGCGGCCCTGTTCCTTGGCTGCGATTCCGGCCCCGCCCACCTGGCGGCGGCGCTCGGCGTCCGGTGCGTGTCCGTGTTCGGACCGACCGATCCCGGGCGCAACGGGCCCTACGGATCGCGCTCGGCTGCCGTGCAACTCGAACGGCCGCTGGACTGCCAGCCGTGCTGGCGACGCACCTGCAGCCGCGGCGACTTCGCGTGCATGGAGCGGCTGGACCCCGACCGGGTGGCCGAGGCGTGCATGGCACGGCTCGACATGCCATAGCTCTATCCGGGTTGCAGGCGGCAGACGATGTTCGGCAGCAGGCCGGGACGGCTGGCCGCAGACCGGGGCCGGCCGGTGATTCGTGGTGCGCCCGAAGGGATTCGAACCCCTGACCTACGGCTCCGGAGGCCGTCGCTCTATCCAGCTGAGCTACGGGCGCGTGAACGGGAGGATACGAGAACGGAGATGGGGTGGGTGAGGGGACTTGAACCCCCAACCACTTGAACCACAATCAAGTGCTCTACCGGTTGAGCTACACCCACCAGATTCGTCCGACTGAACTCCAAGGCGATTGGCCTGCCTGGAGGGACTCGAACCCCCGACCCGCGGCTTAGAAGGCCGCCGCTCTATCCAGCTGAGCTACAGGCAGGCGAAAGCGACAGGGTAACCGAGGCCTGGGCATGCGAGCGATATCGGGGCGCCCAGATTCGAACTGAGGACCCCCTGCGCCCAAGGCAGGTGCGCTACCAGACTGCGCCACGCCCCGACAGGCAGGCGCCGGAGTGTAGCAGCACGCGGAGGCTCAGAGAACCTCCAGCGGGGCATAGCGGCGAACCAGCTTCCGCTTGCCGGCCTTGTCGAAGAAGATCGTCAGCTTCGCGTTCTCGCCCTGGCCGTCGAGGTGCAGCACCACACCCTTGCCCAGGGTGGCGTGACGGACGTGGGCGCCCGGTCGCAAGTCGCCGGCAGCCTGCTTGAACGCCCCTCCCGACGCCCGACTCCTGCGGCCCGAGGGCAGCGCCGGCCGGTACGCGTTCCCACCGGCCCGACCGGCGCCGAAGAAGCTGCGAACGCCCGCGGTGCGCGGCCCGCCGTAGAGGTCCGGGCTCTGGGCCGTCTCCACGAGTTCTTCCGGCAGATCGATCAGGAAGGGTGAGGGCTGCTGATCCTGGAAGACGCCCGCGACCATGCGACGGCGGCAACCGCTGAGAAGCAGCCGCCGTTCGGCGCGGGTCATGCCGACGTAGAGCAGCCGCCTCTCCTCCTCGATCTCCCGTGCGCCGCCTCCGGCGTGGAAATGCGGCAACAGGCCGTCCTCGAGCCCGGTGACGAAAACGACCGGGTACTCCAGGCCCTTGGCGCTGTGCAGGGTCATGACCGAGACGCCGAGTTCCGCGTTCAGGCCGTCGGTGTCGCTGACCAGAGACACGTAGTCCAGGAAGTTCGTCAGCGGACTGGTCGGCAGCGCCCCATCCGTCTCGCCGACGCCCGGGCCGGGGAAGTCCTCGAGGGCCGGGGCCGCCGCCGCCGGAATCCTGGCGGGCATGTCTTCGCAGCCGTACCGGGTCTGGAAGTCCTGCGCCGACGACGACAGTTCTCCCAGGTTGTCCAGCCGCTCCCGCCCCTCCTCGCCGCCCTTGCCGTACAGCGCCTCGAACCCGGCCGCGACGATCGTCCCCCGCACCAGTTCCGCCAGCGGCTGGCGTTCGGCTTCCTTGCGGAGCGCCTCGATCAGGCCCCGAAAGTCGTCAACCGCGCGACGGTTCCGCGCCGGCAGCTCCTGCAGCGGGTCAAGGCGAATCGCGTCCCACAGGGAGTCGCCCATCTTCGCCGCGCGGGCCAGCAGAAACTCCTCGGTGCGGCGGCCGATCCCCCGCCGCGGCTGGTTCAGGATCCGCCGCAGGGAGAGGTTGTCCCGCGGATTGTTGATCACCCGCAGGTACGCGGCCAGATCCTTGACCTCGGCGCGCTCGTAGAAGCGTACGCCCGCGACCAGGCAGTACGGCACGTCGCCGCGCAGCATCTGGTCTTCGATCGCCCGCGTCTGCGCGTTGGTGCGCACGAGCACGGCCATCTCGCCGAACCCGACGCCGTCCGCGCGCTGCGCCGCGACCTGCCGCACCACCCAGCGCGCTTCGTCCTCCTGGTCGGCGGCGAAGAAGAGCTGCAGCGGCTCGCCGGCGCCGGTATCCGTCCACAGCGTCTTGCCGCGGCGCTGTTCGTTCCTTGCGATGACGGCGCCCGAGGCGTCGAGGATGTTCTGCGTCGAACGGTAGTTGCGTTCCAGCTTGCGAACCCGGGCGCCCGGAAAGTGGCGCTCGAAGCGAAGCAGGTTGTCGACCTCGGCCCCCCGCCAGCCGTAGATGCTCTGGTCCTCGTCGCCGACCGCAGTCAACCCGGAGACCGAACCGTCAGGGTCGACGACGAGGTTCCTGATCAGTTCGAGCTGGGCGGCATTCGTGTCCTGGAACTCGTCGACGAGCAGGTGACGGAAACGTCCCCGAACACGCTCGCCGATGTCCGCCTCGTCGCGCAGCAGCCGCACCGCCAGCGCGATCAGATCGTCGAAGTCGACGCCGCCCGAGCGCCGCAGCTGAGCCTGGTAGCGACGGTAGACCGCGGCGACGTGGCGGTCGAAGAAGTCCTCGGCCTCGCGCGCGAACGCCGCCGGCGTCAGCAACCGGTTCTTGGCGGCGCTGATCCGGCCCTGGACCGAGCGGGGCCGGAACGTCTCTTCGTCCAGGTCCTCCGCCTGGAGAGCCGCCTTGATCAACCGCAACTGGTCGGGCGCATCGACGATCGCGAAGTCGGCCTGGAGCCCGACGCGATCTCCGAAACGGCGCAGCAGGCGCACGCAGAACCGGTGGAAGGTACCGACGAAGACGTTCGCGTTGCCGCCGACCAGGTCGAGTACGCGTCCGCGCATCTCGTCCGCCGCCTTGTTGGTGAAGGTCACCGCCGCGATCCGCCACGGCTCGATTCCCTTCTCGGCAATCAGCCAGGCGATCCGGTGGGTGATGACGCGGGTCTTGCCCGACCCGGCGCCGGCGATCACGAGTTGCGGCCCGCCGTCGTGGGTGACCGCGGCCAACTGTTCCGGGTTCAGGCGGGAACGGAAGTCCACCTCGGGCATCCGGGTCATCGGGATGAGCGCCGGAACGGCGGTCCCGATCGCCCGCCGGGCGCCGGCGCCGCCGAGGCGGAGCCGGGCAGGTTCCGCGGGGCAGGCGCCCGGCGAGGACGGGCTGGGCCGGAACACCGGGGCACGACGGATTCAGGAGCTACCGCGGCCGACGCCTGATGTTCTTCTGGCGCGCGCGGCCGACGGCGAGCGTCTCCTCCGGCACGTCCTTCGTGATGACCGAGCCGGCGCCCGTGTAACCCCCGGCGCCGACCTCGACGGGCGCAACGAGGATCGTGTCGCTGCCGACGAACGCTCCCGCGCCGATCACCGTGCGGTGCTTCGTGTCGCCGTCGTAGTTGCAGGTGATGACTCCGGCGCCGATGTTGGCGCCGGCGCCGACCGACGAGTCGCCCAGGTAGGAGAGATGGGAGGCCTTGACCCCGGGGCCCAGGGTCGACTTCTTCACCTCGACGAAGTTGCCGACCCGCGCGCCCTCCTCCAGGACCGCCTCCGGCCGCAGGCGCGCGAACGGGCCGACGCTGCAGCCCGAGGCGACACGGGCTCCGTCGAGAACCGAGTAGGGCAGGACGTCCACCCCGTCCCCGAGGACGCTGTCGCGGAGCCAGGCGCCGCTGTGCACGGTACAACCGCGTCCCGTACTGCTGGCGCCCAGCAGGGTGACGCCCGGGTGCAGCACGGAATCGGGACCCACCGTGACGCCGGCATCCACCCAGACGCTCTGCGGATCGAGGATCGTCACCCCGGCTTCGAGCAGCGCTTCGACACTGCGCCGATAGAGAATGCGCTGAACCGCGGCCAGGTCCGCCCGCGAGTCGACGCCGAGCGCTTCCGAGGCGTCCTCCACCCGGACGCAGGCCACCGGATGCTCGCCCGCCGCCCCGGACACGACATCGGCCAGGCGCACCTCGTCCTGTCCCCGGTCGGCAACGAGTTTCTCCAGCCAGTCGAGGATCGCCGGCGCGGGCAGCGCGTAGTGCCCGGCGTTCACCGTTCGACTCGCGGGTTCCCCCGTGCGGGCGTTCGCCGGCGCCACGATCCGCTCCAACCGACCGTTGCTCCGGATCACCCGACCGAGACCGCCCGGATCGTCCGGATCGGCCACGGCCACGGCAACGGCGCCCCAACCATCGCGCGCGCCGTCCTGGAGCCTTCGGAGAGTCGCCGGCCGCACCAGGGGGGCGTCGCCGGAGATGACCAGCACCGAGCCGGCGGAATCCAGGAGCTTGCGGGCCATCGGCAGCGCGTTTCCCGTGCCTCCCTGCCGGCTCTGCTCCACGCGGAGAATGTCCCCGCCGCGCAATCCATCTTCCCCTGGTTCCCCGGGGCCCTCCTGCTCGAGGACCCTTCGGATTTCCCGCGCCCCGCTTCCGACGACCAGGTGGATGGGGGCGCAGCCGGCTTCGCGCGCAGCCGCAACGACCCACGCCACGACCGCTCGACCGCCGACCCGATGCAGGACCCGGGGCAGCTCGGAGCGCAGCCGGTCGCCGCCGCCAACGGCGAGAATCACGGCCGCTCCGGCCCCCCCGACCGCGGCGGCCTCGCCAGCCATGTCAGTCGTTCAGGTCATGAACGAGGTTCACGAAGCGCTCGTCCTCGAGCAGCGAAGAGAAATCGCCATCGTGGAAGGCGCGAACGCGGTTCTTCCGGTCGAGTTCCACAGCCTTCGCCAACAGGTCCAGCGCGGCATCCTCGTCTCCCATCAGGGCATGCACGCAGGCGGCCAGATAGACGAAGCGGTCGTCCCGGTCTCGCCCGTCGTCCCCGCACAACTCGAGAACACGCTCCAGGTCGCCGTCGTTCCGGGCCATCACGGCCTCGAGAAACGCGTCGACCGGACCGCTGTCCGTCGGCGTTGCCGCGCGCTCGCAGGCGCCGAGGTAGTCCTTCGCGCGAACGACCAGGCGTCTGTCGCCATCACCCGCGACCACGGCTTCGAACCGGGTCCTGGCCTCCGCGACCCTGTTCTCGTAGAAAAGCGCGATTCCGGCCTCGAGATTCTCCAGTGCCGGGTCTGCTGCTGCTGGCCGCGCGTCCTGCCCGATTCCATTGCTCAAGATTCGTACCTCCCCTGCTGACGATCCACGGCCCGCAACTGTAGCGCGGCAGACCCCTGAGGGGCCAGGCTGCAGAGCCGTCCAACGAGAATCACGCTGCGTTCGTCGGTCCTTGCAGGCGCCATGTTCGGCCCCCCGGCACCACGCCCATTGACGGCGCGGAACTCCTGCTGGCGTTCGTCGGTCCTTGCAGGCGCCATGTTCCCCCCGGTCCCCGCGTCACCAGGACCTGGGGATGTAGTCCTCGCGCAACAAGGCGTACAGGTGGTGGTCGGTGCGCCGCCCCTGCAGGACGAAGTACGAGCGGAGCCGGCCCTCGCGCACGAACCCCAGCTTCTCCAGCACCTTCCGCGACGCCTCGTTGTCGACCGCGCATCTCGCCTCGATGCGCTCCAGGGGCGTGCGGAGCAGAAGCTCCGGCAGCAACTGCCCGAGTGCCGCGGTCATCGTGCCCCGACCCTGGTGGCGCGTCGCCAGGGCGTACCCCAGTTCGCTCAGCCCGTGCTCCCAGTTCACGATCGCCAGAGTGATCCAGCCCGCGCGCTCGCCGTCCGCCTCGACCAGCCAGGTGTAGCGGTCGCCCCGGCCGCGGTAGATGTCCCGCGGACGCTGCGCCGCCAGATCCGCTCGCAGCCGCGACGCGGACACGTTGTTCAGCGGCTGGAAGCGGCGCACGGCCGGCTCGGAGCGCCAGCGTCTGAGCAGAGGGGCATCCGCCACGGAGGCCGGCCGCACGACCACCTTCGCCTGCCTCGAGGAAGCGGGAGGCGAGGGTCTTCCCAGGGGGCGGATCATCGACCGGGGCCAGACATGGCGTCAGCGACCGGTTGGCGGCGTCCAGGGCGCCCTGACGCGGCGTCCCCATCGCGGCAGGGTGCCTCCGAGGGCCATCAGGCTGTACCCCTGCGCGAAGAGGTACAGGAAGGGAAGAGACCACCAGCGGCCACTCGAACCGGCGGCGGCAATGCAGATCCAGAAGTAGAGAGCCAGCGTGGCTTCGCCCCAGAGGCTCCAGACAACGGTCGACCGGTACTGCGCGGGAGGGTCCTGCGCGTCCGCCGGGATCTTGGGCGTGCGCGCGAACTCGCCGCCCCGACAAAACAGACCGACAACCACCGCGGCCGAGTTGTGGAGCGACAGACCGATGCCGACCGACATCGCAAGCGGCACCTCCAACCACGCGCGGGCGCCCGGCCGGCCCGCCCGCCGCTGGCCGACGGCGTAGCAGCCGGCCACGGCAGCCGTGCCGAGAAGGAACAGCGGCGCGTCGATCCATAGCAGCAGGTACGGAGACTCCTGGCGCACCAGGATGGCCGGCAGGAGCAGAAGCCCGAGCGCGACCAGTAGCGGATAGCAGAAGCCCGAGGTCAGGTGCGCAGCCGCCGCCAGCTTGACCCGCAGCCTGGCGGGGCTGCGAAGGACTCTCGCCAGCAGCTTGCGCATGGTCTGGGCCGTGCCCTGCGCCCAACGGTGCTGCTGGCCCTTGAAGTCGTTGACGCGGGCCGGGAGCTCGGCAGGCACCGCGAGGTCGGTCTTCAGGGCAAAGCGCCAGCCCGCCAGCTGCACGCGGTAGGAGAGATCGAGATCCTCGGTCAGCGTGTCGAACTGCCACCCGCCGGCCTCTTCGATCGCCCGCCGCCGCCAGACGCCCGCGGTGCCGTTGAAGTTGAAGAAGCAACCGGACCGGTAGCGCGCCTCCTGCTCGACGAGGAAGTGACCGTCGAGCAGGACCGCCTGAGCGCGGGTGAGCAGGGAGCTCCGCCGGTTCATGTGATCCCAGCGTGCCTGGACCATGCCGAGTCCGGGATCGACGAAGGCCGGCACCGTGCGGCGCAGAAAGCAGGGACCGGGTACGAAGTCCGCGTCGAAGATCGCGATCAGCTCGCCGCGCGCCTGGCTCAGACCGGCTGCGAGGGCGCCTGCCTTGAAGCCTTCGCGTTCCGGTCGACGGAGGTGTCGGACCGTCGGCAGCGGGCAGCCTCTCTGCGCCGCCGCCGCCGCCAGCACCGCCTCGATCCGATCGCCCGTGTCGTCGGTCGAATCGTCGAGGATCTGAATCTCCAGCCGCTCCGCCGGATAGTCGAAGTCGAGCACGGCAGCGAGCAGCCGGGGGGCCACGTAGCGTTCGTTGTAGATTGGCAGCTGGACAGTGACCCGGGGCGCGGCGGCCCCGTCCGCAGTGAACCCGTCCAGGGGGGCTTCCGTCTTCGGGCCGGCGGCGCCCAGGTGGCCCGGCGCCGCGGGCGGGCGGGCCAGGCGCAGCACCAGCAACAGAACCAGCCGGTGCAGCCCGAAGAGTGCGAGCGTGCCGAGAACGGCGTAGTACACGGAAAGAAGCACGAACGCCGACGATATGGCAAGGGCACCCCACCCAGCGGCTGCCGCCCGGCCCCTGATCGCCCCACCGCCAACCGCTCCGGGTCGAAGCCCTCCCCGCGGCCTCCAGCCGGTGGCTGCCGCCTGGCCCCTGATTGCCTGCTTCGGCGGGCTCCTCCTCCTGGACCGTGCCGGACTGCGACCGGCGGCGGACGCGCAGTGGGCGAGCGTGCTCTTCCTCGCGGTGCTGTTCCTGGCCTTCGGCGCCCTGCTGCGCGCACTGAGGCGCCTGGAACCCTCGCGGCGGAGCTCCGGCAGGGCCGCCGAAACGCCCCGCGTGCGCCAGGAGGCGGACGAACTGCCGGTCGCCCCCCGCCCGCACCGCGATCCCGTCGGGTACTCCACGCCGCGGCGGGAAGAGGCGGACGAACTCCCGGTCGCCGGCGTCCCGGTCGTCGCGCCTGACCCGAGGCATGGCGCCGAAGCCGGGCGAAGAGACGAACTCCCGGTCGTTGGCGTGATGGTCGTCGCGCTGCTGCTCCGCCTGCTGGCGCTGCCGCTGGCGCCGAGCCTCTCCGACGATGTGCATCGCTACCTCTGGGACGGCCGCGTTGCCGCTTCCGGCGCCAATCCGTATCGCCTGACCCCGAACGACCCGGAACTGACCGGCCTGCGCGACGACCTGTGGCAACGGACCGCCCACCGCGACGTCGCCACGGTCTACCCGCCTCTGGCGCTGGGCCTCTTCGCCGCCGCCAGCGTCCTGCCGCAGCCGCTCGCCGCCTACAAGCTCGCGCTGGCCGCGGTTGACCTGATCGGCTGCCTTCTGCTGCTCGCGCTCGCCCGGCGGCGCGGCTCGACCGTGGCGGCGCTGGCATACGTCTGGAATCCACTGGTCGTGATCGAGGGCGCCGGCATGGGCCACGTCGACGTGATGGGAACCTCGCTCGTCATCGCCTGCGTCTTTCTGCTCCCGGCCCGGCATGGTTCCCGGTCCGGTCCCCGACGTTCGCTGGCCGCCGGGGCCGTTGCCGCGCTCGGCGTGCTGGCCAAGCTGGTTCCCTTCGCTGCAGTTCCCCTCTGGTGGCGGACGATTCGGCGCGACCGGCCGCAGGGCCGTCTGTTCGCCATCGGAGCCGCCTGCCTGCTGGTTCCCGCGACGGCGGCCGTCCTGGTCCGGACGGGCGGCCTGCCTCCCGGCCTGGTTCTCTACGCGCTGCGCTGGGAGTACAACGGTCCGCTCCATGAACCGCTGTGGCGCCTGCTCGACGTCCTGCAACTCGACCGGGTTGCCGCGGGACTCGTCCACGTGATTCGCCTCGTCTTCGGCGGCGAGATCGACGAGCCTCCCTGGCAGGCGCTGTACTCCCGCACCTATCCCGCGTTCCTTTCCCGCATCCTGCTCCTGGCGGCGGGCGGCGCGGCGTGGCTTCGCGTCTGGCGAACGGGTCCCGGTCCGACCGGCGCCGCATTCGCCGCCTTCGGCATCGTGCTCCTGGCAAGCCCTACGCTCTATCCCTGGTACCTGACCTGGATCCTTCCCTGGGCGGCACTGCTCGGGGTACGCGGCGTGCTGCTGCTGTCGGCGACCCTGCCCCTCGCCTATCTGCCGGCCCTCGCCGGCGTCGACTACTTTCCCTGGGTCTACGGCGCCATCTGGTTGCCGCCCCTGCTGCTCTTCGCGGTCGACCGCCGGCCGGCCTGGAGGCGGGTCAACGGGATGTCAGGCTCGGGCGCCGGGACACGATGAAGCACTGCCTGCGAATCGCGTATGTCGGCACGGACTTCGCCGGCTGGCAACGCCAGAAGAACGCGCTCGCCGTGCAGCAGGTGGTCGAGGAAGCTCTGGCGCGGATCCTCGGCCGAAGCGTGACCGTGGTCGGCGCCGGCCGCACGGATGCCGGCGTTCACGCCCGCGGCCAGGCGGCTCACGTTGCGGTGGCCGCGCGGTCGCCGGCCGCGGCAACACGGCGCGCGCTCGTTCACGGCGCCAACCGTCACCTGCCCCCTTCCGTCCGCGTGCTGGACGCCGCCCGGGTAAACGACGCGTTTCACGCCCGCACGAGCGCCGTCTTCAAGGTCTACGGCTACCGGCTCTGCCGCGCTCGGGTGATCGATCCGTTCCGGGCCCCCTTCGTCGCCCCGGCGCCGCGCGAACTCGACGTGGAGGCGATGAAGAGCGCCGCATCCCTGCTGCCCGGACGCCACGACTTCTCGGCCTTCGCCAGGTCCGGGGGCAGCCACCGCCAGCCGGAGCGGACAATCCACCGCGCCGAATGGATCGAAGCCGGCGACGAGCTGATCTTCCGCGTCGCCGGCGACGGGTTTCTGCGCGGCATGGTCCGCGCGCTGGTCGGCACGACCCTGGAGATCGGCCGCGGCCGCCGGTCGGTCGACGACTTCGCCGACCTCCTGGGCGGCGGTTCACGCACTGAGGCCGGTCCCAACGCACCGGCGCGCGGCCTGTGTCTGGAGCGGGTGGAATACAGTCGGCGGCAATGAAACGCGTCGTCACGGGGATCGTGACCGCGGCACTGGCGACAGCCATCATCCTCTATCTGCCGCCCCTGTTCTTCGCGGCGGTCGTCACCCTGGTGGTCCTGCTGGCGGCCGCGGAGTACACCGCCCTGGTGCGGCGGATCGCCGCTGCGCCGAGATTCCGTCCGGCGTTGTGGCTGGCCCTGATCCTCCTGGCACTCGCCGCCGGCGTCCATGCCGGAATCGTCTCCCTGCCCCGGCTCGCCGGCCTCGACGTCCGGTTCGGGGCGGCAACGGTCGTACTCGCGTTGGCGACCGTCGTCGGGTTGGGCAGCCGCAGCGAAGCGCGCGACCGCATCGCGGCCTCCGCCCTGTTCACCTTCGGCGCGTTGTGGCTGGGGCTGTTCCTGATCGCCGCGATTCACCTCCACCAACGCGATCCCGCGCTTCTGCTCTGGCCTCTGGCGGTGGCCGCGGCGGGCGACATCGGCGCCTATTACGGCGGGCGGGCATTCGGCCGCCGGCCCCTGGCCTCCGAGATCAGTCCCCGGAAGACGATCGCCGGCGCTGTCTCCGGCCTGGCCGCGAGCCTCGGCGTCGGCCTCGCCGGGTTCCTGCTCTGGCTCGGCCCCGAGGACTTCGTGCCGGGCGTTCTCCTGACGGCTCTCCTCTGCGGCGGCTCGGGCCAGGCCGGAGACCTGGTGGCATCTCTGCTCAAGCGCGCCGCGAAGGTGAAGGACGCCAGCCGACTCCTCCCGGGTCACGGAGGCCTCCTCGACCGGTTGGACAGCGTGATGCCGGCCACGCCGGCGATGTACGTGCTCGTCGACCTCGGAGCTCTCGGGCCGGCCGTCTCGGCCCTCCAGGGAACCGGCATCGGAGTGCTGCCTTGAGCCGGCGCAGCGTCGCCGTACTGGGCGCCACCGGTTCAGTCGGCGAGGCCACCCTGGCGGTGGCCCGCAACCACAGGGACCGGCTGCGGATCTCGGTGCTCGCGGCACAGGGAACGCGACCCGCCCGCCTGGCCGAACTGGCGCGGGAGTTCCGGCCCGACCTCGTCGTCGTGGCAAGCGGCGACGGGGCTGCCGCGTTGCGGAGCGAACTGCCGGACACAACCAGCCTGACCTGCGGCGGGCAGGCACTGCTGGACGCGGTCGGGACCGGCGGCCTCGATCTCGTGGTGACCGCAATCGTCGGCGCGGCCGGCCTTCAACCGGCTGCGGCGGCGCTCGCAGCCGGCGCCGACCTGGCGCTTGCCAACAAGGAGGCGATGGTCGCGGCCGGGCCCGTGCTGCACCGGCTGGCGGCCGCTTCCGGCGCTTCCATCCTGCCCGTCGACAGCGAGCACGCGGCAATCCACCAGGCGCTGCGGGCGGGACGCCCGCAGGAGGTCTGCCGTCTGCTGCTGACCGCTTCGGGCGGTCCCTTCCTCGACCGCGATCCCGCCACCCTGGACGCGGTGACGCCGGCCGAGGCAACTGCACATCCGACCTGGAACATGGGCGCGAAGATCAGCGTCGATTCGGCAACCCTGATGAACAAGGGCCTGGAACTGATCGAAGCGAGCTACCTGTTCGACGTCGCCGGTTCCCGGATCGACATCGCGATCCACCCGCAGTCGCTCGTTCACTCGATCGTCGAATTCTGCTGCGGCAACGGGATCGCACAGATCTCGGCCAATGACATGCAGTACCCCATCCAGTACGCCCTGTCGTATCCCGAGCGCTGGCCGCGGGCCGCCGGTTCGGCCTCGACAGGCCTGACCGAACTGCTGCAGACGACCTCGAACCTGGAGTTCCGGCAAGTGGATCCGGTGCTCTTCCCCGCACCCTCGCTGGCACGCGCGGCCCTGGCCGGCGGCGGCGGCGCGCCGGCGGCGCTGAACGCGGCGAACGAGATTGCCGTCGACGCCTTTCTCAGCCGGCGAGTTCCCTTCACCGCGATCGTGCCGGTGGTGGCCCGAGTGCTCGAACGCCACGACCAGCAGGCGGTCGGGGGCGAGCCCGAGAGCATCGAAGAGGCTCTGGCCTGGGATTCGTGGGGTCGTCGGCACGCCCGGGAAGTCCTGGCGCAGTTCGGCGGTTAGCATCGGCGGGCGTCTCTGTCGCCCGCCCTCGTCCGATGAACATCCTGAGCAACATCCTGGCCCTGCTGGTCGTGATCGGAGTGATCATCTTCGTCCACGAACTCGGGCACTTCCTGGCGGCGCGGCTCTTTCGGATCCGGGTCCGGGTGTTCTCGATCGGCTTCGGCGCCCGGATCTGGGGATTCGAGCGGGGCGGCACGGAGTACCGGCTGGCGATGGTGCCTCTGGGCGGCTACGTGGCCTTTTCCGGGATCGACGCGTCGAACCCCACGGGCGACGCCGGCGACTTCATCACCAGGCCGCGGTGGCAACGAATGGTCGTCCTCCTGGCCGGCCCCGCCGCCAACGTCGTGCTGTCGATCGTGCTGATCGCCGTCGTGCTCGTCGCCGGTACCGAGCTGGCCGGGCCGCGCGGCCTGAGCACCGAGATCGGCGCCGTGGCGCCCGAGTCCGCGGCCTTCGAGGCCGGATTGCGAGCCGGCGACACCATCCTGCGCCTGGGCGAAGAGGACGTGTCCGACTGGCGCGAGGTCGCGAACATCGTGCTCACCTCGCCGGAACGGCGTCTCCCGGTCGACTTCGAGCGCGACGGCAGAACGCAGAGCACGGTGCTGGTACCGCGCCGGCTTCCCCGCCACGAGCTGGGGGACGCCGGCATGTACGCCAGCCTGCTTCCGCGCGTCCGCGAGGTGTTCGAGGGCACACCGGCCGCGCGGGCGGGCGTTCGGTACGGCGACACGCTCCACGCAGTGGACGGACACCCCATCACCGACGCCGCCGACTTCCGGCGGCTGGTGGAACCGCGAGCGGGCGAAGAGGTGGGCGTCGAGATCGGCCGCGGCGACGAGCGCCTGGTGATCCGGCTCGTGCCGGCAGCTGAAGGCGGTCTCGGACGGGCCGGCATCGCGATCAGCCACTTCACGTACCAGCGTGTCGGCCCCGGCGCGGCCCTGATCGAGAGTGCGCAAATCAACTGGGAGACCACAACCGAGATCTTCGGCTTCCTTGGCCGACTGGCCGAACGCCGCGTCTCGCCGCAGAGCGCTCTCGCCGGACCCATCGAGATCGCCCGGATCAGCGGTCAGGCGGCGCGGCGGAGCCTCAACGACCTGGTCTTCCTGACCGCCCTGATCAGCCTGAACATCTGCATTCTGAACCTGTTGCCGATCCCGGTGCTGGATGGCGGCCAGCTCGCCATCCTGCTGTTCGAGAGTGTCCTGCGGCGCGATCTCTCCGTCCAGGTCAAGAACCTCGTGACCCAGTTCGGCCTTGTGGTGATCGTCGGCATCATGATGTTCGCGATCTACTCCGACCTGGTGAAGAACCTGCCGGCCCTGGGGCGCTGAGTGCGACGGCCCGAAGCTCTCGCGCGCTGGCTCGCCGACACGCTGCGCAGGCGCTGGCTGAAGCGCCTGGTCGCGGGCGGCCTGTACGCCGGACTGCTCACGGCGCTGCTCGGCGCTTCGTCCTATCTCGCCCTGTCCAACTTCGTCCGCAGCGGCGTGATCGCGGTACCCGACCTGGTCGGGCTGGCCGTGAGCGAGGCCGGGACGACCCTGGCCGCCGCCGGTCTGACGGTTCGGCGGGTCGAAGAGGACCGTCACGACGAAGCCATCCCCGCCGGCCATGTGCTCCGGCACGATCCGCCGGCCGGCAGCGCCGTCAAACAGGACAGCGGCGTCGTCGTTCACGTTTCGCGGGGGCGTCAACTCGTCGAGACGCCGGATCTGACCGGCCAGGTCCTCCAGACGGTTCAGGTCCGTCTCGCGGCCTCCGGTCTGCAGTTGGGCAGAAGCCGGAGCGTGTACGCCGAGTTCGGCGTACCCGGGACCGTGATCCGTCAGAGTCCACCTCCGCACAGCCGGGTCGAACCCTCTTCCCGGATCGACGTCATGGTCAACCTCGCCAACCCGGGCGCGTCCTTCGTGATGCCCGATCTGATCGACCTGCCCGAAGCGCCTGTGCGCACTTACTTCGAGACGCGCGGATTCCGCCTCGGAAGGGTAAAGTACGAACCCTACGAAGGCGTCGAAGCCGGGATCATCCTGCGTCAGTATCCACTTCCGGGCCATCCCCTGCGGCAAGGCGATTCGATCGCCCTGGTCGTCGCCGCGCGGCAAAGCCGTTGAACCCGTCCGTTTCGCCACCGAGAACCTGAACGATGAAGATCGCGCCTTCGATCCTGGCGGCCGACCTGGCCGACCTGGCCTCGGCAGTCAAGCAGTGCGAGGACGGCGGCGCCCGGTTGATCCATGTCGACGTGATGGACGGCCACTTCGTGCCCAACCTCACCTTCGGTCCGCCGGTGATCGCCGATCTGGCGAAACGCAGCCGGGTGGGGTTCGACATCCACCTGATGGTCTCGAATCCGGAAGTCCTGCTCGACAGATACCTCGACACGGAACCGATCCGGGTGTCGTTCCACCACGAGGCGACGAGGGCGCCGGCCCGGCTGGCGGCACGGATTCGCGGTCGGGGCGTCGGCGCCGGCGCGGCGATCAACCCGGGCACCGGGCTGGACCAGCTCCTGCCCTACCTGGAGCACCTGGACCACGTGGTCCTCATGTCCGTACAGCCGGGTTTCGCAGGCCAGGCGTTTCAACCTCACGTCCTGGACAAGGCGCGGCAGCTCCGCGCCGCGGCCGAAGCGCGTGGACTCTTCACCAGCATCGAGATGGACGGCGGCATCAAGCCGGGGAACCTCGACGAGGTGGCGGCCGCAGGCGTGGACGTCGCGGTCGTGGGCTCCGGCGTCTTCGCGGCCGAGAGTCCGGCCGAGGCTCTGGCGGCTCTCCGCCGGCAGGCGAACGAATGACGCGGCTGGCCGGAAGGACGCTGCTCGGCGCGGCGGCGCTCACGTTCGCGATCGCCTGCGGAGGCGTCAAGGAGGATCCGATCCTCCGGCTGTCATCCTCCGAGGCGCTTGAAATCGGCAAGCAGCTCCTGGACGACGAGAAGTTCAAGCAGGCTCTCCAGCACCTGGTCCACGCCTTCGAAGTCGAGCCGAACTCCGAAACCGGCCGCGAGGGTCTGCTGCTGGCCGCGGACGCGCTGTTCGTGCGCGGCGGCTACCAGTCATACGTGGAAGCGGAGCAGCGCTACCGCGACTTCCTGAACCGGTTCCCGACCTCCGACCGCGCGGCCTACGCCCAGTTCCGTCTGGCCTCCGCGCTCGCCCAGCGGATCGAGAAACCGGACCGCGATCAACAGACGGCCCGACAGGCGCTGGCCGAGTTCGAGAACGTCCGGCGGCTCTACCCGACCAGCCAGTACGGAGGCCAGGCCGCCGAGCAGATCGTCGAGGTCCGGAGTCAGCTGGCGGAACACGAGTTCGTCGTCGGCAGCTACTATTACCGCTCCCGCAATCGCAATCCCCACGCTGCAGGCGACCGCTTCAGGGCGATGCTCGAGCAGTACCCGACCTACCCGCACAAGGACAAGATCCGGGCGTACATGTGCCTCACCTACGTCCAGGTACTCAAGCGGGCACGTACCGACGCGGGGCTGGAAGCGGTCGACTATCTGCGTGACGCCTGCCAGCAGTTGTGGAGCGAACACGCCGGCAGTCCCTGGATCGAGAAGGTGCCTTCGCCGGAGAAGATCCGGCAGCTGAGAAGCAACCTCCAGCCGGCGCCGCCCCGGCCGTCCGGCGACGGTGAAGATGCGCCCCGGAGCGAAGATGTTCCCGAGAATTGACTTCCGCCGCCCGCGCCACAGCCGCCCGCGCCACGTTCAGCACCAGGCGCCGGAACGCCTCGTGGACCCGCCCGGGCGTCGGCCTGCACGCGCTCGCCTGACGGCCGCGCTCGCACTGGCCGGCTGCTGCCTCGCCTGTGCCTCCACCAACTCCCCACGCGAGTTCGTGAACCGCCTGACGACCCCCAACGAGGGCGTCCGGGCCGACCTCGAGGAGCTCGAGGAGCGGGTCCGGCAGCTCGAAGGCCTGCTGGCCGAGGGCGAATCGGAGAACTCCCTGCTTCGTCAGCGCCTCGCCGAAATCGAGACGACTCTCGAGGAGGTCAGGGCCCTGGCAACCGCGCCGCCGCCGCCCGTCCCCTTCGAACCGCCGCCGCCGGCCCGCGTGCAGGTACTCGAGGTGACGGAACTCGACGACCCGGACGCGACCTCGGCGCCGGACCGGGCGAACGCCGGGACCGAACCGGAGGCCGGCGAGAACCCGGGCCGAACCGGTGCACCAGCCACCGTCGGGGAGACGGACCAGGCACTCTACGACCGCGCCCGCGAGCAGTTCCTGAACCGGGACTACGTGGAAGCCGAGCTCGGCTTCCAGCGCTTCCTCGACGCCTTTCCGGACAACGAGCTATCGGACAACGCCCTCTACTGGATCGGCGAGTCCCGGTCTGCCCGCGGCGACGACCGGGGCGCCATGGCGGCACTCCAGGCAGTGCTCCACGAGTACCCGCTCGGCAACAAGGTCCCGGACGCCCTGCTCAAGGCCGGGCGCATTCTGGAGCGGCTCGGCGACAAGGAGGGCGCCAGGCGCCGATTTCAGGAAGTCGAGCAACGCTTCCCGGACTCCGAGGCCGCCCGCCTGGCAACCGAGTCGCTGTCCCGGCTGCAGGACGAAGGCTGACGCGGCGGAACGCGGCGGAACAGCCCAAGTGCTGAGAGGCGACGGATCCGCAAGACAAGGGTTTGGAGCCGGAGAGTCAAGATCATCCTCCGATGATCCCCGATCCCACCCGTTCGCGCTCACTTCTCGCTGGACAGCGCTCGGGTTTGACCCGCCCGGAGGCCGTGAGTAGGGTTGTAAGAGCCGCTTCCGAGAAGATGATGAGATTGCGGGAAGGAGGCCACATGAAGTTGCCGTCCCTCGTGTTGTTGCTGGCGCTGTTCGCTGCCTTCTCGCCCTTGGCCGTCCAGGGAGACGAAAGGCCGCCCAAGCTTCTGTACGCCCATCCCGAACGCGATTCGGATGGGCCGTACTGGGTCGCTGCCTCCTACGCTCTCGAGCCCGACGGCGCCGTTCACGGCGAAGAGCGCCTCGGCAGTACCTTGGCGAGCAGGTTGGCCGCCCGGATGAAGCGGCCACCGCCGGCAACGATGAAGCCGGCATCTGAAGACGCGCCTCCAACGGAACTGGGTTGCGAGATCAGCCTTGAAGAGGCTGCTTCCATCCGCGAGCGATTCCGCCTCCCACGCCGCACCGTGTTTCCCCCCGGAGACTTCCGGGGCTGGACGGCGGCATCGGATGCCGTCGTTCTGGGGACGGTGACGGGCTCTGTTCCGGGATTCGACCAGGAAGGCCGGCCGAACACGCTCATCCTCCTGGAAGACACCGAGCACCTCTACCCGTCGCGCAAGTACCCGTACTTCGTGAAGTACGCCATCCTTCCCTACGCCCGATTCGTTGCCGGAGGACGGGTCTTCTGCGCTCCTGACGCCACTCGTCAGGAGTACTACCCGGAGGTCGGAGACCGCCTGCTGATCGCGGCGGATCTGCCCGCTGACAAGGACGGATTCGCGGTGACCGTGATGAGCATGAGCCGGGTAGTCCAGGTTGAAGACAATGGCCGTCTGAGGACTTACGGACAGTCGGATTTCTACCCGGTGTCGTTCGCACCGGACTTTCCCGAGACATTGGAGGCGGCGAGAGCGCGGGCCGGGGATGTCTGGCGGGACGGTCTCGTGGACTTGGCAGACATGATGGACCATGAAGAGTTCACGAGGTTGTGGAGAGGCCTCAAAAGCGGAGCCGCCGAAGCCGTCCGTTCTGGTTGTTTCGTTTCCGGAGTCTTTCCCAGCCCCAATGGCTGGACATTGAGAACCTTCTGTTCTCCCCCGCCGGGAGAGATCGCGAACGACGAACAAGGTCCTGAATCATGAAGCACCGCGGACTCGGTGCTTTCGTTCTTGCTGTCTCGTTCCTCGGGGCAAGCAGTGCATACGGACAAGCGCACCCGCACGATTAGCGACTGCAACGACGCCAAACCCGCCCCGAGCCCCTCTCCTGTGCTATGGTCACCGTTTGGCCACGCGACTCGCCTTGAAGCAGATCAGCGCAGACGACCGCGTTCCCAAAGGGACGGCGAATGACCTTGGCGACCAGCTTGAGCATCTCGTCAGACATCTAGTCGGCCAGGGTGTCACCTTGGCCCAGGCACGCGAGAGCTTTGAGCGTCAGTTCATCGTCGCGGCCCTGCAGCGCAATCGCGGCAACATCACACGATCGGCAGCAGGTCTCGGCATTCACCGGAACACTCTGCGCAGCAAGGTCCAGGCACTTCGTATCCAGTCCGCCGACTACCGAACTTCGAGCAGGCGACATCAACCAGGCCAGCGTCCCGCCTGACAGTCGGACGTGACGGGAAGTCAGTCCGGGTTGGCAGCCCGCTTGCAACCACGGGCAACCGGTGGTTCCCTGCCGGCGACTGCCGCGGCCCCCGATCCAGCACGTCGCCGCCGGTCGGGTACGTTCGCCTTCTTCGATTCCCGCAGCCTTTCACCTGGGTTCGCAGCGCGTTCCGGAGGAGACGCCGTCCTGACGAGGCGCCCCCCTCCCCGCCGCAGCAGTGACCCTCCCGTCTCCAGCATCCACTCCTTCAAGAACCAGGAACAGGCCTCAAGCTCCTCATGAACCTCCTGAACGCCAGAACCTGGCCCCCGCCGACGACCGCCGCGGCCAGGCCGACGAGATGCCCTGAGCCGATGTGGGAGGCGAAGAGCGAAGCGCCGACGTGCCCGGGACCGGCCACGGCAGCCGGGGAAACCGGGAAAGCCGGGAAAGCCGGGAAGACGGCGAGAACCGGCAGAACCGCGAGAACCCGGATCAAGGCGATGGCAGGCGTCCTGACCACGACGGCCATCCTGGCCGTCTCCGTGCAGGAAACGGCGCCCGGGCGGCGGCCCGAGCCCCTCCCCGCGCCGCCGCATCTCGAGGACATCGCGCTGTTCGAGCAGATTCAGGCCTGGCTCGACCCGGCTGGCGACGCGGACCAGGCTCTTCCGGCAGACGGTCCCCTCTACGCCGGAATCCGGTCGCGGCGCGAGAGCTTCGAGCTCTTCATCGGCGCCGCCGACGAAAGCGCGGTCGAGAGCAGGATGAAGAGGCTTCCGTTCGGCACGGAGATACTCCTCGTCGCCAGGCGCCACGAGGTCGATCCGCTGCTGGTAGCCGCCATCGTCCAGACCGAGTCGTCCTTCGACACCCTCGCCGTCTCGCCCCGGGGCGCCGTCGGCCTGATGCAGATGATGCCCGATACGGCCGAGCATCTGGGCTTGCGCAACGGGTACGACCCCGGCCAGAACCTGGCCGCGGGCGTCAGCTATCTCGAGTACCTCCTGCACCGTTTCGACGGCGATCTGGTGCTCGCGCTCGCGGCCTACAACGCCGGGCCCGGCAAGGTCGATCGCTTCAAGGGCATGCCGCCTTTCCGCGAAACCCGGAAGTTCACGGAGAGCGTGCTCCGCCTGTACGTCCAGCACCACCGCGCCGCATGGGCGGCCGTCAATCCCCGCGGCCTCGACTTCGCCATCCTCGCCGGCGGCTAGCAGCCCGTGGCAGAAGTCCGTGTCGCACCGAGAGCGGCGAGGCGCGCGTCCAACAAGGCGCGATGAGGGAGCATATCGGTGAATACTCGACCGAAGAGCTTGCCCGGGTGGCGCGCTCCGCGCCACCCGCGAACCAGTCCGTGCGCCCGTCATCGGGCGCACGGATGGCACGATGTTGGACGTGATGCATCGCCGCTCGAATGCAGCGCGACTTCTGCCACGGGCCGCTAGGGCTGTTTCTCCTCCAGCTCGGAGGCATCGTCGCTGCGCAGGCCCCGCTTGAAGTTGCGGATCCCCTCGCCCATGCCACGGCCAAGCAGAGGCAGCTTGCTGCCGCCGAAGATGACCAGGAGGATGACGAAGATGACGAGTAGTTCCTGAATGCCAAGGGACGGCATGGCGTTCTCCTCTCGAAAGCGGGCCTGGATACTAGCAGGTTCCAGGTGGTCGAGGACGGGCTGCTGAACGGGCTGCCGTCAGGTGAGAACCGGTTCCCAGGCCCTGCGCAGCCAGGCGGCCAGTTCGCGGCCTTCCGGGAGAGCCTGCAGGGCGTACAGGAACCTCCGCAGGGCCGGGGGGATCAACGGCAGATAGCGGTCGCTGCCGACCGCGGCGAAGTACGCGAAGGTCCCTGCGATCTTGAGTGTGCGCTGGGCCGTCGCCGCGTGATACTGAAGCATGCGGCCGGCGTCGAGGCGGGCGGCGGAGAGCTGCTCCCGCCTCTCCCGGACCGGGAGGGTCAACGTGTCATTGAGCAGCGAAGCGAGGTCGTAACACGGCGGCCCCAGGCGAAGATCCTGGTGGTCGATGACGACCAGTTCGTCGAACTCTCCCGGCCGCGCCGCGGGCGGCCTGCGCAGCATCAGGTTCCGGACCATGAAGTCGCGGTGACACGGCACAGGCGCTGCCGACTCCAGCCGTTCGCACACCGCAGCGCATGCGGCTCGGAGCTGCTCGGCCAGGCCCGGATCCGCAACCAGACCCCGCGGTTCCAGGAACCGCTCCCAGGTCTGGTCCAGTTCAGACATCAACAGGTCGCCATCGAGCGGCGGGCAGCCCAGGGCCCGAACCCTGTCCGTCGGCAGGCGTTGCATCCGTGCGATCAGCTCCCGGGCTTCCGCCAGTCGCCGGTCCAGGTTCACGCCGGCGCCGCGTCCGCCTTCCTTCCACCTCTCGAACAGGGTTCGCGGCCCCAGATCCTCCAGGAGAACCCAGACCGGATGTTCGAGGGAGTACTGGTCCACCCGCGGGGTCGGTACGCCCACCGAAGCCAGCAGTTCGGAGGCGCCCAGGAACCGCACCGCCGCGTCCTTCATCTCGTCGGGGTATGAACACACGATCCGCTGCTCGCCGGAGGCAAGACGAAGCCGGCCGTATCGGCGGGCCGAGACGTCGCCGGCCAGGGGCTCGAACGAGACCGGCGTCCAACCCTCCCCGGCAAGCGCATCGAGCACCGCCCGCCAGGGGTGCGCGCCGGCCTGCGGCGAACGCGGACTGTCGCTACGGGCCGCGGTCTGGGATAATGCTCGTCGGCTCATGGAACCCCGGCTCAAGCAACTGCTCGAAGAACTCACCCGGTCTCTCTGCGAGGCGATGGCCGAGTCGCCCGAGGTCCACGATCGGCTCGAGTCGATCCGGCGCGAAGGCTACACGCTCAACCTCTTCCTCGACTGCAGGAAGAGCCGTGACGACGACAGCGGGGCCGACAAGAACTCCTCGGCCGGCCGCGTCCTGCCGCCGCCGACGTTTCGCATCAACGGACGCGACCTGGCCTTTCTCCGCTCCCTGGGAATCGACCCCACGCGCAGGACCCGCAGCCGCCCTTCCCGCCGGGCAACGCCCGACGGGACATAGCGGTCCGACCGGGAACCGGCTTCGGTTCGGCCGTCAGGACGGACACGCTTTCCCTGATCGACCGGGGCGCACCATGTCCGACGGGGAACCGGCTTCGGTTCGGCCGTCAGCGACATCCGTTCCGTTCGCGCCAGATGAAGGCGTAGTTCCGGCCGGCGCGCGCGCCGTCACGGCGGTAACTCCACCAGCCCGAGTCGCAGCGAACGCAGGGAACGCAGCTCGCGGTACAGCCGACCCCCAGCGCGCCAAGCTGCTTCGAGGCCGCCAGGGCCAGGTCGAGGTGCGGCTTGCGCCCCGGCCGGCGGACGACGACTCCGGATCCGCTCGCAGACGCCACCTGGCCGGCCACGTCCTCGTCCACCTCGTAGCAACACGGACCGATCGCCGGCCCGATCCAGGCTTCGCCGGCGGCTGGATCGGTGACGCCGGCTCGGCGCAAGGTCCGCATCGCGGAGGCGAGAACTCCACCCGCCAGCCCCCGCCAGCCGGCGTGAACCGCCGCGACGCTTGCGCCGGCGGCGATGAGGACCGGTACGCAGTCGGCAACGAAGACGGTCGCCGCGACCCCGGGACGCGAGACGATCAGGGCATCGCCCTCTCCCCTGAAGCCAGGCTCCTCCGCCCGCAGCGCCTCGGCGCCGTGGCACTGCTTCAGCCAGGCGGGCGAGACCTTCCCGGCCGCCTCGACATGGCTCGCCAGGGCCCGGAAGGCAGCTTCCGGACCAAGCGCCTCCGTACCGGGCTGCGCGCCCAGAAAGGCCCCCCGAACCGCTCCGCGGCAGTGAACGATGGTCGCCGCGACCCGGGGCTTCACCACCGGTAGCTGCTGTAGGATGCCGCGGCCATCGTGACGGTCATGAGCGTAGCGCAGAGCACGGCACATCCGGGAATCTCTCCCGCAGCCCTCGATGCCTCCTGGGAAACGGTCATCGGGCTGGAGGTCCATGTCCAGTTGCGCACCAGAACGAAGATGTTCTGCCGCTGCGAGAACCGGTTCGGCGCGGAGCCGAACGAGCTCGTGTGCCCGGTCTGCCTCGGCTATCCCGGGACCCTGCCGGTGATCAACCAGCACGCCGTCGACCTCGCCACCCGGCTCGCGCTGGCGCTGGGATGCGTGGTCGAGCGGCGGTCCGTCTTCGCGCGCAAGAACTACTTCTATCCCGACCTGCCCAAGGGCTACCAGATCAGTCAGTACGACGAGCCGCTGGCCGAAGGCGGGTCGGTGCCGCTGCCGACAGGCGGCAACGTGAGGCTCCATCGGATTCACCTCGAAGAGGACGCCGGCAAGCTGCTCCACGAGGTGCCGGGAGGCGGTCCGCTGCCGGGACGGAGCCTGGTCGACTTCAACCGTTGTGGCGTACCCCTCGTGGAGATCGTCACCGAGCCCGAGATTCGGTCACCGGAGGATGCGCAGGCCTGTCTCCAGACCCTCCACCAGATCCTTCTCTACACCGGCGCCAGCGACGGCAACATGGAGGAGGGCAGTCTGCGCTGCGACGCCAACCTCTCCCTGCGTCCCGCAGGTTCCGACGCGCTCGGGACGAAGACGGAAGTCAAGAACCTGAACTCCTTCCGCCACGTCGCCAGGGCCCTCGGCTACGAACGGGAACGCCAGTTGCACATTCTGGCCGCGGGAGGCCGGGTCGAGCAGGAGACGCGCAGCTTCGAGCCCGCAAGCGGGGTCACCCGCTCCCTGCGCTCCAAGGAGGAAGCGCACGACTACCGCTACTTCCCGGAGCCCGACCTCCGCCCCCTGGTGCTGACGGAGGGCCGCATCGAACGCCAGGCGGAGTTGCTCCCGGAGTTGCCCTGGGTCAAGAGCGCGCGGTTCCGCAACGCCTACGGGTTGCGCGCCGAAGAGGCCGCACTTCTATCCGGCAGCGCCAGCCTGGCCGCCTACTACGAGCGCGCGGTGGCCGCCCACCCAACAGGCGCGAAGTCCATCGCCAACTGGGTGATGACCGAGATTCTGCGCGAGCTGAAGCAGCAGGACGTTCAACTCATTGCGCCCGAGCGGCTGGCAGCCATCGTCGCCCTGGTCGATTCCGGCGAATTGTCCACGACGGCGGCCAAGGACGTGCTCAGCGAAGCCTGGGGCTCGGAGGAGAGCCCCGACCAGATCGTCGACCGGCTCGGGTTGCGGCAGGTGCGGGACGACAGGCAGCTCGAGGCCTGGGCCGACGCCGCGGTCGCGGCCAACGGCAAGGCCGCCGCCGCGTACCGCGACGGCCGCAAGCAGGCCCTCGGCTACCTGGTTGGCCAGGTCATGAAGGCTTCCCGAGGTACCGCCGAACCTCAGGCGGCAAGGGAGATTCTGCGCCGAAAGCTTGCGTAGGCCTGTGCCCACGCGGGCATCAGGCCTGTTCAGGTGGCCGGAGACGCGGTCTCTCTTCACCCCGCTGCCCGGAGGCGCCTGGCCGTCAGCGACGCGGCGGCTCGTTCGCAGCCCCCGGGAGTTCCTCCAGCTGCTTGCGGAGCGCCTCGCGCTGACGCTCCAGTTCTTCGATGTTCCTGTTGTACGCGTCGGCGTCCTTGTTCTCCTGCTCGATCCGCTGATTTTCGCGCACCCTGGTGACACCAGCCGGATCGTCGCCTTTCTCGTAGGCGTCAATCGACATCGCGAACTTCTTCTGCTTCTCGAAGACGAAGCCGAGCTGGCCCCAAATCTGCTCTTCGCCATCGCCTGCAGCGAACTGAAGCGCCGTGTTCAGCGGTGCTTCCGCGTCGCCGAAGCGCTCGAGGGCCGTCAACGCCTGCCCAAGGTAGAAGTGCGCATGCCAGTCGTTGCTCTTCTTCGAGATCGCCTGCTGAAAGGTCGACGCGGCTGCATCGTAGCTCTTGCCGCCCAACTGCACTTCGCCCAGAAGGAGGAGGTTGTCGAAGGAGGGGCTGCTCGCCACGAGGCTCCGAGCGACATTCTCGGCGCTGGCGTAGATGCCGGTCTTGGCCGAGCCCTGTGTGCTCCGACCCTTGATCTTCAGGGCGTTGACGAGCGTCTTCTTCCACTCCGCCTGGCTGCCGTCCATCGACACGGCCCGGTTGAAGGCGGCGATTGCCGCGTCGAGCTGCGCGTCGTTCTGCAGCATCCGACCGTACTCGAACCGCGACTTCGCATCCCCCTTCAGGTCCGCGACCCTGCCCAGGTCGGCGGCCGCGCCACGCGTGTTTCCGAGCCTCGCCTGGCTCGCGCTGCGCATCTGGTACACCTGAATCTGGTGCGGCTCCGCGAGGCTGCCGACGTTCAGCCGGTTCAACGTCGCCACGCATTCCCTGGGCATGCCAGCCTGGTAGTACGCCTGCCCCAGGCCGATCTGGCTTCCCGTGTCGCCAGGCTTCAACTCGAGGTGCTTCCGGAACGCCGCGACCGCTTCCTTGGCCTTGCCGCCCCGCAGCAGGGACCGGGCCAGCATCTGGTACCCCACGACCAGCGCCTCTTCGTCGGTCCTCTCCTCGACGAACTGCTGAAACTCGGCGATCGCCTGGGCGTAGTTGCCGGCCTTGAAGGCAGCGACTCCCTCATCCCATCCGGCAGCTGCGACTGACGCGCCGAGCACCAGAATTGCCATTGCCAGGGCGAAAACAGATCGGCTGCTGGTCATCTCTATCAGGCCTCCTTCACCCGCGAGCCAGATGCTCCCGGCTGGTGGTCTCGGAAGTTGACGGTCGGGTCAGGTTCGTTTGACGACGAGGGACGAAAGCGGCGCAAGCGCCTGTCCGGCCCCCGGCGCCGGCTGAAATCCTACTGGAGCTGGAAGTTGACGGTCAGGTTGTAGTAGACGGCGACCGGCTTGCCGTTCAGGGTCGCCGGCTTGAACTTCCACTGCGTGACGGCCGCCACGGCGGCCTCGCTGAGGCCCATCGCCAGGCCCTTGAGCACCTTGACGTCCGTGATGTCGCCGTTCTTGTCGATCGTGGCCTGGAGAACGACGACACCCTGGATCCGCGCCTTGCGCGCAATCTCCGTGTACTGGGGATTGACCGCATTGAGCTTCTCGGGGTCCGTCACGTCGCCGGTGACCCAGATCGGGCCCTCGGGTTCCGGCGGAGGCGGAGCGTCGGGCAACTCGAACAGGTCCAGATCATCGACCTGCGGAATATCGATCTCGTCGGGCTCGTCGATGCGGATGGGTTCCGGCTCATCGGGCGTCGGATCGGGAATCGGCACCTTCTTCGACTTGGGCTTGGGGATCTGCTGCTCGACTTCCGGCGGCGGCGGCTTGAAGCGCACCTGCTGCACGACGAAGACCTTGGGCGTCGGCGGCGGCGCTATCTCCTCGCCGTAGAGATCGGGCAGCTGGATCCAAAGCAGGACCACGTGCAGCAGCACCGCGAGCCCGAACGAGTAGCGGAAGGTCTTGTTGTCCTCCCGGGTTTCCTCGACGTAGGTCAGGAAGCCCTGCTCCGCTGACGTCAGCGCGCCAGCTTCTTCAGCCTGTGGCCCTTCGGCCGGGGAGTCGGCAGCCGGGGACTCAGCCGCTTCGAGGTTCTCTTCACTCATCGGGGTACCTCCTCGTTGTTCGCTTGGACTCGTGGTTTGCGGGTACGGTCTGCAATCTGCTTCGGGTTCCGTCGTATTCCGGCATGCGCCTCAGGCTAGTACCAGAAGCTCTGAATCTCCCGCTGCGTCGGCACGGAGATGTTGATCGGCTCCTGCAGCCCATGCTCCTCGCCCTGGCGCAACTCGTCGTACACCTGAACCATGTGCTTGTACTCCGTCGCAACATCCGGCCGGATGATGACGGGCTTCTTCGGATTCCGTTCCAGCTTCGGCTTCAGGTACTCGATGATCTCGCTGAGCTCCATCGGGTTCTGGTCCACGACCAGAGCCCCGCCCGGGAAGATCTCGATCAGCACCGACTCCTCCTTCTCGATGACCGGCGGGTTGTCGTCGTCCTCCGGCAACGCGAAGTCCAACCCGCGGGTGGCCGTGAAGGTGGTCGTCACCATGAAGAAGACGATCAGCAGAAAGGCGATATCGGCCATGGACGAAGTCGGAATCTCATCGTCCGGGCGGTCACGTTCGATCCTCATCTCAAGCCTCCATCCCGTCGCGTCAGGTTTACCGTCAGTCTCACGAAACGCGCCATGTCGTCAGAAACCGTGTCGTCAGAAACCATGCCGTCAGTAATCGTCGACCGTCCGCTGGTCGGACAGCAGGCGGAGATCACGCACCTTGGCCCGTTTCAGAGCGTCCAGCACCTGGTCCACCTTTTCCCATGGCACGCCGCCGTCGGCCTTGACCACGAAGGTCTTGCTCGGATCGGACGAAATCGCGGTCGCGGCCATCGAGAGCACGTCCTCGGGCCCACTGACCAGGGCACTCTGGTCGTTGCCGTCGGACTGGCGGATGCGCCCATCCGGATCGATGGACACGTAGGCGGCCTTCTTCGGGATCTCGTTCCTGAGGGTCGTCTTCGGCAGCGTCACCTGGGTCTTGTCGACCTCGAAGGTGATCGTCAGCATGAAGAAGATGATCAACAGGAAGGCGATGTCGGCCATGGAGGCCGTCGGGATGTTCGGCTTGTGCTCGATGGATGCCTTGAGCTTCATGTCGTTGCCCTCGCCTCGGGAACCGAAGGAAGTCTAGCTGCCTTCGCCACTGTCGGGTGAAATGCCGCTGCGCTCCATCTCGCCGAACGTCTCGAGCAGCATGTTCGCCGCGGTCTCGATGTCGCGCACGAACTTGTTGATCCGGCTCATGAAGTAGTTGTAGGCGAGCTGGGTCGGAATCGCGACCGCGAGACCGCCGGCGGTCGTCGTCAGGGCCTCCTTGATGCCCGTGGCGACCGCGCCCGGATTCGAGAGACCCTGCGCCGCGAGGGCGTCGAAACCGGCCATCATGCCGGTCACCGTGCCGAAGAAGCCGAGCAGCGGCGCGACGTTGGCGGTGGTCGCCAGGACGGCGAGACCCCGCTCGAGGCGGCCCATCTCGAACAGCGCCGCGTTCTCGATCGTCTTCTCCACCTCTTCCTTGGGCTGGCCGTACTTCATCAGACCGGCCTTGAGGATCGAGGCGACCGGACCCCGGTACTCCTCGCAGACCTTGACCGCGTCGCGGATCGACCGGTTGACCACCAGCGCCTTCCGCACCTTGGGGAGGAACTCGTGAACGTTGATCCGGGCACGCCACAGTGCGTACAACCGTTCGCCCACCACCGCAAGCGCGACGACGGAAAATGCGAGCAACGGCCACATGACGGGCCCACCCTCGTTCATCAACTTCCAGAACGTGCCACCAATGTTCACCTAGCTACCTCCTCAGAGCTGTATTGCCCGCCAGGGACGGGCCGGGGTTGAACCGCCCGCCATCAGCGGACGCGATTCTGGACTCACGGTGACCCCTACACCTGGAGGGGTGCTGGCTCACCTTGGGACGGTCAAGCAATATAGCACACGCTCGCGGCAGTGGAACTCCCGGGCCCGAACCCGAGGCCGGTCCGCGTCTCCGCCGAGAGGCTCAACGGGCCCTCCGCGCCGCCTCCACGGCCTTCCGCAGGGGCCGCTGCTGCACGTAGAAGATGGCGACGGCCAGCGCATCCGACGCGTCCGCGCTGCGGCGGGCCGCCCCTGTTCCGAGCAGCACATCGACCATGCGCGCCACTTGGCTCTTGTCGGCTCTGCCGTTGCCGCACACGGCCTTCTTGACTTCCGCGGGAGACACTTCCTGCACCTCCAGGCCGCGCCGGCCCAGCACGGAGAGGATGACCCCCCGGGCCTGGGAGAGCGCGATCAGCGAGCGGCTGTTGCGTCCGTGAAACAGGGTCTCGAGGGCGGCGGCGGCGGGCTGCCAACGGTCGAGGGCCTGCTCGACGCCCTCCGCCAGGCGAGCCATCCGTGCCGCCGGACCCGGCTCGGACACGAGCGCAATCCGGCCCGAGTCCAATTCCCTGAGCCGCGACCCCTCCTGCTCCACCACGCCGTAGCCGGTGTAGCGGCTGCCCGGGTCCAGACCGACGACGATCAGGACGCCAGCCGATCCAGCAACTCGTCGTCCAGGTCGAAGTTGGCCCAGACGTGCTGCACGTCGTCCTGGTCCTCCAGCGCGTCGATCAGACGCATGAGCGGACCCGCTCGCCCTTCGTCGACCTGAACCACGTTCCGGGGTTCCATCGTGAGTTGCGCGACGGTCGCGGACAGACCGCGCGCCTCGACCTCGTCCCTGGTCGCATGAAAGGTCTCGACCGAGGTATAGACGTTGTAGCCCTCCTTCTCGACCGAGAAGTCCTCGGCTTCGAGCTCCAGCGCCAGTTCGACCAGCGCCTCTTCATCGACCCCGGCCCCCTCCATCGCGGCGCGGTCGAAGGCGAAGAACCCCCGCCGCCGGAACATCCAGGCGACACAGCCGTTCTCGCCGAGGTTCCCGCCATGCTTCGCGAACAGATGCCGCACCTCGGACACGGTCCGATTGCGGTTGTCGGTCAGCGTCTCGACCAGGACCGCGACACCGCCGGGACCGTAACCCTCGTAGGCGACCTCCTCGTAGGACACGCCCTCGAGTTCCCCGGTCCCCTTCCTGATCGCCCGGTCGATGTTGTCCCCGGGCACGTTGTGGGCCTTGGCCTCCGAGAGCGCGTGGCGCAGCCTGGGATTGCCGGCCGGGTCGCCGCCGCCGAGCCGGGCCGCCACGACCACCTCCTTGAGGATGCGGGTGAAGACCTTGCTGCGTTTGGCGTCCTGCGCCGCCTTCTTGTGCTTGATCGTGCTCCACTTGCTGTGACCGGACATGAGACGCCCAGTCTAGCGCCAGACCGCATGTCCGGCCGATGTCCCGCCGACGTCCCGCCGCCGGCGCCGGAGCTCGGGCGGCGTTATGCTCCGCCGCCACGTGACCGGCCAGACCACACCTTCGGCCCGGGAGATCCTCGACCGGCTCGAAGTGTGGGGCCAGAAGCTCGGCCTCGACGCGATCCGCGGCCTGCTCGGCGCCCTGGGCGATCCCCAGCAGGCGATACCCGCGATCCTGGTCGCGGGCACCAACGGCAAGGGCTCGACCAGCGCCGCTCTGGCATCGCTTCTGACCGCCGCCGGCTTCCGCTGCGGCCTGTACACCTCGCCCCACCTCGAGCACGTGGAGGAGCGCCTGCGCATCGACGGCGAGGCGATCACCGAGGCCGAACTCGGATCCCGGCTCCGCCGCGTCCTGGATGCGGCCGGTTCCGCGCCCCCCACCTACTTCGAGAGCCTGACCGCGGCGGCCTGGCTCCACTTCGCGGCCCGGGGCGTCGATGCGGCCGTCTTCGAGGTCGGCCTCGGCGGCCGCCTCGACGCGACCAACGTGTCGGCGCCCGTGCTCTCCGTGATCACCCAGGTCGCCCGCGACCACGCCCGGCAACTCGGCTGGACGCTGACCTCGATCGCCGGCGAGAAGGCCGGCGTCATGCGGCCGGGCCGCACGTGTCTCGCGGGGCCCTGCAGGTCCGACGTCGAGCGTGAACTGAACCGCTGCGCCGCGGTGTGCGGCGCCCGACTCGTCCACGCCGCCGCCGAAGTCGACCGCCGCCGTCCCGCGGAACCCTCGGCGCATCTCTCGTTGACCACTCCGCAGGCGAAGTACCGGTTCCGCGCTCCCCTCGCCGGCGGCCACCAGCTCGCGAATCTCGCCCTGGCATTGCGCGCGGCGGAGGAGTTCTGCGCTCTCTCCGGCCGCCGCCTCGACCCCGCGGCCGCCAGACGGGGACTCGAGGCGGTCCACTGGCCCGGCCGCCTGGAGTGGGTCGAGATCGAAGTCGAAGCCGCTTCCCGCCGCGTGCTCTTCGACGCGGCCCACAACCCGGCCGGCGCCGCGGCCCTTCGCTCCTACCTGGACGAGACCGGCGTCGAGTTCGATCTTCTGTACGGCGCCCTGACCGACAAGCAACCGGAACGCTGCCTGTCCCGGTTGGCCGAACGAGCCAACCGGATCGTCCTGACGGCGCCCGACCATCGGCGGGCCGCGTCACCCGAAACGCTCCTGCCGCTCCTCGGGAACTGTCGCGCTGTCGTCGACCCCGACGCGGCAAGCGCGCTTGATCGATGCCTGGGCGCACCCGCGAATCCGCCCCGCACCCTGGTCGTGACCGGCTCGCTCTACCTGGTCGGCGAGGTCCGAGCCGCCCTGCGGGCCCGTTGCGGCGTGCCGGCAGCCGCACGCGACCTGGTGACCGGTTACCGCGGTTGAAGCCCGGCTTCGCCGCGAGTGCCAGTGCTACTCGACGACGCTGTCGATCTTCGCGACGCGACCGGCGTGGCGGTCGCCGTCGAACGGCGTGTCGAGGAATACCTCGAGCAGTTCCGCGGCCCGGCCGGCGCCCAGGACGCGGGCGCCGAGGGCCAGGACGTTCGCGTCGTTGTGGGCGCGGGCCATCCGCGTCGTGTAGCTGTCGCTCGGGTTGACCGCCCGGACGCCGGCGAAGCGGTTCGCCGACATCGCCATGCCGACTCCGGTGCCGCACACCAGCAGGCCGCGGTCGGCCTCGCCCGAGGCCACGGCCCGCGCCACCGCCGCCGCCTTGTCGGGGTAGTCGACAGGGGTCGATTCCTCGGCGCCGAAGTCGACGATCTCGATGCCGCGGGCGTGCAGAAGCCCGCCCAGGCGGCTCTTCAACCCGACCCCGGCGTGGTCGGCGCCGAGCGCGAATTTCATCCGCTCTCCAGCGATTCGGAGTCCCGCCGCACACGCTCGTCGGCCGCCGCCACGCTCTCGCCCATCCGGCGCCGATGATCGGCCACGGCAGCGGCAAGATCCGGGTCCCCCAGCCCGAGAATCTGAAGCGCCAGCAGCGCCGCGTTGTCGGCCCGGTTCACGCCCACCGTCGCGACGGGGATGCCCGGGGGCATCTGCACGATCGCCAGCAGGGCGTCGACGCCGTTCAGCGGACCGCTCGCCACCGGGACGCCGACCACCGGCAGGGTCGTCGCGGCCGCCACGACACCCGGGAGCGCCGCGGCGACGCCGGCGCCGGCGATCAGCACGCCGATGCCGCGCTCCGCCGCGCCCTCGGCCCACGCGGTCGTCTCCCCCGGTGTCCGGTGAGCCGAGAGAACCCGGGATTCGCAGCCGACGCCGAATTCGGCGCAGACCTTCGCCGCCTTCTTCATCGTCGGCCAGTCCGAATCGCTGCCCATCACGATCCCCACCCTGATGTCGCTCATGCCTTCGGTCGCTCCCCGTCGTTGTCCTGTCGTTTGTCTTCTCCGTGCCTGGTCAGCACGGCGCCGAACATCGCCCCAATTATGCCGAGTTCGGCCATCCGATCGGCGGCGAGCTCTGGTCAAACGACCGCAAGGTGATTCCCGTCGCCTCTTTCCGGCAAGCCGCCGCTCCCGCCTGGCTGCTAGAGCGGCACGCTGCCGTGCTTCTTCGCCGGCACGCCGGACCGCTTGCCCTCGAGTTGCCGCAGCGCCCGGACGATCTCCCTGCGGGTCGTGCGCGGCGCAATCACCGCGTCGACGAAGCCGCGCTCCGCCGCCACGTAGGGGTTCGAGAACTTCTCCCGGTACTCGGCGGCCATCCGTTCACGCAACGCCTCGGGGTCGTCCGCGTCCCGGATCTGCTGCCGGTAGAGGATGTTGACCGCTCCGCTCGGCCCCATCACCGCGATCTCCGCGGTCGGATAGGCCAGGTTGACGTCGGTGCGCAGGTGCTTGCTGGCCATCACGCAGTAGGCGCCGCCGTAGGCCTTGCGGGTGATCACGGTGATCTTCGGCACCGTCGCCTCGGCGAAGGCGTACAGCAGCTTGGCGCCGTTGCGGATGATTCCGCCGTGTTCCTGCCGCACGCCCGGGAGGAAGCCCGGCACATCCTCGAAGGTGACCAGGGGAACGTTGAAGGCGTCGCAGAAGCGCACGAACCGGCCGCCCTTGACCGCCGCGTCGATGTCGAGGACGCCGGCGAGGTAGTTCGGCTGGTTGGCGACGATGCCGACGCTGCGGCCGCCGAAGTGCGCGAAACCGACCACGAGGTTCCGGGCAAAATCGCGATGGACCTCGAGGAAGCGGCCGTCGTCGACCACGGCGCGGATCAGCGCGCCGATGTCGTATGGCTTGTTCGGGTCCACCGGCACCAATTCGTCGAGCTCGGGCGCGTCACGGTCGCCCGGATCCTCGGTCGGCCGCCGCGGCGGATCGTCGAGGTTGTTGCCCGGCAGGTATCCGAGAAGTTCGCGAACGGCCAGCAGGCAGGCGGTGTCGTCGGCGGCGGTGAAGTGCGCCACGCCGCTCCGCCGCGCGTGCGTCTTCGCGCCGCCCAGCTCCTCCATCGATACGTCCTCGTGGGTCACCGTCCTGATCACGTCCGGCCCGGTCACGAACATGTAGCTCGTGCCTTCGACCATCAGGACGAAATCGGTGATCGCCGGCGAGTAGACCGCCCCGCCCGCGCAGGGCCCCATGATCGCGCTGATCTGGGGCACCACCCCCGATGCCAGCGTGTTGCGCAGGAAGATGTCGGCGTAGCCTCCCAGCGAGGCGACACCCTCCTGGATGCGGGCCCCGCCCGAGTCGTTCAGGCCGACGACCGGCGCGCCGTTCTCAAGCGCCAGATCCATCACCTTGCAGATCTTGCGGGCGTTGGTTTCGGACAGAGACCCGCCGAACACGGTGAAGTCCTGCGCGAAGACGTACACCGGACGCCGGTCCACCCGACCCTGGCCGCACACCACGCCGTCACCCGGTATGCGCTGCCCGGCCATGCCGAAGTCCGTACAGCGATGGGTCACCAGGGCGTCGATCTCGACGAACGACTCCGGATCGAGCAGCAGATCGATCCGTTCGCGAGCGGTCAACTTCCCGCTCGCGTGCTGACGCTCGATGCGCTCGGCGCCGCCGCCCAACCGCGACCGTTCAAGCCGCTGTTTCAACTCGCTCGCCTGCTGACCGCGAACCGGGCCGCCCGCCCCCGCTGACTCCTGCTCCCTGGTCATCCCGCGCGGCTTTCTTACCACAGCCGCCGACTCCCGGCGCCGCGGCAGCGACAACGCCGCGAACCCTCCTAGAATCCGGCCATGGACACGACGGTCACCGCCCGGCGGCCCAACGAGTTGCTGGCCTCGGACGTCGGCACGCTGACCGACGCCCTGGCCCGGCTCGCGGTCCATCCGGATCAACACACCGAGGCGTTCTTCGAGCGTCTGGAGACGGTCGAGTTGCTGCCCCGCGGCGCCAGCACCCGGCTACGCCTGCGGCGCGAGCAGGGCCTCTCCGTGCGCAGACTCGAGGCCGGCGCCAGCCGCCTGGCCTCCGCCGACGCGATCTCGGGACACACCTTCGCTTCCTGCTGCGATCGCGTGACCGGCACGGCCGGTTCGATCGGGCCGGCGCCGAAGATCCAGGTCAGTCGCTGGCTGCCGGTCCGAATGGCCGAGATCGAGCGGGCGGAGCGGCAACTCGGGAAGGCGGTCAGTCGCCGCCGCGTCGGCTTTCCCATGGAGGTCACGGTCAGGCGGCATCGCCGACAGGTCCAGGTGGTGCACGGCCGGGTGTCGGCGCCCAGCCAGTTCGAGGAGTACTTCAGCCTGCGCCTGAAGACGCCCTGGGGCCTGTGGGGCGGTCTGCTGCCGTCGTTGGCAGCCGAGGACCTCGATCCGGTGGCCGGCTGCCTGGTCGATCGCCTGAGGTCGCGCCACCTGCCCGAGCATCCGGATACGCCCCGGATCCTCGTCCTCGGACCCTGCGCCGCCGCGGTCATGCTGCACGAGGTCGTGGCCCATACGCTGGAGGCGGACACCCTGGCCCTCACCGGGGCCCCGGACAGCGTGGTCGGCCTGAAGCTGGGCGGCGTCCATCTCGACGTGATCGACGACCCCCGCCTGGCCCCCGACGGATGCGGACGCTTCAGCGACGACGAAGGGATGACCGTCATCGCCCGCTGGCTGCTCCGCCGGGGCCGGGTTCGGCAGCCGCTCGCCGACCTCGCCTGGGCAGGCCGCTGCCAGCGTTTGATTCCGGGCGCCGCACGCCGAGCCAACCGCCACCTGCTGCCGGGCCCCCGTACCATGCATCTTGAGTTGCTGCCCACCGATCTGCCCGAAGCGGAGCTCTTCCAGGAAGCCGCCGGAGGCCTCTACATCGCCGAGTTCGAGAGCGGCACTCTCGACCCGTTCGATGGCGGCTGCGTGCTGCGGGCGCCCTGCGCCCGGCGGATCGGAGCCAGCGGTCCGGCCGACTTCGTGGGACCGGTGGAGATCCGGTCCCGCACCGTCGACCTGCTCGCCGCCGTGACCGCGGTCGGGGACCGCCCGCTGGCCGCCGGCGCCGGATGGTGCGCGAAGGACGGGTCTCTCCTGCCGGTATGGGCCCGCAGCCCGTCCGTGCGCCTGGAGGGTCTGGTTTGAAGCCACTCCGGCTGCCCACCATTCAGACCCTCCGAACAGCGCTGACCGCGGCAACCGGTCGCACCGGCGCATCGAGTGCCGAGCTCTACGTCAAGGCCGGGTGCAGCCTCCGGATCGACGCCGCACCCTGGAGGACCGGCGCCGCCTCGCCGCCCGCTTCGGAGGACTGGCGTCTCCACGTTGGCAGAGTCGAAGAGAGAGGCTGGGCCCTGCGGGCCGGCGGCCCGGGCCGAGCGCTCTTCCTTGCCGAGTCCGGCGCGCTCCCCGCCCCCGGCGGCTGGCGCCGGTTGAATCGCCATTCGCTCCGCGCCGGCTCACTCAGACTGCCGACACCTCACCGACGCAGGTCATCGCTGCCCGGCCTGGCCGGGAAGGACGTGCCGAACGACGACTCCGAAGCCTTCGGCAGGCAACTCATCCGCGATGTCCTCGAACGAACCCGCGCCGAACTCCCGGGCAGCTGCCTGATCCGGGCGAGAATCGACGACGGCGCCAGCGCGTCCATCCTCGCAAACAGCGCTGGAGTCACCGGACGGACCCGGCTGCGCCTGGTCACGGTACGACTGGACTTCGCCGTGGAACGAGACGGGATTCGCGGTTCCTGCAGCCTCTATCGCGCCGCAGGCGACCCCTCGGGCTTCGACGCCGCCGCCATGGCGACGGAGATCGCCGACCGGCTGACGCTCGCGACCGCCGCAACCACGCCTTCCCTGCCTGCCCGCGAGATCGCGGTGGCGCCCGCTCTCGCCTCCAGCCTGCTGGCCCTGCTCGGCCCCCTGTTCAGAGGCCGGGATGGCTGGAACACGCTTCAGCGCCTGACTTCAGGGCACTCGCTGGGACCGCCGGATCTGCAGATCCGGGACGACGGCGCCGTGGAAGCCGGCTGGATCAGGACCCCGACCGATGACGAGGGCGTACCCACACGGGCCGTCGCGCTGATCAGGGACGGAGAACCCGGCGAGCCTCTGCTGACCTGGGAGGACGACGGCTGGTCGGGCTTCTCCGCCGCCGGCTGTCGGCGCCGGTCGGGCTGGCGGTCGCCGCCCGAAGTGAGCCACTCCCATCTCTACATCCAGCCCGGCACGGATTCCGCGGATGCGATCCGTAGCGGCATCCGGCACGGCTGCTATCTGCTGGACCGCGCTCCCGGCGGCCGTTGCCGGGCCACTCTCGGAGTCTCGGACAACCGGAGGGAGGCAGGCTTCGAGATCGATGCGACCGGCTTCGTCGTGGAACGCGACCGCATTCTCGGCGCCATCCCGCGAACGCGGCTCACCGGTTCGATCCGGGAGCTGTTCCGCGGCATCCGCGCCGTCGGCGACGATCTCCGGTTCCTGCCCGTGCCCGGTGCGGTCGGGGCGCCGACACTGCTGCTGACGGGACTGCAACTCGAGCCCGTCGCACACGACTGACGAGGCTCCGCCCACAGACCGACAAGCATGTTCGCATGGTTGGCTTGCCGACGCAGAGCCGGAAAGACCGGGGTCTCCAGGTCTCAGGGCGCCGGCGCCGGGAAGCGGCGGATCGTCACGTCGAGCTGAGCGCTGCTGCGGAACGACGGGTCGAAGCGCCCCCCTCCGGAGCCGCCGAAGGTCCCGGACGCCGGCCCCGGGCCCGAACCGCCCGCAGGCTGCCTGCCGCCCGGACCAACCGGCGTTCCCGCCTGGACCCCGCCGCGCCTCCCTGAAGTCGGGCTCGACGATGGCGGCGAGCCCACGGGAACCCCGACCATCCCGCCGGCGCCGAGCGTGCGACGACGAAGGTCGTCGCGGGTGAACACCCGGGGCTCTCCCCCGGTACGGCGGTCGGACGCGAGGTCCGCCCGTTCGTCCCGCGCACTGGCGGTGACCGGAGCTTCGGCCGTGGCCGGACGGACCGTCGGCTCCTGGAACGCGTTGCCGTCGGGAACTGCCGGGACCGCCGACCGGTTCACCCGCCGGGAGCTGTGCCGGTCCACCGTGACGGGCCTCGCGGCCTCGCCCGGTTCGACCTTGCCGGCATCGTCTTCAGGGACTTTCTCCGCCGCCGCGGCCTCTTCGCGGCTCGGCGCCGTCTCCGGGACGCGCGCCGGCAGCAGCAGGCCGCTGATGCGGCGCGGCTCCGAATAGGTCCTCGGCGGCAGGGCCTCGACGCGCGTCCGGTCGGCCCGCAGCAGAATCTCGGTGGCGTACCGGTTCACGAGGAAGTGAGGGTTCACGTCGCCGAAGGCCAGACGTGAATCCAGACCGACGGCGCGCGTGTAGTGCTCGACCGCCGTCTCGGCGTCGCCCGCATCATCCGCGACCCGGCCGCGTTGGTAGTGCGCCCAGGCGTTCCCGGGCTCAAGCTCGATCGCCGTCTCGAGATGGCTCGACGCCAACTCCGAATCGCCGGTCGTGTAGGCCAGCAGAGCCAGGTTGTAGTGCGGGGGCGCCAGGGTTCCGTCCGCGGCGATTGCGGCCCGGTAGGTCTCGAGAGCCGCCGCGACGTCGCCCCGGAGCTCCAGCAGATTGGCGAGATCGTTCAGGGCCGTCGCGCGGGCGCCCGGGCCACCCTGACTCTCCACGAGTCGGCGCTGTTCGGCGATCGCGCGTTCCAGGATCGGATCCGGCGTCGCCGCGGCGCCGGCGACCTGGGCTCCGAGGCCGGCGCCGCCGCCGAAGGGCGCCGCGGCCCCGGGCAGAAGCAGGCAGAGGGCGAGAGCAGCCGCTCTCGAGAGTGTCTTGCAGGCGTTCATAGCTCTCCGCGCGGTGGCTGCGAGGAATAGGATCAGCGGGACGTGAGTCAACTGCGACGACTGCCTGCAACGGGACGTTTGCTGCAGGAGAGCCCGCTTGCCGAACTCACAGGATTATACGGAAGGCAAGCGACAAGGGTCCAAACAGCCAGGGTCCTCGACGCGCTTCGCGGCGAAATCGCAACGGGCATCGACGACGAGGAACTGGAGGACCGGATCCGCGGGATACCCGAACTCGTCCGCGCCGCGCTCGAAGCCGAAGCGCCCCCGCTCCGGCGGGTGCTGAACGCAACCGGCATCTTCCTGCACACGAATCTCGGCCGGGCGCCTCTGCCTCGGCCTGTCGTGGACGACCTGCGGGACCGGCTCGACGCCTACTGCGACCTGGAGATGGACTTGGGGAGCGGGCGTCGGACGGACCGCAGTCTCCGTGTCGAGAGCCTGTTGGTGACCCTGACCGGCGCCGAGGCGGCCTTGGTCGTCAACAACAACGCGGCCGCCCTGGTGCTGGCGCTCTCGACCCAGGCTTGCGGCCGCGAAGTCATCCTCTCCCGAAGCGAACTCGTCGAAATCGGAGGTTCGTTCCGGATTCCCGACATCCTCCGGGCAAGCGGCGCCCGACTCGTCGAGGTCGGCACGACGAACCGCACCCGGCTCGCCGACTACGAGCGGGCCGTGCGCCCGGCCACCTCCCTGGTCCTGAAGGTGTTCGCGAGCAACTTCCGCATCCGGGGCTTTGCGGAGCAGGTCCCGGCGACTCGCCTCGCCGACTTCGCTCACCGTCACGATCTGCCCCTCCTGGTCGACGAGGGCAGCGGCGTGATCGGGCCGCACGCCGCGCCGGCGCTGCGACGGCACGAGAGCTTCCGGGATCTGATCGAGGCCGGATGCGACCTGGTCTGCGGCAGCGGCGACAAGGTCCTCGGGGGACCGCAGGCCGGCGTCATCGTGGGCCGCAGATCGTTCGTCGACCAACTCCGCAAGTCGCCGCTCTACCGAGCGCTGCGACCGGGACGGCTGGTCCTGACCGCACTCGACGCCGTGCTCAGGCGTCACCTGGCGGCCCAACGGATGCCGATCGAGGCTCTCTGGGACGAGACCGGTGAATCCCGCCGGCGGGTCGAACGGATGGCGGCGAGACTGGGAGGTCGCGCTATCCGGGGTGACGCCTACCTGGGCGGCGGCGCCGCGCCGGACCAGGCGATCAAAGGCTGGGTGCTCGCGCTGGACGCCCCCGCAAAGACCGCCGCTCGGCTTCGGACCGGTGAACCGCCCGTGGTGGGGTACCAGCGCAGAGGACGCCTGATTCTCGATCTGCGGACCGTGGATCCGGCCGACGACGAAGCGCTGGCGATGGCGGTCGGGCAGGCACTTCGATAGACGCCCGGAAACGGAACAAGGCGCCTGGTCGGGCTGGTGTCAATGGCGAGCGAGAGGTCACACCCCTCGACTGGCTCGGATGCTCCCGGCGCAGGAATCAGCGCGGAGGCGTTCGACACGCTTTGCCTGGCGGTTTGCCTGGCCGGACACGGAGGGCTGGCGCCCTGCTTCCCGCCGCAGCTTCTTCCGCGACCAGGTCAGGCTCATCTCTGTATGGGACTAGGCTGCGCCTCGTTGTCGCCCCGGGGCCGGGAACTCCGGGCCGCGGCCAAGTCTCTGCTCTCGTCTTGCCATCGATCCTCCTCGCCAACGTGTGCCCTCCACCATTAAACGGCATCACCGCTGTGTCACGTACGTTGGCAGAGAGGGCCACCCCCGGCACGAGCGCGCTACCCTTAGGGCGGCAGACGGTACGGAACCGTCTGCCGCTTCCAGAACCAACCCCTGAACCGACCCGGATCGAAGCCTCTCTACCGTCGCCGCTCCACGCTCATTTCTCTATTGGAAAACACTGTGATCCACAGGCGTGCCCGTGCCTCTGCGCAGAAGTGCTTGACCAGCCTACTCAGGCCTTCGTGTCGTCTTCAAGCGTAATGTCTTGCGGGCCAAGGCCACGAGCGCGAGCCTCCCGTCCTCTGTAGGACGTCCCGCTCTCCAGGACGTGTCGAGTCTGCCGAACCTCTTCCGTCTTGCGGGCGAAGGAAGGGTCGGTAATGTGCCTCTCCAGGATGGCGCGGTACTGCTCGTAGTGTGCTTTGGCACGATCGCAGAGGCGACTCCAGAGCAGGATCTCTCCGTCCTTTCTTTCCTTCCACGTTTCCCTGGTTCCTGGAGTGACGTTCAACTCGACGCCACAGACCAAAAGCATGTGAAGATTCCGCCCCTCGGCACGAGCGAGTCGCTCCTTGTATCGCTCCAGCCGCTGCAGTTCGTCCAATCCGACGGCGATTCCCGGGCGCTTTATGTCGACCACCACCAGTCGGTGGTCATCACTGAGTGCCAAATAGTCGTAGCGAAGGCGACTATCCTCGTCTTCTATTTCGGTGAACGTCCACTCTCGAAGTTGTGTAGAGATCGCCTTCTCTTCAGCGAGAATCTGCCATTCCGGATTGAGTAGCCAAGGATACCCAGCCAGAAGATCGTGGATATTGTCGTCTCCTACGCGCGGGGCGGTTTCCGGAGCATCGTCCGCGATCATGGTGCGGAACTTGTCGACTATCTCCAGGCGACCACGAACTACTTCGAGAATCGCACGGCTCTCGAGCACCTGCCACTCGCGTAGATGCTTTAGGAGTATTCGCAGCGACTCAGGATCGTCGTCAGTGGCCTCGATCTCCTGAACCACGTCATGGAAGTGGCGGAACTCGTACGCTTGCACTAGCGAATCGGCGAGCGACCGCACGCTCTCTTCGCTGTCCCCTTCTACCCGGCCAAGTGTTCGCAGGAATCGCTTGACTTGCTTCTGAGAAGGGGAATCCAGAGCCTCGATGCGGCGACGGATGTCGGTCGCTTCGAGAATCCAAGCTTCGGCGCGTTGCTCCTTGCGGTCTCTCCAATCTCGGAGTACGCGCCGACTCAACTCGTCTCCCCACTTCTTGAACGGCTGTACTTCGTCGGCCTCCCAGTCGATCTCTTGCCGGTCGGTCGAAATCAGATCCGTCGGGCCGTCGTCAAGAAAGTCGACTTCGATGGCGCCGGTGACGTACTTGGTGCCATGCTGGCCGGTGGCCGTAGCCTCGACGTCGAAGAAGAACGGTGGAGCCTGTGCGGTCTTCTCATGCACATAGATCGTGAATCCGCGTAGCTCCCGGGAACGAATCGGCTTCTTGGCAAAGCCGTAGTAATACCGTACCTGTCCGTTTCGCCCATCTGCTAGCTGGATCTCGTCTTTGAGGTAGGTGTCGGCTTCGCCGGGGAACCGGTCAGTCATCTCCAGCGGCGGCTCCTGAATCCGAAGGTCATTGACGAGGATTGTCATCTCGCCTCGCGCGGTTCGACTAAAGCGTCTTGCCAAAGCATCCCGAAGGCCGGCGATGTCGAGTGGAGTGAGGTGCTTGAGCGTGTTGAGCTCGAGCTCGGTGCCATGCTCACCAAGGTCGGCAGGGGGTCTGCCTACGCTGGCGTCGATCGCCACGTTGCCGACCTCGTTGTCGGGCTTGTTTAGGTCGTCCACGTTGAGAGTGAACTCGGTGAGCGCGCCGTTGCGCCAAGTTCGTACCACCATACGTGAGGCGATGCCGAAACCAGCCAGTTTGCCTATACCCTTGCGCCCCATGACCTTGCGGGACTCGATCGCGGCAGAGCCTGACTTGCGACGGTCTCTGCCGATGACCAGGTAGGCGTTCTGGACCTCGTCTTCGGCCATTCCACAGCCGTCGTCCCGGATGGTGATTCGGCTCGTCCTGAAATCGTAAGAGCTCTCGTCCGGGACCGTGATGCTGACGTTCTCGGCACCCGCATCCCAACAGTTCGCGACCAACTCCGCTATGGCCGTATCCCTGCGTTTGTAGGTCTGAACGCCGAGGTGCTCAAGAGTTCGTCCGAGGACCCTCAGAGAGAATTGGCGGGCTTTCCTGGTCGTAAGCGTCGACAATGGCAACGAGCCTCTCCCCTCTACTGTTGCGAGAGGCGCTTCGCCACCTTGAGAGCGTGGCTGCACACGAAAGCCGGCGGCAACGCGTTTCCGATCAGGGCGGCAAGAGCCAGTTTCCCTCCGCCAGGCGGGAAACAGTAGGAGGTTGGAAACCCCTGAAGGACTGCAGCTTCACGCAGCGTGATGGCCCGGTTCTCGGTTGGGTGGAGGAAGCGCCCCTTGGACGGGTTGTGGCAGCCGCTCGTTATGGTCGGAGCGGGTAGGTCCCAAGCCATTCGCCCGTAGACGTCCTTGAATCCGTTGAAGCCCTGGTGGCAGGGAAGTTGATCCGTTGCCTCAAGATCCAGCCTCCCGCCTCCGTCCTTCGGGATCTTCCGGATCAGTGAGCGTACTCTGGGCGAGCGTCGCTCGGGAAGGTCATGAAGAGCATCGCCGCTTTGGCCGGGCGGCGTTAGCTTCCCGATGGCTGATCGGACCGTAGCGCGCTCGCCTAGTGGCTCCGCGAAGTCGATGGCGCCCAGCCTTGAGCCGAGGAGGATGAGGCGGCGACGATTCTGCGGCACGCCGTAGTCGGCAGCGTTGAGGACGCGCCAGGCGTGCAGGTAGCCCAAGCCGGTAAGTTGGTCGCTGAGCCGGGCCATCCTGCCGTCAGTACCAAGCCCGGGCACGTTCTCGAGCATGATCGCTCCAGGCTCCAGCTCCCTCACCAGGCGGAGAAACTCGAAGACGAGGTCGTTCCGCTTGTCGCCCACTTCCCGCGCGCCGTTCAATGTTCTCAGAGTGGAAAAGCCCTGACACGGGGGGCAGCCCGCCAGAAGGTCGAGCTGCCCCTTCTTGAAGGCCAGACGCTCCCGGATGGTCCGCCCATCAAGGTCCCTGACGTCTCGCCGCCAAGTCACGACGCCTTGGTGGTTGGACCTGTACGCGTCGACGGCCAGATGGTCCAGATCGACGGCACCTACGACGCGGAATCCCGCCTGCCTTAGGCCGAGTGTCAGGCCGCCGCAGCCGCTGAAGACATCAAACGCCGTTCTCATGCTGCGTGCGAGGTTAGCATCGTTCCGCTCTTCTTCATCGGGCCCGAACGCCTGGGCGAAACGACGAGCACGGGCCGGTTGCACCAGAACGGTCTCGCAGCCGCCCGCGGCAAGGCACTGGTGCAGCCGGCGGTGGTAGCGGCCGGTCGGTTCAAAGACCGCGCGGCGCACCCCGAGCCCGTGCAACCACTTGCACAGGGCGCGGCGGCCGAGCTGCGTGTTCTCGAACCGGCGCGCCCGGTCAAGCGGGTCGATGTGGACGTCGAGCCATTGCTTGCCGACATCGATGCCGGCAACGGCCTGTAGGCTCCGGTCGGTCATGTCCTGCGTCTCCTTTGCTTGTTGGTTGTTCGGGCCTTGATGCCCATGCATCCGTTCAGGACGCGCAGGATGGGGTGCGACGGGCCGACCAAGCTCACTTCCGGGGCTCAACCCAGCGTGAAGTAACGGTCCGACCCGCCGCTTGCCTCGGGTCTGGCCAGACCCGAGGCGGCGACGGTGGCCGAGGTGAGGAGACCTCTCCAGAATCGGCAGGTTCGTGCCGGCACCATTTTCGACGTCCGGGAATGCAGGCCTCCCGCCCGCTCTCGGCGTGATCCACCGGACCTTGAAGCGGCCCTGGCGGCCTCTGCTTGAAGTGCGGAAACGCATCGCGGGATCAGCTACACGAGAGTTGCTCAGAGGCAGACGACCGGTGTCCCGACGTCGGCCTCGAAGTAGCCCGACCCTTCGATGAGCGCCCGGTGCCTGAGGCCTTGTGCCGGGACGGATTGGGAGTTCACTCCGAGATGGTTCAACTATCTCGGAGTAGACTCCGTCGGTGTCGCGAACCACCTGGCCGGCCGGCGCATCGGGAGAGGCCGCGGACCTGACTTCGGACGCGCCCTGGAACACCTTGTTCTGATGGAGTTGCTGGCCTGCCGCTCGTACCGCGAGCACGACTTCCCCATCCGGTTCTGGCGCACCAGGTCCGGCCTGGAGTGCGACTTCATCCTCGGCCGCGACGGGGACGTAGCGCTCGAAGTGAAGGGCGCCGGCCGGGCGCGGCGGGCAGACTTCAAGGGCCTCCGGGCCTTCGTCGAGGAGCACCGCCCGCGTCTCGCCATCGTCGTATGCAACGAAGACGCGGTCAGGCGCACCGACGAAGGCATCTGGATTCTGCCGTGGGATCGCTTCCTCGAACGGCTCTGGGGGGGGTGAGGTGATCGGGTGAAGCCGCTGGGCATGGCCGCCGGCGCGCGGGGAAGGTGCGCGAAGCTCAAGCGAGGCCTCCGCTTCGCAACCGCCTCTGCAGTTCCTCGTCCGAGTCCCCATGAACAACTGTGCGGTCATGGAAGTCGGCGACCCTCCTGAGCGTACAACCGCAAAGACGCCCGGGAATGCAGGCGCCTGCGCCCGCTCCGCGTGTGGTACTGGACTTCGGGATGGTCCTGCTTCGGCTACTCCACGCCCTGTTGCCGATGCGCCGGGTCGGTTGTCCTCGCGGCGCGCAAGCAACCCGACCCGCTCGGCCCGGGCCGCCAGCAGGCTCTGGCCGGCAACGGCCACCGACCAGCCGGCATAGGCCTCTCTCATCGCGAGTCTGTGGGTCAGGAGCTGGTGGGCGTAGTGCCTCCGCGCGGCCTCGACCTCCCCTTCCCGAGCCCTGAGCCGCGGTCGACGCCCGGCGCGACGGGCGATCTGGCGCCGTTGCTGCAGCAGCGGGGCGTGGCGGTGAACATGACGACGCAGAGACTGGCGGCGCACCGCAATGGCCAGCACTTCGAACTGCACATCCTGGCGGCGGGCGGCACGGAGGCGGTTGCCGTCGAGGTGACGACAACGCTGAGACCGCGGGACGTGAAGCGCTTCGAGGAGAAGCTGGCGCGAATCCGGGAGTGGCTGCGGGCCTACGCGGGCCACCGGTTCTACGGCGCGGTGGCGTACCTGGAGGCGGACGAATCGGTGGTCCGGCACGCAGTGCGCCGGGGTCTGTTCGTCATCCGGGCCACGGGCAGCAGCGCCAGCATCGTGAACGACGCGGACTTCAGGCCCCGCGCCTTTCCCTGAGTCGAAGCGGGAGTTCCGGCGCATCTGCAACGATCGGCGAATCGGGTCGCCCGGTCGTGTTCGACCGGGACCGGTCGAAACCGCCTTGAACCTCGCGCCCGGCTCAACTCCCGATCAACCGCCGTTCAGGCTCCTCTTCGTATGGGACCGGGCTTTCCGCCGACGCAGAGGGTGCAGGCGCCGTAGAACTCGTGCCGGATGGTGGGGCCTGGAGGTGCTCGGCGCGCCCGTTGAGTTGCGCCGAGCGTAGCGGCCAAGCTAGTCGAGGTGAGAGCCGGAATCAACTTCGTCTCTTTCGGCGCCGAGCAACCGCGCCTCTGAACCAACCGCCCGGCTCCGGCCGCACGACGACTTCTGCCACGAGCTGCTAGGGCCAACATGCAATCGTCGATGCGGTCGCCAAATCGTCAAGCAGTTCCCAGTAGTCAGTCCGCTTGACACCACTCGGACGTATCAGCCCTTCAATGCCGCAGTGTCCGTTCGCTCCGGGTTTGTTTCGCTGCTCTGCCGGCAGAGGATCCCGAACGACGGTCATATCCGCCAAATCCTCGTATCCGAGCCGATTGTAACCTCTGCTCTCAATCTCGCTTACCTTGATCTCAAGAACGGGACGACCCTCCGGATGCCGAACCATGCTCAGGACCTGGTCCACGTCCGTCCGCTCCCGGTCCCAGACGGTTACTCTCCCTGTCTTCTTGTCTTCGTCACTTCTATGAAAGTCCAGCCCGACCGGCTCCTCCTGCCCGTCTCGGTTAGCGATTCCCGCCCTTGGAACGTGGCGTTCACTCGGCAGTCTTTCGCCCACTCTCAACACGTTCGGATCGACCCGATGCGCTTTCTGAGTTCATGAAGCCTCTCGAACGGAATGGATTCGCCACTTCCCAACCGTGTCCGATTCTCTCGATGAAGCCAATCATATGTGCAGTCGCTGTGAAGATGCACGATGAACCGGTGGTTTCCCAGCGTCCAAAGAGCTTGGCAAAGCCCCTCCTCCCAGGAGAATCCGCTGACCGGGATGAGTCTAAGTGGTTCAATAACGTCCTTCGTAAGACGAGACATGCCGGTTGACAGAGCGTAGATCTTGTCGTTCACGCCACAATCAACCGATTCGCCAGTAGCCACTTCCAATAGCGACAACGTGTATTCCAGCCACTTCAAAAGCCGACGATTCCAGTCTGCCTGCACCTGAATGTCAGAGATCACTTCGTTGTAGAGGTCTGGAGTCTCAATCTTCTTCGGGGAGGTCCAGTCTTTCTCCAGGGCGGAGCCCCCGGACGTCCCAATATGGGCCGTTCACCAACATCGACTACGGAGGGAACCTGAGGATCTGGTGAGATCCGGATACTCGCCATTCAAACCTCCGACATCAACGAAGCGTTAGCATAGTAGTTCACGGACCTCGTCATGACCGCGCCCCCGAGGGCAGCCCGTTCGCCGCAATGAGGTCCCGGTACTTGATCCGCTTGCCCACGAGCCAAGCTGCCACCACCGTCATCGGGTCCAGCGTATCAAGCTGGCGGATGTTCTGGCGACCCGAACTTGTCCACGTGCCGCTGCATGTGGGTGGCCCAGGCAGGCCGGGACGGCGGCCGCCGGGCTGGCGGACTGACCACTGCGGAGCGCGAGGAGCTGCGGCGGCTGCGCGGCGACATCCGGCTCGGTTTGGTCGCGGCGGTCGACGCGCCGGCTGACGCCCACGGGAGCTGGATTTCAGGCGCGAGCGAGAGACCGCGGAGCAGCCGCAGTCCCCGAGCCTCAATGAGATGGCGGGGCGCCGGCGGCATCGTCGTCAAGCCGACCGACGGCGAGTCCGTCGAGTTGCGGATCACCTGCAGCGGCGAGACCACGACGCAGACGCTGCAGGCGAACGATGACGGCCTGGTCGTCCAGCTGCTCCGCGAGGACAGCAACTCCTGCACCGACGCCGCCGGGAATCCGATCGCCAGCGAGGTGTCCGTCGAGGGCGCCAGGCCGGGCGGCTGGTACTGGATCGACGGCCTGCTGAACGCCGCCGTCGCGCCGCTGGTCTGCAGGGACCTGCTGGACGGCCCCGCGGCGGCGGTCCCGGTCGGAGTGGACGCGGACGAAGCGGACGACGGCACGCTGTTCGAGCACCAGGTCGCACAGATGATCGGCATCGTGCCCCACCTGCGCCGACAGGCCGAGGAATAGCGATTCGGCTCGTAAGGCGACGAAGGTCCAAACAGCCCGCGTCCTCGACGCGAACGCCCCCGCGGAGGCCGCCGCTCGGCTTCGGACCGGCGAACCGCCCGTCGTGGGGTACCAGCGTCGAGGACGCCTGATTCTCGATCTGCGGACCGTGGATCCGGCCGACGACGAAGCGCTGGCGATGGCGGTCAGGCAGGCACTCCGATAGACGCCCGGAAAACGGAACGGGGCTCCTGGTCGGGCTGGCGAGCGAGCGGTCGTCAGGCCGCCCTGTCTCACCTACGTTGGCAGAGAGGGACCTGCTGGCCGGTAAAATGTGTCCCTGCTCGGCATGCGCCCGAAGGGGCCGCCGGGCGCCAACAGGACATACAACCGGCGGGCCCGCCGTGGCGCGGCCCGCTTCCGGAATTGGAACAGGGAGAGAGACGATGACCAGCAGCAACGAATCAGGCAGCGAGGCGGCGTCCGCGCCGCAGAGGATCCGGAACATCCTGGAGCGGACGACAGACCGGCTGGATCGGATGGCGGAGCAGGACGCCGTTCGGGCCCGCGAGTCGGCCGCGTTCGAGGAGCGGATGAAGAAGCGGATGAAGGAAGAGAAGAAGCAGATGAAGGAAGAGCGGGAGGAGGCCGCCCGACGGTCGCGAGACCTCGACCGGCTGATTAAGGAGACCGGCCTGCAGATGAAGGAGACGGACCGGCGGCTGAAGAAGGCGGAAGGGTTCTTCACCTCGCCGTGGAGCCGGTTGATGGAGAGCTTGGCGACGGGCGATCTGGCGCCGTTGCTGCAGCAGCGGGGCGTGGCGGTGAACATGACGACGCAGAGACTGGCGGCGCACCGCAATGGCGAGCACTTCGAACTGCACATCCTGGCGGCGGGCGGCACGGAGGCGGTTGCCGTCGAGGTGACGACAACGCTGAGACCGCGGGACGTGAAGCGCTTCGAGGAGAAGCTGGCGCGAATCCGGGAGTGGCTGCGGGCCTACGCGGGCCACCGGTTCTACGGCGCGGTGGCGTACCTGGAGGCGGACGAATCGGTGGTCCGGCACGCAGTGCGCCGGGGTCTGTTCGTCATCCGGGCCACGGGCAGCAGCGCCAGCATCGTGAACGACGCGGACTTCAGGCCCCGGGCCTTTCCCTGAGTCGAAGCGGGAGTTCCGGCGCATCCGCAACGATTGGCGAATCGGGTCGCCCGGTCGTGTTCGACCGGGACCGGTCGAAACCGCCCCGAACCACGCGTCCGGCTCAACTCCCGATCAACCGCCGTTTCAGGCTCCTCTTCGTATGGGACCAGGCTTTCCGCCGCCGCAGAGGGTGCAGGCGCCGTAGAACTCGTACCGGATGGTGGGGCCTGGAGGCGGTCGACGCGCCGGCTGACGCCCACGGGAGCTGGATTTCAGGCGCGAGCGAGAGACCGCGGAGCAGCCGCAGTCCCCGAGCCTCAACGAGATGGCCGATCGTGGACTCGACCTGGAGCGCACATGGGCGGCGCCATCGCCGCCAAGCAGGGGGCCGCCGTGACCCACTCGACCTGGAGCGCACATGGGCGGCGCCGTCGCCGCCAAGCAGGGGCACGATGCCGGGCTGAGATGCATGGCCGCTCGAATGCGGCGCGACATTCTGCCACGGATTGCTGCTAAGCTATCGCCGCTTCAAGAGCAGTGGCGGTCGTTTTCACCGCTGGCAGCCGGCTGGCTTCCCAGCGCCGCACCGCTACTGCCCGTCTTCAAGGAGAGTGTGATGGATCAAGCTCAAGATCGAATCCCGGCCTCGTCATCGTCCACCCTCGGAGTTGATCGTCGACGACGCTCCCCACGTTGCTCGAGCGCCGGTTCCCGCCAGTCGGTCCACGTCCCGCATCTGGTGCTCAAGGTCCTCGGCCTGGCGCTGGCGCTCGGCCTGTACGGCGGCGCGTCCCACGCCCAGGCGCCGACCTGCGTGGGCAGCGACGGAGCCCTCCGCGGGGTCACCACCGTAGGCGAACCCGCGCATCCCCCCCTGATTGCCGAATGCACCGCCCTGCTGAGACTCAAGCACGCGACGTATCCGAGCCTGAACTGGAGTCGCGAGGTGGGCATGAATATCTGGCAATCGGTCGGTCTGAACGCCGGCAAGACCCGCGTCGCCCGGCTCACGCTCGGCCCTTCCTACTTGTTGACGGGGACGCTCCCCGATCTGAGCGCCCTCGACGCACTCACGTATCTCCGGATCGGCCACAACCCTGACCTCACCGCCGGGCCGATGCCGGCGTGGGTGGGCACGCTGACCAACCTGACGCACCTTGACCTCCGGGGAAACAACTTCACCGGGTCCATCCGGAATCTGAGCGCCCTGACCAAACTGGAGGAGCTTCATCTCCAAGACAACGACCTGTCCGGGTCCATCCCGAATCTGAGCGCCCTCACCGAGCTGAGGACTCTGGATCTCAGCAGGAACGAACTGACCGGGAGCATCCCGACGACGTTGACCAGCCTCGCCAAGCTGGAAACACTCAACCTCGCCCGGAACCGCTTGACCGGAGCTGTCCCGTCCATGCTCGGCCTGAAGAAGCTGAAGCATCTCAACCTCAACGACAACGACCTGTCCGGGGGGTTCCCGGCGAACCTTCAAGCCCCCCTGGAGACCCTCGAGCTGGGCAACAACTTCAGATTCGACAGAGGCGTCGGAAACGGCTTCACGGGCACCATCCCCGCGCTGAACGGGTTTACGGCGCTGAAGCATGTCCGTCTCCAGGACAACAAGTTCACCGGCGCCCTCCCGGCGCTCCCCACCTCACTGGTAGAGCTCTCGGCCCACTTCAACCAGCTCACCAGCTTCAACGTGACGGGCACCCTGACCTCGCTGCAGCGGTTCAATGTCCGCGGCAACAAGATGACCACCTGGTCGGGCGCCCTGTCCGCCATCACCAGCATGGAGCACCTCCACCTCGCGCAGAACAGCTTTAACACGAGCAGGCCCAGCGTGGGCACCCTGACCAGCCTGAAGACTCTGTCCCTGTGCGGGAACACGTTCACGGGGTCGCTGCCGACCGCCACGGCGGCGCGGGTGACCTCCGGCGCCCTGACCATGGGCGAATGTCTGAGTGTCGCAAACGCCAGCGGAAACGAGGGGGAGGCTGTGAGGTTCACCGCGACCTACTCGAGGTTGCCCGCTGCCGCGGGGACCAGGTCGGTCCAGGTGAGCCTCGCCGCCGAGGAAGGCACGGCCGTAGAACATCTGGACTACACCTACACCACGACTCCCGTCGGTGTGGCCATAGCCGGCGGGGCGGCCTCCGGGACGGGTGCAATCGAGGTGGCCGCCGTGGCCGACTGCCACGTCGACGATGGGGAGACCTTCACGATCAAGCTTACGGCGCCGACCAGCTCCACTTCGAACGTCCTCTGGAGCTACGACCACTTCGCCACGGGAACGATCACCGAAGTGGCCGCGGTTGAGGGCTGTGTCCCACCGAGGCTGCCGGCGCCGCCGCCACCGCCACCGCCACCGCCGGGACCGCCGCCACCGCCGCCGCCGCCCGGCCCCGGTCCCGGTCCCGACCCCGACCCCGAGCCGGAACCGGAGCCGCTTGGTCCCAACCGGTACGTGGCGCCGTACTTCCGGGGCACCGGCGGCATCGTCGTCAAGCCGGCCAACGGCCTTTCCGTGAAGTTCGAGCTGTCCTGCCGCGGCGCCCGCACGACGGAGACGCTGTATGCGAACGATGACGGCCTGATCGTCCAGTTGGTGCGCCGGGAAGCGTGCACGGACGATGACGGGAATCCCGTCCGCAGCGAGTTGTCGATCCGGGACATCGTGCCCGGCGGCTGGTACTGGATGGACGGCCCGCGGAACGCCGCCGTCGCGCCGCTGGTCTCCGAAGTCGACCTGGGCGGCGCCGTGGCGACGATTCCCGCCGGCGTGGAGGCGGAGGTGACGGACAACGGCACGTTCTTCGAACACGAAGTCGCACGGCTGATCGGCATCGTGCCGCACCTGCCGAGGCCCGGCGCCGGCGCGTGCGGCGAATACGTCAGCCCGTACTGGCGGGGTACCGGCGGCATCGTCGTCAAGCCGACCGACGGCGAATCCGCGGAGCTTCGGACCACCTGCCGCGGCGAGACCACGACGCAGACGCTGCAGGCGAACGATGAAGGCCTGATCGTCCAGCTGCTGCGCGGGGACGGCAACGGCAACGCCAACGCCAACGCCAACTCCTGCACCGACGCCTCCGGGAATCCGATGAGCAGCGAGCTCTCCTTCAAGGGCGTCAGGCCGGGCGGCTGGTACTGGATCGACGGCCCGCGGAACGCGGCCGTCGCGCCGCTGGCCTGCAGGGACCTGCTGGTCGGCCCCGCGGCGACGGTCCCGGCCGGCGTGGACGCGGACGCGGCGGACGATGGCACGCTGTTCGAGCACGAGGTCGCAAGTCTCATCGGCATCGTGCCCCACCTGCGCCGCCCACCCGAGGAATAGCGATTTGGCTCGTCCCCGGAACTCCTGAGGACGAGCCAGCCGCATGCGGCGGCGGTCCGGCAACGGACCGTCGCCGTTCGGGTGCGCCCGCACCCCCGCGCCGCCGGGTAGAGAACCGCACCACGGCAGGCAGGGCGCCGCCGGCGCCGCCAGATGCCAGCCACGCCATGGCTCGCCGGCCCCGATCTCTTCCGGATGGACACGTCAACCCAGGCCGCCCTCTGCCAGATCAACCTGGACTTCTACCGCCGTCACGCCGGCCACTTCGACCGTACCCGGCGCCCGGGTGGATGGCCGGGATGGCGCCGCGTCGTGGGCGCCGCGGCAGGGCTCACGGCCAGCCGGCTGCGTGTCGTCGATCTCGGCTGCGGCAACGGCCGCTTCGCCCTCTTCCTGGAGCGCAACTCCCGACTTCGGCAGACCCGGCCGTTCGGCTACCTCGGCATCGACCTGAGCCGCGAATTGATCGACCGGGCGCGAGCCGCGGCCAAGGGTCTCAACCACGTCCGTTTCGAGGTCGGCGACCTGGCAACGCATCGCCTGGGCCCGAAGTGCCATGAACTCGTCGTCCTGTTCGGCGTTCTGCACCATCTGCCCGGCTTCGAAACGCGGCAACGCGCCCTGGAACGCGCTGCCCGCGCGGTCGCCCCGGGCGGTCTGCTCGCCCTCACCTGCTGGCAATTCGCCGATGACCCCGGCTGCGAGAGCCGGACCATCGACTGGTCCGAGCACGCCGCGGTCGATCCAGGCGAACTCGAACCCGGGGATCACCTGCTGCGCTGGGGACCGGAAGACTCGGGAGCCCGGCGCTTCTGCCACCACACCAGCGAGCCCGAACTCGACCGCCTGGTGGGCGGCCTTCCGCTCGCCGAAGTCACCCGCTACCGCGCGGATGGACCGGGCGGCCGCCAGAACCTCTACTGGCTGGGCACTCGCGAAGGTGCTGCCTGAGTCGCTGTCTCGACCGCCCGAGCACGGCGCGTGATTTCTCGCCTGGATCGTCTGCCGCAACGGTCCCAGTTGTGAGCGGTAGCCGCGTCTACAACCCGCTCTGCGTGGACGAACTCGGGCGGAACGCTGCCCGTGCGCTGATGGCTTACCCGTCCGTCGAACTTCCGCCAATCGAGTCGTTGAAGCCGAAGCGAAGCGGCAGACGGAGGAGTTCGAGCGCATCCTCTTGGGCTGACCGCCGCTAGTGCTAGCAGCCCGTGGCAGAAGTCCGTGTCGCAACCTCCCCGTCCGGGCCGCCGTCGCGATGCTGCGCGGGTACAAGCGGTGGTTGTCGCCGCTGCTGCCGCGCGCACCGAGAGTGGCCAGGCACCCGCCCGGCAAGGCGCGACGAGGGCAAGGCGCGACGAGGGAGCATATCGGGCCGCCCGCAATCCCGGGAACAAGGGCGACCGAGGAGCAACGCCCGTGTGGCGCGTTCCGCGCCACACGCGCCCCACCTCCGGGTGCGAGTCATCGAGCACCCGGATGGCGCGATGCCGGGCTGAGATGCATGGCCGCTCGAATGCAGCGCGACTTCTGCCACGGATTGCTGCTAACCTATGGTCGCTTCAAGAGCAGTGGCGGTCGTTTCCCCGCTTGCAGCCGGCCGGCTTCCCAGCGCCGCACGGCTACTGCGCGTCTTCAAGTACCCGCCTTCAAGGAGAGTGTGATGGACAAAGCTCCACATCGAATCCCGGCCTCGCCATCGTCCACCTTCGGAGTTGATCGTCGCCGACGCTCCCCACGCTGCTCGAGCGTCGGTTCCCGGCAGTCGGCCCAGGTGCCGCGTCCGGTGCTCAAGGTCCTCGGCCTGACGCTGGCGCTCTGCCTGTTCGGCGGCGCGTCCCACGCCCAGACGACGCCCTGCATGGTGGACGACGAAGCCGTCAGGGCGATGGGCCGCTTGACCGACGCAACGAAGGCCGCGCTGGCTGAAGACTGCACCGCCCTGCTGGCTGCCAAGGCCAGTCTGACTCTCTCGGGCCGCGGCGCGCTGAACTGGGCTAAAGCGAGGCCCATGGGTCAATGGGAAGCGATCCGTGTGGACAGCGACTCGGAGGGCTCGGGCCGCGTCACCCGTATCACGCTCGGCCCTGCCTACACGTTGACGGGAACGCTCCCCGATCTGAGCGCCCTCGACGCACTCGAGGTTCTCCGGATCAGCTACAACAACCTCACCCCCGGGCCGATCCCGACGTGGGTGGGCACGCTGACCAACCTGACGCATCTCCAGCTCGAAGATAGCCAGTTCACCGGGTCCATCCCGAACTTGAGCGCCCTCACCGAGCTGAGGGTTCTGGATCTCAGCAGGAACGAACTGACCGGGGCATTCCCGTCGTCGAGCAGGTGGAGCGGCCTCACCAAGCTGGAGGTACTCGCCCTCTCCAGGAACAAGTTGACCGGGTCGGTCGCGTTTCCTCTCGGCTCTGGCAATGCCCTCGCCAAGCTGAAGCGGCTCTCCCTCAACGACAACGACCTGTCCGGGGGGTGGCCGACGAACCTCAGCAGCTCCACAGTGCTGGAGACCCTCGATCTGGGCAACAACTTCAGATTCGAGAGAGGCGTCGGAAACGACTTCACGGGCACCATCCAAGCCCTGAACGGCTTCTCCAATCTGAAGGTGGTCCGTCTCAACGACAACCAGTTCACCGGGAGCATCCCGGCCCTGAACGGTCTCAGCAGCCTGGTGGAGTTCTCGGCTCATTTCAACCAGTTGACCGGCGCGCTCCCGAACATGAGCGGCACAGCCCTGAAGATTTTCAATGTCCGTGGCAACAAGATGACCGGGGTACTCGGATCCGGCCTGTCCAACAGGACTGGCTTGACGCACCTTCTTCTCGGGTCGAACCAGTTCAGCGGCGGGATCCCAAACAACCTCAGCCTTCTGACCAATCTGGTGGCTCTCTCCCTGTGCGAGAACAGTTTCACGGGGTCGTCGCTGCCGACCGCCTTGGCGGCGCGGGTGAGCTCCGGCGCCCTGATCATGGGCGAATGTCTGAAGATCGCCGACGCCAGCGGGAACGAGGGGACGAACCTGAGCTTCACCGCGAGCTATTCGAGGTTGCCCGCTGCCGGGTCGGTCAGGTCGGTCCAGGTGAGCGTCGCCACCGAGGACGGCACGGCCGAGAATGTGGACTACAGGTACACCGGAGGAAGTACCGCCACTGTGGGCATCGCCTCGGGCGATGCCGGCGGGACGACTGCAATCGCAGTGGAGGCCCTCGCCGACTGCGAGGTCGACGATGGGGAGACCTTCACGATCTCGCTTACGGCGGTCCCAGGCACCACCTCGCACGTGCTCTGGAGCTACGCCATGTCCGCCACGGGAACGATCAACGAAGTGGCTGCGCTTCCCGACTGTACTCCGCCGACGCCGCCACCGCCACCGCCGCCACCACCACCGCCACCGCCACCGCCGGGACCGTCGCCACCGCCGGGACCGTCGCCACCGCCGCCGCCGCCGCCGCCGCCGCCGCCCGGCCCCGGTCCCGGTCCCGACCCCGACCCCGAGCCGGAACCGGAGCCGCTTGGTCCCAACCGGTACGTGGCGCCGTACTTCCGGGGCACCGGCGGCATCGTCGTCAAGCCGGCCAACGGCCTCTCCGTGAAGTTCGAGCTGTCCTGCCGCGGCGCCCGCACGACGGAAGTGCTGTATGCGAACGATGACGGCCTGATCGTCCAGTTGGTGCGCCGGGAAGCGTGCACGGACGATGACGGGAATCCCGTCCGCAGCGAGTTGTCGATCCGGGACATCGTGCCCGGCGGCTGGTACTGGATGGACGGCCCGCGGAACGCCGCCGTCGCGCCGCTGGTCTCCGAAGTCGACCTGGGCGGCGCCGTGGCGACGATTCCCGCCGGCGTGGAGGCGGAGGTGACGGACAACGGCACGTTCTTCGAACACGAAGTCGCACGGCTGATCGGCATCGTGCCGCACCTGCCGAGGCCCGGCGCCGGCGCGTGCGGCGAATACGTCAGCCCGTACTGGCGGGGTACCGGCGGCATCGTCGTCAAGCCGACCGACGGCGAATCCGCGGAGCTTCGGACCACCTGCCGCGGCGAGACCACGACGCAGACGCTGCAGGCGAACGATGAAGGCCTGATCGTCCAGCTGCTGCGCGGGGACGGCAACGGCAACGCCAACGCCAACGCCAACTCCTGCACCGACGCCTCCGGGAATCCGATGAGCAGCGAGCTCTCCTTCAAGGGCGTCAGGCCGGGCGGCTGGTACTGGATCGACGGCCCGCGGAACGCGGCCGTCGCGCCGCTGGCATGCAGGGACCTGCTGGTCGGCCCCGCGGCGACGGTCCCGGCCGGCGTGGACGCGGACGCAGCGGACGATGGCACGCTGTTCGAGCACGAGGTCGCAAGCCTCATCGGCATCGTGCCCCACCTGCGCCGCCCACCCGAGGAATAGCGATTCGGCTCGTCCCCGGAACTCCTGAGGACGAGCCAGCCGCATGCGGCGGCGGTCCGGCAACGGACCGTCGCCGTTCGGGTGCGCCCGCACCCCCGCGCAGCCGGGTAGAGAACCGCACCACGGCAGGCAGGGCGCCGCCGGCGCCGCCAGATGCCAGCCACGCCATGGCTCGCCGGCCCCGATCTCTTCCGGATGGACACGTCAACCCAGGCCGCCCTCTGGCGGGCCCAGGGTACCGTCCAGATTCGCCATGCACAGGTGGCACGCGCCGTCAGCCGCCGGCGCCAGGCCGGCGACCTCGACGGTGATCCCGGCGCCCGGCCCCCCGGCGCCGAGCGTCCGCGCGTACGGGTCGCCCGCTCCCGCGATGCCGCGTGCGACCGCGAGCTCCAGGCCGCCCTCCGCGGCGGCCAGCAGGCGCACCTGCAGCTTCTGCCCTGAAGCGATCAGCATCTGTGTCCGGGTGGCGATCAGCAACGCCAGGGAGGAGCCGCTCAGGAGGAGGAGGACCAGGGTCACCAGCAGCGTCGCCGCTGTGTCAATGTCGTTGACAGGTTCCGCCCGGAAGACGGCTATACTAGAGTCCAATGTTGTGCCCGCGTCAAGAACCGGCGCCGCTCGTTTCCCCCGCTGCCAGCCAGCTGGCTCCCCAACTTGGCGTCACTGCCGCCTGCCTTCAAGGAGAATCCGATGGATCAAACTCCCGATCGAATCCCGGCCTCGTCATCGTCCACTATCGGAGTGGATCGTCGGCGACGCTTCTGGCGCTCCTCGAGCGTCGGTTCCCGGCAGTCGGCCCACGTGCCGCGTCCGGTGCTCACGGTCCTCGGCCTGGCGCTGGCGCTCGGCCTGTTCGGCGGCGCGTCCCACGCCCAGACGCCCACCTGCCTGGTGACCGACCAAGCCATCGCGCCGCTTGGCGGCCTGGACACCGACGCGAAGGCCGCGCTGGCTGAAGACTGCACCGCCCTGCTGGCCATCAAGGCCGCGTTGACTCTCGGCTCGGGCACGGGCGTCAACACCGACCTGAATAGCTGGACGAGAACGACGCCCATGGGGCAATGGGAAACGATCAAGCTGGACCGCAGCACGGGCCGCGTCATCCAGCTCTCGCTCGGCCCTGCCTACAACGTGACGGGGACGCTCCCCGATATGAGCGCCCTCGACGCACTCGAGGTTCTCCGGCTCAGCCACAACTTCCTTGACATACAGCAGATCCCGGCGTGGGTGGGCACGCTGACCAATCTGACGTTCCTCGACCTCCAGAGAAGCAGGTTCAACGGGTCCATCCCGCCGTTGAGCGCCCTGACCAAACTGCGGCAGCTCCGTCTCAACAACAACTTGCTGACCGGGAACATCCCGTCGTTGAGCAACCTCACCGACCTGAACAGGCTCAATCTCCACAAGAACTCCCTGACCGGGTCCATCCCGTCGTTGAACGGCCTCACCCAGCTGAGCGTTGTGGATCTCAGCGACAACCAGCTGACCGGGTCGATCCCGTCGTTGAGCGGCCTCACCCTTCTGGCGGCTCTGGATCTCAGGCAGAACGAACTGACCGGGGGATTCCCGGATCTGAACGGCCTCGATGTGGCGGCACTCCGCCTCTCCAGGAACAAGTTGACCGGGCCGGTCGCGTTACCTCTCGGCTACAGCTCGCTGACTGTGTTGTCCCTCAACGACAACGACTTCTCGGGGGGGTGGCCGGCGAACCTCGGCAACAACACAAATCTGAGGACCCTCGATCTGGCCAACTACTTCAGATTCGAGAGAGGCGTCGGAAACGACTTCACGGGCGGCATCCCCGGGCTGACCGGGTTTACGAAGCTGCGGCATCTCCGTCTCAATGACAACAAGTTCACCGGCGCCATCCCGGCCCTCCCCGCCTCACTGGTAGAGCTCTCGGCCCACTTCAACCAGTTGACCAGCTTCAACGTGGCGGGCGCGACCTCGCTGCAGCGGCTCAATGTCCGCGGCAACAAGATAACCACCTGGTCGGGCGCCCTGTCCGCCATCACCGGAATGGAGCACCTCCACCTCGCGCAGAACGCGTTTAGTGGCAGGGCCATTCCCGTCGCCACCCTGAACGGCATGACGAACCTGGAGACTCTGTCCCTGTGCGAGAACGGTTTCACGGGGGACCTGGGGTCGGGCGCCACGGCGGCGCGGGTGACCGCCGGCACGCTGAAACTGGGCGAATGTCTGAAGATCGCCGACGCCAGCGGGAACGAGGGGACGAACCTGAGCTTCACCGCGACCTATTCGAGGTTGCCCGCTGCCGCGTCGTTAAGGTCGGTCCAGGTGAGCGTCGCCACCGAGGACGGCACGGCCACCAATGTGGACTACAGGTACACCGGAAGTGCTGCCTTCGGTTTGGCCATGGACTCGAGCGATGCCTCCGGGACGACTTCAATCGCGGTGGCCGCCCTTGCCGACTGCGAGGCAGACGATGGGGAGACCTTCACGATCTGGCTTACGGCGTCCGACCCTGGCGCCACCTCGCACGTGCTCTGGAGCTACGCCATGTCCGCCACGGGAACGATCAACGAAGTGGCTGCGCTTCCCGACTGTACTCCGCCGACGCCGCCACCGCCGCCACTACCACCACCGCCACCGCCGGGACCGTCGCCACCGCCGCCGCCGCCGCCGCCGCCGCCGCCCGGCCCCGGTCCCGGTCCCGGTCCCGACCCCGAGCCGGAACCGGAGCCGCTTGGTCCCAACCGGTACGTGGCGCCGTACTTCCGGGGCACCGGCGGCATCGTCGTCAAGCCGGCCAACGGCCTTTCCGTGAAGTTCGAGCTGTCCTGCCGCGGCGACCGCACGAGGGAGACGCTGTATGCGAACGATGACGGCCTGATCGTCCAGTTGGTGCGCCGGGAAGCGTGCACGGACGATGACGGGAATCCCGTCCGCAGCGAGTTGTCGATCCGGGACATCGTGCCCGGCGGCTGGTACTGGATGGACGGCCCGCGGAACGCCGCCGTCGCGCCGCTGGTCTCCGAAGTCGACCTGGGCGGCGCCGTGGCGACGATTCCCGCCGGCGTGGAGGCGGAGGTGACGGACAACGGCACGTTCTTCGAACACGAAGTCGCACGGCTGATCGGCATCGTGCCGCACCTGCCGAGGCCCGGCGCCGGCGCGTGCAGCGAATACGTCAGCCCGTACTGGCGGGGTACCGGCGGCATCGTCGTCAAGCCGACCGACGGCGAATCCGCGGAGCTTCGGACCACCTGCCGCGGCGAGACCACGACGCAGACGCTGCAGGCGAACGATGAAGGCCTGATCGTCCAGCTGCTGCGCGGGGACGGCAACGGCAACGCCAACGCCAACGCCAACTCCTGCACCGACGCCTCCGGGAATCCGATGAGCAGCGAGCTCTCCTTCAAGGGCGTCAGGCCGGGCGGCTGGTACTGGATCGACGGCCCGCGGAACGCGGCCGTCGCGCCGCTGGCCTGCAGGGACCTGCTGGTCGGCCCCGCGGCGACGGTCCCGGCCGGCGTGGACGCGGACGCAGCGGACGATGGCACGCTGTTCGAGCACGAGGTCGCAAGTCTCATCGGCATCGTGCCCCACCTGCGCCGCCCACCCGAGGAATAGCGATTCGGCTCGTCCCCGGAACTCCTGAGGACGAGCCAGCCGCATGCGGCGGCGGTCCGGCAACGGACCGTCGCCGTTCGGGTGCGCCCGCACCCCCGCGCCGCCGGGTAGAGAACCGCACCACGGCAGGCAGGGCGCCGCCGGCGCCGCCAGATGCCAGCCAAGCCATGGCTCGCCGACCATCGACTGGTCCGAGCACGCCGCGGTCGATCCAGGTGAACTCGAACCCGGGGATCACCTGCTGCGCTGGGGACCGGAAGACTCGGGAGCCCGGCGCTTCTGCCACCACACCAGCGAGCCCGAACTCGACCGCCTGGTGGGCGGCCTTCCGCTCGCCGAAGTCACCCGCTACCGCGCGGATGGACCGGGCGGCCGCCAGAACCTCTACTGGCTGGGCACTCGCGAAGGTGCTGCCTGAGTCGCTGTCTCGACCGCCCGAGCACGGCGCGTGATTTCTCGCCTGGATCGTCTGCCGCAACGGTCCCAGTTGTGAGCGGTAGCCGCGTCTACAACCCGCTCTGCGTGGACGAACTCGGGCGGAACGCTGCCCGTGCGCTGATGGCTTACCCGTCCGTCGAACTTCCGCCAATCGAGTCGTTGAAGCCGAAGCGAAGCGGCAGACGGAGGAGTTCAAGCGCATCCTCTTGGGCTGACCGCCGCTAGTTGGAGCTAGAGCCCGCCCTCGGCCCAGTCCACGTCGATTCGGCAGACGGGCAGGACCGCCAGCCGGATCGGCGGGCCATTCGGACCGGGACCGGTCAGCCGGATGCGGCTGCCGTGGAAGCGGCAGCGCGCCGGCATCTGCCCGCGGATCGTCTCGAGAATTGCCAGTTCGTCCGGCTCAAGCAGCGGCGCGGCCAGGCTGTCGGCATGGTCGACTTCAATCCGGGTCGGCGCTCCGAGTGCGGGCGACGGCCACGCGGCATGGCGGGAGACCAGTTGCGAACGGGCGCCGCGGCCGGCGGCGTCGCCGGAGCCAAGCTGAAGCGCGTATCTCCGGACCGTTCCGCCGCCCGGCCCTCCAGGCTGCAGGGTGAAGAAGGTGAGCAGCCCGCCAGCGGCCAGCGGCGCCGACGCCGGACGCTCTCCGGCGCCGAGGGTCAGTGACCACCCCTGTTCCCCCGGCGCCCGCGTCGGGTCCAACCGGTCATCGCCCCGGCGGGGACTCTCCGGATCGAGGACCGGGAGCTCGTCAGCCGAGCGGGCACCGCCGGCGCCGCCGTCCACGAGCAGGAAGAACCGTCCCGCCGCCGCCTCTTCGGCGCCGCCGCGGGCGCCCGGGTCGGCGCCGCCGCCGGCCCCCAGCGCCAGAGCCGGTGCGCCCAGGGCCGGCACCGGGACCACCGCCGGCGGATGGTGGATCGGCAGGCCGCCGGTGTCGAAGAGCCGCCGCGGGCGCCAGGCGCCGGGCGGGACGCGGCCGCCCTCGGGTTCCACCGCCGGCGACACGTCGACGCGGTACAGACTGCCCGCCGTCGTTCCCACGTAGATCCGATCCGCCAGCCCGTCGCCCACGGTGTCCACAGCCGCCGGCGCGGCGGTGACCGGTGCATCGAGCGACCGCTTGTACAGCACCTGCCCACCATCGATCCCCACGAAGTACAGCCACTGTCCCGCCTCACCCGGCTGCTCCGCGTCGAAGCCGCCACCGAACACGGCGACCTGGCGAATGTGATCGCCGAACCTCAGGCGCAGGATCGCCGGTTTCGACACCGTGTACCCCAGATCCTCGGCGCCGTTGGCGTCCTCGTCCGCGCCATCCGCGAAGCTCCAGAGCAGGCCGGCCTCCGGCGACAGTTCCAGGGCGTAGAGAAGGCGGCCGGACCGGCCGAGCCCTCCGACCGCGACCGTCCGCGCGCCGCCGGTCTCCGGATCCGCGAACCGCCCCACCGTCAACGGGGCCTCTTCGTCGTAGGCGCCGATCTCGCCGAGGGCGGCGTTCCGGACCAGATCCCGCGCCGCCGCCCGGGTCCCGGCGACATCCCGTTCATCGCCCGCATCGACCGGCCACGGCATCAGATCGACCACGGCCGTCAACTTCCTTCGCGGCGCCGGCAGTCCGGGCCGGCGCCGCGCCGCCGTGGCAACCGCCGCGGCGACATGACTCACCCGGCGCAGGCCGCCTGGCGGGCCCAGGGTACCGTCCAGATTCGCCATGCACAGGTGGCACGCGCCGTGAGCCGCCGGCGCCAGGCCGGCAACCTCGACGGTGATCCCGGCTCCCGGCCCCCCGGCGCCGAGAGTCCGCGCGTACGGGTCGCCCGCTCCCGCGATGCCGCGTGCGACCGCGAGTTCCAGGCCGCCCTCCGCGGCGGCCAGCAGGCGCACCTGCAGCTTCTGCCCTGAAGCGATCAGCATCTGCGTCCGGGTGGCGATCAGCAACGCCAGGGAGGCGCCGCTCAAGAGGAGGAGGACCAGGGTCACCAGCAGCGTCGAACTGCCCTGCGACTTCATCCAGCTTCCACAGCCCGGACCTCTCCTGGACAGGTTGCCGACACTGCGGTTCTCAGGCTGGCGGTTCACCGGAGGTTCCTCGTCTGCACGACGCCCAACGCCGGGGCGCTCGCAAAGCCGCCGACATCTCGCGGACTGGCCGCTGACGTTGCGGTTCCAGGGTTGGCCGTTCACCGGAGGTTCCTCGTCCGGACGACGCCCAACGCCGTCCGGGGCGCCCGCAGAGCCGCCGCGGACGGCTCTCCGGCGCGGGCGGTGGTCCGTACCGTGACGTTCCACCCGGGGCCTTCCCCGACCTCCTCCAGGGAGACCTCCAGGTCGACAATGTCGTCCGCGATGACCTGGGCCAGGTTCGCGCTGCGACGGCGCCAGGCGACACCGGTGCCGGGATACAGGCGGGCCATCGCCAGTTGGGCACCCCGCATCGAGTCCGGGTCGGGCGGCCGGACGTGGAAGCGCCACTCTTCGAGCACGCCGGCACGCTCGACCCGGCCGATGTAGCCGGCCGGCCAGCTGCCGCTGCTCGACATGGAAAGAAAGGCGGCCGCAAACGGTCCCCGCGAGGCATCGGCATGGAACTCGACCCGCGAGGTTCGGCTGCCGCCTCGGCCGCTCGTGGCCACATCGACGATCGGCACGACGGCGTGGACCCCGGGGACGTCACCCGAAACCAGGAGCAGGGCGTCGTCACCGGCGTCGCCGGCCTCCTGGAGCATCTCGAGGGATTGGTCCGAGCCGTACGCGGTCCGCGCGCGCACCGTGACCCAGCCGCGCCGCGCGGCCGGATCGAACCGATACTCGTCGACCCGGTAGAGCGGACCGTTGATCACGCCGCGCACCACGAGCACGTCGGTTCCCTCGGCCGCCGCGTGAGCCGTCCCGGCGCCGACCCCGTGCCCTGCACCCACCCGCTTCTCCACCTCGAGCGCCAGTTCGGGACGCGGCGGCTGCCCGGGCAACTGATGGATCAGACCGCCGCGGCCGGCGGCGCGCACTGCCCGCCGCAGTTCGAGGTGGGCCGCCCGCTGAGCCTGCTGATGCGACGCAGCCTCGAGTTGAGCCCGGGCCAGTCGCTGATGAAGAACGAAGAAGACGAGGGCGGCCGCCGCAACCGCCACCGTCAGACCGAAGGCAACCAGCGTCTCGATCAGGCCGACTCCGGATTCCGCCGGCCCGAAACGCGTGGTCCGCGCTTCAAGGAACTCAGGCGTCATCATGTCGATGCACGCGGTTCACCGCACACCGCGCGAGGGTGGTCGAACGGAGCGCTTCCCCAGAGCGGCAACGATCGACTGTGCTCTCACCGTGCTTCCGCCAACCGGAAGGTGACGAGACGGATCGTCCTCTGCCCGGCAGCACGGCCGATCCGCAGGGCGGTCACTTCGACCGTCACCTCCCGCATTTCGACGGACTCACCGGCGGACCCGGGCACCGAGACGGGCGCCGCGCGCACCGTGCGCCGAAAACGCGGCGCCTCCGTACCGCAGTCATCCCGCCAGGCCGGAATCGAGGGACACCAGACGTCCTCGACGCTGTCCGCGTTCCCGAGGGAGTCGAGGGAGTCGAGGGAGTCGAGGGAAGAGCGCGCCAACGCCGCCAGGGCCTCGGCCCGACGCGCTTCGAGATTGTTCAGGCCCGATCGAACCAGGAGCGACATGACGGCCGCGGCAGCCAGCCCCAGCAGGGCAGAGGCAACCAGCACCTCGATCAGGGTGAACCCGGCATCGGTCGGTCGGTTCGGAACGGGACGGCGGGAACTCTCCATACTGATCAAGACGGAATCGGGGGCCGGAACCCCGCAAACGGCGGCGCCGGCTCCCGCTCCGGCAGCGCCTGGAACCGGAGCCGGAGCTAGAGGAGGGACGCGTAGGCGGCGACCAGGCGCGGCCCGAAGAACAGCGAGATGACCGCGCCGATTGACAGGAAGACGCCGAAGGGCAGACGGGAACCCCAGCTCAGACGTCCGCCGGCCAGGAGCGCAAGCCCGACGAGCGCGCCGAACAGGCAGGCCAGGAAGAGCGTCAGCAACATCCCGTGGAGACCCAGGAAGGCGCCCACCCCGGCGAGCATCTTCACATCGCCGAGGCCCATGCCGCGAACACCGCGGAGCAGGTACCAGCCGCCGATCAGCAGCAGCAGCACGGCCGCGCCGGCGGCGGCGCCGAGCGCCGAGCCGGGAGGCGTCGTCCAGGTGACTCCGAACGATGTCGCCAGACCGAGGCCGAGGGTCAGGTACGTGAGCCCGTCCGGGAGCAGGAAGTGGGCCGCGTCGATCACCGCGAGGACCAGCAGGAGGCTCGAGAAGATGGCCGCCGCCAGACCGTCCACGGTCGGCCCGAAGACGAGCCACGACATCAGCCAGAGGAGACCCGAGGCGGCCTCGACCGCCGGATACCGCCGCGGGATGCTCGCGCCGCACATCCGGCAGTGGCCGCCGAGCAGCACGAAGCTCAGGATCGGCAGGTTGTCCCGACCGGCAATCCTGCCGCCGCAACCCGGGCAGCGGGAGCGCGGCCCGACCACCGACTCGCCGCGCGGCAGGCGGTGGGCGACGACGTTCAGGAAACTGCCCACGCACAGCCCGATCACCGCCGCGTAGGCCGCGCCGAAGATGGCCATCGCCGGCGCCTCTCCGATCATCATGGCGCGCCCCGACCGGCGCCGGCGGCAGCAGCCGGCGCCGGGTCGCCCTCCACCAGCACGAGGGCGGCGGCGACCCGCGTCATCATCCGGCAACCCCGGAGAAAACCTGAGGCGGGTATCCGCTCGTCGACGCCGTGGACGCCGCCCGCATCGTCGACGGAGAGTGTGAAGGGCGAGAAACCGTAGGCATCCACGCCGAGACGGCGGAAGAAACGCGAGTCCGTGGCGCCCGCGATCATCGTCGGCACCACCGGGGCACGCACTCCGAGCAGGCGCTCCAACGTCCGGTAGACGTCGCTGCCGGTGCTCGAAACCGGACTGCCTCCGGAGCGCAGCAGCTCCTCGACATGGATGCCGCTGCCCAGCATCGTCTCCACCCGGCGCCGGAACCCCCCGGCATCGGTGTCCGGCAGCAGACGTGCATCGATCAGCGCCGACGCCTCACCCGGCGCCACGTTGACCGGCCCGGCGCCGTTGTCGATCCTGGTGATCTGCACCGTGTCGCGGAAACTTGCCGACATGCCCGGCAGGAGAACGCCGTCCAGCCGACCATCGCGGAGCCGGCGTTCGAGTTCCGCCTGAACTTCCTCCATCGGCTGATCGAAGACGTCGGCGAACTCGCCCGTACGGAAGCCGGCCAGCGCCCGGTAGGCCTGGTGGGAGGCGGCGGTCACCCGCCAGTCATGCTCCAGGTCGAGCACTCTGTTCAGAGCCCGCAGCAGTCGATGGGTCGGGCTCGCAGGGTTGAACCCGGCGCCGTGGCCGGCCCGGCCGGCGGCAGAGACCCGCAGCCAGAGCACCTGTTTCTGGGCCGTCTCGATGCCCCACCACAGCAGCCGGTCACCGGCCATCCGATTGACTCCCGCCTCGTTCAGCACCGCCTCGACGTCCGCGAACAGTTCGCCGTGTTCTTCCAGCAGCCAGCCGACGCCGTCCCCGCCGCCCGCCTCCTCGCCGGCGCTCGCGACCAGGATCAGGTCGCGACGGCGCGGAAGACCGCTCTCCAGGACGTGGAACATGGCATTCAGGTGCGCAATTCCCAGGCTCTTCGCATCGAGCGCACCCCGGCCCCAGATTCGCCCGCGGTGCAGCTCGCCGCCGAACGGCGGGTGCTTCCAGCCCTCGCCCGCGGGCACGACATCGAGGTGGTGCAGCAGAACCAGGCTGCGGCCAGTCGCGGCCACCGCGTTCGCCGGCAATCGCGCGTAGAGGTTCGCGCGTCCATTCGGGCTCACGAGAATCCGGACGTCGATCTCGCCGCCGGAATCGTGCCGTTCGATCAGCGACGCCAGATACCGCGCGGCCGGCAACTCGCCCGCGGACGGATTGCTCGTATCGATGGAGAGGTAATCCTGGAGCCAGGCGACGGGACCGGCGACGGCCAGCGAGGGCGCGGCGATGAAGAGCGCGGCCGCGGCCACCGCGAGACGCACCCCTCGTCCGGGGTCCGCCGCCGTCACCCCGCGGCCCTGGCGATGTCGGAGCGCACCGCGTGCTGCAGCAACCCACCGTCCGGGGTCCGGCGCCGTCACCCCGCGGCCCCCCGTGAACCGGGGGCCGGCCCGGTTCCCCCGCGCAGATGAACCGTGCGCAGATGAACCGGGTCGACAACTCGTTCCTGCCCGGAACGGCGATGCGGCCCCCGAGCCGCATCGAGCAGGTCGAGCACGACCTGTCGATACAGCTCCACCCCTTCGACGAACGCGGGCAGGGCGATCTTCTCGTTCGGACCCGCCACCGTCATCGTGTCGACGGACAGGAGCATGAACGGCGTGAACCCGTAGGCCGCGATGCCGTGGCGGCGGAAGAACCGGGCGTCGTTGGCGTACCGGGTCAGCAGGTAGGGGCCGACCCGGGCCGGCTCGACGCCGGTGTGCCGGAGCAGCGACTCCCTCAACCGGACGTAGGCGGGGTGGTCGAGAGGACTTCCCCGCGCCGCCCCCCGGCGTTGGTGAAGCCCGATCTCGATGCCGTCCAGGAGCCGGCCGGGCAGCAGCTCGGCGGCCGCGGCGTCGGCATCGAGACCAGGCAGTACGTGGAGCACGATCCGCAACCCGTACCCGCCCGACGGCGACTTCTCGACCGCGAACGGGTGCGCCTCGTTGCGGAACAGCGCCTTGAGCAGATCCGGCAGCCGCTCGAAGAGCTCCGGCTCGCTGAGCACGCGCTCGGGTTCGGCCAGCGCCGCCCGGTAGTCCGGATGATGACGCGACGGCCCGTAGGCAGCGGCGAATGCCCTCACTTCCGGCACCAGGGCGGTGGGCGGCGCGGTACGGAGTTCCCGGAGCAGGGAGGCGCGGAGCTGCTCCAGCCGCTCGGCGGACGGACTCGTTGCGGTCACCTCCAGAAACTGCTTCTGGGCGAACGACGTGCCCCAGTACTTGACCTCTCCGGCCCAGGGCGCCTCCAGCACGCCGCCCTCCGTGAGCACGGCCCAGAATCGGCGCGTCAGGTCCGGACGGTTGGCGAGGATGTGGCGCGTGCCCGGATCGCTGCCGGTCTCCTCGCTGCTGGTCGCCAGGAAGATCAGCGAACGTTCCGGGCGCCAACCGGTCTCGTCCATCCGCTCCTTCGCCGCCAGCACCGCGCCGAGCTGGGCGACGGTCACGCTCTTCATGTCGAAGACGCCCCGCCCGATGATCCACGGCGGATCGACCCGGCCCTCGAACGGGGGCGCCAACCAGTCCCGGGGACGGCGTATCGGATCGACATCGAGGTGGTTGTGGAGCACGAGGGCCTCCTCGGTCGTCCCCTCGAGGATCGCCCACAGGTTTGCCTTCGCACCCGGATGCTCTTCGATCTCGACCGGCAGACCGGCGTCCTCCAGGATCCCCGCCAGGTGGCGGGCGGCGTCGATCTCGCGGCCGGTGTCGGGCGTCGTGTCGATCCGGACCAGAGCCTGCAGACGCTGGACATCCTCGTTCGCCGCGTAGTCGATTTCCGACCAGGCGGTGTCGAAGACCGGCGCCGGCTTGCGCGGCAGGAACACGACGAAGGCGGCGACCACGACGAGCAGTGCACCGTAGAGCGCGATCCGCGACGCCACGGGACGCCGCGCGGTCCGCTTCGCGCTACTCCACATCGATGAAATCAGCTTAGCAACCCGTGCGGCGTCTCCGTCGGCCCTTCGGGGAGTGCTCTCGCCGGTGCTGGTCCATGGGCGTCCGTCGCGCGGTGCGGCGAGGCCGTGGATGGTGTCTGTTCCATGCAAGCTTGCGCTGCGCCTCGCCGGGCGGGCGCTCGACCGCTTCCCGCGCGACCCGGACAGCGACCAGGACTTCCGTCCGCCACGGGTTGGTACGGCTGCCAAGCTGCTACCGTCCATTCCGCATCCCGTGCCGCCCCCCCGCCAGCGTCCGAGCTCCGGCGAACCGACCCAGCCTCTGCGCGGCATCGGACGCGGGCTGCTGCTCGTCCTCCTGCTCGGCGCCGTGACCTTCGCGGCGCTCGGATTCGCAGGCGACTTCGAGCGCATCCGCGACCTGATGGGAGGCTTCGACGGCGGAGTGCTGGCCCTGGTGCTGCTCCTGTCCGCCGTCAACTATGGTCTGCGCTTCCTGCGCTGGCAGGTCTACCTCCACCGGCTGGACGTGCATCTGCCGCCGAGCCGCAGCCTGGCGATCTTCCTGACCGGCTTCCTGCTGGCCGTGACGCCGGGCAAGGCCGGCGAACTGGCGAAAGCGTGGATGGCCCGCGAGTTGGGGGCTCCGCGGGCTCGCCCCGTCGTCGCCGTGGTGGTTACCGAACGGCTGGTGGACGTACTCGCCGTCGTGCTGCTCCTGGGGTCGTTGGCGCTCGTCTTCACCGGCCAGCGTTCGTTCGTCGCACCCGTCGTTCTCGTCGCGGCCGCCGCGGTGGTCGTGGTGATCTTCAGGCCCGTGGTCAACCGCCTGATCGCGCTGCTGGCAAAGACCCGGCTGGGCACGGGACGGGCGGCAGTGCTGATCGACATCCACCAGGCCTTCAACCGGCTCGTCGAGCCGCGGACGTTGCTCGTCGGGCTCGGCTTTTCGACCGCGGCCTGGACGGCCGAGGGGATCGGTTGCGCGCTCGTGGTCCGCCACTACGAGCCCGCCGTTCCGATGCTCGCCTCGGTGTTCAACTACGCGGCTTCAAGCATGGCCGGCGCCATCTCCATGATCCCTGGAGGCCTGCTGGCCGCCGAGGGCTCGCTGGTCCTGCTGCTGGAGCGCCAGGGTGTCGCGCTCGACGCCGCCCTGGCCTCGACGGTCATCGTGCGCGCGGCGACTTTCTGGTTCACCGTCATCCTGGGCCTTCTGGCCCTGCCCTGGGTGCTGGCGCTAAGGCGCCGGCCGAAGGTAGACGATCAGGAACACCGTCAGGCTGTAGAGGCCCATGTTGACGAGGAACGGGGGATCGAACAGCAGTAGCTCCGTCGGATTGCGCCGCTTCGGGTCCTCGGCCTGGTGGATCAGATACAGGTAGCGAAAGATGCCGAACAGCACGAAGGGAACCGTCCACACCAGGCTGTAGGCGCCGAAGCGGGCGACCGTCTCGTCGGCCGTGGTGTACAGCGCGTAGGCCAGCAACGTCGAGGCGGTCACCACGTTCATCATCTGGTCCAGGAACGTCCGGCTGTAGTGGTTCAACACCGACCGCTGTCCACCCGACCTCCCGAGCAGGAGCACCAGCTCGTGCCGCCGCTTGGAGAAGCCCAGGAAGAGGGCCAGAAAGACGGTGCACAGCACCAGCCAGGCAGAGACCGCGACTCCGACCGCGGCGGCGCCGGCCAGCACCCGGATCACGTAACCGCTCGACAGCACCATCACGTCGACGATCACGATCCGCTTCAACCACAGGCTGTAGCAGAGGTTGACCACCAGGTAGGCGGCCACCAGCTGGACCGTGCGGTGGTTCAACGTCCAGGCCGCGCCCAGGGAAGCCGCCGCCAACCCGGCGCCGACGACCGAGGCCTGTGCGGCGCCCACGGCGCCCGAGGCCACGGGACGCCGTCTCTTCGTCGGATGGCGCCGGTCCTGCTCGCGGTCACGCAGGTCGTTGAACAGGTAGACCGCGCTGGCCGCGGCGCAGAACGCCGCCAGCGCGGTCACGGCCGCCCTGATCGTGTCCGGCGCCGTCAGACCGCCGGCGAACACCGCCGGAGCCAGAACGAACACGTTCTTGCTCCACTGCCCGGGCCGGAGCGCTCGGAGAATCGTCGGGAACATCAGTCAGTCAACCGCTGGCGCCAGCCGGACTCGATGGCCGCCGGGCCCCGGCGGCCCGTGGCCGACGCGGGAGCATATCCGGCGCCGCGCCGACAGGCTCGGGCGTTGCGCTCTACCGCGCGAGCTCCCGGCGCCTGTCGGGGAGAGGAATCCCGTATTCCTGGAGGGTCCCCTCCAGAGTCGGACGGCCCAGGCGGATCCGGTTGTCGGTCAACAGATAGGAGAACAGGAAACCGCCGCCCAGCATCAGGATGCCGACCAGGAAACAGTACATGACCGCCCGGTCCGGGTACCCGTCCTTCAGATAGCCCAGGTACACCGGACCGACGATCCCTGCCGCGGCCCAGGCAGTCAGCACGGCGCCGTAGATCGAGGACATCTTCTTCGGGCCGAAGACGTCGAGCACGAAGGGCGGCATGGTGGCGAAGCCGCCGCCGAAGCAGAGCAGGACATAGCAGACGAGCGCGGAGAAGACCCACGGGTTGGTCTCCGTCATCAGGACGCCGAACACGACCATCTGGCTGGCGAGAAGGATCCGGAACACCTTGACCCGACCGATGCGATCGGACAGGAGCCCCCAGAACAGCCGTCCGATGCCGTTGCACAACGAGCTGATCGCAATCAGCGTGGCGCCGTACTCGGCGAGTATCGCCGGCTCGAGAGAGGGATCCGAGAGCCCCCAGACCTCCTGCAGCAACTCGGACTGGAAGCTGATCACCGTGATCCCGGCCGCGATGTTGAAGAAGAACACGATCCACATGAAGACGAACTGCTGGGATCCCAGGTACGTCTTGACCGCCGTCGATTCGTCCGACGGCGGCACCGCCCCGGAAGGCCCGGCGACCACGGTCTGCAGCGTCGCCGGGGCGGGTGGATCGCTCAGCAACAGGCTGCACGGGATCAGCAGGCAAGCGAAGATGATGCCCAGCCACAGGAAGACCTGGGACAGATCTTCGCCGGCGCGGACGACGAGCAGGGGCGCCAGGCCCTTGCTGAGCAGGAACGCCCCGACGCCGAAGCCCATGACGACGATGCCGGTGACCAGCCCCTTGCGTTCCGGGAACCACTTCGCGACCGTCGCCACCGGCGTCACGTACCCCAGCCCGATGCCGGCGCCGCCGATCACCCCGTAGCCCAGGTAGAAGAGGGGCAGCATGTCCAGCGCCAGAGCGCCCGCCGCGATGATGTAGCCGCCCGAGAACAGGACGCTGCCGATCACCGCCAGCTTCCTCGGTCCGAACCGCGGCAGCATCTGGCCGGCCCACGCAGCCGACACGCCGAGCGTGAAGATCGTGATGCTGAACGCCCAGGCCGTTTGAGAGAACGTCCAACCGGCCTGCCGCACCAGCATGGTCTGGAAGAAGCTCCAGGCGTAGACCGTCCCGAAGCACAACTGCAGGGTCGTGCAGAGCAGCGCGATGACGGTTCTGGGTACCCGCACGCCGCTGCTACTCCCGACCGCCAACGCCCGGCGCCGGGCCCCGCCCGGCGCCCTGCCGCGCCACGTGAAGGAACAGACGGGCCAGATGCCCCGCCTCGTCGTCCCGCGACAGGATCTCGCGGTCCGCCAGGTCCTCTCTCTCTCCGTCCCTGGCCAGTTCCACCGCGTAGGCGAGGAGTTCGGCCAGCGGTTTCGCCGCCAGGTTGACGAACCAGATCGAGGCCAGGACGCCGAGAACGAGGATGACGGAGATCAGGTAGACCTGCTGTCCGATCGCCCTCTGGATCTTGAGCGCCACGACGTCCAGGTCCATGCCCACATGCGCCGTACCGGCGACTCCGGCCAGGATCGGGCTGCCCACCTCGATGAAGTCTCCCATGCCCGGCAGACTCCGCTCGACCGGTTCGGTGCTGCCGTGGTCGCTCGCCAGAATCTCCTCCGGGATGCCGGGCACGAAGGTGTGAGCCAGGAATTCCCCCGACTCGCTGGTGATGTAGATGTACTCGATGCCCTGGACATCGAGGAACTGATCGACCAGCGACTGCAGCGTCGCCAGGTCACGGTTCAGGAGAATGCCGACGCTCGAGTCCGCAATCGTCTTGGCGATGTTCTGGATGTTGATCTCATACTCGGCCGTCAACTCGGTATCGACAGTGTAGATGCAGAGAATCGAAGTCGACAGGACGATCAGGCCGAAGACCGCAAAGATCCCGAACCGCGTCTTCTGGAACAGCCTGCGGATTCTCACCCCGGAAGAAGCCGAGCTCACGCGAACCTGGCCCCCCAGTCGTCCAGGGGCACGAACCGACCTTCTTCCACCACGGTGTGGTACACGCTCTGCAGTCCCTGCCGCCGGTCGGGGCCGAACGAGACCTTCTCGCTGATCCCGAGATCGAAGTCGCGGACGGAGAACACGGCTTCCTCGAGTCCCGCCCGATCGGGGTTCGGACCGAGCCGCCGGAGGATCTCCGCCAGCAGCCTGGCGTTGAGGAATCCCTCGAGACTGCCGAAGCTGTGCGCGAAGGGCGTGTATTCCTCCCGGGTCAACTCTTCCGGAACCTGGGGATCGTGGCGGGCCATCAGTTCGCGGTACTCCCTGACCGCGGGAATCGAGGTGTCCTCGTAGCTCGGGACGACCTGGGAGTTGATCAGCTGCCGCGTGTACTTCCCGGCGTCCTCCCGTCCCTCGGTCAGGAGCTTGAGCAGGTTCTCGCTGCCCACGAAGGACAGGTTGGCGATCGGAACGTCCAGCCCCAGATCCACCGCGTCGCGCGCGAAGCCGGCGCAGGCCGCGTAGGCCCCGATGCAGATCACCGCATCCGGCGACACGCCCTGCAGGATCTCCACCTGTTTCCTCATGCTGCCCGTGAACTTCTCGCCCCGACTGTAGGTGGCTTCACCGGCGAGCTTCTCGCCGTGCTTCTGAAGGGCCGCCCTGACCCCGGCCCAGCCGCTGCGTCCGTACGCGTCGATCTGGTAGAAGACCGCGATCCGCCGTTTGCCGATACGGATCAGATTGTCGACGAGGCCCGCAGTCTCCTGGTTGTACGAGGCCCGCAGGTTGAAGGCGAAGTCACCGTAGGGCGGCTCGCGCTGCGGTTGGGCGCCGGTGAAGGGGAAGAAGAGGAAGATGTCCTCGTTCTGGAACTTCTTGAGAATCGGCAGCACCCGGGTGACGGTCGGCGTCCCCACGTACCCGAACAGAAGGAAGACCTTGTCCTCCAGCATGAGCCTCATCGTGTTCTGGACGCACGGGTCCGGCTGGTAGCCGTCGTCGTACAGCTTCAGGGTGATCCTGCGGCCCTCGATGCCGCCGTTGGCGTTCACGTGGTTGAAGTACGCCGTCGCGCCCCGGTAGAGCTCGGCGCCCAGGCCCCGCGACGGGCCCGAGAAGGCGGCGGACACTCCCAGGACGATCTCGTCGTCGGTCACGCCGGCGCCCCGGGTCCGGCCCGACGCCTCGGCATCCTGGCCGCCCGATTCCCGACCACCCCCGGCGCCGAGCGTGGATGCCGTCCACGGCGCCACGAGCAGCGCCGCAAGGCCGCCCCGCATCAATGACTTCCTGGTGACCTGAGGCCCCCAGTTCTCGCTGCCGCCGTCCTGTCCTATGCTTCCTTCCATGCTCATCGTCCCTCCTTCCGATTGAGACAGACACTATAACCCTCTACGAGCGCGGAGCTCTCGGCTTCTTTCGGCCTTTCGGCGCTAGGATCGCCCCTTCGCATGACGAAGCGGTTGAAGAAGGTGCTGGTCGCAAACCGCGGCGAGATCGCGGTGCGGATCATCAGGGCGCTGCGGGAACGCGGCATCGTCTCGGTCGCCGTCTACTCCGAGGCGGATCGGGACGGCCTGGCGACACAGATGGCCGACGAAGCCCACTGCATCGGTCCGGCGCCGTCGACCTCGAGCTACCTGCGGGCCGGGAAGATCGTCGACCTGGCCGCGGAGATCGGCGCCGACGCGATCCACCCCGGCTACGGCTTCCTGTCCGAGAACGCCGGTTTCGCGCGCCGCTGCGAGGAGCGCGGCGTGATCTTCATCGGCCCGTCGTCGCGCGCGATCGCCGCGATGGGGTCGAAGATCGAGAGCCGGCGCCTGATGACGGCGGCCGGCGTGCCGATCGTGCCCGGCGGCGCCGAGCCGCTCGCCGACGCCGGGTCGGCTCGCGCGGCAGCCCGGGAGATCGGCTATCCGGTGATGCTCAAGGCGTCGGCCGGCGGCGGCGGCAAGGGCATGCGCCTGGTGCGCAGGGAGGAGGAGATCGAGGCCGCGTTTCGGGGCGCCTCCTCGGAGGCCGGCGCGAGTTTCGACGACCCCTCCGTCTACATCGAGCGCTTCGTGGAGCGTCCGCGCCACGTCGAGATCCAGATCCTCGGCGACCGGCACGGGCGGATCGTATCGCTCGGAGAGCGGGAGTGCTCGCTTCAACGGCGCCACCAGAAGGTCGTGGAGGAAGCGCCTTCGCCGGCGGTCGGCCCGGACCTGCGCCGGCGGATGGGCGAGGCGGCGGTGCGTGCCGCCCGGACCGTGAACTACGTGGGCGCCGGCACCGTCGAGTTCCTTCTCGATCCCGGGGGCGAGTTCTTCTTCCTGGAGATGAACACCAGGATCCAGGTCGAGCACCCGGTGACCGAGTTGGTCACCGGCGTCGACATCGTGGCCGCGCAACTCGACATCGCCGCCGGAGAACCCCTGCCGGAGGCCGCGGCGAACGGCATCGAACCCCGCGGCCATGCGGTCGAGGTCCGGCTCTACGCGGAAGACCCGTTCCGCGGCTTCGCTCCATCGCCCGGGAAGATCGAGCTGCTGCGCCTGCCCGAAGGCCCGGGCGTGCGCAACGACTGCGGCGTCCACGAGGGCGCCGAGGTCACGATCCACTACGATCCGATGCTCGCCAAGCTGATCGTCTGGGGCCGCGATCGGGCGCACGCGCTGGCGCGGTTGCGGCGGGCTCTGGCCGAGACCCGCGTCGAGGGCATCCGGACCAACCTGGCCCTGTTCGAGCTGCTGCTCGAGGACGAGGACTTCCTCGCCGGCAACATGGACATCTCGATGCTCGACCGCAAGCTGGAGAACGGCGACCTCCGGCCTCGCGGCGCGAGCGAAGACGCCCTGGAAGGCGACCTGCCGGTGCTGGCGGCGGTGCTCGCCCACCTGGGCCGCAACCACGCGAACGGCGTCACGTCGCCCGCTCCCGACGACCGCGCTCGGTCCAACTGGCAACTCGCCGCGCGGCGCGACAGCAGGAGGGGCGCCACGTGGAACTGATCTTGGCCAAGGGCCATGCCAGGTCTCACGCTTGCATGCGCGTCGATATGTGCGCGCGCCGGGTGCGCCGAGGAGGGACAACGACGTCGCCATCGCCCGGGACTGCGCCACCCGGTGCAGACCGTGAAGTCGAGGTCGAGGTAGAGGTAGAGGTCGAGTGGAACTGATCGTCGCCAGCGGAGACCGTGAGGTCCAGGTCGAGGCCGAGGCCGAGGCCGGCGCCGACGGCAACTGGACCATCGCCGTCGACGGACGCGAGTACCGGGTCGACGCGGCCACCGCGGGCCGGCCGGACGTGCTGAGCATGATCGTCGACGGACGCCAGAGGACCGCCGTCGTCCGGGCGCTCGGCAAGGACGTCTACGCCGTCGACGGCTCAAGAGTGCGGGTGATCGACCCCCGGTCCCGGGATTTCACCGCCGCCGCCGACCAGGCCGGGGACGGCGTCTTCAAGGCCGAGGCCTACATGCCGGGCCGCGTCACCGCCGTACTCGCGGACGAGGGCGAGCACGTCGCCGCGGGCCAGGGCGTCCTCGTGCTCGAGGCGATGAAGATGGAGAACGAGATCCCGTCCGACATCGATGGCCGCCTGGAGAAACTCCTGGTCGAGATCGGTCAGACCGTCGACGGCGGCGATCCGCTGTTCGTCGTGACCCCGACCGGCGACGACACGGCAGGCTAAGGCCACGAGCGCTTCAGGACGCCTCCCGCACGAGCACCTTGGACGCGGCCGGGAAACCCAGGCTGAGCTGCCCGGTCCCGGAGACCACCGCGACGCTGCCGGCCGTCTCGTCCCTCGCCGCGACCTCGACCGACCTTCCCGGCGCCAGACCCTCTCGATCGGCGAAGCGCAGGAACTCGGCGTCCTGGTCCGTGACCCGGACGACCTCGACCGTGCAGTTCAGCGGGCACTTCAGCAGGCTGGGATGGTCCACGATCTCGATGTGGCCGTCGGCGCCGGGGATCGGGTCGCCGTGGGGGTCGACCGCCGGATGGCCCAGCATCTCGTCCATCCGCTCGATCATCCGTTCCGAGACCGCGTGCTCGAGCAGCTCGGCTTCGGCGTGGACCTCGCTCCAGTCGAACCCCATCACGTTGACGAGAAACAGTTCGACCAGCCGGTGCCGCCTGAGGACGTGCACGGCCAGCTTGCGGCCCGCGGGCTCCAGCCGGACGCCGCTGTAGCGCTCGTACGCAATCAGGCCGGACTCGGCCAAGGTCTTCATCATCGCGGTGACCGAAGCCGGCGCCACCTCCAGGTGGGCCGCGATACGGCCCATCGGCACAAGGTCCTCGCCGCTCTGCCGCGCCTCTTGTTCGGCCCGGAAGATGCACTTCAGGTAGTCCTCGACGGAGCTGCTTGCCCGCATGGTCATCATTTCGAAGGCCGCCCGAGGTGGCGGCCGCGTCTGCCTGCGTAGGCGATCTCCAAGAGTTGCTCGCCTGAACTCACAAGCGTACCGACACCTTCCCCGGATACCGGCGGCGACCAGTTCAACGATGCGTTCGAGGTTGCTCGCCTGAACTCACAAGTGTACCGGCGCCTGCCGCTGCCAGCGCCGGGCGCCGCAGCACGGATTCCAGCAGGCCCGGTTCGCGACCGTCGATGATCAACGACTCGACGCCGGCCCCGGCCAGACGCCATGCGGTGACCAGGCGATGCTCCATGCCGCCGGTCACGTCGACCGCCGCCGAACCGCCGGCGGCCGCCAGAGCCGCCTCGATGTTCGACGCATCGATGCGCGGAATCAGCCGGCCCTCGCCATCGAGAACGCCGGGCACAACGCCCAGCCACACCGCTCGCCGCACCGTGATCCCAAGGGTCGGCAGAGCACCCGCCAGGAACTCGAACACCGTCTCCGTCGAGACGATCGCCGCGCCGCGGCAGCGATCCATCGCCACATCGCCCATCGTCACCGGCGCCATGCCCAGCCGCAGCGCCTCGGCAAGGGGTTCGGGAGGCGGTCCGTGGGGTTTCCCGTCGTCGGTGACCAGGAACCCGGACGGCGGTTGCGAGTACGCCGGCACGCCCGCATCGACCAGACTGGAGACGATCAAGCGGTGAAGAGCCTGCGCCGCGGCCTGCGTGCGCGCGATGCCCATCCGATCCGCCGGCGAGTCGAGCCGGCGACCGCCGGCGCCTCCCACGAGGCCGGCCGCTTTCGCCTCCGGGTGACCGAAGGAGCCGCTGCCGTGGCCAACGAGCAGGCCGCCGCCCGACCAACCGGCCGCGATCTCGGCCGCCAGGCGGCCGAGGCGCTCCTTCTCGACCGTGCGCGGTTTCGTCTTGTCGGTGATCAGGCTGCCGCCGAGCTTGACCAGGGTCAGGCTCAACCGGTCGCGCTCATCGGTCCCGGCGTTACCGATCGCGGAACGGACCCGGTCGCGGCTTTCGCGGGTCACGCTCGACCGGTCGCGCTCATCGGTCCCGGCGTCCCTCGATCCCACCGCCACGCTCAGAGCTCCGCGCCGCTACGCCACGCCGGCGGGCCCCCGGTGCGGTCGCGCAGGACGTGCTCGACGCTGCGGAGCGCCTCGAGCCGGTCCGCCACCTGCGGTGCATCGGCCGGCTGGCAGATCACGTGGACGTTGGCGCCGGCGTCCATCGTGGCATACGCAGCCACGCCGTCGGCCCGCAGACGTCGGACCGCCGCCAGCACCTCGATCGTCCCCGGAGACCAGTACCAGACCGGCGGCCGCGAGGACATCGCGATGAGGTGCAGGTCGATCCCCTCCTCCTCGACTGCGTCGCCGAGCGCTTCGAAGTCGCGGCCACGTAGAGCGGCGCGGACCCGCTCAAGCCTGCCGTCGAGCCCGGCCAGGCGCGGCGCAAAGTACGGACTGGTCACGGCCCGCCGGTGGCCGTCCCGCGACGAGACCTTCTTCGCTCCCGTTTCGACGACGGCGACCAGATCGCAAAGCTGCCAGGCCCCCTCGTCCAGAATCTGCACCCCGGCGTTGCTGTCCGCATCCGGCCACTCGACGTAGCCGCCCCACGCGGACCGTGCGGCGGAACCTGAACCGCTGCTCCGCGACAACTCCGACAGCGTTCGCGGCGCCAGGTCGAAGCCGATGGAACCGGCGACGGCAAGCGTCAGGGCGGTGAAACCCGAGGCCGACGACGCGATGCCCGCAGCCGTCGGGAAGGTGTTGTACGTCGCGATGCGGAATCCGCCTTCGTACGGCGCGGCCGTCCCCTGCGACCATTCCCGCAGCCGGTCGAGGTGCCGCTTCGTGCGCTCGACAAAGGCCGGTGGCGGCGGCGCCGGATTCAGCCAGGGCGGGCCGATCCTGGGGTTGGCCGCGTGGTCGGCCGGGCGCTCACCGCCGGGCGCATCGAGCCACCGGACTTCGTCCTCGCTGCCCTTCCCCAGGGGCGACGCCGAACAGACGGAACGGCAGGCGTCGAGGGTCATCGACAGCGACCGATTGAAGGGCACGGGACCCTCGCCGCCGCCGTCGAGATCGCGGGCGCCCCAGTACTTGATCAAGGCGATGTTCGACGGCGCCTCCGCGGTCACCGGACCCGGTTCGCGCACCGGTTCGAGGGTGGAATCCATGACGCACCGCCGAGCCTACAGCCGCCTCGGCGCCGGCGTAGCCACCACCAGGAGCGCCCTCGGGGAATCCATGACGCGCCGCCGAGCCTTGCAGCCGCCTCGGCGCCGGCGCAGCCACCGCCGGGAGCGCCCTCGTCGAATCCATGACGCGGCGCCGAGCCTGCAGCCCGCCTCGGCGCCGGCACAGCCACGACCAGAAGCGCCCTCGTCGAATCCATGACGCGCCGCCGAGCCTGTAGCCGCCCCCGATCAGTCCTCGAACCGCAGGCCGTCCGCGCCGATGGGCGCATCGACCGGCGCGAGGTCCGACAGGCCCTCGACGGCCCCGGCGCCGCGGCCGCCGGGCATGCAGATGAGCGCGCCCGCCGACTCGCCCTCGAGCGCGCCGGCGCCCGAGATCTTGGCGGCGCCGCCGGCCGACTCCACGCGGGAGATCCGAGCCGCGATTGCCGGCGGCACGACGCCGAGCTCGACCAGGCCGCGGTGCCCTGCCGCGACCGCCGCCGCCGCCCGGGGTTCGCGGTCCTCGACCAGGGCCTCGCGAAAGGCCGCCGCCGCCCCACCGAGGCGGTCGAGTATCTCCGCCAGGCCTTCGGGATCCTGTTCGTAGCGCCGGCGAACGGTCGTCACCACGGCGCCGGTGGTCTGGCCGGGCGTCCCGCTGTCGGCCACCAGGAGGCCACTGCGCAGCCACTCCCGCCGCGGCAGGTCCTCGAAGCGCAACGCCTTCCCCGCTGGCCGCACGAAGAGAACGCCGCCGCGCAGCACCGTGCCGCTGTCGATCCCCGACGGCAACCCGTGCTGCCGCCGCTCGACCTCGAGCGCCGCCGCCTCGATTGCCCGGAGTTCGGCGCCCTCGACCCCGGCCCGGGCGCCGGCGCGTCGGTTTCCTGGGCCGGCCGGCAACGCCCCGCCGGCTGCAACTTCGGCGCCCTCGACCCCGGCCCGGGCGACGGCGTGTCGAGTTTCCGGGCCGGCCGGCAACGCACCGCCGGCTGCAGCGCGGCTCTTCCCGCCCCCGCGCCCGGCCTTCGGCGCCACCCGACCCAGGCCGCCCGCCAACGCCCGCACAGCCGCAACCACCCCCACCGCCGCCGCCGCCGAGCTACCCAGTCCGGCGCCGACCGGAATCGCCGACTGCACCCGCAGGTCAAGCGAATGCTCCCGCAACCGGGCCGACGCCGACGCCCCCAGGGACGCCAGCGCCTCGCCGACCGCGACGCGAACCAGAGCGCCGCGATCCCGGTCGACCCGAAACGACGCCTCGCCCGCCCGGAAGGCAAGCCAGCGCCGCCGTGCCTGCCCGGCGAAGTCCGCCAGCGCCGGCCAGGAGTGCCGCTCCTCGACCGCAATGTCGGAAAGATCGACGCGAACCCCATGACCGCCGGCGCCGGCCGTCGAAGCCAGACCCGCCTCCACCCTCAGCCGCAGGCCGAGAGCCGCCACCACCGCCGGCCGGCCATACACGGCCGCGTGTTCACCCATCAGGATCACCTTCCCGGGCACGCTCAGCCGCACCACGGCCTCCGTTCCCCCGGTCACGGCAAGCACCCCTCCGCCCCGGCGCAGCTCAGCCCGTGAGCGCACCGCCGTCCAGCCCGTCCGGGTCCCATGGGGAGAGGTCCCAGCGGCCTCAGAGCGACGCCCGACGACCCGACATCAACCGACACCCACAGGGCCTTTGCAAAATCGGGAACTCCGGTGACCGCTGTGAGGACACCACTCCGGAATCGGCGTCTCCGCACCGGCACCGCTCTCGACCCTCGAGAATGAAGGCCTCCCGCCCGCGCCCAGCGTGGAGCGCTGGACTTTGGAATGGTCCTGACCGACACCCAACCGGAGCGAGCGGAGTGGAGTGAGCACTGACAAGGCGATTCTCCGTGAGCTCAACAGAGCGTCGATAGAGTCTCCATAGCCTATGCCCCCTTAAGCCCCTATGCGGCTTTGGAGGTACCCCGCTCCCGGGCCACGATGGCTTCGAGGTGCGGCGCGGCGATCTTCTGTAGGGCGATCAGGGAGGCGGTCCGCTCGACGAGTTCCTCACCAGAGACCAGGAGCGGGCGCTCTTCGACCTGCCGCCCCTGGAGGGCGAAGCGTGAGAGTCTGCGCTACGATGCCGGCATGAGCACGACCGAAGCCCTGCGCGAGGCCCTGGCGTGAGCGGCGCTACCGACACGCTGCGCACGGCCCGGACGCTGACCGAGGCCGGCGTGCCGGACCGGCAGGCCGACGCCACCGCCCGTGCTATCGACGACGCGGTAAGCGAGGCGACCCAGGAGCTGGTCACCCGCAAGCACCTGGACCTGACGCTAAGCGCCGCCCTGGCCGACATCGAGCGGCGCCTCTACCGCGCCATGCTGATTCAGACCGGCGTGATCGTCGGCGCAGTGGTCGCGCTGCCGAGGCTGCTGCCGTGAGACCGGGCGCAGCCCTCGTACTGTTCTGCCTTGTGTTCGCCGCAGCTTCCGGTATGGCACAGCCGGCACAGCCCATAGACGAACTGCCGCCGAACAGGCCGATGCTCAAGAATCCCGTTGGGCCCCCGGCGCTACCGGAGATTCTTGACCCCATCAAGGCCCGACACCAGATCTTCGACGAACTCGACCGGATGACCGCGCATCAGCTACTGCAATTCCACGAAGGAATCCTCTACGGCCACAGAGACAAGAAGGCAGTTGATGCAATTCTAAGCGACCCTCCCGTTCTGGCCACTGTTCGCGCCGAGCTTGAATCCTTCGTTGCCACCGGGGACGACACGCGGACCCTCTACACCTACGAAGCGCTACGAGCCATGCGGCGACACGAGCGGGACGCTTTCAAGCGCGCACTTGACCGCCTTCAACCCCCACCGGCAGACGAACCCACGGGAATCTCCGCCGCACACGAAGACGGAGACGGCGAGAGCTGGACAAACAGAGACTGCCGCGAAAGCCCGCCGAACTCGCAGCTAATGCGAGACCACTTAAGCTCGGTAAACACGGCCGCCCAGATGCTCAGAGACCTTTGCGTCAAGAATGCACATCGTGCAAACTGCAGCGAGCACCAGCACCGCTGGTTTGACGCCTGTTGGGGCGAAAGTACCGACCCCCGAGTGAATCCGCACTGCCAAGGGCACCTCAACGACATGCTGCGTTGTTGGCGGGATAACGGCTGAACAGACAAGCCCGTGGCAAAGTCGCGCTGCATTCGATCGGTCATGGCATCCCGCCCAGCATCGTGCCATCCGTGCGACCGATGCCGCTGCCGCTGCCATCGCGCGGCTCGGAATCGCGGCCCGATCAGTCCGTGTTCGCCGGGCGGGAGCGGGCGAGCCGCTCGTGCGCCCGCGCCAGGTCGCGCGAGGTGAAGGCCGCGGTCAGGGACAGCTCGCCGGCCAGGACGACCGCGCCGACGATCTCGGCCAGGCGCCGCACCGCCGTGCCGGGCCGGGCCGGATCGGCTCGCACGCCCATCACGGCGAGCGCTTCCCGCTGGGTGTCCAGGCCCGTGCCGCCGCCAATCGCCGCCAGCGGACAATCCGGCATGTAGACCGAGGCATAGACCGAACCGTTGTTGCGGGCCTCGAACGAGGCGACCCCCATCGCACCCTCGACCACGTGGGCGACGTCCTGACCGCAGGCGACGAAGACCGCCGCGAGGACGTTGGCGAACTGGGCGTTGAACGCCAGCGCGCCCGCCGCCACCGAACCGAGCAGGTTCTTGCGATAGGCCACGTCCTGGAGCGCCTCCGCGTTCGACTTCAGCACCTTGCGCACGGTCAGCTCGTCGAGGACCACCTCGGCGTGAATCCGCTTGCCGCGGCCAAGCTGGTAGTTGACGGCGGACGGCTTCTTGTCCACGCAGTAGTTCCCGGACAGCGCGACGCACTCGACGCCGGTCTCCGGCTCGATCAACTCGGACACGACGCGGTCACAGGCGATCGTGACCATGTTCATGCCCATCGCATCGCCGGTGGCAAACCGGAACCGGAGGAACACCGTGCTGCCGACGACCGACGGGCGGACTTCCAGGAGCTCCAGGTAGCGGCTGGTCTGCCGGGCCTTGGCGCGGACCTTCTCCGCGTTCGCGTCCAGCCACTCGAGCAGGCGCCTGGTCGCCTCGATCCCCGACGTGCGGAAGACCGGCGCCCGGGTCATGCCCACGTCCTCGACGAAGACGGTGGCTCCCCCGGCGGCCGTGATCGCGCGGCAGCCCCGGTTCACGCTCGCAAGCAGCGCGCCTTCGGTGGTCGCCATCGGCACGCTGACCGTGCCGTCCATCTCGCTGCCACGCACGAGAAGCGGACCGGCGACACCCATCGGCACCTGGGCGGCGCCGATGAAGTTCTCGCAGTGCTGGCTGGACGCGCGATCGTCGTCCAGGGTGTAGCGGCCGATCGCTTCAAGCGGCCCGCTGCCGCTCGCGAGTTCCAGGGCGCGCCGCCGCACCGCCGCCCCGGCCGCGGCGTCAAGCCCCGGCGGCAGGCGGTGGAAACCGCGCTCGGCGCCCGCCATCTCGGCCGCCGCGGCCTCGAGTTCGGGCATCAGCCGATCAGCCATCGCCAGTCTCCCGGAGCAGCGGTGCGCGGCGCAGCGCCGCAACGTCGACCTTCCAATGTCGGTCGGATTCCAGCCCCTCCATGATTCGGAGCAGCGGTGCGCGGCGCAGCGCCGCAACGTCGACGGCGCCGGTGCAGAACATGCAGATCCGCAACTCGTCGGCAAACCGGTCGACCCGGTCCACGACGGCCGCGGTCGAGGCGTTCGCCGCCTCCAGAAAAGGGAAGGCCATGCCGGCGAGGTCGGCCCCGAGCGCCAGCGCCTTCGCCGCGTCGATGCCCGACCGGATGCCGCCGCTGCCGATCACCTGCACGCCGGGCACGTCCGCCAACTGACGGATCGACTCCGGCGTCGGCAGCCCCCAGTCGGCGAAGCGCTCGCCGAGAGCCAACTCGTCGGCGCGCGCCGCCTCGATCCGTGCCCAACTCGTGCCGCCCACGCCGGCCGTATCGAGAATCCGCACGCCGACGTTGGCGAGTTCCCGGCCCACCGCCGCCGAAATGCCGGAACCGATTTCCTTGACGATGACCGGCGCCTCCAGGGCTTCGACGACCCGGGCGATCTTCGGCAGCAGCCCCCGGAAGTTCAACTGCCCCTCCGGTTGCAACGCCTCCTGCAGCGCGTTCAGGTGCAGCACGAGGGCGTCCGCCTCGACCATGTCGACCGCGGCCCGGCACTCGTCGATGCCGTAGCCGTAGTTCAGTTGCACCGCGCCCAGGTTGGCCAGGATCGGCACGTTCGGCGCGAACTCGCGGACCCGGAACGTCGCCGCCGTCTCCGGATCGTCGATCGCCCTGCGCTGCGACCCCACGCCCAGGGCGACCCGCCCGGCCTCGGCCGCCTCCGCCAGACGCCGGTTGATCTGCTCCGCAATTCCGGTGCCCCCGGTCATGCACGAAATGAGCAACGGCGCCTTCAGCTCGCGCCCGAGAAACTCCGTGCCAATCCGCACATCGCCGAAGTCCATCTCCGGCAACGCACGATGCTCGAACCGGTAGTCGTCGAAGTAGCTGCGCTCCACCTGCATCCGCCGGTCGAGCGCCAGCCGGATGTGCTCCGCCTTGCGGTCCCGCTCCCCCTCAGCCGCCGCCAGCAGCGGACGGGAGCTCACGCGACCGCCCCCGATGGCGCACCCACACATGCTCGGCACTGTACCGGAATTCGGCCGCGTAAGTGGAGCCACAGCCGCAGATAGACAGGGCTGTTCCAAAGTCGGGAACTCCGATGTCCGACGTGCGGAAACCGCTCCTGGGTGGGAAGATCGGTGCTGGCACGAATCTCTGCTCTCGGGAACGCGGGCGCCTTGGCCCGCACGCGGCGCGAAGCGTCGGACTTTGGAATGGTCCTGCCGCAGATAGCAGCCCGGGCCACGGCCGCGGCGCACCGCGACGACGACGCTCAGCCGCCGATGCGGAACATCTCGACCCGTTTCGCTGCCGGCTGCAGGCCGGCGCGGAGCCGTTCGGCGCGGACCTCGGAGTAGCGGTCCTCCCGCTGACGCCAGTGGCTGGCCAGGAACGCGAGCAGATCGTCGTCCGTGACGCCGGCGCGGAGGCGGTCCCTGAGCGATGGGCCGGTGTCGGCGAAGAGGCAGGTGTAGAGGCGGCCGTCGGATGACAGGCGAGCGCGGGCGCAGTCGCCGCAGAAGGGGCGGCTGATCGAGGGAATGACGCCGAACTCGACGCCGTCGTCGAGGTAGCGGAAGCGTTCGGCGACGTCGCTCGCCTGGGCCCGGTCGACTGGCTCGAGGGGCCAGCGTTCGGCGATCCGGCCGGTGATCTCGGAGGCGGTGACGACACGGTCGAGGCTCCAGTCGTTCACCGTGCCGACGTCCATGAACTCGATGAAGCGGACGATGTGGCCGCGCTCCTTGAAGTAGCCGGCGATGTCGGCGATCTCGTCCTCGTTGGTCCCCCTCATCACGACCGTGTTGATCTTGATCGGGCCGAGACCCGCCTCTGCGGCGGCCTCGATGCCGTCAAGGACCCGGCCCACGCCGTGGCCGAGACCGGTGACGCGGCCGAAGACGTCGTCGCGGAGCGACTCGACGCTGACCGTGACCCGGTCGAGGCCGGCGTCGGCCAGTGCCTCCGCCTTGGCGCCGAGCAGGGCGCCGTTCGTCGTCAACGCCAGATCCTCGACTCCGGGCACCTCGGCCAGAATCCGGACCAGTTCCTCGATCTCTCTGCGCAGCAGGGGCTCGCCGCCGGTCAGCCGCAGCTTGCGGACGCCGAGCTGGACGAACAGCCGCACCAGGCGTGCGATCTCCTCGAACGTCATCAGCTGCTGCCTGGGCAGGAACCTGTACTCCCGATCCGCCGGCATGCAGAAGGTGCAGCGGAAGTTGCACCGGTCGATGACCGAGATGCGCAGATCGCGGATCGGCCGGCCCAGGCGGTCGGTCGGCTGGCGGTCAGGGACGCCGTTCGTGGAATCCGAAGTCATGGACCGGGAATCGTACGCGACCGTTCAGCGCTCGTCGCGCAGCCAGTCGTCGATCAGGCGGCGAGCAATGGAGAAGGGTGGCGGCAGCCGGACCTCGCGGGTCCTGAGCGCAACCTCCAGTTCGGAGCGGCGCACCCAGACCGCGTGCTCGATCTCCTCGCTGTCCACCTGCACATCGCCGCCGGGGGACGCGGCGAAGAAGCCCAGCATGATCGAGGTCGGGAAGGGCCACGGTTGGGAGGAGTGGTACTCCACGGAGTCGACGGCGATGCCGGTTTCCTCCTGGACCTCGCGAGCCACGGCACTCTCCAGACTCTCGCCAGGCTCGACGAAGCCGGCGAGGGCCGAGAACATCCCGGGCGGCCAGCTCGCCTGGCGTCCGAGCAGGCACGCGTTGTCGCGGCCCGTCGTGTGCACCAGCATGATCACCGCGGGATCCGTGCGCGGGAAGTGTTCGGCGCCGCAACCGGAGCACGCGCGCAGGTGACCCGCGTTCCGGCTCGTGGTCGGGCCGCCGCAGCGGCCGCAGAAGCGGTGGCGCCGATGCCAGGTGGCCATGGCGCGCGCATAGGCGAGGAGGTTGCCGTCGGCAGCGCTCATCGCGGCGCCGACCTGACGCAGCTCGACCAGCCGGCCGGCGCCGCGCAACGATCCCGTGAGTGGCTCGTCGCGATCGGAGAGATCGATCGAGAAGTAGCTCCGGCCGCCCGCGTCGCCGAGGTAGACGAGTTCCCCGCTCTGTTCGACCAGCGCGGACGCCGCGGTCACCGGCACCGTTCCGGGCGCCGGCCCGCGATCGCCGTACGCGTCGATGACCAGGCTGCGCTCCCGCCAGACGATCGTCAGCAGACTGCCGGAGTCGGCGAGCCGCCCGGCGAGCCACTCCGCGTCACCGCGCCGCTCGGACCGCCGGTCGACGGCCGGTTCGGCAAGCGCGTTGTGGGGCTTCATTCGTTCTCGGCGTCGGGTGCGTCAGTCGGCGCGCCGGTAGGCCATCACTTCCGAGACGCGGCGCCGGGCGATACTCATCGCCGCGTCGCGCGGCAGGCATCCTTCGGCCCGGGAGCGTTCCAGCACTTCGCGTGTATTCCCGCGCACCGTGTCCTCGATCCTCTCGAAGGCCTGTCTCTCCGAGCCGCCCGCGTACTCGACCGCGCCGCAGATGATGCCGCCGGCGTTGGCCACGAAGTCGGGGATCGAGAGGATCCCGCGGTCGTGGAGGATCCGCTCGCCGGCCGGAGTCACCGGGATGTTCGCTCCCTGGAGCACGACCCTGCAGCCTGCGCGGCTGGCGTTGCCGCTGTCGATCACATCCGGCCGCGCCGCCGGCACGAAGAAGTCGACATCGAGGTCGAGGAAGGCGTCGCCCTCCAGGCGGCGTCCACGAGGGTAGGCGGTGACGCCGCCGGTGGCATCCATCGTGGCCGCGAGTTCGTCGATGTCGATGCCGTCCGGATCATGGACGGCGCCGTCGAGATCGGTGACGGCAACCAGACGCGCGCCCCGCTCTTCGAGGAACCGGGCCGCCGGCCGACCGACGTTGCCGAAGCCCTGGATCGAGACGGTGGCGCCTTCGAGTGTGACGACGCCGACTTCCTCGGCCACCTCGGCGGCGATCGCGAGGCCGAAACCGGTCGAGCCCGTCTGGTCGAGCGGAATTCCGCCCAGAGATCTGGACAGGCCGACCGAGCGGCCCCCCTCGTCCCGGATCCAGGCCATCGCGGTCTCGTTCGTGCCCATGTCGGGGGCGGGAATGTAGTCCGCCAACTGCCGGATCGCGCGGCCGAACTGCCGAATCAGGGCCTCACGATTCGCTGTTCGCGGATTCGCCCGGATGCCCGCCTTGCCGCCGCCGTGACGGAGCCGGGCCATCGCGTTCTTCCAGGTCATCGCGCGGGCCAGCCGGCACACCTCCTCCACGGTCACGTCCGGCGCCATGCGGATGCCGCCCATCGTGGGTCCGGCGGCGCTGTTGTCGATCACCACGATCCCCTCCAGCCCGCAGCGGGGTTCATGGACGGTGACGATCTTCTCGGGACCGACCTCGTCGGCGAAGGCGAAATGTGCGAAGGCAGACTCAGACATCGAAGACCCCTATGGGAAAACACCCTGCGACGGGCGCCAAGGCGGTGGAACAAGAGAAATCGGCGGCTGCTTCCCGCGCCGCCGGTACCTGAAGCCCGGTCCGGAACCGGGTGGACCGATCCTGCCGGTCAGGATCCCCCGCCGGCTTCGAACAACTCGAGCACGGCCTCCTCGAACTCCGCGTACAGCATGCGTCCGAGATGGATGTTCGTCAGCTCGCCGCCGCGGTCAAAGAACATCGTCGTCGGCAGGGCCCCCGGCCACTCGGGATCGAACGAAGTGACGAACTCCACCGAGTCGTCCTCGCCGGCGCTGGCCAGGTAGGAGACGAGGCCCGGGGCCCGCTTGGCGAAGAACGGCTTGACCCGGTCCTCCAGCTTGTCCGGATCGTCCATCGAGATGGCGAGGACGACGAGGCCGCGTTCGCCATAGCGTTCCTGCAGGAGGTCGAGTTCCGGCAGCTCCTGAAGACAGGGGATGCACCAGGTGGCCCAGTAGTTCACGACGACGACCTTGCCCCGGTGGTGTTCCAGCACGGCACGGAACTGGTCCGCGGTCGCGGGGTGGATCGTCTCGGGCTCGAGCAGATGGTCGACCGACTCCGCGTCCTCCGCCGCCAGGAGCAACGGAGCGACGAACAGCGCCGCAGTCAGAACCGAAGCGCCGACGACTGCGCGGGCCAGCGTCTTGATGGACAATCCAAACCTCCTGTCTGCCCAAGGGCGATCGGCCTGTGAGGCCGGGAACGAACCTGACATCGGCAGTATAGACGGCCGCCGGCGCCGGCGTCGGGAGCAGCGCTGTCCCATGTTGCCGTGCCGTGCCGGAGCGTTCCGGAGTCCTCCGCCTCACCCCTCCAAGGGACCACATGATCGAAGCGGAGCGGCCGCGCAGGGACATCTACCGGCCGCGTGGGGGGCAGGAAACCTGCATCCCCGGGCGTCCCCGCCCTAAGGCCCGATCAGGAACTCCGGTGCAGCGTCCGGTACCGCTCCCCCTCCCGCCCCACCCGGCCGTCGCGCTCGAGACGGTCGAGGTGGAGTTGCGCACTGCGCCGTTCGGCCTTCGCGATGCCCTCGCCCCGATCGTGCGGCCGATAGACGAAGCGGTGAGCGACGATGTCGTCCATCGTCCGCGGCTGCTGCAGGTACTCGAGCAGACGTCCCTCGCGGTCCGCGATACGGTCCACGTAGCGGTCGAGGCGGCCCAGGAAGGCTGCCCGGTCGTCGAGCAGGCCGACGTGGTGGCCGGAGAGGTAGTGCGCCGCCTGAACGCCGCGCACGATCTCGAGCGAGCGTTCGAACGCTTCGAGGTCGGACCATCCGTCCCCGTAGTACGGGCCGAAGCCGCTCAGATCGATGTCGGCCAGGAACAGGATGCCGTCCGGCTCGATCAGAAGACAGCAGTGGCCGCGGGTGTGGCCCGGGGTGTGAATCACTCGCACTGAAACCCCACCGCCCAGGTCGAACAGATCCCCGTCGCGAAAGGGCACGGCGTCCGGCCGCGGCTCGTAGAAGAACGTCTCCCGCAGGGTCCGCCCGTACTCCTCGCGGCGCGCGGGCTCGACGCCGAAGATGTCCAGGAAGCCGTCGAAGTCGAGCAGGCCCGGCAAGTCCTCTTCGTGGACGTGGACCGGCGCGTCCCGAAACAGAGGCAGCGCCGCGGTGTGGTCTTCGTGGCAGTGGCTGAGCAGCACGAGGTCGACGTCCGGCAGCGCGCTCCGGCAGCGCGCCCGAACGCCGAGCGAGGGGTCGATCAGCATCGTCGACCCGGCGCCTTCGACCAGCAGGGCGTTGTTGTCGGGGTACTTGCCCCCGCCTTCGCCGAAGAGGACGGTGGCGGCGCCGAGCCGGCGGTCTTCGAGCAAAGTCACCTGGCGTGGCTGCGGATCAGCCGGCCGAAGCTTCGGCGCCCGACACCTGCGGGAACTGCCAGCCGTTGTGGTACTCGGCCCGCAGCAGGGCGTTCGCCTCGTCGTCGCCCACGACCCGTCCCGCCCCGTGGTCCCAGTAGACCCGGCGACCGGTCCGAAACGCGATGTTTCCCAGGTGGGCGTTGATCGCAACCAGGCCCCCCACGTCCGCGTTGCAGACCGGTTGTTCCCGCGTTCTCATGCAGTCGATGAAGTTCTGCGAGTGCTGATCCAGCCCCCGCTGATCACGGTCGGCGACCTGTCTTGCGATCGCCGGGGTCTTCTCGTAGCGCTCACCGTCCTTGCTGCCGGTTTCGGCCAGCACCTCCCAGCCGCCGCGGTCGACGATCAGGGTCCCGTTGTTGCCGGTGAAGGAAACGCCGTGACCACGCTGGTGCGGTCCGAGGCTGATGCCCAGGCTGTGCTCCCAGGTCATCGTGAAATCGTCGTACTCGTAGATGGCCTGCTGCGTGTCCGGGGTCTCCATCGCGCTGCCGGGATAGCCGAACGGTCCGCCGAGCGACATGACCGACTTGGGCGCCGTCGCCTTCATGCCCATCAGCACGATGTCGATCAGGTGAACCCCCCAATCGGTCATCAGACCGCCCGCGTAGTCCCAGTACCAGCGGAAGTCCCAGTGGAAACGGTGCTTGTTGAAGGGCCGTTTCTTCGCCGGCCCCAACCACATGTCGTAGTCGACGCCCGCGGGCGGTTGCGAGTCGGGCGCCGGCATCGGCGCGGCCCAACCCATGTAGGCCCAGGTCTTGGCGGAACGGATCTGTCCGAGCTCACCCGACCAGAGGTACTCCATCGCGTCCTGCCAGTGCTTGCCCGAACGCTGCCACTGGCCGACCTGAACCACCCGGCCGTACTCCCTGGCGGCCCGCTGCATCACCCGGACCTCCTCGATCGAATTCGCCATCGGCTTCTCGACGTAGACGTCTTTCCCGGCTTCGCAGGCGTCCACCATGATCTTGCAGTGCCAGTGGTCCGGCGTGGCGATGATCACGGCGTCGATCTGATCGTCCTCGAGCAGTTTGCGGTAGTCGCCGTAGCTGTCCGGCATGCCGCCGGTCAGATCCTCGAAGGACTTGACCCGCTCGCCAAGGACGTTGCCGTCGACGTCGCAGAGCGCGGCGCACTCGACACCGTCGACGTCGAGCATGGAACGCATGTCGGTCGTTCCCATGCCCCGGCAACCGATCACGCCGACCCGGATGCGGTCGCTGGCAGCCACCGCTCTGCCACGAACCGGGCCAGCGAACGCCGCACCCAGGTTGCCCAGCCCGGCAGCCGCCGCTCCAAGACCGCCCATGCCATAGAGAAAGGAACGTCTGGTCGTACTCATCGTCTCGCTCCTGACCGAAGTCGCCAATCCACAAGGTGCCTGTACACTGCGCTATGCAGACTGCGCATCATACCGACCCGCACGAACCCGTCCCCACGGCCGACCTGATCGGCAAGCTGCCGAAGACGGACCTCCACGTCCACCTCGACGGGTCGCTTCGCCTCGACACCCTGATCGAGTTGGCCCGCGACGCAGGGCTCGAACTGCCCTCGCAGACGCCCGAAGGTCTCCTGGAACTCGTGTTCAAGGAGACCTACGACGACCTGGAGGACTACCTGCGGACGTTCTCCTGCACCGCCCCTGCCTTGTGCACCGCCGAGGCCCTGGAGCGGGCCGCCTACGAACTCGGGGCGGACAACCTGGCCGAGGGCGTCTGCTACCTCGAGGTCCGGCTGGCGCCCCAGCTTCACACCGGCCCCGACCTGGACACGGCCGACGTCCTAGCGGCAGTCGACCGCGGCCTGGACCGCGTGCGCAAGGAGCACGAGGCGACCGATGGCGTCAGGAACGGCGCCCAACCGCCCTTTCGCTACGGGATCATCGCCTGCGCGCTGCGGATGTTCGGTCCCGCTCACAGCCCCTACTACCGCGGGCTCCACTCGGCCCTCCAGGGCTTCACCCGGCCGGAGATCCACGCCGCGGCGTCGCTGTCTCTTGCCCGCGCCGTGGTCGAGGCGCGCGACCGGCTCGGACTGCCCGTCGTGGCGTTCGACCTGGCCGGGGCCGAAGCCGGCAATCCAGCTTCACTGCACCGCGATGCCTACCTGTTCGCGCAGCAGAACTTCCTGATGAAGACGGTCCACGCCGGCGAGGCCTACGGTCCGGAGAGCATCTACCAGGCAATCACTCTGCTCGGCGCCGACCGGATCGGTCACGGCACCCATCTCTACGCCGCGGACCGCCTCCGGCGCGACAACCCCAACTCGGCCGCGGCCAGGGATCCCGAGCGCTACATCCACAACCTCGCTGAGTACATCAGTGACCGTCGCATCACTCTGGAGGTCTGCATCACCTCGAATCTGCAGAGCATTCAGCATCTGCAGAGGTTCGCCGATCACCCCTTCGGCCGCATGATCGAAGACCGGATCTCGGTCACCCTGTGCACCGACAACCGGCTCATGTCCCGCACCACCGTGACCAGGGAGATCGCCTCCGCCTGCGAGGCCTTCAACCTGTCCCGGGAGGACCTCCGCAACGTGATCATCTACGGCTTCAAACGCAGCTTCTACCCGGGCAGCTACATCGAGAAGCGCGCCTACGTGCGTCAGGTGATCGACCGCTACGACGCGGTGATCCGGGCGGAGACGGCAGGTGTTACGGGTCTTCCGGCGTCGAACTGAGTTCCGGCACGCGGTCGCCCATGCGCGAACCAACGAGGACGCCGCCGTGCCGCTCTGCAGGCCTGACGACATCGCGATCCGCGAGGACCTGGCAGAGAACACGCCAACGGCAGGACCGGGGCCGCGCTCAGGTTCGCGCCCACCGTCTCCGGACCGGAGCCGAACGGTGCACGCCAGCTCCCCATGGCAGTCGCCTCAACCGCCTACCACAGTGCCCGCACCTGAGTCGTACTCCGCCGCTCCTCCTTCAAGCCACTCGTGCAGCGCTTCCGCCATCGAGTCGCAGCCGTCGATGCGGAGGGCGCACTCCCAGACTACGGCAACGCGCCATCCGACAGCGAGCAACTCGAGGCGGTTCCTCGCGTCGCGCGCGACGTTCGCCTCGAACTTGGCGGCCCAGAAGGTCTTCCGGGTCGCGGGAGTCGTCGCGTACCGGCAGTCGGCATGCCTGTGCCAGAAGCAGCCATGGACGAAGCACGCAACACGGAAACGCGGGAAGACGATGTCCGGCTTTCCAGGTAGCCTTCGATCATGCAGCCGATAGCGGAGACCACGGGAATGCAGGGCACGGCGCAGGCCAACCTCGGGCCGAGTGTCCCGCCCACGGATGCGTGACATCATCCGTGAGCGGGTTTCGGGATCGACTATGTCCGTCATCGAGGAAGAACGGCCGGAGGCCCTGCCGGCTCTCCAACCTCCTGTCGTGGGGATCTCGTGAAGGATAACTTGCGGCCCTACGCCGTTGTCGATCTCTTCGCCGGCGCGGGCGGTCTGGGAGAGGGCTTCGCCGCGTTCCGCGGGCCCCACGGCAGTGCTCGTTTCCGAACCGTTCTCTCGGTCGACAACGACCGCCACGCGCACCGGACTCTCCTGCTGAGGGCGTTCCTTCGGAAGTTCGGGGATGATCGCCCAGACGAGTACTACCGCTTCGTCAACGGCGAGTCACCTGAACCGAACTGGGAAGAGCTGGATCGCGACAGGTGGCGCGAGGCCGTGGACGAGACAAGATGCCTGGAGCTCGGCACAGGCGAGGCGCACAACTTTCTCGAAGAGAGGATCGAGAAGATCCGCAGCGCCTGGGGCGATCGGACGATTCTCCTCGGCGGTCCCCCGTGCCAGGCCTACTCCGTCGTGGGCAGAGCGAGGAATGCGGCCGAACCGAGCTACGACATCCGGAAGGACGGTCGTTACAAGCTCTACGAGCAGTACATAGAAGTCCTGGCCAGGTTGCAGCCTGCCGTCGCCGTGATGGAGAACGTCAAGGGTCTGCTGTCGGCGAACCTGAAGGGAGCGCCGATCTTTCCGGTCGTGCTGACTGGTCTTCGCCACGCTCGGGACAGAACCAGATGCCGGACAACCAGATACCGGACATATGCGCTGTGCCCTCGCTCGAGGAACGGCAATTTCCTTGACCACAACGCCGATCGTGCAGACTTCGTCGTGCGGGCCGAGGAGCACGGCGTTCCGCAAAGACGACATCGCGTTTTCGTGGTCAGTGTGCGACACGACATCGCCGACACGCTCCCGGTCGCGGTACTGCCTCGACTCGAGCCGTCGGCGGACCGAGTGACGGTGGCTGACGTCATCGGTGCGATGCCGAGACTCCGCAGCATGCTCAGCCGTGGAGACAGTCCGTCGGCGTGGCAGGAAGCCGTGCTCAAGGCCAGCGAAGAGGCCAGCCAAGCCGTACCCGGCTTGGCGCCCGAAGAAGAACAGAGGTACAGCGCCTCCGTGTCCGGTGTGGCCGAGGCACTACTGTCAGGGATTCCGCCGACGAGCGGTGGTTCCGGTTCCGTGGCGCTTCCCGAAACCTGCCCTGAGGCTCTCCGCACGTGGATAGTGGACGAGAGGATCAAGAGGCTCCCAAACAACGAGACTCGCTCCCACATGCCGGCCGATCTGGTCCGCTACCTCTTCGCGGCCGCCTTTGCCACCGCATGCCGCCGAAGTCCCAAGACCCGGGACTTCCCTGAGGGGCTCGCCGCGGAGCACAGAAACTGGTCTTCCGGCCGCTTCGATGACCGCTTCAGGGTCCAGCTCAGTGGGAATCCTGCCACCACGGTGACCAGTCACCTGGCGAAGGATGGCCACTACTTCATTCACCCGGACGCCACCCAGGTGCGGAGCTTCACGGTGCGTGAGGCGGCCCGAGTGCAGACGTTCCCGGACGACTACTTCTTCTGCGGTCCAAGAACGTCCCAGTATGTCCAGGTCGGGAACGCCGTACCCCCTTTCCTCGCACGGCAGATCGCAGAGTCCGTCACGACTGTACTGGAGCACCACGACCGCCGAGACGAACGGACCCGCTTCACTGGGACGTATGGAACACGCGAGCCGGTGCCGCTGGCCGCTGCTGCCGCGGCAGCGCGCTGATGGCCCACAGGACCGTCAGGGAACGGGAGGTACCACCTCGAGCCTCCGTGCTCATCGAAAGTCTGCGCGACGTGGGCTACTCGTTGCAGACCGCTATCGCCGACGTCATCGACAACTCGCTCACTGCCGGCGCGAAGCGAATCGACCTCCTCGCCGACCCTCAGGCGGATTCCGCAGCGATCGGGATTCTCGATGATGGGGCGGGGATGACGGAGGCCGAACTCCTTGAGGCGATGCGTCCGGGCAGCCGAAGTCCGCGCGACGAGAGAGACGAGTCTGATCTGGGACGTTTCGGACTTGGGCTGAAGACCGCGTCCTTCTCGCAGTGCCGGCACCTCACGGTCGCGACTCGCAAGCACGGTTCGCTGTCATGCGCAGTCTGGGATCTCGACATCGTCACAGCGACGAACAAGTGGCTCGTGCAATTTCCCGAGAGCACCGAGGTTCCATGGGCAGACCGGCTGACCGGCGACGGCACACTCGTGGTCTGGCAGAAGCTGGACCGACTGGTCGGTCGCACCGAACCGACGGCCCAGCGCGACCTGACGCGCCAGCTCTCCGAGACGGCCGGGCACGTAGGGTTCGTCTTCCATCGGTTTCTGGCCGGGAGAGGTCGCGTTCGAATCGCGCTCAATCGGCACGAACTGGAGCCGTTCGACCCCTTCCACTCGGATCATCCCGCCACCCAGCATCATTCCCAAGAGACATTCTCCCTCGGTGGCCAGCCGATCGTGATTCGGCCCGTGACCCTGCCGCATCACGACAAGGTGTCGACGGCCAAGTGGAAGCGCTTCGCGGGCCCCGAAGGCTACACGCAGAACCAAGGCTTCTATCTCTACCGAAACAGGCGTTTGATCGTGCACGGCACATGGTTCGGGCTCGCCAGGAAAGCCGAGCTGACCAAGCTCTCGCGCGTCCTGATCGACATACCCAACAGCCTCGACGCAGAATGGAAGATTGACGTCAAGAAAGCGTCCGCACAGCCTCCGCCACCGGTCCGCGAACGGCTCCGCCAGATCATCGACGGACTCGGAGTGCCGTCGAAGCGCGCCTACACGGCCCGGGGAGCACGCCTGACCGACGACAGGAACCGTCTACCGGTCTGGACGCGTTCCCAGAACAAGAACCGCATTACGTACGGTCTCAACCTCGACCACCCGGTCTTCACGTCGTTTTCGGAACGGCTCGACACCGGTGCCTCCCGCGAGTTCCACAAGCTGGTGAAGCTCGTCGCGTCCTCGTTGCCCTTGGCCGCTTTGTTCGCAGACGTCAGCGCCGACCCCAGACGGGTCGTCACACCCCGTCTGGACGCCAGAAGCCTCGAGCAGCACGTCAGGACGACGTGCTGCACGCTCCGCCGTGCCGGCTTGTCAGAGTCCGAGATCGAGGCGGTGCTCCGCTCTGCGGAGCCATTCAAGTCCAACTGGGACCAAACGTTGGGCCTACTCTCACGGGTATCGACTGAGCAAGGAGCAGCGAGAAGATGACGGAGACGGACCAGCGCAGGAGGCGACAGCAGATCGACGACCTGAAAGCCTCACTGGCCGGGGTGCTCGCCGGACGGAAGTCCCCAACAACCGCCGACGAAATCCGGCAACTCGTCGCGGACTTCCGCAAGGCGCCGCTCTTTGACCTGGTGACCGACGCGGAGGCCGAACAGATTGCCCGCTGGGCCGAAGCGATCCACGACGTCAGCATGGCCGCAGGAGCCACGCTGCAGACCGACTTCCAGCCGTGGCTCGAGGATTCACGCGCAGATATCGTCCCCTACTACTGGGACCGCTACCGGAAGTTCCTCGAGCAAAGCCTGGGGCGTCAGGTACTCACGACTTTCGACAGCGTCACCGACCGCATCCTGGGTCTTCTGGAGAATCCCCGCAAGGAAGGCAGGTGGGATCGGCGCGGCATGGTGATGGGCCACGTTCAGTCGGGAAAGACGGCCAACTACATCGGGCTCGTGGCCAAGGCGGCGGACGCGGGCTACCGCGTGATCGTGGTCGTCGCAGGTCTTCAGAACAATCTGCGCGACCAGACACAGCGGCGCGTCGATCAGGGCTTCATCGGCCTTGACACGGGAAGGCAACGAGTCCTTTCGGTAGCGGAGCGTCGCGTCGGCGTTGGGCGCATTGAATCACGCCGGTCGCCGACAGCGTTCACGACGTCCTACAGTGACTTCAGACGCGAGATCGCGTCAAGCGTCGGCTTGCCGCTGAAGAACCTGACGGAACCCGCCGTGTTCGTGATCAAGAAGAACCCGAACACACTGTCCAACCTGATCGGGTGGCTGCGCGACCACAACGCCCGTCAAGGAACCTCGGCGATTCAGGATCCGATGTTCCTGATCGACGACGAGGCCGACAACGCGTCGATCAATATCAAGTACGGAGCTGACGGCGTGTCGCGCATCAATGGTCTGATCCGAGAACTACTTGGTCTGTTCGAGAGGAGCTGCTACGTCGGATACACGGCGACGCCATTCGCCAACATCTTCATCGATCCCAGGACCGAAGGCGAGATGGTCGGAGACGACCTGTTCCCCCGCCACTTCATGGTGAGTCTCGACCCGCCCGACAACTACTTCGGGCCTTCTCGGGTCTTCAACCAGGCTTCATCGGGAGTGGTTCGGCACATCAGCGATCACGAAGACCTGCTGCCTCTTTCGCACAAGATCGACCATTCCCTTGAAGTCCTCCCCCCAAGTCTCGAGACTGCTGTGCGGACATTCGTCCTCGCCAGGGCAATCCGGCTCGTCCGCGGTCACGAAGGGGAGCACAACTCCATGTTGGTGAACGTGTCGCGTTTCGTCGCTGTCCAGAATCGCGTCCATACTCTTCTGCAGGAGTTCGTGCGGGAGGTCAGTGCGAGCGTTCGTGTCTACGGCAGCCTTCCTGAGCCGGAGGCGATGGCGGATCCACAGATCCATGCGCTGCGCCGCATCTTCCGTGACCAGTACGAAGACACCTGCGCCGAAACGTGGACCAGCGTCCAGGAAACGCTATGGAAGAGCGTCAGTGCTCTCCGCGTCGTGGCGGTGAACAGCAAGGCCGCGGAACCTCTGGACTACTCGTCCTACCAGGCCGCGGGGCTCAACGTGATCGCCGTCGGCGGCCTGAGCCTGTCGCGCGGATTGACGCTCGAGGGGCTGACGGTGAGCTACATGCTACGCAATTCGATGGCGTACGACACGCTGCTTCAAATGGGGAGGTGGTTCGGCTACCGGCCGGACTACGAAGACCTTTGCCGTGTCTGGTTGACCGAGGAAGCCGAAGGCTGGTATGAGCACATAGCTGAGTCCATTGAGGAGCTGAGGGATGAAGTGCGGCGAATGCAGACCGTGAACGCTAACCCGGAAGAATTCGGCCTTCGGGTCCGCAGCGACCCGGCAAGACTCCTCGTGACCGCACGGAACAAGATGGGCTCAGGCCAGCAGTTGAGGTTCGCGATCGGCTTGGCGAACAGCTTCGTGGAGACGGCAGTTCTGCGCCACGGCAACCAGGACCGCGAGACGAATCGCAGCGCCGCGATCAGACTCGCCGAGCGGCTCCGCTCCGAGGGTTTGGCCTACGAGGCGCCAGGCGCCGGTAGCGGCGGCCGTCTCGTACGTGAAGTTCGGGCTGAAGCCATTGATGAATTTCTCGCGATTTTTCGAAACCACGACGACGGGTCACCCTTGACCGCGACAAGACCTGTGCGGGCCTACATTCGAGAGGGCGCACGCGCCGAGCTGGCGGCATGGGATGTTCTCTTCGCAGGCGTGAAGAAACCGCGCGGAGGAAATCAGGACAGGGTGCTCGTCGATCACAGCCTCGGTTTCCCCTTGTACTGCCAGCGAAGACGTTCCGGCACGAGAACTGATTCCCGAACCCTGTTCATCACGAACAAGCAGCGCGTGAGCTCGCGAGGTATCGAGAGGGTCGGCCTGAATGAGGACCAGATCAGTGCATGCGAAGGCAGGTACCGAGAGTTGCACACCGGGCGGACCGTGAACTACCCCGACCGGATCTACAGGGCGGTTCGAAGGCGACCCCTGCTTGTCGTGCACCTCCTCGCGATCGGATTCGAGGACTCGGACCTGAGTGACCAGAGGCCCGTTGTGGCATGGAGCATCAGCTTCCCAAGGTCGGACCGGCCGCGGGAGACGGTCGAGTACGTGGTGAACACGACGTGGCTCAAAGAGCGGAACGAAGATGAGCGCGAAGATGATGAAGGCTGAGGATCCCTGGCGGGCCATCGCTCGGCCTGAACGCGCTGAGCGGATCAGCGGCCGGCGGGTCGATTCACACCTGCCGTGGGGCCTGTTCTGGGCCGTAGACAGCGACGATCACTGCCTGCTCGTGCTGCGGCACGCCACTGAGCCAGTACCGTCGCGTCGGTTGCCGAAACTGCGGGGTCTGCGAGTAGAGGCTCTGCCCGCTCCCGACGGGCAGCAACTCCTCATCCGGCTACTTGACCGCGAGCAGAGGGCATTGTTCCACCGTTTCTGCGCCGATGTCGTGCAAGCCACGGCTCTCGCGAAGACCGAGCAGGAAGCCGTCGAGCGTTTCCTCGGCCGCACCTTGCGCTGGCACCGACTCCTGAGGGCAGGCCGGGTCGCAGGGTTGACCGAGGATGAGCAGCGGGGTTTGGTGGGAGAGCTGCGATTGATCGAGAAGCGGCTGCTTCCCTTGCTGGGAGCAACGGCCTCCATACGATGCTGGACCGGCCCGCTCGATGCCCCCCGAGACTTCGAGATCTCTGCCGTGCACATCGAAGCCAAGACCCGTGGCCCGACACAGACGCGTGTCGTGATCTCCTCGGAGCAACAACTCGATTCGGCCGGTTGTGAGCGCCTGTTCCTCCATGTAGCTCAGGTAGCTGTCGCGCCGGAAGGCGCCGAGGGTGGAATCACCGTCGCGGACGCGGCGAGACGTGCTCGCTCAGCCATACAGGCCGTGAACCCGCTCGCCGTGGACATCTTTGAAGAGCGGCTGTTCGCCACTGGCTTCAACTGGGACCACGACTACTCCGACCGACCGTGGCTCGTGACCGGCGAGACTCTGTTCGAGGTCCGGGAGGGCTTTCCCCGGCTCACTCCGGGCATGGTTCCGGCAGGAGTCGAGAACGTGAGCTACAGGCTTTCGCTTCGCACGTGCGCGGACTATCGGGTCGACTTCGCCGTCCTGGAAGCTGCGATCAAGGGAGTCCACGATGGAACTTGACGCGTTCGCCGAAGAGTTGTTCCAGGACATTGTCACCGCGGCAGGAGCCGATGGCCAGATGATCGAGGACGTCGCCTTCGAGAAGCTCTGCACGGCCGTCTTGGAGGCTGGCGAGATGGACGTCGCGGACAGAGTCGCATACCAAGGTCCCCCAGGCAGCGGGATTCGCGTGGACGGCTATGGCGGTGATCCGCTGGAGGATGCAGCCGGAACGCTCGGCCTGATCATTCTCGACTTCGACCACTCCCGCTCGGGGAGTCGCCTGACCAACACGGAGATGGACGTCCTGTTCAGGCGAGTCAGCAGCTTCCTGCGTCACGCTCTGGACTCGCGGTGGCGCAACGCCCTTGAAGAGACCTCGCCGGCGTTTGGCCTTGCCGATCTGATCGCCTCTCGCTGGTCCAAAGTGACAAGGGTTCGCCTCCTTCTCGTTAGCAACCGGCAGCTCAGCGAACGGGCCGAAGGCCGCGAGGCCGAGACACTCGACGGTCGCCCAGTGACCTTCAGCGTCTGGGATCTTCGGAGGCTGTACAGGTTCGCCGAAGTAGGGAGAGGCCATGAGGACATCGACGTGGATCTCTCCGGGGAGTTTGGCGGCCCTCTCGCGGTACTTCCGGCCGATCAGTCGAAGGACGACTTCGAGTCATATCTCGGCGTCATCCCGGGGCAAGTGCTGGCCGCGATCTACGATCGTTTCGGCGCTCGCCTGCTGGAGCAGAACGTGCGCGTGTTTCTCCAGGCTCGTGGGAAGGTAAACCGGGGAATCAGGAACACCCTCGAGAACGAGCCATCTCGGTTCTTCGCCTACAACAACGGCATCACGGCCACGGCCGAGGATGTCGACCTCGAGCGCGACAACGGTCGCCTCCTGCTGCACGGAATGAAGAACTTCCAGATCGTGAACGGAGGCCAGACAACAGCTTCGCTTCACGTGGCCTACCGCGGACGGCCCGGCCGCAGACAGACTGAAGTGGACCTGTCGCGAACAAGCGTGCAAGTCAAACTGACCGTCGTCGACCGGGAGCGCGCCACCGAACTCGTCCCCAAGATCTCGGAGTACGCGAACACGCAGAACCGGGTCAGTGCCGCCGACTTCTTCTCGAACCATCCCTTCCATGTGCGGTTGGAGACTTTTTCGCGCCGCATCTACGCACCTTCCGCGGAAGGGACCTTCGTGCAGTCGAAGTGGTTCTACGAAAGGGCTCGCGGCCAGTACGCCGACGCCCGGAGCCAGTACGGCACCACGGCTCAGCGCAAGAAGTTCGACTTGGAGAACCCGCGCCGGCAGCTCTTCACCAAGACGGACCTTGCCAAGTTCTGGGCCGTGTGGGAGAAACGCCCACACGTTGTGAGCCTGGGTGCACAGAAGAACTTCGCAGACTTCGCTGGTCGCGTCGGCGCAGCGTGGGAGAAGGACGAGGCCCAATTCAACGAAGCCTGGTTCCGTGAGATCGTGGCGAAAGCCATCGTCTTTCGCCGCACCGAGCGAATCGTCTCGGCCCAGGACTGGTACCAGGGCGGCTATCGCGCCAACATCGTCGCGTACACCATCGCCAAGTTGGCACATGACGTCGAGGCAAGGAAGCGCGGCGTCGACTTCGAGGCCATCTGGCGTCGTCAGGCACTGACCGGGGCGATGGAAGGCGCCTTGGCTCTCGCGGCATACGACGTACACGAGATCCTCATTTCACCACCCGACCACATGCGGAACGTCACGGAGTGGGCCAAGAAGCAGGCGTGCTGGCACGGGGCGCGGTCGCAGGATGTCAATTGGCCCGAGGCCTTTCTCGGCGAACTGAACTCGCTTGAGCAGAAGCATGCGGCAGCACGAAGCGCCAAACGGTCGCAACGTGAGCTGAACGGCCTTGAAGCGCAGATGGCGGTGGTTCAGGCCGGCCCGGGATTCTGGAGCGACGCCCTACAGTGGGGCCGCACTCGTCACATGCTGTCGCCGAAGGAAGCGGGTGTGCTGCAGGCAGCTACGCGGCTCCCCGACCAACTGCCCAGCGACAAGCAGTCGCTGCTGATACTGGAGACCTTGCGGCGGTTGCAGTCCGAGGGCTATCCGAAGGCTCTCCAAGCCGCCGACGCCTGACGCTGATTACTCTCCTCCACTACACACTGGCAGGGCCCGACTACATCTTTCGCCGGCCGCTTGGCCAAAGCCGGATAGCCCGCGTCTCGCACTCCACCGCAAGACCGTCGTTCTCCCCCTCAACCTAGCCCTCGAGGCTCTCGAGCCGCCCAACCACTGCTTTACTCTTGCAAGCCCCCGAGCCTCTCGACCAACCCATGGAGAAGCGCTTCGCTTAAGGCATCAGAAGGCGTCCCGCAGTCCATGCCTTTGATCGGCCGATACGCTGCGAGTCGCTCGATCCCCTGGAAGTCCACACCGTCGACCTGACGCCGCAGCACTTCCAGTTCTTTGTCCCGGCTCAATCCCGACGGAACGCGTGCAATGTGGCCGTAGCCGATGAACCCAAGAACATCAGGAACATCTATACCAAGTGCCTCCAGACCCTCTTCCGAGATCGCGTGGCGATAGCACGAGTGGTAGTGGAACTTCTTGTCGAACTCAAGTACGCATGTAGCTATCTTCGCGAGATGCTCGAAGCAGCAGTCGACCACATCACGGTGGGCCAACGACTCAGGCACTGCACTCTCGTTTTGAATAAACCGATAACTCCACAAGAGTCTGTCGTCGGCCAACCGTCGCGGTCCTCCGACGAGTCGGATGCCTCCCTTTTTCTGTGACCGATTCCTCAGTTCTTTGAAAAACTTCATCGCGTCATCCTGCCTCATCCTCTCTTGGCATCCGCTCCACCAGGTCTGGAACCCCGGCACACGGTTCATTTCCTTCTGGAGAATGAACGTGACATTTCGCGCTGCAGAGACAAACGCGTTAAGCTCGTAGCCGAACTCTGGGGTTGCCAAGAACCTCAGTCGACCCCCGAAGTACTCCGCTTCGAACAGCCTTTCCTCAATTGGAAGTAGAGTTTTGAGTGACAAAGGTGGTACCTCCTCGGAGCCTCGTGTGACAAGTGTCTCAGTGCGTTGCATGCGAAGGACGGTCCTCGTCCAACACAACGGACCATCAGGGACTTCATGCTGAGGCCCGCCGGAAAGACCACGCTCCACCTTGGCGCCTCACCTGCCATAGCCAAGCGATTCATCGACATCGCGAACGCCATTCGCGCCTGAATATTCGCGAATCAAGGTTCAGTGCTGCGGGCGACCCGCTTCGGGCTACTGCCAAGTCCATGTAGCGTCGCAGACTCCGCGTCTGGCCCCAGCCCCGACGTTCCATGACCTTGTGGTGCCGGGCCAGGCCGCCCGCTCAATCCTTGTGGGCCTTCGCCGCTCGGTTTCCGAACCAGAAGCCGACCACGCTTGACGCGGTGCCGGTCAGGCCGGCGAACGCAGCGAGAACCAGGTCCCGGTCTTTTTCGCTTCCCGCGTAGCGAGCGATCAGATAGACCGCCGAGCCGCAGTAGGCAAGGGTGACCGCGTAGGTCACCAGGACCCGAACCCGACTGCGGCGCGCCTTCGCCTTTGCTTCGATCACCTCCGCCGACTCTTCGGCGCAAAGCAGGCGGCGCAGCCAGCTCGTCACGGAATCAACCGGAACAGGCCGAGCAGACCGCCCACAAGCGCCGCGTTCGCCGCCGTCTGAATCAACAGCGCGCGGGACAGGTCGGCTCGGGTAACCAGCTGCTCGCTTGCGTCGATTGTCGGCAGCTGCGAGCCGTTCCAGGCGCGCGCGCCCGCCCGACAGCCGTCAGCTGGCCAGGAACGAGTTCGGAAGGTCGTTCCGCGCATCCTGTCGTCTCCGTGTGTTCCGCCGCCACGCTCCCATGCACGGCAACGCTGCCGACAGCCTATCGTCGGCTGCAGGCCGGCGAAAAGCCCTGCGGTCCTTGCCGAACCGGGCCTGCGTCCCTTCAGCCCGTGCGTGTCTGTGCCATCCGAGCCTGGCGCTGCCGCCAGCGCGCCCTCGCTTTCTCCGCTTCGACCTCCCGGTTGCGCGGCGGCGCGGTCGTCGTAAGTTCCCGGAGCAACTCGCCGGTCGCCGCAGCGACCGCGTCGACCGCCCGCCCGAAGGCGGCCTCATTGGCCCGCGACGGCTTCGTCGAGCCGCTCACCTTGCGCACGTACTGGAGCGCTGCCGCGCGGACTTCCTCCTCGCCGGCGGGCGGCTCGAAGTTATGGAGAACGCGGATGTTCCTGCACATGGTCGTCTCCCTTGGGTGGCCCCATCGTACCGTGGCGGAGGACCCCGAAGGCGCCTGGACCTCCGCGGAACAGGCTGTGCAAGAGTGTTGGCATGACCGCTGCCGCGGCGCCGCCCTACACGATCACGCCCGGGATCCTGTTCCTGGTGGAGCAGATCGGTGAGGCGATCGGGCGGGCCGAAGCAGCCGGCCTGGGGCTGGACCTGCAACTGCGGCGGGAAGCCCGCGTTCGTACGGTTCACGGTTCCGTGGCCATCGAGGGCAACGTGCTGTCCGAGGAGCAGGTGTCGGCGATTCTTGACGGCAAGCGGGTCGCAGGGCCGCCGAAGGACGTGCAGGAGGTGCGCAACGCGAACGCGGCCTACGACCTGGCCGGGGATTGGACGCCGGCGAGCGAGGACGACCTGCTCGGGGCTCACCGAGCGCTGATGACCGGACTGGCCGCAACACCCGGTCGATACCGCACCACCGCCGTGGGCGTGATCGGCCCTGACGGCGTACACCACATCGGTCCGCCGGCAGACCGCGTGCCGGGGCTGATGGCGGACCTCCTGAGCCGGCTGCGGGGCGCCGAGGAGCACCCGCTGATCGCGAGCTCCGTGTTTCACTACGAGTTCGAGTTCATTCATCCCTTCGAGGACGGCAACGGCCGCCTCGGCCGGCTGTGGCAGACCCTGATCCTCAGCCGCTGGAAGCCGATGTTCGCCCACGTGCCGGTGGAGAGCGTCGTGCAGGCTTGCCAGCCCGAGTACTACACGGCCATCGAAGAGAGTTCCAGGCAAGGCGGGAGCACACCGTTCATCCGTTTCATGCTGGACGCAATCCTCGCTGCGGTGCGACAGGCTACCCCCCATGAAACCCCCCAAGTAACCCCCCATGAAACCCCGCAAGTGCCCCCCCAAGTAGAGCGGCTCCTGGAGCTAGTGAACGGAGAGATGTCCAGGCGCGAGATGCTCGATGCACTGGGCCTGCGCGACCGAAAATGGCTGCGTCAGGGATACCTTGGACCCGCCCTGCAAGCAGGCCTGATCGAGATGACGCGACCGGAGGCGCCGAGGGCGAAGGACCAGCGCTATCGCCTGACGCCGGCGGGACGGCGCCTTCAAGCCGGGCGGCGGGCGCCGAGCCAGACCACCGCCCGTTAGCGGTACACGCCGGCGGGGCGGCGCCTTCAAAGCCGGGCTGCGGGCGCCGAGCCAGACCACCGCCCGTTAGCGGTACACGCCGGCGGGGCGGCGCCTTCGAGCCGGGCGGCGGGCGCCGAGCCAGACCACCGCCCGTTAGCGGTCCACGCCGCCGCTGGCGTTCGCGTAGGTGGGCCAATCCGGCTCGTAGCCGTCGCTCTGGTCGCCCCAGGCGGTCCAGAGTTCGGAGTGGCGGCCGCGGGCGAACAACTCCAGGTAGGGGCCGGGGCTGCACGCTTCGATGATCTCGTACAGTTCGTCCGGTTTGCGCGAGTGTTCCCGCTTGCGCGAGCGGATGATGTTCACCTGCCGCCGGCCCGGCGCCAGCGTGCGGAGCTTTCCGCGGACGCCGAACAGGACGAGTTCGGTCGTGTTGCGGAAGTAGAAGCCGACTCCCCGACCGTCGGGGCCGCCGTCCTTGCGCACCTTGTGCCAGACCAGGTTCGTCTTGTAGGTGAAACCCCAGCGCTTCATCACGTCCAGGCCCTCCTGGACGAGGGCATTGGGTACCCAGAGGTAGAGGTGGGCGGCCTCGGCGCAGGCCGCGGCGACCGGGATTGCTTCAATCTCGGTCTGCGAAAGGGTCGCGTAGCGGCTCAGGCGGCGGTGCTCGGGCGCCACCTTGCCGGTGCGGTTCAGGAACTGCCACGGCGGATCCGCCAGGACGGTGCCGAAGACGCTACCCGCGTACGTCCGCTCGAAGTCGGCCGCCGCCAAGTGCTCGTGCGCTGGCATGGCGGGTCATCGTACCGCTGTCACCCGACGTGCCGCAGTCGGTCGAGACGGTCTCCGGGCGGGCACTGGCATGGCGGTCATCGTACCGCTGTCACCCGACGTGTCGCAGTCGGTCGAGACGGTCGCCGGGGCGCTGGCATGGCTGGTCATCGTACCGCTGTCGCCCGACGTGTCGTGGTCGGTCGAGACGGGCGCCGGGCGGTCGCCGGGCGGGCGCTGGCATGGCGGTCATCGTACCGCTGTCACTTGTCGTCACTCGCGTACCGCATCAGCAGCCAGCCGTCCGGGTCGATGCGGAGCCGTTCCGGGCGCCCGGGCAGCGGCAGGGTCGCGGTCGTTCGCTCGCCCTTAACGTCGATTCGTCCGCGCACGGCGCCGCCATCGGCAAGCACCGCCTCGACCTCCAGCGCCAGTCGACGAAACGTCGGTCCGAGCTGCCGCACCTGAACCTCGACCTCCGACGACTCCGCGTCGAACTCCCATTCGATCTCGAGTTGCGGTACGCCGGGGCGCCTGAGCCACTGGTCGAAGAACCAGTCGAGGCTCCGGCCCGACACCTCTTCCATGACCGCGGCAAAGTCGTCCGTCGAGGCGTTCCGGTCGCGGAACCGCTCGTAGTAGGTCCGCATGCCCTTCCAGAACGTGCCGTCGCCGACCTCGCCGCGCAGCATGTGCAGCACCCACGCCGCCTTCTGGTACACGTTCGGGCTGAGCAGGCGCCGCGGGTCCGGCACGGACTCCGGCACGATGACGGAGTCCGGCGCCTGTTCGAGGTACCTTAGAACCCGCTCCCGCGCCGCGTCCATCTGGCCCGTGAAGCGCCCGCGGCCGTAAGTCCACTCCAGGTAGCAGGCGGTGAGGTAGGTGGCGAAGCCCTCGCTGAGCCAGACGTGCGGCCAGTCGCTCTCGGTCACCGAGTCGCCGAACCACTGATGGGCGATCTCGTGGGCGATCAGGGTCTCGATGCCGTTCTCGCTGTCGACCGCGTCCTCGTCGTAGAACACGTTGCCGGCGTTCTCCAGGCCGCCCCAGCGGGTCGTCGTCTGCACGTTGAAGAGCTTGGCGTAGGGATAGTCGCCCAGCCGACGCTCGAACGTGCCCACGACGCGGGCGGCGGGAGCGAACGCCCGCAGGCCGACATCGCGGTCCTGCGGGTAGACCCAGGTCTCGACCGGCACCCCGTCCACCAGAGCCTGGCGATGGCGAACGAACCGGGCGACGCCGACCGCCATCACCTTCGTGGCGACCGGCGCCCGGCTGCGCCACTCGGTCCGGCGCAACCCGTCCTCGAGGTCGACGGCTTCGACGAAGGCCCCGGTCGCCACGACCTGGTAGTGTGCAGGCGCCGTGACGACGAAGGCCACCTGCGCCTTGTCCGACGGGTGATCGACCACCGGCAGCCAGTGGTGGGCCCGATTCGGCCAGTTGTCGGCGAAGAAGGTGCGCTCGCCGTGCCGGTTCGTGCCGATCGTGAAGCCGTCGGCGGGAACACCCCGGTAGCGGATCTCGATGCGGCGCCGTTCACCGGCCGCCGCCGCGCGATCCAGGACGACGAAAAGCCGATCGTCCTGCTGCCGGAACCGGAGTGCCGGGCCGACTTCATGTCGCCCGCGGCTGCCGCGCTCCGGAACGCGCCGGTCGTCCCGTTGCCGGAACCGGAGTGCCGGGCCTGCCGGCGGCGCTTCCGCGGCGGGATCGGCGAGGGTTACCGAAGCGACCGCCATGCCTCCGCCGGGCCGTTCGCCGCCGGCCTTCCCGCCGGCGCCCGGGCCGGTGTCCGCGCCGGCGCCCACGGCCGGATCATCGAGATCGAACGCGACCTCGGAGACTGGACGCAGAACCCGGAAGGCGATCAACGCCCGGCCGTCGATCTCGTCGTCGTCGTCCGAGAGCGCGAGTTCGAAGCGGTAGTCCAGTACGTCGAGCGCCGCTCCAGGCAACTGCGCCTGGACGGGCGACGCCAGTGCCGCGGCGAGAAGGAGTCGCCGCGCCGAACGCACCGCGACGTGCCCCGAAACGCCGGCCGCAGTTCTCTTCCTCCTCATTTACGCGTTCACGTCGACCATGCGACCGGGTCGTCAGCACCCAAATGGTAGCGTGGAACCGCAGAATTGGATTTTCTTCAAAGGAGCGTCTCCAGCGATGAAGTCGAGAGCCGCCGTGGCCCGCGAAGCGGGCAAGCCACTGGAGATCGAAGAGGTAGACGTCGAAGGGCCGAAGCAGGGAGAGATCCTCGTCCGCGTCGTCGCCACCGGTGTCTGCCACACGGACGCCTACACCCTTTCCGGGGCCGACCCGGAGGGGCTGTTCCCCGCCATCCTCGGCCACGAGGGCGGCGCGATCGTCGAGGAGGTCGGTCCCGGCGTGACCTCCGTCGTACCCGGCGACCACGTGATTCCGCTCTACACGGCGGAATGCCGCGAGTGCACGTTCTGCACGTCGGGCAAGACGAATCTCTGCCAGGCGATCCGCGGAACGCAGGGCCAGGGCGTGATGCCGGACGGCAGCTCCCGGTTCTCGACGGGCGGCAGCTCCCTCTACCACTACATGGGGACGTCGACCTTCTCCGAGTACTCGGTCATCGCCGAGATCTCGACCGCGAAGGTGAACCAGGCGGCGCCGCTCGACAAGGTCTGCCTGCTGGGCTGCGGCATCACGACCGGTATCGGCGCGGTCCTGAACACGGCGAAGGTCGAGCCGGGCGCCACGGTCGCGGTCTTCGGCCTGGGCGGCATCGGCCTGTCGGTGATTCAGGGCGCGGTCATGGCCCGGGCCGGGCGGATCATCGCGGTCGACGTCAACCCGACCAAGTTCGATTTCGCGCGTTCCCTCGGCGCGACGGACTTCGTCAACCCGGCGGACCACGACGACCCGATCCAGGAGGTCATCGTCGACCTGACCGACGGCGGCGTCGACTACTCCTTCGAGTGCATCGGCAACGTCGAGGTCATGCGTGCCGCCCTGGAGTGCTGCCACAAGGGCTGGGGCGAGTCCGTGATCATCGGCGTCGCCGGTTCGGGCCAGGAGATCGCCACCCGCCCCTTCCAGCTGGTGACCGGCCGCGTCTGGCGCGGCACCGCCTTCGGCGGCGTCCGCGGACGCACCGACCTGCCCGGCATGGTCGACCAGTACATGGCCGGCGAGATCGAGATTGACAGCATGATCACCCACACCATGGGTCTGGACGACATCAACCACGCCTTCGACCTGATGCACGAAGGAAAGAGCATCCGCTCCGTCGTGCTGTACTAGCGGACCAGCAACGCCGCCGACTCGGGGCTCGTGATCTTCGCGGTGATGGACGATCGCGAAGACGGCTGCCGGGACGCGCCTGATCAGCCCGCCGCTCAAGCGGCGGCCCCCGGGTTCGGCCTCAGTCTGCCTGCTCGACCGGGTTCAGGACCATCGTCATCTGACGGCCCTCCAGGCCGGACCGGGTCTCCACCTCGCCCACGCCCTCGATCGCGGCGCTCACCTTGTCCAGGATGGCGATGCCGAGTTCGGGCCGGCGGAGCTGCCGATAGCGGAAGAAGATCGTGACCTTGACCTTCTTGCCCTCCCGCAGGAAGCGCAGCGCCCGGTCGGTCTTGATCTGGTAGTCGTGCGGGTCGATCGTGGGTCGGTACTTGACCTCCTTCAGATCGACCGTCGCCGCCTTGCGGCGCGACTCCTTCTTCTTCTTGTCGCGTTCGAACTTGACCTTGCCCCAGTCCAGGATACGGACGACGGGCGGGTCCGCGTTGGGACCCACTTCAACGAGATCAAGCCGGGCTGCCCGAGCGCGCGTCCTGGCTTGATCCAAGGCGACGACACCGACCTGGGTACCGTCCTGATCGATGAGCCGTACCGGGCTTTTCCGGATCCGGTGGTTGATGCGCGGCTCTCTGGATGGGGGTGCGATCTCGAAGACTCCTGTGTTGACTACCGGCCAGCTCTGGCTGACCTAAGGCCGGACGGCCCCAAACGGACGACCGGAACGAAGCATTACCTTAGCCGCTCCCCGCCCACGCGGGTGCGCGGATCCAGTCAGTTGAACAAAGACGGCGACCGGACTGACGCCCTCGCAGCGAGGGCTCACCGGCGATGGCTCACGTCAACCAAATGCGGCTCTGCGCGCCGGTTCCGCTTTCGCCCGGCGCTCCTTCTTCGCGGACCTGGCCGCCCCGCCGGACCCGCGGGCGCCGGCTTTCGGCCGACGCTCGTCCGCGGCATCACCCGCGTCGGCGTCGCCATTCCCGGAGAGGCTCGCCTTGAGCGCCTCCATCAGGTCGATGATCTGCGCCTCCGGCGCCTCCGTCTCGTCCTCGGCGACCTCGCGGCCTTCGATCTTGCCCTGAATCGCCTCCCACAGCCGCTTGCGCACCTCGTCCGTGTACTGGTCGGGCCGAAACTCGTCGTTGGCGATCTGCTCGATCAGCTGGACCGCGAGTTCGAGCTCGCCCGGCTTGAGTTCGGTTTCGTCGCCCAGGGGCACTTCGTCGAAGGACTTCAGCTCGTCCTCGTACTTCAGCTGCTGCATCAGCAGACCCGAGCCGAAGGGGCGCAGCATGACCAGGTACTGTTTTCCGCGCGCGGCGTGCCTGGCCAGAGCCGAGCGGCCCGTGCTTCGCATCGCCTCGCTGAGCAGCCGGTAGGCGCGCTCGCCGCCCTTCTCCGGCCCCAGGTAGTAGGACTTCTCGAAGTAGATCGGCTCGACCTCCTGGAGCGGCACGAACTCGGTGATCTCGATTGCCGGCGAGGCCTTCTCCTGCAGTTCCTTGATCTCCTCGTTGCTGAAGGTGACGTACTGCCCCTTGCTGAACTCGTAGCCCTTGATCGTCTCCTTGCGCTCGACGAGTTCGCCGGTACGGGGGTTCACCAACTGCTGCTTGAGCCGCGTGTTGTCGGTCGGGTCGAGCATGTTGAAGCGGACCCCGCCTGAGGTCTCCGACGTCGAGTACAGCCTGACGGGAATGGAAACCAGACCGAACGAGACGGTGCCGGCGCCAACGGAACGAGCGGGCATAGACGGCGAATCATAGCACCGAAAGCGGTTCGGCGGGACCTCGAGCCGCTTCCTCGAGCCGGCCGCCAAAGCGGCGCCGGCCTTGCGGCCGGCGCGCTCTTCTGGCCGCCTGCGGCGGCAGCCGGCGGGGGACCCGCGCGGCGGGAAGCCGCGCCACACGTGAACCAGTCCGTGCGCCCGTCGTCGGGCGCACGGATGGCACGCCGGCGCACCCGGTCGACCGGCGCCAGGCCCTGCGAAACGGGGTTCTGGGAGAATGCCGCGGATGCCGAGCGGCAATCTCGAGGCCTACCGCCGCAAGCGATCGAGCGAAGCGACGCCCGAACCCTTCGGTCCCGCGACGGGAACGGGCGCCGGCCGCTTCGTCGTCCAGAAGCACGCGGCACGCCGCGTTCACTACGACCTGCGCCTGGAACTCGAAGGCACTCTCAAGTCGTGGGCCGTGCCCCGCGGTCCCAGCCTCGACCCCGAGGTCAAACGCCTGGCGGTGGCCACCGAGGACCACCCGCTGGAGTACGCCGATTTCGAGGGATCGATCCCCGCCGGCAACTACGGCGCCGGGGCGATGATCGTCTGGGACAGCGGCCGCTGGAGGCCGCTTGAGGACCCGGTCGCCGGGTTGGAGAACGGCAAGCTCCTCTTCGAACTCCACGGCTACAAGCTGCGCGGCGTCTGGACCCTGTTTCGCACGGGCGGCCGGCGCCAGACGGACGGCGGCAACCAGTGGCTGCTGATGAAGAAACCCGACGCGGCTGCCCGCCCGGAGAGCGAGGGCGGCGCGGACGACCTGCCGCCGGAGTCCGTGCTCTCGGGCCTGACCGTCGAGGAACTCCGGGACGGCTGCGAGCGGATCGAGGAGGTGCGTGCCGAGGTCGCCGAATCCGGCGCGCGACGGCAAGACGTCGACCCGCGCTCGCTGCAACTGATGCTCGCGGTCGCCGGTGACCGGCCGTTCTCCCGGCCGGGCTGGATCTACGAACTGAAGTACGACGGCTACCGGCTGGTGGCGGCCAGGGAAGGCGGCAACGTCTTCCTGCGCTACCGGAACGGCGGCAACGTGACCGCGCTCTACCCCGAACTGGTCCGCGCCCTGCGCGCCCTGCCGGTGCAGTCCCTGGTCCTGGACGGCGAGGTCACCGTCCTCGACGCCGGCGGCAGGCCCAGCTTCGCCAGGCTGCAGACGCGCGCCCTGCTCAGCCGACCGGTCGACATCGAACAGGCCGCCGTGCGCCGGCCCGCGACCTTGTTCGCCTTCGATCTCGTCGCCTTCGAGGGATCGGACCTGCGGTCGCTGGCCCTGCTGGAGCGAAAGGCCCTGCTGGCGAAGGTTCTGCCCCCGGCCGGGCCGCTCCGCTACTCGGACCACATCGAGGAGCAGGGCGAGGCGTTCTTCGAGCAGGTGGCGGCGATGGGCCTTGAAGGCGCGATGGCCAAGGACGGCGACTCCCGCTACGTTGGCCGCCGGTCGTCGTCGTGGGTCAAGCTGCGCACCGAACGGACCGCCGACTTCGCCATCGTCGGCATGTCGCCGCCCAAGGGCAGCCGGGTCGGTTTCGGCTCGCTCCACCTGGCGGTCTGGGATGCGGAGGCCAGCGGCACGGCGGCCGCCAGCGGAGGCAAAGCCGGCGCCAGCGGCGCCGAAGCCAGCGGAGGCAAAGCCGGCGGAGGCAAAGCCGGCGAAGGCAAAGCCGGCGGCCTCGTCTATGCCGGACGCGTCGGCGCCGGGTTCAGCGACGCGATCCTCGCGGAGCTGGCGGATCGACTGTCGGCCAACCAGCGCGACCGTCCGCCATGCCGGGCCCCCGTCGGCGCCGACGGCGGCGGCCGCGCGGGCAACGGCGCAGACGCCGGCGGCCGCGCGGGCAACGGCGCAGACGCCGACGATCCCGTCGACAGGCCGCTGGCCGACAACGACCTGATCGGCGGCCGGGTCGAAGAGCAGACCTGGATCGAGCCCCGTTCGGAGCTGATCTGCGAGGTCCGCTACAAGGAATGGACCCCCCACGGCGTGCTCCGGCACCCTGTCTTCCTCCGCTTGCGCGACGACAAGCCGGTCGAGGACTGCGTACGCCGCGCCGGGCCGCGGGCCCCCGGCGCCGCCCCGCCGCCGCCGCCCGAACGGCGCGTCGACGTGACGAACAGGTCCAAGGTGTTCTGGCCGGCCGAGGGCTACACGAAGGGTGACCTGATCGACTTCTACGCCGGGATTGCCGACGCGATGCAGCCCTACCTGACCGACCGGCCGCTGGTCATGACCCGCTATCCCGACGGGATCGAAGGCAAGTCCTTCTTCCAGAAGAACGCGCCCGACTTCGCGCCGGACTGGCTGCAAACCGTGAAGCTGGTGAGCCCCCGCACCGGCAAGGAAGTCGAGTACTTCGTCTGTCGGGACCGTGAAAGCCTGGTCTACATCGCCAACCTGGGCGCGATCGTCCTCCACGTCTGGTCGAGCCGGGTGCACCAGCTCGGCCAGCCCGACTGGTGCATCCTCGATCTCGACCCGAAGGACGCACCCTTCGGGGACGTGATCGAGATCGCCCTGGCCATCCGCCGCCTGTGCCGGAAGATCAAGCTGCCCAGCTTCGTCAAGACCAGCGGCTCGAGCGGTCTGCACGTTCTTCTGCCGCTCGGCGGCGCCTGCACCTTCGAGCAGTCCCGCGGCCTCGGCCAACTGATCGCCCGGATCATCTGCCGCCAGTTGCCCGACATCGCCACGATCACCCGCAACCCCGAACGCCGCGGCGGCAAGGTCTACATCGACTTCGTCCAGAACGGCCGCGGACGGCTGCTCGTCGCCCCCTTCAGCGTCAGACCGCTCCCGGCGGCCCCGGTCTCGACGCCGCTGCGCTGGTCCGAGGTCAAGCCCGGCCTCGACCTGCGCGACCACACCATCCGGTCGCTGCCCGAACGGCTCAAGCAGCTCAAGACCGACCCGCTACGCGGCGTGCTCACCGAGCAACCCGACCTGCTGGCCGCGCTAAGGCGGCTGAGCGAGCTGGTGTAACCGGCGCAAGACCGACCCGCTACGCGGCGTGCTCACGGAGCAGCCCGACCTGCTGGCGGCGCTGCATCGGCTGAGCGAACTGGTGTAACCGGCGCAAGACCGACCCGCTACGCGGCGTGCTCACCGAGCAGCCCGACCTGCTGGCGGCGCTGCATCGGCTGAGCGAACTGGTGTAACCGGCGGGCGCACGGCGCGCCGCTGCCGGCTCCCGGTTGCGCACCAAGCCGCTGCAGGCCTCGCTTCGCGGTTGACATCGAGTCCACAACTGAACTAACTTGTCGATCATGATCCGACTCAACATGCACGAGGCCAAGACGCATCTCTCCCGCTACATCGCGCGGGTGGAGTCAGGGGAGACGATCCTCCTCTGCCGCCGGAACGAGCCGGTCGCCGAGATTCGTCCTGTGCCGGCGGCCCGGAAGAAACCTCGCCCGTTCGGACTGGATCGAGGCAAGTTCGAGGTCCCCGACTCCTTCTTCGACCCCCTGCCCGACGAGTTCATCGACGCGTTCGAGAACGGGCCGATACTTCCCGAAGAGTGAAGCTGCTGCTCGACACCTGCGTGTTCCTTTGGTGGAGCCAAGGCTCCGCCAGAGTCTCCGGGGAAGTCCGAAAGCTCGTCGCGGACCCCGCGAACGACGTCTACGTGAGCGCGGTCACGGCCTGGGAGTTGGCCGTCAAGCACGGGCTCGGCAAACTCGAGTTGCCGGCACAGCCAGACGTCTTCGTTCCCACACGGCGAGAGTGGTACGGCTTCAGTTCCCTGCCGGTCGACGAGGCCAGCGCCCTGCAGCTACCGCGGCTGCCGCCCGTGCACGGCGATCCGTTCGACCGCCTCCTGATCTGCCAGGCAATCGAGCACGGGATGACGCTGGTCACACCGGACAGGCTGGTTTCCCGGTATCCGGTGCGGATCGCGTGGTAAGTACTGCGGCGCCCGGAGCGGTCTCGAAGGAGAAGCCTCGGCCGAGGCCGGGGCGGTCGTTGGTCTGTTCCGGCGCCAGCCGACCGTCGGAACCGTTCCGAGCCGGTCAGAACTGCAGCCGCAACCCGGCCCGCACCCGGCGGCTGTCCTGGAACGCGGCCGCGAAGCCTTCGCGGCCGTCCGGCCTCGGCTGCTGTTCGGCGACGGCGTCGGCGACGTTGCCCGCCCCCGGACCGATCAGCACCGGATCGAAGTAGGCGAGCGGCCAGAGATCGGTTGCGGCGTCCTGGTCGAAGACGTTCAGCGCCTCGGCGAAGAAGGCCAGCCGCCGATGCACGGAGCGCAGCGGGATGCGGAGAGTCAGCGCCAGGTCCGCCCGCTTCAGATCCGAACTCCTGACCGGCGTCTCCGCACCGGGAGACAACGGCGCCAGTCCGCTGCTGAGAATCCGGTTCTCCTCGTCGACCCGTACCGCCATGGTCCGCGGCACGTACGACCCGCCGGTGCGGAACCGGTAGACGAGGGCCATCATCAGCCGGTCGCCGGGAGACAGCACGAACCAGCCGGCGAGTTGGTGCTCGCGGTCCACATCGAGGCGCCTGCTCTCGTCGGTCACGTCGAAGACGTCACAGGCTACCGGCGATGAACAGAGGTCCAACGCCGCCGCCGCTGGATGAACGTCGGTTCCACTGAAGGCCTGAAGCGCCAGGCCGCCGACCTCGTGGTTGCCGGTCAGCCGGCTCCGCAGATAGTTGAAGTGGACGCGCCAGGCCGGGCTGAAACCGACGTTCGCGTTGAGTTCGGCGCCCCACCAGTCCTGTTGCAACCGCGGCAGATCGCGGCCTGTCCCTCCCCAGGGATCGACACCGGCGCCCACGCCCGGCGTCAGGAGCGTCGGCACGATCACGCCGCCGCCGTTCACCGGAACCAGCCGTATCCCGTCGCGAAGCCGGCGGCGGGCGAGACGGGCGGAGATCACCACGTCCGGCAGGAACTGGTATCTCGTTCCCAACTGGACCTCCCGCGACAGCCCGGGACGCAGGTCGGGATCAACGGCGGCATGCTCGAAGATCAGGGACGTGCCGGAGTATCCCGCCGTCTGCAGAGCGGCCAGTCCGTCAATACCCGCCAAACCGGCCACGGGCCGGAAGGCGTCCACATGCCACCAGGCCGCGCCTCCGTAGACCTTCCACTTTCCGCGTCCGGTCACGTCCCAGACGAAGCCCATCCGGGGTTCGGTGCGATCGCCGAAGCCGAGTTCGAGCGGGCCGGTCGTCTCCTCCTCGGCACGCACTCCCAGATGCAGGGTCAGGCGTCTGTCGAAGACTCCCGCCAGACGCCAGACGTCCTGGACGTAGAGCGCCCGCTTCTCCTGCCGCAAACCGCCAACTCCGAGGGGCTCGCCGCGCCACTCCGGCAGGGGGCCGCCGGGAAGCCGCAACTCCTGTCCCGGATGTTCGGAGCGAACCAGCTGCAACTCACCGCGGGCACTCTGAATGCCGACGTCCAGTGTGTGATCGAACAGGAAGAACGACGGTTCCACGGCCCAGTTCCGGCGCGCCGCCAACCGCCGCAGCGGCCCCGCGGTCCGCGGGTGCAGCGAGCCGGCGACGAGACCCGGGGCGGACGCCAGGAAGTAGGCGCCCGTGTCCTGCCAGGGATCGGCGCGATCGCGAAGGTCGGAACGGCCGCCGAAGAGCCGGAGCCACAGCCGATCCGTGATTCCCCACTCGACGTTCAGGCTCGTCGTCTGGTGACTGGAACGTCTTCTCTCCGCACCATTGCCGTCGGGAAGCACCAGCAGGGCGGGCCGACGGCCTTCCAGTTCCGAGACTCCCTCGTGATGCTTCAGGCTCAGGTTGCTGGCCGACCCGGCCCACCAGTCCAGCTTGCCGACCGCCACTTCCGTCGTCTCCCGCCAGGTCGATGGCGCGCCCGCCAGGAACAGATCGAAGACGCCGCTGGCCCGGCCCGTCGAGTGGCCGCCGAAAGCGCGCGCGCGCTCGTCGCGGAGAGGACCGCCAACGAAGACGTAGGCCTCTTCGCCGGAAATCCTCCTGCTGTCGGCGCCGCCGAAGGAAGCCTGCTCACCCGCCTGCTGGCGCAGAGCCGGTCTCTTGGCCCGGTCCAACGGCTCCACGGCCGACAGCCCCCCGTTCACACGCCAGGCCGTGTCGCCAGTCCGCGTGATCAGGTCGATGTGCGGGCCGGCCAGCGCCGCCGAGAAGTCCATCGTCCGCACGCGTACCTGATCGACCCAATGAAGGTCCACCGCGGTCGCTTCGCGGGCAGCGATGGCCGTTTCCTGTCCGTCGATCCGATAGCTGGCGAGTCCGGGAGACCAGCCGCTGACCGACAGACCGCCGGCAACCGCGTCCAGGCCTGTGGCGAGGTCCAGGCTCTCGGCCGCGGTCGAGCCGGGCAGTTCCCGCAGGTCGTCTCCGGCCAGCACGTTGCCGTCACTGCCGGTGACCACGTCGAGCAGGGGCGACGAGACGAGGTCGAGACTCGTGGCGCCGCCGGCGCGAAGATCGAAGTCGACTCTCAGCACACCGCCCGTCACCAGGATCAGGTTCTCCGCCGCGGAGGTCGCAAACCCCTGCACGCTCGCCTCCACGCTGTAGCTGCCGGGAGGCAATCCCGCCGCCCGGTAGCTGCCGCCGGCGGCGACGTGCACGATCCTCGGGTCGTACAACTGCGCCCCGGTGATCCTGATCTCCGCGCCGCGCAGAGGCTCTCCGGTGGCCTCGTCGCGCACCTGGCCGTTGATCTCGCCGTTCAGGCCGGCCGTGGCGGCGCCCGGGGAACACAGGGCCAGGCCGACCACCGCCACCAGGACCGTCGCCACGGCAGGCGCGGCAGCGACCGGGGCCTGCTCCTGCTTCGGCAGGAGAAGCGAGGCCACTGCGGACAACAGGCCGACGACGGCGCCGGCCTGAAGCACCGAGGCCAGTTCGAAGCGGTCGGCGAGTCCCCCGATCGCCCAGGTGGCGGTGCCGCCGGTCGCGAACAGGAAGCCCAGCGACGTTCCCGAGGCCAGACCCCGCCGCCAGGGCAGCAGCGACTGGGCCATGACGATGAGAATCGAGTGCGACGCTCCCAGCAGTGCTCCGCAGGGCAGGGCCAGCGCAAAGGTCGAGCTCCCGGAGCCCGGCAGGAAGACGAGGAGCAGGGCGCCGAGCGACGTGGTCAGGAAGACAACCGGACGCCGCCCCCAACGCTCAGCCCATTCCCCGGCCAGAACGGCCGCCACCGCGCCGCCCAGCAGGAACATGCCGCTGGCGAGCCCCTGCAACTTGGAACTGTAGCCCTGCTCCGCGAGCAGCAGGGGAAGAAACGCGAGCGTCCCGAACACAGCCCAGGACCGGCTGGCGAACACCAGAGCCAGGAGAGCCATCAGCCAGGGCCGCACGCGAGGCCGCCGGCCGGGAGCTTCGGAAGCCGAAGCCGGGCCGCCGCCCGACCCTGACGCGGCAACCTCCCTCGTCTCCCCCGGCTGAGGCGCCTGCGGCGCCCGGTGGAATCGCCGCGGCCCCATCGCGAAGGCCATGAACAGGGGCGCGGGCGCCACGACCAGCACGAGCCAGTAGATCCCGGTCAGCCCCGCCCGGTCGAGCGCCAGCCCCGCCAGATACGGCCCGGTCGTGAGCCCGACCTGGCCGCAGAAGAAGAAGATGGCCGTGAACGTCGACGAGCGCGCCGGGTTCACCGTACTCGAGTGCATCACGCCCAGGGGGTGGAAGGCGCCGGAAGCAACCGCCGCCAGGGCGAACGGGATGAGAAACAGGCCGAAACTCCCCGTCGCGGCGGCCAGAGCGACCGCCAGCGCCACGCACCCCAAGTTGAAGGCGACGCTGAACGGTCCGAGAATGCGGCTGCCGACCCGGTCGACCAACCAGCCGAATGCCGGCTGCGTGGCGCCGGCCAGCACCTGGAAGAGTCCCACCGCAAGCCCGATCTGCGCCGCGCTCAGGCCGAGCGGCTCCTTGAGGAAGGCCAACAGCACGGGCCCCATGCTGTTGAAGATGTCGATCCCGAGGTGACCGACCGTCACCGCGGCGAAGATGCGCCGGCCGTTCATGCGCGGCCCGCTACCCGCCTGCGGGCGTGTCTCCCCGCGCTGCGCTCACGCCGCCTCCCCGTCGCGGATCCGCGACGCCGACGAGCCGCTCGTCCCGCACCCGGATCGCCGACACGTCGCCGCTCAAACCGCGCTCGAACAGCTCGTGGCCGCGCGCGGCCAGACCGTCGAGTGCTTCGGCGGAGAGGCCGCCCTCCTCGTGGAAGATGCGGTCGGGCCACGCCTGATGATGCACGCGCGGGCTCTCGACCGCCTGCTGAAGGGTCATGCCGTGGTCGATCACGTTCGAGATCACGTGGTAGACGGTGGTGATGATCGTCGGGCCTCCCGGCGTACCGACGACCATCATCAGGTCGCCTTCCGGGTCGACCACGATGCTCGGCGTCATCGATGACAGCATCCGTTTGCCGGGGACGATCGCGTTGTTCTCGCCCTCGACCAGGCCGAACTGGTTCGGCTGGCCCGGCGAAGCGGCAAAGTCGTCCATCTCGTTGTTGAGCAGGAACCCGGCCCCCGTGACCGTGACCGCGTTGCCGTATCCGCTGTTGATCGTGGTCGTCACCGAGGCCGCGTTCCCCCAGCGGTCGACGACGGAGTAGTGGGTCGTCTCGGTGCTCTCCTGCGGCGGGGCGACCTCGACCGGCGGCAACGGCCGGGCCCGGTCCGGATCGATCCGCGCGCGCAGCTCCTCCGCGTAGTCCCGGGATTCGAACCGCGCCCGCGGCACGTCGACGAAGTCGGGATCCCCGAGCAGGGTGTTCCGGTCGCGGAACGCCAGACGCATCGTCTCCGCCTCCAGGTGGATCAACTCGGCGCTGCCGAACGGCGGCAGCGGGTCCCAGCCTTCCAGCACGTTCAGGATCAGGCCCAGGGTCAGGCCGCCCGAAGAAACCGGCGGCATCGAGTGGATCGTGTGGCCGCGGTACCCGACCTCGACCGGCGCCCGCCAGACGGGCGCGTAGTCCAGCAGGTCCCGGTGGGAGATCAGGCCTCCGCCCCTCTCCATTTCGGCGACGATCAGAGCGGCAACCGGGCCCTGGTAGAACCCGTCCGGCCCCTGCTCGGCGATCGCCGTCAGGGTGGCCGCCAGGTCCGGCTGCTCCAGGAGCGCTCCGGGCGCCGGCGCCTCGCCATCAACGAGGAACTGTTGCGCGCTGGCCGGGAACCGGTTGAGGCGATCAGCCGCCGAGGCGAGGCTCTGCGACCGCACCTCGTCGACTGCGTGGCGCCGCGCCAACTCGATCGCCGGCGCGACCAGGTCGGCCCAGGGCAGCGAGCCGACCTGTCGGTGCATCTCCCACAGCCCGGCCACGGACCCGGGAACGCCGGCCGCAAGGTGGCCGATCACGGCGCTCTCGGTGACCTTGCCCTCGTCGTCGAGGAACATGTCGCGAGTGGCCGCGCCCGGCGCCTTCTCGCGGTAGTCCAGCGCCCTCACGTCGCCTTCCGTCGACCGGTAGACGAGGAAACCGCCGCCGCCGATGTTGCCCGCCGCGGGAAGAACGGCCGCCAGGGCGAAGCCAACCGCCACCGCGGCGTCGACCGCGTTGCCGCCCTGATCCAGGACGCGCGCGCCGGCCTCCGACGCCAGGCCATGGCCGCTCGAGACCATCCCGTGCCGACCTTCCGCCGTCGGCGCCCTGCCGTCCAGACTCCAGACCCCGGAGCTCCCGGTTTCGGGCGCCGGTTCCGCGCCCGCGCAGGCGACTCCGAGCAGAACGGCGGGCGCCGGACAACCCGCGATCAGGCGCCGAACGAGCGGGCGCGAGGCAATGGTCGCGAACCGGCTCATCGCAGCGGAGACGGTATCAGAGAGCACCTCCCGAGCACCGGTTCAAGCGACCGGCCGCCGGCCGGATACGCTTGTTCCGCGCGGGGCGCCCGACGAGCCACGCATCGACGCCGCGGGAGATCGCGGTCCGCAGGTCGGCCTCCGCGCTTGCAGGAAGACACGCTTCCCCCTCCGAGCAGCAGGAAGACCATGCAGACGAAGCTTCCCGAGTTGACGATCGGCATCGAAGAGGAATACCAGATCGTCGACCCGGAGAGTCGGGAGCTGAAACCGTTCATCCAGAAGTTCCTCGAGCAGGGCCAGATCGTTCTCCAGGAGCAGATCAAGGCGGAGCAGTTGCAGTGCCAGGTCGAAGTGGGCAGCGATGTCTGCCGCACGATCGGAGAGGCGCGCCAGGAGCTCATCCGTCTGCGGCGATCGATTTCCCACCTGGCGTCCCGCAACGGCCTGCGAATCGCCGCCGCCAGCACCCATCCCTTCTCCTCATGGCAGGAGCAGGATGTCACCGAGGCCCAGCGCTACATCAAGCTGCAGGAGAACTTCGGCGATGTCGCCCGGCGCATGCTGATCTTCGGCATGCACGTCCACGTCGGCGTGCCGGACAAGGACCTGCGCATCGACGTGATGGACCAGTCGCTCTACTTCCTGCCTCACCTGCTGGCGCTGTCGACGAGTTCGCCGCTCTGGCAAGGGCGGGACACCGGGCTCAAGTCCTACCGCTCGGTGGTCTTCGAGAGCCTCCCCCGCTCCGGCCTGCCGCCCTCGCTCCGGTCCTACGCCGAGTACGAACGGCTCGTGAACGTTCTCGTTCGGACCAGATGCATCGAGGAGCCGACCCAGATCTGGTGGGACGTCCGGCCCCATCCCAGGTTCCCGACGATCGAGTTCCGCGTCTGCGACGTCTGCACGAAGATCGAGGAGGCGCTGTGCCTGACGGCCCTGTTCATGGCGATCGTCGGCAAGCTGATCCGCCTGCGGCGCAACAACCAGGCCTGGCGCCGCTACCCCCGCCACCTGCTCTACGAGAACAAGTGGCGGGCGATGCGGTACGGCATCGACGGCAAGCTGATCGACTTCGGCAAGGCCGAGGAAGTGCCGCTACGGTTCCTGGTCCTGGAGTTGATGGACTTCGTGGACGACGTGCTCGACGAACTCGGCATCCGCAGGGAAGCCGAGTACGTCCACACGATCCTCGCCCACGGCACCAGCGCCGACCGCCAGTTGAAGCGGGCCAGGGAAGGCGACATGAACGCCGTCGTCGACGGCCTGATCGCCGAGACCCGCGAAGGGTTCCACTGAGGGGGCGCTCACCCGCCGGAGGGTCTTCATCCGCTTCGGCTCCGGGACAGGGCGGGGAGAACACCGGGGATGAGTGCGGCCAGAAGCAGGGCGGGCGCGAGGAAGCGGGGCCAGATCCGGATGCGGTTGCCGCCGGCGGGACTTTCGTAGGCGGGAACGGGGACGGCGCCTTCCTGTTGGAGGCGCTGCACTCTCTCCGGAGAAAAGGCGTAGCGAAGCCGGCCCTCGGGCGTCCGGAGTTCGAGCGCGGCCGGGTAGTAGCGGTTCAGGATCGCCTCTTCGGCGGCGGCGGCGGGCCAGTCCCCGGCATCGTACGCTTCGTTGCGGGCCTGGACGTGCCAGGCGGCCTCGGACTGGAAGTGGTCCTCGATGTGCCAGGGCTGGAGGGTCATCGGCGGCAGTTTCGCGGCCCAGCGCTCGCGCCGGTTCTCGTTCAGGCGCTCCAGCCGATCGGCGCTGTAGTGGCTGCGGAAGCGGCCCATCTCCGCGTCGACGATCCGGTGACCGAGGTTCGTCAGATCCAGGAGTCCGAACGAAGAGATGACGAGGACGGCCCAGAGTGCGGCGATCGTCCGCCGTTCCGCCAGGGCGGGCGCCCGGGTATCGAATCCGAACAGGCCGGCGCCGAAGATCGCTCCGCAGCCGGCGGCGGACGCGTTCAGGAGGCAATCATGGAAGTCGCCCACCCGGAGCCAGACCAGCCACTGCACGAACTCGTCCGCGACGCCGACCAGCGAGGCCAGAACGGCGGCGGCGAACGCGGCCGCGACGGCCGACCGGCCGCGGCGGAGGAGGGCGCGGTAGAGCAGCAACGCGAGGAGCCCGTAGAGAACCAGATGCATCCGTTCGAGCGCCGACTCCTCGGGCCGCCCCCGGGCCATGGCCGTCGCCTGCACCGCGGCCCAGACCGCCCCGACGGCAAGCACGCCGTAGTTCGTCCACGGCAGCCGCTTCGCGACGCGAACCACCCGGACCGCGAACGCAGCGGCCGCAGCCCAGAACAGGATTGTCGGCACGATCACGAGGAGGGAGCGATCCACCTCCTGAACCCACCGTTGCAGCCGACCCAGAAACGGCGCCGAACCAACGATCCAGAGCGCGAGGAGCACCGGAACGGCGAGGCCCGCCCGCGGCCGGGATCCGGTGTCGTTGGCCATCTCGGAGAAGACGCTAGCAGTCGCCATGTTGTCAAGCGTCCGACCACCGCCCGCATCGGCGCCCCCGCGAGGGCGCCGAGGGGCCGGGTTCTCCCCAAGGCGCCCGGAGATCGGATCCTGCTCCTCGGTCGCCCCCTGCTCCCCGGCTCGAGGCCGGCCCGAACCCGCCGTCGCCAGCACGGAGACTCTGACCGGCGACCGCGCCTGCCGCTGGTAGCCTTCCCGCGATGGCGGATCTTCCTCTGCGCCGGCGCCCGGTCCAGGCGGCGGCATGCCTCCTGCTCGTCGGCCTGACCGCGCCGGCGCCGGCTGCCGATCCGGAGTCCGGCCCGGTTCTCGGCATCGAACGCTGGATCGACGGCGGCGCCCGCGTCGACTGGTCCCGCCAGGGCGACTGGCTGGCCTACGACAAGGCTGGAGAAGACGGCCGCTACGACGTCTACATCACCTCCACGGACCTCCCGGCGGAGCGCTGCCTGACCTGCGACATGTACGCGCTGCGCAAGGACAACGCGATGAACCCGGTGTGGCACCCCTCGGGCGACCGGCTCGTCGTGCAGGTCCAGAGCCGCCCTAAGCGGCTCCGGTTCGTGGCCGATCCGTTGCAACTCCTGACCCCCGACCGGGGCGTCCACAGCGAGCTCTACGACATCGACCGCAAGGGCGAGCACTTCACCCTGCTCACCCGGTTCGCGGCAAGCGGCGCCGCGGTGCTTGACCCCCACTTCGCCTTCGACGGCGACCGGCTGCTGTGGAGCGAGCGGATCAAGGCGCGCAAGGGGCGCTACGGCGCCTGGCAACTACGCAGCGCCCGGTTCCAGGTCAACCGCAGCGGCATCGCCAGGCTGCGCAGGATCAGGACGTACCCGGCGCCGGTCGACGCGCTGATCGTCCCCCAGGGCTTCACCCCCGACGACCGCGGCGCCCTGGTCGCGGCGAACCTCGAACCCGGACAGTCGCCCGACACGCTCGACCTCTACCGGCTGCGCCTGGACGGCGGCGAGCCCGAACGTCTGACCCATTCCCGGGACGGCGCCGACGAGTACGTCCGCCTCTCGCCTACCGGCCGCCACCTCGTCTTCACCTCGAACGCCGGGATTCGCGGTACCGAGCCCGACCAGATCGTGCCGCCCGGCGCCCGGCGCGAGCTGTGGCTGATGGATGCGGACGGCTCGAACAAGCGCCGGCTCACGTTCTTCAACGACCCGACCTCCGGGCACAGCCTCGGCCACACCTACGTCGGCGACCTGGCCTGGAGTCCGGAGGGCGACCGGATCGCCGTCCACGTGCTCTGGGGCGGCAGTCGAAACGGCGACCGCCCGCGCGAAGCGTTGTATCGCATCCACCTCGACCCGTCGTTCCGGCGCCAGCAGTCCGTGGCAGAGAGCCATCAGGAGCTCGCGCCGCGCCGCCCGCTCCGCAGCGTTCCGCGGCGCAGCTCCCGGAGCCGGGCAGTCCCACCCTTCAAGGAACCTGCATGAAGATGAGAAAACGTCCGCGCCCGTTCACCCTCGGCCTGGTGACCGCGTTGATCGCGCTGCCGGCAACCGCACAGGACGACCCCCACGTCTTCCGCGGCGCCCGGCTGCTGCCGATCGCCGGGCCGCCGATCGAATCCGGCGTCCTGGTCGTCCAGGGCGGCAGGATCACGGAGATCGGCGGACCCCGGACCCGCCCGCCCCGGGGCGCCGTCGAGCACGACGTGACCGGCAAGGTGCTGATGCCGGGCCTGGTCGACACCCACTCCCACGTCGGCTCGGTATCCGGCGGCGACCGGTCGGCGCCGCTCCACCCGGACGTGCGCAACCTCGACTCGATCGACATCGCCGCCGACAGCGTCTGGCGGGCCCGAAGCGGCGGCATCACGACACTCAACATCATGTCGGGCTCCGGCCACCTGATGTCCGGACAGACCGCCTACGTCAAGCTGCGCGACGGCGCCCGCACGATCGAGGACTGGCTCTACTGCGACGATCCGATCCACGGCATCTGCGGCGGCATGAAGATGGCGAACGGCACGAACTCGATCGGCTCGCCGCCCTTTCCCGGCACGCGCGCCAAGTCCGCGGCCCTGGTCCGCAACCTGTACCACGAGGCCCTGGAGTACCGCGAGAAGATGGCCGCTGCCGAGGACGATGAGGACGATGAGGACAATCAGGACGGCGGCGAGGCGGCGAAGCGCGACCTGCGGATGGAGGCCCTGGTCGAGGTGCTCGACGGCAGGAGGATCGTGCAGCATCACACCCACCGCCACAACGACATCGCGACCGTCCTGCGGCTCAGGGAGGAGTTCGGGTTCCGGGTCGTCGTCCAGCACGGAACCGAGTCCTGGAAGGTCGCGGAGGAACTCGCTGCGGCCGGCGTCCCGGTGTCGATCACCTGGATCGACGCTCCGGGCGGCAAGGAGGAGACGATCGACTGGAACATGGAGACGGGTGCGATCCTGGAGCGCGCCGGCGTCGACGTCGCCTTCAACACGGACGACTCGGTAACCGACTCGCGCCTCCTGTTCCGGGCGGCCGCGATCGCGGTCCGCTACGGCATGTCGCGCGAGAAGGCGATCGAGGGTCTCACCCTGGCGCCGGCGCGGATGCTCGGGCTCGAGGACCGCATCGGTTCGCTGGAAGCCGGCAAGGACGCCGACTTCGTCGTCCTCTCGGGCGATCCACTGAGCACCTACACGAAGGTCGAGCAGACCTGGGTCGAAGGGACGATGATCTACGACCGGGCCAATCCCGACCACCGCAGGTACGCGGTGGGCGGCTACAAGGTCTACCGCACCACGGCCGATGAAGACCACGCGATTCGGCAGTTGCTGGAGGGAGAAACACGATGAAGCGCCCGGCGCCTGGATGGAACGGATTCCGCCCCCTGGAAGGGCAGGCCTCCTGCCCGCATTCGCATGCCCGGCGTTCCCTGCGCCACCGGGCGGCGAACACGCCGCGAACACGCCCGGCGGCCGCCGTCCTGACGGCTCTGGCCGCCCTCGCCGCCATCCCGGCCGCGGCCCAGGTGGCCGTGCGGGCCGGCACCCTCCATGCCGTATCCGGCGCCCCGATCGAGAACGCCGTGGTCATCGCCGGCGCGGACGGCAGGATCGAATGGGTCGGCCCCGCGGCGGAGGCGGACATTCCCGAAGGCGTGGAGGTGCTCGAAGCCGCCGTCGTGACGCCCGGACTCGTCGACGCCCGCTCGGTCGTCGGTCTCTCCGGCGCTCTGAACAGCAACGTCGGACCGGTGCGAGACCAGGACCAGCTCGAACGGTCCTCGCCGCTCCAGCCCGACCTGCGGGCGATCGACGCCTACGACGCGAACGAGACCCTGGTCGAGTGGGTCCGCTCGTACGGAGTCACGACGCTCCACACGGGCCACGGGCCGGGGGCCCTCATCAGCGGCCAGACGATGATCGCCAAGACCAGGGGCCGCAACGTCGAGCAGGCCGCGCTGATGCCTGTGCGGATGCTGGCCGCGACGCTCGGCAATGCCGTGTCATCGAACTTCCAGTCGCCCGGGACCTCCGCCAAGGGAATCGCGATGCTGCGGAACGCCCTGCACGGCGCCCGGGAGTACCTGGACCAGGTGCGCGAGGCGGAGGAAGCCGAACGCGGCGAGAACGGCGAACGCGAGGCCGGCGACGAGGAGGAGGACGGTGACGCCGGTTCCACGCCCCAGCCGCCGCCCCGAGACCTGTCCAGCGAAGCACTCGGCCAGGTCCTGAGCGGCGAGATCTCCCTGCTGGTGACCGCGAACACGGTGGCCGAGATGGCCTCGGCGCTCCGGCTGCAGGAAGAGTTCGGATTCGACCTGGTGCTCGACAGTGCCGCCGAGGCCTACCTGCTGATCGACGAGATCCGCGAGGCCGGCGTGCCGGTCCTGCTCCACCCGACGATGAGCCGGGTCCGCAACGGCTCCTGGGAGACCGCCGCCGCGCTCGCCGACGCCGGCATCCCGTTCGCCATCCAGACCGGCTTCGAGGGCTACGTCCCCAAGACCCGGGTCCTGCTATGGGAGGCCGCGATCGCCGCCGCCAACGGCCTGGGGCTCGAACGCGCCCTGGAAGCCGTCACCCTGAGCCCCGCCCGCATTCTCGGCATCGACGACCGCGTCGGCTCGATCGAAGTCGGCAAGGACGCCGACCTCGCTCTCTTCGACGGCGACCCGTTCGAATACACGAGCCACATCTGCGGCGTGATCATCGAGTCCGAGGTGATGTCGGCGGAGTGCCGCTAGCTCTCGGCGTCGAACTCGCGGTAGTCGCCGCGCTCTTCCATCGGGATCGGGTGCCGGACCTCGACGTGGAAGCCGTCGCCCTCGGTGTAGTCAAGGTCGTGCAATTCGTGGACGACCTGCGATTGGGAACCCTTGGTGAGACCCGCGGTTTCGATCCAGATCAACCGCCGTTCCTTCTCCACGCCGTCCGGGTCGGCGATCGTCAGGTCGACCGTGATGCCGTCGAGCGTGCCGGACCCTTCATTGTGAACCAGGATGTCGAGCATCACGTGGACCAGGGCGGACTCGGCGGGCATGTCCGCTTCGGCTTCGGCTTCGGCTTCCGCTTCCACTTCCGGTTCCGGTTCCGCCTGCGCATCGGCTTCTCCCTCCGCCTCCGCGTCGGCCTCGTCGGCTGCCATCACCCCGGCGGCAGGCGGGCTCTGAACCGTGAACGACTGTATCTGCGCAATGAAACCGGCCCGCGCATCCGCCACACCGCCGCCGCCGCCGCAAGCCGATGCGAGCAGCGCGATGGCCGCGATGAGCGCCGCCATGACGTCCTGCCGAGCCCACGCCGTTCGATTCACACTCCCATTCATCGTGTCTCCCCTTCTTTCCGTCAGCCCTCGTCTCGCGTCCAGCTCCGAGGATAACCTGTCGCGCCGCCCTGCGGCGCCCGTCACCCGCAACGGGCGCGGCGCCAGAACTCCTCGGCCAGGCCGCCGGGAAGCACGATCTCGGGCCGCAGTTCGACCCCGAACCGCTCTCCCACCGCCCGGTGCGCGGCCACCATCAGATCGAGCACGTCCGCGGCCGATGCCTTGTCCCGGTTGACGATCACGTTCGCGTGGCGTCCGCTGATCTCTGCGCCGCCACGGCGCAGGCCCTTCAGGCCGCAGACTTCGATCAGTCGACCCGCGTGGTCGTCCCCCGGATTGCGGAACACGGAGCCGGCGTTCGGCTTGCCGGACGGCAGGCTCTGCCAGCGCCGCCGGTTCAGTTCGTCGATTCGTGCTAGCGCCGGAGCGCCGGCCCCGCGCCGGAGCCGGAACTCCGCCCCCGTGACGACGGCGTCCGTTCCCTGCAGATTCGTCGTCCGGTAGCCCGGCTCGAGCCGGGCGACCGGCAGCGACTCGACCGGTCGTCCCGGCCGGGCCACGCGAACCTCGGTGAGAACGTCGCGTATCTCGGTGCCGTAGCAGCCGGCGTTCATCACCACGGCGCCGCCCACCGTCGACGGGAACCCGGACAGGGCCTCGAGTCCAAGCAGACCCTGCTTCGCCGTATCCCGCGCCAGCCGGGCGAGCGTGACGCCGGCGCCGGCACGCACCGTTTCGCCCTCCACCTCGACGACCCCGAGTTCACCGCGCAGGCGGCAGACGATGCCCCGGATCCCGGCGTCGGGAAACAGGACGTTCGAGCCGTGGCCAAGCAGATGGAGCGCAGCCCCGCACCCCCTGGCGACTTCCATCACCTCGCTGAGCGCCGCCTCGGAATCGACCCGGACGAGGAGATCCGCCGGACCGCCGATCCGCAGTGTCGTCACGGAGGCCAGCCGAACCCTCTCGTGAACTTCGATGCCCGCAGTCGCGGCGAGCCGTTCGCGAGCCTCGCGGTTGACGCCCGCGGGGGGCTGCAATACGCTGGCCGCGCCCTTGTCGATGTCGGCTGTCACGTTGTCCTGCGCCACGTCGCCGAGCGTCCGCAGCGGCCAGGTCCCTTCTGTCCCACCGTCCGACGATCGAGGGGAGCGCCGCATCGGTCGCGAGGAAGTATAGCCACGCACGTCCTGCGGCATCGCCGCCGGAACCGATCCAGTCTCCCCCCGACGGCGCGGACCACCCGAACCCGGCCGGACATCGCCAACGCGCCACAGCAAAGAAGAGAGGAAACCGAACTCATGACCCCGACCCGCGCAAAGGCACGCACGCAGCGAGGCGCCCGCAAGGACGCCCGCAAGGAAGGCATCGCAGGCGCACTCACCCAGATCGAACGCCAGTTCGGAAAAGGCGCGATCATGCGCCTCGGCGAACAGGAGAACCTCGGCGTCGAATCGATCTCGACCGGATCGCTGGCCGTCGACCACGCCATCGGCACCGGCGGCTTCCCGCGCGGCCGCGTCGTCGAAGTGTACGGTCCGGAATCGAGCGGCAAGACGACCCTCGCCCTGTCGGTCGTCGGACAGGCGCAGCGCACCGGCGGCGCGGCGGCCTTCATCGACGCGGAGCACGCGCTGGATGCCGAGTACGCCGAGAAGATCGGCGTGAACATCGACGACCTCCTGGTCTCGCAGCCGGACAGCGGCGAACAGGCTCTGGAGATCGCCGAGATGCTGGTGCGCTCGAACGCGCTCGACATCGTGGTGATCGACTCGGTTGCCGCCCTCGTGCCGCGGGCCGAACTGGAAGGCGAGATGGGCGACTCCCACGTCGGCCTCCAGGCCCGCCTCATGTCCCAGGCGCTCCGGAAGTTGACCGCCATCATCTCCAGGTCACGGACGACCGTCGTGTTCATCAACCAGATCCGCGAGAAGATCGGCGTCATGTTCGGCTCGCCCGAGACGACGACGGGCGGCCGGGCGCTCAAGTTCTACTCTTCCGTCCGCATCGACATCCGGCGCATCGGCGCCCTGAAGGACGGCGACCAGGTGGTTGGCTCGCGGGTGCGGATCAAGGTGGTCAAGAACAAGGTCGCGCCGCCGTTCCGGCTCGCCGAGTTCGACATCGACTACGGCGAGGGCATCTCCCGGGTCGGCGAACTGATCGACCTGGGCGTCCAGCACAAGCGCGTCACGAAGAGCGGCGCCTGGTTCTCGGCCGGCGACGTCCGGCTCGGCCAGGGCCGCGAGAACGCGAAGCAGTTCCTCCGTGACAACGCCGACCTCGCCGACGAGATCGAAGCCCACCTGCGCACCGAGATGGGACTGCCGCCGATCGTCGCCGCCGAGTCCGGCGACCGGGCGGCGGCTGCCAGCTAGCCGCCGTCGCCCGACGGCGACGGCGACGGCGGCTGCGGACGACGCACCCGCCCGTCTTGGGGTCAGGCCGGGCGCCGACCTGTCCCTGGGCGCGCGACCCGTTGTGGGCGACGCCCCACTGGGACGGCCTCGCACAGGGACCAGAACCCACCCAGCAAAGGTACAGGTGCGCCGGCTTTGCGGCCGGCTGCCGCCGGAGGCGGCCAGGAACACGCGCCGGCCGGAAGGCCGGCGCAACCGGTATCGGGAATCCGGTCCGCCTTTCCGTGTTATCCGGGCTAGGGTTCGACACTTGGTCCGGAACTGAGAGAAGCAAATGACGAAACAAGCTCTTCCTGCGATAGCTCTCCTGCTCGCTGGAGCCCTGCCAGTGGCCGGGCAGTTGCCGTGCAACCCCTGCGTGGGTCTGGCGACTGACGACCCCGAGAGAGTCGCGGAGGTTCTGGGAACGCTGCCGGAGGCGCCGGAGGAGGCGCTCCTGGTGGTCAAGTGGCCGATCGATCTCGCGGATGAGGCCGGGATTGACGCGGCGGCCGAGGCGGCGACGCGGTTGCGCGACAGCGGCGCCGTGCCGTGGTACGCGGTTCGCTTCGCCGAGCGCCCGCCGGCGGCCGACCGCGGCGACGAACTGGCGACGGAACTGGAGCGGCTCGCCGACCTCGCGCGGACCGCGTCGCCCGGCGCCTTCTTCCAGCTCGTCTGGCCGGTGGCGCTTCAGGACGAACCCGTACAAGTCCAGGAGTACGCCCTCGCCCTGAAGCGTGCCGCGGTGGCGGTCTCCGGCGCACAGCCCGATGCCCTCGTCGTCTCCCAGTCGTTTCCCGCCGATGACGGTTTGATTCGCAGCCTCTACGGGCAGGAACTCGACGCCTATCTGGACGGCGTCTCGTTCAGCGTCGACGCAGCGGCCGGCGAGGTCGACCTGGCCGCAATCAGGCGATTGCTCCGCGACCTGGATCCGGACGCCCTGATGGCGGTCGAGCGCGAGCCGACCGCGGCCGCGGACGCCGGCGGCGACCTGCTCGTGCGCGCCGCGGCCGAGGCGGAGGCCGGCGCCACCCTGTCCCTGTTCACCCTCGCCGGCGACGGGGACGCCGACCGGGCGGCCGTTCAAGCCGCCCGCCTGATCGCTCAGGAGTTCTCGGGGGATGTCGCCTTCGATCCCTACTCGACGCCCTCGGGTGCTACGGCCTGGAGCTTCGTCCACGGCGAGGACCTGAGTCTGAGGATCGTCGTGTCGCCAGCGGCGGGCGCGCCGGTCACGCTCCGCTTCAGCGACCGGCAGCTCGGCTCGGCCGCCCGCTTCGACCTCGCGACCGGCGAGACCGACCTGCTGTTCGGCGGCCGGCGTACCCGGAGCGGCTATCAACTCGAACTGGCCGCAACGGAAGGTCCCTTCGTCTTCCGGCTCGAGCGCGATCTGGCGGTCAAGCTGGACGGGACGGGGAGCATCGAGGAGACGTTGTCGGTCGCCGACACGCGCCAGGTGCCGGTCGGCGAAATTCTGAGGCGGCTGCAGGCCTTCGAGGACGATCAGTCGAGGCGGATCGCGAACTACAGCGCGACGAACACGACCTCGCTGCGCTTCCAGCTCGGCACCGGCATCCAGACGGTCGACGTGACCTTCCAGGGCCCCTTCTTCTTCCGCCAGGAAGCGGGTTTCGACTGGGCCTGGCACAACTTCTTTGTCAACGGCATTCGCTGGCGGCGCAAGAAGATCCCCGAGATCCCCCTGATTCAGCCGGAAAAGGCGGCCGCGATGCCTGCCGCGATCACCTTCACCAGGGAGTACCGCTACCGGCTGCGCGGCACCGCGACCGTCGAGGGCCGGGACACCTGGGTCGTGGACTTCGAGCCGGCGGCGGCGCTGGCCGAGGGCCGCAGCCTGTTCCGCGGCACGGTGTGGGTGGACCGCGAGCTCTACGCCCGGGTGAAGACCCGCGCGGTCCAGCTCGGTCTGACCGGCGAAGTCCTCTCGAACGACGAAACGACGTTCTACACCCCGGTTGACGAGAAGGGCGAGCCGGCGGCGTGGGAGCGGTCCTCGTACTGGCTCCCGGCCCGCGTCGTCAGCCAGCGGCTGTTCTCACTGCTGAACGCGACGACGGTCGTCGAGGGGTTGACCGAACTCACCGACATCCGGATCAATCCCGGCGACTTCGAAACCCGCCGGCAGGCGGTCCTGGCCTCCGAGGCGACGATGGTGCGCGACACGGAAGTGGGGCTTCGCTACCTGGCCGTCGACAGCGCGACCGGCGAACGGGCGGTCAAGGAGGACGACAAGACCCGGATGTTCATCCTCGGCGGCGCCTTCTACGACGAAGCCCAGGACGGCCCCCTGCCGCTGGGCGGCGTGAACTGGCTCGCCTTCGACTGGCGGGGCACGGGAATGCAGGCCGACCTGTTCATTGCCGGTCCGCTGATCCTCGCCGACGTCGCGAACCCGAGCCTGTTCGGCTCCCGCTGGGATGCTGGCGTCGACGTCTTCGCGCTCGCCTTCGCCGGCCAGGACACCCTCTACCGCGACGGCCGGGAGGCGCCGCGGGAGAACGTGGAACGGCTGCGCCCGAACATGGACTTCAGCCTCGGTCGGCCGCTCGGCAGCTACACCAAGCTCGATTTCCGCTACGAGCTGTCCTGGAACAACTTCCAGCGGGCCGACGAGACCGGCGAGGATTTCGTCCTGCCCGCGGATCACCTGAGCCACAGCCTGGGCGCCACCCTCCGCTACACGCGTTCCGGCTACCGGCTGGCACTCGGCGGCGCCTGGAACCGGCGAGGCGACTGGGAACCCTGGGGCCTGGGCGGCGCCAACGTGACCCCGGACACCTACACGCTCTGGAACGTGGGCGTCGCGAAGACCTGGCACCTGCCGAAGTTCCAGAAGATCGGTCTGTCCTTCGAGTACGTGGACGGCGCCGACCTGGACCGTTTCAGCAAGTACGGGTTCGGGTTCTTCTCCGACATCACCGTCCACGGCTACCAGAGCGACAAGGTGCGCGCCGAGAGCGCGGCGGCCGCCCACATCACGTACGGCTTCGAACTCGGTCAGCTCTTCCGCATCGACCTGGTCGGCGACGCCGCCTGGGCAACGGACACGGCCTCCGGCCTGGACAACGAATTGCTCGCCGGCGTCGGCATCGTCGGCACCTTCATCGGCCCGTGGGGCACATTGGTCAACATGGATGTCGGCACCGCGCTCGCCGGGCCCGACGACGGCTGGAGCGCCTTCATCGCCGTCCTCAAGCTGTTCTAGCCATGGCCCCCGAAGACGACTTCGCGCCGGACATGGACGAAATCGTCGAGGTGCCCATCGGCGATGAGATCGACCTCCATCCCTTCCAGCCCCGGGAGGTGAAGGATGTCGTCGAGAGCTATCTCGACGCCGCGTACGAGAGGGGGTTCCGCGAGGTCCGGATCATCCACGGTCGGGGGATCGGCGTCCAGCGCCAGATCGTGCGCAAGGTGCTCGAGCGCGACCCGCGGGTCGTGTCGTTCAGGAGCGGCGGCCCCGGCGGCGGCGGATGGGGCGCCACCGTGGCGCGGCTGCGTTAGCGTTGGCGGCAGTCCCGCTCAGCCCTCACGGGGCGCTGACCGGGCGGCGCCCCGGCGCGCCCACAGCATGCCGAGACCGAAGGCGATCAGCGGCGTCGCAATGAGCAGATCGGAGGCACTCAGGCTGTACACGGGCGCCGAAGCGAGGGCCTCTGCCGCGGTCTCGACGGGGGGCGCCTCGCCGCCGAGAAGCTCCGCGACCGCGGCGCCCGCCTGCGGGCGTTCGGCGCGCAACTGGTAGGCGAGCCAGCCGCCGAGCGTCACGCCGACGAGCAGGAACTGCGCGCTCGCTCGCTTCAGTTCCGATTCCGCCTCCCGGTGCGCATGCTCCCGCTCGCTCGACGTGAGGTCCACGTCCTCCACGCGCTTCCAACGCTCAGCCTCGATCTCCGCCCGGCGCCGGGTCGCCGCGACGCCGCAGAAGAAGCCGACCGCCGCGACGAGGGCATGCAACGCCCCGACCAGACCCGGCACGCCCCGCGGCACGACCTGAAGACCCACCAGGGTCAGGATGGCGGCGACCACGAAGACCGCCGACCAGAGGACGGCGATGCTCTGCAGACGCCGCAAGTTCATCTGGCGCCTATCCTACGCGTCACGGACACGTTGGTCCGGCGGCCTCGCGACCGGTGACCTGAACCCAGGGGCGGCGACCATGCCGCCCCACCATGGCCGGGACGCGGTCGAAGCCTCGACTTCGCCGCCCGGGGATGCGGCACTGGTCGGACAGGAGAGAGAACCCGGCACCTGGCCTGAGCCCTGGCCTGGCCGTCCACCGAAGCCGTCGAGCGGCTCGCTGCGAGTCAGGTCAGGCGGGCCGTCCTGCGCCCAACCTCACTGCAGTACCCAAGGTCTCGATGCTCCACTCCCCCGCATCGTCGAGACTCTTGCGCAGGCGAACCGCCCCGAACCGCTGCCCATCCCGTCGGACCTCAGCGCCCGTTTCCCGGAGTGTTCGTGCGACCTGCCTCTGTTGCTTCCCCCTGCGCACCCGGCCCGGAGGCGCCGTCGCGTAGGCGTGAGGCGTCTCACTGAGGATTCGGCTTAGGTCCGCTCTACCGGGGAGCCTTCGACCGCCCCTCGTCCAAGGCGTGAGGACCGCCACAGGCGAGGGCGTCAGCATCTGCTTCCACACTCCCGGTTCGTGCGCAGTCTCTGCACCGTGATGCGGCACCTTGAACGCCGAAGCCAAGCCCTCTGGCCTTGTTCCCCGGCCCAGAGTACGCTGCCAGCCAGCTCGCTCGAGATCTGCCCCCAACAGGGCAACGCCCCCCGCACTGCGGACCCAGAGCACGACCGACACCTCGTTGGGCGACAGGTCCGGAATGCGCCTCTTCGGGGCGCCACGATCAGGCAGCAGCCCCGCCAGGGAGTCGAGGAAGCGCTTGAAGACCAGGTCGTCCGGCGAAAGCGCCCAGACTTCCGAGTCCGAACTTCTGTGAACCAGGCGATCTGCGAGAGCCCATGTCGGCTTCTCGGAGAGCTGACTGAACACCCCGTGCAACTCCCTCAATCCTGACGAAACACGCGAGCGTGGCCGCTCTTCGCTCTTCCCCACCGCAACCAGGAACTCCCTTCTTGCCAAAGCGCCCGAGCAGCAGAAACGCGCTCTCAGGCAGCGAGTGACGACTTGCGCCATGCCCCTGATGTGGTCGTCGTGCCAATGGGTCGCAACGACGAACCGAACGGACTCCGCCGGCTCGATGCCAAGGTCCTCCAGGTAGCGCAACGGGTGAGGCGCTCCTCCGGAATCGACGCAGGAATCCACGATCATCCACGCGCCACGGCCCAAATGAACCACGACGCTCTCGCCGTACCCCGGCCCGATCACAGTGAGTTCAAACTCTTCGGGGGCCGGAGGAAGGCCGAAGCCCGAGCTCACAGACCGAACTTGTCCATGACGTTCCGAGCCCATCGGCTGCCGGCGCGCTCGGCGGCGCGCGTCACTGCCGGCAGGTCCCGGAAGACGATCTGCGAAACCCGCCGCTTGGACCCGGCTGAGGAGATCTCATGGCCGATCACCCACCTGAAGATACTGCCGATCTCCATCCGTTCGAGATCTCCATGAGCGATCTCCTGGAGCGGGATCGTCGCCTCCGCGGAGTCGCAGCGGTCTCCGGCGGTCACGTCGAGGAGCCGCGCCTCGAACGTCTCGGATCCGATCCCGACCACGAAGCCCTCCCACTCCTGAAGAGCGTGAAGCGTCGCCTGCGGTCGAGCGTGGTCGGGTCTGGGTGCCGGAATCCTGGCAAAATCCACGCTTCCGAGGTCTCCGAAGGACGAGCCCTCAGAACGCCGCTCTTGTTGGGAGTCGGTGCTCCCGGCAAAGAAGATCGACGGAAAGCCCTCGACAAGACGCAAGATCGGTTCGCGATCGATGCTGGCCCGCATCCCGGTCGGTTGGTTTCCGCCAACGGAGTCCGACGTCCCGCTCCGACGCTCGACAACAGCAGAAAGGGACATCAGTCCTGCCCTCCGGCGAGCGACATGACCTGGTCGATCAAGCTCTCGCTGCGTTCCCTCGACTCTTCGAACTCTCCTTCCAGCCGCTCGATCAGGACGCTGCCTCCCTCGTGACCGTTCCCGTGAGCCGTGTAGTGGTCGTTCACACGCACAAAGACGCCCGTACTCCCGAGGCGCACCGAAGGTTCCACCGTCACGTTGATCGTATCTTCCGGAGGCCGGCCTTCCACTCGTTGCTGCCTCATCGTGAGCGACGTCATCCCGCCGTGAGCGCCGTCAGGTTCAATGAGCCTTCCCCAATCTCCCCAAGGTTCGGTGGGCGCCAGCTTCCGACCGATCCGGTCTCGCTCAGCCACGCTCAGTACCCGGAAGTGGACTTCCCGATTGATCCCGAGCGCCTCGATGGGGGTGTGGGGCAGCAGCTCTCGAAACGTCCGCACTACCAGGTCGCTGACCCGGATCAATGGCGCCTGCGACGTCTCGGCCGCAAACCTGTCGGGCCGGACGCCCAGCTTCAGCCACTCGGCAGCGAACTCCGTAACGCTTGCGTGGGCAACGCCCAGCTCGGCGCTCTCCACTGCCGCCCTTGGCAGGAGGCCCTGCAGCCCGAACCAGGCGGGAGTGAAGATGGCCGGGTTGAAAGAGCCAAGCAGCACGACGCTCACGGCACTGATCTCCGGCTCGATTCGCACGAGTGTTGTCTCCGTCAGTGTGCAGGCCGAGTGTCCGGCGGTCTGCGAACAACGCCAGCCGGATCCATGACGATACACGACCCCGCGTGCCGGGCATCAGAAGTGCCGATGGCCTCAGTTCAAGCCTTCACAAGCCGTCGAGGCGTTCCCGGCTACCGCTTCCCCAACAGCTCAAGCAGGCCCAGGGTCAGAACCGGCACGTAGGTGATCAGCAGCACGCCGACGCCGAGTATGACGAGTGCCGGCGCCGCGGCCCGGTAGATCTCGAGCAGCGGCCGCTCGAAGCGATAGGACGCGAGGAACAGGTTGAGGCCGACCGGCGGCGTCAGGTACCCGAGCTCCAGATTCGCGACGAAGATGATCCCGAGGTGGATCGGATCGACGCCGAAGGCCAGACCGAGCGGGACGATCAGGGGGACGACGACCACCGTGGCCGAGAAGATGTCCATCAGGCAGCCGACGAGGAGCAGAAAGACGTTCAGCAGCAACAGGAACAGGATCTTCGACTCGATGTTGTCCTGGGCAAGTTCAACCAGACTCTGGGCCGCCTGGACATCGACCAGCCAACTCGTGAGTCCCATTGCCACGACCAGGATGATCAGCACGCCACCGACCAGCACGGTGCACTGCCGGAAGACGGCCAGCAGGGGCTTGCCCAGCTTCACGTCCCGGTGGATCAGGCACTGGACGACGAAGGCGTAGAGAGCCGCCAGCGCGGCCGTTTCGACCAGGGTCGCGTAGCCGCTGAAGAAGGCGCCCAGGACGACGACAGGCAGCAGCAGCTCCCACTTGCCGCCCCAGACTGCCCACACCATCTCGATGACGCCGGGCGGCAGCAATCGCCTCAAGACGGGCGGCAACCCTTCCCATTCGCCCGGGCCGGTGGCGCCCCCCTCTTCCTTCCCGGAGATCGAGGTCCCGCCAGCGCCGGCGCGCAACCCCTCCCTGACGCCCCACGCAGCAATCAGCGCGATCAGGAGCAGGCCGGGGAGGATCCCCCCAATGAACAGATCCTCGATCGGCACCTGCGCGACGATGCCGAAGAGGATGAGCGGCAGGGCCGGCGGCAACAGGAGGCCGAGCGAACCCGACGACGTAAGCAGACCGAGCGAGAAGCGCTCACGGTAGCCATCGGCCGAAAGGGCGGCGAAGAGCACGCCGCCCAGCGCCAGAATCGTGACGCCGGAACCGCCCGTGAAGACGGTGAAGAACGCGCAGACGACGGCGCACACGACGGCGGTGCTGCCCGGCGCCCAGCCGAACAGGGCGCGGAACACCCTGAGCAGCCTCTCCGACGCCCCGCCCTCGGCGAGCAGGAAGCCAGTCAGCGTGAACAGCGGGATCGCCGCCAGGGTGGGCGACACGGCGAGCCGGTAGCTCTCGGCCGGAATCGCAGCGAGCGGCACGAAGTCGGACAGGAACAGAAACACCCCGGCGCCGCCGAGGGCGGCGAAGATCGGCCCGCCGAGCAGGGTCGAAGCCAGGATCAGGACCAGCCAGGGTGTCGCCGGAAGCTCGCCGAACGCCTCGGCGTTGCCGCCGATCCACAGCCCCAGCACGATGCCAAACGCGGCCAGGGCGCGCCCGGCCCAGAGTTCCGACGACTTCCAGGCCAGTCGCAGGGCCAGGAGCGCAAAGCCCAACGGCATGACAGCCTGGCCCACCCAGACGGGTACGCCGGCCGCCATCTCGATACCGCCCTCGCGCTCGATCTGCACCAGGTCCAAGCTGGCCCTGCCGAGCAACGTCGTCACCATCGCGCTGACGCCGCCGGTGAAGACCGCGGCGATCGCCCGGAACCGGCCTTCGGGCAGGAAGTTCCCGGTGGCCAAGGCCAGCAGGCGTCCCTCGCGCGCTGCCAGGGCCGCGCCCAGGAAAGCGATCCACAGGGTCAGATGCTGTTCGAAGGGAAGCGCGCCGGGAATCCCGGCGCCGGTCTGACGCACGACGATCTCCGCCAAGGGCAGCAGCACCATGGCGGCCAAAAGGACGCTCGAAAGGCCGTCTTCGACCCGATGCAGGAGGCGCCCTGCCGCTCGGAGCCGGGGCGAGGCGCCCTTACCGGTCAAGCGAACACCCGACGGCGCTGCGCACCGAATGCGGGCAGAGTGCCCGCGCCTTCACGTTGCCGTCTTCGCCGGGGCGGCGGGCGCTTGAACCGCAGAAACAACAGCGCAGCAGGCGGCGCGGTGAAGGGTCCTGGCGAAGTGGGGGCTGGAGCCGAACATGGCGTGTGGGGCCCCTTAGGTCTGGCGGCGTTAACGGCTGCCGTCGGCAGCGGCAGACGCGGCCGCTTCGGCCTCCTGACGCTGCCGGTACGCGTCCCGTACCGCCGTCGCCCGGTCGAAGATCGCCGCCGGCACGACCTTGCCCCGCATGTCGTCGGCAAAGCTGTTGGCGATGCGTTTCCAGTCGTCCTCGACCTCGGTGCCCACGATCGGGACGACTTCGAGGCCCTGGCCGCCCATCAGCTTGATCGTCGCCTGCTCGATGTCGGGAATCGTCTCGAAGATCCGGTTCTCGGCCCGCTGACCGCCATCGACCAGCACCCCCCGATCCGCTTCCGAGACCCGGTTCCAGGCCCGCTTCGTGACCACGATGGCGCCCATCATGGGGATCAGCGGAATGTCGGCGAAGTACTTCGCCTGCTTGAAGAACTGGACCGACATGGCGTAGATCGGCGGCACCGCGAGGGCATCGATCATGCCGGTCTGCAGGCCGGTCACGATATCCGTGGCGGCCAGCGCGACCGGCTTGAAACCGCCCTGGCGCCACCAGTTCGTCATCGCCTGGTCGCCGGCCCAGGTGAAGATCCTGAGCTCCTGCATCTCCTCGACGGTGCGCGCCCGTTCATTCGTGAAGAAGTGGACCTGGCCAACGTAGCCCCAGCCCAGGAGCACGAAGCCCTTCTCGTCGAGCGTCGTCCGCAAGCCGGGTGTCAGTTCCCGCAGCACATGGAACATCTCGCGCTCGGAGCGGAAGAAGAGAGGTATCTCGAAGACGGTGAAGTCCCTGGAGATGTCGGCCAGACCGCTGACCGAGAGAGCGGCCGCGTGGTACTGGCCGATCTTCATCTTGCGCAGGATGTCCGGCTCGTCCCCCGCCACGCCGCCGGGATAGATGGTCAAGCTGACCCGGCCATCGGTTCCCTTCTCCCAGTCCCGGCCCATCGTTTCGAAGAATCCGTCCCAGGGCGACCCGTCGGGCGACAGCGTCGCCATCTTGATCGTGAAGTCCGCCGCCCCGGCCGGCGCGGGACCAGCCGCCGCCGCCAGGAGCAGCGCCCACAGCGGCCAGTACCGGACGGCCGCAGCTTGCCGTCCGAGACCACGGGCGAACTCCGGAAGGGCGCGCAGAGCCAACAGCGGCCGGCGCCGGATGACCGTAGCCCCCTGCCGTCTCCGGAACCTCATCCTGAGCCTCCCTGGCGCAGGGCCGGAGTCGCATCCGCAACGCACCGGCCCGCAATGTTCATCAGTCGGCACTGTATCAACGACCCGACTCGGGCGGGCGGGCGCTGCGACCGGCGCGGTGCACGCCTGCGGGCGCCGGGCAGCTACACCTCGGGCACGCGGGTGGAGGGATCGACGTCTTCCCGGTACACCAGGCGCCGCTGCACGCCCCGGGAACGCCAGAAGCCGGCCGGCGCCGGGGCTTCGCCAACGGCGCCGCGGTCGTCGGCCGCGACGAGGAGAACACGGAGCCGGTCGACCAGGGCCGCGGCCCGGCGAACGCGGTCCCGGCTGCGTTCCCGCACCGCTGCGGCGAGCGCGCGCTCCTGCTCGAGACCGGCAAGGAGCACCGTCGGCCGGCACCACAAGACCGAACCGACCAGGGCGCCGCGGCTCGGTTCGAGTACCAGGACGGCCAGGTTCAGGCAGCACCAGTGCAGCCACGGCTCCGCCAGACGGTCCACCTCGCTCGGCGACGCCGCCGCGGGAGGCGTGACGACGACGATCTCCCGCGCCAGCCGCCGCGGCGCCAGCAGCCCGTCGAACGCGGTCGAAGCCGCCGATTCCACGCCGGTTGCCTCCGCGCGGGCTGCCGCGAGGTGACAACAGAGCGCCTGCGGAGAGGTCTGCGGCGCCGGGGCCTGGTCGATGGACGCTCCGCCGCCACGAGCGAACGCCGCCCGCCAGCGCTCGACCTCCATCCAGCCCCGCCTGAACGACCACCAACGCCAGCGGCCATCCTGCGGGTAGAACACCCAGGGCTCATGGCCCCGGCCGCTCCGCGCCGCCGTTGCCAACGCCTCCAGCAACTCCGGGGCCGCCACGGCGCTATCCTATGAAGCTGGAATCTCCCGAGAGCAAGCCACCGTTGCCCCACTCATGATCCCGGCCCACCGTCCCAACCGCCGCAGGGTGTCCGCGCGCTCCGCAACCGCTGTCGTCCTGGCATGGAATCTCGCCGGCGCCGCCGCCGCGCCCGGCGTCGAGATCTCGAATCCGGGCCTGTTCCGGAAGAGCCTGGCCGCGGCCGCTCAGGCGGTACGGCAGTACGGCCTGCTCGACGACGCCGAGGCTCAGGAGCGCGTCAACCGGATCGGCTATCAGCTCGCCCACCACGCAGACTTCGACCGCTACCCCTTCACCTTCGCCGTCGTCGACACGCCGATCCCCAACGCCTTCGCGCTGCCGGCCGGCCAGATCTTCGTCACCAGAGGCATCCTCGACCTCGACCTCTCGGACGACATGCTCGCCGCGCTGCTCGGCCACGAGATCGCTCACGTCACCTCGGAGCACTTCCTGAAGCAGAAGAAGCGCGCGATGAAGCTGAACGCGGTCAGCGCCCTGCTGTCCGTCGGCCTGATCGCGGCCAGCGCCGGCGACCGGCGCGACGGCTACCTCACTCCCTACGGCTACACCCGCGATCAGAGTTCGACCGAGGCAGCCGCTCAGGCCGCCCTGCTCGGCGGCATGGCGATCACCGAACTCGTCATGCGCAGCTACTCGCGCGAGCACGAGGACGAGAGCGACGAGGAGGGGCAGCGCCTCGCGGCGGCAGCCGGCTACGACCCGACGGCGCTCAGCGCGCTGATGGCCAGGATGGGCGAGCGCATCTCGCAATCGAAGGCCTACGGCTACTGGCAGACCCACCCGTTCTTCGATTCTCGCGTTCACGCCGCCGAGGCCCGTGGTCGCTACCTGGCGACGCTGGAGCCGGAACCCGCCGAGCAGGTCGATGCGTACCGCAGCGAGACGCAGGCGGTGCTGCTCGGGTTCGGAGAACGCGAAGCGGAGGAACGGCCTCCCGGCCGCCCGCAGGGACGCCTGGCCACGCCGCCCGAGCTCGAACTGCTGAACGAGTTGGCGCTTCACGCCTGGCCCTCCGGCCGTGCCGCCGAATCCCTGCGGCTGCGGAAGCTGCACGGGCTGCGAGACGCCGAACTCGAGCGGTTGGGCACGTCCCGGGACTACGGCCGCATCATCGCCGCCTATCGCCGGCAGATGGAGAGCGTCCGCTCCCTGACCCCCGACTCACCCTTCCTGGCGGACCTCGGCAACGAGCTGGCCGACCTGCGCCGCCAGTCCGAAGAGCTCTACGGCCACTCGATCAGGATCCTCGACCGGGGGGTGTTCGAAACCCCCTTCCTCGAAGCCTTCCTGTCCAACTATCCCGACTCGCCGCGCACACCCAGGGTGGCGCTGCTGCTGGGCATCTCCTACAGCCGGCTCGGCCGCGAAACGGACGCGGTGGAGCACTTCCTCGAGGCATGGGAATCGGAGCCGGCCAGCGACATCGAGGAGGACGGAGACACTCCGGCGGCCGCTGCCCAGCGCGGCCTGCGCAACCTGGCGCCGGTGCTCACCCGTCTCGGCTCACTCCAGCACCTCGCGCTCCAGCAGCGTGACCCCGAGCTCGGTCAGCGGGCCGAGGATCGGCTGGGTAAACTGGTCGGCGACTACGACGACATCACGAGCGGCTCGGAGTACCTCGAGCGCTTCCCGGGCGGCCCATACGCAGGCCAGGTCGAAGAGCAGCTGAACCGACTCGCCGACGTGCTCTACAAGGAGATGCTCACCTACCAGGATCTCGGCGACGCGGCAAAGGCGATCATGCGCGCCAACCAGATCCTGACTCACGCCCCCCACTCGCCAAGCGCCCAACGGATCAGCGACGAGCAGCTCGGCGAGCAACTCGACGCCTAGGCAGCCGGTGGCGAAAGTCCGTGTCGCACCGGGAGCGGTCAGGCGCCCGTCCAGCAGGGCGCGACGGGAGACCAACCCGTGTGGCGCGTCCCGCGCCACACGCGAAACCATCTCCGCGTGCGAGTCATCGAGCGCACGGAGGGCGGCACGATGCCAACGGGCGCCATGGCCGCGCGAATGCAGCCCCGCCTCTGCCACAGACGGCGCGTCCGTCGTGATCTGGAAGGGTGTGTGCTGCTGGAGGCCCGGGGGTTGGTCGGCATGATCCGCAGCCCGTGTCCCCGCCTTGGCCTGTGCCTGGTCGCAGTCCTCGTCGCCGCGGCTCTGCCGGCCCGGCAGGACGAGACCCGGCAGGACGAGACCCGGCGGGACGAGACCCGGCGGGAGGCGGCCGCGGCCGTGGATGCGGCACTCGCCATCGCGGCCTCGGCGCGCAGCACCGGCGACCTCAGGGACGCCCGCGGGCAGTTGCTGGCGATCAGCCAGCGCTTTCCCCGGAGCCGACACCCCCGGTCGGCGGTTCGCGCCCGCGCCCTGGTCGAGGCAGCCGCGCTGGGCCGGCGGACCGGCGACGCCGCAGCAGCCGGAGGCGAGCTGTTGCGCGTACTGGAGCGCGAGGCCGAGAGCGAGTGGACTCCCAGGGCCCACTTCGAACTCGGCGAACTGCTCCTCGCGCGGGGCGACTGGCAGCAGGCAGCCAACCATCTGCGGCTGGCGCGGGAAGGCTGGCTCCGCCGCGCCGCCGCAGGCGAGGCGTCGGTTGCCGACCTTGCCGATGCGGCGCTCGAACGGACGACCCTGATCGAGCGCATGATCCTGCGGCCACTGGCCGGCGGGGAACCCTGGCGCCGTTCCCGGCCCTACCTGCCAGAACGGGTGGGAATCGAGAGGCCCCGCGGTGTCGCCGCCGGACCGGACGGTGAACTCCTGGTCACCGAGCCGAATCGCGCGGCGATTCTCGACGCCGCAGGGATGCCGTCCGCGGCCCGCGACCTGCGCGGGATCGTCAAGCCGGGCCAGACATCCCGAGGCCCGCTGGCGGTGATCACGGCCGATGGAGTGACGGACTTCCAGGCGCCGACGAGCCTGTCGTTCGCCCGCCCTCAGGGCGGCGCCCTCGACCGGATCGTCGCCGCCGCCCGGGACGACTTCGGCAACTGGACCGTTCTGTCGCGCCGCGCGGCCGAGGTGCTCCGCTACGATTCGAACGGCCGCCTGCTCGAGACCCTGAAGGCGGCCGCCATGACCCGGCCCATCGACCTGGCCCTCGGCGAGAACGGCGCCATCCACGTCCTGGACGCGGGTTCCCGCTCACAGGCTCCATCGGTGCTCCGCTTCGCCGCTGACGGCAGGTTGGAGGAGTCGTTCCGCGCCGAATGGAAACGGCCCACGGCGATCGACGTCGACCCGTTGGGCAACCGGTACGTGCTCGACACGGGAGCGCTGCAGGTCCTCGTCTACGACCCGGCGGCCGCTCCCGTCGCCACGATCGGACCCACCCTCCCGGGCGCCCAGGAGCTTCGGGCCCCGGAGGACATCGCGGTCGATGCCCGGGGGCGCATCTTCATCGCCGACAGCAGGCTCGGCACCGTCCTGGTCGTGGAGTAGCGATGAGCGCACGCCGCCTGTTCAAGGCCCTCGTCGGGGCAGTTGACGACCGCGACCGTCGTTCGGGGCAGTAGCGATGAGCGCACGCCGCCGGTTCGAGATGCTCGGGCCCATCCTGACCCTGGTCGTCGCGCTCTCCGGCCCCCTGGCCGCACAGCGCCCGGGTGTCCAGGAAATCGGCCGCAGCGATCTGGAGATCGAGCGTTCGAGCCGGCTGCCGCCACAGGCGACGGCCGCACTGGCCGAGGCCGGCGACCTCTACGCGGAAGGCGACTCCGAGGGGGCAATTCCCATCCTGCAGAGCGTGGTCGACACGCTGGAGCCGCTCGCTGTCGCTGCCGGCAACGCGCGGGACCTGGCCGCGAACGACCCACGCCTGTTCGAGACCCTGCGCACCGCCTGGCTCTATCTGGCCGCCGCCCGGTGGACGCTCGGCGATCGGGACGCCGCCGACGCCTCCCTCGACCGGATCGTCCGCCTCGATCCCCGCTTCGAGCTGGACGCGGAAACGGCCGGCAGGCAGTTGACCGATCGCCTGGAGCGCCGAAAGGAAGAGCTCCTGGGCCGCGTCTCCTTCTTCGTCCTGCCGCGGGACGCGCGCATTCTGGTCGGGGACGCGGAGTTCGGCAACGCCGCGCCGCCTGAGACGCCTCCGCGCGAGGAACGCGGGGAGCCGGGTGACGGAGGCGACGCCGACGCGGCGGCCGACCCCGAGACGGGAATGGACGCGGAACCGGGACCGGAACCGTTCGAACCGCCCGAGCCCAGTCCCATGCTGGTCGGCGACTACCTGGCCTTCATTTCGCGTCCGGGCTTTCTGCCTGCTACCGCAGCGTTCACGGTCATCGGCGGGCGCGACCTCGAGGTCGAAGTCGAATTGGAGCGTGACAGCGCCGTTGTCCTCCTGCGTACCGCGCCGACCGGCGCCGCGGTCCTGGTCGACGGCATCGAACGCGGACGAACGGCCGGCCAGGCAGAACCCTGGTTCCGACCGGACGGGCCAGCCTCGGATCATCCGCCCGAGGACTTCTCGGAGGAACTCCGGGTCGAGGATCTGGCCCCCGGCCGCTACCGGATCACGATCGAGAAGGATGGCTTCCGGAGCTTCGTGACGCGCCTGCAACTGCCCGACCTCCGCGACTACGAGCTGCCGCCGATCGTTCTCGAGCGTGAGGAAGCGGTCATCGGTCTCGCCGGCCTGCCGGAAAGCGCGGCCGTTCTTGGCAACGGCCGGATCCTGCGTCCCGACCGCTCGAAGTCACCGCCGCAGGTACGCCTGCCTCCCGGCGCCTACGACATCTCGGTAACCCACGGCGCCCTGGGCTACTTCGAAACCTCCGTGATCGCCGAAGACCGGCGACGGCTGGACATCGAGATCGAACTCCGCCCCGCGCTGGTCTACCTCGGCGTGCTGGGCGACGATCCCGCCGGCGCTCGGGCGTTGGACGCGGCGCTCGAATCGTTTCGCGGCGCCAGCGCCTACAGCGTGCTCGGACGCGCCACGGAAGGTGTCGCCGCGCTCGCCGGCCTGGGAGTCGATGCGGAGGTGCTGCGAGAAAGGGCAGCCGCCCGCCGGGAGCTCGACTGGCCCGCGGTTCAGGAGCACATTCAGGCCGGGCTGCCGGCGGCGCTCTACTTCGTCGCCGTCCTGAACGACGATCTGGTAGCCGATGCGGTCGACCTGTGGTGGTGGCCGGCCGCTCCCGGCCCGGCCCGGCCGGACGTGCGGACCGTGCGGATCGACGACGGCCGTCTCGACGGCAAAGCGCTCGTCAGCCTCGCCGGCGGGCTCGATCCGGATCTGGGCCTTCAAGCGCCGCGGTTCGGCGCCGTCCTGATCGACTCGCTGAGTGCGGATGCGCCCATCGTGGCCACCGTAGAGCCCCGCGGACCCGCGCAGGAAGCGGGACTCAGGCCCGGGATGGGAGTTCTGGCCATCAACGGAACGGCCGCATACTCGACCCTGCAGTTGACCTCGGTTCTCGAGGACCTGCGGCCCGGCGACGTGGTCGAACTCGAGATCCAGGATCGGGACACCGTCCGGGTCCTGACCGTCGAGCCGGAGTGGGGCTGGACCCAGCTCGACGTCAGGAGTCCCGACCTGCTGCCCTCTGCCGCCGCCGCGCGGCTGCTCCAGGAGTTGGAGCGAACCGGCGACATCCCGCGCTGGCTGCTCGAATTCGATCTCGCGAACCTGCTGCTGGCAGGCGGCGACGCCCGCGCGGCAATCCGCAGCCTGCGCACGATCGACGCTCCCGGCCGCGCGGGTCTGGGCCGGGAGACGGTCCAGTACACGGTGGGCCTCGCATTGCAGATGCTCGGCGACGAGGGCCAGGACGCGTACCGGGCTCGCGCTCGAGCCGTATTCGACGCCCTCGCCACCGCGGAGCGCGGACGGCTGGGGTCGGACGCCGGCCCGAAGGTCGGCCCGCGGGCGCGCCTGCAGGCCGAGGCCCTGGCGGACAACTGATGCCGGCCAGGAGGCGGGCGCACCCGGTCTCTGCCGCGCAGGCTGTTGGCGGGCCGCGGCCTGACGTCCTGGTCGTCGGCGGCGGCTTGATCGGCCTGTTGATCGCCCGTGAGCTGAGCCACGCCGGCGCCCGGGTCGAGGTCGTCGACGACCGCCGCGCCGGCGCCGCCTCGCCCAACGCGGCGGGGATGATCGCGCCGATTGCGGAGAGCAGCGCCGATGTCGCCTTCGCGAAGATGGCCCTCGTCTCGCGCGATCTCTGGACCGAGCTGGCGCCGGCCCTCGAGCAGGAGAGCGAAACCTCGATCGACTACGACAGCACGGGCGCCATCCTGCCGGTTCTCGACGAGACCGGCCGCAAGGTGCTGGCCGGTATCCGGGAACAGGCCGAAGACCTCGGCGAACCGACCGCCGAGCTCGACCGCGCCGAACTGCTCCGGTTGGTGCCGGACCTTCGTCCGGGGATCGAGACGGCGCTGGCGCTGCCGGGGGAACACCGCGTCGACAACCGGCTCGCCGCCGCGGCGGCCGCGGCGGCCCTGCACCGGCGGGGCGTGATTCTCCACCGGGCCACGATCGACAGCGTGGTCGAGGAGACCGGCGGCGTCTTGGTCACGGGGGCCGGCTTCGCGGTCGCCGCGGACGCCGTCGTCGTCTGCGGCGGCGCCTGGACACCGGCGATCCACGGGCTGCCCACCCTGCCGATTTGTCCCGTCAAGGGCCAGATGATCGGCTTCGACCGGGTCGACTGGCCCTTCTCCGGCGCCATCCGAACTCCGTCCTTCTATGCCGTCCGCCGTGCCGGCGGTCGCCTGCTGATCGGCGCTTCGGTCGAGCACACCGGCTTCGACCTCAGCCTGAGCGACGAGGTCGGCAACGGCCTGGCCAGCGAGGCCGCCGACCTGCTGCCCCCGCTGCGCGACCGCCGCCCGGTCGAACACTGGGCCGGACTTCGCCCGGGAACACCCGACGGATGGCCTCTCGTCGGCGCTCTGACCGACCGCCTCTACATCGCCGCCGGGCACTTCCGCAACGGCATCCTGCTGGCCCCGCTGACCGCCAGAATGATCGCCCCGATGGTCCTCGGCCGACCCGTGGTCTCAACCGTGCCGGTCCCCGCCGCGATGCAGCCGGGACGGTTTCACCAACTCGCCCGATGACGGACGCGGCGGGTTCTCCCCCGATAGCGACTCTGGTACTGTCTGCCGCACCTTGAATCCGCCGGAACCGGAGATTTCCGGCGCCTACTGGTTCGCACGAGGAAGCGTCCGATGACCCACATCATCTTTGAACCCTGCATCGGCGTGAAGGACACGTCGTGCGTGGACGTCTGCCCGGTCGACTGCATTTACGACGATGACGACTGGGACATGCTCTACATCCACCCCGAGGAGTGCATCGACTGCGGACTGTGCGTTGATGCATGTCCGGTCCAGGCGATCCTGCCGCTCGAGGAGGTCCCGGAGGACCAGGAGAAGTACATTGCGCTGAACTACACGATCTTCGGCTTCGACCCGCCGTAGACGGACCGGGATCAGCGACTGGCGAAGGGGCGCGACGCGAGTCGCGCCCCTCGTGCATCTGGCTCCGGCGCCGCCACTGGGAAGCTGCCGGTCCCGCGGAAAACGGCTTAGCCGTTTCCCGCCGGACCTTGGAAACCGGCAGACCGGTTCCCACAGCTACCGCAGCCTCGACCACTGCTCGCCTCTCGGACGGCCTCGGACAGGGACCGGAATCCACCCGGCAAAGGTACAGGTGCGCCGGCCTGCCTTCCAAAGTTGAGTGTGATCGACTAAACTATCTGCCGAACCTGGGCCGCTGGCGCTCAGACCCACGGAACGGAGAACAGGTGGAATACAAGGACTACTACAAGACGCTGGGCGTCTCGAAGGACGCCTCGGCGACGGAGATCCAGCGGGCCTACCGGAAGCTCGCCCGCCAGTTCCACCCGGACGTGAACAAGGACCCGGGCGCCGAGGGCCGCTTCAAGGACATCGGCGAAGCGTACGAAGTGCTCAAGGACCAGGAGAAGCGCGGCAGGTACGACCAGTACGGCGCCGCCTGGCAGAGAGTGCAGACCGGGGGCGCTCCCCCGCCCGGATGGGAGCGTTTCGACTTCAGCTTCGGCGGCGGCCGCGGTCCCGGCGGCGCCTCCGGCTTCAGCTCCTTCTTCGACATGCTGTTCGGCGGCGCCGGTCCGCAGGACTTTCCCGGCGGCGGCCGCCCCGGAAGCCGGACCCCACCCCGCCGCGGCCGGAACCACGAGATGGCGCTGCCGCTCAGCCTCGAGGACCTGGCTGAGGGCGGCCCGCGTGCGATCGAGTTCCTGGACCGTTCGACCGGCCGGACCCGGCGCCTGGAGGTGAATGTTCCGCAGGGCGTACTTCCCGGGCAATCGATCCGGCTCGGCGGCCAGGGCGGCAAGGGGCTGGGCGCCCCGGATGGCGATCTTCTGCTCAAGGTCGAAGCCCTGCCGCATCCGATCTTCCGCCGTCGCGGGCGCGACCTTCACTGCGACGTGCCGGTGGCGCCCTGGACCGCGGCGCTGGGCGGGAAGGTGCGGATTCCGACCCTCGCCGGGCATGCGGAGACACAGCTCCCGCCCGGCTCCTCGACCGGCCGGAAGATGCGCCTGCGCGGTCGCGGACTGCCCGATCCCAAGGGCCCGGACGGCGATCTACTGGTGGAAGTCCAGGTCGTCGTCCCCAGGGTGCTCACCGCGGAGGAGCAGGCGCTGTTCGAGCAGCTTCGCGAGATCTCGGACTTCGAGCCGGCCGGCGACGCCTCCGGAGCCGGCGGGAGCGGCGGGACCGCTGGCGGAGAACGTGGACAAGGCCCCTGAACCCAACAGGAGAACCTGAACGACATGGACCCGAACAAGCTGACGATCAAGTCCCAGGAAGCTCTGACCGGCGCCCAGGACCGGGCGCGGCGTCTCGGCCACCAACAGGTTGACAGCGAGCATCTGCTGCTCGCTCTGCTCGACCAGCACGACGGTCTGACGCCCCGGCTGCTCCAGCGCCTCGACATCAACGCGGCCACACTCGGCGCAAGACTCCGGGCCGACCTCGAGCGCAAGCCGAAGGTCACCGGCGGCGCGGACGAACTCGGCAAGCTCTACGTCACGACCGACCTGCAGCAGCTCCTGATCCGGGCAGAAGACGAGGCCGGGGCGCTCGGCGACGACTACGTGTCGGTCGAGCATCTGCTGCTCGCGGCAGCCGAAGGCAGGGACGGCGCCGCCAGGGCCCTGGCCGACGCCGGCCTCTCTCGGCCGCAGCTCCTGGAAACGCTCAAGACCCTGCGCGGCGCCCAGCGTGTGACCAGCAACAATCCGGAAGCCTCGTACGAGGCCCTCGAGAAGTACGGTGTCGACCTGGTCGCTCAGGCGCGGGCCGGCAAGATGGACCCGGTCATCGGGCGCGATTCGGAGATCCGCCGAGCGATCCGCATCCTCTCCCGCAGACGCAAGAACAACCCGGTGCTGATCGGCGAACCGGGCGTCGGCAAGACGGCCATCGTCGAGGGACTGGCAGGGCGCATCGTCCGCGGCGACGTGCCCGAATGGCTCAAGGACCGCAGCGTCTTCTCGCTCGACCTCGGGGCGCTGCTTGCCGGCGCCAAGTACCGCGGCGAGTTCGAGGAGCGGTTGAAGGCCGTGCTGACCGAGATCGCCCAAAGCGAGGGACGCATCCTGCTGTTCATCGACGAGGTTCACAACATCGTCGGCGCCGGCCGCACCGAAGGCTCCACCGACGCCGGCAATCTGCTCAAGCCGATGCTCGCGCGCGGCGAACTCCATTGCATCGGCGCCACCACCCTGGACGAGTACCGCAGGTACATCGAGAAGGACGCTGCCCTCGAGCGGCGGTTCCAGCCGATTCTGGTCGATGCGCCGTCGGTGGAGGACACGGTGTCCATCCTGCGCGGCCTGCGCGAACGCTTCGAGGTCCACCACGGCGTACGGATCCAGGACAACGCGCTGGTCGCCGCAGCCACCCTCTCGGACCGCTACGTCTCGGACCGGTTCCTGCCCGACAAGGCGCTCGACCTGGTCGACGAAGCGGGCGCCCTGATCCGCACGGAGATCGACTCCCTGCCGGCCGAACTCGACGAAGTGACCCGCCGCGTCATGCGGCTCGAGATCGAGGAGGCGGCGCTGACCAAGGAAACCGACAAGTCGAGCCAGGCGCGCCTGCAGACGCTCAGACGTGAACTCGCCGACCTGCGGACCCGCGACGCGGCGATGCGCAGCCAGTGGGAGAGCGAGAAGGCGGCAATCGACGACGAGCGGAAGGTGCGCGAGCAGATCGAACAGGTGCGGCGCGAGATCGAGGTCGCCGAACGCCACTACGACCTGAACCGGGCCGCCGAGCTGCGGCACGGCGTGCTCCCGGAGTTGAGCGCGAAGCTCGAGAGCCAGGAGCAGGCGGAAGGCGCGGCCGACGCCTCGGGCCGCCTGCTGCGGGAAGAGGTGACCGACCACGAGATCGCGGAGATCGTGTCCAGGTGGACCGGCGTCCCGGTCACCCGCCTGGTCGAGGGCGAGCGCGAGAAGCTGCTGCGTCTCGACGAGATCCTGCACCGCCGGGTGATCGGCCAAAACGAAGCAGTAGGCCTGGTGGCCGACGCGGTGATCCGCGCCCGGTCGGGAATCAAGGATCCGCGGCGCCCGATCGGCTCCTTCCTCTTCCTCGGCCCCACCGGCGTCGGCAAGACGGAACTCGCCAAGACGCTGGCGGAGGCGCTCTTCGACACCGAGGACAACATGGTCCGCCTCGACATGAGCGAGTACATGGAGCGGCACACCGTCTCGCGCCTGGTCGGGGCGCCGCCCGGCTACGTCGGCCACGAGGACGGAGGGCAGCTGACCGAGGCGGTAAGGCGCAAGCCGTACGCGGTCGTCCTGTTCGACGAGATCGAGAAGGCGCACCGCGACGTGTTCAACGTGCTCCTGCAGATTCTGGACGACGGTCGGATCACCGACTCCCAGGGACGCACCGTCAACTTCAAGAACACGGTCGTCATCATGACCTCCAACCTGGGTTCTCCCCGCCTGCTGGAAGGCGTCACGCCGGCGGGCGAGATCACGGACGCGGCCCGGGACGCCGTGATGGCCGAGCTGCGCCGCAGCTTCCGGCCCGAGTTCCTCAACCGGATCGACGAGGTCGTCCTGTTCTCGCCGCTCACCGTGTCGGAGATCGAGCAGATCGTCGGCCTGCTGACGGCCGACCTCGAGCAGCGCCTCGGCGACCAGGGGATCGGGCTCGAACTGACCCCGGCGGCGCGCGAGTTCACGGCCCGCGCCGGATACGACCCCGTCTACGGCGCCCGGCCGCTCAAGCGCTACCTTCAGCGCGAGGTCGAGACCCGCCTGGGACGCGCCCTGGTCGGCGGCGATCTCGGCGCGGGAGATCGGATTGTGATCGACGTGGAAGGCGGTAGCCTCTCGATCCGAACCGGACCGACGACCGGTTCAAACGAAGCCGGAAGCGACGACAGTCGCGCCGCCTGAACCGCAACCCCCGGCGACCCGCTACCGACGAGTACCGCCCCGGAAATCGGGGACCAGCCGGACCGTTCCCCGGCGCCCCGGCTCAACCGTCTTCCCACTTCAACCCCGCTGCAACCCCGATGCAACCCCCGATGGGGGCAGACTCCAGCGCCAACCAGGAGCCGCAATGAAGCTCTACGCCTTCCAGGGCTACCGCTACAACTCCGCCAGGCTCGATGCCGCAGCTCAGGCGGCGCCGCCCTTCGACCAGATCGACGAGACCCTGCGCGACCGCCTGCACGCGCAGTCGCCGCACCAGTTCTCCCGGGTGACGAAGCCCGTGGCGCGTGACGGCGAGACGCCGCACGAGCACGCGGCCGCGCTCCACCGGGAGTGGCTGGAGAACGGAGTCGTCGAGCGCGACGAGACTCCCTCGCTTTACCCGTACGCGATCGCCCGGCCCGACGGCTCGAGCCGCCTCGGCCTGTGCGCCCTGGTCGGCGTCGAGCCGGGACGCGAGGGGGACCTCCGGCCCCACGAACAGACGGTCGCCAAGTCGATCGCCGAGCGCCTGGCCCTGCTCCGGCTCACGCAAATCGACATCGAGCCCGTGTTCTACCTCGCCGAGGACGACGGCGTCCTGGAACGCCTGCTGAGCGAAGACTCAAGCGGCGCCGCGGGCGACGCCCTGGTCCGTCACACCGACCCGTGGACCGGCGACGTCCACAGCCTTTTCCGGATCACCGACCCCGAGCGGATCGGCGCCTACGCCGCGGCGCTCAAGGGCGCCCGCGCCGCGATCGCCGACGGCCATCATCGCACCCAGGTCGCCCAGACCTACGCCGCCGAGGAGGGGGCAAAGGGCGGCGCCGCCGCGGCGTGCAAGATGGTCGTCCTCACCAGCCTGGCCTCCGCGAACCTCCGGATCGACCCGGTCCACCGCGGCATCCGCGTCCCGGTCGACCGCGAGGCGATGTCCGCGCTGCCGGCGCGCCGCGAGACCCTGGAAGCGACCGCCGGCAAGGACATCGCCGCCCGCGTCGCGGCCGCGCCGCAGCCCGCCCTCGCCGTCTGGTTCCAGGGCGACCCGTCACCCGAACTGTGGACCCTCGACGCCGCGGCCGCGCCCGCCGACATGCCCGGACGCAAGGCCGACCTGCCGGCCTCCCTGCTCCACCATCACCTGCTGACGACCGCCGGCGTCCCAATCGAATCCGCCACCGACGGCAGCATCGCCTACGAAGCCGACCCGGAAGACATCATCGAACTGCTGCAAAGCGGCGCCGTCACCACCGGCGTCTTCCTGCCGCCGATGACCCCGAAGCAGTTCGCCCTCGCGACCGAAGACGGCGACCTGCTGCCGCCCAAGTCGACCCGCTTCCTGCCGAAGCTCGTGTCAGGCCTCGTGTGGTGCGGGCATGACGCGGAGATCGTTGAAGGTTAACGGTTTCCGCCCCTGCGCTGATCTGCCGATGGGACGTCCGTCCGAAGGCCCGCTTCCGTCGCGATTTGTTAGGCTTTCGCCGCCTCTTGGAACCTCTTCGCAGTAGTCGAGTCGTCCATGAATTCCCTCGACGATCCCAACACGAACGGCGCGGCTTGGCGGCGAGCGGTGGTCTTCGATTTCTTCTCCGGTTGCGGCGGGGCCAGCCGCGGTTTTCAAGACGCCGGAATGGAGATCGTGTTCGGACTCGATTGTGACGCCGACGCCGAGCGAACCTACCGGCGCAACTTCCCAGCGGCCGTCTTCGAACGCAGCGACATTCGGGATGTGGATGAAGGCTCCGTCCACGAGCTGGTGGTTGAACACCGACCGCGCCCCATTCTGTTCTGCGGATGCGCACCCTGCCAGCCTTTCACCAAGCAGAATACCAGCCGTCCCAAGCCCACAGAAGACGAACGGGTGCCCTTGCTTCTTGAGCTCCTGCGCTTCATCCGCAGATGCAAGCCGGACGTCGTCTTCGTGGAGAATGTCCCGGGGATTCAGAATGTGTGCCCCGAATCTGAACCGCTGAGCGACTTCCTTCAGGGATTGGAGGAGGCGGGCTATCCCAAGCCGACCTGCACTTCAGTGCCCTTGAAGCACTACGGAGTGCCGCAGGGTCGCCGCCGATTCCTGCTCCTCGCCAGTCGCCACGGACCCGTGGGTCTCCCTCCCAAAACCCACGGGCCGGGCGCGGCCAACCCCGAGTTCTCCACCGTGCGCGACTGGATAGGCGACCTGCCGGGGATTGACGCCGGTGAGACCCACCCGGCAATCCGCGACCACCGCGCCGCTCGACTGTCCGAGCTCAATCTGGAGCGCATCCGGGCAACCCCCGAGGGCGGCGGGCACCGGGATTGGCCGGAGGCCCTTCGTCTTGAATGCCACAAGCAGACTGCCGGCTACACCGACGTCTACGGTCGCATGTCTTGGGACCGGCCGGCTTCCGGGCTCACGACGCGTTGCATCAGCTATTCCAACGGCCGCTTCGGGCACCCTGAGCAGGATCGTGCGATCAGCGTCAGGGAAGCCGCGTGTCTTCAGACATTTCCGATGGATTTTCACCTCTGCGGCAATCTGAACTCGATGGCCCGGCAGATTGGGAACGCCGTACCTTCTCTGTTGACGAACCTGGTGGGACAGCACGTCATCAGACACCTCGCCGAGGCACGCTTGAGCTGATGTCGACGGAGGTTAGCTTCAAGGCCCGGGCGAGAACGCTGGACATGCTGGGGAGACAGCAGATCGCCGGCATCCCAACCGCGATTAGCGAACTGTTCAAGAACGCTCACGACGCGGACGCCAGGCATGTGGAAGTTGACTACTACCGCCGCGACAGGCTGTTCGTGATGCGCGACGACGGCTTCGGCATGCAGACCGACGAGTTCATCGACCGATGGCTCACCATCGCGACGGAGACCAGCATTCGGCGGAAACGCACGGAGCGGCAACGCCGCCAGCCGCTGCAAGGCGCAAGGCCCATTCTGGGGGAGAAGGGAATCGGTCGCCTGGCCATCGCCACGATCGCTCCTCAAGTCCTGGTGCTCACACGCGCCCTTCGCGACGACGGCTTGTCCGACCTGACGGCTGCCTTTCTCAACTGGCGGGTCTTCGAATGTCCCGAACTGAATCTCCAGGACATCCGGATTCCGCTACGCACTCTTCCCGGAGGCAGCCTGCCCGACGCCGAGGACGTAGCCGAGATGGTGGAGTCATTCCTCGACAGGAACGCAGGCCTTCAGAAACGCATGGACGAAGAGGAGTGGGCCCGGATCAAGGGCGACCTTGGAGCGTTTGCCGTTGATCCTCGGGCGACCGCCGCACACCTGGGCCAGCCGTCGCTCCTCGACGGCGGTCACGGTACGCACTTCTACCTTCTGCCAGCATCGGCCGACCTGGACCACGACATGGCGGGGGAGGCGACCTCCCGTTCGGCGGCGCCGCTACAGAAAGCACTGCTGGGGTTTACCATTCCGTCGTTCGCGACTGGCACGGAGCCCATCATCCGCACCGCTTTCCGCGACCACAGACTGGATGGCGCCTGCGAGGACCTCATCGGCGAGCACGAGTTCTTCACTCGCTCCGACTACGAGAACGCGGATCATCAGATCTCAGGTAGATTCGACGCTTATGGCCAGTTCAAGGGCAGCGTGTCCATCTACGGCGAGACCAGGAGCGACCACGTCATCAATTGGCGCGACGGAAGAGGGCGTCCCACGGCCTGCGGTCCGTTCCATATCAGGTTCGCCGCAATCGAGGGCGCATCCAGGCATTCCACTCTTCCTCCGGCGGAGCATGCTCGAATGCTCGAGAAGACGAGACGCATCGGGGGCCTCTACATCTATCGGGACGGCGTGCGCATTCAACCGTACGGGACCACCGACTACGACTGGCTGAAAATCGAATTCCGGCGGACCAAGAGCGCCTCCTACTACTACTTCTCATACCGACAGATGTTCGGCGTGGTTGAAGTCGACTCCGTTAACAACTCACGTCTTCGCGAGAAGGCGGGGCGAGAGGGCTTCCGCCAGAACAAGGCCTACCGTGAACTGCGGAGCATTCTGAAGAGCTTCCTCGTTCAGGTGGCCGCCGACTTCTTCCGGGAGGAGGGAGCGTACGGCGAACGGTTCAAGAGCCGCAAGCGCGAGTTGGACGAGATCGAGCGCCATAGGCGTGCCCGCGCCAGAACCGTCACCGCCAAGCGCGACCAGTTCAGGAAGGACCTTGCGGCCTTCTTCCAGCGAATGGAGACGAGTAAGCCGCTTGACAGCGCCATGGAACTGGGCTTGGGGGCCGAGGAACGAGTGAAAGAGGCGAGTCTCGATACGGACCGCGGGCGAGCAGCCAGACGAATCATAGAGATCGAACGGAATGCCCGCAGAGATCTCGAGAAGCTGGAGACCTGTTACCGGGTTTCCAAGCCGCGTATCGGCTTGAGCCGCGCCTTGCAACGGGAATGGGGCGACTACCGGGAAGCGTTTCAGAACCTTGCCGACGGCATACGAGACCTCCGGACGTCCATTGAGAGTGTCGTCACGCAGGAAGTGACCAAGGCGGGCGTCGACGTTAGTGCCCGAGAACGCATCGACTCGGCTCTCAACCAACTGGGTCAATCGGCCAGGAGAGAAACGGAGGCGGGTCGTTGCGAAGTAGACGCGAGAGCGAAGAGTATCTCGGAGGATGTGCGCAGCCTGGCCCTGCGGTGCGTGCAGAATGTCGAGGATGCCATTCGCGCCGGAATGGCCGATTTCGACCGGCGCGACCTTGCAGACTTGGACGACCAGCAGCTGATTTCCGTACGTTCCGATCTGGAAGTTCCGATCCGCGAGGCGCTCGAGACCGAAAAGAAAACTCTCGACGCCGTTCGCTCGCAGCTGGAAGCCGTCGATTTGACGGCCGACTCCTGGCTTCTCGATCAACTTGAGGCCGTGGAACAGAGCAACGTCACACTCCAGGAACAGGCTGCCGCCGACCTTCAGCTCGCTCAGCTAGGCATGGCGATCGAGATCATCAGCCACGAGTTCGGCGCCGCCATCCGTTCGGTCCGATCGGGACTGCGCGGCCTCAAGGCCTGGGCCGATGCGAATCGCGAACTGAAGTCGCTGTATCAGGGGATTCGCGGCAGCTTCGATCATCTCGACGCGTACCTGACACTATTTACGCCGCTCCAAAGAAGACTTTACCGCAAAGCCGTGGACATTCGCGGGTGGGAGATTCACGATTTTCTGATCAACCTCTTTGGCCAGCGACTGGCCAGACACCACGTTGAGTTGACCCGGACCGACGCCTTCGCCAGCGCGGCCGTGCGCGGCTATCCGTCTTCCTTCTATCCTGTGTTCATCAATCTCGTGGACAACGCGATCTACTGGCTCTCGGGTTTGAACGAGCGGCTTGAGCGCCGAATCCAGCTCGACAGGTCCGGGAAGACGTTCCGCGTCTCGGACACGGGACCCGGCATTCACGCCCGGGACCGGGACGAAGTCTTCGATATCGGGTTCACCAGAAAGCCGGAGGGCCGCGGCATGGGGCTGCACATCGCACGCGCGACGCTGCGTGAGATTGGTTACGGCCTGGCGCTCGAGGAGCGCGGATCGAAGTGGAGCACGACGTTCGCTATCGCGCCGATCAAGGACCGGAAGGGCGACACCGATGACCAACCCTAGCTCCCCGGAAGCGAACGCGCTTGGCGAGCACTGTGAAGAGATCGTCCGGCGCTTCCTGCTGACAGCGGTGGTCGTTGACGACGAGCTCTCCGCCCCGGCAGAGACGCCGGTCCACGGCGGGCTGACCCCACCCGACCAGCGCGCCTCGAGCCAAGCACCGGCCCAAGCCGCCCCGCAACATGGTCCGTCCCGGCCCCTGAAGGTTGACCCCATCACCTTGTCGTTTGCCCGCCAGGGGATGGTCTGCGGCGTAGTACTGCCCCCGCGAGACCAAGACGACCTTGAGGCTCTCGTCAAAGCCATCGCTCGTGCGGACATCGTCATTTTGGACTGGCGGCTGAGCCGAACCAGCGGCGCGACCGCATTGCCACTGCTAAAGCGTATCCTGCGGGCAGATCAGCCCGCTCGGCTTCGCTTGATCGCGTTCTACACCGGCGAGCCCGACCGCCAGGACATTCGCAGACGAATTTCCGAACGCCTTAACGACCTGGACGCACCCCATGGAACGACTCGGACGACAGACGACCATGGTCGCATCGACTTCGGAGCGTGCCGGATCGTCGTCTACGGGAAGCCCGGCTCCGGCGCCGACGCCCTGAACACGGTTGTGAACGAAGAAGAGTTGGCCGAGCGGCTCATCGCCGACGTCGCCGAAATGGCCCAGGGACTCCTGCCCAGCCTCGTTCTCACTGCTCTCGCCGCCGTCCGGGAGAACGTATACCGGGTACTGGAACACTTCGGACCGGACCTTGATCCAGCCTTTCTTGCGCACCGCGCATGTCTTCCGCAGCCTTCGGATTCAGAACAGCACATGGTGGGGCAGATCGCCAGCGAACTTCGCGGTATCATGGACGACGCAGTCGACAAAACGTGTCCCGCAGGAATCGACGCAATCAAGCATTGGTTGAGCGACCGCTTCGCAGACGATCATGTGGAGTTCTTTGAAGACCGTAAAGCCAAGGTACCTGAGGTCCTGAACATGCTGACTGAGGGACTTGAGAAGAAACCGCCGGCATGCCTCGGGAAGAAGAAGTGGAACCTTATCTCGCATGGACTCGCCAGAAGCAGCGCCGACGACCTCGTACCATCCCGAGCCAGGAACGGCCTACCCGCACTACCTATCGCGTCTTCAGCCCTTCCGCTCGCACTTCCAGCATGGCTATGACCCGCCAGCCTGCCGGCGACCGGCTGTGAACTCCTTGCGCTGTCCCTTCAGCCATCCCTCAACACTCGCTGCCACCGCCTCCAAGCGCTCCTTGGGGCGTAGAGCGCACTCCCAGACCACCCCGACACGCCAGCCGGCCTCAAGCAGTGCCATCCGGTTCTTCCGGTCACGCCGAACATTTGCCGCGAACTTCCGCTCCCAAGAACTCCTGTTGGTCGCCGGTGTCGTCGCGCGGCGACAGCCTTCGTGGCGATGCCAGAAACAGCCGTGCATGAAGCAAACCGCTCCGAAACGAGGAAAGACGAGATCCGGCCGACCGGGAAGCGCGGAATCGTGTAGCTTGTACCGCAGCCCGCGGGCGTGGAGCGCCCGGCGCAGGATCAACTCCGGCCCAGTGTTCCGGTTCCGGACTCTCGCCATGATGCGCGAGCGCGTCCCGCTGTCGAAGATGTCCGTCTTGGTCTCGAGGACGGCCTACAGGTTCTTCTTCATCCACTCCCCAGCCAGGAAGTGACCGTGCTTTGCAGACTCATGCGTTCGCGCAGGAATTGCGCCTGAGACTTAGTCCCCGGTCAAGGTAGATGAGGTCCACCGACTCGGAGTTCAGGCCACGCATGACTTCAAGATTGTCGCGCCCCGTCCGGAGAGTGCGGTTCTTCCAGTTAGGGTCGCTCATGCGGCACTGGTCCATCTACTTGGCGCGTGCAGGCACGCACGCGGAACTGTTCGAATAGACAGAGGAGCTGGTCCCATGAGTGAAGCCAGCTCTAGCGGACGCTGGCTTTTTCAAGCTCCGCAGACACCTCGTCCGCGCTGGCGAACCGCGCGCTGCGCTTCTCCACCATCTCGTCCACCTCGGCCATGGCGTGGCGGGTCCGCGCGTTCGGCACCTTGAGCTCGAGCGGGAAGGCCTGATCGACGGCGATGCGGTGAAACAACAGCCGCACGGCCTCCGAAGCCGTCAGTCCCATCGCTGCGAGCGCTGCCGTCGCCTTCCGCTTCATCTCGGCGTCCATCCGGACGTGCAACATCGAACTCTCCGTCGTCATTCGAGCCTTCCGTATCGCATGAGAGAGACAGTCTGGCATGCTGGCGTGTCCCGGTCTATCCGAGACGACTCAGTCCAGGAACCTGTGGCTGCCGTCGCAGTGCGGCATCTTGTCGCTCCGCTTGCACTGGCAGAGCGCGACCCGGCGGTCCTCCTCCAACGTCAGCCGCATCGGCTCAAAGTCCGTACCGCGATGGGATCCATCGCAGAACGGTTGGTTCTTCGACTCGCCGCACCGGCACCACCAGTAGGCGCCGGCTTCGAGTTCGATCTTGGCCGGAACACGCTCAGCTATACGGGCTTCACTCATGGGACTCTCTGGCAGAGCTGCGGCGCGCTTGTGTGACCGGACGCGGACGGGCGCTTCCGACGCCCATGCCGCGCACTACTCGCCCGACACGGCGGCCAGCGCCGCCAACCGTGCCGCCTCGAACTCGTCGCCGGGGTTCCAGGACGGGAGTTCGGGGTTCTCGGAAATGGCGCGGGCGCAGGCGAGGCCGAGTTCGACGTCGTCGACCATGCCTTCGAGGTTCCAGTCCTCGCCGTACTCGTCGGAGACCTGGTGGTAGATGTTCTCGGTCCAGGCCTTGAGCTGCTCGTGGCCCCAGCCTTCGGGGCGGTCGATGAAGTCGGTGCCGTTGTCCAGGTAAATCGCCGGCACGCCGATGCGGGCGAAGTTCAACTGGTCCGAGCGGTAGAAGTAGCCGTTGGCCGGGAACTGGTCGGGCAGCACGGTGCGGCCCTGTTCGGCCGCGGCCGCTTCGACGACACCGTCGAGGCTCGATTTGCCGTAGCCGATGTAGGTCACGTCGCGGGTGCGGCCCCACTGGTTGCCGCCGTCGTAGTTGATGTTCGCGGCCATCTTGCCGGGCGGCACGGTGGGATGAGCGGCGTAGTACTCGGAGCCGAGCAGTCCCTGCTCCTCGGCGCCGACGAAGGCGAACAGGATGGACCTGCTCGGACCGGGCTCTTGCGCGGCCAGCTCGCCGGCGACCGCGAGCACCTGGGCAACGCCGGCCGCGTTGTCCAGGGCGCCGTTGTAGATCCGGTCCTCCAGGCTCTCGTCCGGCGAGATGCCCATGTGGTCGTGGTGGGCGGTGAAGACGACCCACTCGTCGGCCAGTTCCGGGTCGCTGCCGGGCAGGGCGCCGAGCACGTTGGCGGTCTGCTCGCTGGTTACCGTGTTCGTCAGCGAAAGGCTGGTCGACAGGCCGAGCGGCACCGGCACGAAGTCGGCGCTCCGGGCCGATTCCAGGGTCGCGTCGTAGTCGACGCCGGCCAGCGCGAAGAGCCGTCGGGAGGCCTCCTCCGTCAGCCAGGCGTTGATCCGGGTGCGGGCCTCGCCTTCCGCGGGAAGCTCGAACTGCGGGCCGGTCCAGGAGGTCTGTACGACCTGGAACGGGTAGCCCGCCGAAGGGGTCGTGTGGATGATGATCGCACCGACGGCGCCCTGAGCCGCGGCGCTCTCGTACTTGTACGTCCAGCGGCCGTAGTAGAGGCGGCGGTCGCCCTCGAACAGGTCCGGATCCCAGTCCGGATCGTTGTTCAGCATGACGAGCACCTTGCCGGCGAGGTCCGCGTCGCCGTAGTCGTCCCAGCCGTACTCGGGCGCCTGGATGCCGTAGCCGACGAACACGAGTTCGGCGTTCTCGATCGCGGCCTGCTCCGACTGGACGCCGCTGTGCGCGATGAACTCGTCCCAAAACGCAAACTCCACGCTGTCGCCGGCGCTGGAGTGGAACGTCCAGGTCTCGGGCACCGCCGCGTCGATGCCGACGATGTCGAAGGGCTGCTCCCAGCTACCGTCGGCGGCCGCGGGTTCGAGGCCCATGCCGGCCATCACGTCGGCGATGTACTGGCGCGCCATCACGTCGCCGGCCGTGCCGGGGCCGCGGCCTTCCATCGCGTCGTCGGCCAGGTCGGCGATCCAGGTGTCGAGTTGGGTTGCGGTATCGGGCGGCGGAGCGGGTGTGCTGCAGGCGCCGAGGAGAAACGCGAGAAGAGGAAACGCGAGGGCGAGAGCTCGTTTGATCATTGGGGAATCGTAGCGCGGGGCAACGCGACTCGCGCTCGCCGCTTCGCCGCTGCGCTCGGATCGGGGGCCAAAGGCGCGCGCAACGGACCGCGCACCCAGAGAACCGGCGCCGGGCCAGCGGTGATCTCTACTGCAACCGACCAACGGCGCCGCCGGCCAGAGCGGCATGATCGAGTATCCAGCACGACTGATAGATTGTTGGCCATACGACCCATGCCCGCGACAAAGACCTCGAGCCGGCCGTCCGCGGTGTCCGGGAGTGAGCGGACACTGGACCGCTATCTCGACGGTCTGCTGGTCGAGCGGGGCCTCTCCCGGCATACGGTGGACGCCTACCGGCGCGACCTGCTTCGGCTGAGGAGCAACCTGGAGGATGACGGCGGCGACCTGCTGGCTGCCACCGTGGAGCAGCTCGCGCGTCACCTGCGGCGACTGCGCCTTGAGGGGCTGTCGCCGCGCTCGATCAGTCGCGCCCTGGTCTCGATGCGCCGGTTCTACGCCTTCCTCGTCCACGAGGGCGACCGTGACGACAACCCGGCAGTCAACCTCTACCCGCCGCGGCTGCCCCGTCGGTTGCCCAGGGTGCTCCGCGAAGAGCAGGTCGGGGCTCTGCTCCGCGCCCCCGACACCAGCCGGCCTCCGGGAGTGAGGGATCGGGCGATGATCGAGTTGCTCTACGCCACAGGCCTGCGGGTCAGCGAGATGGTCGGCCTCGAACGGAGCCAGCTCCAGCTCGACGCGGGCTTCCTCATTGCGTTCGGCAAGGGGGCCAAGGAACGGGTCGTGCCGGTGGGCGAGTCGGCCGAGACCTGGCTCAACCGCTACCTGAGGGACGTGCGGCCGGTGATGGCGAAGGGCCGCCACGACGTTGTCTTCGTCAGCTATCGCGGCGGCGGACTGACCCGGCAGGGACTCTGGAAGCTGCTCAGGAACTACGGGCGGGGCGCCGGCATCCCCGACCTGTCGCCCCACGTGCTGCGCCACAGCTTCGCCACCCACCTGCTCGAGCACGGCGCCGACCTGCGCGCCGTGCAGGTGATGCTCGGCCACGCGAACATCACGACCACGCAGATCTACACCCATATCCACGAGCACCGGCTCCGCACGCTGTACGACCGCCATCACCCACGGGCCACCTGACACCGCCAGGCCCGCCGCTCCAGCCTCGTTTCAGGACGGGGTGTCTGGCCCGGAGCGCCCACCTCACCGCGGTGTCGCCGCGGAGTCGCTCAGGAAACCCGGCATCTGCGCGGCTTCGCGGCGCTGCCGCCGGGCGGGCTTCCGGAACGCCCGTGCAACCCGGTGTTCAAAGGCCCAGGAAGCCGTAGACGCGGCCGATGAAGTTCATCGTCTCCCGGTAGGGCGGCACCCCGTCGTGGGCGTCGACCGCTCCTTCGCCCGCGTTGTAGCCGGCCAGCACGCGCGGCAGGTCGTCCTCGAACCGGCGGCGCAACCAGGTCAGATAGCGGGCCGCGGCGAGCACGTTGCGGGCCGGGTCGTGCAGCTCCCGCGCCGCGACCCCGAACCGCTCCGCGGTCGCCGGCATGAGTTGCAGCAAGCCGCGGGCGCCCTTCGACGAGACGGCGCCGGGATCGTAGGCCGACTCCGCGCGCGCCATCGCCGCCAGGAGGTCGGGGTTCAACTCGTGCTCCCGCCCGACTTCCAGGAACAGCTCACCCCAGGGGACGGCCGGCGCCGTCTGTCCCGGTCGGTAGTCGAGCGAGAAGCCGGCCTCCGGCGGCGCCTCGGGGGGCGGCTCCTCGACGATCTCGTCGTCGAAGATGCGCTCGACCCGAATCAACGGCAGGGTGACCGAACCGCCGTTCTCCAGCGTCAGCCGGATGCGCTCGGTGTTCGTGCCCCGCTGTTCGAGCAGCTCCCACGCGGTCACCCGGTAGCGGTAGCCGTTGGTCAGAAGCGCCAGTTCCGCCCAGGCCGGGGCAGCGCCCAGGACCAGGGCAACGGCCGCGGCACCTGCCCGCAAGCCGACGCTGATGAGCGACCCGGGCGTCGTGACAAGCGGGCCGTCGTCGCCGCGATGGCGGCAGCGCCGCGTCCTTGGCGACCGCACAGGCGACGGATCCCGTGACCATCGGGCCGTCCTCGCCGCGGCGGCCCCAGCTGCCCGCAAGTCGACGCCCACGCGCGACCTCCGTCAGGCGCCGGCCGCGGTGACGAACTCCGGACGGGCCGGATTCTCCGCCGCGGCGGCTTCCGGTTGATAGCGCATGACGACCAGGGTCAGGTCGTCCTCGACCCCGACGCCTTCGGTATGCCGCCTCATCTGTCCGAGGATGCGGTCGCAAACCTCCTTCGCGCTGCCGGCCAGGCCCTTGAGCGAGTCCCTGGTCCGGTCGTAGCCGAACGGTTCGCCATCCCGTCCGGGAGCTTCGATGAAGCCGTCCGACAGCCAGACCAGGACGTCTCCGGGCTGCAACTCGATGCGCCGGAAGCCGTAGTCCTCGCCCAGCGCGCCCAGCGGCGTCCCCGGCAGCAGGATCTCCTCGACCTCGTTCCGCCGCAGCAGGTAGGCGGGTGGATGGCCGGCATTCGTCACGTCGACGACGGCCGCGGAGAGATCGACGATGGACAGACTCGCGGTCACGAAGGTGCGGTCGCCGCCGGATCGCACCAGCCGATCCAGAGACGACAGAATCTCCCGGGGCGGCTTGCCCTCCTCGACCAGGGTCAGCAGCCCCGCCTTGAGCATCGCCATGCGCAGCCCTGCGGAGAGCCCGTGGCCGGCGACATCCGCGACCACCACCGCCAGCCGATCGCTCTCCCCGCCGTCGTCGCCGGGCAGCCGAACGATGTCGAAGTAGTCTCCGCCGATCGCCGCGGAGGGCTCGAAGTAGGTGGCGAACTCCACGCCTTCCGACTGCAGGCTGCGGCCCGGAATCAAGCTCTTCTGGACTTCGCGAGCGATCTCGAGCTCCTGCTCCAGGACGTGCTTCGCGGCGCGTTCGGCAACCAGATCCTCGAGGCTTCGGGCCATCTCGTTGAACGAGGTCTGCAGGGCGCCGATCTGATCCCGCCGACGCACCGGGATCCGGGCGGTGAAGTCGCCCGCCTGCACTCTCCCGGTCGCCGCACTCAGCCGGTTCACGGCCCGGCTGAGCCCCAGGATCATGAACAGGGCCATCACCGTCGCGGCGATGAAGACGTCGAAGAGCAGGAAGGCCGGAATGATGAAGGCGATCCACCCCAGCGTGTCCACCTGGCCCGAGGACGAGAAGAGATGGCGGATAACGATCGGCTGTGTCGCCGCGAGCGATGCCGAGACCGGCGGCGATACGGGTTCGCCGCTCGCGAAGGCATGCAGCGGCCCGGCCATTTCGACGCCCACGATGCTGAACGGTGAACTCGCGCTCAGGGACTCGAAGAAGGCCTCGCGCTCCGCGCCGCCCTGGTTCCGCGCCAGTGGCTGCAGCACCCATTCGGCGCCCAGGATCTGGACCGTCCACCCCGTGCCGTCCGTTTCGCCCTGACGCCGGAGCCGCGTCCAGACATCGCTGCGACGGCTCAACTCCCGCTCCAGCAGGCCCCCGGCCTCGGGATCGTAGAAGGCGACGACCGCTGATGTCCCCCGACGGTAGGCGGCCGCCAGAGTCGCCGAACCGTCGGGCAGCACGACCAGCTCCGGGACTCTGCTCCGACGCTGCTGGCGGTCGAACTCGCTGTCGGATTCCAGCCACTCCGGGAAGGAATCCGGCGCCCTCGGGTCCCCGGCCGCGAGCGCGCTTCCCCGGTAGTAGGCCAGAGCCGCGCCGTCCAGGGTGGTCGGCAGACCCGCGGGATCGAGGAGGCCCATCTCGAGAGGCTGCAGGAGGAAGCCGGAGACCGCCTCGAGTTCCTCGTGGAGGCCGATCGCCGCGTCCCGGTACAGATGACCGAGGAAGAATCCGGAAAGCAGGTAGGCAGCGACGGTCACCAGCACCAGGCTGAGCAGCAGGGGCAGCAGACCGAGCAGTGCGTAACTGAAGGCGAGCCGACGTCCGACGCGCCACAGCAGCCGCCGCTGCAGCCAGACGAAGCCGACCCACGCGACGACGACACCCGCCACGCTGGCGACCGTTCCGGCCACCAGGTCAAGCGCGAACGGCGAGTCCAGCGACAGGGTGGCGCTGGAAAGCCCGAGAGCGGCAAGCAGCCCCCCAAGCCACGCGGCTCGACGCCATGGTCTCTTGCGGCTGGGTTGTTTCTCGCGACCAGGCACTTGGGTTCCGCCAACGCGCGGGGCAGCGTCATGGTACTATCTGCGGCCTCACCACCACCGGAGACGGAAGCCTGACCGCCCGCGGTGCGTGGCGGCAGTTCCTGGCCGTGCAAGAGAACGCCCGCGTCCACATCGCAAGAGACGAACATGACCCTCCCGATCGCAGGGCAGACGGCCGCCGGTAGAGCCGCCGAAGCGACCGTCTCCGACGTGGTGATCCGCTTCGCCGGCGATTCCGGCGACGGCATGCAGCTCACCGGCACCCAGTTCACCAACACGTCGGCGTTGATCGGCAACGACCTGTCGACGTTGCCCGACTTCCCGGCCGAGATCCGGGCGCCCGCCGGCACCCTGGCTGGCGTTTCCGGTTTCCAGGTCCGCATCGCCGACCACGACATCCACACCCCGGGCGACGCCCCGGACGTCCTCATCGCGATGAACCCGGCGGCGCTCAAGGCGAACCTGCGCGATCTGCGCGACAACGGCGTGATCATCGTCAACACGGACGAGTTCTCGCCGCGCAACCTGAAGCGGGCCGGCTACGAGGGGAATCCCCTCGAGGACGACAGCCTGAACGCCTTCCGGCTCTATCAGGTGGGCCTGACGACGATGACCCGGCGCGCCCTGGAGGACAGCCCGCTCGACGTCCGCTCCAAGGACCGGTGCAAGAACTTCCTGGCCCTGGGGATGGTCTACTGGCTGTTCAGCCGGCCGCTCGAATCGACGATCGACTGGCTGCGGGTCAAGTTCAAGAGACGCCCGGAGATCGCCGAGGCGAACGTCAAGGTGATGAAGGCGGGCTGGAACTTCTGCGACATCACCGACGCCTTCCAGGTGCGGTACGACGTGGAACCGGCGAAGCTCGAGCCCGGCATCTACCGCAGCATCCACGGCAACTCTGCGTTGGCGATCGGTCTGGTGGCAGCCAGCCGCCGCAGCGGCCTGCCCCTGTTCCTCGGCGCCTACCCGATCACCCCCGCCAGCGACGTGCTCCACGAACTGGCGACCTACAAGCACTTCGGGGTCACGACCTACCAGGCCGAGGACGAGATCGCCGCCGTCTGCTCCGCGATCGGCGCCTCCTTCGGCGGCAGCCTGGGCGTCACCTGTTCGAGCGGCCCTGGAATCGCTCTCAAGGCGGAAGGGATCAACCTGGCGGTGATGGTCGAATTGCCGCTCGTGATCTGCGACATCCAGCGCGGCGGGCCGTCGACCGGCCTGCCCACGAAGACCGAACAGGCCGACCTGCTCCAGGTCATGTTCGGGCGCAACAACGAATCGCCCGTTCCGGTCATCGCCGCGTCATCGCCCGCCGACTGCTTCGACACCGCGCTCGAGGCCGTCCGCCTGGCAACGACCTGGATGACGCCCGTCATCCTGCTTTCCGACGGCTACATCGCAAACGGGGCGGAGCCCTGGCGGATCCCCCAGGTCGAGGAGCTTCCCGACCTCCGCGTCGACTTCCACCAGACCGCCGACGGCTTCATGCCCTACATGCGCGACGAGAACTCCCTCGCGCGGCCGTGGGCCATCCCGGGCACTCCCGGTCTCGAGCACCGGATCGGCGGTCTCGAGAAGGAAGACGTCACCGGCAACGTGAACTACGAGCCGGACAACCACGACTACATGGTGCGGCTGCGCGCCGAGAAGGTCGCCCGGATCGCGAACGAGATTCCCGAAATCGAGGTCGACGGACCGCAAGCCGGCCAGCTCCTCGTGCTCGGCTGGGGCAGTACCCTGGGCGCGATCACCGGCGCCGTGAACCAGGCCCGGGCCGATGGCATCACCGTCAGCCGCGCCCACCTGAAGCACATCAACCCCTTTCCCCGCAATCTGGGCGACGTGCTCGACCGCTTCGAGCGCGTCCTGGCGCCCGAGATGAACCTGGGCCAGTTGGCGCTGCTCCTGAGGGCGCGCTACCTGAAGGACATCGAGACCTACTCCAAGGTCGAGGGCAAGCCCTTCACGCGGGACGAGATCCTTCACCGGATCGAATCAATGGCCGGAGGGCCGAACTAGAGATGCCGACCACTGAAGCGCCAGCCCTGACCAGGAAGGACTTCCAGAGCGACCAGGAGGTCCGCTGGTGTCCCGGTTGCGGCGACTACGCCATCCTCGCCGCCGTCCAGCAGGTGTTCCCGGAGCTGGGGATCCCGCGCGAGAAATTCGTCATCGTGTCCGGAATCGGCTGCTCCAGCCGCTTCCCGTACTACATGAACACGTACGGCTTCCACTCGATCCACGGCCGCGCGCCCGCGGTGGCCACCGGGCTCAAGATGACGCGGCCGGATCTCGACGTGTGGGTCGTGACCGGCGACGGCGACGCCCTCTCGATCGGCGGCAACCACCTGATCCACACCCTGCGCCGGAACGTGAACATCAAGATCCTGCTGTTCAACAACCGGGTCTACGGATTGACCAAGGGTCAGTACTCGCCCACCAGCGAGCTTGGCAAGCGCACCAAGTCAACCCCTCATGGCTCCGTCGACTTTCCCTTCAATCCGCTGAACGTCGCGATCGGCGCCGGCGCCACCTTCGTCGCCCGCAGCGTGGACGTCTTCGTTCCCCATCTCAAGGCGGTGCTGAAGCGGGCGGCGGCGCACCGGGGGTCGGCCTTCGTCGAGGTGATGCAGAACTGCAACATCTACAACGACAAGGCATTCGGCGCCCTGACCGACAAGGCGGGGCGGCAGCAGAACGGCCTCTATCTGGAGCACGGCCAGCCGCTCGTGTTCGGCGACAGGAAAGACAAGGGGCTGCGTTTCACCGGCACCGACTTCGAAGTCGTGCAGCTGGGCAACGGGATGAGCGCGGACGACTGTCTGGTCTGGGACGAGAAGCACGCCAACCCGTCCCTGGCCTTCCAGATGGCCAGCATCTCGACCGGCGACGGCCTCGGCGACTACCCCGTGCCCCTCGGCGTCCTGCGCGCAGTCGACGCGCCGACCTACGACGCCGGCGTGATCGACCAGATCGATCAGGTCTCCAGCGGCAGACCGCAGACGCTCGAGCAATTGATCCACGGCACGGACACCTGGACAGTCGACGCCGGCGGCAACGTGGACCGCGGCGCCAACTGACGGCGGGCGTCCGGCGGACGCCACCGGACTCGAGGACACGGAAGGGCATGACAGCGGGTTCCGCCACGGCTGGTACTACCCTGTGCCGCCGTCGGCGGCAGCGCACCGGAAGGTCCGCGCACCCGGTGAACCGCCGGCGCAGCGGGTCGTTCTCTGCCCGGCTGCCACGGTGTGGAGCGGCGCGCCGCTGGCGTCAGTTCCAGCCGTGCTTCCGGTGCAGCGCCTCGATCACCAAGGGCGGCGCGATGCCCGTCAGGTCGCCCTCCAGGCTGCCGACCTCCTTCGTCAGGCGGCTGGAGAGATAGATCCACTCCGGCGCCGGCAGCAGGAAGATCGTGTCGATGCCCGGCGCGAGGCGGCGGTTCATCAGGGTCATCGGCAGCTCGTAGTCGAAGTCGGCGCCGGAGCGCAGGCCGCGGATCACGGCGGTGGCGCCCTTTTCCCGGGCGTAGTCGACCAGCAGGCCGCTGAAGCTCTCGACCCGGCAGTCGTCGGAGTCGCCCACAAGGTCGCGCAGAAGGTCGATCCGCTCTTCGACCGAGAACAGGGCCTGCTTCTGGTCGTTGAAGAGCACCGCGATGTAGAACACGTCGAAGAGCCGGCGGGCACGCTCGATCAGATCGAGGTGGCCGTTGTGCACCGGGTCGAAGGAACCGGGGAAGACGCCGATCCGGCGGCTCACTCTGCGCTCCCCAGCTGATCGGACAGATCGATCGTGGTCACGTTGTGCGCGGCGTCCGTCAGCCGCAGCAGCAACAGCCGGACAGCCCCGGCGGCATCGATGGACAGGGTCTCCCGCTGGCTGTCGAGCAGGCCATCCTCGACCAACGCGGCGCGCCACTCACCCGCGTCGACGCTGACTACCGCCTCGCGCAGCGGGCTCCAGGCGTCTTCGACGACCGCGGTCACGCGGCTGCCGTCCCGCGACGCCTCGACCAGTCGCGCCGGGCTGTGGTCGACGACGACCGCGGCGGACACCCGCTCGGCCTCGAGGGCCTCGCCGGGGGCGTTGTCCAGCTTGTCGGACGCGCTGACCCGGAAGCGATAGACGCCGTCCGGCAGCACGGTGGCATCGAAGCTGAAGAAGGTCGCCTTCAGGTCGTCCGCGACCTCCAGCCAGAGAGCATCCGCGTCGCTCGCGCCTTCCCCGGCCGCCGCCAGCGCCGCCTCGCGGGCGAAGGCGAGCCGGAAGCGGAGGCGGTCCTCGTTCGGGTCCTCCGCCTCCCAGCGCAGCGTCCGGTAGCCCAGCTTCCACAGGCTCTTCGTCGAGCCCTTCTGGGTCTGGGCCGGATCGCCGACGGTGGTGAAGATGCGATCCCGGTTCGGGTGGGCGGGCTCGTAGGCCTGGTTCGAGGGGTTGAAGTTCGTCGGCACCAGGATCGTCCCCGCGGGGAGTACCTCCAGCTTCTTGATTTCGGGCTTGAGGTTGTGCTGCCGGTAGGTGACCTCGACGGCCACGACCTCGGGCGTCAGGTCGCCGCTGCCGCGGAGCTCGGCCCGCCACTGGAGGTAGCGGCCGGGCGGCAGATCGAAAAGAGGCGCCTCGCGCGCGACGGAAGCCTCGGTCCAGTCCGACCAGGTCTCGTCGGGGTCCGAACTCATCCCGCTGCGCGCGGAGAGCGCGACGACGGCGCCGTCTCCGGCGCGCCCGCGCCAGCGGATCGACCCGAAGCTGGCGACGGAGGACGCGTCGAGCGGCTTGGCGGTCACCGTCCCCTGCCGCGCCAGGCCTCCGCCGTCGCCGCCGACGAAGCCGTAGACCGCCGCCGCGTTGACGCTGGCGAAGACGGGCCCCGCCGGGCCAGTGGCCAGACCGACGATCTGGCTCTGGTCGAGGTCCTTCTCCAGCACCATCTGATCGTTCCGGAAGCTGAACAGCTTGCCCTCCTGGCCGGTGGCGACCCAGAGCCGCTCCTGCTGGTAGCTCAGGGCGTACACCGTTTCCATCTCGAACTTCCAGATCGACTCGACGGCGCCGGTCGCATCGATCCGCAACACCTCGGAGCGCGGACCCTTGAAGGAAGCGGAACGGCTGCCGGCGGAGACCGCGCCCGTCTGGACCGTGACCGCGCTCTGCTGGCCGTTGGCGCTTGAGGAGTTGCTGCCGGAGGCGGCGGTGCTTCCCGTCGAGCTGCTTGCCGTCGAACTGGCGCTCGAGGAGCTTCGGGCCCTGCTCAGGTCGACGAAGCTGGCCTCGGAGGCGAGCGCGGAGGCGTAGAAGGCGCCGTCCTCGCCGGGAGTGATCGCCAGCACCTCGGGTCCGGCGGCGTCGTAGAGCGTGCGGGCCCGGCCCTCGGCGTCGATCTCGAGTAGCAGACCCTCGCCCGCGGTGCCGGCGAGCACCGTGCCGTCCGGGCGTAGCGCGAGCGACCGGATATGGACATCCGAGCTGTCGTAGAGGAGCTTCGATTCACCGCTCGCGAGGTCCACGCGGTGCAACTGCCCCTCCGGACCGGTCGCCACAAGCAGACCGCCGTCACCGGTGCCGAGAAGCGCCCAGATGTACTGCGCGTCCGGGTCGAACAGTTCTTCGACCTCGCCCTCGGGCCGCTTCCGGTAGACCTTGCCGTCCGGCGACGAGCCGGCATAAACGGTCCCGTCGCGGTCGACCCAGACCGCGAACACTTCGGGTTCCTCGGTGGCGAACAGTTCGGCAATCGAGCCGCTGTCCCCGTCGAGCTCGATCTCCAGCACCTTGCCGGAGTTTCCCGTGCCCGCCGCGAAGCGGCCTTCGGTTCCCACGAAGGAGAACAGGAAGGGCTCCGCGACGGTGGCGAACTGCTCGGCCCGCTGGGCGAGACGCAGAATCCCCAGCCGATCGACACTCACGTCGACGAGTTCGCCCGCCAGAAACGCGGCCTGGCTGTCGGCGCGCCAGATCTGGACTTCCGAGGCGCCGGCGACGCCGCCGGTCAAGAGCAGCAGAATGCCGGCCAGAACCCGGGTGGCGCACCGCGCCACCCGTGAACCAGTCCGTGCGCCCGTCAGCGGGCGCCCGGATGGCAGGCCGGCGCACCTAGTGGCGGACCCGGCCACGATCCCCGCCGCGGGGCGTGCGCGGTGTCCCCCCAGGGTATGGGCACTCAAGGCGCCGTACCGGGCAGGATCTCGAGGTCGAGCCGGAACAGGCCGTCGAGCGGGATGTCCAGATCGCGGCCCTGCTCGTTCACGATCGCCAGGTTCAGCGCCCGGGGCTCGCCCTGCAGGGAAGAAGCCTGCCAGATCGATCGAACGGACGCCGGAAGCCGGGGCATCGGCCGCCCTTCGACGATCAGCCCTCGAGCCGGGACCACGCCGAGCGCGGCGAGCCGGCTCTTCGGTTGGAACGAACGGAGCATGTCGAGCTGGTCCGCGAGCGACGACGCCTTGCTCGGTTCCAGTTGCAGCCGCGCCGCGTCGATGCTCACGCCGTCGCCGACGAAGAGGTAGTAGCGGCCCGGGCGGCGATCCTCGGGAATCGTCACCGGGAGCGTCTCCTGGTACCGGTTCCCGCGATGCCGCCGGAGATCGAACACGACATCTACCGTGTCGCCGGCGTGAACCCGCCTCGAAGAGGCCTGGGCGCGCTCGATCTCCACCGTCCGCACACCGTGGCTCTGACTCAGAGTCAGTTCGACGCCCTCGATCTCGACGTCTTCGTAGTCCGAGTTGACCAGCGCGCCGACCAGGGCGAGCAGGTAGAACGCGGCGCTCGTGCCCGGCCCCGATCCGTCGAAGGTCTGCTGCAGCGGCACGTCTTCGTGGCCGCGCAGGCGAAGCGTGCCGGTCATGTCGAGGCCGCTCTCACCGCCGCCGTACGAAGCGGATTCGAGCGCCTGCATGGTCGGAATGCCGACCAGCGAGGGCAGCATCCGCGGCAGATCGGCGAGCCTGAGATCGAAGCGGCGGCTGTCGCCGTCAGGCGTCTCGACCTGGATCGTCATCGGAATGGTCCGCGCCTCGGCGCCGACCCTTCCCCGCAGTCCGGCGAAGCGGTCCTGGTCGAAGGCGCCGACCACCGAACCGATGTTGCTGAGCCGCATCGAGCTGTTCAACCGCGGCACGACGCCGATCACTTCCACCGTCGCCATCGGCACCCGCAGTGGGCCCACGCCCAGGTACGGATGTCCCATCGCCAGGACTTCGCCGTCCTCGACCCGGGTCACGGTGCCGCCGACCGCAAGCTTCAGGTCGCCGTCGATCAAGACGCCCGCGACCGCGCTGCCGGCACTCAGGTCAGGCATCCCGGCGGTGTCGGCGCGGCCGGCCGGCGCCGCGGCGAGCATCCGGCGCACCGGATCGCCGAAGCCCAGGGCGGCGATCTGCGCGCCCCCGCGGCCTCCCCAGTCCGCCGGCGCGACGAGCGAGCCGAGCTGCTCCGCGACGATCTCCCGAACCGCCGCCGCGACGTCGTCGGGGGGCTCGAGCATCTGTTGCACGGACCGGTCGAACGGCCGCAGCGCGCCCGGAGCAGCCAGCCCCAGGGACTCCCCCGCCGCCTCGCCGGCTTCCAGCGCGCTCAACTCCCGCATCGCGGCGATCGGCGTAATCAGGGCGAGAGCCTCGCTGGTGAACGACCAGGAGTAGGCCACCGCGCCGGCGAGCCGGTCGTCGATGTACACCGGGCTGCCGCTCATCCCGGCGACGACGCCGGACTCCTCCAGGCCGTTGCCGCTCAAACGGGCAACGATGTAGCTCGTGCCCGGGTCCATCTCCCGGATCACGCCGACGACCTCGACGCCGAAGCGCGCAGGCTCGCTGCCGGCGAACACGGACAGGCCGTAGCCGGTCTGCCCGCGGGAAAGCTCGTCGACGCCGATCTCGTCGCCGTTCAGATCGACCGGCGGAACGGATTCGGCACGGGACGCCAAGGTCACCGGTTCCTGCGCCCCAACCGTGACAGCCGGCATCAGGACGCCGGCGGCCAGCAGGCCTGGAACGAGGGCCACGGAACGGGTCACAGTCAGGGTTCTCTTCGGAAGTCGGCAACCGGGGCCGGCGACCGGTGTCAGAGATCGAAACGCCCGCGGCGCAACACCCGCAAGCCGGCGGAACTCCAAGATACCACGGTGGATGGCGGCCCTCCGGGCGTGGTTTCACCGCCCACGACGAGCGCGCCGGCATCGCCGAGGATCGCTTCGAGGGCCGACAACTCGAGGAGCGGCGGTTCACCGCTCCGGTTCGCGCTCGTCGCGGTCAGCGGGTGGCCCAGGTCCCGCAGCAGCCCCCGGAGCCGCTCGTGCGCTGGCACCCGCACCGCCAACGTCCGGCCCCCCGCGGCCGCCGGCGCCGACGCGCCTGGAGCAAGCGGCGCCACCACCGTGAGCGGCGCCGGCCAGTGAACCGCCGCCATCCGCACCGCCTCATTCGGCTCGACGCCCAGTTCAACCGCCTGCGCCAGGCTCGCCGCGACAACCGGCAGCGGCTTCCCCCGCTCCCGCTCCTTGATCCGGTAGATCGCATCGACACCCGTCGCCGAACGCGGATCCACCGCCAGACCGTAGGACGACTCCGTGGGAACGGCGAGCACACGACCGTCGGCCAAGGCTCGCTTCACGACCTCCGGATCGCCGTCCCAGGGCCAGGGTTCAAGCATGGGGCGGGACTACTCGGCGCCCGCGGCGATGAGTTCCTCGGCGGCCGAGCGCGCTCCCTCCGTGATCTTTTCGCCGGCCAGCATGCGGGCCACTTCCTCGACGCGGCGCTCGTCCTCGAGGCGGTGGACGTCGACCCGCGTTCGGCCGGCTCGCACTTCCTTCCTGACCTCCAGATGGCGGTCGCCGCGACTCGCCACCTGGGGCAGGTGGGTCACGGCCAGGATCTGGCCGCCGCGGGCCAGGCCCTGCAGCTTGCGGCCGACGATCGCCGCCTCGGCGCCGCCCACGCCGGCGTCCACCTCGTCGAACACCAGGGTCGAGGCCGCCGCGGGTCCGGCGCCGCGCACAGCGGTCTGGAGCGCCAGAAACAGGCGCGCGAGTTCGCCGCCCGAGGCGACACGCGACAGGGGGCGAAGCGCCTCACCCGGGTTGGCGCTGAAGCGGTAGGTCACCTGGTCGACGCCCCGGCGGTCGAAGCCGACGCGCTCGCCGTCGAGTTCCAGCGGGCTGTCGGGGCGCGGCGCGCGGCCAATCTCGACCTCGAACACGGCGCGCTCCAGAGCCAGGTCCCGCAGGTGACCGACGACTGCCGCCTCCAGAGCCGCGCCCAGTTCGCGGCGGACGTGCGAAAGCGCCTCGGCGCGGACCGCGTACTCGGCAAGGCACGCCGCTGCCCGCTGCTCCACCTCGTCACGTCGAACGTCCGCCGTCTCCAGTTCGAACAGCTCCTCGGACAGGCGACGGGCGCGTTCCAGGACGTCGGCGGCGCTGCCGCCATACTTCCGGGTCAGCCGCTCGATCACGCTCAGGCGCTCCTCGATCGCGTCGAGCCGCCCGGGATCCGCATCGGAACAAAGCGCCCGGCTGTGCAGTTCAGCCGCCACGTCGTTCACCAGGGCGCCCGCTTCGCCAAGCGTGTCGGCCCAGTCCCCGGCCTCGGGCTGCCAGCGCGCGATGTCCCGCAGCGCGTTTCCGGCCTGGGCGAGACGGCTGTCCACCGCCTGGTCGTCGTCGCTGAGCAGGGCGAGCGCCTGGTGCAGTGCAGCCGCAATCGCTTCCGCGTGGCGAAGCGCTTCGCGTTCGGCCCGCAGCTCCTCGTCCTCGCCGGCGAGAAGGCGCCCGCCGTCGATCTCCGAGGTCTGGAACTTCAACAGGTCGATCCGCTCCAGGCGCAGTTGATCGTCACCGCTCAGGCGTTTCAGCCGGTCGGCCGCCTCCCGCCAGGCCTCACAGGCGCTGGCGCACGATGCGACGAGGGCCGCAACGAAGTCGCCGCCCGAGCGATCGAGCCAGACCCGCTGGAGCTCGGGCGACACGATGCCGAGCTCATCGCGTTGGCCGAAGATGCGGATCAGCCGGCGGGTGACCGCGGCAAGGAGCCGCAGCGTCACCGGATGGTCGTTCACGAACACGCGGTTGCGCCCCGCCCGGGTGACCTCGCGACGGACCAGAAGCTCGTCCCCATCCACCGGGACTCCGGCCTCTTCGAGCAGCCGTCGCCAGTCGCTGCCCGAGGGTTCGAAGACCCCGCTCAGGACCAGCGTGTCCGAGCCCGTGCGGATCGTCTCCGAACTCGCGCGCGCCCCGGCAAGCAGTGACAGCGAATCCACGACCAGGGACTTGCCTGCGCCGGTCTCGCCCGTGACCACGTTCAGGCCTGGGCCGAACCGGAGCTCTGCCCGTTCGATAACAGCCAGGTTCCGAACGTGCAACGAGCGCAGCATCTGAATGCCCGCTACGGAGCTACTCGTCGGACACGAGTTCGCCTGCGCGCGCCGCCGCCTCGATGATCGCCTTGATCAGAGTCACGCGAAGCCCCCCTTCCTCCAGTCGCAGGATGCCGTCGACGGTGCAGCCCGCCGGCGTGGTCACCTCATCCTTGAGCAGCGCCGGGTGCCGGCCGGTGTCGATCACCATCTTGCCGGCGCCAAGGCAGGTCTGAGCCGCGAGTTCGATCGCCATCTTGCGCGGTAGTCCCGCCTTCACGCCGCCATCGGCCAGCGCCTCGATCACGATGTACAGGAAGGCCGGACCGGAGGCCGAGAGCCCGGTGATCGCATCCATGTGCTTCTCGTCGGCGACGACCGTGCGGCCCAGCGGCCGAAACAGCCGTTCCGCCAGCTCCACGTGTTCGGAGGACGCGAAGCGGCCGGGACAGAGCGCGGTCATCCCAGCTGCGACGCGGCTGGGGGTGTTCGGCATCGCCCGCACGACCGGGATCTGCACCGGCAGGCGATCCTCGATGTACGACGTGCTGACGGAGGCGAGAATCGAAACCAGGACCTGCCCCGAGTGGAGCAGATCGCCGATCTCCTGAAGCACGTGGCCCGCCGTCTGCGGCTTGACCGCGAGCAGCACGATGTCGCCGAACTCGGCGGCTCGCCGGTTGTCGACCGCACCCTGGATTCCGAACCTGTCGGCGACATGCGCGATCCGCTCTTCGTGCCCCGCGGTGGCGAAGATGGACTCCGCGGCAACGGCTCCGGCGTCGAACCAGCCGCCGATGAGCGTCCGTCCCATCTCGCCCGCTCCGATCAACGCGACGCGGGGTTCACCGCGTCGGACAGTCTCCCAGTCGCTACTCGTCGTCACCTTCTTGTCTCCCTCGGGATGAACCGCAGAGCTGGCGCGCCCCGCGGAAGGCGACGATTCTGCCCTACCGGCGACTACGCCGGCTACAGGAGCCGGCCCGACTATGCACCTGCTACGATGTGAGCTAGGCATGGCCGGTGGAGCGGGAGACACAATCATTCGGGACGCCTGCAACATCGCGGGTCACGTCATCCAGGAAAATGAGGCTTCCCCGAAAGACAGAAAACTGGCGCGTGCTGCTGTTTTGCGGCGGCGTCGGCTTCACCATACCGGCCCTGCTGGGGGTGGTAGGTGGGAGTCCTTGGTGGCTGCCGGCCGTGCCGATAACAGCGATCCTGATCGCCTGCTCTGGGGCGCCGGACGCCACCAAGGGTGCCGACGACGATTCTACGTCCGCCTGAGCGAATCGTCGGCGGCTAAGCCGCTGCTAGAAAGAACAACTACCGCCGTCCCCGGTGTACCCGGGGACGGCGGTTGCCGTTATGCGCTCCCGGACCTGGTCGCCGCTCTCGACTCCCTCCAACTGCGCACCTGAAGCTCCGCGTTTCTGGACGAGAACTAGCTTAGCTAGCTATAGCTAGTGTCTGCCAGAAAACCCCCTGTTTGAGCGAGGCTTCATGTCTCTTGGCGCGGGAATTCGGGCGTGTGGGAAGGGTGTCCGGGGCGTGCGCCGTGAAGTTCGATGCGGGGGTGTCGGAATCTGTCGGAATCAGGCGGTTTCGGGCGTGGCGGTGCCTGTAGCTTGGTTGAAGCGGTTCGTCGCGGGTTGTGTTCTGGAGGCGTTGGGGTCAGGCGGCTGGTCGCCGTCGCCTGCGTTTTTTTTCGCGTGCCCGGAGCATGCGTCCGAGCCGATGCAGGTTGGCGGCGAGCACGGACAGGGCGACGGTCCGCTCGAAGCCATCTGCTCCGCGGCTTCGGACGCGGTCGAGCCCGCGATGCTCCAAGGCGTTGATGGCCGACTCGATCGCCGGGTGTTTGCGCCGCGCGGCGGCAAAGGCCTCCTCGGTTTCGCGTTTCCGGTCAGCGACAGACAAGTATCCCTTCTTCGGCAGCACGGCGAGGTCAAGCAGCTGATCAAGCCGGGCCCGGTTCTCAGGACTATGGAACCCGCGATCGAAACTGCATGCGCGCAGGTCCGGGAACCGCTCCTGGGCCGCCCTCACCAGCGGCAGCGCCACATGGACATCCTCGCCTTTCCACAGCACCTCATGGTGCAGGATGAATTGGTGCTGGTCCTCGATCACTGCTACCGGAACGCCGAGCTCCACCGGCGTGCCCGCCTTCCCCTTGGACACCCATCGCGTATGAGGCTCGAAGACCGAGAGGACCTTCTCCTGATGAGGAATCGTCTCCCCCAGCAGCAGCCGGCGCTCAACCTGGTCCATCTGACGGCGCGCATGAGCGATGAATCCGGCAATTGACTCGCAGGAAGCCTCGTGTCCCGCACACCGCAGTGCCTCAACCGTCTCTGCCGACCGCGCCACCAGCATCTCGCACCGGGCCAGGTACGCCTTCACACGCGACGGAAACCGCTTCGCCCGGCGCGTGCCGCGCACCTGGTTGAACAACCGGCGCACCGACTTCGACTGGTAGCGCCACTGACGCCAGCCAGTGACTCCGTGCTTGCCGGCGGCACGTCCGGTCTCGCGAAGCACGCAACGCATCGCATCCCACAACAGACTCACGTCCGTCGGGTAGTGCACGTCCGTCTCGACGACGAACGAGTCACACCGCCCGCGCAACGGCGCGCCAGGCTTTTTTCGCGCGACCGCATGGCCGCTCTCCACCACCAATCTGCCCACCGCAGACAACACCTCCGGAGTCAACAAACTCACGTTGTCGACCACCGTCTGGTACTCGTAGTAGCTCCTGTCCCCGAACTCGCCGTGACCCAGGAAGGCCCGCACCGTCGTGTGGTGGTTAGCCAGATCGTGAACCCGGTCGAAGTCGCAGCCCAGACCCTGCTTCAGAACCCCCAACACCAGAATCCGCCACAACTCCATCCCCGGACGACCCACCGACCGGTCCACGCCCGGCAGCACGCCCTCCTCCAGCAGCTCGAACAGACGACCCCGCAACGCACGGTCGCACCAGAGATGCTGAAGACCCCTGAACACCGCCGGTATGTCGTCCCGCGACTTCGGGTCGAGCCGAATCTTCTCGATCGGCGTCTCGCCAACCTCCATCTGCAACCGGTGAACTTCTCGCATCCGCCCCCCCCAAAACACCCGAAGATTGACCCAAAACGCGGGATCAACACCGCTACACTACGACATCGGAGCCATCTTCAACCGGCCAAGAGACCCGAAAGGCCTTCTGGATCAAGGACTTCGCCGGTTTTCTGGCAGACACTAGCTAAGCTAGCAGCTAGCCTCGGCCGCCTCCACGCAGCAGGCGCAGGAAGAACGCCCGCGCCACGTGGCCGGCGATGCTCGGATTCTCGCGCAGCCGTCGCGTCGAGTAGGCGTACCACTGCCGGCCGTAGGGCACGTAGATGCGTACGCGGCGCCCCGCCCTTGCCAGCCGGTCGCGGCGCTCCTCGGTCACCCCCAGCAGCATCTGGAACTCGTAGCCGTCCTTCCCCAGACCGCGATGCTCGATCATCGCCGCCGATTCCCGCAGCAGGTAGTCGTCGTGGGTGGCGATTCCCACGTAGGCGCCGCGGTCGAACAGGGCCTCCAGGGAGGCCAGGAAGTTCCGGCGCACCTTGTGGTAGTCGGTGATCGCGACGCTGGGCGGCTCGACGTAGATGCCCTTGCACAGCCGCACGTTCGCGCGCTCGGGCAGCGCCGCGATGTCGGCCAGCGTGCGGTGCAGGTAGGCCTGGAGCACGACGCCCACCGCGTCGCCGCCCGCGCCCGAGCCGTTCGAGCCGGCGCCCGCGCGGCGCGCACGCGATTCGGCCAGGACGTCCCGGTAGAGATCGAGCGTCGCCGTCGTGCAGGTGTGGTCTTCCATGTCGATGCGCACGAAGTTGCCCCGCTCCGCCGCCCGCTCGACCAGGAGCGCCAGGTGATTGCGGCAGAGCTCGCGCTCGATCTTGAGGCCCAGGAGCGTCAACTTGACGGAGACGTTGCAGTCCAGCCCACGGTCGGCGAGCTGATCCACCAGGTCGACGTAGAGCGCGGTTCCTTCGGCGGCCAGCCCGCGACTGTCGACCTCCTCGCCCAGAAGCGCCAGGGTCGCGGCCAGCCCCTGTTCGTTGAGGCTTGCGGTGCGGGCAAGAGCGTCGGCCGGTTCGTCGCCGGCCACGTAGGGCGCTGCCGCGAAGCGCACCAGCGGCCGCGGTATCAACGGCAGCGACCAGCCAACGGCCCGCGAGAAGAAGGTCACCGAACCACACCCGCCGGTCTGGCCGAGTGCCGACAGGAACTCGCCGGCTGTACCCTGGGCGACACCGCAGCGACAACGCCGCGAACCCTCCTGGCGAGGCGGGGGCTGAGGCCAGACACGAAGTCAGCGACGGCTTGGCCGCGCTAGCGGCCCACGTGCTCGTGGGCGTGGTAGCTGCTGCGCACCAGAGGACCCGATTCGCAGTGGCTGAAACCCAGGCCGAGGGCGAACTCGCGCAGGCGGGCGAACTCGTCCGGGTGAACGAAGCGGTCCACCGGCAGGTGGTCGCGGGTCGGCTGCAGGTACTGGCCGACGGTCAGGATCTCGGTTCCCGCGGCGCGGATGTCCGTGATCGTCGATTCGAGTTCAGCGGTCGTCTCGCCCAGGCCGACCATCAGGCCCGTCTTCACCCGGCCGTCGTAGCGGCCGCTGTCCCGGTCCACGGCCGCGGCACGCAGCAAGTCGACGCTGCGCTCGTAGCGGCTGCCGGGGCGCGCCTGCCGGTAGAGCCGGGGCACCGTCTCCATGTTGTGGGAGAAGACCTCCGGTCGGGCCGCCAGGACGATGTCGAGAGCCTCCGGGACGCCGCGAAAGTCCGGCGTCAGAACCTCGACCGCCGCGCCCGGCACTTGCGCCCGGATCGCCCGAATCGTATCCGCGAAGTGGCCGGCGCCGCCGTCCGGCAGGTCGTCGCGGTCGACCGAGGTGACGACCACGTGTCGCAACCCCATCGTCGCCGCCGCCTTCCCCACCCTCGCCGGTTCGTCCGCGTCGACGCCCGGGACGGGCCGGCCGGTGTGGACGGCGCAGAAGCCGCAGCGACGGGTGCAGGTGTCGCCGAGGATCATGAACGTGGCCGTACCGTGCTGGCCCCAGCACTCGTAGATGTTCGGGCACCGCGCCTCTTCGCACACGGTGTTCAGGTTCAGGCCGTCCACCAGGCGGCGCACGCGGTGATACGACTCCGGCGTCGACAGCCGGATCCGCAGCCAGTCGGGCCGCGGCAACCGGGCGGCGCCGGCGGAGGCCGGCGGAGCGCCGATGGAAACGAGTTCGTCCATGCGGGTTACGACTCCGGCGTCGACAGACGGATCCGCAGCCGGTCGGGCCGCGGCAACCGGGCGGTGCCGATGGAAACGAGTTCGTCCATGTGCGTTACGACTCAGGCGGCCGACCCTCCCGTGGCCGCGCGTGACATGGGATCCTAGCGCCTGTGGGGCGGCGCAACCAGCGACCCGGGCGCCACCGTGACCAGACGTCGCTCGAAGACCTCGGCGAAGACCTCGGCACAGCTCGCGCCGACTTCGGCCAGGTCGTGGCGGCAGCCGGTCAGGTCCTCGATCGAGGTCATCACGCCGGCGTCGAAGCCGCAGGAGAGGATGCCGGCGAAGTCGTCGAGTGCGGTCGAGACGTTCAGCGCGAAGCCATGGGTGGTGACCCAGCGCCGGAGGTGAATGCCGATCGAAGCGATCTTCCGGTGTCCGACCCAGACGCCGATCCGCTCGCGTTCCTCCCCGCCGGCGGCACGGACGCCGAACGCCGCCAGCGTTCCGACCAGCACCTCCTGCAGATCGCGGACGTAGGCGCGCACGTTGCGGCGGTCGGGGCGAAGGTCGATCACCGGATAGCCCACGAGCTGGCCCGGTCCGTGGTAGGTCGCGCGCCCGCCGCGGTCGCATTCCGCGACGGCAATCCCGCGCTGCTCGAGCCACTCGGGCACCGCCAGGACATCGCCCCGGTCGCAGTTCCGCCCGACCGTGTAGGTCGGCGGATGCTCGAGCAGGAGCAGCGTGTCCGCGGCGCCGGGATCGGCGTCCAGGATCCGCTGTCTGATCTCTTCCTGCAGTTCGACTCCACGCTCGTAGCCGACCCGGCCCAGATACGCCGCGCGGATCGTTCGCTCCCGAGTTCGCGCACCGCGAGCCGGTGACTCGCCGCCCTGGTTCCGCTGCACGGCCTGGCCATACACTGCGGCGCACACTTCCTCTTCCTATCACCAGCGTACCGACCGTCGGAGCACTGCCTTGAGGAGAACACCTGGACGGCCTTTCCGGAGAGCGAGGAGTCACGCCGGTTCGCGCTCCCGCTCCTCGGTCGCATTGACCAACCGTGGCGCGTCTGGCACAGTGACCAGCGTGAGCACTCCGCTCAAGCGTGTCGTCGCGGTGGCCATCCTCCTCGGATGCCAGACTCCGGGTGCGTTTGCGGTCACTGCCGGGTTGGACCTGGCAACCCATCTCTTCGCGTCCGGGCACGAGCACGACACCGCGGATCTGGCCAGGTCGGCGACCCACGGGCATCACCACGACGACGAGGTCGTGCCGGACCACGACCACGACGTCACGCCGGACTCGGAAGCGGGCGTGCAGCGGCCCGGCCCGTCGGCGACGGCGGTGCTCGCCCTGCCATCTTCGGCGTTTGTGACGCCAGGCGAGGGAACGCCCTACGAGGCGGCGTCCCGGCGCGGACCGCCGCCGCTCCTGTTCCGGTCTCACTGCGCGCTGCTGCTCTGATCCACGGCCTGAGGGCCCGGGTGCGATTCGTGCCCGGAACCTGGACGTGGAAAGGAGTCAGCATGCATCGTTTCAGCCTGATCGGCCTCCTTGGAGGCTTCTTCGCCGCCGCCGTCGCGGCCCAGAACGGACCGGTCGTTGCCGAGGCCGAGTTCCTGTCGGTCCTCGACGAGACGCACCCGGCCGTTCGCGAGAGCGCCGAGGCCGTGGGGCGCGCGGAGGCCGCTGTGCTCGAGGCCAGGACGTTCAGCAATCCCGAGCTGGGGGCCGTGCGGGAGGATCCCGGCGGGCCGATCGGGCAGACCGACATCCTGGTTTCCTGGCAGCTTCCGGGCGTCGAGCGCGGTCCGCAGATCGAGGCTCGGGAAGGGGAGGTCGAGGCCGCGCGGAGGCGGTTCAACCACGAGTTCCTGACCCACCGACTCGCGATGAGAGCGGCCTACGCCGGTTGGGCGGTGGCCGCCGCGCGCCAGAACCGGCTGGCGGCCCAGGCAGAGCGGGTCGAATCGCTCGCAGAGCGCGAGGCCGCACGCGCAAAGAGAGGAGAAGCCTCCGGGCTCGAAGCAAGTCGGCTCCAGCTCGCCGCCGCCACGCTCCGGTCCCGCGTTGCCCTTGCCGGTGTCGCGGGAGAGGAGGCGCGAGCGGAGGCGGCAGCCTGGCGCCCGGGCCTGCCGGTGGACGCGCGGCCCGTCCTGCCGGAGCTGCCGGAGGCGCCGTCGCTCGCCGGCGCCGATACGCTGATCCGCGCGGCCAGGGCAGACGTTGCCGCGGCCGAACTGGCTGAGTTCGCAACCCGGCCCATCTTTGCCTCGCCTGAGGTCACTCTGGGCTGGCGACGGCAGGATCGCACGCCCGGCGCCGCTGACGGGCCGATCTTCGGCGTCGCCTGGTCGGTGCCGCTGTTCGACCGCCGACAGGCGGCCCGGAGAAGCTCGGGCGCCGCTCTCGAGGCTGCCCGGGCACGGCTCGAACTGGCCGAACGCGAATCGATCTCCTCTCGCGCCGCCGCGAGCAACAACTTCACTCGGCTTGCCGCCGCACTCGCGGAGGCCCGCGAAGAGCTCGGCGGCGTCGAACAGATGCTGGACGGCGCCGAGGCGGCCTTCCGCCAGGGCGAGGCCGGGCTGACCGATCTGCTGGAGACGCACCGTTCGGTGACCGAGGCGGAGCTGGCGGTGCTCGATCTCCACGGGGCGGCGCTCGCGGCGCACCGGGAGCTGGAACGGCTGGCGGCGGCTCAGGAAGGAGGCCCGGGGTCATGACGTGGATTGAAGGCCGGCGCACCTGTACCCGGTGCGTGGCGAATTCGCTATCCCTGGCGCTCCTCTTTCTGCTTGCCTGCACCGCCGCTCCGCCGGACGCGTCGCACGACCACGACCACGACCACGGCCGTGGCCACGGTCACGGCGATGGCGAAGCCTGGTCGGTCACGGTCCTCGGCGAACGCTTCGAGGTCTTTCCCGAGATCGACGCTCTGGAGGTCGGGCACACCGCGATGGCCCACACCCACGTCACGCGCCTCCTTGACTTCGCACCCCTGGTGGAGGGGACCGTGGAGATCGTTCTTGTCGATGGCGAAGGCGAACAGATCTTCGGCGCCGACGGCTCGGCCGATCCCGGCCACTTCGCCATCGAGGTCACCCCGCGACGGACCGGCGAGGCGCAGCTTCTCTTCCGGATCGACGACGGGGCCGCAATCGAGGAGATCCCGGGCGGCCGGGTCCGGGTCGGCGAGGCGCACCATGCGGAAGGCCTGGTGCGGGCGCCGGAGCTGCCGGCCGGTTCCGACGGCGGCGAGCCGGTGTCCTTCCTCAAGGAGCAGCAGTGGCAGGGCCGTTTCGCGACCGCCTGGGTCGAGGAGGGGCGCCTGGCCCGCAGCGTCTCCGGCGTGGCGACCTTCCGTCCGCCGGCCGGCGGTGAGAGCACGGTGACCGCGCCGGTCGACGGCGTCGTGCAACCACCGGCGGAGTCCCGTTCCTGGCCGTTCGTCGGACGCCGCGTGGAGTGGGATTCCCCGCTGTTCCGCGTGGTTCCCCTGGTCGCTTCCGAGCGGAGTCTGGCGACGCTCGAAGCGGAAGTCGAGACCCTTGCCGTGGAGCTGGAGAGCGCGCGAGCGCGGAGCGCTCGGCTACGTGAACTGCTGACGCTCGAAGCGGTCAGTGAGCGTGAGGTCGGGGAAGCCGGCGTCCGCGCCCGCCTGCTGGAGACGCGCCACCGTGCGGCGGAGCGGGACCTCGAGTCGGCTCGGTCCTCGCGCGAAGGCGGAGCGGACGGCGCCGGCATCTCCCTCAAGGCTCCGTTCTCCGGACGGATCGCCGCCGTCAGCACAACGCCCGGCGCGACGGTCGCCGCCGGCGACTCCCTGGCCCGGCTGGTTCGGACCGACGTCGTGTGGATCGAGGTCGCCCTGCCGCCCCGGGATGCGCGGCGGCTCGCTGAGGCCGGCCTGCGAGGCGTCGTCCTCGACGACCCGGAGAGTGGGCCGTTGCGGATCGACGAGGGTCTTTCCCTCGTGTCCGTTTCGCCGGAGATTTCCCCCCGGACCGGCACGGTGACCGTCCTGCTCGAGGCCCCCGGCCTCGCCGGCACGGGTTTCGCCCTCGGGTCGACCGTCGCGGCACAGGTGCTGATGGCCGGCGAGGACAGCGGCATCGTCGTGCCCGCTTCGGCGCTGGTCGACGACGGCGGCGTGCCGGTCGTCTTCCTGCAACTGGCCGGCGAGGACTTTCAGCGGCAGACGGTGACGGTGCTCGGCCGGCAGGGCGACCAGGTGCTCGTCGACGGTCTGGCGCCCGGCCAGCGCCTGGTGACGCGGGGCGGCGCCGCGATTCGCCGTTCGTCGCTCATGGCGAGCGGCGAAGCCCACGGCCACGTCCACTGAGGCCGGAAGGATGGGCCCTCTGGAGCGACTGCTTCGCTTCTCCCTGCGCCATCGGCTGCTGGTCGTCGCCGGGGCGGTGCTGCTCACCGTGGGCGGAGCGGCCTGGATCCTGAGTCTGCCGGTGGACATTTTCCCCGACCTCTCGGCGCCCACGGTGACCGTGATCACGGAAGCCCCGGGAATGGCCGCGGAGGAGGTCGAGCTCCTCGTGACCTGGGCGGTCGAGTCGGCGATCAACGGCTCGCCCGGGGTGCGGCGGTTGCGGTCGATCTCGGCCGACGGGATCTCGGTGGCATGGGTCGAGTTCGATTGGGGAACCGACATCTACCGCGCCCGTCAGGTCGTGAGCGAGCGCCTGCAGCGGGTCGACCTTCCGGCGCAGGCCGAGGCGCCGGAGCTCGGACCGATCTCGTCGATCATGGGCGAGATCACCTTCATCGCGATGACCTCTACTCCCGTCAAGGACGGCGGCGTCAGTTCGATGGAGCTGCGCCGGGTAGCGGAGACGATCGTGCGGCGGACTCTCCTGTCGCTCCCCGGGGTGTCCCAGGTCGTTCCAATCGGCGGCGAGCAGAGGCAGCTCCAGGTCACGGTGCGCCCCACCGTTCTTGCCCAGAACGACCTTCCGCTCGCCGACGTGATCGACGCCGTGGCCCGGTCGAGCCGCAGCCTGGCGGCGGGCTTCCACGTGGAGGCCGGAGAGGAGCACATCGTGCGGGTGCGCAGCCGGGCGCGCAGCCCGGAGGAGGTAGCGGCCGCCGTCGTGCGGGTCGACGGCGGGATCCCGCTTCGCGTTGGCGACGTCGCGGACGTCGAATGGGGGCCGGCGCCCGCCCGCGGCGCGGCTTCGTACCGCAACCGTCCGGCGGTCATCCTGTCGGTGCAGAAGCAGCCGGGGGCGAACACGCTCGACCTGACCGCGGCGATCGATGAAACCCTCGCGCGGCTGCAGCCGACTCTGCCCGAGGGGGTAACCCTGGAGGGCGAGAACTTCCGTCAGGCCGACTTCATCGAGGTGGCGATCGGCAACGTCTCCGAGGCGCTTCGCGACGGAGCGATCCTGGTCATCGTCATCCTGGCGCTCTTCCTCGGCAGCGTCCGCACGACCTTCATCTCGGCGTTCGCGATCCCGCTCTCCCTGGTCGCCGGGATCCTTGTGATCTCCGCCTTCGGGCTGCAGCTCGACACGATGACGCTGGGCGGCCTGTCGATCGCGGTCGGCCTCCTGGTGGACGACGCGATCATCGCGATCGAGAACATCTTCCGGCGGATGAGAGACGAACGCCGCTTGCCGGAAGGCGAGCGTCGGGCGCCGGAAGAGGTCGCGGCCGCCGCGACCCGGGAAGTGCTGAGCCCGATCCTCCTGGCCACCCTGATCGTCGTCCTCGTGTTCGTTCCGATCTTCTTCCTTCCGGGACTCGAGGGCCGGCTCTTGCGGCCGCTCGGGCTCGCGTTCATCGCGGCGCTCGCAGCTTCTTTGGTCGTGGCGGTGACGGTGACGCCGGTGCTCGCGGTGCTGTTCCTGGGCCGGGGGCGGGCGCTCCGGGTCCGGGGACCGTGGCTCCTGCGCGCCTTCCAACGGGCTTACGCCCCGACCCTCGACTGGTGCCTCTCGCACCGCTGGGCGGTGCTTTCTTCATCGGCCCTGCTGGTCGTGCTCGCGGCCGCCCTCCTGCCCGGGCTGGGGCGCAGCTTCCTGCCGCCGTTCAACGAGGGGTCGCTCACCGTGTCCGTGGTCAGCGCGCCCGGCATTCCGCTCGCGGAGAGCGATCGGCTGGGAAGCCAGGTCGAAGAGGCGCTGCTCGCGTTTCCCGAAGTCGTCTCGACGAGCCGGCGGACAGGTCGCGCGGAGAAGGACGAGCACGTCCAGGGCGTGAACGCTTCGGAGATGGAGGTCGTGCTGTCCCGGCTCGAAGACGGCCGCTCCAAGGACGAACTGGTGGCGGAGATGCGCCGCGCCGTTGCCGCGATTCCGGGCGCCGCCGTCACCTTCGGGCAGCCGATCAGTCACCGGATCGACCACATGATCTCGGGCTCGCGGACGAACCTCGCGGTCAAGGTCTTCGGCCCCGATCTCGCCGTGCTGCGCTCGCTCGCGGCGCGGATCGAGCAGGTGCTCGGGGGCGTGCCCGGAATCGTCGACCTGTCGAACCAGGAGCAGTCGCCCGTGCCGCAACTCGTCGTCGACTTCGACCGCACGGCGATGGCCCGGTACGGGCTGAGCCTGGCGGATCTCGGCGAGGCGGTGGAGGCGCTCTTCCAGGGCGTCGTCGTCGGCGAGATCGTGGAGGAGGGGCTGGCCTCCGACATCGCGGTCCGCCTGCCGCCTGATCTCCGGGCCGAGCCGGACCGGGTCGCTGCTCTTCCGGTCTCGACGCCAGCCGGTGATCTCGTGCGCCTGGGCGCGGTTGGCAGCGTGCGCCACGCCCTGGGTCCGTCGCTCATCCGCCGGGAGAACGCCCAGCGGGTCGCGATGGTCACGGCGAACGTCGCGGGCGCGGACCTCGTGGGCACGGTGGAACGCGCGCAGGCCGCCGTCGACGCGGAAGTCGACCTGCCGTCAGGCTACTTCGTGACGTTTGGCGGGCAGTTCGAGGAGGCCGCCCGGCGCTTCTCGACGATGGGCCTGCTCGTCGCACTCATCCTGGCCGGGATGTATGGCCTGCTCTACCTCGAGTTCGGCAGCCACCGCGACACGCTGGCGATGCTGGTCAACGTCCCGCTCGCCCTGGTCGGCGGGGTCGTCGCGGTGGCTCTCGGCGGCGGCGTCCTGTCGCTCGCGACCGTCGTCGGCTTCGTCACGCTGTTCGGCATCGCGACGCGGAACGGCGTCCTGCTGGTCGGCAACTATCGGCGCCTGCTCCGCGAAGGACTGTCCCTCGAAGCGGCCGTCCGGCGCGGGTCAAAAGAGCGCATGCCGCCCATCCTGATGACCGCGCTGACCGCCGGGCTGGCGCTGGCGCCGCTGGTGTTCGCCGCCGGCGCCCCGGGCAACGAGATCCTGAGTCCGATGGCCCAGGTCATTCTCGGCGGTCTGCTGACGTCGACGTTCCTCAACCTCGTCGTCGTGCCGGTGCTGTATGTACGATCCCTGAAGCGATGAAGACGAGTTCTTCCGGCGTTGCCGTTCTCGGGGCGGCCGAATCGTGCTGGACGAGCACATCGGCTGGTGGATCGAGCAGCAGGGGTAGACCGGGGCGCCAGTCGAGGCAAAGGTAAGATCGTCGCTGAGCAGGCGGGCGATCGTCAGAGAGACTGCGCGCTAGCGCTAGCCTTGGCCTCGGCTTCAAGCTCACGGGCACGCTTCTCGGCTACATCACATCAAAGAGGGAGGAACCCATCATGCGCAGACCCGGAGTCCCCGGCGCCATCGTCGCGACCTTCGTCATCGCCGTCGCCCTTCCGGCGTGTCAGACCGACCAGGTCGACGATGCCGTCGCTGACACCGAGATGGACGCCCGGCCCGAAGAAGACGAGGGCGAAGGCGGCCACGAGATCCACTGGTCCTACGAAGGCGACACCGGCCCCGCCATGTGGGGCTCGCTCGACCAGTCCTTCGCGGCCTGCGACGACGGCGCGCGCCAGTCGCCGGTGGACATCACCGGGGCTGTGGCCGGTGGCGAGAGCGAACTCGAGATCCGCTGGCAGCCCGGCGACGCCGAGGTGGTCGACAACGGCCACACGATTGTGGTCAACGTGGCGGAAGGAAGCGCGATCAGCCTGGAGGGACGGGAGTTCGCGCTGCTGCAGTTCCACTTTCACCATCCCAGCGAGCACACCGTGGAGGGAAGCGCCGCCCCGATCGACATCCACTTCGTGCATGCCGCCGCAGAGGACGATCTGGCGGTAATCGGAGTGTTCCTGGAGGCGGCCGAAGCCGACCCGACGATCCAGAGCATCTGGGAGGCGATTCCCGCCGCCGGCGAGCCGCCCGGAGCACTGGCGGCGCTCGATCCGCGGGCGTTGCTGCCGGAGGGAGGCAGCCACTATCGCTACCCCGGTTCGCTGACCACGCCTGGCTGCTCGGAGATCGTCAGTTGGGTTGTGATGGCCGAGTCGGTCGCCGTTTCGCAGGACCAGATCGACGCGTTCGCGGCCCTCTATCCGATGAACGCGCGCCCGGTGCAGCCGCTGAACGAACGCACGATCGAACGGAAGGACTGACTCGGTCCGATCTTCGCCAGGAGTCCTGACCGCGGGGTCCAGAAGGCCGACGCACAGTCGGCGTCGCAGGCCAGGGCGACGAGGTGATGGGCAGCACAGGCGGATGCGTACGTCGCGCTGCTCGATTCCCTGTCGATCGACGAGGTCGTCATCATGGGCCTGTCCGGTGGAGCACGCCAGCTTCCTGGCGGATAGGGTCCCGCAGGTACAGTTGCACATCATCGAGGGAGCCGATCGCCTGATGCCCGTCTCGCAACAGGAAGAAGTCGTCCGCGTCGTTCATCGCCGAAAGCCCTACCTCGTGATGGGGACCTGCATGAGATACGCCCTGAAGTCGTTCTACGGCGAGAGCATGCACTTCGGCATCTCGACCGCCGCGCCCGCGCGTCAGCAGGTGCTCGATTTCTTCGACAGCCGCGGCCTGGACGTGGAGAACTTCGAGTCGCTCGGCCGGGAGGCCGGTCGCAGCGCGCCGATCGGCGGTTTGGTCCTCGCGGCCGTGCCGGACCCGTCAGTTGCGGATCGGGCATGACGCCGAAGCTCCATCCGCTCAACCAGGACTTTCGCTGGGCGCCCGGAGGCGGCCCGTACCGGCGCATCTCTTCCGCGCAGGCCCGCCAATGGAGCGAGCAGGGCTTCTTCGTGCTTGAGGACGCGGTCGAGCCGTCCACCCTCGAGCGTCTGATCGCCGAGATCGACCCCTGGGAAGCCGAGGCCGAAGCGGCGTTGCGCAAGCAGCCACAGGGGCGTCGCTTCATCGCCCGCGCCGACGAGATCACCTTCACCGTCCACCTGGTGAAGCGCTCGACCTTTCTCCGTGACTTTTGTGCGGGGTCAGTCTTTCGCGATCTCGCCTGGGACCTCGTGGGTCCCGACGTGCGGCTCTACTGGGACCAGGCGGTCTACAAGAAGCCGAGCGTTCCAGCCCCCTTTCCCTGGCATCAGGACAACGGCTACGGGTTCCTCGAACCGCAGAGCTATCTCACCTGCTGGATCGCATTGACCGACGCCACGGTCAGCAACGGGTGCCCCCAGGTGCTTCCGGGACTGCACCGCCACGGCACGCTCGAGCACTGGACCACCGATCTCGGCTACTGCTGTGCGGACGAAGATGCCGAAGGGCTCGCCGCACCGGCAAGTGCAGGCAGCATCGTTGTCTTCTCCTCACTCACGCCGCACGCCACCGGGCCCAATCTCACCTCCGAGGTCCGCAAGGCCTATATCGTTCAGCTCGCCCCCGACGGGGCCTGCCGCATGGAGCCCGACGAGAGCGCCGGCGGCTACCGGCCCGTTCTCCAGGACGACCCGGATCGACAGTTCTCGATTCTGGTTGCCGGTCGGTCACCCAAGACCTGAAGGGCGGTATTGTCGCCGTCCCGGCCGACGATGGCGACGCACCCCCGGAACTTCCAGTCTGCGCGCCCCTGGCTGGCTACGCGGCCGACATCGTCGCGATCGTAGCGAGGCGATGATGGCCGCCGTTCCGCGGCAGGAACTCCTCGCTGCCCATCGCGCCCTCGCTGACTGCATCGAGGTCCACGGCCTCCGGCGTTCTACGTTTCTCTATTGTCTATTGGAAAACGCTCATGACGGAGGTACCTGTCCGAGTTGCGTGAAGACCTCGGGCCCCGCAGTGGAGCGGATCGCATGTGGCGCGGGCTCGCGCCACATGGGTTGCTCCCCGGTCGCCCTCGTTCCCCGAATCGAGGGCGGCCCGATATGCCCCATCTTCGGGCCTTGCTGGCTAGATCGCCAAGTCGTTCAGGTTGTAGTCCCGGATCACCCGTTCGAACGTCTCGTCGTTGAAGCGGAAGTCGTCCTCCAGGCCGGCGAAGGGCTCGTAGACGAACGAGCGTTCATCGGGCCGGTGCTGCCGGCGGGCGTCGACCGCCACGGCGATCACGGACGAGCGATCGAAGATGCGCTGAGCGTCGTAGACGACTTCGTCGGCTTCAACGCCGAGCGCGCCCTTCTGTCCTTCGACCGACTTGCGGCGGTGGAAGCCGAAGGTGAGCGAGATGCGCAGCTCCGATGACGTGTTGGCGAACGAGGCGTGGAGCATCTGGCGGTTGACGATCGTCACGTCGCCGGCGTCGCAGACGAGCGGCAGGGCCCCGGGGAGCTGCTCGCTTCCTCCGTTTTCCCGGACCCGCGCCTCGATGTCGATCTTCCCAAGCTTGTGGGTGCCCGGCGCCACCCAGAGGCAGCTCGCCGGAGCCGTGGGGTAAAGCTGCACCTGGAAGTTGAAGCCGTGGATGCCTTCGTCCCAATCCGGAGAACCCCAGTGGGTGACGCCGTCCTGGTGCCACGCCACGGAACCGCCGAGACCCGGCTGCTTGACGAAGATCGAATCGTTGAAGGGCACGAAATCGTCGCCGTTGATCGCGGCCGCGATCTCGAGGAGGTGCGGGTGGCCGTAGAGCCGCAGCCCGGACGGCATCGCCTGGCACATGGAGCTCATCAGGAAGACGACGTCCGCGGGCGCGTCCTCGTCGGGTAGCGGCTGTGTCATCTGCGTCGGGTGACGTCCGCTGAGAAGCCCGGTGCCGCCCCAGGGATCGGCCAGAGGCTTGGCGAAGAGATACGGCCGGCGGGCGTAGTCGAGCCCCAGTGCCGGGCGCCCCCGTGCATCCACGTCCGCATCGGGACCCACCGGCGCGCGCTCCAGCATCTCGTTGGCGTCGCGCCGCAACTCGGCCACCTCGTCGCCGCCGATGAGCCCCTGGAAGACGTAGAACCCGTGCTTCCAGTACGCCGCCAGGATGTCCGGATGGAGCCTGCCGCCGTCGGTCAGGCGAATCGGGCCCCGGTTGCCGATCTCCGCGGCGAGACGCAGCCCCGCTTCCTGGTAGGCCGCCATCCCGGCCGCGTGCTCCGCCCGAGTCGGCGCCGTCACAGGTTCGCTTGCGCTCTGCGTTTCGTTCATCACAGTGGAGGTGATTCTAGCGCCAGCCGCGAACCAGTCCGAGCGCCCGTCATCGGGCGCACGGATCGCGCGCCAGCGCACCTGTACCTTTGTACCTTTGCCGGGTGGATTCTGGTCCCTGTCCGAGGCCGTCCAAGAGGCGAGTAGTCGTCGAGGCTGCGGTACCAGCCGGCCAGCGGCGTGGAAGTCGATCTTGCCGGAACCCTCAGAAGATCGCCAGTGCGTTGATCGGCGAGCCGGTTCCGGTTTCGACGGCCAGCGGCCCCGCCACGAGCAGGAACTCCCAGCGACCCAGCTCGGCCGCCGTCTCGGCGACGGCCTCGAGGTCCTGATTGTCGAAGATGTCGATGCCCATCGCGACGATCGTCAGGACGTGAACCGGAAGGTCGACGCCCTCCACCAGCGAGGGAACGACGTCGAGCGCCGCATCGGAGCCGATGAACGAGATGTCGCGGGAGCGAACCCACGGCATCGTCGAGGCGTGGAGGCCAGCCGCGTGCTGCGACACGGCCCAGGGCCCGAGCTCGGCGCGCCGCGCCCAGCGCCCGGTGCGAATGAAGACGGCGTCGCCGGCACGGACGCGGAGTCCGGCCATCTCCTCGAAGGCCTCGAGGTCCTCGGTGTAGATGGGCGTCCCCGGTTCCAGGTACGGCACGCCCTTGAGGCGCGGGACGTCGAACACGATGCCCCGCGTGACGATGCCGCCCCGGAGGTTGAAGATCGAAGACCGCGTACAGCCCTCCGCGGTCACCGTGTCCTGCGAGTAGCCGTTGTACATCTTCCCCTTGTAGAGGATGTGGCACAGGGCGTCGATGTGGCTGTGCGAGTAGCCGTGGTAGCTGATCTCGTAGCGATCGCTGACGCCGCCGCGAAACGCTGGCTCCTCGTCGGGATCGGGGAGCCCCAGGATCGCGCGCTCGAACGGGAACGGCACGTCGACGGCTTCCTCGATGATCAGGGGATGGGCGAGCGAGACGGAGATGCCTTCCGTCGCCAGCGCCAGAGCCTCAAGGCGCTTCTCCGGGGTGATCAGGTTGGCCGTCCCCAATTGGTCGTCGTCGCCCCAGCGGCCCCAGTTGGAGAGTTCCTCCATCAGCCGCTCGATGTCGGCCTGGACGAGATCGCGCGATTCGGGCGAGTAGCTCGGAGCGGGTTCCGGCGAGGATGCCGCTGCTCTTGTGTCCGATGCCGGTTCGGTCTCCCCGTCCGGGGCGGTTGCACAGGCGCCAATCGCGCCAATCAGCAGTGTGCATGCAATGCCGAGCCTCAGATGTGTGGCCTTCATATGCTCTCCTCCATGTTGCCGGACCTGGGGGCCGATTCTGCCGCACCTGAGGGGTTGTACCGTCGTGATATAGCCATACGCGTGCATCCGCAACGGTTGGCTTGCCATGGCGCTGCTTCAGAAGTCCGGGAGATATCTCATGAAACGGCGGGTTAGGTTGGACGTGTGGCTCGTGACTCTGTCACTGGCGGCCGCCGGAGCGGGCGCCCAGGAGCAGGATTGCGAGTGACGCCTTGAGAACCGGTTGAATCGGAGCCCACCATGCGACCTCCTCGACTCCTGCTAACGGCGACCCTGGCGACTCTCCTGGCGGTCGCGTCGCTCGCGCCTGCCGGAGGGCAGGAGCGCTCGGCGTTCTTCGGCGACCTGCACGTGCACACCGCGTACTCGTTCGATGCCTTCTCGTTCGCCACGCGGACGACCGCCGACGACGCGTACCGTTTCGCTGCCGGGGAGGCGATCCTGCATCCCTCGGGCAACGAGATCCAGCTTGACCGGGCCCTCGACTTCTACGCCGTGACAGACCACGCGGAGTACCTCGGGGTCCTGCGCGCCCTCGCCGACCCCAGCCACCCGCTCGCGGACGACCCTGACGTCAGGCGCTTCGTCGACGCGACGACGGTCAAGGCGCGGGGAGGCTACCTGCCGGGCGCCCAGGAGTTCGTTGCCCTGCACGCGGATCCCGAAACCTTGCGGACGGCCTGGCAGGAAATCGTCGCCGCCGCGGAACGCCACTACCGGCCGGGCGCCCTGACGACGTTCATCGGTTATGAGTACACCACCTCGCGGGAGGGCGGCAACCTGCACCGGAACGTGATCTTCAGGGACGGCACAGCACCCCGGGAACCTTTCAGCCGACTCGATTCGGCGAATCCCGAAGACCTCTGGAGCTGGATGGATCGCCTGCGTGACCAGGGTATCGAGGCGCTGGCGATCCCGCACAACTCGAACGCCTCGGACGGCTGGATGTTCCGGACCGAGACGTTCGCGGGCGGTCCCCTCGACGCCGACTACGCGACGAAGCGGATGCGCAACGAGCCGCTCGTCGAGATCACGCAGGTCAAGGGCACCTCCGAAACCCATCCCTTCCTGTCGCCCAACGACGAGTGGGCCGACTTCGAGATCTACCCCTTTCGCGTCGGCCGGTGGGCGAGGAGCCGACCGAGGGGCAGCTACGTCCGCCAGGCGCTGCTGGAGGGCATCGCGTTTCAGAGCCGGGAGGGTTTCAACCCGTATCGGTTGGGGTTCGTCGGCGCCAGCGACACCCACAACTCGGGCTTTCAGTTCGACGAGGAGAAGCACACCGGCAAGGTCGGCGTGCAGGACTTCGACCCGGTCAGCAGGGGCTCGGTCCCTGCCGACGTCGTTGATGGCGTGCCGACGTATCGCGAGGTCTTCCGCCGCTACTACAGCAACTCGGGCCTGACCGGCGTCTGGGCCGACGAGAACACCCGGGAGGCCATCTACGAGGCCCTGCGCCGCAAGGAGACCTTCGCCACCTCGGGGACTCGCATCCGGGTGCGGATGTTCGCCGGCTACGGCCTGCCCGATGACCTTCACCGCCGCGACGACATGGCGGCGGTCGGCTACGAGCGCGGCGTCTCCATGGGAGGCGAGCTCGACGGCGGTCAAGGCGGCAGCCCCGCCTTCGCGGTCCGCGCGCTGCGCGACCCGTCCGGCGCCCCGCTCCAGCGTCTCCAGATCGTCAAGGGGTGGGTCCAGGACGGCGACCGGCACGAGCAGATCTTCGACGTCGCCTGCTCCGATGGGCTGCAGCCGGATCCCGGGGTCCACCGATGTCCGGACAACGGCGCCTCCGTCGACCTGTCCAACTGCGCGATCAGCCACGACGTGGGTGACTCCGAGCTGGGAGCGACCTGGAGCGATCCCGGTTTCGACCCCGAGCATCACGCGTTCTACTACGTTCGCGTCCTCGAGAACCCGACGTGCCGCTGGTCGACATGGGATGCCGTGAAGGCCGGGGTTTCGCCGCGCGTATCCTTGCCGGCGACGATCCAGGAGCGTGCCTGGTCGTCGCCGATCTGGATCGTTCCCGGCAACTAGCTGTAGATAGCCATGGGGCCTGTATCCGCAAGTCACATCGCGAGAATCGCCAGATCTCTAGCCCGTTCCGGAGCACGCTGGCGTCCCGTGGTGTCGGCGTGCCCTCGGCGTGCCCTAGCGCAATATTGACATGTTCCACGCATGAAACTAGCATGCCACGCATGCCCAAGATGCTCCAGATCCGGAACGTCCCGGAGGAGACCCACCGCCTTCTGAAGAGCCGGGCCGCGCTGGAAGGAGTGTCCATGTCCCACTTCGTGCTGCGCGAGATCGAGCGGATCGTGCGCCGACCGAGCCGCCAGGACGTGCTGGACGCGATTCGCAGCCTGCCGCCGGTGACGCTTGATGAAGCGCCTGCCGAGGTCGTGAGGGAGGCGCGAGACTCCCGCGGGTGGTGATCGACGCGTCTGCGGCCGTCGAACTGTTGCTGGACACCGAGCGCGGCCGCCGCCTGAGCTCGAGGCTGGCGGCGGAGTCGGTCGAGATTCACGTCCCTCACCTCGTCGACCTGGAGATCGCGCAGGCGCTGCGAAGCTATGCCCGCCGAGGAGTTCTAGACGCCGAGCGGGGCGCCCGGGCGCTGCGCCACTGGCGCCACCTCCAGGCAGAACGGTACGGGCACCACCGGTTCCTCGACCGGATATGGGAACTCCGGCACAACGTCTCGGCGTACGACGCGGTCTACGTCGCCCTGGCTGAAGCCCTCTCCACTATCCTGCTCACGGCGGATCGGAGGCTCGCCGGTGCTCCGGGGCTTGAAGGCCGCATTGAACTGATCTGAACCCCCATGGCCGAGAAGCGAGCACCCAGGAGGCCAGGACGCGCAGATGGCGACTGAGCAACCGCCGGATGGCCACGCCAAGGAGGCCGGCGAACCGCGCGAACGGCCACGAATCGGCCTGGTGCTCACCGGCGGCGGGGCGCGGGCGGCCTACCAGGTCGGGCTGGTCCGCCACTTGGCGGCGCGGCTGCCCGAATTCCACTTCGACGTTCTGACCGGCGTTTCGGCCGGCGCGATCAACGCCTCGTTCCTCGCCTCGCATCCCGGCAGCGCCGCAGAAGCGACGGCGGACCTGAGCCGGGTCTGGCTCGACCTGACTCCCGATCACGTGTTCCGCGATGACGGCTGGTCATTGGGCCAGATGGCCGGGCGCTGGGCCGTGAACCTGATCTCCGGCGGCGCGCGTTTCCGGCCGCGAATCCGCAGCCTGGTCGACACCTCGCCGCTGATGGCTCATCTGGGGAACGTCCTGGACGTGGGGCCCGGGAACGGCCGCGTGGTGCCGGGAATCGCGAAGAACCTCGATCGCGGCCGGCTTGACGCGGTCGCCGTGACCACGGTCGAATGGTCGACAGGACACACCGTGACCTGGGTGCAGGGACGGGACATCAAGACCTGGGAGCGCCCCAAGCGACGCTCCGAGCGGGCGCTCCTCACCCTCGACCACGTACTGGCCTCCGCTTCCCTGCCCCTGATCTTCCCCGCGGTCCGTATCGGCCGCGCCTGGCACGGTGACGGCGGCGTCCGTCTGACTTCGCCGCTTTCGCCGGCACTGCACCTGGGCTGCGATCGGCTGATCGCCGTCTCCACCCGCCACGAGCCGACGCACCTCACATCGGCAGATCCCGTCTACCCGCCGCCGGCACAGTTCGCGGGCGTGCTGCTGAACGCCGTGTTCCTGGATCAACTCGACCAGGACGCGAACCGGCTGGAGCTGGTGAACGGCCTGCTGGCACGGATGCCGGAGGCGGACCGCGGCTCGTTCCGGCTGGTCGACCTGGTCCTGCTGCGGCCCTCCGAAGACCTCGGCCGGCTCGCGACCCGGTTCGAACCCCGGCTGCCGAAGGCGTTCCGCTTCATGACCCGGGGCCTGGGCACCCGCGACACGAGGAGCCCGGACCTGCTCAGCCTGCTGATGTTCCAGCCCGACTACATCCGCGCGATGATCGAGGTGGGAGAGCGGGATGCGGAGGCGCGGCACGCGGACATCGCGGCGCTCATCGGCGCCGACTCCGGCCGGCCTACGCGATCGTGAGGTCGTCGCAGAGGTAGACGTCCTGAATGTGGTTCAGGAGCTCCACGCCTTCGGCCATCGGCCGCTGGAAGGCCTTGCGGCCCGAAATCAGACCCTGGCCGCCGGCGCGGCGGTTGATCACCGCGGTGCGCACCGCCGCTTCGAGGTCGCCGGCGCCGCCCGAGGAACCGCCTGAGTTGATCAGGCCGATCCGGCCCATGTAGCAGTTCGCGACCTGCCAGCGGACGAGGTCCACCGGATGGTCGGTCACCAGGTCGTCGTACACACGGTCGTGGGTCTTGCCGAAACCGATCGCCCGGAAGCCGCCGTTCTTCGTCGCCTGCTTCTGCTTGACGATGTCCGCCTCGATCGTCACGCCGAGGTGGTTCGCCTGCCCGGTCAGGTCGGCCGAGTCGTGGTAGTCGACCCCGTTCTTCACGAACGCGCTGTTGCGGAGGTAGCACCAGAGGATGCACGCCATGCCCAGCTCGTGCGCCTGCTGGAAGCACTCGGCGATCTCCACGAGTTCCTCGCGGCACACGTCGGCGCCGAAGTACACCGTGGCCCCGACCGCGGTCGCTCCGAGGTCCCAGGCCTGCTCGACCCGGGAGAACAGGACCTGGTGGTAGGTGTGGGGGTGGGTCAGGCTCTCGTTGTGGTTGATCTTGACGATGAACGGAATCCTGTGCGCATAACGCCGGCCGATGCTCCCCAACACGCCAAGGGTCGACGCGACGCCATTGCAGCCGCCCTCGATCGCCAGCCGGATGATGTTCTCCGGATCGAAGTAGATCGGATTCGGCGCGAAGGATGCCGCTCCCGAATGCTCGATGCCCTGGTCCACCGGCAGGATCGACACGTAGCCCGTGCCGCCGAGACGCCCGTGCCCGAGCAGGCGTTCCAGGTTGCCGAGGGTCCGGTTGTTGCGGTCCGAGGGACCGAAGGCCCGGTCCACGGTGTCCGGTCCAGGCACTGTCAACAGTTCCTTCGGAATCCCGGCGCAGACGTGTCCCAGGAGGCTCTCCGCCTCGGCGCCCAGAAGTTGTTCGATGCGCGCGATATCGGCCATGAGTGGTTCTACTCGCTCCTCTGAGAAGATGTCGTTGGTTCAGTCTCGAAGCTGGCGCGGTCGAAACCGGGTGCGCCGGGCTGCCAGCCGTCCGTCCGATGACGGGCGCACCGACTGGTTCACGGGTGGCGCGGATCGCGCCACCCGGGTTCTGACCGGCATTCGGCGCGAAGCGCCGGCCTTGCGGACCTCTGCCGCGCCAAGGCGGGATTGTAGCGCCGTGGGCGCCGCCCCGCGCAACGGGTCAGTTCAGGCTGCCGACCGGCAGTCCAGGACCCGATTCCGGCCGTTCCAACCGTTCGATCAACCGCAACAGCACGTCGAGCGGAGGCCCCCAGAGCCGGTGGCGCCCGACGTGGTACACGGCAAACGGCACGGACTGCCCCTCGATCTCGAAGGTCCTCTCCTCGATCAGCCGGGGACGCTTGAGAGCCGACAGCGGCAGCCGGACGGGCGGCGCCTCGACGTTGCTGCCATCCTCCTCGGGAGAGGGTACGGCGACGACACAGGCTCGAAGACGGAAACCTCCGGGCCCGCCCACCTCGTCCAGTTCGCCCAGACGGAGAACGCGCGACGGCTCGACGCCGAGACCCGCATTGACGAGCCGCGCCACGGACGGCCAGGGGTCATCGCCCTCGAACGGGATGGCGGGGAAGCTCAACGGCGGCGAGTCGTCCGGCTCTTCCCGCAACAGGGTCCAGAGTTCGGCAGCCTCCACGTAGAGCGGCAGCACCAGCGCGACCTTCGTGCCGCTTTCTCCCGCGTCCGGCAATCGCTTCGACTGCTCCAGCACGCCCCGCATTTCGAGAATCCAGCTCACTGGCGCCGACACTATCCCCGGCAGCCCGTGGCAGAAGTCGCCGGACGGGTTCGCTACTCCCGTTGCGAACGAAGCTCCAGGCGATGCACCGAGTCGGGAGCGTCGTCGGGGCCACCCACACGCAACCGCAGCCGATGCACCGCGACCGCTTCCCTCGACCACCACAGGCGATGGCGAGCCACCGGAGCGGCCAGCCGTAGATCGACCGCGGTCCGCCCGGACGGCAGGGTCCGCCGTTCCTGGAGCTCGGCGCCCAGGACCTCAAGGCGGGTGCTCCTCTCGAGAACCACCTGAAGACCGGCGGCCGAGAGAGATCCGGCCCCAGGCCCCCAGTCACCGGCGCCGTTCTCGCGGGCGACCAGGAACTCCACCCAGCCGTCGTGACGCGCATCTTCCGACCCGCCATTAGTCGCTTCGACCAGGATGCTCTCCTCCCCGAACGGAGTGATCCGGCCGGCGACCGGGCGCAACCAGAACGCACCGACGAAGAGGTCCGGCCCGGCGGGCCCCAGTCGCTGGGTCGTCTCCCCGGGCAGAAGACGGCTGAGAACGCCGGCCGGGGGCGTCCCCGGCCCCAGCACCGCGCCGGGCCGCAGCCAGACCGGGTAGAGAACGAGCGCTGCCGGCACGGCGACCGCGAGGACTCTCGCCAGGCTGAGCCTGGCAGTCAGAAACCAGAACATGGGCAGCAGGGCGGCGATGCCGCCCGGCCCGAGAGCCGCCCGCTCGTCGCCCAGGTCGAACGGAAACAGGAAGACGCGGACGCCGACCGAGCCGACCGCCGCGACCAGCAGCACCCGCCGCCAACCGCCTGCCGGCAACACCCAAAGTGCGGCAAACACCAGCGGTACGCCGTAGGGAAGGAAACCGACTGTGCGGCCGAGGAGCGCGTACAGGCCCGTCCGCAAACGGAGACCTTCGGAGGCCCGCGCGTCGAACCGGGGACGCCCGGGCGCCGCGCCGGTGAAATGAGCCGAGCGGGGCGGGGCACTCGGTCCGGCGCTGCGGCTCCACTCCTCAACCTCGAAGTCCACCGCCGGAAAGCCCGTCGCCCGATCGAACACCCCGCGCTCCGCCGGACCCGTTCCGCCGCGAGCCGCTGCCGCAACGCCCAGGAAAGCGGCGGCGGTCACGAGTGCGGCCACCAGCAGGCCACCCGCCGCGAGCCGGCGGCGCGGCTGGCGCAGCGCCAACCAGACCGCCGCCCCAAGACCCGGCAGCAGACTGAATCCGTCGACGGAAGCCACAACGGCCAGCGTGAGCAGACTTCCGACCAGCGACCAGCGCAGCGCGGTCCGACCGTTCGTCTCGACCGGGCTCGGCGATCCGGCCGCACGCTGAGCGGTACGCCAGGCCGCGGGCAAGATCTGCACGACCAACGCCCACGCCACGGCCGAAGCCGCGAGGCGAACCATCTCCGGCGACGGCAGGGGCAATAGCGTGAACGCCGTCGTACCGCCAACGCAAAGCGCGATCCAGGCCGGCGCCCACGGGCCGACCGCGCGCTCCAGCACCAGCGCGGAGGCAGTCGCGGCAAGCGCCAGCAGCAACCAGTTCAGGACGGCGGGACCCCGCCGGGGCGAGACGCGAACAAAGGGCGCGGCGACGACCGCGAAGACCGAGGGTCTGCCGAAACCGACCTTCGAGCTACCGGCTCTCGTCACGAGCGCGACTGCCGCCGGTTCCCGCTCCCAGGTGTCAACGTAGCGGTCGTAGTCCTCGCGGCCGTATGACAGATCGCCGTCCCAGGCGAGACTGGCGGCGGCCATCAGGTGGGTGATCTCGCGCTCCCCCGGTGTGCCCGCATCGGTCAGCAGGGCGAACGAGAGAAGCGCCGCCAGCAGCCCGGCCAGCAGCAACCAGGACCACCGTCGCGCCGGTCCCGGACGGCTCACAGGTCCAGGTCGAAGGCCGGCGCCCCGCAAAGGGTCATGGAACCGCCGCCGAACAGGTGGGGCTCGAGCCGGAGCCGTGCCGGTCCGATCGGCCTGCGGAGCTGCAGCCCGATCCGGCACGCCTCTCCGGGCTCGAGATCGCGGGGCAACGGGATCCAGGGTCTGCCCTGGAACAGGTCGCGGTCACCCCTCCAGAGCTGGGGTTCGAGCACGACGCCGCCATCGGCGTGGCGGCCCGCGAGCCAGGTGGCGAAGCCGGTGTTGGTCACCACGATCTCCAGCGCGCGCCGCTCACCATCCGCCCAGGGTCGTTCCCCGCCTTCGACTTCGATCCGTCCGGGCAGCCACCCCCAGGTCAACGAAGTGGGAGGCGGAGGACACGGCGGAGGAGGGACCGGCCGCGCCTTCTCCGGCATCCGGGACCAGTCCACGAGAGCCTCGGCAACCGCGCGAGCCGACTCCGGAGGGGAGTGCTCACGCTCGATGAAGGAGCGGGCCGCGCAACCCATCGACCGGAGCCGGTCGGGCGCGGCCAGGAGTCGGCGCAGCAGACCGGCGAGCGCCGACGACTCCTCTTTCGGGTCGTCACCCAACGGCGCCTTGACCACCACGTCATCCGGCAGTTCGGAGAACTGGCCGTAGTTCGAGACCACCGCCGGTCGCCCCAGTGCCAGGATGCGCAGCAGCGACGCGGAGGTCTCACCCGCGCTCGGATAGCGCAGATTGAGGCACAGATCGCATGCCGCGATGGCGACCGGGAAGGAGGCTTCGTCGAGGAAACCGGTCACGACGACCCTGTCCCGGACTCCCAGGTCGCGGCTCAACGTCGCCAGACCGAGCTCCGCAGCCGCTTCCCCGGCCACCACCGCGACCACCTCCTCCATGCCGGGTTCCGCCAGCACCCGCAACAGCACATCCGTTCGCTTGATCGGCGTCTGAAAGCCGAAGGAACCGAGCAGAACAGCTCCGGGTGCGACGCCCAACCGGCGCCGCCAGGCCGCGGCATCCTGCCGGCTGGGCCGATCGGGCGCCGGCATCGGCATCGGCACGCGCCGAATCTCCGGCAGGGAGTGTCCGGGCGCCCGGTCCGAAAGCTCCTCCTGCAGAAATCGGCGGCCCCAGTCGCTGTGAACGAGCAGGCCGCGCTGGCGAAGCAGCAGCGATCCGTGTGCCGGCATCTCGAACAACCGCGCCCGGCCATGGGCGCCCCAGCGGGTGGCTATCGCCGCTGCCGCTCCTTCCCAGCCGTGTTCGCGGTCGAGCGCGGCAACGTAGGCGTCCAGATCGCCGCTGGCGAGCGTGGCCTCGACCAGAAGGTGATGGAGGCGCAGGTCGTGCACCGTGGCAACTCCCGGTGTTTCGAGGGCGAAGCGGCGCACACCCTGGTGGTACACGTTGTTGCCCAGTTGGTAGAAGGGAAGGCGGCGGGCCGGGTCGAGTGCTTCCCGCTCGACGACCTCGTAGCGACGCCGAACCTCGGACGCGACCTCCTGGCCGGGCAGGCGCACGACGCGCAGGTCGCAGAGCGGCGCGAGTTCCTCCAGCAGGTCGACGCTGTAGTCGGCGATGCCTGATCGCACCGGCGGCAGCGGCGAAACGTAGTCGACCGCCGGCCGGGTCACCGCGTCCACCGCCCCCGCCTGCTACCCGGACTCGAGCTGCTGGCCGAGCCAGGCGTCGATGAACGGGTCGATTGCGCCGTCGAGGACGCGGTCCACCGCGGAGACCTCGAGTTTCGTGCGGTGATCCTTGACCATGCGATACGGGTGCAGCACGTAGCTCCGGATCTGGGATCCGAAGCCGATCCCCATCTTCTGGCCCTCGCGCTCGGCCTGTTCCTCGCGACGCTTCTGCACTTCCCGGTCGTAGAGGCGCGCCTTGAGGATCTTCATCGCCATCCCCCGATTCTTGATCTGGCTGCGTTCGTTCTGGCAACTGACCACGATCCCGGACGGATAATGCGTGATGCGCACCGCCGAATCCGTCACGTTGACGTGCTGGCCGCCGGCGCCGGAGGACCGGAACGTGTCGATCCGGATGTCCTTGTCCTCGACCTCGATGTCGATGTCGTCGTCGACCTCGGGATAGGCGTAGACCGAGGCGAAGGAGGTGTGGCGTCTCCTGGCGGCGTCGAACGGCGAGATCCGGACCAGCCGGTGAACGCCGCTCTCACCCCGCAGGCGGCCGAATGCGTAGTCGCCGCGCACGGCTACCGTGGCGCTCTTGAGCCCCGCCTCGTCGCCGTCGAGCCGCTCGAGCAGCGTCACGTCGAAGCCGTTCTGTTCCGCCCAGCGGAGATACATGCGCAGCAGGATCTCGGCCCAGTCCTGCGAGTCCGTGCCCCCCTCGCCGGGGTGGATGGCGAGCAGGGCGCTTCGCTCGTCGTCCTCGCCCGAGAGCTTCAACTCCAGGTCGAGCGCCTCCGTCTCCCGTTCCACCCGTTCGATGAAGTCGCCGAGTTCCTGCTCGCCCTCGACCGCCTCCGCACTCTCGGCCAGCAGTTCAAGCCACGCCTCGATCTCGCCGCTGTCCGCGTTCAGCCGGTCGACCGTCGCCTGCCGGCGTTCCAGGGTCCGGCGGCGCCGCAGCAGGGGTGCGCTCTGTCCGGGATCATCCCAGAATCCGGGCTGCTCCATCTCATGGTCGAGCGCGGCGAGCTGTTCCCGAACCTCTGCCGGGTCAAAGATACCTCCGCAGGTCGCCCAGGCGGGACCTGAGTTCGGTCAGCGAGCGGTTCGCGTCAGAAGCGATCATCGGCGCAGTATGGCAAAGGCGGCCATCGCAAGGCAAAGCAGCGGCGCCAGCAGGGGGGCGCGGGAAAACAGCGTCGTCCCGAACACCGGCGTGACCGGCATCCGCAGCACGGCCGCCTCATCGATGCCGGCGGTCGCCAGGACTCCGCCGCGGTGGTCGATCAGCGCCGAAATGCCGGTGATCGCCGCCCGGATCAGCGGCCGCCGGTTCTCGGCGGCCCGGAAGCGAGCCGGCCGCAGGTGCTGATGGGGCGCCCAGGTCGCGCCGTACCAGGAGTCGTTCGCCAGGGTCACGAGCACCGAAGCCCCGCGCCGGACGCGGGCTGCAACCTGCCCCGGAAAGACGATCTCGAAGCAGATCGAGATCCCCAGACGGGCGCCCTCCAGGTCGAGCAGGGTCACCTCGTCGCCGGCCGAGAAGCTGCCCGCGTTCCGCGCCAGTTGACGTACCCCGGGGAGGTAGCGCGCGAACGGCACGTACTCGCCGAACGGAACCAGGTGCATCTTGTCGTACGTCTGGCGGTCGGCGGGCCCGCCGCCGGGTGTCAGCAGGTAGGCCGAGTTGAAGGCGCGCTCCTCCTCGCCGGACCCGGACCGACGCGCACTGTTGAACAGCAGCGAGCAGCCGCGCCCGACCAGCGTTTCGATGTCGCGCGCGAAGGCGGCGTCGCGTTCCAGTTCGTACGGCCAGCCGGCGCTCTCCGGCCACACGACCAGCGCCCCTTGCTCGCAGGCCTCGCGGCTCAATTCGAAGAGGCGGCGGTAGTTGGCGTGAATCGACGAGTCGTCCAGTCCGGCAAGGTGTTCGTCGTCCGTCATCATGCCGATGTTCGGCTGCACCACCCGAACATCGAGCACCGGTGCGGCGGGCGCCGGCCGGTCGAGATTCGACCACCGCGCGACCACCAGGAGCACTGCGACTCCGGCCACGACCGTCGCCGCCTGGCGGCGGGCCGTGCCGTCCACGAGCCTCAGCAGCCCCAGGCCGAAGAAGACGACGACACCCGACAGACCAGGACTGCCGATCCACCTGGTCACGTCCAGCGCGCCCGGAACATCGACCCACGCGTAGGCGAGCAGGTTCCACGGGAATCCCGAAGGACCCGCGCCCCGCACAAGCTCGAGGCTGACCCAGATCGCCGGCGCCGCGAACAGCGCCAGCGCGCTCTGACGCACGACGACCAGCCCGGCGAGCCAGCAGAACAAGCCGTGGTAGGCGCCCAGATAGAGGGCGAGCAGGGTCACCAGGCCAGCCGACGGTACGACGGGCAGTCCTCCGTAGACGGTCAGCATCGTCGACAGCCACGGCACGGCGATCAGCCACGCGACGGCGCCGTGAAGCCCGCCGAGCCAGAACCGGCGCCAGGGCCCGAGCGGCGCACCCGCCAGCAGACACAGCGGCGCGGCGGCCGCCAGGGGAACCAGGAACCCGGGGCGCTCGTCGAAACAGAACGCCCACCAGACGCCGCCGCCGATGGCCACGGCGAGCTGAAACCAGATCGACGACAGAAGCCGTCGCAGCGCCGCCGACACGCCGACCGACCTCTGGCCGGCAGTCAGTTGTTCGGCGTGATCCAGGTCTCGAGCCCGTACTGTTTGGCCAGCAGTTCGGCGGCCCCCGAAGCGGAGTTCTGGTCCTCGAAGGGACCTACCCGCACCCGTTGCATCACCTGGCCGTCGAGCGTCTGGGGTGACAGGAAGGCACGGTGCCCGTCGGCGCGCAGCTTCTGCTCCACGGAAGACGCCTGCCCGACGTCCGCACTCGAGAAGACCTGGACGACCAGGCCGGCTGTGGTCAACGCCGCGGCCGGGCCCGGGCCATCGCCCTCGACCGCCGGCGCTCCCTCCCCGGCGTCGCCGAAGAACCGCACCACCTCGAGCGGAGCCGCCTCGGCTTCCGCCTCGCCCGCGGCAGGAGTCGCCGCATCAGCGGCCCTCTCCGGAGGCGGCAGCTCCGGGAGCGTGACGGCCGCCCGGGTTTCGGGAAGTTCGAGATCGTTCCACCGGCCCCACCACACCCCGGCCGAGAACGCTCCCGCCAGCGCCAGCGCCAGAAGAGCCAGGAAGGCGGCAATCTGGCTGTTGCTGACCGCGACCTCGTACGGCTCGTAGGCGTCGCGGTTCACTCTTCGGGCGTTTTGAACCCCGCGAACGCCTTGAAGAGGTCAAGCGGCAGCGGGAAGATAATGGTCGAGTTCCGCTCGGTCGCAATGTCCGTCAGGGTCTGCAGGTAGCGCAGTTGCAGCGTGACCGGGTTGACGCTGATCGCGGACGCGGCCTTGGCAAGCGATTCGGACGCCTGGAGCTCACCGCTGGCGTGAATCACCTTGGCGCGCTTCTCCCGCTCGGCCTCGGCCTGCCTGGCCATCGCGCGCTGCATCTCCTGAGGCAGGTCGACATGCTTGACCTCGACCATGGAGACCTTGATGCCCCACGGATCGGTCTGTTGATCGATCACCGTCTGGAGCTGGTCGTTCAGAGTCTCCCGCTCGCTCAGCAGTTGGTCCAGTTCGGTCTGGCCGAGAATCGAGCGCAGCGTGGTCTGAGCCAACTGGCTGGTGGCGAACAGGAAGTTCTCCACCTCGACGATCGCCTTGGTCGGCTCCAGCACCCGGAAGTAGACGACCGCGTTGACCTTCACGGACACGTTGTCGCGAGTGATGATGTCCTGCGGCGGAACGTCCAGCACGACGGTGCGAAGCGACACCTTGACCATCCGGTCGATCGGCCACAGTACAAGGACCAGGCCGGGGCCCTTCGGCTTCTCCAGAATCCGTCCGAGGCGAAACACGACCGCCCGCTCGTACTCGGCCATGATGTTGATCCACCGAGTGAGCAGGAACAGGCCTGCCACGATCAGGAAACCGATAAAGGGAAGACTCGCCATTGCGATTCAGGTCCTTTCTACAAGTACTCAAGTGTTTCCAACCGGTTCGACGCGGAGGGTCATCCCATCCACGCGAACCACCCGGACCCGATCGCCCACCTGCACCGGGACATCGGCTTCCGCGTTCCAGATCTCGCCGTGCAGCCGAACCTTGCCCGGCACGCCAACGTCGATGCCGGCGCTCACGAGGCCCGGTTCATCGACCAGGCCCTCGCTGCCCGTCGCCACGCGGTTGCGCTGTGCCTTGAGCGCGAGTCGGGCGAGAGCGAGCGCCAGCAGTCCGATCGTGATGCCGACCGCGACGATCAGGTTCAGGCTCGCCTGCAGCGCCGGGTCGGCGTCCCGGAAGAGCATGATCGCACCGAGACAGAAGGCAACCGCCCCGCCGAGCGTCAGCATGCCGAAGCTCGGAACCTTGACCTCGAGCACCCAGAGGAGAACGGCGATGAACAGCAGGGCCAGGCCGGCGTAGTTCACCGGCAGCACCGACATCGCCCACAGCCCGAGAATCAGGCACACGGCGCCGACGACTCCCGGGAAGATCGCTCCTGGGTGGGTGATCTCGAAGATCAGTCCGATCGAACCCAGCGACATCAGCAGAAGTGCCACGTTCGGGTGGGCGATGATCGACCGCACGCGCTGGAAGGCCGACATCTCCATCCGGCGTACCGTCGCCGCGCGGGTAGCCAGCGTGAACTCCTGACCGCCCTTCTCGACCACGCGGCCGTCGAGGTCGACGAGCAGCGACTGAAGACTGGGCGCGACCAGGTCGACGAGCCCCGCGTCGAGCGCCTCCTGCGCGGTGAACGACTTGCTCTCGAGCACCGCCGACTCCGCCAGCTTCTCGTCCCGACCCCGGCGAGCCGCCAGCGAGCGGATGGTGGCCGCCGCGTCCTGAGTCACCTTTTCGCCCATCGCACCGGGGATGTCCTCGCCGCCGCCGGCAACGGGGTGTGCCGCGCCGGTGTTCGTCCCGGGCGCCATCGCGGCCAAGTCGGCCCCCAGCAGGATGAAGAAGCCTGCCGACGCAGCCTGGGAACCGCTCGGGAACACGTAGACGACAACCGGTGTCCTGGCCTCGAGGAAGGCCGTGAAGATCTTGCGCATCGCCTGCATCTCGCCGCCGGGCGTGGACAACTCGACGATCAGGGCCTCGGCGCCAACCCGGTCGGCCTCCGACGTCACCTCCGCCATGAACTCGGCGACGACCACCTGGATCACCGAGTCCACGGCAGCCACGATCACCTCCGGCGTCGACTCCGTGACCGGGTCGTCGGCCTCGGCGGGAAGATCGCCATCCGCAGGCTCCCCTGCTCCTTCCTCTGCAGGCTCCGCGGCCCCGGCTTCTTCCGACCCGGCGCCGGGCCCGTCTGCCAGAAGGATCCACGGTGCCAGCACCAGAGCGACGGCAAACGCCAGCCGCAGGAGAGTTGCCAAGCCTGTGAGCTTCGGCGAGCCGCGCATCCTTGAGAGTCTACCCGACGAACAGGCTCGCGTTACCGGCGGATTGGAGCGGCGGACCGGACCGGCGGACTGGACCGGTGGACTGGTCGGGGCGAGAGGATTTGAACCTCCGGCCTCACGGTCCCGAACCGTGCGCTCTACCAGGCTGAGCTACGCCCCGCAGCACCGGCGCCCGAATCCGCGCGGTCAAGCGCCATTCGCGAACCAGCCCGCGCGCCCGTCGTCGGACGCGCGGATGATACGCCGGACAATACGGCCACGCAGACAGGAAGTCCAGTATCGGAGCGCCGCCGCGGCGCCGCGGCGTCAATCCGGAGCGCCGGCCCGGGGAGCCGTGATCACGATCTCCCCGTCGCCGCCCACATCGTGCTCGAACGGCTCACCATTCACCTCGATCTCCGCGGCGCCGACGTTCCGGAGCTGAAGACGGACTTCCTCGTCCGCGCTCACGGTCAGGGACTCGCCCTGGACCCTCAGCTCGCTGACGGTGCGTTCACCGTCGCTGTGGACATCGATCCAGCTCGTGGCCCGAAACTCCAGCGTGACCCGCAGGGCCCTCTCGGGCAGCAGCGCCGGCACTGGCGGCGGAGGCACGTGTTGGGTAACCGGCGGCGCCATCGTTTCCATCTCCTCGGCTGCTTCAGGCTCCGGACCGGAGAAGCAGCACCACCACCACAGGAGGAAGGCGAGAATCGCCGCCCCGACCAGGACGGCAACGGCGGCCAGTCCGAACGACCGTCCCGGGGACCGTCTCCCCGGATTCTCGATCCCGCCCTCCAAATCCTCCCTGTCGGACGCCAGGAGAAAGAAGTTCACCACCTCGTCGGCATCGAGGCCGACGATCCTCGCGTACTCGCGCAGGAAGCCCTTGACGAAGATCGTGGCCGGCAGCAGGTCGAAGCGATCCTGCTCCAGAGCCTCCAGATAGCGGATGTTGATCTTGCTCAACTCGGTGATCGCCGCCAGCTCGATCTGGCGGACTTCACGCTGCCTGCGGAGCCAGGAGCCGAACGACTCCCCCTCGCCCGCTGGCGCCGCGGCCTGATGCTCGTCGGTCATAACTCCTTCCGCGTCGTCCACGGCCATGCCCGAGCCGTCATTCTAGTCGCACGCGGACCATCACCGCGCCTTTCGACTTGATACGATCGTCAACCTGAACACACGTCGCCGGCAAACCGCCGCGACCGGGCCAGCCCGGCACCCATGAGGATCCCGCAACACACTCAGGAAAGCCTCGCCAGCGGAGATATCGACGCAGTCGAGGCGCAATGGCTGGCCGCGGTCGACGGGGAGATCGCGGTCGAGACATTCCTCGCCATCACCAGAGGGCTGGTTCGGCTCGACGAAGGAGAACGAGTCGGGACCCTGCTCGAACTTCTCGACGACCAGCTGCAGGAGCGCGGCCTGTGGGCGGAACGTCTCGACCTGATCCGCGGCGCCGGCAGCAGGTATCTGCGGAGCGGCCAGGTCTACGAAACCGTTCTCGACACCCTGCACGAGCTCCACCGGGACCGCGAGTCCGACCTGAACGAGCTGCTGAGCGAGTTGGGACTGGACCGGGGCCGGCAGGAAACCGTCAAGCTCTGGGACAAGGTGGACCGGCTCCGCAACCTGCTGGCATTCCAGCGCGGCGACATCGTCGAGATGACGGGCCGGGGGGTCGGTCGCATCGCCGAGGTGAACATGCCGCTACAGACCTTCAAGGTCGACCTCGAGAAGGCGAAGGGAGTCGCGGTCGGCTTCCGGGCCGCCGGCAAGATGCTCACCCTGCTGCCCCCGGAGCACGCGTTGCGTCGCAAGCTCGAAGAGCCGGAGCAACTGGCTGCGATGAAGCCACCCCAGCTGCTCGAGCTGACGCTCAAAAGCTACGACCGCCCGCTGACGGGGGCCGAGGTGCGGGCCATCGTCGTCGGCGTGATCCCTGCGCGCCGCTGGTCGAGTTGGTGGACCAGCGCCCGGAAGCAAGCTCAGGTCCTGTCGTCCGGCGGCTCGCGGCAGACCTATCGCTGGGTCGAAGCGACCGACGCCGAGAGTTCCCTCTGGAAGGAATTCCGGAAGGCGGCCCCGCGCGCCAGGATCGGCTTGCTGCGACGCGCAGCGAATCAGTCCCAGGATCTGCGGGATCGGATGACGGCCGCTTTGGACGACCTCAGCCAACGCCTGACTGAAGAGCAGCCCGCGCTCGCCTTCGAGATTCGCTGCGCACTGGAGCGCTTCGGCGCCGAGCCGACATGGCCGGCCGAGGAACTCCTGGGCAGCCTGGAGAAGCCGCTGGACTTCTTCGCGTCGATCCACCCGCGAGGTCCACGTGAACAGGCGTACCGTCTCCTGCCCGACTGCCGCAGCGACTGGAGCGAAGTGCTCGAGAAGCGTTTCCTGCTCGAAACCGACACCAGGGCGATCGGTACGATCGCCGAGGTGATTGCCGAGGACGTACTGCGCCGCTGCGCCGCGCGCGCTCAAGTCCAGCCGCATCGCACGCCAGCCGCCTTCACCTGGCTCGCAGAGGGGGCCGCGACCGACCCGGCGCTGCGCGAGGGGCGGCAGAACCGCCTCCTCAATCTGTTGATTCAGGCCCTGAGGCACGAAGCCTTCGCACCGTTCCGACTCCGCCTCAAGGCGCTCTTCGATTCGGGCGGCACGGTGCCCAAGCTGCTGCCCGAGCTGACCCTGGACGAGGCCCGGCAAGCCGAGGCCTCCATCCGCCACGCGGCACTCGAGGACTACCGGCGGGAGCCTCTGCTGACGGCGCTGCACCTGAAGTTCCCCGACCTGCTTGCCGACCAGGATGCCGGAGACGATCTCTACGCCCTGCCGGCTTCGATCGCCGCAAAGCGAGAGAGGTTGCGCGGGTTGGTCGAAGAGGAACTGCCGGCCAATCGCAAGGCGATCGAGGAAGCACGCGCCCTGGGCGACCTGCGCGAGAACTTCGAGTACAAGTCCGCGCGCCAGCGCCACGAGTACCTGACTTCCCTGGCCCTCGAACTGCAGCAGGACCTGCAGCGCTCGACGCCGATCGACCTCGACGCCGCGGCCTGCGACAAGCTGCGCATCGGCAATCGGGCAATCTTCGTGTCGGTGAGCGGCGAGCAACGCACCTTGGCCATCCTCGGCCCCTGGGAGAGTGCGCCCGAGCGCGGCATCGTCTCGTACGAGTCCGACCTCGCCCTCAAGTTGCTGGGCTCGGAGCCGGGCGCCGAGGTCGAGATGGACGGCGAGACCTTCACGCTGCAGGCGATCGAGACCCTGCAGGCCGACAGCCTGGCGCCGAAGTAGGGCACTGCGGCTCTCCGCCTCCGCGGACACGCAACGCGGGGCAGTCAAGAGGTCCACGGCCGACTCGGACCGAGCCGTGCTCAACCGGGAAGCAGGGAGGCCGGGCGGAATGCATGGGCGCCGGCACGGCAGCGCGAATGCAGCGGGACCTCTGCCATGGGTGTTAGACTTATTGCGAAGTGTCTCTTGATGTCGAGGAGGTTCGGCGGATAGCCGCGTTGGCGAGACTGCAGCTCTCGGTCGGTGAAGAAGCGAAGTTCGCATCCCAACTGTCGGAGATCGTCGACTACATCGACCAGCTTCGCGCGTTCAGCGCGGACGCCGCGCAGGCGGACGACACGAAACCGGAAGGCGCCATCGCCGTCAACGACGTGCCGCTGGAGGGCCGGCCGCTCCTCGAGGACTTTCTGGACAACGCACCCGCATCTCTCGACCGCTTCCTGCTCGTGCCACAGGTCAAGGCGGCGCCCGGCGGCGCCGAGTGAGTCCGGCCATGACCGCCGAAGAGCTGGCAGCCGCCGTCCGCTCGGGCGAACGCACCGCCGCCGAGACGGTCGAGCAGGCCTTCGAGCGCATCGACCGGGTCGACCCTTCGGTGGGCGCCTTCCTCGAAGTCTGGCGGCAACCGGCGGCCGAACGGGCAGCCGAGGTTGACCGGCGCCGGGATTCCGGCAAGGACCTCGGCCCTCTGGCCGGCGTGCCCACGGCACTCAAGGACAACCTCTCGCTGGCCGGGCACGAACTGAACTGCGGCTCCCGGATTCTGTCCGGCTACCGGGCGCCCTACACCGCCGCAGCCGTCGAGCGCCTGCTGGCTGCCGACGCCGTGCCCATCGGCCGGGTGAACATGGACGAGTTCGCGATGGGCTCTTCGTGCGAGAACTCGGCACTGACCGCAACCCGCAACCCCTGGAACCTGAACATGGCGCCCGGCGGTTCGAGCGGGGGTTCCGCGGCCGCGGTCGCGGCAGCCGAAGTGCCCCTGGCCCTGGGCTCGGATACCGGGGGCTCCATCCGGCAGCCGGCAGCCTTCTGCGGCGTCGTGGGAGTCAAGCCAACCTACGGCCGCGTTTCCCGCCACGGCCTCGTGGCCTTCGCCTCGTCTCTCGACCAGATCGGACCGATTGCCCGAACGGTGCGGGACGCCGCACTGGCGCTCAGCACGATCGCCGGCCCCGACCCCCGCGATTCCACATGCAGCACACGTCCGGTGGAGGACTACCTCGAGTCGATCGAAGACGGCATCGAGGGCCTGAAGGTCGGCACGATCCGCGAAGTCAGGACCTCGGCGCTCGACAAGGACGCTGCAGAGGGCCATCAGCGGGCGCTCGACGCACTCGAGATGGCCGGCGCCCGGTTGGTCGAAGTGGGCATTCCGCTGATCGACGCGGCGGTCGCCACCTACTACGTGCTGGCCAACAGTGAGGCCAGCGCGAACCTGGCCCGCTTCGATGGCAGTCGCTATGGACACCGCGCCGCCGGCGCGCGATCGCTCCGGAGGATGTACACCGACAGCCGGAGCGAGGGCTTCGGCAGCGAGGTCAAGCGCCGCATCATCCTGGGTACGTTCGCGCTTTCCTCCGGCTACCACGACGCCTACTACGGCCGCGCCGCGCGCATCGCCGGGGCGATGCGGCAGCAGTTCGCCGCCGCCTTCGAAGTCGTCGATCTCCTGGTGACTCCAACCTGTCCCTCGGGCGCCTTCGCCCGTGGAGAACGGGTGGACGATCCGCTGGCCATGTACCTGTCCGATGTCTTCACGACGCCGCCCAGTCTGGTCGGGATTCCCGGGGTCTCGGCGCCGTGCGGGCTGGACAGCCGCGGTCTTCCCCTGGGCCTCCAGATCCTGGCCCCGCCCTTCGCCGAGGCCACCGCTCTGAGGGCGGCGAGGGCGGTCGAAAAGACGATCGGTTTCGTGTGCAATCCGGAGCCGACTCCATGAATACCCGGACCGCAATCGCCTGCGCCGCGGCGCTCGCCGCTCTCATTCCCGCCGTGGGCGCAGGCGCGACGAAGCGGGTCGCCGTGCCCGAGATCGGATCGCCGACGCCGGTCGCCGTATTGACCGGGAACGGCGCGATCCACATCGAGGCGAAGCCCCGCGCCAACGAGGGCCTGCTCGCCTTCGCGGAGCGGCTCTGCGGCAGCGCGAGGCACTCCTCCGCGATCAGCCGCGCCAACGGCGGCCTTCGGCGTCTGAAACGCGGGGTCCGCTACCGCGTGCCCTTCGACCTGCTGCCCGCGGGAAGCCGGCAGGCGGCGGTCCGTGCGCTGTTGCCGAAGGACCAGGCGGCTGCCGACGGCTGGAGGCACCGCGTTTCGTCCTCCAGGCGGAGCCGGGATGCAGAGAGCCTGTGGAGCATCGCCGAGTGGTTCACCGGCTCCGGCGAGAACCACCGGGCGCTGCGGCGGGCGAACAGTCTGACCAGCAACGTGATCCGTCCCGGACAGACGATCCTCGTCCCTCGCAACATCCTCGCTGAACCCTTCGCGGGCATGCTTCCCGCGCCCCTGCCCCGAACCGCGGACACGACGTCCGGCGACGAGGCAACACCCTTCGTCCGCTATGGCTCGGACGGGAAGGGCGAGTACGCCGCCTACCGTCTCAAGGCGGGTGAGGCCCTGTACTCGAGTGTCGTCATGCGCTTTACCGGGCGCCTGTACGCCGCGGACGTCAACGAGCTGGTGCGGGTGATCGAACAGCGCAACGAGATCGGCGATGTCAGAGATCTGCCGGTCGGCTACGAGGTCAGGATCCCGCGCGACCTGCTTGCGGCCCGCTACCTGCCCCCGAACGATCGGCTCCGGGTGGAGTGGGAGTCGGAGCGCGCCGCCGGCGAACAGATCGAGAACGACGTGCTGGCACTCGATCTCGACGGCGTGACCGTCGTGCTCGACGCCGGCCACGGCGGCCGGGACATCGGCGCACCGGTCGGAGGCATCTGGGAGAGCAACTACGTCTACGACATCATGCTGCGAACCCGGAAGGTGCTGGAGAGCCGTACCGCCGCCACCGTCGTGCCGACGACCCGCGAGGGCTCGACGTTCCGCATCATCGACGCCGACGTGCTGCCGCAGTCCAGCGGCCACGCCGTGCTCACCAATCCGCCGTACCGGATCGACAAGGCCGCCGTGGCAACCAACTTCCGCTGGTACTTCGCGAACTGGATCTATCAACAGAAGCGGAAGGAGGGCGTCGACCCGGGGCAGGTGATCTTCATCTCGATTCACGCCGATTCGCTGCACCATTCGCTCAGGGGGGCCATGGTCTACATCCCGGGGCTCGTCGGCATCACGAACAACTACGGCAAGACCGGAGCGCCCTACACATCCCGCCGGGAAGTCAGGTCGGAACCGCGCGTGTCCTTCACGAGGAACGAACGGACCACCAGCAAGGGCCTGTCCCGCGACCTCGCCGAGCACATGCTCGCCAGCTTCAGAAGCTCCGACCTGGCGATCCATCACAACGGTCCGATCCGTGACCGGATCGTCCGCGGGCGCCGCGCCTACGTGCCGGCACAGCTGCGCTTCAACCGGGTACCGGCCAAGATCCTGCTTGAGGTCTGCAACCTGGGCAACGAGCAGGACCGCCGGCTGATCAAGACGCGCGTCTACCGGCAGCGGGTCGCCGAGGCCATCGTCGAGGGCCTGCTGTCGTACTACGGCGTGCCCCGGGACGGCTCCAGGCGCACGCTCACCGCCGGCGGCAGTTGACGCGGGAGTCCCGCCGCGGCCCGCGCGATCTCAATAGCGACGCATCAGGCCGACGACGACGCCCTGAACGCGCAGCCGGTCGGCGGGCACGTAGATGGGCTCCATTTCCCGGTTCGCGGGCTGCAGCCGAACCTTCGCGCCTTCAGGGTAGTACCGCTTCAGAGTCGCCTCGTCCTCGACGAGAGCCACGATCATCTCGCCCGCATGGGCATCTTCCCTTCTGGCGATGACCACGATGTCGCCGTCACAGATGCCGTCGTCCACCATCGAGTCGCCTTCCACCTGAAGGACGTAGTGCCGGTCGGCTGCGCCGCCTGCAAGGAGATGCTCAGGCACCGACAGGTCGTCGACGCCGGCCACCGCCTCGATCGGCCGCCCGGCCGCGATCCGGCCGTGAAAGGGCACGGCGGGAGGCGCCAGGCGGCGGGAACCGAGCGTCTTGTCGGTCAGCTCGATTCCGCGCTTCTGATTCCACCCGCCCCGAAGGTAGCCCTTCTGCCGCAGCAGCTTCAGGTGCTTGTGGACGGTGCCGTAGGAGCGGTAACCGAAGCGGCGCCGGATTTCCAGATGAGTGGGCGCCACGCCCCGAGCGGAAACGAACTCGCACACGAAGTCGAGAACCTGCTTCTGTCGTTCGGTCAGGAAGTCATCCATCAACCGACGATGCTAGACGGAAATCGAGCGTAAGGCAAGCGTCGGTTGTCCGCGCCGCAGCGCCGCATACACTACCCGACCGATGTCCCGTCATCTGGAGCAGCACGAACTCGCCAATGGTCTGCGCGTCGTGCTGCACGAAGACCGGCGCCTGCCGCTGGCCGCCGTGAACGTCTGGTACCACGTCGGCTCGAAGAACGAGGTCACCGGCAGCACCGGACTGGCCCACCTGTTCGAACACATGCTGTTCCAGGGCTCCGCGCACGTCTCCGGGAACGGACACTTCGAGCACATCCAGAGCGTCGGCGGCGTCGCCAACGGCTCGACCTGGTACGACCGCACGAACTACTACGAAACTCTGCCCTCCAACCATCTCGAACTCGGCCTGTGGCTGGAATCGGACCGTCTCGGTTTCCTGCTCGAGGCCCTGACCCGGGAGAAGTTCGAGAACCAGCTCTCCGTGGTGATGAACGAGCGTCTGCAGCGCGTCGACAATCAGCCCTACGGATTCGCCATCGAGCGCCTCGGCGAACTCCTCTACCGCCAGAGCGACGGCAGCAGCCATCCGTACGCCTGGCCGGTGATCGGCTACATGGAGGACCTCGAGGCAGCGACCCTCGACGGAGTGCGGGACTTCTTCCGCGCCTGGTACCGGCCGAACAACGCGGTCCTGACCCTGGCGGGCGACATCGATGGCGCCCGCGCCCTGGATCAGGTCAGGCGCTACTTCGAAGACATCCCGGCCGCACCGCTTCCGCAGGCGCCGCCTGTCGAGCCGGCAGCGGAAATCGGCCCCCACGGGACGGCGCGGCAAGTGCTCGAGGACACGATCGAACTGCCTCGCTCCTACTCCGCCTGGTGTCTGGACGGCTACGGCAGCGACGACTGGCACGCCGGCGCGATGCTGGCGACGATTCTCTCGTCCGGGATGATGAGCCGGCTCCACCGCGACCTGGTCTACGAACGCCAGATCGCGCAGTCCGTATCCGCGATGATCCTGCCGACGGAGATCTGCGCCATGTTCGCGGTCGTCGCCACCTGTCAGAGCCGCGAGCCCGATCCGCCGGGAAATGCCGAGGCGGTCGAGCAGGCTGTCCTCGAACACATCGAAGCGATTCGCGCGCAGGGTCCGACCGAGTCCGAACTCGAGCGGGCACGGCGGATTCTGCTGCTCGACTATCGCGACAGCGAACAGGACCTGGCTCTGTGCGCGGACCGGCTGTCCGCCGCGGCGACCTACCTCGACGATCCCGCTCTCGCCTGGAGCGAACCGGATCGGCTGCTCCGGGTTGATGCAGAGCAGATTCGCAGCCTAGCCGAGCGCGCTCTCGGCGAGCAACGCCGCGCGGCCGTCGTTGTGACGCCCAGGGAATGAACACCGCAGCCTTCGCCGCGCTGGACCGCAGCCGGCCTCCCGCGCCGGCGCCGAGCCGGTCCTGCGCGTTCCCTCCATTCGAGCACGAGCGCCTCGGGTCCGGCGTCCGTCTGTGGACCATCGACGTCCCCGACCGCAGCCTGGTCACCGTCACCCTGCTCATGCCCGGCGGCAGTGAACTCGACGCTCCGGGCCTGGCGGGCCTCGCCTCGTTCACGGCCGGATTGCGCAGCAAGGGCACCAGGAGGCGCACGGCGCTCCAGTTCGCCGCCGCAGCAGAAGACCTGGGGACCGGCATCTCGTCTTCCTGCTCGTGGGAAAGGGCGCGAGTCGGCACGACGATCCGCTCGGAGGATGTCGCGGCGGGCCTGGAACTGGTGGCGGAAGCGGCGCTGCAACCGACGTTCGGGCCAGAGGAAATCGATCGTGCCCGCCGGCGCCGGCTGGCCGAGATCGACCGGCGCCGCAGCGACCCCGGCAGTCTGGCCCGGGCCGCCTTCGCGCGCGCCGTCTATGGCGAGACTCCCTACGGCAACGCAACGATCGGCGATCGCGAGACCACCCGGGCGATCACCCGAAGCGAGATCGCAGCGTTTCACGAAAGCGCCCTCGCCGCCCGTTCCTGCCACCTGATTGCAGTCGGAGGCCTCGGGGCCGGCCGGGTGCGGAAGGCGATCGAGGAGAAGATCGAACGCCGGCTCCGAGCCCACGGCAGGCGCTTCGACGACGAACCGGCCGCCCTCGAACCGGCGAGCCCGGCGACCCCCGGCCGCCGCGTCGTGATCGTGGACCGGCCCGACGCCAGGCAGACGCAGTTGCGCCTGGGCCATGCCGGGATAGCGCGCCGCCATCCCGACCGGGTCCCGATTCAGGTGGCGAACTCGATCCTCGGCGGCAAGTTCATCAGCCGCCTGAACCTCAGCCTGAGAGAGCGGCACGGCTACACCTACGGCGTCTCCAGCAGTTTCAGCTCCCGCCGGGGTCCCGGCCCGTTCGTCGTCTCGACGGCGGTGACCAACGAAGCAACCGGCGCCGCCTGCAGGGAGATCATCGGCGAGCTCAAGCGTCTGCGCGGTGAGCCGCCGAGCAAAAGGGAACTCGACGACGCCCGCAACTACCTGGTCGGCGTATTCCCCTACACCCTGCAGACGATCCGGAACCTCGCCTCCCGGCTGCACGCGCTCGCCACCTTCGATCTGGACCACGACGAGTACCAACGCTGGCCCGAACGGATCCGCGCCACGACCAGAGAAGACGTCCACGAGGTCTGTCGGCGCCATCTGTTCCCGGACCGGCTCACCGTGACCGCGGTCGGGCCGGCAGCCGAACTCGCACCGCAACTCGAGGACCTGGGAACGATCGAGATCCAGCCCGCCGGCCAGCGCTAGCGTGTCCTTCTCCACCCGGTTGGCAGGGTGTGGAGCTCAGGGCGTGGAGGGTTGGGCCGCGTGGTATCTTCTCCGGTCCGATGCAACTCGAAAGTTCAGAACTGATTCGCAACCTCGCCGTCGTTGGACACAACGACACCGGCAAGACGACTCTGCTTGCCGGCCTGCTCTACACCGGCGGCGTCTTCAACAGGCAGAATCGGGTCGAGGATGGCAACACCGTCACCGACTTCGACGAGGAGGAGACCCGTCGCGGCATCTCCATCGGCCTCGCCGTCTGCTACACGCCGTGGTCCGACACCGCCGGCGAGCACAAGATCAACCTGATCGACTGCCCGGGCTCAGGCATCTTCGTTCACGAAGCCGCCTCGGGCATGCGGGCGGCCGATGCCGCGCTGCTGTGCCTGAACGCGGCCTCGCCGACGCAGGTCATGGCGGAGAAGGTCTGGGAGATCGCGGCGGACATGGACCAGCCGGTCATGCTCCACCTGACCAAGATGGACCGGGACAACATCGACTTCGAGGGTTGTATCGCCGAACTGCAGAAGAACTTCGACCGCATGGCCCTGCCGGTCCAGATTCCGATCGGCGACGGCAAGACCTTCACCGGAGTGGTGGACCTGCTCAGCGGCAAGGCGTACGTCTACGACCGGGACGGCGCCGGGCGCGCCCGGGCATCGGCGCCGCCGGCCGAACTGGAAGCCCGGATCGACGACTGGCGGGGCAAGCTCACGGAAGCCGTCGCGGAGAGCGACGACGAACTGATGGAGGCCTACTTCGATCAAGGCGACCTGGATCAGGAGCAGCTGGTCGGAGGGCTCAAGAACGCGATCAGGAACCGGAAGCTGTTCCCGGTCACGATGTCCTCAGCCGGTCACGGCATCGCCAACTCGGCCCTGCTCGACGCGGTGGTCAGGTTGTTGCCGTCGCCGGTGGGCGCGCCAGCCATGCCGGCTTCCGACCTCGGCGGAGAATCCGTCGCACTCGAGCGGGGGGACGGCGCCCCTGTCAGCGCGATCGTCTTCAAGACCCTGAACGACCCCTTCACCGGCCGCGTCTCCCTGCTCCGCGTGGCCTCGGGCCGCATGACCTCCGATACCAGCTACTGGAACGCCCGGCGCGAGGAAGCCGAGCGTGTCGGCCATCTGATGCACATGCAGGGCAAGGTCGGGCAGGACGTGCCCCAACTCCTCGAAGGCGACCTCGGCGGCGTCGCAAAGCTCAAGAGCAGCGTCACCGGCGACTCGATCACGAGCCGCGAACGGCCACTGCACCTCGGCTTCCCCAACCCTCCGGTCGCCGCGATCTCGTTCGCGATCGAGCCGAAGACGAAGGGAGACGAGGAGAAGATCGGCGAGGCGGTGCTCCGGCTGGTCGAGGAAGATCCGAGCCTGCGGGCGGGCCGCGACCCGCAGACCGGCGAGTTCCTCCTCTCGGGCGCCGGTCAGCTCCATGTCGAGATCGCGGTCTCGAAGCTCAAGGCGCGCTCCAAAGTCGAGGTCATCCTCCACCCGCCCAAGGTGCCCTACCGCGAAGCGATCAGGAGGCCGGCGGTCGGTCACGGTCGGCACAAGAAGCAGAGCGGCGGCCGCGGCCAGTTCGCCGACTGCACGATCACGATCGAACCCGTCGCGACTGCGGAGGACTACGAATTCGTCGACGAGATCTTCGGCGGTTCGATTCCCCAGAACTACCGCCCGGCTGTCGAGAAGGGCCTGCTCGAGGCAGCCGCGCGCGGCTACCTCGCCGGCTACCCGGTCGGCAACTTCCGGGTCCGCCTCCAGGACGGCAAGTACCACGACGTCGACTCGTCCGAAATGGCCTTCAAGGTCGCCGGCTCCCTCGCTTTCAAGGACGCGCTGGCCAGGGCAGCCCCCACCCTGCTCGAACCGGTGATGCAGGTGGACATCAGCACGACCGAGGACTTCATGGGCGACATCATGAGCGACCTGTCCTCACGACGCGGCCGCCCCCAGGGCGTGGAAGCCAAGGGCAGCGCCCAGATCGTCAAGGCCACCGTCCCCATGGCCGAGATGCTGACCTACGCCCCCGCCCTGCGCTCCATGACCCAGGGCCGCTCCAGCTTCACGATGACCTTCTCCCACTACGAAGAAGTCCCCCGCCAGATCCAGGAGAAGATCATCGCCGAAGCGAAGCGGGCGGACGAAGAGAGCTAGCAGGCCGAAGTTCGCGGCGCGGAATCGAGGAATCCCCTAACCGGACGCCCTTACTCGATTCCGAGAGCCTCCCGGCTGAAGACGTCCAGGCCAACAGCCCAAGCGACTCCTGCCGGCGCGCCGGATCAAAGGGGGCCGGCGCCCTTGGAACCCCCAAGAGAGGCAAAGAGGCAAAGACTCACGGCGTGAGTGTCCGGGCAACGCGGAAGCCGCTGATGATGTTCTGGTCCCTGGACGGGAAATTGGTGCGGTTCGCGGCGCGGGAGAACCCCGGTCCCCAGAACCAGGAACCGCCCCGAAGGACGCGAACGGAACACTCACCGCGCAGCCAGGCGCTGCCGTCGGACGGCGCGCCAACGTAGCTCCCGTTCCAGCAGTCCTCAACCCACTCCCGTACGTTGCCATGCATGTCGTGCAAGCCGAAGGCGTTTGCAGCAAACGAGCCCACAGGCGCCGTCCTGTCGTCGTAAGGGCTCCCGCAACCAGCACAGTTCGCACGGTTATCACCAATCTCATTGCCCCAACTGTACGTCGTGCGCGTGCCTGCCCGCGCAGCGTACTCCCACTCCGACTCGCTCAACAGCCGGTACTCGAACCCGGTCTCCGCCGAAAGCCACGCAACGTACTCCTGCGTGTCCTCCCAACTCACGCTCATCACAGGACGATTGCCGCGACCCCAACCCCAATCATCCGGAACATGACGGCAACCGCCAGCCTCCACGCATGCATCCCACTCCGAAAACGTCACCTCGTACTTCCCCACCGCAAGAGGCGCCGGAATCGTCACCGTATGCACCGGAAACTCGTCGTCGTCACACAACACGCTGTCCGATACACAGCCCATCTGAAAACTGCCTGCCGGAATCACGGCCGACTCCGGACCACCGCCGACGGCGCCACTACATCTGAAGGCGCTCGTATCGCTCCTGGTTGGCGCTGTCGTGCCCGCCTCGTTTGTATGAGTCCAGGTGTCGCCGTCCGGCCCGGTGACCCGAAGTTCGAAGCCGAGGTCCGTCACCGGCGCCACGAAGACCCATCGGTGCCCGTTGTACTCGCAACCGTCCAGCACCTTGACCAGAACTTCCGCGTTCTCCCGGCTGAAGAACCAGAGAATCCCGGATTGACTGGAAGCCCATACACCCGCCTGTGCCTGTCCCGTCTCGCCTTCGCCGGTGATGTAGCACATGCGAACGCTGTAGTCGCCGTCGAACTGAAGCACGTCGGACGTCGGCGTACAAGGGCCGTCCGTCGAAACGCTGCCAGCCGGAATCACGACCAACTCCGGACCACTGCCGCCTGAACGCAGAGCATCGCGAACGCTCGGCAAAGGCGATCCTTCGTCGGCCCACAAGGCAGCCGAATCCGCCACCTCCTGCTGACGCGACTGTGCAGCGACCGGACTGGCGAACATCGTGAAAGCGATCGTTGCGCCGACAAACAACTTGAACATGGACGTTTTTCCTTCCCACACCATGGCAATCATGGTGATTGAATGTGATTATCATGGCAGAGGCAGGCCGTCAGGTGCGGCTCCGGCAAAGAGCACCCGGCCAAAGACGATCGTCCCGGTCCGATCGACCATCGACCCGTCGCTGGGCAGGATGTAGGTGATGGCCGCCGCCGGGTGCGCAACCGCCAGGACCGTTGCCAGGAGCATGGCTGCGACCGTGCCAAGTTGACGAAGAGACGGGCAGGTGCGCCGGACTGGCTGCAAGGGGTTCGCCTCCTGTGGGCAAATCACCCGCGAACGTGGTCGCGAGTGGAAGTTCGGTGCGGGTATCCGTCAAACTGGCGTACTATGACACAGGAAGCGACTGGACGCAACATGACCGAGGTACCTGTCCGAGTCGCGTGAAGACCTCCGGGCCCGGAGTGGAGCGGATCGCATGTGGCGCGGGCTCGCGCCACATGGGTTGCTCCCCGGTCGCCCTCGTTCCCCGAATCGAGGGCGGCCCGATACGCCCCGTCTTCGGGCCTTGCTGGACGGGTGTCTGAGCGCTGCCGGAGCGACGGCAGCACGACCGGATCCCGGCGCCAACCAGTCCCAGTCGAAGGCGACAGGGGGCGGCTACCTCGCGGGACCTCGTCGCGGGCAGGTGAGCCGTCGCAGGCGCCACGTTCCGGACTGCCGGTGGTCCTCCGGTCCGTACCAGGCTCCTGATCGTGGCGTCGCGAGTTCCTCCTCCTCCAGGAAGGAAGTGCCCGCAGACCAGGTCAAGCTCACACCGTTGCTACCATCGACCGATGGTTGTGGAACCACGCCACGCACCAACCGCCCGGAGCGTCCGGAGCGCCGCAGCTGCTACTCGTCGGTGTCGACGAACTCGATCACGGCGCGTTCGGCGGCGTCGCCGCGGCGGGGGCCGAGCTTCGTGATCCGGAGGTAGCCGCCGGGGCGGTCGGCGTAGCGGGGGGCGATTTCGTCGAAGAGTTTCTTGACGTGGTCGCGGTTGGGAAGCCAGCGGCGGACCAGGCGCCGGGCGTGGACGCTGTCCTCGCGGCTGCGGGTGATGAGCTTCTCCGCGACCGGGCGCAGGGCCTTGGCCTTGGCGAGGGTGGTCCGGATCCGGCCGTGATCGACCAGCGAGGCGAGCATGTTGCGGAACATTGCCCGCCGGTGGGCCGTGGTCCGGCCCAGTTTCTTGTAGCCAACTCTGTGACGCATGTTCGTTCCTTCCCGGGGAAGCTCGAAGGGTTCAGCAGCCGTCAGGCCTGGACGCCGGTCTTCGCGTCCTGCGGAACCTCCATGCCGAAGGACAGTCCCATCTCCTCCAAAACGTTCCGGATCTCTTCGAGGGACTTGCGGCCGAGGTTCTTCGTCTCCAGCATCTCCTTCTCGCTCCGCGCGACGAGGTCGCCCACTGAATTGATGTTCGCGTTCCTCAGGCAGTTCGCGGAACGCACGCTCAACTCCAGATCGTCGATCTCCTTTTGGAGCAGGACGCCGATGTCGTTCCCATCGGCTTCCTCCTCGGCCACCGCCTCGACGACCAGGCTTTCCTCGGCGTCGATGAAGATCGCCAGGTGATCGCGCAACAAGGCGCCGGCACGGGAAATACCCTCGTCCGGCGTCACCGTTCCGTCCGTCCAGACCTCCACGATCAGTCGCTCGTAGTCCGTGGTCCGGCCGAGGCGGGCCGCCTCCACGCGGTAGTTCACCCGCTTCACCGGACTGTGGACCGAGTCGAGCGGAATCCATCCGATTCCCATCGACTCGTCGAGGTTGCGGTCGGCGCCGACGTAGCCGCGCCCGTTCTTGACCTGCGCCTCGAGCCGGAGCCGGCCCCGTTCGTTCAGAGTCGCCACCTTGCTGTTCAGGTCGCGAATCTCGACGCTCGAATCGCCGTTGAAGTCGGCAGCCGTCACCTCGCGCGGCCCCGACACATCCAGCGTGATCACGCGCGTCGTGCCGTCGGAGGAGCGCAGCGGCACCTGTTTCAGGTTCAGAATGATGTCCGTCGTGTCCTCGACCACTCCTTCGAGAGAGGAGAACTCGTGCAGAGCGCCCTCGATCCGCACCGCGGTAATCGCGGCGCCCTCGATGGCCGACAGGAGGCTGCGACGCAGTGCGTTGCCCACGGTGGCCCCGAAGCCCCGCTCGAACGGCTGGGCCATGAACCTGCCATAGGTGTCGGTCAGTGTCTCGGTATCGATCTCGATCCGCTTAGGACGTTGAAATCCCTTCCAGAGCATGCTCACTCCTACTTATCTCGATTGCGTTCCAGGTTGAAAACGTGATTCCCGGGTACGGTCCGCCGCCAAAACGCCGGGTCAGACCCGACGCCGCTTGCGGGGACGGCAACCGTTGTGCGGAATCGGGGTCACGTCGCGGATGGATCGAATGCTGATGCCGGTGGCCTGAAGAGCCCTGACGGCCGATTCGCGACCGCCCCCAGGCCCCTTGACCAGCACGTCGACCGACCGTACGCCAAGATCCTTGGCCTGATAGCCGACCGCCTGTGCGGCCACCTGAGCCGCGAACGGCGTGCCCTTGCGGGACCCCTTGAAACCGTTTCGGCCCGACGACGACCAGGTCAGAACGTTGCCGTCCGGATCGCTGATGCAGACCAGTGTGTTGTTGAAGGTCGCATTGACGTGCGCCACAGCGTGGGGCACGATCCGCTTTTCCTTTTTTCTTGCCTTCGCCATCCAGGTAACCCTCTCCTCGCCTACTTCCCGACCTTCTTCTTGCCGGCCACGGTCGCCCGCCGCGGTCCCTTGCGGGTACGCGCGTTGGTATGCGTGCGCTGGCCACGAACAGGCAGGCCCTTGCGGTGCCTGACACCACGGTAACTGCCAATCTCCATCAGACGCTTGATGCTCTGGGTCACTTCCTTGCGCAGGTCGCCCTCGACCGACCCCGCCTCCTGAACGACCCGGCGAATACGCCCGGTCTCGTCCTCGGTCAGATCCCTGACCTTGACCTCCGCCCCGACACCCGCCTGATCCAGCAACGCCAGCGCCCGTGAGCGGCCGATGCCGTAGATGTAGGTGAGGCCGATGCCGACCTGCTTGTTCTGCGGTAGATCGATCCCTGCGATTCTCGCCATTCCAGCTCTCTCCCGTCCTCAGCCCTGCCGTTGCTTGTGCTTGGGGTTCTCACAGATGACGCGGATCACCCCGCGACGCCGGACCACCTTGCACTTCACGCACATTCTCTTCACTGACGCTCTCACCTTCATGATGGACTTCCTTCGATTCGAAACCAGCGGTCAGGTCCGCAACCTGTACACGATCCGTCCGCGGCCGGGATCATAGGGCGAGAGTTCAACCAGGACCCGGTCCCCCGGGAGAATCCGGATGAAGTGCTTGCGCATCTTACCCGAGATGTGGGCCAGGGCCTGGTGCTTGTTGTCAAGCTCCACCTTGAACACCGCGTTCGGCAGGGTTTCCACCACGAGTGCCTCGACTTCGATCGCCTCTTCCTTCTTCACGCACAGGTTCCCTTCGTCCTCTTGCTTCCTCTTCGGTTCATGCCGCCAAACCCCGCACGCGTGCTCCGGCCTCCATCACCGGAACCGCGTGTTCGAAGTGAGCCGACAACGATCCATCCTTCGTTCCCGCCGTCCAACCGCTCCCATCCATCATCACGGCCCGGCTTCCGGCGTTGACGATCGCCGTTGGCGCGGTGCATCAGGTCGGGTTGCTCCCCGGTCCCGAGAGTCACCATCAGGCGGCTCCCTCCTTCGCCAGCGCCGACTCGATCGCGGTCGTCACCTGTTCAATGGCGACGTTGCCGTCGACCCGGCGCAGCAGTCCGAGGCGTTCGTAGTGACCGATCAGCGGCTCGGTCCGGGCGGCGTAGACCTGCAACCGTTCGCGCACGATGTCCTCCCGGTCATCCGCGCCGCGGCCACGCAGGACAATGCGCTGGACCAGCACCTCGTCCGGGACATCGATCGTCACCACGTGGTCCAGCGGGTGGCCGTCGAGTATCTCGTCGAGTGTCTCGGCCTGCGGCGCGGTACGCGGATAGCCGTCGAGCAGGAACCCAGGCTCCGCGTCGGTCTGGCGCAGCCGGTCGCGAACCACTTCGGCCATCAGAGCGTCGTCGACCAGGGCGCCCGAAGCCATGACGCCCTCGACGCGCCGGCCCAACCCGCTGCCCTCGGCCACCGCGGCACGCAACATCTCACCGGTCGAGATGGCCGGCACACCGAGCCCCCCCGAAAGGCGCTCGGCCTGGGTGCCCTTGCCGCAGCCGGGCGCTCCGAGGAGTACGATGCGAAGGGAATCACCCACGGCGGCCCCGGATCCGGCCCCGTTTCATGAAGCCCTCGTAGTTGCGCATCACGAGCTGGCTCTCGATCTGTTGCAGCGTGTCCATCGCCACGCTGACGACGATCAGGAGCGACGTGCCGCCGAAGTAGAAGTTGATTCCCAGGCCCTCGGTCAGCCAGAGCGGCGCCAGACGGTCCAGGGAAGCGCCGATGAAGGGAAGTCCCCCGACCTTGAAGCCGGCGATCAGGAACTCCGGCAACACCGAAACGCCCGCCAGGTAGAGCGAACCGACCAGGGTCAACCGGGTCAGGACCTTGTCGATGTACTCCGAGGTGCGTCTGCCGGATCGGATGCCGGGAATGAACCCGCCGTACTTGCGCATGTTCTCGGCCAGGTCGTTCGGGTTGAAGATGATCGAGACGTAGAAGTACGAGAAGAAGATGATCGCCGCCACGTAGAGCAGGTAGTAGATCGGCTGGCCCCACTGCAGCGCGGTGGCGATCCGCTGGACCGGTTCATACTGGACCATGCTCGCCACCGTGGCCGGCACGGTGACCACGGAACTCGCGAAGATGACCGGGATCACGCCGCCGGTGTTCACCCGCAGGGGCAGGTAGGTGCTCTGACCGCCGTATTGGCGGCGGCCGACGATCCGCTTCGCGTACTGCACCGGAATGCGCCGCTGCGCCCTCTCCATGTAGACGATGAAGGCGACGACCACGAGCATGAAGACCGACAGGAGGAGGATCTTGAGCAGCGACATCGTGCCGCTCTGCAATTGGCCGAACAGCGTCAGGACGGCGCCCGGCAGACCCACCACGATGCCGGCGAAGATGATCAGGGAGATGCCGTTGCCGATGCCTCGTTCGCTGATCTGCTCGCCCAGCCACATGACGAACGCGCAGCCCGTGGTCAGGGAGAGCACGGTCATGAACTTGAATCCGAGGCCCGGGTTGAAGACCAGGGGCGCGCCTCCGGGCGAGGTCAGGTTCTCCAGGAAGAAGGCGATGCTCGTGCCCTGAATGATCGAGATGATCACCGTTCCGTACCGCGTGTACTGCGTGATCTTCCGCCGACCCATCTCGCCTTCCTTCGAGAGCTTCTCGAGGTAGGGCCAGACGACAGTCAGCAACTGCAGGATGATGGACGCCGAAATGTAGGGCATGATGCCGAGAGCGAAGATCGCCACCCGGCCCAGGCTGCCGCCCGTGAACGTGTTGACGAACCCCAGCACGGTGCCCCGCATCTGATCCATGAACTCGAGCAGGGCCAGGGGGTCGATCCCCGGCGTCGGAATGATGCAGCCGATGCGGTAGACGGCCAGCAGGCCGAACATGAACAGCACCCGCTTCCGGAGATCCGGAATCGCGAAGACGTTGCGAAAACTCTCGACGCCCACGTATCAGCTCCCTCGGGCGATCTCTTCGCAGGCGCCGCCGGCGGCCTCGATCTTGGCGCGCGCTGACGCGCTGAAGCGGTGCGCCCGAACGGTCAACCCGGCCGGTGCATCGCCCACCCCGAGCACCTTCAGCTTCATTCCCCGCCGCACACGGCCATGGGAAACGAGAAGGTCGACGTCGACCACATCGCCGAGACCGTTCAGGTCGCCGACGTTGATCACCGTGTACTCGGTCCGGAAGATGTTGGTGAATCCGCGCTTGGGGACACGCCGTACGAGCGGCATCTGGCCGCCCTCGAAGCCGGCTCGGCGGGAGAAGCCCGCACGCGAGCGCTGTCCCTTGTGGCCTCGTCCGGCGGTCTTGCCCGTGCCCGAGCCCGGTCCACGGCCGACCCGCTTGCGCGCGCGGCGGCTTCCCGGCGCCGGTTTCAATTCGTGCAGTTTCATGTCAGTCCTCCTCGGAGTCCCCCACAATCCGGACCAGGTGGGGAATCTTCCGCACCATGCCGCGCACCGACCGGGAGTCCTCCCGCTCGACGATGTGGCGAATGCGCCTCAAGCCCAGACCGCGCAGTACCTCGCGCTGCGGTCTCGGCCTGCCGATCGCGCTACGCACCTGCTGTATCCGTATCGTCCTGCCAGCCACTACCTGCTCCTCCCTGCTCTCCGTGCACCGAAGCGCCGTCCAGCGAGTCCAGACCACGCAAGGTACGGACCTGTTCCTCGCTCCGCAGCGACATGAGCCCGGCGAAGGTCGCCTTGACCACATTCTGCGGATTCGTCGTCCCGAGGGACTTGGTCAGAATGTCCTGAATGCCGGCGCCCTCGACCACTGCCCGCACCGCACCGCCGGCAATGACCCCGGTCCCTTCGGAAGCCGGCTTCAACATCACGCGACCGGCGCCGAACACGCCCACCGTCTCGTGCGGGATCGTCGTTCCAGCCAGAGGCACCCGTACCAGGTTGCGCTTGGCGATCTGAATCCCCTTGCGAATCGCGGACGGAACCTCCTTCGCCTTGCCTGAGCCATAGCCGACGCGGCCGCGGCCATCGCCGATCACGACCAGGGCGGTGAAGGAGAAGTTCTTGCCGCCCTTGACGACCTTCGTCACCCGGTTGATGTCGACGACCTGCTCGAAGAACTCGCTGTCGAGGTCGATGTCCCTAGCCACTGTTCACTCCTTCGCGTCCGTGCTGCATCAGAACTGGAGGCCTCCGGCGCGCGCGCTGTCCGCGAGCGCCCGGATTCGGCCGTGGTAGAGGAAACCGCCGCGGTCGAAGATCACCGCCTGCACCCCGCGCTCCCTGGCACGCACCGCAAGCGCCTCGCCCACCGCCTGCGCCGCGCTGCAACTTCCGGTCGAGCCTTCCAACTCCCCGCAGACTTCCGGCTCCAGAGAACTCGCGAATGCCAGCGTGTGCCCCGCCCGATCGTCGATCAACTGGGCGTAGATGTGGCGGCGACTCTTGTGGACCGCCAGACGCGGCCTCTCCTGCGAGCCCCGAAGCTTCTTCCGGACGCGGTAGCGCGCGCGGCGCCGCCGCCGGCTCCGATCCAGTGTTCTCTTTCTGCGCAGATCGCTCATTGCCTCGATGTCCCTGTTTTCCCTGACTTCGCACTGAACCGGCTTAGACCGCCGCCGCCTTGCCGACCTTGAGCCGGATGACCTCGTCGCGGTAACGAATGCCCTTGCCCTTGTACGCATCCGGCTTGCGCAGGCTGCGGAGATCCGCCGCTACCTGCCCCACCTGCTGCTTGTCGATACCGGAAACGGCGATCCGGTTCGCCCGGTCGTCGATCGACACCTCGATCCCATCCGGAATCGGGTAGATCACCGGGTGGGAGTATCCGAGCGCCAGATGGATTTCGCGCCCCTTGACCTCTCCCCGGTAGCCAACGCCGACGATCTCCAACTCCCGCCGGAAGCCCTCGGTGACACCCACCACGGCGTTCGCGACCAGCGCGCGAGCCAATCCGTGCAGAGCCCGTTCCGGGCCGCTCGAACCGGAACGGTGAAGCGTGACGACACCGTCCTCCACCCGGATCCCGATGCCCTGCGGAAGCGGCAGCTCCAGAGCGCCCCTGGGGCCCTCGACGGTCACGGTATCGCCCACCGCCACCTTCGCCTCGTCGGGCAGCTGAATCGGCGCCCTGCCTATGCGTGACATCTCAATACACCTCGCACCTGGTCAGTACACTTCACAGAGGACTTCACCGCCCACGCGCCGGCGCCGGGCCTGCGCATCCGTGAGCAGCCCCTTCGACGTCGACAGGATCGCGACGCCGAGGCCGTTGAGAACCGGCTTCAGATCGTCGGCGCGACGATACACCCTGCGCCCCGGCTTGCTGACCTTCCGCACCCTGGTGATTGTCGGCACGCCCTCGCCGTCGTAGGCAAGGAAGATGCGAAGCGTCCTGCCCGGCGGCGAGTCGTAGACCTCGTAGTGGCTGATGTAGCCCTGTTCCCGCAGCACGCGGCAGAGCGCGATCTTCTGCTTCGAAGCCGGCGCCTCGGTCTGATCGTGCTTGACGATCAGGGCGTTGCGAATCGTGGTCAACAGATCCGCAATGGGGTCGGTCATGGTCATCGTGACAATCCTTGGCCAATCATTGGAAACTCAGCAGAAGTCGTGTGGGCCCGAACTCAGGCCACGAACGGCATGCCGAGACCGCGCAGCAGGTGCAGAGCATGCGCATCGGAATCCGCCGACGTGACGAGGGTGACGTTGATGCCCTTGGAGCCGTCGGTCTTCGAGTAGTCGACCTCGGGGAAGATCAGGTGGTCCCGGATACCCAGGGTGTAGCTGCCGCGTCCATCGAAGCTCCGATCCGAGATGCCTCGGAAATCGCGCACTCGCGGCAGCGCGACGGTGACCAGGCGATCGAGGAAGTGCCACATCCGGTTGCGTCGCAGGGTGACCCGGCAACCAATCGGCATGCCCTCACGCAACTTGAACGCGGCGATCGACTTGCGCGCGCGGGTGATGACCGGCTGCTGACCCGCGATCAGGGCCAGCTCGGGCACGGCGTTCTCCAGGATCTTGATGTTCTGGATCGCTTCACCGATACCCATGTTGAGGACGATCTTCTCCAGCCGCGGCACCGCCATCGGGTTGGAGATGCCGAACTCCTGCTGGAGCGAGGCGACGACCTCCTCCTGGTACAGAGTCTTCAATCGGGGAACCATGGTCATTCCTTCAGGTCCACTGCGTTCAGCTCAACACCGCGCCGCTGACCTTGGCGTAGCGCGACGACTTGCCGTCTTCGAGACGCCGCCTGCCGACCCGCGTCGGCTTGTCGGTGTCCGGGCAGATCACCTTGAGATTCGAGAGGTGGATGGGCGACTCCCGCTCCAGGATGCCGCCCTGAACCTGACGCTGCGGGTTCGGCCGCTCGTGCTTCTTGACCAGATTCACGCGCTCGACGATGGCGCGGTTCTCGGCAGGAAGCACCCGCAGCACCTTGCTGCGGACGCCGCGGCTCCGGCCCGCGATGACCAGCACCTCGTCGCCCTTCTTGATCTTCACCTTGTGTCCGCCGGATTTGGGCATGTCAGATCACCTCCGGCGCCAGCGACACGATGCGCATGAAGCGCCGCTCGCGCAGCTCGCGGGCAACCGGGCCGAACACCCGCGTCCCGATGGGCTCGCGCGCATCGTTGATCAGCACCGCAGCGTTGTTGTCGAAGCGGATGTAGCTCCCGTCACGCCGGCGCCGTTCCTTGCGAGTCCGCACGATCACCGCGCGCACCACCTGGCCCTTCTTGACCGTGCCCTCGGGCGCCGCCTCCTTGACCGAGGCGGTGATCACGTCGCCCAGCACGCCGTACTGCCCGGTGGAACCGCCCCGCAGTTGAATGCAGGCAATTCTCTTGGCCCCCGAGTTGTCGGCGACGTCGAGCACCGTTCCCATCTGGATCATCTCGGCGCCCCTCTACCCTTCCGCACGCTTGACGATCCGCTGTACGCGCCAGCGCTTGCTGCGGGACATCGGCCGGGTCGAGACGAGGGAAACAACGTCCCCCTCCCGGCAGTCATTCGATTCGTCATGCGCCACGAACCGCGAAGACTTCTTCATCAGGCGGTGGTAGAGCCGGTGCATGACTGTCTTCTCGACCGCCACGATGACCGTCTTGTCCATCTTCGCGCTGACCACCTGGCCCACCCGGACCTGACGGCGGCCGCGCGTCTGTTGCTGATCCACGCTCATGTCGTTCCTGTCGCTCTCTCGCGCCTGACGGTGAGAACCCGCGCCAGATCGACCCGGGCCTTTCTGATCCTGCTCGGCTTCTCCAGTTGACCAATCGACTTCTGCAACCGCAGGGCGAACAGCTGATCAGCCAGTTCCTCCTCCTTCTGCCGCAGTTCGCCTGAGGTCAGCTCCCTGATTTCGCTTGCCTTCATCGTCCTGCCACCCTCACACCTGTCCGCCGTGGCGCACGACGAAGCGGGTCTTGATGCCGAGCTTGTGGGAAGCCAACCTCATCGCCGCCTTCGCCAACTCCGGCGACACCCCTTCGAGTTCGTAGAGGATGCGGGCCGGCCGCACCACCGCAACCCACTCCTCCGGGTTGCCCTTGCCCTTGCCCATCCGCGTTTCCAGAGGCTTCTTCGTGATCGGCTTGTCCGGAAAGACCCGGATCCAGACCTTGCCCGTTCGCTTGATGTGGCGCGTGATCGCGATCCGGGCCGCTTCGATCTGACGGGCCGTGACCCAGCCGGCTTCCTGCGCCTGCAACCCGTACTCGCCAAACGCCACGACGTTGCCGCCCTTGGCCAGACCGCGGCGACGGCCGCGGTGATGCTTGCGGAACTTGACCTTCTTCGGCATCAACATCGTTCGTTACTCCCTCCAACTCTCCAGGCGTCCCGGCGCCTGCCTAGGCCACCGCGCGGCGGCCGCGCTCCCGCGAGAGGTCCCCACGGTACACCCAGACCTTGACCCCGATCACACCGTAGCTCGTGTAAGCCTCGGCGAAGCCGTAGTCGATGTCGGCCTTCAGGGTGTGCAGCGGCAGGCGTCCTTCCTGGTACCACTCGGTACGGGCGATCTCGTTGCCGCCGAGCCGGCCCGAAACCATGATCTTGACACCCTTGGCGCCAAAACGGAAGGCCGACTCCATCGCTTTCTTCATCGCGCGGCGGAACGCGATCCGGCGCAGAAGCTGTCCCGTGATGGCCTCGGCCACAAGCTGGGCATCAAGCTCCGGACGCTGGATCTCCTGGATGTTGATGTGGACTTCCTGCCCCATCTGCCGGCTCAGGTCATCGCGCAGCTTGTCCACTTCCGCGCCCTTGCGGCCGATGATGATGCCGGGCCGCGAGGTATAGATCGTGACGCGCAGCTTGTCCGCCGCGCGTTCGATGTCGATCTGGCTCACGCCGGCATGCATCAGGCGCTTCTTCAGACCGGTCCGCAACTCGATGTCCGAGTGCAGGGTGGCGGCGTAGTCCCGTTCGGCGTACCAGCGCGAATGCCAGCCCTGGTTGTACACCAGACGGAATCCATACGGATGTGTCTTCTGACCCATGAGCGCTCCTGTGTCCCTATGCCGATTGACCGCGAGAATCGAGCTTGATCGTGATGTGGCTCTGGCGCTTGAGAATGCGGAAAGCACGGCCCATCGGCTGCGGCCGGAGACGCTTCAGCGTCGGCCCGCCGTCCACGAAGATCTCCTTGACGTAGAGCTGCCCCACGTCGATCCCCCTCTGCTGGTTCCCGGCGCGGTTCTCGGCGTTCGCCACCGCGGAGCGCAGCAGCTTGGAGATCGGCCGGGCGGCTGCCTTGGGGCTCAACTGCAGCAGCGTCGACGCTTCCTCGACGTCCCGGCCGCGGATCAGGTCCGCGACCAGACGCACCTTCTGCGGCGACGCCTGCAGGTATCTGAGTCGGGCGATTGCTTCCATCGTTCTCTTCTCTTCCTCTCCAGCTACCGGGGACGCGCCCGGCGCTCCCTCCTGCCGCCGGCATGTCCGCGGAACGTCCGGGTCTGAGCGAACTCACCGAGCTTGTGGCCGACCATGTTCTCGCTGATGAAGACCGGAATGAACTTCATGCCGTTGTGCACGGCAATCGTGTGACCCACCATGTCCGGAATGATCGTGGATCGGCGCGACCAGGTCTTGATGACCCGCCGGTCGTGGCTCGCATTCATCGCGGTCACCTTGTCGTAGAGGTGGTTGTCGATGAAGAAACCCTTCTTGAGTGAACGTCCCATTCGTGGCCCCTGCTCCTTATGCTCTTTCCGGCCCTACTTGCGGCGGCCCCGCCGCCGCAGGATCATGCCGCTCGTCCGCTTGTTTCTCCGCGTCTTGTAACCCTTGGTCGGTTTGCCCCACGGGGTGGTTGGATGCCGGCCGCCGGAGGCCTTGCCCTCGCCGCCGCCCATGGGGTGGTCGACCGGATTCATCGACACGCCGCGATTGTGCGGACGTCGGCCCCGCCAGCGGTTGCGGCCTGCCTTCCCGAGCGCGATGTTCGAGTGCTCCGAGTTGCTGACCTGCCCGATCGTGGCGGAACAGTCGATGTGAACCCGGCGAACTTCCCCCGAGGGAAGACGGATCTGGGCGTAGACGCCCTCCTTGGCCATCAACCGGGCGCCCGTTCCGGCGCTGCGCACCATCTGTCCGCCGCCGCCGATCTTCAGTTCGATGTTGTGGATCACGGTGCCGAGGGGGATGAACCGGATCGGCAGGCAGTTGCCCACATCGATCTCCGAGCCCTCGCCCGACTGCACCACGGCGCCCACCTTCAAGCCCTGGGGATGGAGGATGTAGCGCTTCTCGCCGTCAGCGTAGTGCAGCAGGGAGATCAGCGCACTGCGGTTCGGGTCGTACTCGATCGTCGCCACCTTCGCGGGCACACCGATCTTGTCGCGCCGGAAGTCGATGCGCCGGTAGCGGCGCTTGTGGCCGCCGCCCCGGAACCAGATCGTCTGCCTGCCCTTGTTGTTGCGGCCGCTGATCCGCTTCTTCCCCTCGACGAGGGCCTTGTGCGGCTTCTGCGTCGTCACCTCGTCCCTGCGAGCGTACTCCTGGAAGCGGCTGGCCGGATTGGTGGGTTTGAGTTTCTTGATCGCCATTTCTCTTTGGCTCTCGCTACACGTTGTCGAAGAGGTCGATCTGGCCCTCGGCCAGCCGTACGTATGCCTTCTTCCAATCGGGGAGCCGACCGACGAAGCGGCCCTGCCGGCGGACCTTGCCATGCATCTTCACGATCCGGACTTCCGCCACCTTGACGCCCTGGAACTGGGCCTCGACCGCGCGCCGCACCTCGATCTTGTTGGCACGCGAGTCGACGACGAAGGCGATGATGTTCCGTTCGTCACGGAGCTCGGTCGACTTCTCGGTGAGAAGCGGGCGCCGGAGGATGTCCTGCACTCTCATGAGGCCCTCCGGTTCCGCTGCCTCTGCAGCACGGCGGTCAAGCGTGCGATCGCCGCCTCGCTGAACAGCACATGGCCCCGGTCGACGACATCGTAGACATTCACGCCCAAGGCGTCGACCGCCTTGAGCTTCGGGTGGTTGCGCGAAGCCAGGATCAGGTTGCGGTTGCCGTGGTCATCGACGATCAGCGTCTTGCCGTCGAGCCCCAGGCCCTGCAGGCACGCGGCAAAGGCGCCGGTCTTGTGGCTGTCGAGATCAAGCGAGTCGACGACCATGATCCGCTCTTCCGCCAGTTTGCGCGAGAGCGCCGACTTGAGCGCATTGCGCTTCTCGTTGCGCGACAGCTTGTTGCGATGACTGCGTGTCCGGGGGCCATGAACGACGCCGCCGCCGCGGCGCAGCGGCGAGCGGATGCTGCCGGCACGAGCTCGACCGGTGCCCTTCTGCCGATGCGGCTTTGCCCCGCCGCCGCGCACCTGATGCCTGCCCTTGACGCTGTGCGTACCTGCCCGCTGCGCGGCCCGGACCGACACCACCGCCAAGTGGATCAGGTGCTCGTTGTACGGGTACGTGAAGACCTCTTCCGGCAGCTCCAGGCTGCCGACTTCCTCGTTGGCGAGGCTCCTGATCGCGACCTTGGGCATCAGTACGAACTCCGAACCATGACCAGACCGTTGCGGCCGCCGGGAACCGCTCCACGCAGGTAGAGAAGGCGGTTCTCCTCATCGACCTTGACCACCTTCAGCTTCTTGGTCGTCACCCGCTTGCCGCCCATCCGGCCCGGGAACCTCATGCCCGGGAAGACACGCGAGGGACTCGCAGACTGCCCGACCGAACCCGGAGCGCGATGGAACATCGAGCCGTGGGTGGCTCGACCGCCGCCGAAACCGTGGCGGCGCATGACGCCCTGGAACCCCTTCCCCTTGCCGGCGCCGATCACGTCGACACGGGCGCCGACGTCGAAGATCGACACGCCGATCTCGTCGCCCGGCTGCGACTCGTCCGCGGATTCGACCCGCACCTCCGCCAGGTGACGCATCACCTCGACACCGGCCTTCCTGAAATGGCCCCGGCGCGCCTCGGTCACGGTTCTCGGCGGCCGCTTCTCGACCAGGCCGATCTGCACCGCCTCGTAGCCGTCGGTTGCCGCCGTCTTTCGTTGCACGACCCGGCACGGGCCGACCTCCAGGACCGTCACCGGCACCGCCGCGCCGTCCTCGGCGTAGATCTGCGTCATGCCGATCTTGCGCCCGAGCAAGCCTTTCGCGCGACCCTTGCTTTCGCTCACCGCGTTGTTCCCCCGTTGCTGGAGCCGGCTCAACTGCCGAACGCCTTGATCTCGACATCGACGCCGGCTGGAAGCTCAAGCTTCATCAGCGCGTCGACGGTCTGACTGGTCGGTTCGAAGATGTCCAGCAACCGCTTGTGGGTGCGGATCTCGAACTGCTCCCGCGACTTCTTGTCCACATGCGGAGAACGATTCACCGTGTAGCGGGCAATGTGGGTCGGCAACGGAATGGGCCCGACGACGCGCGCGCCGCTCCGCCGCGCGGTGTCGACGATCTCGTGCGTCGACGTGTCCAGGACGCGGTAGTCGAAGGCCTTGAGCCGGATACGGATCTTCTCGTTCACCATTCTGCCTGATTCCAACCTTCCTCGAATGCGTACCGCGCCGCGAACCCTTCTACTCGACGATGTCGGTGACGGTGCCGGCGCCGACCGTGCGTCCGCCCTCGCGGATCGCGAAGCGCACGCCCTTCTCCATCGCGATCGGAGCGATCAGCTCCACGTCCAACGCCACGTTGTCGCCCGGCATCACCATCTCCGTGCCCGCAGGCAGGTTCGCCACACCCGTCACGTCCGTCGTCCGGAAGTAGAACTGCGGACGGTAACCGTCGAAGAACGGCGTGTGACGACCACCCTCGTCCTTGTCCAGCACGTACACCTCACCCTTGAACTTCGTGTGAGGAGTGATCGACTTCGGCTTCGCCAGAACCTGACCGCGCTCCACCTCGTCCTTCTTCGTCCCGCGAAGCAACACGCCGATGTTGTCGCCCGCCTCACCGGAGTCCAGAAGCTTCCGAAACATCTCCACGCCCGTCACCACCGTCGACTTCGTCTCGCGAATGCCCACGATCTCCACCGTCTCCCCCACCTGCACCCGACCACGCTCCACGCGACCCGTCACCACCGTGCCACGACCGGAAATCGTGAAAATGTCCTCGATCGGCATCAGGAAGTCCCGGTCCACCGCACGCTCCGGCGTCGGCACGTAGGAGTCCACCGCATCCAGAAGCTCCACGATCCCCGAACCCCACTCACTCTCCGGATCCCCGCTCTCCAAAGCCTTCAAGGCCGAACCGCGAATGATCGGAATCTCGTCTCCCGGAAACTCGAACGAGCTCAACAGGTCCTGAAGCTCCATCTCCACCAGGTCCAGAAGCTCCTCGTCGTCCACCATGTCGCACTTGTTCATGAACACCACGATGTACGGCACGCCAACCTGGCGAGCCAACAACACGTGCTCTCGCGTCTGAGGCATCGGACCGTCCGCCGCAGACACCACCAGGATCGCACCGTCCATCTGAGCCGCACCCGTGATCATGTTCTTCACGTAGTCCGCGTGACCGGGACAGTCCACATGCGCGTAGTGACGAGGAACCGTCTCGTACTCCACGTGAGCCGTCGCGATCGTGATCCCGCGCTCACGCTCCTCCGGCGCCTTGTCGATCTCGTCGAACGGCACGTACTCCGCGCCCCCTGCCTTCGCCAGAATGCTCGTGATCGCGGCCGTCAACGTCGTCTTGCCGTGGTCCACATGACCGATCGTCCCCACGTTCACGTGCGGCTTCGTACGCTCGAACTTCTCCTTCGCCATTGAGGTGCTCCTGCTATCTCGGGCTGATGCCTGGTTGTCTTGTCTGGAACGGTTGATGAAAACGGTTGATGAGAGGGTTGCGGCGCAGGAAGGATCGTTGCAGAAACGGTTGGCGGCCTGAGCCCCTTTGGGGGCACTCAGCCTGTGGCCTTCGCCACGACCTCCTCGCTCACACTACTCGGCGCCGGTTCGTAGGACTCGAACTGCATCGTGTACGTTGCCCGGCCCTGGGTCGCCGAGCGCAGATCGGTGGCGTAGCCGAACATCTCCGCCAGCGGCACGCGGGCGGAGATGACCTGCGCGTTGTTGCGCATCTCCATGCCCTGCACCTTGCCGCGACGGGAACTGATGTCGCCCATCACGTCGCCCAGGTACTCCTCGGGCGTGACCACCTCGACCGCCATGACCGGCTCCAGCAGCACCGGCTCGGCATCCCGGGCCGCGTCCCGCCAGGCCATCGAGCCGGCGATCTTGAACGCAACCTCGGAGGAGTCCACATCGTGCGCGCTGCCGTCGTATAGCTCAACCCCGATGCCGGTGACCGGATAGCCCGCCAGCGGGCCCGATTCGAGGGCCTCCGCGATGCCCCGCTCGATCGACCTGATGAACTCCCTGGGGATCACGCCACCCCTGGTTGCGTCCTCGAACTCCAGGCCCTCGTCCTCCACGGGACGCACGCGCACCAGGCAATGGCCGTACTGTCCGCGGCCTCCGGACTGGCGAACGAAGCGCCCTTCGCCCGAGGCCTCGGTGGTGATCGTCTCCCGGTAGGCGACCTGCGGCCGGCCCACGTTGGCGCCGACCTTGAACTCCCGCACCAGGCGGTCCGTGATGATGTCCAGGTGGAGCTCGCCCATCCCCGAGATCAGGGTCTGGGCCGTATCCGGATCCGTGTGGACCCTGAACGTCGGGTCCTCACGCATCAGCTTCTCCAACGCCAGCCCCAGCTTCTCCTGATCCGCCTTCGTCTTCGGTTCGATCGAGACGGAGAGAACAGGTTCCGGGAAATCCATCGACTCGAGGACGATTGCGGCGCGCGGGTCGCAGATCGTGTCACCCGTGGTCACGTTCTTGAGACCCACGACCGCCGCGATGTCGCCGCACCACACGCGCTTGATCTCCTCCCGCTTGTTGGCGTGCATCTTGAGCAGCCTGCCGATGCGCGCCTTGCCGCCGCGCTTCGTGTTCAGGACCGACTGCCCGGTCTCGACCCGGCCCGAGTACACGCGCATGTAGGCCAGCTGACCGACGAACGGGTCGGTCATGATCTTGAACACGAGGGCACTGAACGGCGCGTCGTCCGACGGCTCGCGCACCGCCACCTCTTCGCCGTCCACCAGGCCTTCGATCGGCGGCACGTCCAGCGGCGACGGCAGGTACTCGAGCACCGCGTCGAGCAGCGGCTGAACGCCCTTGTTGCGGAAGGCCGAACCGCAGAACACAGGCTGCAGATTGTTGGCCACCGTCGCCCGACGCAGGGCCGCGCGCAGTTCGTCGTTCGTGACCTCGGCGCCCGTGAGGTACTTCTCCAGGAGCTCATCGTCCGTCTCGGCGACCGCCTCGACCATCTCCTCCCGAGCCGCCAGGGCCAGGCCCGCGTACTCCTCCGGAATGTCCGTGGCCCGGAACTGCGCCCCCAGACTCTCGTCGTCGTAGACACAGGCCGACATCTCGATCAGGTCGATCACGCCCGCAAACGCGTCCTCGCGCCCGAGGGGCAACTGGAGCACGACCGGCGACGCGCCGAGCCGATCGCGCATCATCCGCACGCACCGTTCGAAGTCGGCGCCCACACGGTCCATCTTGTTGACCAGCGCGATGCGGGGCACGCGGTACCGATCCGCCTGCCGCCACACGGTCTCGCTCTGCGGCTCGACCCCGGCCACGGCGTCGAACACGGCCACGGCGCCATCGAGGATGCGCAGCGAACGCTCGACCTCGGCCGTGAAGTCCACGTGTCCGGGCGTGTCGATGATGTTGATCCGGTGGTCCTTCCAGGTACAGCTCGTGGCAGCCGACGTGATCGTGATGCCGCGTTCCTGCTCCTGTTCCATCCAGTCCATCGTCGCGGTGCCTTCGTGCACTTCGCCGATCTTGTAGTTCACGCCGGTGTAGTAGAGGATGCGCTCGGTCGTGGTCGTCTTCCCCGCATCGATGTGGGCCATGATCCCGATGTTCCGGGTCTTCTCGAGTGGGACGTTTCTGGACATGACGCAATGAGTGATATCGGGTTCGCGAGGCGGTCGTGGTCTGGGAGATCGGCGGGCAGGCGACGGGGTATGGGCGCGGCACGGGCCGCTCCACATGGCAGAGCGGAAGACGCATGGACGGGCCGTGGACAACCGGCTGGGAACGATGCCGCCGCCGCCGGGGGCGGCGCCGGAATCGCCCGCTACCAGCGGTAGTGGGAAAAGGCCCTGTTCGCTTCTGCCATCCTGTGGGTGTCCTCTTTCCTCTTGATCGCCACTCCACGGTTCTCGGCCGCGTCGAGCAACTCGCCGGCCAACCGCAGTCTCATCGTCTTTTCGCTGCGGCCCTTCGCCGCCAGAATCAGCCACCGCATGGCCAGGGCCAGCTTGCGCGCCGGCCGCACTTCGATCGGAACCTGGTAGGTCGATCCGCCCACGCGCCTCGACTTGACCTCCACCGCCGGCTTCACGTTGTCGATCGCCTTCTGGAAGACGGCCACCGGATCCTCCTCGCCGGTGCGCTCCTTGATCGTGTTCAGAGCGTCGTAGAGGATGCGTTCGGCGACAGACTTCTTGCCGTCCTTCATCAGGACGTTGACGAACTTGCTGACCAACTGCGAGTGATACAGCGGGTCGGGCAGGATGTGGCGCTTCGGTACTTCGCGGCGTCGAGGCATGGTCCAGGTTCCTTCGGCTCAGCTCTTGGGACGCTTGGCGCCGTACTTGGAGCGCCCGCGACGACGTTCGTCGACACCGACGGCGTCCAGCGTGCCGCGAATCACGTGGTACCGGACACCCGGCAGATCCTTCACCCGGCCTCCCCGGATGAGCACGATCGAGTGCTCCTGGAGGTTGTGCCCGACACCGGGGATGTAGGTCGTGACCTCGATGCCGTTCGTCAGCCGAACCCGGGCCACCTTGCGCAGGGCCGAATTCGGCTTCTTCGGCGTCTGCGTGTACACGCGCACGCACACGCCGCGCCTCTGCGGCGAAGCCTGAAGCGCCGGGCTCTTGGTCTTCACGACCTGGCGCTGACGGCCCTTGCGGACCAGCTGGCGGATGGTGGGCATCGGTACTCCTGCTAGAGCGAACTTTTCTGCTTCGTTTGCCGGGAGGGGGGTCTTCGGTGCAAGTCGTGCCGCAACGGGCGCCATCGCCGAACGATCGGCTCACGAAAGCGGCACAAGGAACCGGCCAATCGGGCGAACCCGAAACCGGAGCGACCGGGCCCAGCTAACCGCGCACAGCGTCTTGCACTGCACCCGGCACCGGGTGAGTTCCCGGTTCAGGGCCTGGCTCGCAGACTGGTGTTTGACTGTCTCTCGGCCCGCTCGGCGCGAACCGCACAAGGTCGGGAACCTTAGCAGAAAGCCGCGAGCCGGGGCAAGCGTCCCGGTCTTCGCCGATTCTTCGCCAGCCTCCGCCACGACCTTCGCGGCCCGAACGCGGTCATCGGTTCCCTGCGCCTGCGCCCGAACAGAGACGAGCGGCGACGTCGCCTGAAGGGCGAGAAGCACGAAGCGAAGAACGCCGAGCTCCCGGCGCCTCAGTTCTCGCCGTCGCTCAGCACCTGCGGCATCGTGCGGATGAACTCCTCCGGGTAGTCGTAGTTGTACAGATCGTCGGCAGCCAGATCCGGCGCCGGGTAGGTCACGTCCTCGATGTGGAAGTCGTGGTAGTAGTCCATGCCCGTGCCGGCGGGGATCACGCGACCGACGATCACGTTCTCCTTGAGGCCCCGCAGGTGATCCACCTTGCCGCTGATCGCGGCCTCGGTGAGCACCCGGGTCGTTTCCTGGAAGCTCGCCGCCGAGATGAAACTCTCCGTGGAGAGAGACGCCTTGGTGATCCCGAGCAGCTTCGGCTCGCCGATGGCCGGCGTGCCTCCAGCCGCCGTCACCCGCTCGTTCTCTTCCTTGAAGCGCCAGCGATCGACCAGCTCGTCGATCAGGAAGTCCGTATCGCCAACTTCTTCCTCGATCTTCACCGAACGCATCATCTGACGGACGATCACTTCAACGTGCTTGTCGTTGATCGCCACGCTCTGGGAACGGTAGATCTCCTGGATCTTGTCCACCAGGTAGCGCTGAAGTGCCTTCTCTCCCAGGACCCGGAGGATGTCGTGCGGGTTGATGTTCCTCGCCTCCCCGATCAGCGGGTCGGCCGCCGCCACGTACTCGCCGTCCTGCACGTTGACGTGGATGTGACGCGGAATCTGGTAGCTGAGACTCTCGCCCGCCTCGTTCTCGACGGTGATCTCGCGGTTGCCCTTGATGATCTCCTTGCCGAGACGCACGGTGCCGTCGATCTCGGTGATCACGGCCGGCTCGCGCGGACTCCGGGCCTCGAAGAGTTCCTGAACCCGCGGCAGACCGCCGGTGATGTCCTTGGTCTTGGTCGTCTCACGGGGAATCTTCGCCAGCGTGTCGCCGGGATGCACGTCGGCGCCGTCGTCAACCCACAGGTGGGAACCGCTGGGCAGCAGGTAGCGCTTCTCTTCCGCGCCAACCACGACGACTGCCGGAGCCCGCTTCTCGTTCTGCGAAGCCTCCACGATGATCCGCTGCGAGAGGCCCGTCACCTTGTCCGTTTCCTCGCGGACGTTCTCGCCCTCGACGATGTCGTGGAACTCCACCCGGCCAGCGACCTCCGACAGGATGGCCGAGGTGAAGGGGTCCCACTCGACCAGGTCGGTCCCGGGCTCCACCTTCTGGTTCTCGTGCACCAGCAGGTGCGAGCCGTAGGTCAGCGGATGGCGTTCCAGTTCGCGCCCGGCCTCGTCGCGCAGCACCAGCTTGCCGTTCCGGTTGACCACCACGAGGTCGCCCTCGCGGCTGTCGACCGTGGCGACGTTGATGAACTTGACCCAGCCGATGTTCCTCGACGCGTGGCGGGACTGCTCGGTGACCCGGCTGGCGGTGCCGCCGAAGTGGAACGTGCGCATGGTCAACTGGGTTCCCGGTTCACCGATCGACTGGGCGGCGATGACGCCCACCGCCTCGCCCAGATCGACGGTCCGCCCGGTGGCCAGGTTGCGTCCGTAGCAGGACGCGCAGACGCCCCGCCGGGTTTCGCAGCTCAGCACGGAACGGATGCGCACCTGCTCGATGCCCGCCGCCTGGATGCCGTTCGCCATCTTCTCCGTGATCGAGTCGCCGACCTCCAGCAACTGCTCACCGGTCATCGGGTCGAAGATGTCCTCCTGGCTGACCCGCCCGACCAGGCGGTCGCGCAGCGGCTCGAGAGTGTCGCCGCCCTCCATGATGGCTCCGACCACGAGGCCGTCGATCGTTCCGCAGTCGCGTTCGGTCACGATCACGTCCTGGGCCACGTCGACCAGGCGCCGCGTCAGATAGCCCGAGTCGGCCGTCTTGAGCGCCGTATCGGCCAGGCCCTTGCGGGCGCCGTGCGTGGAGATGAAGTACTGCAGCACGGACAACCCCTCGCGGAAGTTGGCATGAATCGGCGTCTCCATCACCTCGCCCGAGGGCTTGGACATCAAACCCCGCATGCCGGCCAGCTGCCGCACCTGTTCGCGGGAGCCGCGCGCGCCCGAATCGGCCATCAGGTTGATCGGGTTGAACTCACCCCGCTCGGCCTCGACCTCCTTCATCTCGCGGAACATCTCGGCCGAGACGTTCTCGGTGACGCGATGCCAGATGTCGATGATCTTGTTCTTGCGCTCACCGTCGGTGATGACGCCGGCGCGGCGCTGCTCCTCGATCTCCACGACCTCGCCGCGAGCCTCCTCGATCAGCTGCTCCTTCGTCGACGGCACGACCATGTCGTCGACGCCGAAGGAAATGCCGGCCAGGGTGGCGTACTGGAAGGTGATCTCCTTGATCTCGTCGAGCATCCTGACCGCCAGATCGCTCCCGTGACGGATGAAGCAGTAGCCGACCAGGTCCTGCAGACCGCGCTTCTGCAGCAGTCCGTTGATGAAGGGCAGTTCCTTCGGGAGGTGCTCGTTCAGGATCACCCGACCGACCGTGGTTTCGACCACCCCCCGGTCGATCTCCTGGACTTCGGCATGCACGATGTCCTGGCTGTCGTGCTGGACATCCAGATCAACGTAGCTGCCGCTCAGCCGCAGTCGAATCGGCGTCTGGGTCTCGACCGCTCCGGCGTCGAGAGCGAAGAACACCTCGTCGGCGCTGGCAAAGGTCCGACCCTCGCCCCTGGCGCCGGGGCGCGGCATGGTCAGGTAGTAGCCGCCCAGCACCAGGTCCTGGCTCGGCACTGCCAGCGGCCGACCATGCGCCGGACTGAGGATGTTGTTCGAGGCCTGCATCAGCACGTGGCTCTCGATCTGGGCCTTGGGGGAGAGCGGAACGTGAACCGCCATCTGGTCGCCGTCGAAGTCCGCATTGAAGGCGGCGCACACCAGCGGATGGATCTGGATCGCCTTGCCCTCGATCAGCACCGGCTGAAACGCCTGGATGCCAAGCCGGTGAAGGGTGGGCGCCCGGTTCAGGAGCACCGGATGGTCGCGGATGACATCGTCCAGCGCATCCCAGACGACCTCCTCCTCGCGTTCGACCATCTCCTTGGCCGCCTTGATCGTGCCGACGTACTCGCGCTCCTCGAGCCAGCTGTAGATGAACGGCTTGAACAGTTCCAGCGCCATCTTCTTCGGCAGGCCGCACTCGTTCAGCCTGAGATCGGGACCGACGACAATCACCGAACGCCCCGAGTAGTCGACCCGCTTGCCGAGCAGGTTCTGACGGAACCGGCCCTGCTTCCCCTTCAGGGTGTCGGAGAGCGACTTGAGCGGGCGGTTGTTCGAACCCTTCAGCACCCGACCGCGCCGGCCGTTGTCGAACAGGGCGTCGACCGCCTCCTGCAACATGCGCTTCTCGTTGCGGACGATGACCTCCGGCGCCCGCAACTCGAGCAGCTTCTTCAGCCGGTTGTTCCGGTTGATGACCCGGCGGTAGAGGTCGTTCAGGTCGCTGGTCGCGAACCGACCGCCGTCGAGCGGGACCAGCGGGCGCAGTTCCGGAGGAATCACCGGGATCACATCCAGGATCATCCACTCGGGCCGGTGGCCGCTGCGCCGGAACGCGTTGACGACCTTGAGCCGCTTCGCCGCCTTCAGGCGCCGGATCTTGCTGGTGTCGGTGCGCATGACGATCCGGAGTTCTTCCGCCAGTTCGTCGATGTCGATCCGGGCCAGGAGCTCCTTGATCGCTTCGGCGCCCATCCGGGCATCGAAGCCGTCCGGGCCGTACTCCTCGCGCAGTTCCCGAAAGCGCTCCTCGGAGACCAGCTCGTTCTCTTCGAGATCGGCATCGCCGGGATCGATGACGACGTAGCTCTCGAAGTACAGGATCCGCTCGAGGTTGCGCAGGGTCAGGTCAAGCAAATGACCGATCCGGCTCGGCAGCCCCTTGAAGAACCAGACGTGGCTGGCCGGGCTGGCCAGTTCGACGTGGCCCATGCGCTCGCGCCGCACGCGGGAGCGCGTGACCTCGACGCCGCACTTGTCGCACACGACGCCGCGGTGCTTCATCCGCTTGTACTTGCCGCACAGACATTCCCAGTCCGTCATCGGCCCGAAGATCTTGGCGCAGAACAGGCCGTCCCGCTCCGGCTTGAAGGTCCGATAGTTGATCGTCTCGGCCTTCGTCACCTCGCCATAGCTCCAGGACCGGATCTTCTCCGGCGAGGCCAGGGCGATCTTGATCGCGTTGAAGTCCTTGACCGACTGCGTCTTCTCGAAACTCGAAAGTGGTTGCACCAGGCGACCTCCCCTAGACCTTCATCAACTCGATATCCAGACACAGACTCTGCAACTCGCGCACCAGCACGTTGAACGACTCCGGCAATCCCGGGTCCTCCGGCACGTCGCACTTGACCAGAGCCTCGTATGCGCGGCTTCTACCCTCGACATCGTCGCTCTTGACGGTCAACAGCTCCTGCAGGGTGTAGGCGGCGCCATATGCCTGCAGTGCCCACACCTCCATTTCGCCGAAGCGCTGGCCGCCGAACTGGGCCTTGCCGCCCAGAGGCTGCTGCGTGATCAGCGAGTAGGGACCGATCGATCGCGCGTGGATCTTGTCGTCGACCAGGTGGGACAGCTTCAGCATGTAGATGTAGCCCACCGTGACCTTCTGCTCGAAGGCCTCGCCGGTGACGCCGTCGAAGAGGGTGGTCTTTCCCGAAGTGGGCAGTCCCGCTTCGGTCAACAGCTCCTTGAGCCGCGACTCCCGGATGCCGTCGAAGACCGGGGTCGCGAACTTGATTCCGAGCGATTGCCCGGCCCACCCCAGGTGGGTTTCCAGGATCTGACCGACGTTCATCCGGCTCGGCACACCGAGCGGATTCAACACGATATCGACCGGCGTGCCGTCCGGCAGATACGGCATGTCCTCCTCCGGCAGGATGCGCGAAATGACGCCCTTGTTGCCGTGGCGTCCCGCCATCTTGTCGCCCACCTGCAACTTGCGCTTCATCGCCACGAAGACCTTGACCAGCTTGATCACCCCCGGGGGCAGTTCGTCGCCCTTCTGGAGCAGCTTGATCTTCTCTTCGTTGACCCGGTGCATGACCTTGATGTGGGAATCGGTGCGCTCGTAGATCGCGGCCACTTCCTTCAGCAGGTCCTCCCGCTCCAGCGGCAGGGCCAGGATCTCCCGCCGGTTCAACTGCTCGAGATGCCGGTACCGGATGGCCTCCCCCGCCTTCAGGAGCCGATTGCCCTCGCGGTCCGGCACCGCCGCGGTCGGCTCCTGGCCGACCAGAAGATCGGCGATCTTCTTGTTCCGCTCCTCGTGCATGATCCGCGCCTGATCGCGGATGTTCTTCTCGAGCCGGCCCACTTCCTGCTCCTCGATCTCGAGCGCCCGGTCGTCCTTGTCGACGCCCTTGCGGGAGAAGATCTTCACTTCGACGACCGTGCCGTCGATGCCCGGAGGCGCCTTCAGACTGGCGTCACGCACGTCGCCGGCCTTCTCGCCGAAAATGGCCCGCAGCAGCTTCTCCTCCGGCGTCAACTGGGTCTCCCCCTTTGGCGTGACCTTGCCCACCAGGATGTCGCCGGCCGTGACCGACGCGCCGATCCGGATGATGCCGCTCGCGTCGAGATCGGCGAGTGCAGCCTCGGCGACGTTCGGGATGTCCTGGGTGATCTCCTCGGGCCCCAGCTTGGTATCCCGCGCCTCGATCTCGAACTCCTCGATGTGGATCGAGGTGTAGGCGTCGTCGCGCACGAGGCGTTCAGAGACCAGGATCGCATCCTCGAAGTTGTAGCCGCGCCAGGGCATGAAGGCGACGAGCACGTTTCGGCCCAGCGCGAGTTCGCCATCTTCCGTGGAAGCGCCGTCAGCCAGGACGTCTCCACGCGCCACGCGCCGGCCCTCGGGGACGATCGGCTTCTGGTGGACGCAGGTGTTCTGGTTCGAGCGGCGGAACTTCGTCAACTGGTAGATGTCGGCCCCGAACTCGCGCGGCTCCCCGGTTTCCGGGTCCGCGCCCTCGACACGAACGATCACGCGGTCGGCATCGACTGAATCCACGACCCCGGCCCGCTGGCACAGGACCACCGCGCCGGAGTTCCGGGCCACGATGCCTTCAAGCCCGGTGCCGACGATCGGAGAGTCCGAGCGCAGGAGCGGCACCGCCTGTCGCTGCATGTTCGATCCCATCAGGGCCCGATTCGCGTCGTCGTTCTCGAGGAACGGAATCAGCGCCGCGGCCACGCTGACGAGCTGCTTCGGGCTGATGTCCATGTAGTCGACCCGCTCGCGGTCGACGGTGACGAAGTCCCCGCGGGCGCGCGCCACCGGACGTTCGTTCTCCAGGAAGCCCCGCTCGTCGATCCTGGCATTCGCCTGGGCGATGTCGTACTTCTCCTCCTCCCAGGCGGTCAGGTAGAAGGCGTGCGGCTCGGCCTGCACCTGCCGCTTCTTGCTCCGCTGGAGGCGGAGGTTCTCGGCCGCCAGTTCGTCGCCGGCAACGATCTGACCCAGGCCGAATGTGCCGTCACCCGGCTTGATCACCTTGAAGTGGTCGATGACCCGGCCGCCCTCCACCTTCTTGTAGGGGCTCTGGATGAAGCCGTAGTCGTTGATCCGCGCATAGGTCGCGAGCGAAGAGATCAGACCGATGTTCGGCCCCTCCGGTGTCTCGATCGGGCAGATCCGCCCGTAGTGCGAAGCGTGGACATCGCGCACCTCGAAGCCCGCGCGTTCACGCGACAGCCCGCCCGGACCGAGTGCGGACAGCCGCCGCTTGTGCGTCACCTCCGACAGCGGATTGGTCTGGTCCATGAACTGCGAGAGTTGCGACGACCCGAAGAACTCCTTGATCGCCGCGATCACGGGCTTGGAGTTGATCAGGTCGTGCGGCATCGCCGAATCGATGTCCTGGTGAACGGACATCTTCTCCTTGATCGCCCGCTCCATGCGCACCAGACCGATCCGGAACTGGTTCTCCAGCAGTTCGCCAACCGCCCGCACGCGGCGGTTGCCCAGGTTGTCGATGTCGTCGACCTGGCCGACGTCCTTCTGCAGTTGCAGGAGGTACTCGATCACCCGGTAGAAGTCGTCGGCCGAAAGGGTCTTCCGGTCGACCGGCACCTGGGTTTCGAGCTTGATGTTGAACTTGAACCGGCCGACCCGCGAGAAGTCGTACCGCTTGGCGTCGAAGAACATGCCGTAGAAGAGCGAGCGGGCACTCTCGTGCGTCGGCGGATCGCCGGGGCGCATCCGCCTGTAGATCTCGATCTGCGCTTCCTTCGTATCCCGGGTCGTGTCCTTCGCCAGGGTGTTCGAGATCGTCGCTCCACAGAGCTCCCAGTCCGGAAAGAAGACCTCCAGCTCGCTGTGGTTGCGATCCGCGAGCCGCTCGTCGAGATCCTCGGGAACCGGTTCGTTGGCCTCCAGCAGCACTTCGCCGGTGTCCTCGTCGATCACGTCCGCGATCAGGAAAGCGCGCTCCAGCTCCTGCGGACCAACTTCCGCCTCGATGTAGTCGCCGGCGCCGAGACGCTCGATCGCCGTCTCGTCCAGCGTCAGGCCGGCGAAGACGCTGTAGCGGTGGCGGACGCCGCGGCTCGAGCGGTCGCGCAGTCGTTCGCGCTCGAGCACCTCCTGGCCGATGCCGAGCCGGTAGACACCGCCGCCCGAGAGCAACAGCGGCATCGCGGTGTAGAACTGACGCAGAATCTGCTCGTTCGTCTCCAGGCCCAGGGCACGCAGAAACACGGTGCCGTAGAACTTCCTCTTGCGATCGATCCGAACCGACAGGATGTCCTTCTGGTCGTACTCGAACTCCACCCAGGAACCCCGATACGGGATGATCTTCGCCAGGTAGACGCGCTTGTCGCCGGTGAAGAACACGCCCGGACTGCGGTGCAGCTGACTGACGATCACCCGCTCCGTCCCATTGATGATGAACGTGCCGGTGTCGGTCATCAGCGGGATCTCGCCGAAGTAGACCTCCTCCTCCTTCGCGTCCCGCATCATCCGCGTGCCCGTCTCCGGGTCCTTGTCGTAGACGAAGAGACGGAAGGTGACCTTGAGCGGCACGGCGTAGGTCATGCCGCGCTCGCGGCACTCGGCGATCGAGTACTTGAGCTGAAGTTCGACCGGCCCGCCGCAGGTATCGCACTTGGTGACCCGGTTCGCGTTGACGGCGCCGCAGCTCGGGCAGCCCACGCTGTCCTCCAGCGGATGATCGGTCATGATCTTCTCGCCGCAGTTGGTGCACGACATGCGCAGGTACTCGAGCCCCTTCAACGCGCTGCAGCGGCAGTGCCAGTCGCCGATCGAGTAGCTGACGAAGTCGAGAGAACAGGTCTCCCTGAAGTCCCAGAACGGGAAGATGCCGGTAAAGACAGCCTGCAGGCCATGGTTCATCCGCTCGTCGGGGAGCAGGTTCATCTGCAGGAACCGGTCGTATGAACGGCGCTGCACGCCAATCAGGTTCGGAATCGCCAGGGTCGTCTCGATGGTCGAGAAGTCCATGCGACCGTTGCCGTTGCCGTTGCCGTTGCCGTTGCCGTTGCCGTTGCCGTTGCCGTTCAACGCGTTTCCGTGATCCGTCATGCTTTGATGTCTCCTACTTCAGGTCCTCTGGGCAGAGGCGCGGGCAAGGCTTGTGCTGTAGCTGAGGGGGCAAGGAGCGCAAGTGCCCCCGCAATCGGTCCGCCTCGCTCGGCGAGCGGACAGGGAACGGTAGAGCTGCGGCGACGGGCAACCACACGAGTGCCACCCCCGGCGCCGAGTGCCGGGTCAAGGTTGGCCGACGTGATTCTACGCCGACCAGGGACGTGATCGCCAGCCGGAATGGCTATTTGACCTCGGCCTGACCGCCGGCCTCCTCGATCTTCGACTTGACCTCGTCGGCCTCCTCCTTCGCGACACCCTCCTTGACGGCGACCGGCGCCGATTCGACCAGCTCCTTGGCCTCCCTCAAACCGAGGCTCGTGACCTGGCGCACGACCTTGATCACGGCGATCTTCTTGTCGCCGAACGAGGTCAGCTGCACGTCGAACTCCGTCTGTTCCTCGGCCTCTTCGGCCTCGCCGCCGCCGGCGGCCGCGGCCACCGGAACGGCGGCCGCCGCCGCTGATACACCGTAGTGCTCTTCGAGCTCCTTGACCAGCGTATTCAGCTCGAGGACCGTCATCTCGTCGATCTGCTTGATCAGATCCGCTGCTGCTACTGCCATTTCCCTGGATCCCCTTCCTGTTCAGCGGCGCCGGTCCGGCGCCGCGGTCCAAACATCGATGACGAGGGCTGCCGTCAGCCCTCTTCCTTCTCGCTCGCAATCTCGTTCAGTGTGCGCAGGAACTGCGGCGTCACGTCGCCCAGACCCCGTACGAACCGCGCGATCGGCGACTGGAGGAGAAACAGAAGCTTCGCCACCAGCGCCTCCCGGCCCGGCATGCTCGCGATCTCCTGAATCGCATCCGCCGAGATCGTCTGGCCGTCCACCAGGCCGGCCTTGAACTCGATCACCGGCACGTCCCTGGCGAACTCGGTCAACGTCCTGGCCAGACCGACCGGATCGTCGTCACTGTACGCGATCGCTGTCGGTCCGACCAGGTGATCCGAGAGAGCGCCGAGGCTGCTGTCTTCGAAAGCGAGCCTGGCGATCCGGTTCTTGACCACCGAATAGCTGCCGCCGGCCGTGCGCACCCGCCGGCGCAGATCGTCGACCTGCCCCACGGTGATGCCGGAGAATCCGACCAGAAACGCATGCGACACATCAGCCATGTCGCCCTGGTATCTGGCCAGCAACTCGGCCTTCGTCTCCCGTGTCAGTGCCATTCCGACTCCTCCAGACAGTCTCGGTCTAGGACGCTTCCGCCGCAGCAGCTTCCGCCGGGTCGACCCGGACACCCGGCCCCATCGTCGAGGTCAGGTTCACCGAGCGGACGTAGGTACCCTTGGCCGCGCTGGGCCGCGCGCGGACGATCTCGGCCAGCAGAACCGCTGCATTCTCCTTCAATCGCGCCGTGTCGAAAGAGACCTTGCCGAGGGGCGCATGGACAACTCCGGCCTTGTCCACCCTGAAGTTGACCTTGCCCGCCTTGATGTCCCCGATGGCCTTCGCCACGTCGACGGTGACCGTCCCGGTCTTCGGGTTGGGCATCAGGCCGCGGGGGCCCAGAACCCGGCCCAACCGCCCCACGACACGCATCATGTCCGGAGTGGCCACGACGGCGTCGAAGTCCAGCCAGCCGCCCTGAATCCGCGCCGCCAGCTCCTCGCCGCCGACCTCGTCAGCGCCGGCAGCCTCGGCTTCCTGAAGTTTCTCGCCCGAAGCGAACACCAGCACCCGGACCGTTCGCCCGGTGCCGTGCGGCAGCACGACGGTGCCGCGCACCATCTGATCCGCATGCCTCGGGTTCACACCCAGGCGAATGGCGATCTCCACCGTCTCGTCGAAGCTCGCGAAGCTGCCCTTCCTGACCTGCTCGAGAGCCTCGCCGAGCCCGTACGGACGGTCTTCCACCGCCGCCTTCGCCTCCCTGTACTTCCTGCCTGCCTGCGCCACGCGCGTTCTCCTTGCCGAGTGTTCCTCTGCCGTTTCCCGGGCCGCCCCGACGCCGGTCAGGCGTCGATTTCCAGCCCCATCGACCGGGCCGTGCCGGCGATGATCCTGCAGGCGCCGTCCAGGTCGACCGCGTTCAGGTCGGGCATCTTCGTTCGGGCAATCTCCTCGAGCTGGGCGCGGGTCACCCTGCCGACCTTGTCCCGGTTCGGCTCGGGCGATCCCTTGTCCAGAGACGCCGCCTTGAGGAGCAACACCGCGGCCGGCGGCGTCTTGGTGATGAACGTGTACGTGCGGTCCGCGTAGACCGTGATCACGACCGGGATGATCAACCCTCCATCGCCCGCCGTCCTCGCGTTGAACGCCTTGCAGAAGTCCATGATGTTCAGGCCCGCCTGACCAAGGGCGGGACCGACCGGAGGCGCGGGCGTTGCCGCGCCGCCGGGGATCTGCAACTTGATCTGCCCGACCACTCTCTTTCCCGTCCTCTTCTTCGCCATCGCTGCCATCGCTCCCTCACCTGCTTTCAACCGGACCGGCCCCGCCGTTCATCCACTCCACCCATGCGCCCTCAGGTCTTCTGGACCTGGAGGAACTCGAGTTCGACCGGCGTCTGGCGGCCGAAGATCGTGACCATCACCTTCAACGTGCTCCGGTCCAGATTGATCTCTTCCACGGTGCCGGTGAAATTGTTGAAGGGCCCATCCACGATCTTGACCAGCTCGCCCTTCTCGAACAGGTACTTCGGCTTCGGCTTCTCCTTGGCCGTGACCACCTTCTCGATGATCGCGTCGACCTCGCGCTGATCAAGGGGTGTCGGTTCCCTGCCGGTGCCGACGAAGCCGGTCACCTTCGGCGTGTTCTTGACCACATGCCAGGCTTCGTCGGAGATCTTGAGCCGCCCGTCGCCGCGCTGCTCGCACGCGACCTCCACCAGGATGTAGCCGGGGAAGAACTTGCGTTGCGTCTCCCGCTTCTTGCCGCCCTTGAGTTCGACGATCGTCTCGGTCGGAATCCGCACCTCGCCGAACGCATCGCGCAGACCGTGCGCCTCGGCGCGCTGCCGCAGTGTCTCCCGGACCCTCTCCTCATAGCCCGAGTAGGTATGGACGATATACCACTGCCGCGGCGGCGCGCAGACTTCCTCGCCATCGTCCGCCCCGGCATCGACGCTGCCCATGGCTGCCGTTTCGACCTCGCTCATCGGGTGCTCCCTGTTCTCGCTCCGGTCTCCGATCTCACTGGAAAAAGCCGTTGAGCCCGGTGTAGAGACGCTGGATCACGACGTCGGCCATCCACAGGAAGATGGCGAAGATGACGCTGGTGATCAGCACGACGCCCGTGGTGCCCACGACCTCCTCCCGCGAGGGGAAAGTGACTTTCTTCATCTCGGCACGCACCTCTCCCAGGAACACACCCAGCTTGCCTGTCGCCGCCATTTCCATCCTCCGGAATCGCCCCAAGACGTCTGGCAGGCCAGGAGGGTCTCGAACCCCCAACCTTCGGTTTTGGAGACCGATGCTCTACCAATTGAGCTACTGGCCTGAGTCCTCGAGCGCGGTCACGAATCCGACTCCTACTCGACGATGTCGGTGACGGTGCCGGCGCCGACCGTGCGTCCGCCCTCGCGGATCGCGAAGCGCACGCCCTTCTCCATCGCGATCGGAGCGATCAGCTCCACGTCCAACGCCACGTTGTCGCCCGGCATCACCATCTCCGTGCCCGCAGGCAGGTTCGCCACACCCGTCACGTCCGTCGTCCGGAAGTAGAACTGCGGACGGTAACCGTCGAAGAACGGCGTGTGACGACCGCCCTCGTCCTTGTCCAGCACGTACACCTCACCCTTGAACTTCGTGTGAGGAGTGATCGACTTCGGCTTCGCCAGAACCTGACCGCGCTCCACCTCGTCCTTCTTCGTCCCGCGAAGCAACACGCCGATGTTGTCGCCCGCCTCACCGGAGTCCAGAAGCTTCCGAAACATCTCCACGCCCGTCACCACCGTCGACTTCGTCTCGCGAATGCCCACGATCTCCACCGTCTCCCCCACCTGCACCCGACCACGCTCCACGCGACCCGTCACCACCGTGCCACGACCGGAAATCGTGAAAATGTCCTCGATCGGCATCAGGAAGTCCCGGTCCACCGCACGCTCCGGCGTCGGCACGTAGGAGTCCACCGCATCCAGAAGCTCCACGATCTTCGAACCCCACTCACTCTCCGGATCCCCGCTCTCCAAAGCCTTCAAAGCGGAACCGCGAATGATCGGAATCTCGTCTCCCGGAAACTCGAACGAGCTCAACAGGTCCTGAAGCTCCATCTCCACCAGGTCCAGAAGCTCCTCGTCGTCCACCATGTCGCACTTGTTCATGAACACCACGATGTACGGCACGCCAACCTGGCGAGCCAACAACACGTGCTCTCGCGTCTGAGGCATCGGACCGTCCGCCGCAGACACCACCAGGATCGCACCGTCCATCTGAGCCGCACCCGTGATCATGTTCTTCACGTAGTCCGCGTGACCGGGACAGTCCACATGCGCGTAGTGACGAGGAACCGTCTCGTACTCCACGTGAGCCGTCGCGATCGTGATCCCGCGCTCACGCTCCTCCGGTGCCTTGTCGATCTCGTCGAACGGCACGTACTCCGCGCCCCCGGCCTTCGCCAGAATGCTCGTGATCGCGGCCGTCAACGTCGTCTTGCCGTGGTCCACATGACCGATCGTCCCCACGTTCACGTGCGGCTTCGTACGCTCGAACTTCTCCTTCGCCATGACGCTCGTTGCCTCTCCCGCTCTAGCGGCTCGACTATCCGTGTACCTGCTGTCTCGATGCCAGTCTGGAGCCCACGACCGGATTTGAACCGGTGACCCCTTCCTTACCAAGGAAGTGCTCTACCCCTGAGCCACGTGGGCAGCCGTCTCAGGATTCCCCATCTTCAAGTCTCTGAACCGTGCTCCGGGACACCCCTATCTCCCCTCCAAGGCAACCCTCGACACGCAACGGGACCCTGCCCCTCGGAGCCGCGCTCCGCGGTGCATGGCGGGGAAGGGGCGGAGTCTAGCCGCTTCTACCGCTGTCGTAAACCCCCTCGGCAACATCCGCGGCAACAACCCGCACGCGTGGCCGATCGGGGGTGTCCCTGCCGGGCAGGTCCCGGACTCCGCAACATCCGCGCGCGTTCCCGATTCGCGGTCGGCACAAGAGCGCTACGGCGCCTGGTGTCGCACGACTTCGCCGTCGACCAGGAAGACGACATCCTCGGCCACGTTGGTCGCCAGGTCCGCCATGCGCTCGAGATAGCGGGAGATCGACAGGAACTGGATGCTGGCCGACGTCAACCCGGGATCCTCGTCGATCATCCTTCGTACCACGCCGTACATCGCTTCGTGGCTGCCGTCGACGAGCTCGTCGTCCGCGATGACGGAGCGGGCGAGTTCCGTGTCGCCTTCCACGACCGCGTCCAGGGCCGCTCTCAGCATCTTCGGGATGCGTTCGGCCATGATCCAGATCTCCTCGGGAATCTCGACTGGCTCCGCCACGGCGAGACTCTCGGCGCGCTCGGCGAGGTTGCGGGCCAGATCGCCGGCCCGTTCGAGATCGTTGTTCACCTTCAGGTAGGTCACGACCATTCTCAGATCCGCGGCCACCGGAGAATGCAGGGCGAGGATCTTGAGGCACTCCTCTTCAACCTCGATCTCGCGGGCGTCGATCACGCGATCCTGGCGCTGGACCTCGTGAGCAAGGTCGACTCTCCGTTCCCGGAGCGCCCGAAGCGACTTGGCGATCATGTCCTCGACCATGGCCGCCACTTCCAGGAGTGACTGCGTCACCTGATCGAGGTCGCGCTGCAGATGAATCCTCAAGACCGAAATCCCCACTTCGTCGCCGGCAGCAAATGTAGCGCAGCCGTGTGAAGCGCGCGTGAAGCGCGGCTCAACCCGCGGTCGGCAACCAGAAGCGGAATGTCGAGCCCCGTCCCCATTCGCTCTCCACCTCCACCCCTCCGCCGTGTCGCATGGCGACGTTCTTGACGATCGCCAGGCCCAGGCCGGTGCCGCCGAGTTCTCTCGAGCGGGCACGGTCGACACGGTAGAAGCGCTCGAAGATTCGCTCCAGATGTTCGCCGGCGATGCCGGGTCCCTGATCTTCGACTTCGAGAACCGCCCTGCCGTTCCCGGCCTGCAGGCGCACCATCACAAGGCCGCCCGCCGATGAGTACTTCAACGCGTTGTCGACGAGATTGGACAACGCCTGCCGGATTGCCTCGTCCTCACCGAGGACCCGAACCGGGGTCTGGGGGAAGTCGGCGATCAGTTTCAGGCCGCGCTCCTCGCCCGAGGCCCTCAGCAGATTCAGCACCTCACCCGCCGGCGCCCGCAGATCGACGATCTTCTCCGGCGGCTCCGCTGCCGAGGACTCGATGCGCGACAGCGTGAGCAGATCGGAAACCAGCGCGCCCAGACGGTTGCTCTGCCGGCGGATCTTGCGCAGGAAGCGGCCACGGGTCGGACCGTCGATCGGATCGGCCTCCAGCAGGGTCTCCACGTAGCCGTGAATCGCGGTAAGCGGCGTCTTCAGCTCGTGCGAGACATTCGACACGAAGTCCCGCCGCACGCTCTCCAGCCGCTCCAACTCCGTGATGTCGTGGATCACGGCCACCGCCCCTTCGACGACTTCGTCGTCCCGGCGGGACGAGAGCAGGGGCGACGCGTTCAGCTCGAACCTGTTGGGGCCGTCGACCTGGCCGGCAAAGCGGGCCAGGTCGAACGTGCGACTCACCTGCCTCCGCTTCTCCATCGCCTCGATCAGAGCGCCCGAGATCTCCGGCTGGCGCGACAGTTCGTAGATCGGACGTCCGACCGCCGACTCCGGCGCCGGGTGTCTGAACCACTTCGCGGCCACCGCGTTCAGGTGCAGCACGTGCCGGTCGAGGTCGATCGCCACCACACCCTCGACCATGCCGCCCAACACCGCCGTCAACTGATTGCGCTCCGCCCTGAGCTGTTCGACCTGTTCCACGAAACGCGCTTCGTTCTCCTCGAGACAAGCCTCGAGGCGGGCCAACTCGTCACCGCGGCCGGCCCGCCGAGGCGGCCCGGGGGAGCCCAGCGCCGCGGCTCTGGCCAGCAGGCTTCGCGCCCGCCCCGCCAACCGGCCGGCGGCGAGACCGGCGCCGGCCGCGGCCAGAAGCGCCACCGCCCCGACCAGGACCGCGCCCGTCCGGCCTGAGGCGCCCGCGCCGCCCAGCAACAGACCCGAAGCCAGCAGCGCGACTCCGCCCAGAAAGAGACGCCAGAAGAGAGGTGAGCCAATCATGGGAACCCCTGAGACGGCCGGGAATCCGGCCGAGCCGGGTATCCACAACCTACACGTCCCGGCCCTCGTCTTCGCGGAAGCTGTAGCCGATGCCGCGCACCGTCTCGATCAGGTCGCGGTGCGATCCGAGTTTCTTGCGCACGGCGCGGACATGAACGTCGATGTTCCGGTCGATGACGATTGCCCGATCGCCGATCGCCCGATCCAGGAGTTGGCCACGGGTGAAGACGCGGCCCGGATGCGAAGCCAGGAAGTGCACGAGGCGGAACTCGGTGGGCGTGAACTCCAGCCGCCGGCCGTCGACCGCGACCCGGTGCCTGACCGGGTCGACGACGAGCGGCCCGCGGACGACTCTTTGATCCGGATCGCTTTCGCGCATCGGCCCCCGGCGCAGGACCGCCCGGACACGGGCGATCAGTTCGCGAGGGCTGAAGGGCTTGTGGATGTAGTCGTCGGCGCCGACGCCCAGACCCAGAACGACGTCGCTCTCCTCGCCGCGAGCCGTGACCATGATCACCGGCAGGTCGCGCGTCGATTCCACAGCGCGAAGGCGCCGGCAGACATCCAGACCGTCCAGGCCGGGCAGCAACAGGTCGAGCAGCACGAGGTCCGGCTTTTCGCGACCGATGACGGAAAGACCCGCTCGGCCGTTGGCGGCGGTCACGACCTCGAAGCCCTCCCGCCGGAGGTTGTACTCGATCAGCTCGAGGATGTCGGGTTCGTCCTCGATGACGACGACCTTCGCGGCGTTCATTGGACGTCCGGAACCTTCAACACGGTGGACCCGACCCAAGGCTAGCCGGACTTTCGTGAACGGGCGATAAAGCCGAACCCCGAACGCGGCCTGAAATCGGCTTCTCGAACCCCCGCCATCTTCGAGATCTTCACCGTCCCTTCACGCCTTCCTAGAAACGTAACGGCGCGAGCGGCCGCCGGGCCGGCTGCTCCCGGCCAGACCACCGAAGACCCATACCGACCCGGCGAGGAGTGCGAATGTCCCGTTCCCCGACTCTTGCCGCGCTGTTTCTGGTCAGCGTGGCCACGACGATGCAGGCCGAAGAAGGCGCCTTCGACATCTCCGTCGGCGGGCGAGTCCACGTCGAGGCCAGCGCCTCGTCGCCCGACCCGGCTCTGGAAGAACGGTTCGGGTTCGAAGACGGCGTCGACTGGCGACGAGTCCGCCTGGTGCTGAACGGCGAGTTTCTCGACCGGTTCACGTTCAAGATCGAGCACGACATCGCGAGCGGCGACATCGTGCCCACGGATGTCTTCGTCGAGGCAACGCCTAACGACGGCGCGGCCACCTTCCGCGCCGGGCACTTCAAGGAGCCCTTCAGCCTTTCGATCCAGCAATCCTCAAACTACCACGCCTTCGTCGCTCGCCCTGCGGCGGTCACCGCCCTGGCGCCGGGCCGCAACCTCGGCTTCATGGTTCACGACCGGCTTCCCGGCGACCGCGTCGCCTGGGCCGTCGGCGCCTTCCGCGACAGCGACGGCTACGACATGCGGCCCGGTTCGGACTGGAGCCTGACCGGCCGCCTCACCGGTCTCGCCCGGGACGGAGACGAAGGAAGCGATCCGCTGCTCCACCTCGGTGTGGCCGTCTCGCACCGCCAGCCCACCGCCGACGCGGTCCGTCTGCGCGGCCGCGCCGGCGTCCGGCTGGCGCCTCGCCAGGTCGACACCGGGTGGCTGCCGGCCGACGGCATGCGCCTGCTGGGCGTCGAGTTTCTGTTCGCGCGGAGTTCCTTGTGGCTGCAGGGCGAGCTGCTGTCGGCCCAGGTCGACCTCCTGCCGGCTGGTTCCCCGGAGGGCCGGAGCGCCCGTTTCGACGCCCGGTACGTCGAAGCGGGCTGGTTTTTCACCGGCGAGAGGAAGCCCTACAGTCGCAGTGGCCGCTCGTTCACCCGGCTGAGGCCGACAACTCCCGTGCCCGAAGGCAGGGGCGCGTGGGAACTCGCCGCGCGCTGGGACCACATCGATCTCAGCAGCGGTTCCGTTCCCGGCGGCAGCCAGCAGAGTCTCTCCCTGGCCCTCAACTGGTACCTCCGCAGCAACCTTCGCATGCTGGCGAACTACGTTTCGACCGACCCGGACGGCGCCGGATCGGTCGAGCATTTCGGCTTGTTGCTGCACTTCGACTTCTAAGGCGCCGCACCGCCAGCAGCTAGAACGAGTACCCCAATCCGACGCTGATGCCTATGCCCGGATCGTAGAGGCGGAACGTCTCCTTGCCCTGGCGCCAGTTGCGCTCTTCGTCCAGGGCGTTGACGACGGCCAGCTTGAGGTCCAGGCCGCCGACGATGCCCTGGCGCCACACGAGGTCCACGCTGCTCCGCGCCTCCTCGATCACGTCGGGCAGCCCGAACACGCCGCCCAGGTGGATCTTGTCGTCCACCATGCTGTAGAGGACGCGAAGCGTGGTGTCGTAGCTGTCCGGCGCCCACTCGAGCCCGAGATTGACCAGGTTCTCCGGCTGACCGGTCAACGGCCGGACGGGATTCGTCAGCACCGTGGCGCCCGCGTCGATCCGGATTTCGGAGTCGATGAACGTGTAGTTGAAGATGGCCGTCCAGTCCTCGGCGTCTCGGCGCCGCCGAGGGCGGTCCGGTCGATCGTGCGGACGTTCTGGTCCGACTCCTCCAGCCGCAGACCGCCGACGATCCTCCAGTCCCGCCAGCCGTAGTCGACCTGCGCGTACGCCGCGTCGACGCCCCAGTCAGCGCCGTAGCTGTCCGTCGCGTTCGTCACTTCGGTCAACTGGAAGCCGAAGAAGTCGATGTTCGCTGGCGAGTAGATCTGCTCCGGCGTGCCGGTGAGATCGATGCCCTCCGTGTTCCTGGGGAACATCCGGAGACGCCGGCCGCCGAAGGCCCGGTCGTTGGTCCAGCGGCGCACGCCGACCTTGAAACTGCCGAAGCGGTCGCCGCGGGCGAAGAACGTCTCCCAATCGGCGCGGTAGTCGTCGATCTCGTCCTCGAGGTCGTTGAAGTACATGAAGCCGCTCTGCCCGTTGTTCGTCAGGCGGAAGCCGTCCTCGAACAGTTCGTAGATCGTCTGGCGCAGATCCTCGTGCGTTCGGGCGGTCGAGGACGAGCCGCGCCAGGTCAAGGTGCTGCCGTTCGAGCCGACGCCCGAGACGTAGTGGTCGCCGCCGATCTGCAGGTTGAACACCTTCTGGTCCTCATGCTGGAGCCGGTGATCCTCGATGTCGTTGTTGATGTCCGAGAAGAACCCCTCCTGGAAGCGCGCCTCGGACATGCTGAGGTTCGTCTGCAGCGACCGGATCTCGATGTGGCCGCCATCGCCCGCCCGGAGCGAGAAGTTGCCCATCCAGGAACTCTTCACCTGCTCCACGCCGTAGTCGAAGTCGTAAGCGTGCAGCGGCACGATCGCGCCGCCCTGGCCGACCGAGTAGAACGTTCGCTGCTCGGCGCGGGACTCGAAACTGTTGTCCCAGTTTCCGGCCACCATGACCCCGAAGCCGCCGAAGGTGTTGCCGTAGGCGATCTTCCCGCCGCGGCCGAGCGGGGCGTCGTCGCTGTCGGTCGGAGTCCAGCGGCCGGCGATCCGTTCGCCCAACTGTTCGAGATCGGCGCTGCCGAAGCCGATGCCCAGGAAACGGCTCTGGCGCACGACCGCCCGATCCGGGAAGTCGGCCGGCAGCGGCTGGCCACCGGCGCCGGAGGAACTGAGGCCCATCGGGTCCTGGAGAAGCGGGTCGCCGGTGGTCTGGGAGTTGTGACCGCTCGAGAGGCCGACGGAGAGCACCTGGCGCGCCGGGAAGCTCCGGGTCACGAGTTCAATCGCCCCGGCGGCGAAGTCGCCCGGCTGTTCCGGCGAGTACGACTTCCTGACCGTGATGTTGTCCAGCAGGTCGGCGTCGAACAGGTCAAGCGGCACGACCTTGCGCTCGAACTCCGTCGAGGGGATGCGCGAGCCGTCCAGGGTCGTGTTGCCGTAGCGGTCGCCGAGACCGCGGACATAGGCGAACTTGCTGTCCTGAAGCGAGATGCCGGTCACCCGGCGCAGGGCGTCGGCGGCGTCGGAACCACTGTTCTTCGAGATCTCCTCCGAGCCGATGTTGTCGATGATCTCGGCCGACGCCTTGCGTTCGGCCAGAAGAGCCGAGGCCGAAGCATCGACCGCCGCCGCCTCGACCGTGATCGTGTCCGCCAGCGCGACTTCCTGGCCGGCGCCCTGGCCGGCCGGCATGAGCACCGCGCTGAACCGCGCCACACCGTCCGCCTCGACCACGACATCGAGAATGCGCCGGGATTCGTAGCCCTCCGCCGACACGACGACCGAATGCGTGCCGGCCGGCAACGCCAGTTGGAACGCGCCGTCGACCGACGTCGTTGCGGACGCCAGGCCGCCCTCGACCGCAACCGTGGCGCCGCGCACCGGCGCGCCGCTGCGGCCATCGAGGATCATGCCGGTGGCGGCGCCGTCCTCGGCGACCGCCGCGCCGGCGGCAAGGAAACAGACCGCGAGTATCGCGACCGCTACGTCGATGAGCCGTCGCGTGGTGGATCCCGCGTCGCCGCGGGCGCCTGTGTTGTGCATGGTGAAACCTGCTCCTGTGTGCTCTGTGAAGTTCATTGCGCTTAGTTGTCCGAGAAGGTGGTCCAGCCGTCGTCGACCCACGGGTCTTCCGGCGAGACGCCGCCGATGTGGGTCACGGCATCGAAAAAGCCGTCTCCCGAGGAGGCGGCGGCGGCCGCGGGTATCGGCGCGCCGCCCGAGCGGGCCGGCGAACCCGGCAGGGGCGCCAGGTCCGGCTGCACGCGGCTCCGCGAGTTGGGAAGCAGCGGATTGGAGGCCAGGATGTTCGTCGCCTCAAGATCGACGTTGGCGAAGCCGTCCCGGTTGTTGAAGAAGATGCTGTCGTCGATCGTCAGCAGGTTCCCCACCAGGCTCGCGGTCACCGCGCCGTCGATGTCCACCGCGTAGTCCTTGGCGTTCATGACGATCGCGTTGCGCAACGTGATCGCCGTGCCGCGACGCAGCAGAATCCCCGGATCGCCCGAGTCGCGCCACATCGAGATGGTCAGGTTGTAGATCGTCGGATGGGAGCGCGGCTCGAGGTTGTTGTTCGACTTCTCGTTGTCCGCCTCGATCCCCTTGTCGTGGTCGTCGAAACGCTGCAGAACGACCGCGTGCTGCATCCGGCCCCGCCAGCCGAACGTCCAGTCGATGCTGCCGTCCTGGGAGTCGGTGATCAGCACGTACTTCGCGTCCACCGTGCCGCCGAAGAACTCGATGCCGTCGTCCGCGTTGTGGTGGACCTGAACGTGGTCGATCTGCGTGCCGCTGCCGACGCCCTGCAGGGCGATGCCGTTCAGCTCGTTCTCATCGGTGAACCGGATGCCGGCGAACTCGACCCGCACGTACGAGAGCCGACCGCTCGAATCCGCCGCGTTGCTGCCGCCAAACAGACCCGAGTCGCCCTCGCCCTCGCGGGGACAGACGTTGCAGGGAGCGTTGCCACTGATCACGAGGCCGCCGGTCAGCTCGAGCGCGGAGGTGAAGACGTAGAAGTTGGTTTCCAGCAGGATGGCCGGGCGATTCGGGATGCCCGGTTCAACCGGCGGAAAGAAGGCCGCGACCGGCAGAGCCGAAGCCGCCGTCAACAGGAAACCCGCCCGGAACGGGGCGTTCCGGCAGGCAGACGAGACAAGCCGATGCAGAATCAAGTGATCCTCCTCCAGTGGTTCTGGAGGAGGATTCTTCGGCTCTGTTGTGAAGAGACGCCGCGAAAGCCGTCAAGAGACGGTGAAAAGAAGGGTCACCAAACCGTGAAGATCCCGCGATGAAGAGCGAGATTCGTCAGGCGCCAGCCAGTCTGCAGCGGCAGCCGGATGGCGACGCGGGCATATCCAGCGCGCGGCCCGTTTCGTGCCCGTCAGCGCAGCGCTACCGCTGCGCTCCCTTCTAGATGCCCGTGAAGAGCATGTCCAGGGCCGCGATGATGTCGTCGCGACGGTCGGCTAAAGACCCGACTCGCGAACCGAGTTGGCCGCGCGACACTCCCGCCAGCTCCGGGGTGGACATGACGACTTCCCGCCCGTCGATCTCGAAGCGAGGCATCAGCGTCCTCGCGGGAGGCCCCGCCGACTCCGCCCGGAAGAGCGGCGCGACAACTCTCGTTGCCAAGGGATCGAGCAGGTCGGACTGGAGGTCGAGCAGAAAGGGAACGGCACCGCTCGTTTCCTTGCTCGGATTCGTGTAGAGATCGAACTGGGCCATCAGAAGCGCCGCATCCGATCCCCGAACACTCCCTCGGCCTCGACCCGTTGGTTGTAGGACCGGATCGCTGTCCGATTGGATTCGATCCAGTCCCGTCTCCGTTGCCGAGCCAGCCGGTCGACCAGCGCTTCCTCAAGTGCTCCGGACAGGTTGACACCCAAGGCCCGAGCCTTTGCCAGTAGATCGCTATTGATGGAGAGGTTCGCCGGCCGCTTCCGAGCCGACTCGTCATATAGCCCGAAGCTCTTGCCGGCCAACGTCATGCGCATACTGTATGCGCATCCATGCGCCACTGTCGAACGGAGGAGGAACGGGGCAGCCCGCAGAACCCCGCTCCCCCTACTCGCCCAGGTGCTCGGCCAGGAACGCCGCGTAGCGCTCCGACGCCTCGATCCGGTTTACGCGGTTGCGGAAGCCGTGGCCCTCATCCGGGAACAGCACGTACTCCACCGGAACGTCGTTCGCCCGCACCGCCTCGACCAGTTCGTCGCTCTCCACCTGGAGAACGCGCGGATCGTTCGCGCCCTGGACGACCAGCAGCGGACGGACGATGTTCGAGGCGTGGAACAGCGGCGAGATCCGGTGCAGACGCTCCCGCTCGGTGGCCGGATCACCCAGCTCGCCGAGCAGCGCCACCTTCCGCGCCTGCCACCAGGGCGGCGTGCTTTCCAGGGTCCGGATCCAGTTCGTGACCCCGAAGATGTCGATGCCGACGTCGAACACCTCGGGCTCGAACGCCAGCGCCGCGGCCACCATGTAGCCGCCGTAGCTGCCGCCGATGATGCCGACCCGGGAACCGTCCACCCAATCCCGGGACTCGAGCCAGGTGCGGGCCCGGACGCAGTCCTGCAGGTCGACCTCGCCGTGCTTCTTGTCGTCCATGTGGAAGAAGGTCTTGCCGTAGCCGGACGAACCGCGGTTGTTCACCCCCAGGACGACGTAGCCCTGGTTCACCAGGTGCTGGATATCGGCGCGGTAGCTGCGCCGGGTCTGGCCGCCCGGCCCGCCGTGCACCCAGACCATCGCCGGCGCCGGGTTCGCGGCCGAGGCCCCGTGCGGCCGCCACAGGATCGCCGGAATCTCGAGTCCGTCGAAGCTCGGGTACCGAATCACCTCGGGGGTCACAAGGTCCTCGGGGTCGATCTCGGGGTTCAGGCTCTGCGTCAGGCGAAGCGCTTCGCCGCCCTGCTCCAGGTCGTAGACGTAGAGGTCCGAGGGCGACCGGTCGCTGCTCAGGTAGAAGGCCATCAGCTGGTCGCTCGCCGAGAAACGGACCGCGCCGATGTCGCCGGCCGGCAGGTCGGGAAGGGCGACCGGGGCGCCGGTCCCGGTATCCAGCACCTCGACCGAAGTCGAGGCGTCCTCGTTGATCGCGGAGACCCGGTATCGCCCGGTCTCGGAGAAGGACACACCCAGTACGTCCCAGTCCGCCGCGAGCACGAGTTCCCGTTCGCCGCCAACGAGATCGTAGGACCAGATCTGGTTGAACTCTCCGTGCTCGTTCGTCCCGTAGTAGAGCTGCGCGCTGTCCGGCGTGAAGCCGCCGGAGGAATGCTCGACCTCGCCTTCGTGCTCGGTCACGTGCACCAGGCGACCCGCCATCAGGTCGTAGGCGTAGACGTCGCTGTCGGAGTTGCTGGTCAGCTTGTCGAGCGCCAGCCAGCGGCCGTCGTCGCTGACGTCGCCGAGGTTGAACGTGCCGTCGTTCTCGAAGACGAGCTCACGTTCGAAGTCCCAGGTTCCGGGCGGCGGCACGCTGTAGCGGTAGAGGTCCATGGCGAACGGCGTGCGCTCATTCGTCCGCACGAAGAACGCCTCGCCGCCACTCGCCCAACCCGCGAACGAGGCGCGCACGTTCTCGCCCGGCGTCAGATCGACGCCGCCTTCGGGAACGTCCCCGGCGCCGTCCGACCCCACGTACAGATGGTTCAGCTCGTTGCCGCCCTGGTCGCCGGCGTACAGGAACCGGTCGTCGTCCGGAAAGTAGCTCTGCGCGAACACCGGTCCCGCGCTGTCGGTCAGTTGTCTCGGCTCGCCGCCGGCGACCGGAACGCTGTAGACGGCCCAGACGCCGGTCGTGTCGCTGGAGATCAGCAGGCGGCTCTCGTCGGCCGAGAACGAGGCGCCGCTGTACGAGGTCGTGTTGTGGAAGGCGGCCGCGCTGTACACCGTCAGCTGCCGCGGCGCCGGCGCGTCGCCGCCGGCGCAGGCGAGGCAGACGAGGCCAACGAGCGTGGCCGGAAGAGCCCGGAGCGGCCGGCGCCGCCCATCGTCCCGGCCAGGCGGAGAACAAACAAGAAACGTCACATCGAGTCTCCTCGGGGGGCGGATGTGTTGGAAGAGCCGGCGGCTCAGGGCGGCGCGTCGCGCAGCCAACCGGCCTGCTCGAGAATCGAAACCGCGGCCAGATCGACCAGCTTCTCGCCAGCGCCGACCTCGACAATCGTAGCTTCCCTGCCGCCGTAGCCGCCCTGCGCCGCCGCGGCGATGGTCGGGAAGTAGGCGAGTTCGCCGTTGGTGTAGCCGGCAAAGAAGACGTGGGATACCGGAGTCGCGGCCCGCAGGCGGAGCTGGTGCTCGACGAAGAACTCGCCGGGGAACGTGGCGAGGGCGAACTGGCCTTCGCCGCGGTCGCCAAGAACCAGAGTGTTCACCTCGGCCTCCCGTTCGCGCGGGAAGCGCGCTCTGTACCTCTGAAGGGACGCCTCGAGCCCGTGGCGCCGGAAGCCCTCCTCGACCACCGGAGAGTCGAGGTCCCAGCGCGGGTCGAGCGTCACCAGGTGGCGCTTCACGGACAGGCTGGCCGGATCGTGGAAGGCCTCCGCCGCGGCCAGATCGGCGCGAACGCGGAGGACCTCCTGCCCCAGCCGCTCTCCCGCCATCCGTACCTGCTCGAAAGCGCCTTCCGCGGGCGGCGTCTTGTCCCAGAACGGGTTGATGTCGCCTGCGGCGCCCTGCAGGAACATCGGCACGCCGCCTCCCCTCTCCGCGACCAGAGCGGCCATCGCGCCCGGATAGTCGGCCGAGACGAGCATGTTCTCGGGCCCCAGAATGACCGGGTGAACGGCGAAGTTGACGACCGTGACGATCGCTTTGCCGTCCGCGCCGTCGACCGCCAGCACGCCGACAGCCTCGTCGAGCGGCGCGGTCGGCAGCCGCTCGCGGTTGCGCCAGAACATCTCGACGCTGCCGTCCGGGAGCACCCGGCGCCGGTTGTGCCCCTCGCTCGCCCGGCCCCAGCCCACCGCGACGCGGGCAGGTCGGAGAGCGGCATGGGCCTTGAGGACGACGCCGGCGATCTTGCGCTCCAGTTCCCCGATCCACGGACTCTCCGCGTTCGGGAAGTCCGCCTCGAACAGCGGCGCGGAGTGGGTGTGGGAAGCGTTCAGCAGCACGTGGTCGAAGCCGGCGGCGTCGCGGACCGCCTGCCGCACGGGCAGGGTGTTCTCCTTGCGGATCGAACCGAGATCAAGCGTCACGAGCGCGGCCGTCTCACCGCCCGCTTCGAGGACGAGCGCCCGGGCGTAGAGCGGATCGTGAACGCCCTCCGACCGGTTCGTGCCGCGGGCGCCGTAGCCGTAGAGCAGGGCGCCGGCCGGCGGCGTGATCTCGACCGTGGCGGCGCCGGCCCGCAACTGGGCGGTGGTCGGCGATGAAGTCAGCGCCAAGGCTCCGAGGACGATGACGACCACTGCGAGAACCGACCGCGACCCCGGAAGGCCAGGCGCCGCGGCAAGTCGCCACTTCGCGGCACGTCTTCCTCGATGCGGGTCAGAAGACCCGCGCCACAGCCGGCGGGGACGCCGGCGCACCCGGTCTCCGCGGCACAAGCCCTTAGTTCTCGCCACCGCCCAGCGTGCCCCAAGGCACCCGGCCCTGCGGATCGCGCAGGATGCGCCGCGCGACGACCATGCGGTGAACCTCGTCCGGGCCGTCGTAGAGCCGCGCGTAGCGCGCCTCGCGGTACATCTTCTCGAGCGGCGTATCGCCGGTCACGCCGAGCGCGCCGTGAACCTGGATCGCCCGATCGATCACGTTGTGGAGCATCCGCGCGCCCCAGAACTTGATCAGCGAGATCTCGACCCGGGCGCGGTCGCCACGGTCCATCGCCTCGGCGGCGTCCAGGGTCATCAGCCGGGCGGCCTGGATCTCCGCCGCCGACTCGGCGATGTAGCGCTGGATCTCGCCCTTCTCCGAGAGGTAGGAACCGTGCGCCCAGCGCGACTTGGCGCGGTCGCACATCAGCTCGAAGGCCCGCTGGGCCTGCCCCAGCCACCTCATGCAGTGGAAGATGCGGCCCGGCCCCAGCCGCTTCTGGGCGATGACGAACCCTTCGCCGCGGCCGCCGAGCAGGTTGTCCCTGGGCACCCGGACATCGTTGTAGCGGACCTCGCAGTGCTGGCCGGCCGTCGTGCCCATCGTCGGCACCGCGCGCACGATCTCGTAGCCCGGCGTGTCCGTCGGCACGATGATCGAAGAGAACTTGCGGTGGCCCTGGGCCTCCGGCTCGGTCAACGCGAAGCAGGTCGTGAACGCCGCCCGGCTGGCGCCGCTGGTGAACCACTTGTGACCGTTGATCACCCAGTCGTCGCCGTCGAGCACCGCCCGGGTCTGCATCAGGGTCGGGTCGGAGCCGGCGACCTCCGGCTCGGTCAACCCGACGGACGGATAGATGTCGCCCGCCACCAGGGGCTTGAGCCACCGCTCCCTCTGTTCGTCACTGGCGTAGAGGTGGAGCATGATCGAGTCCTGCATCGACGCCGAGCCCACGGCGACCTGGCCGTAGTGCGAGCGGCCGATGATCTCGTTCAGGTAGACGAAGGGCATGAGCGGGAGCCCGCCCCCGCCGATCTCCGCGGGATGCCCCAAGGCCCACAGGCCCCGCTGCTTGGCCAGCGCCTTGAGCTCGGCCAGCCGGCCGCGCGTGCGGTCCTCTCCCGACTCCGACTCCAGGTCCGGCTCGGCCGGAATCACCTCGCCGTCGATGAACGCGCGCATCTGCTCGCGGAGTTCAACCACCTCGTCCGTCAGACCGTACCTGCCCATCAAGCGCCTCCGCTTCCCGTCGGTGTACCGGAACAGCCGCCGATGATGCCATAGAGCCCAAGGTGCTCGCTTCCCTTCCGCCCGCCCGCAACGCTTCCCTGGACTTCAGGCTGCGCCCGCCCGGCGACCCGGCCTGAGCCCGTCGGCCTGCGCGGGCGCCGCTTACGGCCAGAGCCCGTCCTCGGCAAGACTTCGGTGCATCCGGTCGAACGTCCAGACGTCGATTCCGTCCTCGGTCCGGAACGAGCCTCTGCCTCCGTAGAGTCCGTAGAGGAGGATCCTTCGGGTCATCCCGCTCAGTTGGGCCACCGCCCGCAAGCCGCGGAGCAGACCGGTGTGGTACCTGCCCTGTGGCTTCACTTCGATCGCCAGCAGATCTCCGCCTCGGCGCAGGAGGAAGTCCACCTCCGTCCCCTCTCTGCCAACGTACGTGACACAGGGGCCGTGCCGTTGAATAGTGGAGGGCACACGTTGGCGAGGAGGATCGATGGCAAGACGAGAGCAGAGACTTGGCGGCGGCTCGGAGTTTCCGGCCCCGGGGGTTGAGGAGCGTAGCGACGAGGCCCCCGGGGCCGGCGCGTCGTCTGCGGGCCGACCTGGGCGAGCCTGCCTGATCACGCGGGCGGCGGGGATGCCGAGTCGGCTGACCCCGGACCCTTGTCAGCAGCCTCCGCTTCCCCGTCCTGCGCCGACTCTCCGTCCTGTCTGCCTCCGTCTTCCGCAGCTACAGGCGGTTCATCGGCTTCCGGTCGTGGCCTCCGGATGTTCGTGCGCGAGCAGATCTTTGCCACCGGAACAACACCGAAACCGCTTCTGTGTTCCGCCTTGACCACTCGACAGCCGCCGCGATTGTGCTTCTCCCATGCCTCTCCGAAAGCCCTGCGCTCGGCCGACCCCCATTCCTGCGTCACCAGAGACCGCGTCAATTCAAACAGGCCGCCGGACACCGCCTCGTCGACACGGCTCCGCAACTCCGACATGGTTCCAGGGTTGTCGGGATGGCGCCACCCGAAGGGCCATTCCAACCGTTCCTCGTCACCGTCGATCTGCGCCAGGGCTGCTGTCAGGACGAAGCCGAGTCTGACGGCGCCCCCAAGGGTCCACGGACCTATCACGACGATCCGATCCCCGGCCTCCGGAGGAGCACTCCGCTTCCAGAATCGGGGCCCGACCGAACGACAGAAGACGTGGCCCCGAAAGACGAACCGGTCTACCGGCGCCAACACGTACGCGGGAATCGGCGAAGTCCCGTGCAAAGGCACGCCGTGCGACAGGGAGAACAGCATGACCGGGTTTCCCTCACGGTCGAAACCGGGTATCCCTTCGTCGATCGTGGCGATGACTGCAACCTCGGACAGCAGCAGGGTGGACCCGAATCGGTTCGACTCGTAGGGGGCGGGACTCGTGAACAACGGAAACCGCGGCGAGCAGAATTCCTGATCCTGAGAAGGAAGACCGTCGTCCAGGCCGTGGTCTGCGGCGCCGTGCTGCAACTGCCACGCGAGGTGGCGCTCCACATCAACTCCAAACCCTTGTCTTGCGGATCCGTCGCCTCTCAGCACTTGTGACGCTGCCACCCAGTCGTAGCCCCACTCGGCGTGGCGTTCGCCGAAGTGCGCGGGATGTCCCGCCACAACCGGCAGGGCGGCCAGGAACAAGGCCCCCCCGAAGAAGACGCGCGCCAGCCGAGACCTTTCCACGCGGAGGCTGCCCGTGAAGCTCTGCTGCATCGCCATCTTCTCAAATCTCCTGGCCTTGACATTGGTAATCGTCGGCCTTGTTGGGATCGCCCCCCGGCACAAGGACCACTTGGCCTAGACACTCCTTCACCTCGGAGTCGCCACAAGCCGGATGATCCGGTCCAGTCCGGCGTCGATCCAGTAGAGCTTGGGGCGCCGTCGCTCCCGCACGCGCAGTTTCGCTTCGAACGCCGGCAGCCGATACGCGAGCAGGGTGTCCTCCAGGATCTCCAGGTAGCCCTGCACCGTCGTTCGGGAGACGCCGCAATCACGCGCCAGTCCCGAGACGTTCACGGCGGCGCCGTGGCAGAGGGCGGCAACCGGCAGAAAACGAGCGAAGCCGGCCAGGTTCCTGACCAGCGCCTCCGCGCGGATCTCTTCGCGCAGATAGAGCTGCACGTAGCTTTCGAGCGCCGCCCGACGGTCCTCCGCCATCCACACGAGCGGAATCGTCCCCGAGCGAAGCGCCGTCTCCAGGTCGAAGTCGGCGCCAAGTTCCTCCGGCGTCAACGGATGCATCATCCGGCGCAAGGCGCGCCCGGCCAGGAGGTTGACTCCCGCCGCCTTCAACTTGCGGGCGCTCGATCCCAGCAGCGCGAAGCGAAGCCCGCGCTCCTCGATGAACCGATGGACTTCGTTCAGGAGATTCGGCAGCCGCTGGATCTCGTCGACCACCACCCGGTCTCCGGGCGCGATCGATCGCAGCTCTGCGGCAAACAAGGATGGGTCGACCAGGTAGTCCTGATACCGCGCCTCGTCGAGCAGGTCGATCCAATGAGCGTCGGAGAGACTGCGGCGCGCCCAGGTGCTCTTGCCGACCCCGCGGACACCGAGCAGGAAGAAGCTCTGGCGTGGCAGCCGGCCCAACCGCGGATAGGGTTCGTTGTACACAACGTCGTCATTCTTCCGGGAAATATGACGACATCATGACATGGCGACGCCAAACCATGCGACGGCTCGGCAGTCTGTCCAAGGAGAAACACGGACCGCCTCGATGCGGCTAGACAGCGAGCCGACGACGTCCTACCCGTAGCGGCCCTCGATGTAGTCCGCCGTCTTCCTGTTCGCCGGGTTGAGGAACATCGATGCCGTGTCGCTGTGCTCGATCATCTCGCCGAGCAGCATGAAGACGCACTCTTCGCTCGCCCGGCGTGCCTGAGCCATGTTGTGGGTGACGATCAGGATCGTGTAGTCGCCGCGCAGCTTCCAGATCAGCTCCTCGACAGCCTCCGTACCGGCCGGGTCGAGCGCCGAGCAGGGTTCGTCCATCAGCAACAGCTTCGGCTTGACCGGCAGCAGCCGGGCGATACATAGCTTCTGCTGCTGCTCGAGCGAGAGCTCCGTGCCGCGGCGGTCGAGCGAGTCCTTCAGCTCGTCCCAGAGGAGCACCTCGCGCAGTGCCTTCTCGACGATCCGGTCGGACTCGCCTCTCGTCGGCTGGCGTTCGTTCGGGCGGTGAACCCGGGTCCCGAACAGGACATTGTCCCGAACCGACAGGGGTAGCGGGTTCGGGCGCTGGAAGACCATGCCCACCTGCTTGCGAAGCTGAGCCAGTTCGACCGTCGAGTCGAGCACATTGAGTCCCCAGAGCCGGATGCTGCCGGTCGTGCGCACGTAGCCGAGACGCTCGTTGATCCGGTTGACCGACCGCAGCAGCGTCGTCTTGCCGCAACCCGAAGGGCCGATCAGGGACGTGATCGCACCGGCCCGCACCCGCAGGTCGACGTCGAACAAGGCCTGGAAGTCGCCATACCAGAGGCTCAGCTTCTCGATCAGGATGGCCGCCGGCGAATCGGCGGCCGCAAACGCCGCTTCGGTCGCCTGAGTGGCCGGTACCGAACCGCCGCTGGAAATCATCCGAACTTCCCTTCGACGTAGGCGGTGGTCCGCGGGTCCTGAGCGGCGCCCTCGAACATCGCCTCCGTCTCCGTCACCTCGACCAGCTCGCCGGTCAGGAAGAAGGCGGTCTGCGAGGCCAGCCGCCGCGCCTGCTGCACGAGATTCGTGACCAGCACAATCGTCATCTCGGACTTGAGTTCCGAGAGCACTTCCTCGATCCGCATCGTGGTTACCGGATCGACCGCGATCGAGAATTCGTCGAGCAGCAGGATCGACGGATCCTGGGACAGGGCGCGGGCGATCGTCAGGCGCTGCTGCTGCCCGCCCGACAGAAGGCTGCCCAGGGAATCGAGCCGGTCCTTCACCTCGTCCCAGAGCGCGGCCCGCCGGAGACAGCGTTCCACGATCACGTCCAGGTCGGCCTTGTTCCGGGTGCCTCGCAGCCGCGACGACAGCGCGACGTTCTCGTAGATCGTCATCGGCAGACCCACCGGCAGCGGGAACACGACGCCGATGCGCTGCCGCAGGGCATACGGATTGCGCCAACTGCGAACGTCCCGACCCTCGACCCGAACGCTCCCCGAAACCTCCATGCCGGCCGTCATCAGGTCCATCCGGTTGACGGCGCGCAGGAAGGACGTCTTGCCGCTGTTCGCCGGTCCGATGACGCCGAAGATGTCGTGCGCCGGAACCTTCAGCGTGACCCCGGAGAGCGCCAACTGTCCGTGGTAGCGGATCGCCAGATCGACCACGTCGATCGCGCAGTCGGAGTCGGCGCTCGGCGGCGCGGCCGTGCTCACCACTTCTTGCGGCCCCGCAGATAGACCCGGAAGGCGATCGAAAGCCCGTTCATCGCCAGCACCAGGGAGATCAGAACCAGTGCGACGCCGAAGGGCATGTGCTCCGGCACGTCCGGCACCTGAGTCGAAATGACGAACAGATGGAGCGACATCGCCATCGTCTGGTCGAGCACGCCCTGCGGCAGGAAGGGCATGAAGACCGCCGCGCCGGTAAACATGATCGGCGCCGTCTCGCCGGCCGTGCGCGAGACCTCGAGGATGACGCCGGTCAGGATGCCGCTGACCGAGTTCGGCAACACGACCTTGCGGATCGTCTGCCAGCGGGTCGCGCCCATGTTCCAGCACGCTTCCCGGAACGCCAGCGGCACGGTCTGGAGCGACTCCCGGGTGGCGACGATCACCACCGGCAGCGTCATGATCGCCAGCGTCAGGCTCGCGGCCAGGATGCTGGTGCCGAAACGGAAGAAGATGACAAAGGCGCCGAGGCCGAACAGCGCGTGAACGATGGACGGCACGCCGGCCAGGTTGATGATCGCCAGGTTGATCGCCCGGGTCAGGCGGTTGTCCGGCGCGTACTCGCTCAGGTAGAGCGCGGCCGCCACGCCGACCGGCACCGAGGCGATCAGGGCGACGACGACCAGCCACACGGTACCGACCAGGGCTGGCAGGATGCCGCCCGCGGTCATGTTGTCGATCGGCCGGGTGAACAGGAACTCCCAGGAGATCGCTGGACCGCCTCGGACGATGAGCACGCCGAGAATCAGGGCGACCGGCAGGATGAGCATGCAGGTCATCCACAGGAAGAGGAGCCGGAACAGGCCTTCGACCTTCCGGTTCCGTCGGTTGCGTTCGGTGGCCTCGAACACGCGCTTCCCCCTCTGTCCCTACGGGTTCGCCGAAGCGGCCGGGCGACGGCCCCGTCGGCGGTACTTGCGCCGGCCGCCGCGCACGAAGACGTCCGCCGCCAGGTTGATCGCAAACGTCACGATGAACAGGAAGATGCCGAGCGTGAACAACGCCTGGTAGTGGTCCGATCCGGCTGCCGTCTCACCCAGCTCGGCCGCGATCGTCGCGGTCAACGCCCGCACCGAGTCGAAGGGGCTGGTCGGCAGGTTGACCGAGTGGCCGCTGGCCATCAGCACCGCCATCGTCTCGCCGAAGCCGCGACCCACGCCGAGCAGCGTGGCCGCGACCAGACCGTTGCGAGCGGCGGGCAGCACGACCTTGAAGGTGACCTGCCAGCGCGTCGCGCCCATCGCCTCGGCAGCCTCCCGGTATCCGTCAGGCACCGCCTTGAGTGCATCCTCGGCGATCGTGGTCATGATCGGCGCCGCCATCAACCCCAGGATGATCCCCGAGTTCAGGACGTTGAGACCCACCGGCACGTCGAAGACCTGGATGATCAGCGGGTTCATGATCGAGAGTCCGATGAACCCCCAGACCACGGACGGAATCGCTGCCAACAGCTCCACCAGGACCTTGAGCGTCTCGCGCACCCGGCCGGTGGCGAACTCGCCGATGTAGATCGCGGCGCCGAGTGAGAAGGGCACCGAGACGACCATCGCGAGGCCGGTCACGGAGGCCGTGCCCGCGATCAGGGCGAGGGCGCCGTAGGTGGGGTTGTGGTTCGAGGTCGGGGTCCAACGCGGCGAGAAGAAGAACTCGCGGAAGTCGAATCGGTCAAAGACGAAGCCGGCGCCCTCCCGCGTGATGAAGAGGAAGATGCCGGCGATGAAGACGATCGCCGACAGGCCGCCCGCCAGGACGAGCACCTGCATCGTCCGGTCGATCCACCAGGCGAGGTCGCGCCGATCGGCGGCGTGCGTCATGTCAGCCACCCAAGCCGCCGGAAGAGTGCGGCCGCAGGCGTCACGAACAGTTCACGTCGCCCCGCGGCGCGTACCCCTTCTCATAGACGATGCACTGGCCCTCGTCGCTCAACACCCAGTCGAGGTACTCCCGAATGGCGCCCTGAGGCTCGCCCGCGGTGTACATGAAGAGCGGACGCGCGATCGGATAGGAACCGTCAATCGCCGTCTCGACCGAGGGAGACACGCAGTCGCCGTCCTCGCCCTTCCTGACGCAGGGCATCTTCACGTGGTCCGTCGCGTAGGCGAGGCCGCTGTAGCCGATCGCACAGGGCGTGTTCTCGACCAGGTCGACCACGTCCTTCGAGCCGTGCATGTCGCGCGAACCGAGCCTGAAGTCGCGCCGCTCGCCCAGCACCGCCTCGCGGAAGTAGACGTAGGTGCCGGAGTTGTTCTGGCGGCTGACGCGGACGATCTCGTCACTGCTGCAGCCGGGCACCTCGACGCCCAACTGGCTCCAGGCGTCAACGTCGCCGCCCTCACCGTAGAGTTCGGCCAACTGCTCCAGCGAAACCTGGTCGAGCGGGTTGTCGGGATGGACGTACACCGCCAGCGCGTCGAAGCCGACGACGAACTCGATCGGATCGTTGCCGTTTCCGCGCGCCAGCTCGATCTCGGAGTCCTTCATCTTGCGGCTCGAGTTCGCGATGTCGACCGTGCCGTTGATCATTGCCGCGATACCGGTCCCCGACCCGCCGCCCGACACCGCGACGACGGTCTCGGACGCCACGGAGGCGTAGCTCTCGGCCCACGCCTGGGCCACATTGACCAGGGTGTCGGAGCCCTTGTTCTGGATCAGGTTGCGGGAACCGCCGCCGCAAGCGGCAACCAGAACGGCCAGCGCCAGACAGGATCCGGCCGAAGTGACTCTTGAGGTCTTCATGTGCTTCATCTCGTGAAATCAAACAGTCTGCTGCCGGATCGGAGCGTAGCGGACGGTTGGTGAACAACCCGTAAAGAACCGCCAGCGTCCAAGGAGCGAGGCTGCCGCCTCGCGCCGTGTTTCCCTGGGAAGCCGGCCAGAACCCGGGTGGCGCGCTCCGCGCCACCCGTGAACCAGTCCGTGCGCACGTCATCGGGCGCACGGATGGAACCCAGGGTGGCGCGACCCGCGCCACCCGTGAACCAGTCCGTGCGCACGTCATCGGGCGCACGGATGGAACCCAGGGTGGCGCGACCCGCGTCCACCCGCGAACCAGTCCGTACGCACGTCATCGGGCGCACGGATGGCAGGCCGGCGCACCTGTACCTTTGCCGGGTGGCTTCCGGTCCCTGTCCGAGGCCGTCCCGGTCCTTGCCGCACAACTCCCTAGAACCAGGCAGTCAGCGAAGACCAGGCCACCACGGGCACGGCGCCATACTCACTGGCCGGCGCCCCGTCTCGAAGGTCACGCCCGGTCGATCCGATCAGGCCCGCGCCTATCGACACGTGGTCGGACACGGACCAGGTGATGCCGGGCTGGAACAGTGCCGAGGAATCCTCCCGGTTGAAGAGGACTGCGCCGCTCACGGTCAGCAGCGGATGAGCCTGCCACGCGAGCGAAAGAGCGGCATGGCGTCGTCCGAGAGACACCACCTCGCCGCGCCGGACACGGTCGGCATCGGCAAGCCGCGCGTAATCCGCCGGGTCGCCGGCCCCGAAACCGTTCCAGCTCGCCTCGGCGATCAGGGTCAGGGTCGGCGTGAGCAGCCGGTCGACACCGACCGTCGAACGCCAGAAGTCTCCGCAACCGAACACCGGATGACCGCTCCGCGGGTCGCAGCCGGGACTGGTCCAGGAGACTTCTCCACGCAGCCCGGTGCCGCAGACATCGGCCGAGAAGAAGCCCCCGAGGACGAAGTCGCGGTGAAAGCCGCCGACCATGTAGCCGAAGTCGACGCTCGAGGGGCCCTCGCCGAGTTCGCTGTGGAAACGGCCCAGCGAGGCGAAGCTCAGGTCGTCCGGCGTACGCGTCCCCTGGCTTGCCGCGATCACCTCGACCTCGGAGAAGTCGCCCACCGGCACGGTGAACCGAAGCGCGTCGACGCCGGGCTTGTAGGCACGGTCGATCCGCTGCGGCGCGAACGGAGCGAACAGGTCGAGCACGGGCCAGAAGTAGTTCACGCCCCAGGTGATCGCCTGACGCCCCGCGACCATCCGGAAGCCCGGCCGGTCCCAGCGCAGATTGAGCCGGTCGATCTCGGTGGCGCCGGCCACGTCGCCGCCGCCGAAGGAGTCGGACTCCAGATCGAAGAAGCGCCGCGTGGCGCCGGTGGCCACCGAGGTCAGGGAACCGCTGCCGGGCGGCGAGACCGCCTGCGCCACGCCGTGTACCTCGAGGCGCAGCCGGTCCTGCGATCCCGTCCGCCAGCGGGAATCGAGCTTGAGTCGCAGGATCCCGAGCTCCACGCCGCCGGCGCCGCGGGGCACGGCGCCTTCGGCAGCGTCCTCGCCGCCATCGTTGTCGCTGCCGTCATCGCCATCGAGCTCCTCCAGGACCTGGAAGGCGAAGAGCCGCACATCGCCGCCGACCGTGGTCTGCGCGGCCGACGGCTCGACGGCGCCCGTTGCCAGTACCGCGAGCAGCACGCCGGCCACCACGCCGGCCGGCCGGGGCAGCCGCTCAGCGGCGCTCGTCGCTCGCGACGCCGCCATCGACGAGGCGCACCACCCGGCGCGCCCGTTCCATCACCTGCGGATCATGGGTCGAGAAGAGGAAGGTCACGCCCTGGTCCCGGTTGAGGGTCTCCATCAGGCCGAGCAGGGTCTCCGCGGTTTCGGAGTCCACGTTCGCCGTCGGCTCGTCGGCGAGCACCACGGCCGGATTGCTGGCAATCGCGCGGGCGATCGCCACCCGCTGTTGCTGCCCGCCCGACAGTTCGGACGGACGGCGATCCTCCAACCCCTTCAGTCCTACCTGATCGAGGAGGTCCATCACCCGTTCGCGCCGCGTCGCCGCGTCGACGCCCTGGACCCAGAGCACCATCTCGGCGTTCTCGTAGGCCGTGAGCACCGGCATCAGGTTGTAGGCCTGGAACACGAAGCCGATCCGGTCGCGGCGAAGCGCGCTCAACTCCTTCTTGTTCAGATTGCCCAACTCCCGTCCCTCGAGCGCGATCGAGCCCGAGGTCACGGAATCGAGCGCACCGATCAGGTTCAGGGTGGTTGTCTTGCCGGAACCGGAAGGGCCGCAGACGGCAGTGAACTCGCCCGGCTCGATCTCCAGAGTCAGCCCGCGCAGGGCATGGATGTCCACGCTGCCCTGACGGTAGACCCTGGTCACGTCCGTGAGGGAGATGATGGGATCGCCTGCCACCTCACACCACCCTGATCGTCTCGACCGGTTCCACCCGCCCCGCGCGCCAGGCCGGATAGATGCCCGATGCCAGTGTGGCAACGACCGCGAACAGGGCGATCATCACCGCGTTGCGCGGGAAGATGCCGATCTTGAGCACCGGATCGAGGCCCACGCCGGCGACTTCGACCGTGCCGCCGTAGACCGCGGTCAGGTCGAGCCCCGTGGACGAAAGGTAGAGGTACGGCCCGAGCGTGAGCAGGAACGCGCCGACCAGACCAAGCGCCGCCAGCCAGACACTCTCCATCATGACCAGGCGGAACAGCCGGCCCGGGCTCCAGCCGATCGCCAGCATGATGCCGAACTCCCGCAGGCGCTCCATCACGCTGACGAACAGCGTGTTGAAGATCCCGGCCGCGACCAGGACGGCGATCAGGAGCTCCATGAACACCGCGCCGCCCACCTTGAGCGCGATGAACGCGGCGAGTTGAGGCTGGCTCGTGTTCCAGGGCACAGCCGCCAGGGCGCCGCCGACTTCCCGGTCCAGCCGGCCCGCGACCCGCCCGCTCTGCCGCTGATCGTGAAGAAAGACGGCGACCATCGTCGCCTCGTCGTCACCGTAGCCGAGCAGGTCCCGCACCGTAGCGATCGGCAGCAGGCAGAACCCGCCGTCGACGCTCGGCGCGTTGGTCCGGAGCGTCCCCCGCAGTCTCGCCAGGCCGCTGACGATCTCCCCGTTCCTGTCGGTCACCGTGTAGACCACCTTGTCGCCGAGTTCCATCCCCAGATTGCTCGCCAGGCGGTGGCCGAGAATCACACCCTGAGCATCGCCGGGCTCGAGGGCCGCTCCCCCGTCGAGCGCTTCCAGGATCGACAACGTCGTCTCGTCTTCCACCTCCGGATCGAAGGCGATGAAGGCGGCGCTGAAGTTCTCGCCCGCCGTGGCCAGCATCGTCGGCCCCACGACCCGGTCGACGGCGCGCGCGACCCGACTGCGCTCGCCATCGAGCGCCGCCTCCACCGCTTCGCCGCGAACGACGGTGCGGGTCAGGGTCGGCGTATCCAGGTACTCCGGATGCTGCAGGCTGACGTGGCCGCCCCCGAGGCGGGCGGCCAGATCGATCATGTCCTTCCAGTTGCGGTCCTGCATCGCGGTGAACACCACCGCGAGGAACACGCCGAAGACGATCGAACCCATCGTCAGCAGGGTTCGCCGGCGGTTCCGCCACAGGTTGCGCCAAGCCAGCGTCAACACACTCGGTCCACTCATGTTCGCTCCTCGTATGCGGCCGGAGGATACCCTCCCCGTCGGCCAGGCGCGACCGATGCGCTCTGCGGGAGCTCCGTCGTTCCTGGACGGGGCGTACCGGCGGGTCGCGGGACCGGGCCGGGGCCGGGGCCGGGGCCGGGGTGGTGCACCCGCGCCAAAGGGACGGCGCCAACTCGCGTCCGATCAGGCCCGGCGCCGAGACCGGTCAGGCGAGGTCGCGAGCTGGAGCTAGAGGCCGGCCGGACGACCGCGGACCGCAACCGGCGTCTCCGGCGGCCCGTCGGCGCCGACTTCGACTTCGGCATGCCAGCGCCGCCCCGCCGTCCAGAACGAGAACCCGTAGGTGTCCGGCGTGACGCAACCGACACCGAGAGCGCCGTCATCGGAAAACCGGGAGTTGCCCGCGGCGCCGGTCAGGTGGCCGGCGATCTCGACGCCGGATTCCGTCCTCACGCTCAGGAACGAAAGCGGCTCGCCGCCACAGTCCTCGGCCGGGCAACGCAGTTCCAGGAGCCGACCGGCCGGGAGGGTGAGCTCGAGCCGAGCCGACTCGCCGCCCTCCACCGTGATCGTGCGACCGCCGACACAAGACGTGCCGTCGTTCCAGACCACCGACAGCTCGCCGGCAGGGATTCCGCTGTTCGCGTAACGGCCCCGCTCGGAGGTAAGGCCGGTTCCCGCCACGTCGCCCGCTCCGTCGACGAGATGGACCCACGCGCCGGCGACAGCGGCGCCGCCGGGGCGCCGCAACGAGAGCGCGATGTCGCCCGGTTCGCCGCCCGGCATCCGAAGCACCACCGGGCGGGGAGCCTCGGAAGCGAGCTCGACCTCGACCGCGACGCTCGACCCTGCGTCAGACCGACCCCGGAGCAGGTACTCCCCCGGCGGCGCCGGAGGCAGTTCGAAACCGCCGCCGGCAAGGCTCGAGCCGGTCGCCACCGTCCGGCCCAGACTGCCGATCAGGGCCACCGAACCTCCCTGAACCGGTACGCCGTCACCGTCGAGCAACACGCCGCTCACCCCTGTACCGCCCAGATCGAACTGCGGCACGGCGCCCTCCGGCCACAACCGGCTCACCGTGGTTCCATCCGGCGCATACCAGGTCAGCCACAGAAAACCGTCCGACGCGCCTTCAACCACGAAGGCGCCATCGTTCCCGACATTCGCCCGGAGGCTCGGGGCGGCAGCCTGGAACGTCCCGCGGCGCGAATCGGCGCCGCCTGCCTGCGTGGTCACCATGATCGTGCCGCTGCTCCGGGCCGAATCGAGCACGGGTCCCAGCGCCACCGAACCGCCCGCCACCGGGCGCCCGGCCATCGTCAGGACGCTCCGGATCGCGCGACCGGCCGCCGAAAGCCCGACCGACTGCACGTTGGCCGTACCGTCCGGGACGATCGTCGCCTCCCGCGAAGCGCGCAGCGCACGGCCGGGACCCAGAATCTCGAAGCGGTACGTCCCGCCGGCAAGAACGATCTCTGCCGACGAGGACTGCTCGCCATCGGCGCCGCCGCCCCCGCCCACCGGCACGAAGACCGCTTCGGCGATTGGCCGCGTGATCTCCTTGAAGCGGTCGAAGACACGGAGCACGCCCCCGTCCACGCCATCGACGAGAACCTCCACCCGGCGATCCGAACCGAGCCAGGTCTCGCCGAGATCGAGTCTCTCCGAAGCGTCCAGGACGACGAGGGAATCGAGCGTCGGCGCACCGACGCATTGCCGCCGCAGGTGGTAGCGCCCCTCGGGCAGACCGCCGAGCAGGTAGCGGCCCTCTTCGTCGGACACCGCAAGCGACTGGATGCCGAGCAGCATGGCGCGAAGCTCCCCCGCTCCGGGAGGGAGAAGCTCCGCCAGGCAGCCGGCCGCCGGTTCGGCGCCGACCGCGTCGAAGATCCGTCCCGTGACCACCGCTCCCGGCTCGAGGAAGACGACACCCAGATCGACCTCGCCTCCCGGCTGAAGCTGAACGCCCTGCATGGCCGAGCGCAGGTGGTTCTCGGCCTCGAACGTGACTGCCGCCATGCCGGCCCCAAGGAAGCGCGAGGGAATGCTCGCCTCCGCGGGAACGGATGTCTGCTCCACCGTCACGGCGGTGCCGCCAGTTCGTCCGCCGGAAGCGATCTGAACCCGCATGGTGAAGCGCTCGACAGGATTCCCGTCGAAACCCACGACCTCGACCAGGACGCGGCCGGCGTCGGCCGGCGCCGCGGCCAGGCGATCCGTCGGATCGACCGGGTCCAGCGCGAGGACGACCGGGCTGTCCGCATCATCCAACGGCGCCACCCGTTCCCTGAAGCCCGACGCAGCGACGGTGACGTCGACCCCACGGGGCGGAATACCGGCAATCCGGAATCGGCCCGCATCGTCGGACGCCGCGCACCGGCGCCAACGCTGGAAACGCTCCGGCGCCTGCTCATCGACCCAGGAGGCGCAAACCTCGGCGCCGGCCACCGGCGCAGCCGTCTCGCCCGTGACCACCTCCCCCGTCGCCGCCGTTCCGGACTGCAACGTGAGCATCCCCGGCAACGGAGCCCCCGGGAAGCTGGCAACGAAGGGCAGATGGAGCGGGTGATCGATCACCACGGTCAGGCCGGCGAGTCGGGGCACTGGAGACCGCGCGAAGCCTCCCTCGATCGTCGTCGTGTCCACAAGGATCGCGGCGGTCGGCGAGAGCCCGCCCTGGTCGGGCCGCAGAACCCGCACTTCAGCGCCCTCCGCGCCGATGCCGTCGGCGCCAAGGACGCGCATGCGGCCAGGGTTCGCCGGAGCTTCCGGATTCTCCCGCTGTGCCTCCGCCCCAACGCCAACCAGGAGAAGTGCCAGGGCCGCGCCAACGGCACGGCGCCGGGCGTTCACCCGGGGCCGTGCGCAGCACTGCACGAAAGGCCGGCTCAACCGACCCTCGCCGCGGAGTACCTGAGCAGACTCACGATTTCATCGACCAACTCATGTTCCTCTTCGTACGGGTAGACCGGTCGGAGCAGGAGTAACCGGCCGTCGTCGCCGTAGACTTCGAAACGCGGTCTCGCCACCTTGCGCCCGCTCTGTTCCAGCACATGAAGCGGCAGGTCGACCACCACGCCCGGAAACGGCAGCCCCGCCATGCCGGTGTCGACCGGCAGTCCCCGTGGCACCAGCGTGAGCACCGCCACGTCGGACCGTTCCTCGTCGAGCCGGGCCAGGGCCCGCGCGGCGATCAGATCCTGCGGCGAGCAGTTCTCCGGCGTCGGCAGGAAGGCCACCCGCAGGGAAGCGTCGGGGCGGTGATCCGCCGAGAGAACGCGGTGAGCCACCAGGTCCACCCCCTGGCGCGCAGAGTCCGATCCGGCGGCACACGCCGCCAGCAGCGGCAGCCAGACCAGGGCGGCCGTCAGCCGCACTGCAGTTCCCCGCCGGCCCGAACCGCCTCCGAGTCCAGCAGCAGCAGGCGGATCGGCTGCCGGAAGATGTCGTCGGCAAAGCTGCTCGACTCCTCGAGCACCCAGTACTTCTCTCCGGGAAGCAGGCTCACATGAGCCGCGTTCGTGGGCAAACGCGTCCTGCCGACAATCTCCTCAGCCACGGGGTCAAGGTGGTGGAGCTCCCAACGTGTCACGCCATCCACGAACTCCCGAGACAGGACGTAGAGACGATCCCCGTGCCCGTAGAGGCCCACCGGAAACGCGGCCGATTCGGCAGCCGCATAGAAGGCTGGCCCGGAGCCCCAACCATGCACCTCGGGTAACGTCGGCAGCGGCGTCCCCGACCCCGGGAAAACCGAGAGCCGCTGCATGCTCGGGTGGCCAAGCACCTGGATGAAGGGCACCTTGGCGAACCTCAGAGCGTACATCCCCCGATTGGTTCCTTCGGTCGCCGCCAGCGATCTGATCGGCAGGTGACTGATGATCGGGTACTCGCCCTCCAAGGGCTGCCACACCGCATCCTCGCGCAGACTGTTCACCCCGTCTGTTCGCAGAAGAGTCAACTCAACGATGACCTTGGTCTCGCCAAGTCGAGCCAGAAGGCCGACGCGTTCGCCCGAGACCAGCACCTGTGCGATGTACCCGGCATACACTTCGCGTTCGGGCTGGCCGACCGGGCGAGCGACCGAAGGCCACCGGATCGCGTGGACCGGAGTGAACTCGTCGTTCAACAGAACAAGTTGCGCCTCGCCTGATGAATCCGGACCTGGAGGGTAATGAGCGGCAACAACGAGTCCGTCCCGGAAGCGCGTCACGTAGGTCGGTTCCACCTGGACAGCCCGCGCAGCGGGCAGCCACGATTCCCCAACGGGCGCGCGAATGCTCTCCACCCCACCGTCTGAGACGTCATAGGCCAGCATCCGGCGTCGCTTCAAGTCGGCCAATACGAACCGGCGCGGCCCGAGCCAATCCCCTCGAATGCGGCCCAAGCGGGGCAAGTCGCTCGTGCGCAACTCCGCGCAGGCGGACGACGGAATCGACCGAGCCGTCTCCTCGGCGAGAGCGATGGTCCATCCGGAACTCGTCAGCGGCAGCCAGACCAGGGCGGCCGTCAGTCGCACCGCAGTTCCCCGCCGGCCCGAACCGCCTCCGAGTCCAGCAGCAGCAGGCGAATCGGCTGCCGGAACAAGTCGACCACGAAACTGCTCGACTCCTCGAGCACCCAGTACTTCTCTCCGGGAAGCAGGCTCACATAAGCCGCGTTCGTGGGCAAACGCGTCCTGCCGACGATTCTGTCCTTCACGGGATCGATGTGGTGAAGATCCCAGAATGGTGCGCCGTCGACGAATTCACGTGCAAGGACGTACAGCCGACCCCCCTGGCCGTAGAGACCCGCAGGATAGCTGGCAGCCTCAGCCGCGGTGAAGAATGCGTGCACAGTGTCCCAGCCCCTTCTTGGAGGCAGATCCGGCAGTGAGCTTACCGATTCGGGAAAGGACGTCAACCGCTGCAGGGGCCCACTCTCCGCCGGCGTGAGTATCTGGATGAACGGCGTCGGCGCCATTCGCAGGGCGTAGGCAAACCCGGCCCTCTCGTTGCTGCCAGCCGCCAAGGACCGTATCGGCAAGGAACCCTGGAACTGACCTTCACCCTCGAGAAGAGGCCATCGCGCCTCTTCCCGGAGGCCCTGCCTGCGGTTGTCCGGACCTGAGCCGCCTGAGCCCGAGTTTCCGCCCAGCGCAAAGAGCGTGGGTCGAGGAAGCTGATCCATGTGGCCGCCCCATGCGAAGAGCGTGGCGCCCACGGCGACCAACTCGGTCACGAAGGTCAGGGGTGAGTTACGACCTTCGGGCTGGCCGGGCGCAGGCCAATCCCAATCCAGCAGTGAGGTGGGCCGCAGAGCGCTGTCGAGGCGCACGAGAGAGGCCGCCGAGAACGCCTTCGCCCCACCGGAACCGGCTTTCAATTCGTAGACTGCGAGAATCAGACCATCTTCGGCCGCGACGACCTCCTCAAGCTCAAGCTCAAGGGTGTGTTCGACGGAGAGCGGCCCGAGCCAGGACTGGCCCGAAGGCGGCCAAACCGTCTCCGACGCGCCGCCCACGGTGTAGGTGAGAAGACGCGCTCCCTTCCTATCGACCAGAACAAACTCATCCGGACCGAGCCACTCGCCTTGAATCCCGCCAAGCCGCGGAAGCTCCGCCGAACTCAGCCTCAGACATTCAGCGGCAGCATCAGGCACAACGGCGTGGGAGCACAACAGCACGAGCAAGCCGCCCACGCAGTGCGACCCCCTGGCCGACCGTCCACAAACAAGCATCCGGACTCGCCGCCAGTTACCTTCGCGACAGCGCAGCGACCAGGCTGCGAACCACCCTAGTACGGGCAGCGGAGAGTGCACCTCATGCAGTCCTTCCCGCCAGCGACACAACTCCAAGTCTGGGTGTTGAGCGTGAAGCCGCTCTCGCATCCCCAATCACACCCGCTGCCGCTGGCCATCGGTGCGCCCGCCGTCAGCGGCACCAGCAGCACAAAGAACACCATCGTCGACAGGACGAAGGAACGGAACCGCTTACCATCTCTCATGGGATACCTCCTCTGGTTCGTTGCGGGAGGCCTCCTCTTGTGTCCAATGGCGAAAACGCTATCAAGTCCTCAACGCCGGCGTCAAGACCGCACCCGGATCGACCTCGCCGCCGGGTAGAAGCTGAACGCCCTGCATGGCCGAGCGCAGGAGGTTCTCGGCCTCGAACGTGACTGCCGCAATGCCGACCCCAAGGAAGCGGGCGGGAATGCTCGCCTCCGCGGGAACGGATGTCTGCTCCACCGTCACGGCGGTGCCGCCGGTTCGCCCGCCGGAAGCGATCTGAACCCGCATCGTGAAGCGCTCGACAGGACTCCCATCGAAACCCACGACCTCAACCAGGACGCGGCCGGCGTCGGCAGGCGCCGCGGCCAGGCGATCCACCGGATCGACCGGGTCCAGCGCGAGCCAGCAGCGGCAGCCAGACCAGGGCGGCCGTCAGTCGCACCGCAGTTCCCCGCCGGCCCGAACCGCCTCCGAGTCCAGCAGCAGCAAGCGAATCGGCTGCCGGAACAAGTCGACCACGAAACTGCTCGACTCCTCGAGCACCCAGTACTTCTCTCCGGGAAGCAGGCTCACATAAGCCGCGTTCGTGGGCAAACGCGTCCTGCCGACGATTCTGTCCTTCACGGGATCGATGTGGTGAAGATCCCAGACCGGTGCGCCGTCGACCATCTCACGTGCAAGGACGTACAGCCGACCCCCCTGGCCGTAGAGACCCGCAGGATAGCTGGCAGCCTCAGCCGCGGTGAAGAATGCGTGCACAGTGTCCCAGCCCCTTCTTGGAGGCAGATCCGGCAGTGAGCTTACCGATTCGGGAAAGGACATCAACCGCTGCAGGGGCCCACTCTCCGCCGGCGTGAGGATCTGGATGAACGGCGTCGGCGCCATTCGCAGGGCGTAGGCAAACCCGGCCCTCTCGTTGCTGCCAGCCGCCAGGGACCTTATCGGCAAGGAAGTCAGGAACTGACCTTCACCCTCGAGAAGAGGCCATCGCACCTCTTCCCGGAGGCCCTGCCTGCGGTTCTCCGGACCTGAGCCGCCTGAGCCCGAGTTTCTGCCCAGCGCAAAGAGCGTGAATCGTGAAAGCTCATCCATGTGGCCGCCCCATGCGAAGAGCGTGGCGCCCACGGCGACCAACTCGGTCACGAAGGTCAGGGGTGAGTTACGACCTTCGGGCTGGCCGGGCGCAGGCCAATCCCAATCCAGCAGTGAGGAGGGCCGCAGAGCGCTGTCGAGGCGCACGAGAGAGGCCGCCGAGAACGCCTTCGCCCCACCGGAACCGGCCTTGAACTCGTAGACTGCGAGAATCAGCCCATCTTCGGCCGCGACGACCTCGTCAAGCTCAAGCTCAAGGGGGTGTTCGACGGAGAGCGGCCCGAGCCAGGACTGGCCCGCAGGCGGCCAAACCGTCTCCGACGCGCCGCCCACGGTGTAGGTGAGAAGACGCGCTCCCTTCCTATCGACCAGAACAAACTCATCCGGACCGAGCCACGCGCCTTGAATGCCGCCCAACCGGGGCAAGTCGCTCGTGCGCAACTCCGCGCATGCGGACGACGGAATCGACCGAGCCGCGTCCTCGGAGAGAGCGATGGTGCATCCGGAACTCGTCAGCGCCAACCAGCAGGCAGCGTGGAACCACTTCGACAGCCCGCGCAGACCCTGCACAGACGGAACCGCGCAGCGGCCCTGAACCCCCAAGGGCCGCAGTCTTGTCCCTTGAGAGATGAGCATCCGTGTTGTCAAGACGCCGGCCACGCGGTGTATTCCGGCATTGCGGCCGCCGGCGCCCGGTCGCGTCCGGTCGTTGCCCGGTTCGTCGTCCGATCGCAGGCCGGTAGTGCAGGGCAGGCTGTCAGGCGACAGCGGGCCAGGAAGCGGGGCACAGGACCACAAGACGTCTCCACGGTTCCGCTACTGGTGGTGAATGGCCTCGATCGGGCTGATCCGGGCAGCCTTGACGGCCGGGAACAGGACCGCCAGGGCGACGATGAAGAGCAGGATGAGGACCGGACCCGCGATCGTCGCCGGATTGAGGGCGCCAGTCCAGATCTGATCCATCGAAACGCCCATGACCGCGGTACCGCCCAGCGGACCGACATCGATCCCCCTGGTGGTGACGAACCAGAGCGCGGGCACACTCGCCGCGAGTCCGAGCGCGGTCGCCAGCGCGGCCTGCAGCGCCCCCTCGGTGAGGATGAGCGCGAGCACCCGCCGGGGCGACACGCCGATCGCCTTCAGCACCCCGAACTCGCGGATCCGCTCGAAGACCGCCATCAGCATGGCGTTCAGAATCAGGATCGCGATCACGACGTAGACGACGAAGGCCACCACCTGGACGGCGGCCTGGGCGGAGTCGAAGATGTTCGCGATGCCCGGCAGGAGGTCGCGCCAGCTCCTGACCTCGACCCCCGGGACGCTGGACGCGGCGGCCTGCTCCACGACTCCCGCCGCCGCCGCCAGGTCCTGCCCCTCGCCGCTGCGGACGATCACCTGGTGGGCGCCGTCCTCGAGCGTGAAGAAGCTCCGGAACTGCTCCTCGAGGAGAAAGACGGTCGCCCGGTCCGTCTCCTCGCTAAGGCTCTGAAGCACGCCCCGGACCCGGAAGAGATCGTTCGCCATGCTGCCGTCGGTCGCCTGGCTCAGCGCCACCAGCTCGTCGCCGAGGTCGACACCCAGAGTCCGCGCCAGTCGGTAACCCAGCACGACGCCCTCGGGTTCGGACGGCTCGAGCCACCCGCCCCGGTCGAGCCGCAGGTAGACGTCGCTCACCATGGCGTCGCGTTCCGGGCTGAGACCCTTGAGCACGGCGCCGGTCGACGCGTCGCCCGAGGCGACCAGGGCGCCGCCGAGCAGGCGCGCGCTCGACCGCAGCCCGGTTTCGTCCAGGGCCTGAAGCAGCGCCTCCGGATCCTCGATCCGCTCCCAGATGGACGGCCGTTCCCGGTACCCGTCGGCGTGCACCTGGATCTCGCCCAGCTCGACGTCGAGCAGGGTGCTCTCCATGCTGCTCAGCATCCCCTGCATGAGCGAGGTATAGATGACCATCGTCCACAGGGCCAGCGTCATCGCCCCGACCGTGACCAGGGTGCGGCGGCCGTTGCGCCACAGGTTGCGCCAGGCCATGCGGAGGATCTTCACGCGGCGGCGTCCACCTGAACGGCCGCCCGGGCGGCGTCGAGACGTCGGCGAGACCCGGCAGGAGGTCGCGCCAGTTCCTGATCTCGACCCCCGGGACGCTCGACGCGGCGGCCTGCTCCACCTGCCTGCGAGCCGGGAAGCGGGTGCGTCCGTCTGCCCGCCGGCGGGCCCGTCACTGCCGCAACGACTGCAGCGAGAACGTAGCCGGCGGCAGATCGACGTCGAAGGCGTGTTCCTCGTACACGATCTCGGTGAACTCGTCGGGATCGTCCGTCGGGATCACCCGCATCCGGCGCGGCAGCGTCCTGCCGCCCAGCGGACCGAAGTCCTCGTAGACGACCGTGCGCACCAGCCGTTCGCGTTCGTCGAAGTACTCCGCCTGGTCAAGCAGCATGTCCCGCGCCCGAAACCGGGCGTCGATCGCGCCCCACACGACGGGAGCATCCGGCAACGGCACACAGCGCACCAGCCAATGGCCCGACTGGTCCGCCGGCCGCTCCCGGTAGACGCACTCGAAGTCCTCGCTGTAGCGGGACTCATGGACCAGGTCGTCGTTCGTGAAGTGGCTGCCCATCCACGCCGCCTGCATCATCGACGCCGGCACCTTGATCGTCCGGTCCACGTTCGGCAGGTAGTTCCAGATGTTCTGCTCGACCTTGAGCGTCGCCGTGCCGAGCTCCTTGGCCGGCGCCTCGATCCGGACCAGCGCCTTCTCGCTCCCCTCCGAGATCACGTGGAGCCGCAACTCCCGCTGCCAGCGCTCCGTCCTGATCCGCATCGTGATCCGGCTCTCGCTGGACTCGCCCCGCATCGCGTCGTCCGTGGCGCGCATCAGGACCTCGAGCGGCGGGTCCTCCGGCTGAGCCGCCGCGCCAGCGGCAGTGACGAGAGCGGCGATCGTCAACACGGCGGCCGTGCGGCCGAGAATCTTGTTCACTGGAGCTAAGACGATAGCAAACGGCGCAACTCCCGGACCTCAAGCAGGCGTCGCGGAGCCCGCGGGCGGGGTCGCGTATCGACAGATCGGCCCGAAATCCGTCCAAGTCAGCAGGAGGTTCAAGAGAATGGAACGCTACGCGGTAACATCGTCCACCCAGACGGAAAGGCGACGGCTCGAAGCAGCCGGCTTCGAGCCAGCTCAGGTGGAGGCGCTACTCCAGATGATCGGTGACACTAAGGAAGCGCTGGCAACGAAGCAGGATGTCGCTGCGGCTCAAGGCGCGCTGACGCAGGACATCGCCGAGGTCCGAGACTGCTTCGAGAGCTTCCGCCAGGAGATCGCCGGCCAGATGGACGGTCTGCGAGGCGAGATGAGGGCGATCAAGTGGATGATCGGCGGAATACTCGCCATGATGGCGCCGATGGCCAGCGGCGTAATCGCGCTTGCTCTGCGCTGAGTGCCGGCCGGCACACCTTCTCGGCTCAAGCGCCCGCAAGCTGAAGACGGCCGGCGCCAACCTCCTTGCCGGCCGAGCGGTTCGCAAGTTGATGTTCTCCTTCGTGCCCGCCCCGACCTCCAATTCGTCCGTCTACGGTTAGCTCTAGCTCTAGCAGCCTGTCGCAGAGTCACGCTGCATTCGAACGGCATGCGAACGGAGCTGCATGCCGCCCGACATCGGCCATCCATTCGAGCCGGGATCGAGCCGGGGTTCGAGTGTTCAACGCAGGGTCACCAGCAGGTCGCGGCCCGGTTCCACCCTGAGTCTCCGTCGAGCGCCTAGCCCTAGCCGCCCGGCGATCTCCACAACCCACTCGCCGGACGGTACGCCCTCGAACGCGAACTCGCCCTGAGCGTCCGTCCACGAAGTGCGGGTCGAACCGATGGAATCCGACTGGCTTCGCGTTGCCGCGGCCGGCCAGAGCGCGACGATCGCCCCCGCCTCCGGCAGATCGGTCCCCGCACCCAGGACCAGCCCCTTCACCGTGCCGGTCTCGAGGCGGAGTTCAACCCACTCGTCGCCCTTGACCCGCAGCGGCCTCACTTCCGCTCCGGCAGCGAGGACGTGGCTGCCGGACTCGACGTCCCGAAACACAAAGGCGCCGTCGTGGCCCGTGAACTGTCTACGCGCTCCCTCACGCCTTCCTTCGGGCATGACCAGCACCTGCGCCCCCGACCACGGTACGCCGTCGAGGCTCACGACTCCGCTGACTGTGTACGCTCTCTCGAAGATGAGATCAACGCGAGCTTCGCCAGCCTGAACCTCGACGCCACGAGTCGCCCGCCTGCTCGACGAACCGACGACTCCCACTACGGTCCACTCTCCCTCGGCAACCCGCTCGATCGAGAACGTGCCGTCTACATTCAGGTCTGCCGCTCGACTGCTCAGCTTCCGGTTCACAGCCTCGACGCGAAGCGTGGCCAGTTCGTCCTCCGCAAGGCCGTGGACCCTGCCGACGATCCTGGCAGCCGCGACCGGGCGGAGACGCAGGTTGACATCCGCGGCGTCGCCCTCGACCCGGAGGTTCTTCGGAGCAAAGACACGCAGGTCGCCGATCTCGCCGCCAACGGCGTATTCACCGCTCCTCAATCGCACGCGGAAGGTCCCTCCGGCGCCCACCGTCGCGGTTGCGCTCTCGTCTCCCGGCGCGGCCGGCGACCAGAACGTCAAGCGCAGGTAGCCAGCGCCGCGGTCCCTTCCCGGCAGAAGCGCGCGGCCGCTGACGTCGTAGCGGCTGAAGTCGAGGGTCACACGGGTCTCCCCGCCCCGAACACGCACCGTTCTGGTCCTGGCCGCCTCGCCGTTTCCGAGGTCGGCTTCCAGGACAACCGTCCCGACGGACACGCCCTCGAAGGCGAAGCGACCGGTCGCATCGGTCGTGGTCACGGCAGTCCGGCCCCGTCGGTTCAAGCGGACCGTTGCGCCGGGCAAACCGATCTCGCGGTCCACGACACGGCCCGCGATTCTGCCGGAGCGCGAGTCGAGATCCAGTTCCAGCCGACGTTCGTCTCCGGCCTTCAGCGCGACGATCGCTCGTTTCTCCTCGCCGTCCACGGATCGCACAAGCAGCCGATAGCGATCCGCCTCCAGGTGCGCGACCTGGAAAGAGCCGTCGCTCGGGATGAGCCCGGAAGTCACATAGCCGGGATCGCGGGTCAGAAGATCCCTGAATCCGCGATTCGCCGATCCGAAGATGTCGTACGAGCCAGCCACGGGTTCGCCGCCACGGGTCAGTCTTCCCGTCAGGACGGCCCCCTGGCCGAGCTGGATTTCGAACGGCTCCGCGCCGGGCGTCAGACCGCGAAGCGTTCGGGCGGCAAATCCGGCCGCGGCTGCCGTGATGTCGAGCCGCGCGTAGGGAGGCAATCCCGGAACGCTGAAGAGACCCTCGCTGTCCGTGGTCAATCGGACCGCATCGCCGTTGTCCACCATCGGATCGCGGCCAAGGGCATCCGGCGTCCGCTGGGCGATCGCGCTGACGTACGCGCCCGAGATCGGCCTCGCGCCCTCGTCAACGACCCGGCCCTCGAAGACAAGACCCGGTTCGAGAAAGACCGAACCCAGGTCAAGACCCTCGACCGGGCTCACTTCGACGCCCCGCACGAGCCGAAACGCATGTTCGGGCGTTCGGATCGCCAGGTCATGGCGCCCCGGCGGCGAACGAATGGCGAATCTCCCCTGGCCGTCCGTGCGCCCCGCATACGTCGTCCTTCCCAGCCGCAGGTCGGAAAGCGCGCTCAGGGTGACGACTGTGCCCTGCGCGCTGAACCGACCGAGGGCCACTTCGGCATCGACGACGGCCAGCCCGGACTGACGGTCCAGGACGCTCCCCGTCACGATCACGCCTCGCTGTAGTTCGATGACGTACTCGTCTTCCTTCGTGCGGAAGCCGGAAAGGCGGGCCGATTCGAGGGGCAGGAAACCAGGATGCCTGATGTCGACCCCGATGGCCTGATGGAACCGCTCCGGGGCAGGCAAACGGTCGCTAACGAAGCGGCCGTCTTTCCGTGTACGCAGGAACTGGCGCAACGGCGGTCCCTCCCGGCGGGTGATCCTCCGCGCGAGATCGAGTTCGACACCCTCCAGCGGCTTGCCCCGATCATCGACGACAAGGCCGTAAATCGGCAGTGCCGGCTTCATCTCCGGGCCGTTGCGCGAAGAAAGGTCGCTGCTCGAACGCCGCTCATGCCCGCGGCCCGGCCCCGTGAACCAGACTCTGTCTTCGCGCAGCGCATGAAGGTCGAACTCGCCGCCAGACGCCCTGCGCCGGACGGCAGCCAGGTCGACATGAAGATCCGACCACGCCCTCTCAGGGCGATCCAGCCAGAACTCCACAGAAGGCGCCCCGGCCGGATCCGGGCAGCCCGTGCCAGAAGTCGCGCTGCATTCCAACGGCCATGCATCCCGTCCGGCATCGTGCCATCCGGTTGCTCGACGACCCCCACCCGCATGCGGGGGGCGGGCCGGCCCGACCAGCCGTCGGGGCGGAAACGCCGCCACACCTTCCAGGTGCGCGGAGACGATCTGCAAACCGATCGTGGCCGAAGCCGCACCCTTGGGCGGGCGCCCGAAGTAGACCTCGCCGTGCCTCGTTTCCACCCACCAACCGGAGGAGCGGGCACTCAGGAGCACCTTCCCGTCGCTGTCGCCAAGGGCAACCGGCCAGCCGGACTCATCTCTCACCAGAGCATCCGCCACCAGAACTCCGTTCGGTGCGCTGAGCTGCAACTCGCGCGGTTCATCCCGCCTGCGCAGCTCTACTACGGTGACGGCCGAGCCCCCGGTCTCGTCGTCGGGGCGACAAACGGCCTCGCCGGTGAGAAAGCCGTCCGCGCCGGCGCGCACCGTGGTCTCGCCTTCGGCAGCCACCTGGAGGACGGCGCGGCCGCTCGACGAAGTGACGGCCGGTTCCAGCCAGATACGCCAGCCGTCCGTGCCGGAATAGAGCTCGTCACCGAGACGACGCCGACTGTGCACAGGAACGACGAGGGCTCCGGATACCGGTGCGCCGCCCTCCCGAGACAGAACAGTCGCCGTGCAGCTCCGCCCAGCCATCCGGGGCGCCGGCGGCAGGTCGTCGGCGCCGGTCCCCGGCCGCCACAACCAGGCGACCGGCAACGACCCGGCTTCAACCACGACCCACCAGTCCTGCCGAGAAGCCTCGCGAGCCCCTGCGCCCTGGTCACCGAAGGGCCGGAATCGGCCGCCGGCCCCGAGGGGGGCACTCCAGCGCGGCTCAGGCTTCAGGTTTCCCGCGAGCCAGCTCAGGCCGCATTGGAACGACCCGCAGACCGGGTAGAGCCATACGCGAGCGGAGCCCGATGAGGACGCCTCGCTCCGAAGTCGCACCGAAAATTCGGGCCCCGCCTGCTGTGCCTCGACCACGACCGGAGCAAGCGGCATCGCCACGAACCATCCGAAGACCAGACAGAACCCGCCGCGTCGCCGCGCGCACCGCCATTCACCGGACATTGCAGCAATCATTGGCACGAAAACCGCCAGTTACGAGCAAGACACGCGGTCCTGCGGAATCTCCTGCCCAAGCGCACCAGGCACAGGGCCATAACTGATACAAACAAGGTCGTTGCCTTGGCCCTGGGCTCCGCGGTTACCGCCACACGTGAAGTCCGGCTGCCGCCCCGGCTGTGGCCTTCCGCCGCACCACAACGCGCCGTAGAACCAACCGGCGTCATACTCCAATACATAGAAGTCGTCGCCAGACGTGTACCCCGAGCATCGTTTGGCACCTTCTACTCCCAAGGAACAGTGATTGTCGTCGCAGCCGACGACAGCGACCGGAACCGCCAGAAGCACGCTGAGAAGTGCGCTGCGAAACCAACTGTCTTTCTTCATGGAGGACCTCCTGTTCGTGGAGGACCTCCTGTTCGTGGAGGACTCCTGTTCATGGAGGACCTCCTGTTGGGTTGGTAGATCGAGAGGTTAGCACACCTCAAGGTGATCCCGGTTGGCCGACGTCAACCGGTTGTTGACCAGTCGACCGGCGCTACTCGATGTAGCCGAGGGCCTGGAGTCGGCGGCGGGTGTCCTCGTCCAGTTCAACGTCCGGGGCCGGCGCCGCGCCCTGCGCCGAGAGTTCCACCTGCTCGCGCAGCAGCCGGGCCAGCCGACCCGTCAGGATCGGCCGCTCCGCCGTCAGGTCGTGCAATTCCTCGGGGTCGTCCACCCGGTCGAACAGATGGCGGACCGGAGCACGACCGGGCCGGCGCAGCTCGATCAGCTTGTAGCGGCCGCGGACGAGGGCGGCCGAGGGACGCCGGAACGTGTTCATCGTCGACAGCAGCAGACGGTCGGCGAGCGCCCGCCGGGCCGAGGGGCGCCCGCTTCCAGCACCGCCCAGGCGCCGACTCCGGGCAACTCTCTCCACTCCGGCCCGGAGCAGGGGCGTCAGACTGTCACCCTCGATCCCCGGCGCCGGTTCACCGCCCGCGATCTCGATCAGCGTCGGCAGGAGGTCCGCCTGCTGCACCGGCAGCCCTACGCGGCGATCCTCGGTCTGCCCCGGCAGGTGGATGAGAAACGGAATGTCCAGCACCTCGCGGTGAAGGTCCCAGGCGTGGCCGAAGACGCCCCGCTCCTCGAACGCTTCACCGTGGTCCGCGATGACGGCGACGAGGGGGTCGCGGCCCCGCCGGTCCAACTCGTGCTGGAACTTCCCGAAGACGTGGTCGTTCCAGGCAATCTCCCCGTCGTAGAGCAGGAACAGCTTCTCCACCACGTCCGGCGTCGAGGTTGCCTCCTTGCTGCTCAACGCCCTCAGGTGGGCCACCGAACCCAGCTCGGGATCGTCTACTCCGGCCGCGAACCGGCTCCGGAACGGCTCCGCCGGTGCGAACGAAGCGTGCGGCTCGACGCTCAGGACCATCAGGAAGAAGGGTTGGTCGGGCGAGCGGGCAATCAGCTCGTCCAGCCACGCGAGCGCCTGCCGGGCGAGATCGTCGACGTCGACCGCGGCGTACTCGAAGCGATCGAACCCCTGGGCGAAGCCGGTATCTGCGGTCACGTTCGCGTTCGCCGAGAAGCCCGCGGTGGCATAGCCGAGTTCCTTCAACCGCTCCGGCAAGGTGGCGAAGGACGCCGCCATGCCGTGGCTCAACTCCCGGATCCCGTGGCGCTCGGGTCCCACGCCGGTCAGCAGGGTGGCGACGGTCGGACGGGTCCACGAGGACTGGGCGATCGCCCGTTCGAACACGGTCGAGCGCGCGGCCAGGGCGTCGAAGTTCGGTGACACCGCTCTCTCATGGCCATGGAAGCCGAGCCGGTCGACCCGCAACGTGTCGACGATCCAGAGCAGGATGGACGGAGAATCCCGTTCACCGCCCGACGAAAGCGGTTCCGCGACTGCGGCTTCGTCGACCGGCGGCGCTTCCGCGACCCGATCCGGCCACCTCGATTCGCCCGCCTCCGCCCGCTCGCGGCTCTCGCCGTGGACTTCCATGCGGCGCGCTCGAGCGGGGGCGCGGGCGAGGGCGGAAGCGTCAGGCGGCACACCCTCAAGTTCGCGCTCGTCCGAGCTCAGCCGCGGCCTCCGCAGCACGACACCCGGCTCGCCGCCGCCGAACGCTCCCTCGGCCCCCGCCACCCGCAGTGTCAGCCGCGCCGGGCGAACGGACGCGAGCCAATGGTCGCCGGCCGCCTCCGCACCCTGACCTTCCGCCGCCGGCAAGGGCGGCAACGGCAGGCGCATGGCCGGGACGGACTCCCGGGAGACGAAACCGGTCACCGGCGCCAAACCCTCGACCTCCCACACCACCTCGAGGCCGCCGACGCCCCGCGGAGCGACGCCCTCCCACTGCAGCTCGAGTTCCTGCTCGGGTTCCAGGAAGAAGGACACCTCGCTGGCCGCCGGGATCCAGAGCGTTTCGCCCTCCCCATGCGCCTCGGTCTCCCCGCGCACGTCAGCCTCTCCAGGCACGTCGGCCTCTCCGGGCCCCTCGCCCTCCCCGTGCGCCTCGGTCTCCCCGGGCGCCTCGGTCTCCCCGGGCGCCTCGGTCTCCCCGGGCGCCTCGGCCTCTCCGGGCGCCTCGGCCTCGCCGGGCGCCGCGCCGACCCTGGACCCCCCTCGCGGTCGAGGCAGGCGTTGAGCGCTCCGCCCAACGACCGCTCCGGGCGGCTCGCCAGCGATGGACCCGCCCCCCATCTCGACCCTGTCGCAGGCAAAGGACAGATTCCTGGAGTGCCTGGGGGCCTGGCCCGCGCCGCGGCTCTCACCCCGGTTCGGGCTCTCGACCTGGTCGTCTCCCGTCCTCTCAGGCCGCCCGAAGTACGCCGGGACCAGCGCAAGCCGGTGACTGCCCGGAGTCGCCCGTTCCGCCGGCACGACGAATCCACTTTCCATGAAGCCGGCCTCAAGCTCCAGAGACGCAACCTCCACGCCGTCCCAGAGGACGCCCACGATCTGCGCCGGCGCACCCGGATAGCGGTACCCGCGGCACCTCATGCGGACCTCCAGATCCCGTGCCCAGGCCAGGAACACGTCGACCTCCGAACGCGGCCCAACCGCCCACACGAAGGTGGCGCCCCGGGGATCGGTTTCGTTCCAGGACCAACCGCCGGCCAGGGACGCGGCCGCCGAGGGCGTCCCCAGGTCGATCACCGGCCGCTCCCGTCTGACCTCGGCGTACCGGAACTCCGAGACGAGATCGACCACCTCGACGGGCGCCGGACCCGGACCGCAACCAAGAAGCCCAAGGCCCGCGACCGACGCCAACCCGGCCCAGGCCGGCCGTGTCCGCTGGGATCGCCCACTCAAGTCATCGACTCTGACGCGGCGCCGCGAAGCTGTCCAGTCAGCCGCGAGGCACTTCGTGGTCTGTGTCTGCCACCGTGGGACGACCGCCGTACTGCGGCCCGATCCGGCCCCGGCAGCGCAACGGCCGCTCCCATCCGTGGACGCAAGACCAGCATCGCTCGGTTGAAAGCGTTGCGTATACTGACTGTCATCAACACTCTTCTCTATTCTGCCCACTGTGGTTCCGTCGCGAAGCAGCGGCTCGAGTGCGCCACAGGTCTTCTCCGAGCGAGGCGCCCGCCGGCCGCCCCTGGCGGGCAACCACCGTCGTTCGAGGGAGAGGACCCCGCTCGCACCGACATCGAGGCGGCCTGAAGTCTCACGATTCGGTCGACGATGTCCAGCCGCTCCTTTCGGTGGCGTCCGCAGCAAGCGCTGGTCTGGTGGACCAGCGGCAAGGATTCGGCGTGGGCGCTGCACCTGTTGCAGCAGGATCCTGCCTGGGACGTGCTCGGTCTCATCGCACCGGTGAGCGAAAAGAACGGTCGCGCTCTCCTTCATGGCGTCCGCGGCGAGCTGCTGGAGCGGCAGGCGGCCGCGCTGAGGCTGCCGCTGCAGTTCGTTCCGGTCGACTGGACGGCTTCGGAGCGGGAGCGTGAGGCTGCCTATCGGCGGGCCTTGAGCGCTGCTCGAGCTGAAGGCCTGGAGTTCCTGGTGTTTGGCGATCTGGCGTCGGAGCAGCGGCGTGAGCGTGTGTCACTGGGGGTCGGGAAGACAGGGATGGAGGCCGTGTTTCCGCTGTGGGGCCGCGATTCCAACCAGCATGCGAAGGAGCTCACAGCCGCCGGAGTGTCCTCCTGGGTGTGCTCCGTCGATACGGGAACCGTTCCGGCCGCACTCGCTGGCAGACGCTACGACGAGGCCTTCGTGGACGCCCTGCCGGCAGGCGTCGACCCGGTGGGCGAGAACAACGAGTTTCATACCTTCGTGGAGTGGGCGCCGGGTTGGCGCCGTCAAGTTCCGGCGCAGGCCGGCCGGCGGATCGAGGTCTACGACTTCGCGTTCACGGAGATGGCACTCGCGGGCCTGGGCGGGGAAGGCGCGGCCGCCGATCCTGGCGCTGCAGACATCACTCGCTCGGACAGCGTCGACCCCTTCAGCCACTTCGAGCGGCTGGCCCGGGTCCAACGCTACGTGGATGAGCACCTCGCGGAAGACCTGGACGGCGACTCCGTGGCCCATGTAGCGGCGATGTCGCCAACGGGCTTCTCCAGGTTCTTCCGCCAGCACGTCGGAGAGACGTTCGTCGTATGGTTGGCCCACCGCCGGGTCAAACGAGCCTGCCGGCTGCTACAGGAGCACGACGATGCCGTCGGCCAAATCGGTTGCGCCGCGGGCTTCCACAGCGAACGGACCTTTCGCCGGGTCTTCCATGAACAGGTGGGCTGCAGCCCGTCGGAATACCGACAGCGATGGCTCAAGACCCGGTAGGGCCGCCACTACCGTGACACCCGGCTCTCGCTCCAGGGTGCAATATCGACGTGTTCACAATCGTCTCCGGACAGACAGTACATCCACCTGCCCGGCGCCAACTCGCCTACGACGTACTCGCTACCTTCCACGCGTACCTGCCAGGCGCCGTTTACGGCTCTGAGGTCTGCTGTGTCCCACCGGACACCGCCGGGCGAGATGATCGCCCCGCTGCTGGTGACGGGCGCTCGCAGGCTGCCCCGCAGGTCCTGGAGCATGATCTCGATCGGCCCTTCTTCCAGATCGAACCGCCAGGCGACCATTCCCATTCCCCGTTTCCGCACGACAACCTCTACCTGCCGCGCAGCGGACGGAAGCCGGAGTTCCGCAGTTCCGTCTGCCCGTGTGTTGCCGCCACTGACGGCCCGATACGTGCCGATCGCTCTCGCAAGCACCTGGGCACCGCCTATCGGGACGCCCTGAAACGAGAAGACGGTCAAGGCGACGCGCCCCTGCTCCTCCATGTGCAAGTCCACCGCTGTCAGTTCCCCGGTCTCGTCCACTCTCACCGCAATCCAGGGAGAACGTAGTTCGCGGTCACCGATCCGACCAGTTGCCCGCACCTCGTATTCGCCTTCCGGGACTCCGACTACCGAGAAAGAACCGTCTGCGTCAGACGTCGCCTGCCAGTGACCGGGCAGCAGGGGGTCCCGCTGCTCCAGGTCATCCGCCGGCGCCATCACACTGACGTTGGCCCCGGAGACGAGCTCGGAAAGTCCGGTCGTCGGGGCGGAATGGAACACACGACCTTCGATTCCGCCCGCAGGCAACTCGATCTCCACGCGGGCAACGCCGTCACCGTCCGGCTCGACCTCGATCACTCCTGCCTCTCTCAGGGGATGCGGCCGGAAGCCACCCCAATCGGCGGTGTCCCATTCGCCTTCGCACGGGTCGCAGTGCGATGGCGCCGGACTGACCTCGACGAACCAGTGCCCGCTACGGGGCAGCCAGCCCTCGAAGTAACCACCCGCCCGGCTGCGCAGCGCCGTCCGCTCAGTCCCCCAGGCGCCCCCGAACCAGACCATCACGTCCTCCAGCGGTTCGCCGCCCTGCCTGATTTCACCTTCCAGCGGTATTGCATCCACTTCGACGACCACACGGTCGTCCCCGAAGAACTCGATGGACTCACGCCCCAGACGGTTGCCGAAGCGGTCGCCGATCCGGACCTCATAGGATCCCGCCGGGAGGTCAGGCCAGATCCACTCACCGGAGCCGGTATCGTGCACCGGTGCTTCCGCCACCCGCCCGCGGCGGTACACGCTGCCCTCGTTCGAACGGGCCACGGCTTGCAGCTCGAGATTCAGGTCGTCACTCATCACGAAGAGCGGCGCCAGAACCGACACCGCCAAGCGGGCGTTGGAGGAATCGAGATCACCGAGATCAACCGCGTCATTCAGAGACCCGATGACCGCACTCCATGTATCCGTCGAGCCAACCCGGCCCAGCTCATACTCGCCGGGGTGGAGGCCTCCGAATCGGACAGCGCCTGAGCCATCCGCCCAGGCCAGGCGAGCGAAGCCGGAGTTCGCATCCATAGGCCGCAGGACGAAGCGCGTACCTTCCCTGCCTTCGGCACGGAAACGCGCGGCGACAACTCCACCCCGGACCGCCTCGACGACGCCGAGGTCCGTGTCGTGCGCAACGGCCACGGCCGACCGCCGAAACGGGATGAACGGTCCCAGCAGGACCTCCAGGTCCGTCGCAAGACCCCGGGCAAAGGAACAGCGGACCGCCACCCAGGGCCTGTTCGGGGACTTCTCCACCTTGCAGCCGCTGCGGTAGTACCCCGGATCGAGGAGCGGTGCCGCCTCGCTCTCTCCGGTCGAGATGCGGCCAACGACTCCGACATCGTCCTCGTTCAGCATCGCGACACCACGGTCGGCGCCCTCCACCTCGAGATGAACGGTCCCACCGGGAACCAGAAGGAGGTTGATCTCTCTCCGGTCGCCAGGGATGATCAGCGAGGGTCCCCACCAGCCCTCTGCGCTCGCCTCGACTTCCCATACCGATCCTGCTGCCGGCAGAGGTACCGCCGCATGGAGATCGACGGCAGGACCGTCTCCAGCCCCCGTTGTGCTACTCACAAGCGGAATCCGGGTTGCAGCTTCCAGGAATTCCACGGTGAATTCCTCCGGGAGTCGGTCGTCTGCCCTTCCCCTGAACTCGACGTGAACGACCAGTTGCACCGTCTCCGGCACTCCACCCTTGACCGGTACGGCAAACGTCGGCAAGCAGCTCAGCAACAGAACAACGCCAACGGCGAGGTGCGGGTGCTCTCCCGCAAGGTCTCTGCTCTCGGTTCTCAATACTCCGGCGCTCCCCAATCACATGGCCCCTCGGAGGTACAGGTGATCGTCCGTGTCACAACGTTTCCCTCTCCGTCGAACACGATTTCGACCGTCCTGAAGCAGGTGAGGTCGTTGCCGCTCACGCACTCAGCAGTTTCGCTGTTGCACATCTGGCAAAGGGCAAAGACTCCCGCCGACGCGCTGAGCGCCAGCAAGATCAGCAGCACGCCGACAGTCGCCATGCTGCGGGACCGTTTGAGGTTCTCGATCATGTGGTTCTTCCTCCGTGTTGTGGCCTGTAGTCCTCTGTAGCCCGACCATGCGCCGCTCAGGCAGCCGACCTGCCTCGCCCACGGCTCGGGGTGAAGACGGGGTAACTGAACGACAGTACCAGCCCCAAGAGCGCACCGTCCGGCCATTTCTTGGCTGATTTCGGTCAACTTCGGACAGAGACCGGCCAGATCCTCTCATGGCCGCCTGTGCACGGCGTTCGGCGCCGGGTTGGGCTAAGCCGAAACGTCGAACCTGCCGTGATCGTGCGGGCGGCTCTACGTGATCGCTCCGGCCTGGCGCGCCCGGTCGAGTACCCGCTCTGCGCGGTGCAGGTGCGGGGCGTCGACCATCTGGCCTTCATGGCGGAAGGCCATGCGGCCCTGTGCCCGGTGTGCGGCGAACGCGTCGACCAGGGCGGCCGCGGAAGCGATCTCCGCCGCGCTCGGCGTGAACACCTCGTTGACGATCGGGATCTGGTTCGGGTGGATCGTCATCTTGCCCTCGAAGCCCATCCAGGCCGCCCGCCGGCAGTCCTGGCGCAGCCCGTCCAGGTCGCCGATGTCGACGAAGACGCTGTCGATCGGCTGGGCGCCGCCGGCCCGGGCCGCGAGCAGGGTCATCGACCGGCAGTAGCGGAACACGTCCAGGTACTCGCCGCGCTCGTCGCGGCGGCGACTGGCGCCGATCGACACGGACAGATCCTCGGCGCCCCAGGTCAGCGCGGACACCCGCGTGGTCGCGGTCAGGTGGGCGAGATTGAGCGCCCCGCCGGCGGTCTCGGTCGCGATCAGGATGAGCGCGATGCCGCCCAGGTCGTGACCGTGGGCCAGCTCCAGTTGCGCGACCAGCCGGTCCACCCGCAGCACGTCGTCGACGCCGCTGACCTTGGGCACGACGTAGGCGTCGGGCGGATGCTCCATCGTGACCTCGACGTCCTCCCGGCCCCACGGCGTCATCAGGTCGTTGACCCGCACCGCGCGTTCCCTGCCTCCGAAGTCCGTCGCCTTCAGCCAGCCGGCCACCTCGCGGCGCACGTCCTCCTTGCGCTCCGGCGTCACCGCGTCCTCGAGGTCGAGGATCAGCGTGTCCGCCTCGAGTCCCAGGGACTTGGCCAGCATCCGGTCGTTGCCGCCGGGGACGAAGTGGACGGCGCGCCGGAGACGGGCGCCATTCACGCCGCGGCTCCGCCGCCGATCTCCAGTCCGACCCGGCGCAGGCCCTCAGCGAAGGGACCGGGCTCAAGCCCGAGACCGAAGCGCAGATAGCCCGGCATGCCGGCCCAACGACCCGCCACGAGAAGTACGCTGCGGTTCCGGCGCAGCCGTTCGGCAAAGCGGGCGCAGTCGGCCAACCGGCCGTTCTCGACGAACGGTACGAAGGCATAGGCGCCGGCCCGCGGCTCGCGATACGGGAGCGCGCCGTTCTGCCGGCCGGTCCAGCCGCGGAAGGTGTCACGGTTGGTGCGCATCATCCGCCGCGCGCGTGCGAACAGCCGCTCCTGGTTCGACGGCTCGGTGGCGAAGCGGGCGATCGCGTCGGAGAGGGCGCCGGGCGCAATCGTCGTGAAGTCGCGCCGCGCCCAGCAGCGTGCGATGAACGCGGGCGGGCCTGCCATCCACCCGAGCCGGGCGCCCGGCAGGCCGTATGCCTTGGAGAGACTCGACACCGCGATGATCCGCTCGCCGCGGCCCCACATGCCGGGCGCCTCCTCGCCCGGCGCCAGGTCGTGCACGGCGCCGCGGTAGACCTCGTCCGAGAGCACCCAGGCGCCGACCCGCGCCGCCGCCGCGGCGATGCGGTCCAGTTCGGATGGCGTGAACACATGTCCGGTCGGGTTGTTCGGATGGCTCAGGTAGATGAGCTTCGTCCGCGCCCCGACGGCGGCTTCGAACGCCTCCCAGTCGAGCGACCAACTCGATTCGTCGGCGCCGGGGAGGAGGGGGACATCCCTGACCAACGCGCCGAGACCACGGGCGGCCAACCCCACCTGCAGGTAGTTCGGCACGATCGCCACGACCTCGTCCCCCGGCTCGACGAGCACCTGCACGGCCACATAGTTCGCCTCGGACGAGCCGGTTGTCGCCAGTAGATGCTCGATCGTCGCCCCCGCGTAGTGCCCGGCAAGTTGCGACCGCAACTCCGGTGTGCCGTTCGACTGGATGTACTCGAGCGGCACGCCGTGGAGCCGGTCCAGATCGAGCCCCAGCGCCGCCAGACCGTCGAGCGTGAGCGGGTCGACGCCGCTCTCGCTCAGGTTGATGTCCACCTTGTGCTCCCACAGCGACTGTTGCCGCTCCAGTTCGAAGGTCTCCATCTCCATTGCGCACCCCCAGTGCCGGATCTGTTCGTCGGCAGGCGCCGCAGTATGCCACCGCTCCGTCAGGACAGGAGTCGTGCCGCGACTCCAGTCACTCGCATCGAACCGGAACGGCAACGCGAGGGCAAGCCAGATCCCATCCGCGTTGATCCTCCGCGACGATGATCGCGACGATCGCGATCGGTTCGCCGGCCGCCGGTCTGTGCGCGACCCTGCTCGGCTCCTTGCGGCTGGCAAATCCGGTCCGCTTCGTTCCCTGGGTGCTGGACGGTTCTCTCGCCGACGCGGAAGCAAACGGTCTCCTGCTGGCCGGTGTGTCCGAGCCGGCGGAAGGCGGCCTCTGGCCGCTCTTCGCCCCGACGATCCTCGGCCCGTGGACTGGACCGCGGTGGCAGCAGGCCACTTCCTGGAGCCGGATCGGTCGCACTACGGCAGCGCGTGGTCCGACGGCATGACCCCCACCGCGTGGCTTCCGAATCCGAAGTCGGTCGGCTGGTACTCGCCGACGATCCGCACGTCGCTCTGCTCCGGGATGCGGTCCTCCATGCCAAGCCCCCAGTACACGGCGTTGACGATCAGGCGGCGCAGCCCCTCGCTCTCGAAGTCCGTCGAGGAGCCCATCGTGGTCGTGAACACCCGCGAGGCCCTGCCGCCGCTGCCCGTGTAGGAACGGGTCCAGACCAGCGGCTCCATCGGGTCGTTCTTCGGTCCCTCGACCGGTTGATCGTCCGGCGACATGCCGGCCAGCACCGCGCCCAACAGCAGCACCTCCGCGTCGTCACCGAGGTTCTTCACGCCATAGACGTCCGTCGGCCCCCAGACATCGGTCACTCCGCGCAGGATCGGATGGCCTGCGGCGCCGGGGGCGACAACGCCGCGGGTGCTTTCCCGGCCGTGGCGGCCGTGGTGGTTGATCCAGGTCTCCCCGAGCACCTGCTGGCCGAACCCGCCTGGCCAGCTCTCGCTGCGGAAGCTCCAGTGCGCGTACGGGCTTTCCGGATTGCGCTGGTAGGAGAAGGCGTGAGTCGCGGTTCGCAGTCCGATGATCGGCCGCCCCGATTCGACGTAGTCGACGATGTGCTTCATCTGCTCGTCGGGGAGTTCCCGGAACCGCGTCGCGATGACCATCAGGTCGGCGTCAGCCAGAGCCTCGAGACCCGGGATGTTCGTCTGCTCTTCCGGATCGATCGCGCCGGTCTCCGCGTTGATCGAGAACAGCACGACGCACTCGAAACCGTGTCGCACGGAGAGCACCTTGCCGAGCATGGGCAGCGCCTCTTCCGAACGGTACTCCTCGTCGCCGGCGATCAGAACGACCTTGCGGCCGGCCCCGGGACCGTCGCCTCCGGAGTAGGCGACCCACTGCTGTTCGCTGCTGAGTGCCGGCCCGTGCAGGAAGGGCAGGAGCACCGCGCACAGTGCCGGCACGGCCGGAAAAAGACGATTCACTCTCATCTCTGAAACCTCCAGAATCAGCCTGCGAGCTTGCGCCGCGCGACGCAGCGTAGCAAGCCCACATCGCTTGCTGCGAAAGCGCCGAACGCCGAATCCCGTCTCACGCTCCACGCCGCTGCTCCGCGCGGCCCCCCCGCTGCACAACTGGAAGGGATTTGATGGCCGAGACGCACCTCTCGCGCGCGCAGCGCGCGAAGGTGCGCCGAACGCCGAATCCCGTCTCACGCTCCACGCCGGCGCTCCGCGCGGCCCCCCCCGCTGCACAACTGGAAGGGACTTGATGGCCGAGACGCACCTCTCGCGCGCGCAGCGCGCGAAGGTGCGCCGAACGCCGAATCCCGTCTCACGCTCCACGCCGGCGCTCCGCGCGGCGTGGAGCGGGAGACGGGATTCGAACCCGCGACCAACAGCTTGGAAGGCTGTGACTCTACCCCTGAGTTACTCCCGCGAGCCCCGCCGAGGCCAGGAAGGTGGTGGAGGCGGATGGATTCGAACCATCGTAGGGCTTTGCCCGACAGATTTACAGTCTGTTGCCTTTGACCGCTCGGCCACACCTCCGGCAACTTCCTCCGTGGAGCCGGCACCCGGATTCGAACCGAGGACCTACTGCTTACAAGGCAGTTGCTCTACCAACTGAGCTATGCCGGCCCTCGCAACGAGACACTTGGGCGCCGTGGCGGCGCCACGGCGACGCCGGAGTCTACGCCAGGGCCTCCGACCTGACAAGACGCTGGCGGACCGCCTCATAGAGCAGAGCCGAGGCCGCGGTGGAGAGGTTCAGGGATTCGACCCGGCCGCGCATCGGCAGGCCGAGCAGCCCGTCGCAGAGGCTCTTCGTCCGGCGCCGCAGACCTCGCGCCTCGCCGCCGATGCAGAGAACGATCGGGCCGCTCAAGTCCACCGTCCACGGCGCGTCACCTGCGGCGTCGGCGCCGTAGACCCAGAAAGCGTCTCGCTTGAGGCGCTCGATCTCCTGGGCGCTGTTCACGATCCGCTCGACGTCCAGCCAATCGGCCGCTCCCGCGGCGGTGCCGGCTACCGCAGCCGAGAGCGGCGCCGAACCGCGGTCGCGGATCAGAACCCTGCCCACTCCCGCGCCCTCGCACACCCGTAGCAGTGCGCCCAGATTCCGCGGATCCTGGACGTCCTCGACCAGCACGACGAGATGCGGGTCGGCAGCGGCAACAGTCGATCCGCTCCGCCTCTCCGGCGCCAGCAGCGCCGCGAAGCCGCGTGCAGCCGCAGCCCCGGATGCGAGTCCCTCCGCTTCGAGCCGCGCCCGCAGTTCAGCGGCGGCCAGGCTTCGAACCGGCACTCCGTGGCGCGCACACAGCCCTTCGATCGTCCGGCGGCGCGCTCCGGCGGCCCTCGAGCTGAGGACTTCGGCGACTTCGTGCGGGTGGCTGCGGAGAACCTCGCGGACCGGCTGGAAACCGAGCCGCCACCGCGCGGGCGCGGAGGTCGGACCACCACGCCGGTTCTTCCGGCCGCTCACGTGCGCCGCCACGGGCTGCTAGACCTCGAGGATGTCTTTCTCCTTGTTCGCCAGCGCCTTGTTCACCAGGCCGATGTAGTGGTCATGGAGCCTCTGCATTTCATCGAATCCACGGCGTTCCTCGTCCTGTGAAATTTCCTTGGCCTTCTCCATCCGCTTCAGCTGATCGTTGCCTTCGCGACGCACGCCGCGCACGGTATTGCGGAAGCGCTCCGCGATCTCGTGGGCACGCTTCACCATCTCCCTGCGGCGCTCCTCGGTCAGCGGAGGCACGGGGACACGGACAATCCTGCCGTCGTTGGAGGGATTCAACCCCAGATCGGCAACCAGGATCGCGCGCTCGATCGCGGCGATCTGGGTCGGATCGAACGGTTGCGCCACGAGCAGCGTGGCGTCGGCGACCGACAGGACCGCGAGCTGGTTCAGTGGCGTAAGCGTACCGTAGTACTCGACCGTCACTCCGTCCAGCAGAGCCGTCGATGCACGACCGGTACGTAGTGTCTTCAGCTCCTGGTGAAGGTGGTCGACGCCATCCCTCATCTTGAGCTCCATCTCCAAGAACAGATCCTGCATGTCCCTCCCTTGCCTCCTCGTGCTGCAACCCTGGCTCCGACAGCCCGCGGCGAAGTCCGTGTCGCACCGGGAGCGGTCGGGCGCCCGTCCAGCGGGGCGCAACGAGGGAGCATATCGGGCCGCCCTCGATGTCAACGCGTGAACGTCGCGCGCCTGAGGTGACGATCCGTGGCGGCAAGGCCGGCCCTCGTCACGGGTGTGGACGTCACTTGACCAGGGAACCGACCCGCTCTCCCAGAACCACTCGTCGGATGTTGCCCTCCACTCCGAGATCGAACACCGCGATCGGCAGGTCGTTCTCCCGGCACAGGCTGATCGCGGCCGCGTCCATGATGCCCAGGTTGCGCTCCAGGACCTCCTGATAGGTCACTTCGGGCAGGCGCTTCGCACCGGGGTGCCGGCGCGGGTCGGCGCTGTAGACGCCGTCGACCCTGGTGGCCTTGAGCAGTATCTCCGCCTGGACTTCGTTCGCACGGAGAGCCGCGGCGGTGTCCGTCGTCAGGTAGGGGTTGCCGGTACCGGCGCCGAAGATCACGACCCGACCCTTCTCCAGATGCCGGATCGCCCGACGGCGAATGAACGGTTCGGCCACGCTGCGCATTTCGATGCCCGTCTGCACACGGGTGGGAACACCGGTCTTCTCCAGCGCGTCCTGCATCGCCAGACTGTTGATCACGGTCGCCAACATGCCCATGTAGTCGCCCGTCGCCCGCTCGACGCCTCGATGGCTCGCTGCCAGGCCGCGGATCACGTTGCCGCCGCCAACAACGATACCCAGCTCCACGCCGAGTTCGAAGACGTCCCGAATCTGCGTCGCGATCCGGCCGACGACGATCTCATCGAGACCGAACGGCTTGTCTCCCATCAAGGCTTCGCCCGACAGCTTGAGCAGGATGCGGCGATAGGCCGGCTCGGCTGCGGCAGCTGCCATCATCTGCCGATCAGGACGGATCGGAAGCCGGCGAAACCGCGGCGGCGACCGTCGCATCGCCTCCGAGCTGGAACCTCGCGAAGCGGCAGATGCGCATGTTCTCGCCAAGCTTGGCGATCACCGCCTTGAGCACGTCCTCGACCTTCCGGTCCGGGTCCTTGACGAAGGGTTGCTCCAGGAGGCAATTCTCGGCGAAGAACTTGCCCATCCGCCCCTCGACGATGCGCTGGACGATGTGCTCCGGCTTGCCCGATTCCAGCGCCTGCTCGCGGTGAATCCTCTTCTCCCGTTCGAGGACCTCCGCGGTCACCTCGTCGCGACCGATGAAACGGGGCCGGCTGGCCGCCACATGAAGCGAGAGATCGTGGGCCAACTGCTGAAAGTCGTCCGTGCGCGCCACGAAGTCCGTCTCGCAGTTGATCTCGAGCAGCACGCCGATCTTGCCGCCAGCGTGGATGTAGGAAACCACGAGACCGTCGCTGGTAGCCCGGCCCGCCTTCCTCGCGGCCGAGGCGAGACCCTTCTTGCGCAGCGCGTCGAGCGCCTCCTCGAGATCGCCGCCGGTCTCCACCAGGGCCCTCTTGCAGTCCATCATGCCGGCGCCGGTCCGCTCACGGAGTTCCTTCACCATCGCGACTGTTACTGCCTTGCTCATTGCTTCCTTCTCCCTGAAGAGGCCACGGCTTCCCTGCCTGATCCGGCCTCTGACTGGAACTTCACAGAATCCGCGCGCACCCGGCGCCGGCTCGCCCGGCGAGGGAACGTCGGCGCCTCACCGCGAACCTGCCGGACGGCCTACGGGCTGCCGCTGACCGCCGCAGGTTCCGCGACCCCGGACGCAGCCTCAGCACGCTCGGGCTGCCCTTCCGGGGCCCCGGCCGGCCCAGCGCCTTCGCCGTCCGCATGGACGGCAGCCGCAGGCGCCGCCTGCGCCTCGTCGCCCTTGGCCCAGGCCGCGGCGCCCTCGATGTAGGAGTCGGCGATGCGGCCGGTGAACAACCGGATCGTTCGGATGGCGTCGTCGTTGCCCGGGATCACGTGATCCACGAGTTCCGGATCACAGTTCGTATCCACGATGGCCACCACCGGAATGTTCAGCTTGTTCGCCTCCGCGATCGCAATGTGCTCGCGCCGCGGATCGACGACGAAGAGCGCGTCGGGGAGCCGCTCCATGTCCCGGATCCCGTCGAGGTTGCGGACCATCTTGTCCCGCTCGCGCTCCAGCCGGAGCCGCTCCTTCTTGGTCAGCAGGCTTTCTTCGTCGTCGAGTTTCTTCTCCGTATCCTGGAGGCGTTCGACGGAGGCGCGGATGGTGACGAAGTTGGTCAGCGTACCGCCGAGCCAACGATGGGTGACGTAGAACTGGCCGCAGCGACGCGCCTCCTCCTCGATCGCCTGCTGCGCCTGGCGCTTGGTGCCGACGAACAGCAACCTCCGGCCCATGCGGGCCATGTGCCCGACATAGTCCGCAGCCTCGCGGAAACGCCGCAGGGTCTGCTGAAGGTCGATGATGTAGATCCCGTTTCGGCGTCCGAAGATGTAGCCGCGCATCTTGGGATTCCAGCGCCTGGTCTGATGGCCGAAGTGGACGCCGGCCTCCAGCATCTCTTTCATCGTGACGTGAGCCAAGAGACTGTCCCCGCTACCGCTTGCTGAACTGGAAGCGCGCACGTGCACCCTTCTGTCCGTACTTCTTGCGTTCCTTGCGCCGCGGATCGCGGGTCATGAACCCGGCCGCCTTGAGCGGCTCGCGGAGCGTGGGTTCGAAGCCCACCAGCGCACGCGAGAGGCCGTGCCGGATGGCGCCCGCCTGACCTGAACTGCCGCCTCCGCGGACCGTTGCCCACATGTCCACCTCGCCTTCCTTCTCGGCCACCTGCAGCGGCTGGTGGACGATCATCTTCAGCACGTCGCTGCTGAAGTAGTCGTCCATCCCCATGCCGTTGACCGTCATGTCACCGCTCCCGGCACGCAGGAACACGCGTGCCGTGGCCGTCTTGCGGCGGCCCGTTCCGTAACTCGCTTCCGTCAACTCGGACTCCCCTCGATCGCGATCGGCTCCGGCTGTTGCGCCATGTGCGGATGGTCCGCGCCGGCATGGACCTTGAGCTTGCGAAGTTGTCGGCGGCCGAGGCGGTTCTTGGGCAACATGCCCCGCACCGCCAACTCGACGAGTCTGGTCGGCCGGCGGCCGCGAAGACGACCGGCCGTCTCCGACTTGAGCTTGCCCGGCTGTCCGCTGTGGCGATAGTAGATCTTCTTGTCGTCCTTGCCGCCGGTGAGAACCGCCTTCCCGGCGTTGACGACGACGACGAAGTCGCCGACGTCGACGTGGCGCGCGTACGTGGGCTTGTCCTTGCCCGTCAGGATGCGCGCCACCCGCGTGGCGAGACGCCCAAGCGGCACGCCGTCCGCGTCCACGACGAACCAGCGCCGCTCGATCTCCCCCACCCTGGGGCTGTACGTCGGGTTCGGCGTTCTTGCTCTGGCTATTGCGTTCATTCGTGTTCGTACCTTGGCCGACCGGCTCCTGCCCACCGGAATGCCGGCGCTCCGTTGCGTGCGGCCTGACGGAGGAGCGGGCATACTCCTGCCGGACCCCCTCGCGCAGAGGAACGGAGATCGTAGAGTCCCAACCGGAGCTTGTCAAGATGAACGACGGTCCCATGACGTCCGCCGGCGTATTCTCACCCCCACGATGACTCCTCTACGGGTGGGACTCACCGGCGGTATCGCCAGCGGCAAGTCGACGGTCGGAGCCATGCTGGCCGAAATGGGCTGCGTCGTGACGGACGCGGACGCCCTGGTGGCCGATCTGTACCGGCCCGGAGAGCCGGGTGCTGAAGCAGTCGCCGATCTGTTCGGCCCGCGGATGCTGAGAGAGGACGGATCGGTCGACAAGGAGGCCCTGGGGCCAGCGGTCTTCGCCGATCCCTCCAGCCGCAGCCGCCTCGAACAGGTGATCCACCCCCTGGTCGGGAAGCGCTACCTGGAGATCCTCGAGGCGGCGGGCGACGACGCGGTCGTCGTGCTCGAGGCGCCGCTGTTGGCCGAAACCGGCGGTCGCGGCCGCCACGACGCGGTGGTCACCGTCGAGGCGCCGCCAGGCCTGCGCCTCGAGCGCGCGGTGAGGCGCGGACTTGATCGCGACCAGGCGGCGGCACGGATGGATGCTCAGGCCGCGTCCGAGGACCGTCGCGCGGTCGCAGACTTCGTCATCGAGAACACCGGCGGCCTCGATGAGCTCCGGACCCGGGTCAAGGCCGTGTACTCCGCCCTGAAGCGCCAGGCGTCATCCTGCACGGACTGACATCGCGCTGGATCGCCGTATCGCAGCCGCGGTCGCGCCGCGGACGACCGGCCCGGCGCAGCCGGCCCTTCCCGGACCGATACGGAACCCGATCCCGGCGTTCCTGATCAGACCTCTTCCCGGCCATCGCCATCGAGCGCCCGGAGGAACGCCCGCCAGGCGCGGCCGCGGTGCCCGAGGCGGTCCTTGAGCTGATCGCCGAGCTCCGCGTAGGTCCGTTCGAGTCCATCCGGTTCGAAGACCGGATCCCAGCCGAAACCGCCTTCACCCCGCGGCGGCAGCACCAGCCGCCCGGCGGTCGCACCCTCGGCGACCACTTCCCGGTCCCGGCCCTTCAGCATGAGCGCGCAGCGTGCCACGACAGCGGGATCTCCCGCGCGCATCGCGACCCTCGCGATGCCCTCGTCACCGACCGCCTCCAGCATCCACCTGACCAGCGGACCCGGAAAACCGTTCATGCAGGCCAGTTCCAGACCGGTCTCCTCAACGACGACCGGCCGCCCCAGCCGCTGCCAGGCAGCCTCTGCCTTGAATCGCAGCACCTCGATCAGGTCACCCGACTGGATCTCCGGCAGATCGATCGCCGCCGTCGCCAACCGGCGGCCCACGATCCGCTCGGCCTCGCGCCGCTTGTTCCGGTTGCCGGTGACCAGCACCCACGGTCGCTCGTTGCCGTTTCCGCGACTCACTCTTCGGCGCCTGGAACCGGGGAAGGATGACGAGCTGGCCGCAATCCGGTCCGGTTCAGGAACGGTTCAGGAACGTCGTGACCCGGTTCGGCCTCGTCATGATCGGCGGAATCATCACGTTCGGGCTCCACTCCGACCTGGTGGAGAACCTGCCGGAGAGACAGAGACAGAGACAGAGACAGAGACAAGGGAGAGGCAGTGTAGCCCGCCACGTACAATCCGGCCCAACGGAGGGAGGTCCCGGATGCCTGAACACCTGATCTCGATCGCCGACCTCGAGGAGGGCCAACTCGAATCGATCCTCGAACTGGCCCGACACCTCAAGGCCGGCCCGCAAGCCCACCGCGACACTCTTCGGGGCAGGTCGATCGGCCTCTACTTCGAGAAGGCGTCGACGCGCACCCGGGTCAGCTTCGAAGCGGGCATGGCCCAACTCGGAGGCCAGCCGATCTTTCTCTCCGACCGGGACCTCCAGATCCGCCGCGGGGAGACGATCGCCGACACCGCCCGCGTCCTGTCGCGCTACGTCGACCTCCTCATGATGCGCACCTTCGAGCACGGCACCGTGGTCGAGATGGCGGAGCACGCCACGGTGCCCGTGATCAACGGGCTGACCGACGAGCTGCACCCCTGCCAGGCGCTCGCCGACCTGATGACCGTCCGCCAGGAGTTCGGCGGCCTGCGGGGCCGCCGGATCGCCTACATCGGCGACGGCAACAATGTCGCCCACTCCCTGATGCTCGCCTGCGCCCGCGCGGGTGTCGACTTCTCCATCGCCTCGCCGCCCGGCTACGAAGTCGCCGGGAAGTACCTCGACCTCGCCGCCCGACTCGCCGCCGACACCGGCGGCGGGATCGAAACCGGGGCCGACCCGCACGCCGCCGCCGCCGGCGCGGACGCCGTGTACAGCGACGTCTGGACCTCGATGGGCCAGGAGAAGGAACGAGAGCAGCGGCTCGCCGACTTCGACGGCTACACGGTCGACGACGACCTGATGTCCAGGGCCAAGGGCGGCGCAATCTACCTCCACTGCCTGCCCTGCCACCGGGGCGAGGAAGTGACAGCCTCCGTCGTCGACGGCCCCCGGAGCCGCGTCTTCGACCAGGCCGAGAACCGCCTGCACACCCAGAAGGCCGTCATGCTCCGTCTCCTCGACCGCGCGTAGGAGGGCACACCGGGCGTCGCAGGACACCCGCGGCTGCCCGTCCTGCTCACCCGGGCACAGGCGGGGGCCGGCCCTCCTGCTTTTCTTGCCGCGCCGGCCCGGCGACCGTCCGAGGGGCCAGGCCGGTCGGGCCCGGCGCTGGCGATCGTCCGCAGCGGCTCTACCCGCAAACCGCACGGCGCCAACAACTTGCGTTGGTAGACTGCGGGCATGGCCGAAGCCGGGGAGGCACCGCAGAATCCGCTTCACGAGCGCTACGCGAGCGCGGAGATGGCGCGGCTGTTCTCGGCCCGGCACAGGTTCCGAAACTGGCGGCGGCTCTGGATCTGCCTGGCCGAGAACCAGGCCGCCCTGGGGCTGCCGATCTCCGAGGCCCAACTCGACGCGCTGCGCCGGCATGCGGACGATCTCGACCTGGACCGGGTCGCACGCCTCGAACGCGAAACGCGTCACGATGTGGTGGCCCACCTGCGCCACTTCGCCGAGGTCAGCGGCGATGCCGGCGGCATCCTGCACCTGGGCGCGACATCGGCCTTCATCACGGACAACACGGACGTTCTGATCGTTCGGGAGGCGCTCGATCTCGTCGCGGGCAGGCTGGCGGCCACGGTCGCCGAGCTGGCTGCCTTCGCCCGCAGGGAGCGCGCCACGACCGCGCTCGCCTACACCCACTTCCAGTCGGCTCAGTTGACGACTCTGGGCAAGCGCGCCTGCCTCTGGCTCCAGGATTTCCTGACCGACCTCGAGGAAGTGGCCGACCGCCGCGATCGGCTGCGCTGCCGGGGCGCCAAGGGCACGACGGGCACCCAGGCCTCCTTCCTGACCCTGTTCGACGGCGACCACGGCAAGGTCCGCGAACTCGACGCCCGCGTGGCCTCCGCCCTCGGCTTCGAGGCGAGTTGGCGGATCACCGGCCAGACCTACCCGCGCAAGCAGGACAGCCAGGTCCTGAACACGCTGTCCGGCGCCGCGGAGAGCTGCCACAAGTTCGGCGGCGATCTGCGGCTGTTGCAGGGCGTGGGAGAGCTCTCAGAGCCCTTCGACGACAACCAGGTGGGGTCCTCGGCAATGGCCTACAAGCGCAACCCGGTCAGGGCCGAGCGCATGTGCTCGCTGTCGCGGCGGGTCATGAGCGACTCCCTGCACGGGGCGCTGAACGCCGGCACCCAGTGGCTGGAGCGCAGTCTGGACGACTCGGCGAACCGACGCCTGGTGCTGACCGACTGCTTCCTCACCGTCGACGCCGTGCTGCTCCTGGCCGCGAACATCGCCCGGGGACTGCGGGTCAATCAGGCGGCCACCGCGGCCCGGGTGAGGCGCGAACTTCCCTTCATGGCCACCGAGACCTTCCTGATGGAGGCATCGCTGCGCGGCGGCGACCGCCAGGAACTGCACGAGCTCATCCGCCGGCACAGTCTCGAGGCATACGGGCGGGTCTCCGCGGGGGAGCCGAACCCGCTGATCGACCTGATCGCGGGCGATCCCTCGTTCGGGCTCGGACGCGACGAGCTCGAGTCCCTGGTCGACGCGGACTCCTTTACCGGCCGTTCCGCCCAGCAGGTCGACGAGTTCCTGGGCGAGGCTGTCGAACCGGCGTTGGCGAAGCACCCGGCCGCGACGGTCGAGGCGCCGAGAGTGTAGCGGGGCCCGATGCGTCGATCGCGCCCGCTTCGCCGCAGCCGAACTCGCGACCCGCTCGCGGCCGCGCTCGCCGCTGTCCTCGCCGCCGGCCTGCTGGCCGGGTGCGCCTCGACCAGAGGCCTCAAGTCACCGAACCGCGGAACCACCCAGAAGGGACTGGCATCGTGGTACGGCGCCAAGTTCCACGGCCGGCCGACCGCCAGCGGCGAGATCTACGACATGAACCGCATCTCGGCCGCTCACAAGCAGTTGCCGCTGGGAACGGTCGTCCTGGTCAGGAACCAGGACAACGGCAAGCAGCTCAGGGTGCCGATCAACGACCGGGGTCCCTTCGTCAAGGGCCGGATCATCGACCTCTCCGTCGGCGCCGCCAGACGGCTCGAGATGTTCGGCCAGGGTCTCGCGAGGGTGCGCATCAAGGTCGTGCGCGTGGCGCCGAAAAAGCGGCAACTGCCGATCTCCTGGCCTGCCCGCGGCGGGCGCGCGAGCACGGCGAACCGGGATCGCGAGGCCGGCTTCACGATCCAGGCCGGCGCTTTCCGCAAACGCAGCGGCGCCGTGGCCCTGGCCCGCCGCCTCCGCCGCGAGCTCGATCTCGACAACGTGAAGATCACGACCGGCCGGGGAATGCACCGCGTCCAGATCGAGCGCAGACGCAGGCAGGCAGCTGACGACGTGCTGCAACGTCTGAAAGACGCCGGCATCGCCGCCTTCCTCACCGGCTGACGAACGCCTGGCCGACATGGTCAGGAAAGGTCGACCAGGTCGACCGCGATCACTTCGTCCACAGCCAGCAGCGCCCCCAAGCAGGCGTCGTCCGGGGCCTGGTCCAGCCGCAACACGGCGAGCACGTCGCCGCCCGGCTCCCGGGACAGGTGGATATCCGCGATGTTGATTCCGGCGTCGCCGAGCAGGGTGCCCAATCGGCCGACAAAGCCGGGCACGTCGCGGTTGCGCAGGAACAGCAGCAGGCCGCGGGGCTGGAACTCGAGCTGGAAGCCGGCGAAGGAAACGACCCGCAGATCACCGTGGATCCCGCCCTGGCGGTAGGTCGTGCCCGCGACCTCGGCCATGCCGTCAGCCATCCACGCTCCGGCCGCCGGCTCGGCGCCGACCGCCCGCACACGCACCAGGCGGGCGTAGGCGGCCTGGTCGCTGTGGGTGGCCTGCACGAGCTCGACCCGGCGGTCGGCGGCCGACCGTTCGGCATTGACGTAGTTCACTCCTTCGCCGCACGAAGGGATCAGGGCGCCCTTGAGCGCCGCCACGGCGACCGACTTCCGCAGTTCGTCGTCGATGCCCCACAGATCGACCTGAACCCGCCGCAGGCTGCCGCCGAGTGCGACCGCGGCCAGCCGGCCGAGTTGCTCGCCCAGCCGCAGATAGGGTTCGCCCCGGGAACCCGACGAACGAAACGGCAGATTCACCGCCGAGACCGCGAGCGAACCCCCCAGCGCGGCGAGCACCATGCGGGCCGTTTCCGTGGCGATCCGTTCCTGCGCCTCGGTCGTCTGGGCGCCTATGTGGGGCGTCGCCACGACCTTCGGGTGTGCGGGGAGTCGGTAGTCCGCCGGCGGTTCCTCCGGGAACACGTCCAGGCCCGCGCCCGCGAGCTTGCCGGACTCGAGCGCCGCGAGCAGGGCCTCGGCATCGACCACCCCGCCGCGTCCGACATTGATCACGGACGCCCCGTCCTTCATCAGGGCAATGCGCGATTCGTTGAGCATCGCCCTGGTCTGATCCGTGAGCGGGGTGTGGAAGGTGATGTAGTCGGACCGTGCGAGCAGTTCGTCCAGGGCGACAGGCTCGACATCCAGGCGGCGCGCAACCTCCGCCTGGAGGAACGGGTCGTGAGCGAGCGTCTCCATCCCGAAGGCCCGTGCCCGACTGGCCACCCGCTGGCCGATCTGACCGAAACCGATCACGCCGAGCGTCTTGCCCTGGAGCTCGCTGCCAACGTGACTCTTGCGCTCCCAGCGCTCCGCCTTGAGAGACGCGTCGGCGGACGGAATCCGCCTCGCCAAGGCCAGCAGCAGGGCGAACGTGTGCTCGGTGGCCGAAAGCGAGTTCGCCGTGGGCGCGTTGATCACCAGCACGCCGCGCTCCGTGGCGGCCGCTATGTCGATGTTGTCGACACCCACGCCGGCCCGGCCCACGACCCTCAGACGGTGGCCGCCCTCCAGAACCTCGCGGGTTATCCGGGTGCCGCTGCGCACGATGACCGCGTCGTAGTCCGCGATCAACGAAGCGAGTCGTGGACGGTCCTCGTCTCGAAGCTGGTCCACTTCCGCGCTCTCGCGCAGCAGGTCGGCGCCTGCCGGCGCCAGAGAATCGGCAATCAGGATCCGCGGCATCGGCTGCACCTCGGTTTGTGCTCGGGTCGACTGGACTGGAACCGAAAAGGGCTGAGACCGGAGACGATCCGCCGGCGCCGGATTGTGGCAGCGCTTCAGGAGTACAGCAAGACCGATTCCCGCTCGGCGCGGAATTCGCTTTCCTCGCCGCCCCAGCTGGCGTACCAGCGTTCGCGTGCCGCGGGCTCATCAAGGGCGAGCCGGAAGCGATCCGTTCCCGCCAGCAGGTCGATTGCGGGCGTGTCCGCGACGAACTCATAGGGCTCGGCGCGCCAATCGAACGCCGGACCGAGGACATCGCGAAAAGCGAGCAGCAGTTCGAACCCGAGCCGCACCGGCCGCACGACGGGTGCATTGCCGACACGGAGTTCCACGCCGGCGCACACCGATCCCGCGTGCTTCTGGAACTGGGGCCTGAACATGGCGGGAACCACGGAGACGCCGGTCAGTCCGGCAGCCTCGAGGCGGGCCCGGCAGCGGCCGGCGAGAGCGGGCGCATCGGCCCCGGGCGTCCCGAGCAGGTGGAAAGGCCGTGTCGTGCCCCGACCCTCGGACACGGTGGTCGCTTCGAACAGGCACAGTCCCGGGTACACGGCCGCCGTCTCCGGCGACGGCATGTTGGGGGACGGAGCCGTCCACGGCCAGCCCGTGTCCCGCCAGGTGTGCTCGCGCCGCCAACCCTCGACTTCGAAGACCGTGAGCAGGGCGGCGTCCCAGCGGCGGCGGCGCGCCTCCAGCAGGACGATCTCGGCCAGCGTCAGTCCGTGGCGCTGCGGCATCCGAAAGGCGCCCACGAAGGAGGCGAAGTCCGGGTCCGGGAGGTTGCCCTCCACGTCCCGACCACCCAGGGGATTCGGACGGTCGAGGATCCAGACCTCACAGCCAGCGGCAAGCGCCACTTCGGCCGCCCACACCGCGGAGGCGGCGAACGTGTAGTAGCGCGCACCGACGTCCTGGAGATCGATCACCAGCAGATCGCAGCCATCGAAGACGTCCGGCCGGGGGCGCAGGCTGGAGACATCCTCGCCGTAGAGCGAGATCACCGGGGCGCCCGTCCACGGATCCCGTTCGTCCGGCGCGGCCTCCATGTCCTGCTCTACACCGTAGAAGCCGTGCTCCGGCGCCAACAGAGCCGTTGCCGGCTCCGTCGCCGCCAGGGCCAGATGCGCGTGGACGCCGTCGCGACTCAGAGACGCCTGGTGACAGAGGAGCGCGTAGCGACGGTGCTTCAGACGTCGGACGTCGTCCAGCAGACGGTCCAGGCCGGAACGGATCGCCACGGGGGTCAACGAATGCGCCGGTACTCGCCGCGCCGGTACTCGCCACTTTGGCCGCCGCTCTTCGCCTCCAGCAGCAGATCGGTGATCACGGCGCCGCGCTCGACCGACTTGACCATGTCGTACAGCGCGAGGGCTGCCGCCGCGCAGGCGGTCAGGGCTTCCATTTCGGCGCCGGTGCGGGCGGTGACCACGACCCGGCTTCGGATCGTCACGCCGGCTTCGCCGGGTTCGACCTCCACCTCGACCTGGTCCAGCGGCAATGGATGAGCCAGCGGCACCCAGGTGGCCGCGCTCTTCGCAGCCTGAACGCCCGCCACGCGCGCCACGGTCAGGGCGTCGCCCTTGGGCAGCTTCTCCAGGCGTTCCACCGTGCGACCGGACAGGAGCACCCTGCACGAAGCCTGTGCAACCCGCCGGGTCACCTCCTTGCCCGAGACATCAACCATGGCCGCGCGCCCGCGACGGTCGAGATGGCTGAAAGGTTCGGCGCTCATGCCAGCCGCAGGAGGCGCGTCAGGCGCCCCCGCTGCGCCCGCTAACCTAACAGCCCGTGAACGGCCGCGCTGCATTCGTTCCGGCGCTGACTCGAATGCGCCTCGCGATCGTCATGCCCGTGCTCGAGGAGGAGGGCACGGTGCAGGCGGCGGTCAGCGACGCCCGCCCCCACTGCGACGAGCTGATCGTCGTCGACGGAGGCAGTCGGGACCGCACGGTGGAACTGGCGCGGCGAGCCGGCGCCACAGTGGTCGCGGCGCCCCGACCGGGGCGCGGCCTGCAACTGCGTACCGGCGCCGCCATGGCTCTCGACGCCGGCGCCGACGTGTTGCTGTTCCTTCACGCCGACACACGCCTCCCCGTCTCGGCTCGCGACGCAATCGAACGAGCGCTGGGCGGCAGGGCCGTCGGCGGCGGTTTCCTGGTCGACTTCGAAGCGGCGCCGCCTCTCCTGCGCCTGGGACGCCGCCTGGTCGACCTGCGCACCAGGCGGCTGAGGATGCCGCTCGGCGATCAGGCGCAGTTCGCCGCCGCAGCTGCCTACGCCCGCTGCGGCGGCTTCACGGACCTTCCGATCCTCGAGGACCTGGACTTCATGCGCCGCCTCCGCCGGCAGGGACCCATTTCGATCATCTCCCGGCGCGCCACGACTTCGTCACGCCGATTCCTCGAACGGGGAGTCGTTCGGACGGTGGCGACAAACTGGTTGATCTGGCTGCTCTTCGCAGCCGGCGTCGCGCCCAGGCGCCTCGCCAGCCTCTACGCCGTCGTGCGCTGAGGTGCGCGGTCAAGCACCGGCGTGCGCTCAGCTGCGCTCTCACGTGCGCCGGGACGGCCGGTACCCGTCCGGTCCAAAGGCCGCACCGGGTCACGCACCTCTAGTTGAGGGCGTCCTTGAGGGGCCTGCTCACCTTGAAGCGGACGCCGTTGCTCGCCGCGATCTCGATCGACTCTCCGGTCTTGGGGTTACGGCCCATGCGGCCGGCCCGATGCGAAACCGAGAAACTCCCGAGGCCGGGCAGTTGCACCCGATCACCGCTCTGGAGGTGACTCGAAATGCTGTCGATCAACGCCTGGACGGCGTCCGCCGCCTCTTTCTTGCTCAAGCCCGCGCCATCGGCGACGGCTTCTACGATATCTGCCTTTCCGGCCATCTGGTGTTGCTCCTTGGAGTCTTTGAACGTGAACCCGGACCGTGGGTTTCGTGAGTCGGACCGTCCGCCTTCATCCAGTCCCGGCTCTGCCACGCAAGGGTGATCGAGCGACGACGGGCGTATGGCGTTCGCATTCGACTTTCGGTATGATCAGAAATTTTTCGCAAAACTCCCAACACCGGACAAACCTAGGCCAGAACGGCCTTCCTTGTCAACGCCGGCTTGAACTTCCGGCTTCCACCGCCCACACCGCACCGCCAGGACGCCGCCTCCCGGATCCGGCGCCGGCTCTTCAGTCGACGGTCCGCTCGAGCGCCTGCACCGTGAAACCGTCGTGGTCGTCTGCCGGCAGGAGACGCCACACACCGGGTCCTGCGATGTGCTCCGCCTCGGGTCGGCAGAGGTCGCCAACGAGATCCCGTCGGCGAAAGTCGGTCCGTGACTCCAGGAAGGCCGCCGCCACGGCCTCGTTCTCCTCCGGCTCGATGGAACAGGTGATGATCACGAGCAGGCCCCCTGGACGAACGCACTCCGCCGCGCCCCGAACCACGGCCAGACCCTCCGTCGAGAGCCGGTCGATCTCAGCGGCGCTGATCCGCCACTTCAGCTCGGGATGTTTGCGCAACGTGCCGGTACCGCTGCATGGCAGATCGACGACGACCCGGTCGAAGACGCAGCCGAAGGGAAGGGCAACGCCGTCCGCGGCGAGAAGCCGGGGCCGAAGCCGGAGGCGGGCGGCGTTCCCCCTCATGGTGACCAGGCGCCGCAGGGACCGGTCCGCGGCCGTGCTGCGAACCTCGGGCTGCTCGGCCAGCAGCGCGAAGGTCTTGCCGCCCGGCGCCGCCGCCACGTCCAGGACCTTTTCGCCGGGCTTGGGCCGCGGCATGATCGCGGCCAGTTGACTCGCCTCGTCCTGCACGTAGAAGCTGCCCTGCCGGAAGGCGTCCGAGGCCAGCGGATTTCCCCATCGCACCGTCACGCAGTGCGGCGCAAGGACGGACGGATCGACTCCGACATCGTCGTCGATCAACTGCTCCGCCAACGGAGCGCGGCCGCCTCGATCCCGGAACGCCAGCAGATGCAGGGGCTTGGGCCGATTGTTGGCGCCAAGCAGGGCGATCGTCCGCTGCTCGCCGTAGGTCCTCAACCAACGCTCGACCAGCAGGTCCGGGTGAGAGTAGAGGATTCCCAGCCTCTTCGTCCGGTCGGCCGTATCGGCCGGCCAATCGTCCGGGCGCGGCGATCGGGCAATCCGTCGGAGCACTCCATTGACGAAGCTGGCGCCGCCCGCGTGGGTGCGGTTTCCGGCCTGCTCCACCGCCTCGTTGACCGCCGCATGGGCCGGCACCCGGTCCAGAAAGAAGAGCTGGTAGGCGCCAATCCGCAGCGGCGCCAGCAGCGCGCGCTCGATGCGGCGCAGGGGTCGCCGTGACGCGGCGACCAGCACGTGGTCGATGAACCGCAACCACCGCAGCGTCCCCAGCACGAGCTGCCGCAGCAGCGCGTGGTCGCGCGGATCGCAGCGCTCGAGCGCGCCGTCCAGGAACGTCGACACCGGCGCCCTCGAATCCAGCGTCCGCTCGATCACGAAGGCCGCCGATTCCCGGACCTTGGCGTGTGCCGTCATCGCCGTATCGCGCCGGCGCCAGCCGCCGCGCGAATCCAGGTTCCGGAGCGCCCGCCGACGAGTCACGCCGCCGTCCCGAAGCGCTCACCCACGGTGAGCCTCAGTCCATTGACCAGATCGAGTCCACTGATCTGCCGACCGCCCGGCCGCTGCACCCGACAGAGCGCCAGCGTGGTCGAGCCACCGCAGCGGACCAGCGGCAACCTCCCGACTCCCTCGACTCTCCGGCAGCCGAGGAAGGCGCCAGGGCAATCGAGATCGCCCGGATCACCCACCCCGTCACCCGACGCCAAGGGCCGCGAAGCCACGATCCGCACCGCCTCGCCGCGCAGCCAGCTTCGCGAGCCCGGCCAGGGCTCGAAGGCGCGCACGCGCCAGGCGATCTCTTCCGCCTCGCGGTTCCAGTCCACGATGCCATCCTCCGAACGCAGCATCGGAGCATGGGTCGCCGCCGCGGCGCACTGCGGTCGCGGCTCGACCGTCCCCGCCTCCAGCGCCTGAAGCGTTCGGACGAGCAATCCGCCGCCGATCGCGGCCAGACGCGTCGACAACTCGCCTGCGGTTTCGTCCGCACCGATGGGAACCTCTTCCTGAAGCAGGGTCGGGCCGCTGTCGAGACCCTCCTCCATGAACATCGTCGTCACACCGGTCTTTCGCTCTCCCGCAGCGATCGCGGCCTGAATCGGCGAAGCGCCGCGCCAGGCCGGCAGCAGAGACGCATGGATGTTCACACAACCGCCCGCCGGCAGCTCGAGCAGCGCGCGTGGAAAGATGCGGCCGTACGCGGCGACGACGGCAAGGTCCAGCTCCAGGTCGCGCAGCCTGACGAGAAACTCGGCCCCCCGCACACCGGCGGGCTGCAGCAGATCGACGTTCCGGTCGAGCGCCCAGCGGGCCACGGGCGGCTGTGCCAGACGGCCGCCGCGGCCCGCGCGGCGCGCCGGCCGGCTGACCACGAGGACGGGGCGGCGGCCAGCCGCCTCAAGGGCATCGAGCGCCGGCAGCGCAAACTCCGGCGTACCGAAGAAGACGATCCGGCTGAGTCTTCGCGGCGCGGACATCGTGCACCCGAGACTACGCGACCCGCCGCCGGTCCCACTGCGCCGCCGGGGGCGGCGACCACGCTGCGAACCCCCTATTCGAAGGTGATCTGCGACTGCTCGATTTCTTCGAAGAAGTCGGGCGGCACCAGGACGTCGCGCGGTTTGCTGCCCTGCGCCGGACCCAGGATGCCGTCCTGCTCCATCAGGTCGACGAGACGGGAGGCGCGGGAGAAACCGACCCTCATGCGCCGTTGCAGGAAACTCGCCGAACCCATCCGTTCCGAGACGACCAACCGCGCCGCCTCGTCGTAGAGAGCGTCGCCGCCGCCACGCTCACCCCCGGCGCCCGCTCGATCTTCCGGCGGCGGCTCCAGCACCGCGGGATCCAGATTGGGTTGACCCTGGCGCTTGAGCCAGCGCACCAGCGCCGCCGTCTCCTGCTCGGTGACGTAGGCGCCGTGCAGGCGGATCATGCGACCGCTGCCGGGCGGCATGAACAGCATGTCGCCCTTGCCCAGCAGCTTCTCGGCTCCGACCTGGTCCAGGATCGTGCGCGAATCGTGTCGGGTAGCGGACGCGTACGAGATCCGGCACGGGAAGTTCGCCTTGATCGTCCCGGTGAGCACGTCGACCGACGGGCGCTGGGTGGCGACGATCAGGTGGATGCCGACCGCCCGGGCCATCTGCGCAAGCCGTGCGATCGAGGTCTCGACCTCGGACGAAGCCACCATCATCAGGTCGGCCAGCTCGTCGATCACGATCACGTAGTACGGAAGCGACTCGAAGTCGCGCGGTTCCATGGGTTCGTCGGCATCTTCGTCCCGGAGCCGCAGCCGCCGGGCCACCTCCGGATCCGCGATCGCCTGGTTGTAGAAGGCGATCGATCGGACATGCACCTCCGCCAACAGCCGGTAGCGCCGCTCCATCTCCGCCACCGCCCAGCGAAGCGCGTTCGCGGCCTGCTTCGGTTCCACGACGACCGCGGTCTTGAGGTGCGGAATGTCGGCGTAGACCCCCAGCTCGATCCGCTTGGGATCGATCAGGATGAACTGGACCTCGTCACTCCGCGCCTTGTACAGGATCGAGGTCAGCATCCCCTGCAGACCGACGCTCTTGCCGGCGCCGGTAGCGCCCGCGACCAGCAGGTGCGGCATCTTCGTCAGATCGGCGTAGTACGGTTCGCCGCGCAGAGTCCGCCCCAACGCCATGGTCAGCGGCGACTCGTTGTCCCGGAACTCGGCGGCATCCAGCAGACGACCCAACGGGATGACCGTTCGCCGGGCGTTCGGCACTTCGATACCGAGAGTCGAACGCCCGGGCATGCGGTCGATCCGGATCGCCTCCGCCTTCAGGGAAAGCGCCAGATCGTCCTGCAGATTGACAATCTGCGACACCTTGATGCCCGGCGCCGGCTGGAACTCGAAAACGGTGATCACCGGCCCCGGGCTTATCCCCTCGATGGTTCCCTCGACACCGAACTCGGCACAGCGGGCACAGATCAGATCGCCCAGCTCGCGGAGTGCATCCTCGTCGATCTCCGAGCTGACTTCCTCGCAGTACAGCAGATCGACGGACGGCAACTCCGCGCTTTCGGCCGTCTGTCGGCCCGCCCCGTCGATTGCCCCGGTGGGAGCGGCTGCAGGCGGATTCGTCTTCGGCGCCGTGACAGCGCGCGCAGACTCCGCCGGGCGCGCGGACTTCGACCCGACGACCTCGACCTTCTTCTGCGGGAGCGCCCTTCGGATCGCGACCTCCTGGAGCGGCGACTCGGAGGCGGGCGCGGCAGGTTCCGCCGTCGCTGGCCGGCCGGCCTTCTTCGTCCCGGCGGCCCGGGGCCCACGCCTCAGTCTTCCCCCGAGGAGGACGGCCAGTTCCTTCACCCGGCCCAGAGTCGCGACAAGCCACTCGGCGAGGCTGCCTCGCATGGTCAGCGCGATACCGAAGACGAGACCGAACAGGGCCAGCACCGCAGCGCCCAAGGTCCCCAACTGACTCTGCATGCCACCGGAGATCGTGGAGCCCACGAGACCGCCGGCGGCCAGCGGTTCACCGCGGACCTGCACCTCCCCGACAGCGATGTCGATCAGGGTCGGCAACGCGATCGTCGCGGCCAGGATGCCGGCGCCCTGCAGCAGCGAGGGAACGCCGGAGCGCGCGCGGACGAGTCGGTAGCCCAGAACGAGAACCGCCAAGGCGACGGCCACGACCGCAAGTCCCAGAACCCCGTATCCGGCAGCCGCGGCCTGAGCGCCGATCGGACCGATCAGATTCCCGGTCTCGCTCGAGCTCGCGCCGCTCCGCAGGAAACCGGTGTCGCTCGGCTGGTAGCTCAGCAGGCTGAGCAGGAAGAGCGCGCCCAGGGCGAGCAGGAGGAGTCCGATCAGTTCGACGCTCTTGCCCGCCGGCAGCCCGCCCAGACCGAATCGCCGAGCACCGTCGTCCGAACGGATCACCGGAGCCCTCGACAACCAGCCATGGCGGGAACGTGCACGGGAACACCACTCTAACGCACTTGTTCCGATATGGCTATATCTCGCTCATTTCGCGATCATCTCGCGAAACAGCCCAACGAACTCCGGTAGGCCCAGGCTCTCGGCCCGCACCCCGGGCGGCAAGCCCAGCGCCGCGAGTGCCGCCTCGGCCGCAGGCCGCCCCACGGTCGACCGGAAGTTGTTGACCAGCGTCTTGCGCCGCCGGCTGAACGCGGTGCGCACGAAAACGGCGAACGCCGACCACTCCGCCTCGTCGACCGGCGTTGCCGCTCGCTCAAGTCCCAGGAAGACGCCGGTCACCGCCGGCGGCGGCACGAAGCTGCCCGGGAGAACGACCGACAGCCGGCGCGCCGTTGCCCGCGCGGCGACCAGGACACTCAATCCTCCGTAGTCGGAATCACCCGGCGCCGCGGTCAGCCGGGCCGCGACCTCCCGCTGCACCAGAAACGCCGCCCGAGCTCCAACCGGCGCCCGCTCGAGGACGGCAAGAACGATCCGGGTCCCCACGTTGTACGGCAGATTGCCGGCGATCCGGGTCGAAGCAGACGCTGTCTCCCAGCGGAGATCACGACCGTCGCCGGTGACCAGGACCAGGCGCGGATCCGCGATCCGCCGGCGCAGCTCCATCGCCCACAGCAGGTCGAGTTCACAGGCGATCACGCGGCTCGCGCCGCGTTCCAGGAGCAGGCGGGTGAGCACGCCGCCGCCGGGGCCGATCTCGACGACGCTGCGACCCGCGACGTCCAGAAAGTCGACCGCCGGGATCGCCGACCCCGGATGCCGAAGATGATGCTGGCCCAGGGACTTCCGGAGCGGGGGAACGCGACTCACCGGCCCGCACGGTACCAGTGACGATCCCGGGGAACTCGAAGGGCATAAGCTCGATACTCATGCACGAGCGCCGTTCGAGCGTCCGCCCGGCTGTTCAGGAGCCTCGCATGAGCCCGGCAACCGAGCTGCAGGATCAGCCGTCGGAGTCCCCTCCATGGGCGCCGGGCGCGTGCATTCTCTGCGGGTGCAAGTGCGGCATCCAGGGCCAGCCGGGCGGCGACGGCGGACGGCAGTTCGCCCGCATACGCGGTGACCGGGCCAACCCCGTCTCCAGCAGTCCGTGGCAGAAGTCGCGCTGCATTCGAGCGGCGATGCATCACGTCCAACATCGTGCCATCCGTGCGCCCGATGACGGGCGCACGGACTGGTTCGCGGGTGGCGCGGAGCGCGCCACCCGGGCTAGGCTCTTCGGTCGAACATGCACCGATATGCTCCCTCATCGCGCCTTGTTGGACGCGCGCCTCGCCGCTCTCGGTGCGACACGGACTTCTGCCACGGGCTGCCAGGGGCAGCGTCGGCGAGCAGGCCGGGCTGCTGGACCACTGCCGGAACAGCCGGGGCCGCCTCCTGCCGGCCATGAGGCGGCGGCCCGCCGCCGGCACACCGCCGCCCAGGCGCGTCCCTCCCCGCCTGGAGCGGTTGACCGATGCCGCCGCCCGAGTGACGCAGTGACGCGCGGACCGAACGGCTCGACCCGCGAACTGGCGACCCGGGCGGCGTCCGCGCTGAGGAGTGTTGTCCCCGGTCGGCCCGAACAGTCGGCCACGTTCCGGGACAGCCTCACCGGTCTGTTGGACGGCCGCGCTCTTTACGACGCCCTCGCCGCCGCACTGACGCACGCCGAGCATGGAGGCGAGGACGTGGGCCTGTTGTTCCTCGACCTCGACCACTTCAAGCGGATCAATGACCAGCACGGCCACCAGGCCGGCAGCCGCATCCTGGGTCAGGTCGCGACGCTGCTCCGGACCGCCGCCGACGACGCGGATGGCTTCGCGGCGCGCTACGGCGGCGATGAGTTCGTGCTGGTTCTGCCCGGCGCGGATCTCGATCAGGCCTTCACGCGAGCCGAGCGGCTGCGCACCCATGTGGCATCGACTCTCTTCTCCAGCGGTCACGGCGCCGCGTCTCGAACCGGGGTCCGACTCACCTGCTCCGTCGGCGCCGCCAGTCTGCGGCGCCTGCCCGCCGCCTGCCCCGCCGTCGATTCCGAAGACGACCCCGCCGCCCGGCTGCTCCGCAAGGCCGACGATGCAATGTATGCAGCGAAGAGAGCCGGTCGCAACCGTGTCGTCGCGACCGGCGCCGCGGCCACCGGAGCTGCCTGAGCGCCCCCGGGTCAGCCCTGCCCGCCTCCAAAGACCGCAGCGCGTCGAACCCGGGCCGGGGCGACCGCATCCTGACCGACACGGCGCGCCGGGATTGGGCGAGCGGCAGCGTCGGACGTGCAGCCCGTGGCCCGGGTCAGCCCTGCCCGCCTCCGAGGCCGCAGCGCGGGCGCCAGAACGGATCCGGCTCCGTTTGGGACAACCGGGTCGCGGCGGGCAGGTCGTGAGCGGCGATCGCTTCGAGGCGGTGGCTGCGCAGCGGTACCGCCCCGATCGAGAATGGCCAGGGCGGCCGACGGAAGGCGAACAGGCTGAACGAGACCGCCGCCCGACCGTCTGCGTCCACATGAAGCACATCCCGCGGCGGCCCCTGCTGTCCGTTCGACCAGTCCATTCCGAACCACAACTCTTCGAACGCCGCGAGCCAGCCCGGCGGCAACCCGGGCCACGCCAGAATCTCCCGATGGAGCTCGGCCCGCAGGTCCGGATCGCCCTCGAAGGCGAGGGCAGCCAGGAGCAGCGGCTCGGCGACGATCGCCCGCGCCGCTCGTACGGAGATCCGCGGCTGCGACGCCGCAACGCCTCCCTCGCGCTCAAGGCGCATCAGTTCGAACGGAGCGAGCGCCGACAGCGGATCCAGGTCGCAGGCCCGCTCCAGCGCCTCCCTCCTGCGAGCGCTGTCGACGCGTTCGTCGACACCGGCCAGGAGCCACAGCGGCGCCAGGCCGTCGGCCGCCTCCGCGGCAGCCCAGGAATCGAGCCGGACTCGGTAGAGAGGGAAGGCCGGGTCCGCCGCCGCAGCCGCCCGCAGGCGGCGGACCGCCGCCTCCGGCAGGAGCCCGTCCCGAGCTTCCACGGCCGCCGGACCCGGCGGCACGGCAGATTCCAGCGAGGCTTCGATCGCGCGCTCGTACGATCTCGCCGCCCACGCCCTCTCGACCGACCAGGCGAACGCCGCAGCCAACCAGAGGAAGAGGAAGACCGGCGCCCGCAGCCAGGGCCGGCCCGGCGGCCAACTCGCCGCAACGGGTTCGCCGCCGCGCGCGGCCGCCGCCAGCGTCAGGTTCATGATCAGCACCGCCGGCACCGCCGTCACGGCGGCGAACACGCCGAAGAGGAGGCAGGTTCCCGCGCCCAGGAGACCCAACAAGGCCGCGGCCAGCAGCTCGGGATCCCGGACCGTGTCCCCGGGGCGGCCCGCCGCCCCGGAATCGTTGACGGCCGTTCCCGGACCGTCCGGATCTCCCACCCGCTTCGAGGCGCGCAGCCATTCCACCAGGCGGCGCTGGCCGTAGCGGCCGACCACCAGAACCAGCAGCAGGGAACCGACCACGCCCACTTCAAGCAGCGTCTGAGCGGGCAGGCTGTGGGCATCCGTGACCACTTCACCTGGGGGGTGGACGCCGGGCGCCGGACGCCAGTGGCGGGCCAGGGTCCAGCTCGACGAACCGGGACCCCAGCCCAGGACGGGTCGTTCAGTGAAGCCTCGGAGCGCCGCCTCGGCGTAGGTCCGACGCGAACGAAGCGACGGGTCCTCCAGACGCAACACGGCGCCGAGCCGTTCGGCCGGACCGGGAACGTCCAGCCGCATCCCTGCCCAGGCTGCCGCGAGCGCGAGCGCCGCAAGCAGAGCCATGCTCGCCCCGATCCGGCTGAGCCACCGCCGACCACCGGACCGCCATGACGTCCAGGCCGTCGCCGCCACAACCTGGATCGCCAATGCCAGCAGACCCGACATGGAACCCGTGGCGCTCAGCGTCCAGATCAGGATCGCACCCACGACAGCCGTCGCGGCCAGGCGGGCCCGACGGCCGCCCGGCGCCGGCAGACGCCAAACGCCGAGCACCGCCGGCGGCAACAGGGCAACCAGTACCAGCGCCAACTGGTTGTGATGGCCGATCGGCAGCGCCGCCCGGCCCTGTTCGTGAACCGGCTGCTGGATCAGCGCCCAGATCGACGCCGCCACGACGACGGCCGCACAACCGGCAAGCGCCCAACGCCGCGCCGCTGGCCGACCGAGCAGGCGACCTGCTCCCGCCGCCGCCCAGACCGCGGGCAGCAGGAAGACGACGATCGACTCCCCGGCGCGCCCGACCGGAGACAGAAGCCAGCTCCCTGCGACCGACAGCCAGAGCGCCGGCAACAGGACCGGCCACCAGCGCGAGCGTTCGGTCGCAAGCGCCAGCGGGTCACGCCACGCCGTCGTTCCCCGGCATGCCAGCACCAGCAGCAGCACCGCTCCCGTGAGCTGGGGCGCCGCCGCGGCGCCGCGGTGGAACGTCCCCGCGTGAAAGACCATCGCCGCCAGAGCCAGCGTGACGAACAACGCCCCGCCGCGGTCCCGCCACGGGCGTTCAGCCATGGCTGCGGACCGGTCGGTTCAGGAACCCGAACCGCGCACGCCGCCCGAGTCCGAGCGCCTGGTCAGACGCACCGCCAACTCGGGAGCTTCGCGCAGGCAGGTCCCGAGAATGCCGAGCGAGGTGACGAAGGCACGCCAGCCGGTCCGGTACAGAGCCGCAGGCGGAGCGTCGGGGGCGGCATAGCCGCGTGCATCGGCCTTCGCCTTCTCCCAGCCGGCGAAGAGGCGGCCCCAGGGGCTGGCCAGGACTTCGGCCATCTGCCGTTTCGCCTTGTACGGATACCAGAACGAGTCGTGGTAGAGAACGCTCGCCAGGTAGGCCCAGGGTGCGAGAAAGGTGCGCAGCGACCACTCGACCGGACGCCGCAGGCGTCCCCAGTAGATCTTGTGCTGCATTCTCGCCGCGAAGGTCATCTTCCGGAACGGCCCCACGAAGCCCCAACTCCTGCCGGCGACCACGGGATCGCCGACGATTTCGATCTCCCGCGGGTCGCCGCAACCCAGACCGAGATCGTGGGCCAGCCGGATGTACCGGATCGAGAGCGGATCGAAGCCCATCAGCTTCGCAGCCACAGCGTCGATGGCGACCTGATCGGCGCTGGCCAGAATCACGTTGCCGACCCGGGGAATCATGCAGCGCGGACCCGGTCCATCCCCGGCGAACGTCCCGTCCATGGCGGCGAACACGCCGCGGTGTATGTGCTGCTGGATCATCAGCAGATCGACCAGGGTCTCGTGGATCACCGGATGGGTCCAATGCCGCCGCTCGTTGAGCAGACCGCCGAAGGCGTTCTTCATCGCCCCGGTCGTGGTGGTGAAGACATGCGTCTTGACCGTGGGCAGGTGAATGATGTTCTCGCCCACGAAGCGGGCCGGGATGTGGAAACCACGGGGGTAGACATCGTTCAGGCACAGGAAGCGCTCCGTGAGATCGCCCACGGCTTCGCGAATGGACAGCCACTCCTCGCCCTCCTCGTAGAGGTGGACGTTGCGCAGGCCATGGGCCCGGACCACGTCGACCTGCTTGTTCTCCCGCTCGCCGAGACGGGCGTCGATGACCACGGTCCGGTTGTGGCAGCCGTGGATCAGCGCGGGGTCGTAGCCGTCGTTCTTCATCGCCCGTACGACACCCTCGAGCTGCCACGGTGTGGTCGAACTGCCCGGGTAGAAGAAGTGCCACGAAATGTTGATCTTGAGCGCCGTGTCGACGGCGGGATCGACGACTTCGCGGTAGCCGGCGAGGTTCAGCAGCTCGTGGTAGTCGGCCAGCACCGAGGACGGCGCTGTCGGCAGTACGGCCACGCGGGGCGCGGCGGGCGACGAACTCAGCGCGGCGCTCCCCGCGCGCCTCGGGACATGGCCGCGAGGAAGTCCGCGTTCGACGGCGTGTTCTTGAGCCTCTCCTGAAGGACCTCCATGCCCTCGACCACCGGCAGCGGATTCAACACCTTGCGCAGCACCCAGACCCGCTGCAGTTCGTCCGGCGTCAGCAGCAGCTCCTCCTTGCGGGTACCCGACTTGTCGATGTCGATGGCCGGGAAAATGCGCTTGTCGACCAGCTTCCGGTCGAGATGCAACTCCGAGTTGCCGGTGCCCTTGAACTCCTCGAAGATCACGTCGTCCATCCGACTGCCGGTGTCGATCAGCGCCGTGGCGACGATGGTGAGCGAGCCGCCGCTCTCGATGTTCCGGGCGGCGCCGAAGAAGCGCTTCGGACGCTGCAGCGCGTTGGCGTCGATGCCGCCCGAGAGCACCTTCCCCGACGGCGGCTGCACCGTGTTGTAGGCACGGGCCAACCGGGTGATCGAGTCGAGCAGGATGACCACGTCCTTGCCGTACTCGACCAGCCGCTTGGCCTTCTCGATCACCATCTCGGCGACCTGGATGTGGCGCGAGGCCGGCTCGTCGAAGGTCGAAGAGACGACCTCGCCCTTGACCGAACGCTCCATGTCGGTCACTTCCTCGGGGCGCTCGTCGATCAGCAGAACAACCAGCACGACTTCCGGATGGTTGGTCGCGACGGAGCGCGCCAGGGACTGCAACAGCATCGTCTTGCCGGTACGCGGCGGCGCCACGATCAGGGCGCGCTGGCCCTTGCCCATCGGCGTAACCAGGTCCGTGACCCGCGAAGACAGGTCTCCCTGCACCTCGAGGCGGAGACGCTCCTCCGGGTACAGCGGAGTCAGATTGTCGAAGAAGATCTTCTGGCGCACCACGTCCGGATGCTCGAAGTTCACCGCCTCCAGCTTGATCAGCGCCAGGTAGCGCTCGCCCTTGTTCATCGGCTGGCGCACCTGTCCGGAAACCGTGTCCCCGGTGCGCAGGTCGAAGCGGCGGATCTGGCTGCGGGAGACGTAGATGTCGTCCGGGCCCGCGAGGTAGCTGTATTCCGGGGCCCGCAGGAACCCGTAGCCGTCGGTCAGGCACTCGAGCACGCCCTCTCCGAAGAGCAGTCCGCTCTTCTCCGTCTGGGCCTCCAGAATCTTGAAGCTCAACTCCTGCCTGGCCATGCCGGCCGCACCCACGACATCCAGATCCCGCGCCACCTTGAGGAGGTCGCGGTTGCTCAACTTCTTGAGGGCCTTCAGGTCGAAAGCCAGCTCGGCGCTGGCAGCCGCCCGCGCGCCGCCATTCGAATTCCCCGTCGCTCGCCGGGCTCCGTTTGTCGTCATCTTCTCAGGTCCTCGGCATTGGGGCGCCAGCGGTGCTGAACTCCCGGTTCAACAGCATTCCGAGCAGCCGCGCGACTCCTTCGCCAGTTCGAGACGACACGGGAAACAGTGCCGCAACGGACGGCATTCCCAACAGCTCTGCAACCTCGGCAAGGGTTCGGGCTCGAGCCCCGCGCTTGACGCGGTCCATCTTGGTGACCGCAACCACGGGATCGAACTCCAGACTGCGAAGGTAGGCGTACGCTTCGGAGTCGAGTGGTGCACCGGCGACCTTACCATCCACCAGCAGGACCACCCTGGCCAGGCCCGCCGCCGACCGGAGGTACATGTCCACGTTCCGGCCCCAGGCCTCCCGTTCCCGTTTCGAGACCCGCGCGTAGCCGTAGCCGGGCAGGTCCACGACGTACCACGACTCGTCGATCAGGAAGAAGTTCACGGTCCGGGTGCGCCCCGGCCTGGAACTCGTGCGCGCCAGGTCCCTGCGCCCGAGCATCCGGTTGATCAGGCTCGACTTGCCAACGTTCGACCGCCCGGCGAAGACGATCTGAGGGCGACCGTCCCTGGGCAGATCGGCCGACCGCACGGCCGAAATGACGAAGCGCGCGCTGCGGACCTTCACGGCCGCCTTCCTCCCGATCTCCAGGCGTCCACGCGCTCCAGGCGTCCACGCGCAGCCGCGGATTCCTCCGGGCTGCTAGTGGGCGACGTTGGCCGGCGGCGCCTCGTCCGCCGCCTTCCGGAACTCGGCCGGCACCTCCGGCACCATGCGGACGACCCCGTCGAAGACGGTCTCCAACACCTCGTCCATCGACTCGACGAGGTGAAACGTCATCTCCTCCCGAACTTCCTCGGGCACCTCCTCGAGGTCCTTCTCGTTCTCCTTCGGAAGGAGGATCTCGAAGATCCCGGCACGGTACGCCGCCAGCACCTTGTCCTTGATGCCGCCCACCGGCAGCACCTTGCCACGCAGGGTGATCTCGCCGGTCATTGCCACGTCGCCCCGTACCGGTACGTCGAGCAGAGCCGAGATCAACGCCGAGGCCATCGTGATGCCGGCGGAGGGACCATCCTTGGGGATGGCGCCCTCGGGCACGTGGATGTGGAGGTCCTGGTTGGCGTGGAAGCCGGGCTCCAGACCGAACGCGCCTGAGCGGCTGCGGAGATAGGACATCGCAGCCCGCGCGGACTCCTTCATCACGTCGCCGAGCTTGCCGGTGAGAATCAGCTTGCCGGTGCCCTTCATCAGACCGACTTCGCTCTCGAGCAGTTCGCCCCCCGCCTGAGTCCACGCCAGGCCCGTGGCAACACCGACTTCGGATTCGTCGAGCTTCTTGCGCGGCCGGTACTTCGGCTTGCCGAGGAGTTCCCCGACCAGGCCCGGGTCGACCGAGACCGCCGGCTCCGAGGCGGACTTCGTCGGCTTGCGCTTCCTGCTCTTCGATACGGCCTTCACCTTCTCGGCTCGACCGTCTTCGACCAGCCGTCGAGCCAGCTTGCGACACACGGCGGCGAGCTCGCGCTCCAGGCTCCGGACCCCCGCCTCGCGGGTGTAGGAGTCCATCAGGAGCCCGAGGCTGTCGTCGCTGAACCGGATCGCATCGTCCGTCAGGCCGTGGCTCTCCAACTGCCTGGGCACCAGGAACCGGCGCGCGATCTCCAGCTTCTCGTTGGGCGTGTACCCGGCGAGCTGGATGACCTCCATCCGGTCCTTGAGAGCCGGCGGAATCGGGTGTTCGACGTTCGCGGTGGCGATGAACATGACCCTGGACAGGTCGTACTCCACATCCATGTAGTGGTCGACGAAGGTGTCGTTCTGCTCGGGGTCCAGGACCTCCAGCAGCGCCGAGGACGGATCGCCGCGGAAGTCCATCGACATCTTGTCCACTTCGTCGAGCAGGAACACCGGGTTGACGGTCCCCGCCCGCTTCATCATCTGGATGATCTGGCCGGGAAAGGCGCCGATGTACGTACGCCGGTGCCCGCGCACTTCCGCCTCGTCGCGCACCCCGCCGAGGGAGAGGCGAACGAACTTGCGGCCGGTGGCGCCGGCGATCGACTTGGCCAACGACGACTTGCCAACGCCCGGCGGTCCGACGAAGCAGATGATCGAGTTCTGCGTCTTGCTGGTCAACTGACGCACGGCGAGGAACTCCAGCACCCGCTCCTTGACCTTCTTCAGCCCGTAGTGACCCCGGTCCAGGATCGTGGCTGCCTTCTGGAGGTCCTTCAGTTCGCGGCTCCGCTTCTTCCAGGGCACCGAGACGAGCCAGTCGACGTAGTTGCGCGACACGGTCGCCTCGGCCGACACCGGCGGCATGGCCTCGAGCCGGCGGAGTTCCTGCTCGGCCTTCTCGCGCACCAGCTTCGGGGCGCCGCACTTCTCGACCTTCCGCTTCAACTCGGCGATCTCGTCGGCGCGGTCGTCCTTCCGGCCCAGCTCGTGGTGGATCGCCTTGATCTTCTCGTTGAGGTAGTACTCCTTCTGGGCCTTCTCCATCTGCTTCTTGACCTGCACGTTGATCCGCTTGTCGATGTTGATCTTCTCGACCTCGACATCGAGCAGGTCGTGAACCGCCTGCAGGCGTTCGTACGGATTCAGGGTCTCGAGCAGGATCTGCTTCTCCGAAGTGGAGACCGTCAGGTTGGCCGCCAGGGCGTCGGCGAAACGATCGGGATCGTCGAGCTTCAGCGTCGACATCAGGCTCTCGAAGGCGAGATGGTGGGACATCTTGGCGTACTGCTCGAAGCTGTTGAGCAGCCGGCTCATGTACACCTGCACCTTGTCGTCCGCCGGGTAGTGCATCTCGTAGACCTCGACCTCGGCCTCGAAGGCGCCGCCCTCTTCCTCCAGGGTCCGCAACTTCGCCCGGCGCAGCCCTTCCACCATCACCTTCACGTTGCCGTTCGGCAATTTCACATTCTGAACCACCCGTGCCACGACCCCGATCGGATGGATGTCGTCGATGCCGGGATCGTCCACCTTGGGATCCCGCTGGGCGACCAGGAAGATCATCTTGCCTGGCGCGCGGAGGGTCTGCTCCAGCGCCAGCACCGAGCCGCGACGGCCGACGATGAAGGGCGCCATCATCTGCGGGAAGACGACCATGTCCCGCAGCGGCACCACCGGCAGCCGCTCGCTCGAAGTCGAAACGTATCCGGAAGTCATCGCTAGACCGCCTTCTCGTAGACGGTCAACGGTTGTATGCCCTTCATCACCACATCCTCGTTGATCACGCACTCCTTGACGCCGGCTTCCGACGGCAGGCCGTACATCAATTCCAGCATCAGTTCCTCGAGGATGATCCGCAGGCCGCGGGCGCCGACATTGCGCTTCATCGCCTGCCGGGCCACCGCCCGCAGCGCCTCCGCGGTGAACGTGAGCTTCACGTCCTCGAACTCGAACATCGCTTCGTACTGCCGAACCAGGGAGTTTCTGGGTTCGGTCAGAATCCGGACGAGGGCGCCCTCGTCGAGTTGTTCCAGGGTCGCCACGACCGGCAGACGGCCCACGAACTCGGGGATCAGGCCGAACTTGATCAGGTCCTCGGGCAGCACGTGCCGGAGCATCTCGCCCGCGCGCTTCTCGCGGTTCCTGATTTCAGCGCCGAAGCCCATCGTCTTCTCGTTCATCCGCCGCTCGATGCGCTCCTCCAGGCCGACGAACGCCCCGCCGCAGATGAAGAGGATGTTGGTCGTGTCGATCTGCAGGAACTCCTGGTGCGGGTGCTTGCGTCCGCCTTGGGGCGGCACGTTGCACTGCGTGCCCTCGAGAATCTTGAGCAGGGCCTGCTGTACGCCCTCGCCCGAAACGTCCCTGGTGATCGAGGGGTTGTCGCCCTTGCGGCAGATCTTGTCCACCTCGTCGATGTAGACGATGCCGCGCTGGGTCTTCTCCTTGTCGCTCCCCGACGCCTGGTAGAGCTTCAGGATGATGTTCTCGACGTCCTCGCCGACGTAGCCCGCCTCCGTCAGCGTGGTTGCGTCCGCGATCGTGAAGGGAACGCTCAGCAGCCGCGCCAGGGTCTGCGCCAGAAGCGTCTTGCCCGTGCCGGTGGGGCCGATCAGGAGGATGTTCGACTTCTGCAGTTCCACGTCGGTCCTGGACCGCTCGCCGAAGTCGATCCGCTTGTAGTGGTTGTAGACCGCGACCGCGAGCTTCTTCTTCGCCTGCTCCTGGCCGATCACGTAGTCGTCGAGGAGCTTCTTCAGTTCCTGGGGCTTCGGCAGAGCCGCTTCGCGGCGCTGCTCGAGCATCCGGTCCTCCGCGATGATGTCGAGGCAGATATCCACGCACTCATCGCAGATGAAGACCGTCGGGCCGGCGATGAGCTTCTTGACCTCGCGCTGGCTCTTGCTGCAGAACGAGCACCTGAGGGCGTCGTCGCCGCTGTCCTTCCTGGGCATCCGTCGGCTCGTTCGTACTTGGTTCCGTGCTCTTCGTCCGGCCTTCCCGACGACCACCACAGGTCGCGGAGATTGGGGGATCGTAGCACGGCTCGGGGCCGCAGTCCGTGCATTCGGCGCCGGCTACAAGGCTCCCCGACGCACCACGACGCGGTCGGCGATTCCGTACTCCACCGCCATCCCGGCGGTCAGAATCTTGTCCCGCTCCGTATCCGCATGGACTTCCTCGATCGATTTGCCGGTGTGCAGCGCCAGGAGCTCGTCGATCCGGGAACGCATCCGCAGCAGGTCCTGGGCGTGAATGTCGATGTCCGTCTGCTGCCCCCCCAGCGCCTGCACCCAGGGCTGGTGAATCAGCACCCGCGCGTTGGGCAGCACGAGCCGCTTCTCGTTGGCGCCGCCCGCCAGAAGCACCGCCGCGAAAGACGCCGCCTGGCCGACGCAGAGGGTCGAGACGTCCGGCTTGACATGCTGCATCGTGTCGTAGATGGCGAAGCCGGCGGTCACCGAGCCGCCCGGCGAGTTGATGTAGAGCGAGATGTCCTTCTCAGGGTTCTCGGACTCGAGAAACAGCATCTGCGCGATGACGAGATTCGCCACGTCGTCGTCGATCGCCCGGCCCAGGAACACGATGTTGTCCTTGAGCAGCCGGGAGTAGATGTCGTAGGCGCGTTCTCCCCGGTTGGTCTGCTCGACCACCATCGGTACCAGCATCGCTAATCCTCTCCTTCGGCTACGGGTTCTGCCTCGGCGCCGCCCGATCCATCGGCCGGCGGGTTGGCCTCGAGCAGAGCCTGCAATGTCCTGTCCCTTCTGAGATCGATCTTCAGCGCTTCCAGGCCGCCATTGCGCTCCAACTCCCGGCGCAGCTTGCCGCGGTTCGTGTCGCGGCTGCGGGCCATGGTCTCCAGCGCCCGTTCGAGGTCCTCCCGGGTCGCTTCGATCCCGTCTTCCCGGGCGATCCGGTCGAGCAGGAAGAGCGCGTGCGCCAGCCTTCCCGCGTGCGGCCGGACCCGCTCCATCATCTGCTCCCAGGGCAGGTCCTCTTCGGCATGGTCAGCCTGTCGAGCCCGCGCGTTCAGGTAGGACCGCGCCATCTTGAACGCCTCGTGTTCCACCACCGCCTCCGGCAGGTCCACCGGATACCGTCCGCGCAACTGTTCGAGCAGGGCCTCCTTGCGATGCCGTTCGGCAGCCTCGGCCTTCCCTGCCTGCAACTGCCGGCGGAGAATCTCCCGCAGATCATCCACGCTCTCGATGCTCTCGGCCAGGCCGCGGGCCCAGGCGTCATCGACCTCGGGCAGCTTCCTCTCGAGTACCTCGTCGAGTTCGACTTCGTACCGGCGCCGCCGCTCGATGTCGTCCTCCGACTCGACAGACTCGAAGGCGGCCTTCCGACCGGCCGAGAGCCCCGTCAGGTTGTCGGTGAGCTCAGGCCACACATCCTCGTCGCCCAGCTCGAAGTCCATGTCGTGGGTCGCCGAACCGCGATCGTCGTGGTCGTGGTCGTGGTCTTCGCCGTGGCCGTGATCGTGGTGGTCTTCGCCGGCCGGCAGGCCGTCAAACCCCTCCTCGGCGGCGCGATGGATCTTCCCGCGCACCCGGTCGCCGCGCATCGCGGAGCGGTCGACCGGCACCCAGGTCGAACGCTCGAGACGAAGCTGCTCCAGAACCTGGTCGACCTCCGCTTCGGCGGGCGCCGTATCGGATTCCGGCAACTCGAAGCTCCGGTCATCGCCGATGTCGACTTCGGGCTCGACGTCCACCGTGACCGTGAACCGCAGCGGCTGACCGGCAACCACCTCGACCGGCCCCACGGTGGGCGGCAGCATGGCATGGACATCTTCCTCCCTGCGTGCCAGCTGCCAGTATCTCGGCGCCAGCCGCTCCGACACATCCTCACGGATCTCCTCCGCGAACAACTGGCGGATCAGGCGAAGCGGGGCCTTGCCCCTGCGAAAGCCGTCGAGACGGGCCCGGCGGCGGTAGATCCTGGCCACCCGCAGGTGCTCCGCATCGACTTCCCCGGCCGGCACCTCGATGTCGAACTCCCTCCGGCAAACGCCCACCTCCCGCGTGGAGACCACTACAGTCATGATTGGAGACGCGGAATCAGCAGGCTGCGGTTGAGAGGAAACGGCGTCGTGCCAGACGTGCGAAGAGGGAACCCGCGTCGGTCGCGCGAAGGTCCAGCGCGCGAAGGTCGATCGTGCGAAAGGGGGGACTCGAACCCCCACCCCTCTCGGGACTAGATCCTAAGTCTAGCGCGTCTACCAGTTCCGCCACTTTCGCGCCGTCGCTCCGGAAGCCGGCACCCGGCAGCCCGCGGCAGAAATCGCTCTGCCGCGAGGCCGCCATGCGGCGGCGCGCCCTGCTGGCCGGGCGCCCGACCGCACTCGGTGCAACACGACCTTCTGCCTCGTGCCACGGGCTGGCAAGGCAGGGTGTGGTGAGCCGCCTAGGAATCGAACCTAGAACCCACAGATTAAGAGTCTGTTGCTCTGCCAATTGAGCTAGCGGCCCAGTTCTTCATGCCACCTTCGCGTCCACCGGTTTCCTCCGGCGCCAGCGGCAGCGTGGGACTATAGCCGATCACCCCGCAGGCCCACCACCCTGAACGAAGCGCACGATCTCGACCCGGTCACCGCCATGGAGAGCCGTTTCGCCGAAGCGGGCTCGCGGCACGAGTTCGCGATTCACCTCGACCGCCACCGTCCCCGGGTGCTGGTCGAGGCTCGCGAGCAGGTCGAGAAGGGTGGCGCCGGTCGCCGACGAAGCCAACTCCCGCTGCTGGCCGTTGACCCGGAGTCTCAGCACTGCGGTCACCGCAGATCTTCCTCAGTCGGGCGCCAGTTCCGTGGTCCGGTCCGGTGCGTCGGACCACAGCCGTTCCAGCCGATAGAGCTCACGCCGCTCGGCATCGAACACGTGGACGACCACGTCGCCGTAGTCGAGCAACACCCACTGGCCCCTGCCCGAGCCCTCGACGTGCAGCGGACGGACGCCGTTGGCGCGCAGTGTGCGCTCGACCGCTTCCGCGATGCTGCTCACCTGGCGGGCGTTGGCGCCGTTGCAGATGACGAAGTAGTCGGTGAAGTCGCTGACCTCGGTGAGTTCCAGGACCCGCAGGTCGCGCGCCTTGCGATCAAGCGCGGCCGCGGCGGCAGCGCGGACACGGTCCTCGGAGAGGTCGGTCCCCTCTGGTCCGTGAGTCGTCGCGCCCGCCTGGGCCTGAAGCGTCTGCACTTGCGTCAACGGTACAACCCGTACTTGCGACAGTAGCGCAGCACGGCGTCCGGCATCAAATCCGCGCTCACGTCCGCACCCTGAGCGAGCCGGCGGCGAAGGTCGCTCGACGAGACATCGACCGAGCGGTGCCGGACGAGAACGTAGCCCCGCGCCTTCTCGACAAACGAACGCACCTCACGGTCGAGACCGCGCTCCCCCGGACGCGCCAGCACAACCAGCTTCACCGCTTCGATCAGATCGTCGAAGCGCCGCCAGCCGGGCAGCTCGTTGAAGCTGTCGACGCCGAGAAGCAGGTGAAGTTCGACATCCGGCAAATCCGCCGCGTAGCGTTCCACCGTCTCGATCGTGTACACGGATCGCCCCAGGTCGAGTTCGGCATCCGACACCACGAGTTCGGGGAAGGGCATCAGCGCCAACTCGACCATCGTGTTGCGCCGCAGCGCCGGCGCCCCGGCGCCCTGCGGCTTGTGCGGCGGGCGGGCCGTCGGCAGGTAATGGACGACATCGAGACCGAGCGACTCCCGGGCCGCGAGCACCGGTCGAATGTGGCCGTTGTGGATCGGATCGAAGCTGCCGCCGAAGAGACCGACACGGCCCGCTGTGCCGCTCATCGCCGGGCTCCCGAAGTCCCGTCGTCCGCTGCCTCCCCGACCTCGAGCAGTTTCCTCAGTTCGCGCACCAGCGGCGCCAGACCCGCTCCCGCCACGGCCGAAATCTCGAGCGCCTCCAGTCCCGCGTTCGCGGCCACCTGATGAAGCTCGCGGCGCCTTTCCTCGTCGGCGATATCGAGCTTCGAGCCGCACAGAATCCGGGGCCGCCGCAGGAGATCCTCGTCGAAGGCCGCCAGTTCGGCGCTGATCGTTTCCACGGCTTCCCCCACCCTGCTCGCGGCCGCATCCGGATGCGGCCCGAGGTCGACCAGGTGAAGCAGCACACGGCACCGCTCGACGTGACGGAGGAAGCGCGTGCCGAGTCCGGCGCCCCGGGCGGCGCCCGCTATCAGGCCCGGCAGATCGGCGATCACGAAGGGCTCCGCTTCCACCGGCAGCGCCGGCGGCCCCACCACGCCGAGCTGAGGCGCCAGGGTCGTGAAGGGATAGTCCGCGATCTTCGGCCTGGCCGCGGTCAGAACGCTGATCAACGTGGACTTGCCGGCATTCGGCAGGCCGACGACCCCGACATCGGCGAGCAGTTTCAACTCCAGGCGGAGCCGCTTCTGCTCGCCCGGCCTCCCCGGCTCGGTACGCCTCGGCGCCCGCTGCCGCGCGCTCTTGAAACGGGCGTTGCCGCGGCCGCCGCCGCCGCCACGGGCAACGACCAGCCGTTCGTCCTCCCTCACAACCTCCCCCAGAGCCTCACCGCTCTCCGCGTCGTGAACCTCCGTACCGAGCGGCACGGGAATCAACAGATCACCGCCGCTCCTGCCGGTCTTGTTCGAGCCCTCGCCGTGCCGGCCCCGCTCCGCGTGGTAGTTGGCGGGGAATGTGAGGCGGTACAACGTGCCGAGACCCGAAGAGCCCACCAGGACGACACTGCCGCCATGGCCCCCGTCGCCACCCGAGGGGCCTCCGTGCGGAACGAATTTCTCGCGCCGGAAGGCCATGCAACCGTTGCCGCCGGCGCCCCCGAGGACATCGATGACAGCTTCGTCGATGAAGTGCATCTACCGATCCCGGCGGAGTCGGCGCCGCGATGACCGGTCGTCATCCGGCCGGTCGGCGGCGCAGCAGACTCCCATGGACCAACCGCCGCCAGGAAGCCCGCCGCCTTCCCCTGCGGGACAACGCAGCGACAACGCTGCGAACCCTCCTAGCCGGCCGGATGAACGTTGACCAGCGTGCCGCGCCGGCCGCGCTTGCGGAACTCGACCACGCCGGGCGCCCGGGCGTAGAGGGTGTCGTCATTGCCGCGCCCCACGTTCTCTCCGGGAAAGAAGCGGGTCCCGCGCTGGCGGACGATGATCGTCCCGCCGGTCACGCTCTCGCCCGCGTAGCGCTTCACACCCAGATTCTTGGGGTTCGAATCGCGGCCGTTTCGGCTCGAGCCCTGGCCCTTCTTGTGCGCCATCTCCGTGAACCTCCGTTGCGGGGCCTCAGGCCCCGGCCGCTCGTTCGATTGCCTCGATCCGGAAACGCTGCAGGTCCTGCCGGTGTCCATTGCGCCGACGGTAGCCCTTGCGGCGCTTGAACTTGAAGACGATGATCTTGGGCCCACGCAGGTCGGACACGAGGGACGCCCGCACCCGCGCGCCCTCGACGACAGGCTCGCCCACCGCGGCTTCGCCCTCACCGCCGCCAATCATCAGGACACGGTCGAAGACCACCTCCGAACCGTTCTCGGCGCCCGCGACGCGCTCCAGGTCGACGACATCGCCCTCTGCGACCCGGACCTGCTTGCCGCCGGTCTCTATCACTGCGTACATGGTCATCTCTCTGGGGCAACGCCTGTGTCGCGGCGCCGCCAACGTCATTCGTCCTCTGCTGTCTCCGCGGAAGCTCCACCTGCGGGACGACCCGGCGCTGCCGCGCCAAACCGCCGCCGAAACGGCAGGCGACGGCAGACAATAGCACCCGCACGATCGCCGGGTCAATGACGGCCGCACTGTCCGGCAGGACCTTTCCAACGTCCAGTGCATCCACGCCGAGTGCGGGCGGGCAGGAGGCCTGCATTTGCTCCGCTTCTCTGGTCCTTCCCGAACATCTCTTTGCCTCTCTTCCCTGCAACGTTCGCTTTCACCAGTTGAACGGAGTCAGTCGCTTGATGGTCAAAGCCCCCAAGGCAGGTGTCGGGTACGTCTTGTGATCGGGATGCGGCCTGGAGCCGGCACGACGCGGCGGGCCGACGCGGAGGGTCCGGCCGTCACCGACGCCGAGGCTCCGTCACGCCGGTCGGGGCCGAGCCAGGCGCCATGGGCAGTTCCACCTCGAAGGTGGCGCCGGCACGGCCGTCATCCCGGACCCGCGCCTCGCCGCCGTGCGCGTTGGCGATGCGGCGTACGATGGCCAGCCCCAGGCCGGTGCCCCCGCGGCGTCCGGAATGGAACAGGTCGAAGACCCGCTCGCGTTCCGCCCCGTTGACGCCGGGACCGTTGTCACCCACCGCCAGCACGACCGATCCATCGCGAATCTCGGCCTCCAGCCGAAGACGTGGATGGTCGCAGCCGTTCATCGCCTCGACCGCATTGTCGACGAGGTTGAGCAGCAGCTGATTCGCCTGCGCGCGGTCGACCTGGAACACGGCGCCTCCGGTTCGATCGTCGATTTCCGAACCCACCTGCTCCGAGCGCAACTTGCCGGCCACCACCTCGGCGCAGTGACGCAGCAACTCGGCCGCGGTCGTGCTCTGAAGATCCAGATCGGCCGGACGCGCGTAGCTGAGGAAGTCGGAAACCAGACGCTCCAGGCGGCCGACCTCGGAACGCGTGATCGCCACCAGCCGCTGCGACGACTGCGTACCGGCCGGGTCTTCGTCCGCAACCATCTCCTCCTGGAGCATCTGCATGTTGAGATTCAGTGAGTTCAGGGGACTGCGGATCTCGTGGGCGAGGCCGGACGCCAGGGTGCCGACGTACGCCATCTGCTCCGCCTCCTGCGCCTGGCGCTCGGCGAACGCCGCCCGCCGTGAGAGCCGGCTGTAGATCACGTAGCCGGCAACGAACAGAGCCACCGTCAGTACGGCGATGATCGCCGCCTGCCGCAGCAGCTCCCGGCGCAGGACGGCCAGCCGTTGCTGCAGTTCGGCACGCGAGATACCGATCACGAAGGTACCGATGTCGCCCACCGGCACCCGGACCTCCTCGTAGGGCGTCTCACGGGTGAACGTCTCCGCGACGAGATCCGGGGACTCCAGGTTCGGCGGCTCCCCGCCGGCCGTCTGCGTTTCCTCCCGACGGTTGCGGAACACCAGCCGGTCATCCGTGTCGCGGATCTCCACGGTGTCCACGATGTCGCGCTGAACCAGCACACTGTTGATGTAGCTGCGCGTCTCGGACTCGGTCGCCATCGCGGTGTACAGATCACGCCCGGTGGTTTCCACCCGGCCTGCGATCCCCTCCGCCAGTTCCTCGGCTTCGGCGCGCGCCTCCACCACGATCCGGTTCACCTCGCGCTGCGACAGAGATCGGAAAATCAACCAGCCGAAAAGACTGAGGTCGGCGGTCACGAAGACGCCGACGATCGCCGCCCACATCCGGCGCCGCCGTTGCCTGGTGTCGCTGCCGAGCCAGTCCAACATCCCGCAAACGCTACAAGAGGGGCGGGGTATACGATGATTCCGTGATTGTTCACGCGGGCATGGGCCGCGGCCGGCCGTTCAGGGACTCCGGCCTCAGTCAGCGTCCGGGCCGTCCGAAGCGTGTCGGCAGGGCTCACGGCGCTTTCCGCCGGCGCTCGGCGCGGGCGGCGGACTCCAGGTGTCGGCGGATCAGGTCGCGCAGGTACCTGCCGTTGCGGCGATTCGCTGTTGCCGGGTTGGCCGCCGTGGTCGGCCTGGGTTGCAGCACCGGAACCCCGCGCGACACGACGAGCGTCAGGGTCGGTCTGCGCTTCGAGTACCCGACGCCGAACGAACTGATCGGCCCGCCGACGCTGGCCTACCAGGCCATCAACGACCAGATGTTCCTGTCTCTGATGGAGGAGCAGGGCGATCTCCGCGACGGCCCGCCGGTCTGGGCGCCCGGTCTGGCGGAAGGTTGGGAGTTCTCAGGGGACCGGCTGCAACTCACCGTCCGACTTCGCTCGGACGCGCGATGGAGCGACGGCCAGCCCGTGACTGCCGAGGATGTCCGCTTCACCTGGCTGGCGCAGGTGAACGCCGACGTGGCCTGGGCCTACTCCGACTACAAGGACTCGATCACCAACGTCGAGGTGGTCGCACCACACACCGTGCGCTTCCACTTCAACGCCGACCTGCCCACCGCGCTGGCCGACGTGTCGACCGGCACGATCCTTCCCCGACACGCCTGGGAGACGCGGCCGTTCACCGAATGGCGCAGCGATCCGGGCTGGTTCTTCGAAGGCCTGGCCACCAACGGCCCCTTCCGGCTCGAGAGTCGGACACCTGGCCGGGAACTCGTCCTCGGGCGCAACGAAGGCCACTTCGAAGCCGGTCCGCCACGGGCGGAGCGCGTCATCCTGCGCGCCGTGCCCGACGGCACGGCGCTCGTCAACCAGCTCCTGGCCGGCGAACTCGACGTTGCCTCCGGAATCACGGCCGCGGACGCGGCCCGCATCGACGGCCGGCCCGGCCTCCGCCTGATTGCCTACAACAACCGGCAGTACGCCTTCGTGGTGTGGAACACCCGCAAACCGTGGTTCGAGGACGCGGCAACCCGCCGCGCACTCGCCCTGGCGATCGACCGCCGGGCGATCGTGGACACCATCTGGCATGGCCACGCCAAGGTCGGCGCCAGTCCTGTCATCTCCACCACATGGGCTCACGACACGAACCTGGAACCATGGCCCCACGATCCCGCGGCCGCCCGCGCGGCGCTGGCCGACGCCGGATGGATCGACGCCGACGGCGACGGCATTCTCGATCGAGGCGGCGCGCCGTTTCGTTTCGAACTGGCGACCTACACCGGCGCCATTTCGCGCTGGAACGCCATGCAGATGATTCAGGCGGATCTCCGCGCCGTCGGCATCGACGCCCAGCCGCGTCGCGTGGAGCCGAGCGCCCTCAACGCGAAGCTGCATGAACAGGACTTCGACGCCGCCGCGTCCGGCTTCGCGATCGACACGAACCTCGACTTTCGCGCGCTCTTTCACAGCGAAGAGATAGGCGGCTTCAACTTCGCCGCCTACGCGAATCCGGAGGTCGACCGGCTGATCGACACGTTCTCCTCCCGGCCCGATCCACTGGAGGGCCGCGAGGATCTCCATCGGCTGCAGCGCATCCTGCACGAAGACCAGCCGCTGCTCGTCCTCTGGGAGTCGATGAGTCTGGCCGCGCACGACGAGGAACTCGAGTCGGTGGCGCCAAACGCCTTGAGTCCACTCGCCAACCTCGAGGAATGGGCCTGGCGCGAGTAGCGTGATCCGCTTCCTGTTGCGCCGGCTGGCGGCCGCCGCCGTCCTCTTCCTGATCGTCCTGACCCTGACCTTCGCCGCGGTCGCGCTGGCGCCCGGCGATCCGCTGGCGCCCACCGACCCACGTATTTCGCCCGAGCAGACGGAGCGGCTGCGAGCGCTCCATGGACTCGACCGGCCCCTGCCGTCCCGGTACCTGAGCTGGCTCGGTGCTGTCGTCAGCTCCTGGGACTGGGGAGAGTCGTACCAGACGGGACGGCCGGTCGCGGAACTCCTGCTCGAGTCGCTCCCGCCCACCCTGCTGCTCGCCGGCGCCGCGCTGCTCGCGCAGTACGCGCTCGGGATCGGCCTGGGCCTCCTCGCCGCGCGCCGACCCGACTCCTGGCTCGACCTCGGCGTCCGGACGGCAAGCCTGCTCGTCTACGCGCTGCCGACCTTCTGGGTCGGCCTGATGGCGGTGCTGGTACTCGGGGTCGGCCTGGGGTTGGCGCCCACCGGCGGCATGACGTCCGCTGCCGCGTTCGAACTCGGACCTCTGGCGACCGTCCTCGACGTGCTGGCCCACCTGTGGCTCCCCGCCCTGGTCCTGGGCCTGTCCATGGCAGGAGACATCGCGCGCTACACCCGGACTTCGCTGATCGAGTTCCGGTCCACCAGGGCAGGCCGCGCGGCGCGCGCACGCGGCCTCCCCGACACGCGAATCCTGCTCGTTCACGGCCTCGGTCACGCCGGCCCCCGGCTGGTGCAGATGGCCGCCGTCTCGGCGCCGCTGCTGCTTTCCGGAGCGATCGTCGCGGAGTCGGTGTTCACGTGGCCGGGCCTGGGTTCGGCCACGCTCCAGGCCATCCAGGCCCGCGACGTTCCGGTGGTGCTCGCTGCAACCGCTTACGGCGCCGTTCTCGTCATCGTCGCCTCGCTCGCCGCGGACCTGATCCTGCTGCGCCTGGACCCGAGGATCAAGGTGGAATGAGGCGTTCTTCCCTGCCCCGCTCAGCCCGAACGGGGGCCTGGATTCTCACCTGCCTGGCCCTGTTCGCCGCCGCCGCGCCCGTGCTCGCGCCGTACGATCCGGCGCAGCAACTCGACGCCGCCGAATCGAGCCGACGGCCGCCGCTGTCCTCGCTGCTCGTCGTGCGGACCGTCGGCGGCGATTCACGGCTGGCGGAGAACGTGCGCGTCGACGGCGACCACCTCGTCCTGGAGCGGCGTTCGGGCGTGGAACGCCTTCCGCTCAGCGCGGTGACGAATTTCGGCGAGCGCGGCATCACCGAGCGGCGGCGGGCCTGGCTGGGTACCGATGCGCTCGGCCGCGACCTGCTCTCGCGGCTGCTCCACGGTGCACGGGTTTCCCTGACGATCGGGCTGCTTGCGGCGGCGCTCGCCCTCACTGCCGGGACGGCCGTCGGCGCCCTGGCCGCGATCTGCGGGCGTTTCGTCGACCAGGTGCTGATGCGGACGGTGGACGGACTCCTCTGCTTCCCCCACCTGGCCCTGGTGCTGCTGTTGGCGGCGCTCTATCGGCCCGGCACCTGGCTCCTGGTCGTGCTGATCGGCGGCACCGGCTGGATGGGGCTCGCCCGCCTGGTACGCGCCGAAATCCTGCGGTTGAAGCAGGAGCCCTTCGCCCTCGCCGCGGCCGTCTCGGGGCGCTCGCCGGCCGGCGTCCTGGTACGCCATCTGCTGCCGAACGCGAGCACACCGCTGCTGATCGACGCCAGCCTGCGGGTGGGCGGCAGCATCCTGGTCGAGGCGGCGCTCTCCTTCCTGGGATTGGGGGTGCAACCGCCCCAGGCCAGTTGGGGATCGATGATCGCCGACGGACAGAGCCACCTGACGACGGCCTGGTGGATCGCCGCATTCCCCGGCCTGATGGTCGCCGCGGCCGTGATCGGCTCCAGTCTCCTGGCTGATGGGTTGAGCGACCGGCTGGCGGGTGTCCGAACCGCCCCGGACCGCGGAGCTCGCCGTTCTCCCTGGGCGATCCGCACCTGGCTGGGGCAGACGTGACCGGGGTCCTGCGCACCTCGGACTTCGACTACCACCTGCCCCCGGAAGCGATCGCCCAGCACCCCGGGCCACGCGGCGGGAGCCGTCTGCTCGTCGTGGATCGAACCACGGCGGAGCAGCCTTTCGGCGCTCTGCCGGACCTGCTCGACCCCGGCGACCTGCTCGTGGTCAACGACACCCGGGTCATTCCCGCCAGGCTCCGGGCGCGCCGCCCCACCGGAGGCCGGGTCGAGATCCTGCTGGTCGAACGCGCGGCCCAGGCCGAGTGGTGGTGCCTGCTGCGTCCCGGTCGTCGGATGGCCCGGGGCGCCCGTCTCTCGGTGGACGGCGGGCCCGCGGCCCGCATCGAGGGACGCGCCGACGGCCGCTTCCGGCTCCGCTTCGACGAACCGATACGGCCTCTGCTCGAGGCGATCGGCGATGTGCCCCTGCCGCCCTACATCGATCGACCGGCGTCGCCGCGAGACCGCGGCCGCTACCAGACCGTGTATGCCACGAGGCCGGGCGCCGTCGCCGCGCCGACCGCGGGCCTCCACTTCACACCCGCCATTCTCGAGGCGCTGGACCGGCGCGGAGTCAGGCTGGCCAGGATCACGCTCCACGTGGGTCCCGGCACCTTCCGTCCGGTGAAGACGGAAAACCCGGAAGACCACATCATGGATTCCGAGCGGTTCGACGTTCCAGCCGACACGGCCCAGGCGGTAGCCCGGGCGCGCAGCCGCGGCGGCAACGTGGTCGCGGTCGGTACCACGGTCGTCCGCACCCTGGAGACCGTGGCCGCCGGCGGGGGCCTCATCGCGGCCGGCGCAGGCCGCACGAAGCTCTTCATCCGGCCCGGCCACGAATTCCAGGTCACCGATCGCCTGATCACGAACTTCCACCTGCCGCGCTCCACGCTCCTCATGCTGGTCTGCGCGTTCGGCGGCCGGAACCGCACCCTCGACGCCTACCGGCAGGCCATGGCCGGCGGATTCCGCTTCACCTCCTACGGCGATGCGATGCTGGTTTCCCGCGTCCCGAGGATCCGGTGAGCCAGGGCCGCCGCGCCGAACCCATTGTCGATGTTGACCACCGCAACCCCCGGAGCGCACGCCGTGAGCATGGTGAGCAGCGGCGCCAGGCCTTCGAAGCTGGCGCCGTAGCCGACGCTGGTCGGCACCGCGACCACCGGGCAGCGCACCAGGCCCGCAACCACGGTCGGCAGCGCGCCGTCCATGCCAGCCACGACCAGGGCCACGTCCGCGCGCCGCAGCTCGTCCAGCGCACCGAGCAGGCGCTGCAGGCCGGCCACGCCGACATCCCGGATGCGTCCCGCTTCGTGCCCCAACCAGGCGGCGCATACCGCCGCCTCCTCCGCAACCGGAAAGTCCGACGTTCCCGCGCTGACGACCGCGACCCGGCGACCCGACACCGGCCCGAACCGGCCCACCGTCCAGACGCGGGCGCGCGGCTCGTAACAACCTTCCGCGACCGCCGCGCTCAAACGCTCCGCCGCCGGGGCCGCCACCCGCGTGACCAGCGCCCGACCGGAATGCGCCACCATGGACTCGACGATCCGGACCAGCTCCTCCCCGGTCTTGCCCTGGCCGAAGACCACTTCGGGCAGCCCGCTCCGGAGTTCCCGGAACAGGTCGAGTTTGGCCACTCCCAGGTCGAGATACGGCAGCCGGGCCACCCGCTCATGCGCGTCTTCCGGCGAAACACGGCCCGAGGCCACACCCCGGAACAGGTCGAGAAGTTCCTCGCGCTGCATCGCGTCTCCCGGCAGCGAACGGCGTCAGGCCGCGTCCGCGCCGCCGGTTCGGTAGCCCCGCGGATCAAGGACCGCCCCCTCGAAACCGAGCTCGAGCAGCCGCGCCTCGATCCCGTTCCACTGGCGCTCCGCTTCGGACAGCTCGGCCGTACCCACCTCGACCCGCGCCGCGGAGCGCTCGTGGCGAACCCGGAGCATCCGAAAGCCCCGGTTGCGCAGCTCGGCCTCCGCGGCTTCGACGCGGCGGAGCTTCGGCAGGGTAACCAGTTGCCCGTGCGGTATTCGTGACGACAGGCAGGCGTTGGCGGGCCGGTCCCAAACCGTGAGCCCGAGCGCGCGGGCAAGGCAACGCGCTTCGGCCTTGGCAACGCCGTGCGCCAGCAGCGGGCTGTAGACGCCGCGTTCCCCGACTGCCCGAAGACCCGGCCGGTCGGGTCCCGGATCCGACGCATTCGTGCCGTCGCAGACGCTGGCGAAACCACCTTCCCGCGCCAGCTCCAGCATGCGGTCCATCCTCATCCCCTGACACACGTAGCAGCGGTGCCGCGGGTTGGCGCGGAACTCCGGGTCGTCCAGTTCGCTGTAGACCGTGACCACGTGGCGAATCCCGATCTCGGCCGCGAGTCGCCGCGCGTGGTCCAGTTCCTCGCCGGCGAGCGTTTCGGCCGCGGCCGTGACGGCCACCGACCGGTCGCCCAGAGCCCGGTGGGCCAGGGCCGCGACCAGTCCCGAATCGACGCCGCCCGAGAACGCGACCAGCACCGGGCCCCGGTCCGCCAGGTCCTGCTCGAGCGCCCGAGTCCGCGCCCGGATGCCGGACTCCAGCCGGCGCCCGCCCTGCTGCCGCCCCGGCTCTGCTCCAGGGAGCGCCCCCGGCGATGCCTCCTCTGCCGCGATCGGCGCCCCGCGTTCCATGGCTAGTCGTCGCCCCCGCCGCCGAGTTGGAACTTCCTCCGCCGAGCGCCGGAGCCCCGCAACAGGACGGGCACCGAGAACAGAGCGGCGTAGACGCCGAAGGTCAGGATCGGCACGAGGGGCATGGCTTCGAGCTGCTCTCGCCTCGCCATGGATCGCACCAGGTAGAGCCAGCCGGGGGGGCCGAACAGATAGAGCACGAACAGGAGCCGCGAGCGGGCGATCCGGAGCACGATCTCGTCCAATCTGCGTCCCTCCGGGCGGCACTCACGCTTCAGACGGTGGACGTACACGTTGCCGAAGAACCACCCCGTGAACGCCGCCAGAGTGTAGAGCGGATAGAGGGCCAGTTCAAAGGTCTGGTTCCACCGCAGAACGCCGATTTCGGCCAGGACACCGACCGACCACGCCGCAAGACTGGACGACAGGATGACGGTTTCCAGACCGCGCATCGGAGCGCCTCTCCTCCTCCTCCCGACCAGATCAGCCCGCGGCCAGCAGAGCCTCGTACTCGGCAGCCGTCATCAGGTCTCCCGGCGCTTCACCCTCCAGCCGCAACCGCACCAGCCAACCCTCGCCATAGGGATCCTCGTTGACCAGCTCGGGAGCGTCCTCCAGTTGGCTGTTCGTCGCCTCCACGGTACCCCCTACCGGCGTGTAGATCTCAGCGACCGCCTTGACCGATTCGATGGCGCCGATCTCGAGGCCGGCCGCGAATGCCTGACCCGGCGGCGGCATGTCGACGAAGACGACATCCCCGAGTTCCCGCTGAGCGAAGTCGGTGATGCCGAGCACGGCTTCTCCGTCCTCCAGTCTGAGCCATTCGTGCTGCTCCGTGTACAGGCGATCATCGGGAATCATCAGAGGATTCGTCCTCCATCGGAGGGTTCACAGCGGTGTCGGGGCGCTGAAGAGTCCGTGTCGCACCGGGGACCGGCGAGGCGTCCGTCCAGGACAGTGCGGGGACGAAGCATATGCGAGTCATCGAGCACCCGGATGGCCGGAGACGCTGGACGGGATGCATGGCCGCCCGCATGCGGCGTCACGCCTGCCACAAGCCGCTAGACCTTCGGGCGTCGGTAGAACGGCAGTTCGACGATACGGCACGGTATCTCCCTGCCGCGAACTTCGACCGAGGCGGCGCTGCCGGGTTCCGGGACTCCGCCTGCGCCGCAGTCGACCCGGGCGATACCGATCGCCCGTCCCAGGGTGGGCGCGAAGGCGCCGCTGGTCACCGGACCGCCGCAACCGGGCCGCCCGCTGACCGCGAGGAGGTGCCCGTGGCGGGCAATGCCGCGGCCCAGGACCTCGAACCCGAGCAGCCGATGGCGGCAACCGTCGCGGCGCTGGCGGGCCAGGGCGTCACGGCCAACGAAATCGCCCTTCTTCCACTTGACCATCCAGGACAGTCCGGCCTCGATCGGAGTCGTCTCCCCGTCGATGTCCTGGCCGCAGAGCATCATCCCGGCCTCGAGCCGCAGCGTGTCGCGGGCGCCCAGACCGGCCGGCGCCAGACCGCTGTCGCGGCCCTGCTCCAGCAACTCCATCCAGAGATCGTCCGCCCGCTCGACCGAGGTGTAGATCTCGAAGCCGTCCTCGCCCGTGTACCCGGTCCGCGACACGATCCGCCCAAGTCCGTCCTGGTGAAGGGCCTCATCCTGGTGGATGAAGGAGTAGTAGCGAAGTTCCGCCGCTTCCGGCCCCACGACCTCCGACACGATCTCGACTGCCCGCGGCCCCTGCACCGCGACCAGGGCAGTCGCGTCGCTCTGGTCGTCGATCCGGACACCTGGCCCAACCGACGCTGCCGCAGCCCCCAGAAGCTCCAGGTCGCGGGCCCGCGAGGCGGCGTTGACCACCAGCAGGTAGTCCTCGGGGTCGAGGCAGTAGACCAGCAGATCGTCGATGAAGGTGCCTCGCTCGGTCAGCAAGGCGCTGTACTGGGCGCGGCCGGGCTTGAGCGCGGCGACATCGTTCGGGGTCAGACCCTGCAGCAGGGACACGGCGCGCGGACCCTGAACCCGAACCTCTCCCATATGGGAAACGTCGAACATGCCGACACGCTCACGCACCGCGCGGTGCTCGGCGAGCACACCCTCGTACTGAATCGGCATCTCGTAGCCGGCGAAGGGCCCGAACCGGGCTCCCGACTCGACGTGACGCCTGTAGAGGACTGTCCGTTCCACCCTCTTCACCTTCGTTCCAATCGCCAGCAAGCGCCAGTCGGAAGCGGCCCGGCAAGCCCCGAGTCCGCGCCCCCGAAGACTGGCGCACCTTCGGCGGCTGACTCTAACCGGAAACAACCCGAACGGGCCGCCGCGACTGCACCTGCCGCCGAACGCCGGCCGCCGCCCCGCACTCGCGGAGAGGCCGCCCGAGGGCCGCCACGCCACATCTCACGGAGTCGCCGGCGGATCGCCACCGGAGGGCCGGCATGGAACGTTGGGGGAGCGTTTTCCAATAGAGAAATGAGCGTGGAGAGCCGGCGCTAGAGAGCCTTCGATCCGGGTCGGTTCAGGGGTTGGTTTCTGGAAGCGGCAGACGGTTCTGTACCGTCTGCCGCCCTAAGGGTAGCGCGCTCGTGCCGGGGGCGGGGGTGCTCGTAGCGCGTGGCGGCGGTGTTGGCGGCTGAGGCGATCGAGGGCATCGGCGGTGGTGTCGGTTCAGGCGCTGCGGCGGTGCCGCGGGTCGGCCTCGCGGTCGATGAGTTCGAAGAGTCTGGCGCGCGCCCGCTTCAGGGCGACCGCGGCGTCGAGGTCGTTCATTGCCCTGGCCTGTTCTTCGAGGGAGGCGATGGTGATGCCGGGCCTGAGGTGCTTCTCGACGTCCGGCAGGGACTTGAGCTTCTCGAACGGCGTCATCACATCCTGGTAGGGGTAGCGCTTGCGGATGCGCCCCTTCGGGTCGACGACGTCGGTGGCAAACAGGCACGGGCGGTGGAAGTTGAGGAAGGGCGAGAGCGTGTCGCGGGTGAAGGCGTTGACCTCGCGGGCAAAGAGCTTGGGGGATGTGCCGGTAGCCGAAGTGCCGGCGGATCACGTTGCCGTTCCTGGACTCGACCAGCGCGTTGTCATTGCTGCGTCGGGGGCGCGACTTCGTGAACTCCGGGACCTGGAGCCCTTTCAGCATCTCGACCACCCTGTGGTTGATGTACTCCGAGCCGTTGTCGGCGTGGAAGCCCCGTACCTTGAAGGGACAAGCCTCGATGAGCTCCTTGAGCACGGGCACAAGGCAGCGCTCCGAGATGGCGCGCACCGTCGCCACGTGCTCCCATTGCGTCACCTCGTCGACCACGTTGACGTGGTACACGCCCTTTTCGCCGGCGCGGTCCCCCTGGTGCACCGTGTCGACACGCAGGAAGCCCGGCCGACCCTTCGGCCTGGGCTTGCGGCGCTCGCCGATCGAAACCGCAGTGGCCCGTGTCTTCGTGAACGTGGTGCGGCGGCGCCGGTAGGTCGTGGAGTTGCGCAGGTTGTAGAACTGGCCGTTCGAGATGCCGGCCAGACGCGCGAAGCGCTCGTCGCCGTACTCCTCGAGCATCCGCCGCATCACCGCGCGCGTGGCGTGCCCGCACAGTTGGCCCAGCGCCTCGTCGACCCCAGGCCAGAAGACCGATGTCGGCCTTCGTGTACCGCCGACGGAAGGCGTGATCCACCGCGCCGCGGCGGTCCCGGATGCGGCCCGTGTCCCGGTACTGCCGGATCAGGCGCGTCACCTGCGACTCCGACTTCCCGGTCATCTTCATCAGATACGCCCGGATCGAGCCCTTGTCGCGCCGCGGCAGCGCGCGGTAACGGAACTTGACCAGCGTCTCGACGATGAACGAGTAGGCCGAAAGGCGGTCGGAAAGCACGAAGTCCACCGCCTCGTTGCCCGCCAGGAAACGGCGAACCTCCTCAAGTGTCTGATGTCCGTGGGTCTGGAGAGTCAAGATCATCCTCCGATGATCCCCGATCCCACCCGGCTCACACCCACCTCTCGCTGGATTCAAGTTCCCCGTTCACGCTTGTGTGTTCCACTTCAGGCCGAGGGAGGTTGATGTCAGGACGCTCACGCAGTCCGCAGTCCGCAGTCCGGAGCCGCCGGGTCTGTAGAAGACGCGGTGTTTCGCGGATTTCGCGTTGCGGCGCCGAAGCGAGGTTGCGGCAGCCGTCGCAACGAGTTCAGACTTCCCCGCCTCTCGCGGGGGATTGGCCGCGGCGGGTCGGACCGTTACTTCACGCTGGGTTGAGCCCCGGAAGTGAGCTTGGTCGGCCCGTCGCACCCCATCCTGCGCGTCCTGAACGGATGCATGGGCATCAAGGCCCGAACAACCAACAAGCAAAGGAGACGCAGGACATGACCGACCGGAGCCTACAGGCCGTTGCCGGCATCGATGTCGGCAAGCAATGGCTCGACGTCCACATCGACCCGCTTGACCGGGCGCGCCGGTTCGAGAACACGCAGCTCGGCCGCCGCGCCCTGTGCAAGTGGTTGCACGGGCTCGGGGTGCGCCGCGCGGTCTTTGAACCGACCGGCCGTTACCACCGCCGGCTGCACCAGTGCCTTGCCGCGGGCGGCTGCGAGACCGTTCTGGTGCAACCGGCCCGTGCTCGTCGTTTCGCTCAGGCGTTCGGGAAGCTCGCCAAGACGGATCGCGTCGATGCGGCGATGTTGGCCCGGCTGGGGCGTCTGGATGGCATGGAGGCGACATCGCCAACGGCGGAGAGCCTTCGGCAACTCAAGGACCTCGTGCTGATCCGCAGGCGATTCGTCGACGAACGCGCCGACCTGGGGAAGTTGGCCTCGGAACTCGAATCCAGGGCCGGCCTGCGGCAGGTGCGGCTGCAACTGCGCTGTCTCCCTACCCGCGTTGCGGCGCTTGACCGGGAGATTCTCGCCGCGATCGAAGCCGATGAAGGGCTTGCCCGCCGAGCCGAGATACTGCGATCGATCCCCGGAGTCGGCCCCGCCACCGTCGCCAGCCTGATCGCCAACATGCCGGAACTCGGGAGTCTTGACCGGCGCGCGGCAGCCGCCCTGCTGGCAACGGCGCCCTGGGCCAACGACAGCGGCAAGCACCAGGGCCGTCGCCATGTACGAGGCGGCCGCGCTGCGCCCAGACGAGCCATGTACATGGCCGCGCTGGCGGCGATCCGCTTCAATCCCCCTCAGCGCGACTTCTACCGCGGACTCCGCGAAGCCGGCAAGGACCACAACGTCGCCCTCGTCGCGGTCATGAGAAAGCTCGTCATTCTCGCCAACGTCCTCTTGCAGCAAGATCGCCTCTGGTTGCCCCAACCGCCCCCGGCGCCGAAGGCCGCGGAAGAGCTGGAATGCACCGCCTGACAGCCCTCTTGACAACACGGATGCTCACCTCTCGCTGGACAGCTCTTGGGGGTTGACGAGCTTGACAGCCGTGCTATCGTTACCGACCACACAACAGGAGGTCCTCCACAACAGGAGGTCCTCCATGAGGAAAGACAGTTGGGTCCGTGGTGCGCTGCTGAGCGTCCTAGTTCTTGCTGGGCTGGTGCTGCTCGCGGTTGCGCCGGCGGAAGCGCAGTACTGTTGCTTCAATGAGGAGGCTGACGCCACGAACAACGGGGATTCCGACGAGGACGACAAGAACAGTTCAAGCGGCAACGATGCAACTCAAAATCCGCTTGGCGGCGACCTTGGCGGGTCGCCGGCGCCAAACGTTCCGCAGGAGTCTCCGAAGGGCGCATTTGTGTGGGCGAAGAAGAAGCTCGTGAAGAAGATCTGGAATAGTCTGACCGGCGAACAGCAAAGGCAGGCAATCAACCTCTTGCAGGATTGGCTTGAAGAAAAGGGGTTCTCGAGTTGTCACGACGCAGCAACGGACCCTTCGACGGCTAGAGACGCCGCCAATCAGGTTCTGGCCTCGGACGATCTCCAACTGAGCGATGGGGCAAAGGACTGGATCAACAGACTGTTGGGCATGTCGTCCGGCAAGGGGATCTCCAATACCGTGATCATAATCTGCAACGAACTAGGACTGTAGGACGATGATTCGCCAATTCTGCCTGCAAGTTGCCGCAGTATTCCTGACTAGCTCTCTGCTCGCCGGAAACGACGAACTCCCTAGGCTCGTGCTGGTCGACAGACTAGAAGCCGAAGGTCGTCAATCCGGGTTGTACGACGACGCCCACTATGTGTGGCTGAGTGTGGCACAACTTGCCCGGGAACGCGCGGAGTGGCGGCGCGGCTTGGAACACAAGATGGACAACACGTTGGCCGCCCTGGAGATGTTCCGAGAGTTTGGACTTGAAGGAGATGGATCGTCGCTGGCTGCCGTGATTCAGGCGGGCGCTGCGAAAGAACACGGCTTGCGGAACGGTGAGCGAATACCGACCGAAAAGTTCGCAGAGATTTGCAACGCTGCGGACTTTGACTTATCTGATGACGCTCTTCTTGATAGGCCGCCGAGCCGTTTCGGTCGCCACGCCAGGCAAGCGCGCGGAGCTGTTCTTGGGCGCGTGTTGCATATCGAGCACGGGTTTACAGCGCTGTTGCCGGCTTTGCTTCTGGAGCTGGACGTTGAGGAGACGCTGTTCGTGTCCGAGTACTCCTTCCACCCCTACATCGTGGTTGCGACCAGTGGCTACGCTCATGATGGTGCCGTGTACTGCAGCATGGCCGGAATGGGGGGCTGGCTTCCAGCGGTTGGCGACCGCCTGATCGCCATGCCGGTTACCGGACCGTGGGACGCGGAGGGCTTGGTCATGCCGATCGTTGACCCGATCGAGATCTTCCTCGTAGGAGAACCAGACGAGGTCGGGAGCTCGGAGGTGACACCGCTCTCCAAGCGGAGTTCCGTTCCGAAAACGTTGCTCGATTTTCGTCGCCGGTTGTGGGACGCTCGCGACGAAATCGATCATCAGGCCGACGACAGCCAGGTACCGTTGCAGTAACGACCGTGCTCGACGTGAAGAGAGCGTTGGTCGCGACCGCGGTCGCCCTCCTCTTCGCTGGCGGGGCCCACGCCAATCGAGCCTGGACCGCATGGCACACGCTCGCCACTCTTGAACTCGACAACCGCGAGTCGGTCGGTCTTGAGTGGCGAGCGAGCCTTCACAACAACTGGGAAGAGAACGTCCGGGCGCAGTGGCGGATCACGAATCGCACCTCGCAGACTCTCCACGATGTCACCGTGGGAACCCGGACTTACGTCTGCGCCGGCGGCCGGACCCGCACCGTGCCGGCGCCGGCCCGCCTTCTCGGAAAGACGTCCGAAGTCCGCCCGGGCAAGCGCCGGGCGACACAGCCGGATCACTTCACCAAGGACTCGTGCCAGATCATCTACCGGGTGGTGTTCCCGGAGGCCAGCCAACTCGTCCACTTCCGGCTTGGAGATTCGACCTGGAAGGGCTGGGGAGACTTCGGCCGAGTGGTCGTGCCTGAGGGACGCCGGACAAGGGAGGCGCCGAAGCCGGCCGCCGACAACGGAGGCTCCGGGTAGACGACCGGATCCCGCCGGGCACCGGGCGGCCGCGGGCGTCGCGGATCATCATTCCACCGGAGCTTCCCCCGGAAGGCCCACCGTCACGAGCATCCGTTCCGGCTCCAGGTGCCGCCGCGCGGCCTGGAAGACGCCGTCCGGACTGAGCCGCTCGATCCGTTCGAGCCGCCATCGACGCTCGTAGCTCGGCAGGTCGAAGAGCAGCGCGTCGACGAGCTGTACGGCCCACTGGCCGGCCGTCTCTCTCAGGAACGGCTCGCGGCCTAACATGCCCGTCTTGCATGCTTCGAGAGCGGCCGCATCGGGCGGTTCCTCCAGCACTTGCGCGAGCGAATCGCGCACCAGCTCAAGCCCGCGTTCGACATGATCCGGGTGAGTGCCAAGGTAGACCGAAAGCGCGCCCGGATCGGCGCCGGCGCCAGCCAGCAGATCGACGTGAGTGGCGTAGGCCAGGCCCTCCTGTTCCCGAATGCGGTTGGGGATCAGGCCGGCCAGGCCGTCCGAACCGAGCAGGATGCCGAGAGCGCGCAGCTCCGGCAGATCGGGATGCCGGCGAGCGACGGTGAAGTGACCGGCGTACACATGCGCCTGCTCCCGCGAACCGGTGGGAACTTCGATGCGGCGCTCGGGACGACCGGGCGGCGCCGGCCGTTCGGCGGCGCGGATTCCGCCTTCGGCGGATGCCGGCCAGGACCCGGGTGGCGCGGTACGCGCCACACGCGAATCAGTCCGTGCGCCCGTCCGTCGGGCGCACGGATGACAGGCCGGCGCACCCGGTGAGCCTGGCGAACTGCCGCCACGAAAGCCCTCGAACAGTCGCTCCACGTCCGCCAGCACCGCCTCCTCGTCGATGTCGCCGGCCACGGCGATCACGCCGCCCCGCGCCAGGGACTCCTCGTGGAAGCGCCGGCAGTCTTCCGGCGACAGACCTGCAAGCGATTCCGGCGTGCCCTGGCTCGGCGCCGCCAGCGGATGCGGGTGGTAGAGCTGATCGCGGAAGGCCCAGCCAGTGACCACTTCAGGCCGATCCGCCAGGCTCCTGAGTTCACCCAGGGTCTGTGCCCGCAGCAGTTCGAACCGTGCCCGATCGAAGCCGGGTTCAAGCACCAGTTCGGCCAGCCACGCAAGCGCCAGCCCGGCGTCGTCAGCCAGTGCCTCGACCGCAACGCCAAGAACCTCGGCGGTCGCCAGGCCGCTAAGCGACACGCCGCGTGCCTCCGCCTGTTCGGCGATCTCCCGCCACGTCCGGCGGGCACTGCCTTCGACCAGCATGCGGCCGCACAAGAGCGACAGGCCGGGCTGCGACTCGAGACGAGCGCCGCCGCGCAGCCAGGCCCGCGCCGCGACGACGCCGGCGCCCGGCGCCCGCAACGCGGCAAGGCGGAGCCGGCCGGACCAGAGGTCGAGCCGCGAGGGCTCGCGCTCCACCGGCGGGAGCGGCGCCAACCGGCCGGTGCTCACGACGCGCCGTTCGGCAGCGACCAGCCGACGATCCGCGTCGCCGGGGACAGCCAGGCCGCGCAGGCATCCGAGACCTCGGCGGCGGTGGCGCGAGCCAGCGCCTCGAACGAATCCCGGCTGAAGCCAGGAAAGAAGAGGGCGTGCTCGACGGCGGCCGAAACCGCCCGCTCGGCGATCCGTTCGTGGATGAACACCCAGTCGGCGAACAGGACGCGCTTCGCCCTCTCGAGTTCCTCCACGGGCGGCGGGCTCGCGGCCAGACCGTCGACCCGCGCGCACACTTCCGCCTCGAGGCGGGCGGGGTCGACTCCCGCCGCGCCCTCCGCGGCCAGAGTCGACATGCCTCCGAGCCGATGACCGCTCGACCCGCAAGCGGCCCAGAGCGCCAACGGGTCCTGTTCGACCAGGTCTCGCTGAATGCGACTCGCCCGTCCACTGGCGAGGACACACAGGGCGAGACGAACGTGAACGGAGGCCGGATCGTCGGCCGCCGGCGCCGGATGCGCAACCAGGAGACGCGCCATTTCGCCGCGGCGCTGCTCGACCCGGCGGCCGGGCGCGGCATCGAAGTCCGGAGGTTCGACCTGCCCCCCGTCCGCGGACGGCAGCGCGACGCCAGCGTCTGCCGCACCGCCGTTCCCGGAGGCCCCCGCTCCCAGAGCGGCCTCGATCCGCTCCATCGCGTCCCGCGGCAATGCCCCGGCCGCGACCAGCACGGCTCTTTCGGGCCGGTAGTGACGGCGGTGGAACGAACCGAGGGAGGAGGCGTCCAGGCCGCGAAGGCTCGCCCTGGTACCGAGCACCGGCCGGCCGTAGGGATGGCCGCCGAAGAGGCGTCGCGCGACCGCCTGCTCCAGGGCGTCCCAGGGATCGTCCTCGACCATCCGGATCTCCTCGAGGATGACCTCGCGCTCGCTCTCGACTTCCTCCGCCAGCAGGCTCAGGCCCCGCATCCGGTCGGCCTCGATCAGAAGCGCCTCGTCCCAGGAGCCACGCTCGAACTGGAAGTGATACGCACTGACGTCGTGCGACGTGAAGGCGTTGTTCGTGCCGCCGAGCCTCTGGGTCACGCTGTCGATCGCTCCCGGGGGGTAGAGCGCCGACCCCTTGAACATCATGTGCTCCAGGAAGTGGGCAACACCGGCTTCGTTCGCCGCCTCGTCCCGACTGCCGGCGCGATAGCAGAGGACCGTGACGATCGATTCGGCGCCCGCCTGGGGCAGCAGAACGACGGACAGGCCGTTGTCCAGGGTCTGCGCCTCGGCGGTCACCCGATCGAACACCCGCAGATCGATCATGAGGTGCGCTGGATCGACAGTTCGCAGTCGTGGACCGTTTCGACTTCGAAGCGGCCACGATCCTCCGACCAGGCCAGCTGCTCGACCCGGGCCCTGCGGCCGTCCGGCCCGGCCTCCAGAGTGATCCAGTTGCAACTGTTCCTGCCCTGCTCCGCTCCCCGGCCGCGCCTGGAAGTCGACGTCCCGCTGTGGACCAGCCACAGGCGTCGCGGGCAGTCCGGCGCCCTGCCCACGGCGGCAACGTGGACGTGGCCCGACAGGACCAGGTCGACACCGGCCTCGGCAAACGCGGACAGCGCCTCGTCGCTGCGGCGCGCCGTGCGCCAGCCCATGAGTTCCGGAAGCGCCGCCAGCGGATGGTGAGCTACCGCGATCCGAACCGGAGCTGCGGAGGCCGGGTGCGCCGGCTCCCCGGGCGCCGGCTGCACGGCCCCCGACCGGCCCGAGCCGAACCGTTCGCCTACGCGCGCCAGCTGTCTGCCGGTGAAACGGCCGTTGTCGATCGTCAGGTTGAACGCCGTATTGAAACCGACGACCTCCATCTCATCGTCCACGAAGACAGGCTCCAGATCGGTGCTGAAATGCCGGCGGTAGGCGCCGTAGCGATCGAAGAGCCGCTCCCAGAACCGGTACATGGGCACGTCGTGATTGCCGGGCACGGCCAGAAAGGGAAGCCCCAGGCCTTCGAGAAACCGGCCTGCCTGGCGGAACTGCCCCGCCCTGGCGCGTTGGGTCAGGTCGCCCGAAACGACGACCAGGTCGGGCCGGCGTTCCGCGACCAGCTCCTCCACGCCGGCCGCCGCCGGCTCGTAGTGGGGAGGCCCGAAGTGGATATCGGAGAGATGAAGCAGGTGGCGCACGGCAGTGTTCCCGGCGTCGACCGCCATCCGCCAGTCGGGCTGCTAGAAGGGTTCGCCGCTGAACGCCGTGCAGCAGGTTCTTCGGCGCGAGGTCGGGGCAGGGTGGCGGCAGGGGCCGGACATGGAGTCAGCGACAGTCTTCACCGCGTCTACCGGACCAGGAAGCTGCGCACGCTTTCGTCGACCCGCTCGCCGGCAAGGTCACCGAGGAGACCCATGATCTCCCGGCCGCGGGCGCGCCCGATGAGAAACCCGATCGACGCCGCGACCGCAACCGACGCCAGGGGCCAGGTCCGGACCAGGGACACCCAGTCAAGGCCGGGCGTCAGGCTACCGACGATCCGATCCTCTACCGCGGGCTGCTCAGGCGCGGCGGTCACGGCGCAGGAGGAATCCCAGGACGAAGCCCACGCTGGCAGCGATCAACACCGCCCGACCAGGGTTGTCGCGGACGTACACGTTCACGTCGCCGACCAGTTGATCCATGTCCTTGCGAGCTCTCTCGTAGCCGCTGCCGAGCTTCTCCCTGGCGACGCCGTACCCTTCACGAGCCGCCTCGCCGGCCCGACTCGAGGCCTTCTTGACCCGTTCCGAGAGCTTCGAGTCGCGCATTCGCTCGCGCGCCACATCGACGCCGTGACCAACCGCCGAGCGGGCCTTTTCCACGCCTTCCGCGACCGCCTCGCGGGCGACATCCATCGAAGTCACGTTGCTGCTGTCGGCATCGCTCTCGTCTTTTCTGACGTTGCTCATGTCGATTTCTTCCCGAGTCCTGGTTCAACTGCCTTCCACCATTCCCGATGTAGCAGATCGACTATACACCCCGCGCCGTCGGCAGTCCGCCGCGGCGCCGCCACGCCAACCGTCGCGCTGCACGTCTTCAAAGAGCCTCGCTGCGGCTGCTACACTCCGCGCCCGCGCCGGGACCGGGGACTCCGTGGGGCAGTAGCTCAGCTGGGAGAGCACCACGTTCGCAACGTGGGGGTCGAGGGTTCAAGTCCCTTCTGCTCCACCATCCGTCCCGCCCGGCAAACGGCGCAGGCTCCTCGCAGCCCCTGGCAGCGACAACGCCGCGAACCCTCCTAGAAGTTCGGGTGCTCTGCCGCCGGATCTTCCTGCGCGCGCCCGGCCATGGGAACGAACCGCACGACATCGACCTGGCGGCGCACCAGGCCGTCCGTGGTCTTCCGGATCACGACCAGGTCCTGCAGGGTCCGACCGACCGGCGCCACCAGAACGCCGTTCTCCTTGAGCTGCTCGATCAGGGGGGGAGGCACCTCGGACGGCGCCGCGGAAATCAGGATGCAGTCGAACGGCGCTTCCTCCGGCCACCCCCGGTAGCCGTCGCCCACCCGCACCTCGACGTTGCCGTAGCCCAGATCGTCGAGCACCGTTCTCGCCCTGTCCGCCAGCTCGTCGATGATCTCGATCGAGTAGACCCGCCCTGCGAGAAGCGCCAGAACCGCGGTCGTATAGCCCGAACCGGTACCGATCTCCAGCAGCTTCTCGTCGCCGTCGAGTTCCAGCAGATCGGCCATCAGCGCCACCAGGTAGGGCTGGGACACGGTCTGGCCTGAGCCGATCTGCAGTGGTTCATCGCGGTACGCCTCCTCGCGCAACGCCTCGGGCACGAACTCGTGGCGGGGCACCGTCTCCAGTGCGTTCAGCAACCGCGGCTCCGCGATACCGCGGCTGCGGATCTGCTCGTCGACCATCACCCTGCGTTGCGAGACGAAGTGGTCGGCCTCGACGTTCGGCTGCGCCACGGCCGCGAGGGGCGCGCACAAGCAGACAGCGGCGGCAACGGCACGCCGTCCGCTCCGGCGCGAACCGGGCGTCCGCCCTGCACGCGTCGGGCTGCTCAGGGAATACACGACAATTCTCATGATACGCAAATCCCGTGCCGGATCGTTCGATCGCTGACACGGATCGCCGGACGCGGCCCTCGCACGAGTCGCGCAGGGGCGGCGTCGTAGCAGTCCCAACGAGACCGGGGCCTCGCGGACGTTCGCCTGAACGTGCCCGGGAAGAGGACCGACGCCGGGGGTCTGATCGAGGCCGGTCGCGGGGGACAGTCGACGCCGGGCAGAAACACGACATCGCCACAGCCGTCAAGCGGCCCATCAAGCGGCCTCGTCCGATGACACCTGAGGTCGTGTGGCTGGAGAGCCGGCCCCGTTCAGGTTGCCCGGCAGCGGATCAGCACGGCCCACCGCACCGACGACAGGGCCGCCCTGCCGGTCCAGGCGCCTTCAGGTTGCCCGGCAGCGGATCAGCACGACGGTCTGATCGTCGCCCTGCGGCAGGCCGGCCCCGAAGCGGCCGACCTCGTCGTCGATCGCCTGAACGATCTCGGGAAGCGGCCGGTCACGCCTCTCGCGCAGGAACGACTCCAGCCGCTCCTGTCCGTACTCCTCGTCAGCCGCCGACTCGCACTCCGTGATGCCGTCGCTGTAGAGGCAGATCACGTCGCCGGCTTCCATCCTCACCTCGTCGACCCGGTACGTCGCGCTCGGCAGGAGACCCAGGGGCAACCCGCTGGCGGGAAGCGGCGTGACTTCGCCGCTCCGGCGCACGAGCAGCCCCGGGTTGTGTCCGGCGTTGACGTAGCGCACGGAGCGGTTCCGCGGATCGATCTCCACCAGGATCAGCGTGATGAAGCGGTTCATTGCGCTCGACTCGACGATGTGCTTGTTCAGGCGTTCGAAGAGTTCGGCCGAAGTCTCCACTCCGACGCTTTCTCCTCCGAAGCGGGAGTCGTCGACCAGCAGACGCAACGCGGAATCCAGGGTGGAAACCAGGAGAGCGGCCGGCATTCCCTTGCCGGTCACGTCGGCGACCACGACGCCCCGCCGCAGCCCCTTGAGCTGCAGCGAACCGTAGTAGTCGCCCCCAACCTGGCGGGAGGGCCGGCTCCAGCCCACCGTCTCGAACCGGCCGACGCTCGGCATGTCGGACGGCAGGATGTTGCGCTGAATCTCGGCCGCGAGTTCCACCTCCCGCTCCAGCCGCTCCTTCTCGAGCGCCTGCCGATGGAGATTCGCGTTCGTCAACGCGATGCCGGCCTGGTTGGCGAACAGGGACAGCGCGCGGTGGTCGGAGGCCGCGAACGGTCCGATTCCCGTCCTGCTCTCCTTGTCGGCAACCACCAGCAGACCGACGCTGCCGCGGCCCCCGTCGCCCTCGATCGCCACAGCCAGGGAATGCTCCGCGTCCGGAATCACGCCGGCCGCCGCTGCCTCGAGCGCGGCGCCGTTCGCACCCGGCGCCGGAGGCGCATCGAGGACCTCCCGGGCGCCACCGCCGATCGTGCCGGCCAGGGCCAGCCGGTCCTGCGCGTCACGCAGGTAGAAGGCGCCGCGCCTGGCGTCCAGCAGGGACACGGCGCGAAGCAGAATCTCCTCGGTCAGTTCCTCCAGGTTCAGGGTCGAGGCGATCGCCAACCCCACGTCGTACACCGCCTGCAGGGTGACCACGTTGTAGTTGTCGTGAAACTTGCGGTCCTTGAGCTCGTCCGCCAACTCGCGCAGCCGCAGACCGACCGCCAGGATCCCGGCGAGTTCACGCGCCCCGGGCGGCGCGCCGCCCCGGGCGGCGGCGCCGTCCGGATCGCCGGTCGCCTCGTCGCTCCCGGCGTAGCAGAGCACCAGGTCGTGCTCGAGCCGCGTCTCCTGTCTGCCCAGCACGCCCCAGGCCGCGACCGGCCCACCGTCGCGACGGTAGAACTGCGCGCCCTCCAGTCCGAGCGTCCGGCACCAGTGCTTCACCAACCGCGTCTGGACCGTGCCGATTTCCCAGTCCGATTCGTCCGCAGCGGCCGCCAGCCGCCACAGGTCGCCGGCGCCTCCGGAGCGACTCGCTGCCGGCCTCGCCGCGGGTTGCTCGGCAGCCCGCCCGGTCAGCACGTACCCGACTGAAGTTCTGTGACCGCCGCCTGCTCGTCCGGACAGATCGTCGAGTACTGGGCAAGGCCCATGATGTGGAACGTCTTCTCGATTGTCGGCGTGAGATTGCAGAAGGCCAGGCGCCCCTTCACCTCGAGCATCTTCTCGATGATCTCGATCAGGATCGAAATCCCGATCGAGTTGACGATCTTCGTGCCCCGGAGGTTGAGCAGCAACGTCCGGTACCCATCGTCCAGCAGGGCATAGGCCGCCTCGGCGATCTCCTCGCCCCCCTGGTTGTTGATGTAACCGTCGGTGTAGATCACCGCGAGACCCTCGCGGCGTTCCACGTCCAACTTCAGACCCTCGGTCATGGACCCAACCCAACTCCCTCGCGCATGCGTCAGCGCGCCTTGGACATGACGACGGACGTCCCGCCCTCACCCGAGAGCACGTTCACCTCGTCCATCAAGCCCTCGATGATCTTCAAGCCCCATCCGCGCTTCCGGATCGATCTCAGGTTGTCTTCGATTCTCGGTTGTACCACCTTGGAGGGATCGAATCCAACCCCCTGGTCCTGGATGGTGATCCGGAGCACCCGCGGATCCTCGGCCTCTGCCGGCCCCAGGACCGCCAGTTCGAGATGCAACCGACCGTCGGCGGCGCCGCTGTGTTCGATCGCGTTGATGCACGCTTCGACGACCGCCATGCCCACTTCCTCGACCTTGTCGGTGCTCATCCGTATGGACTTCGCCACCGCGCAGGCCCTGGCACGCGCCTCGAGCTCCATTTCAGGCGCGAGCCTGAACGTCACATGGGTCTCTTCGAGTACCCCGAACTCAGACATGGAGCAAGAAGCAACGAGCGCCGAAGCAACCACCCTAGGCGGTCAGAAACAGCTTCAGACAGTAGATCACGACGGGATGGAGCTGATCGTTCAGCAGGAACCACACGAAACTCGCAACGACCGTGGAAGACCAGAACACACCTGCCGGAATCGAACGGAAGACCCAGTACAGAATGCCTGCCGGAGCCATCGACCCGGAGGCAGCCGTACCCCCACGGTCCAAAAAACTGAACGGCGACCCTACCATCATGCCGACCTCCCTTCGGTGCCTCTCCTCTGGAGCAAGTACGCTGCCAGCGGCGGCCGAACCCGGTCAGAGGGCCGGAATCGCAGGCCTGACGGTCGTTTCGGAGGCTGGGGCCAACCCATCGCCCCTTGAGCCGCGCGCGGCAAAATGTCTCGCAGGGGTTACCTGTCGGGCCCCGAACTCAACCGGCATCGGCCACCAGGTCACCCCATACAACGGCATGGGACATTTCGCCCCGGACAGGGCCATATTGCCCCATAACCGATGCACGGACCGCGGGTCCACACCAACCCGGCGCGCGCAACGCGCGAGGCCGCCGCGTTCGAGTCGGGATCCGGCCCGAGGCGGATCAGTAGCGACCGCGAGAAAGCGTCCGGCGGTGCACGCCGAGCAGTTTGGCTGCGGCGCTCTTGTTGCCTCCGGTCAGCCCGATGACCCTCCGAACATGGCGGCGCTTGACGGTGTCCAGGTCAAGCGGTTCGGGACCCTGCGATCCTGCCGCAGCGCCTCCGATCAGCGACTGGATCAGCGACCCGTCGACGGCGCCGTCGGCCAGCGAGGCGGCGCCCTCGACGATGTTCTGGAGCTCCCGGACGTTGCCCGGATAGTCATGGGCCAGAAGCAGGTTCAGGGCTCCACGGTCGAATTGCGGCAACTCCACCGCTTCCCGGTCGCAGAACCGCTCCGCGAAGTACCGCACGAGGTGCGGAATGTCCCGGCGACGCTCGCGCAGCGGAGGCAACTCGACGCTGATCCCCTTCAGACGGTAGTAGAGATCCTCCCGGAAACGGCCTTCGGCCACCAGCTGCTCCAGAGGCTGATGGGTCGCGGAGATCACACGCGTGTCGACGGGGATCGCCTGGTGACCGCCGACGCGAACGATCTCACGCTCCTGGAGAGCCCGCAGCAGCTTGACCTGCGAAGCCACATCGAGATCGGCCACCTCGTCGAGGAAGAGGGTGCCTCCGTCGGCCAGTTCGAAGCGGCCCAGGCGAGCCCGCACACCCGTCGCCACGCCGCCCTCTATGCCGAACAGCTCGCTCTCCAGCAGGCTCTCGGGAAGCGCGGCGCAGTTGACCGCCACCAGTGGCCCCGAGCGTTCCGACCGCCGGTGCAGGAGCGCCGCCATGAGCTCCTTGCCCGTCCCGCTCTCTCCGTGCAGCAGGACGGTGACGCCGCGCGGCGCGACCCGATCGATGACTCCCAGGATGCGCCGCATCGCCGGCGCGTGGGCCACGATCCGTTGACCCCCGACCTCTGCGAGATCGTCCAGGCGCTCCTTGAGCAGCTTGTTCTCCTCGGCCAGACGTTCACGCGAAACAACCAGACGCTCCACCTGGCGCAGACCGTCCAGAGCGACACCGGCCAACGCGGCGACGGACCGGAGAAAGCGCTGGTCTCCGTCGCTGAACCCCGGGTTGCCGGCGCCGCGTGCTTCCTTGTCGAGCACCGCCACGAAACCGAGCAGCGAGTCGCGCGACTTGAGCGGCGCCGCCACGAGAGAACGGAACTCCCGGTCCGCCAGCTTGCCGCCGGTACGCGCCACGGTCTCGTCCCGAGCCAGCAGGTCGTGCCACAGGGGGCCGGCGAGAAGAACCTCGGCCGACGGTGGACGACTGCCGAATCCGACCGTGGCGGCGGCACGGGCGACGCCGAAGCGGTCTCGAGTCACCGCCGCAGCGGCCGCCGGATCGACCACGGTGCACACCCTCTGCAGAAGATCGTCGAGCAGCTCCTGCTCCGACTCGTGAGAGTAGAGCGCCACCACCAGGTCGTACAGGGTCTCGAGCTGGAGGCGCTGGCGGCGGCCCGCCAGGTCGGAGGATGGGTTCGAAGCGGCCACGGCCTCCTCTCCGGCCCCCTTCAGGAAGCCCTTCGCACCGTCGCACGCGCCGCCAGCACCTTGCTCAGAAAGGCGCCGGTATGGCTCTCGGGCATGGCTGCCACCTGCTCCGGAGTGCCCGCCGCCACCACGCGGCCGCCGGCGGCGCCACCCTCGGGGCCGAGGTCGATGATCCAGTCCGCGTTCTTGATCACGTCCAGGTTGTGCTCCACGACCAGCACCGTGTTGCCCCGGTCGACGAGTCGCTGCAGCAGGGCGACCAGGCGCCGCACATCGTCGAAGTGGAGACCCGTGGTGGGCTCGTCCAGCAGGTAGAGGCTGCGCCCGGTCGCGCGCTTGGAGAGTTCGGTCGCCAGCTTGACACGCTGCGCCTCACCGCCCGAGAGCGTGGTCGCCGGCTGGCCGAGCCGGATGTAGCCGAGCCCTACCTCGTCCAGGGTCGAGAGGATTCGGTTGATCGCCGGGATGCTGGCGAAGAAGTCGCGCGCGTTCTCCACGCTCATCGCCAGGATGTCGGCGATGTTCCTGCCCCTGTAACGGACCTGAAGGGTCTCCCGGTCGTAGCGGAGCCCGCCGCAGATGTCGCAGGTGACGTACACGTCCGGCAGGAAGTGCATTTCGATCTTGTTCTGGCCGTCGCCGGCGCAGGCCTCGCAGCGGCCGCCCTTCACGTTGAAGCTGAACCGGCCCGGTTTGTAGCCGCGCGCACGCGCCTCCGTCGTCCTGGCCAGGAGGGTGCGGATGGGCGTGAACACGTTGGTGTACGTCGCCGGGTTGGAGCGCGGCGTGCGGCCGATGGGGCTCTGGTCGATCGCGATCACCTTGTCGAGATGCTCGAGGCCCTCGAGTCGATCATGGTCGCCGGCCGGGGCGGCGGCGCGGTAGAAGGCCCGCGCCAGCGCCTTGTAGAGAACCTCGTTGACCAGACTGCTCTTGCCGGAGCCGGACACCCCGGTAACCAGGACGAAGCACCCCAGGGGCAGGTCGACGTCGAGGTCGGCGAGGTTGTTCTGGCGCGCCCCGCGGATGCCCAGGCGGTTCCCGTTGCCCGGCCGCCTGGCCTCCGGCACCGGCACCTCCGACTCCCCGCGCAGGTAGGAGGCGGTGAGCGAGCCCTTCGCCTTCTCGACCCTGGCCACCGACCCTTCCGCCACCACCTCGCCGCCGTGTTCGCCGGCCCGCGGCCCCAGGTCGACGATCCAGTCGGCCTCGCGCATCGTCTCCTCGTCGTGCTCGACCAGCAGCACGGAGTTCCCGAGGTCCCGCATCTCCTTGAGCGTTCGCAGCAGCTTGGCATTGTCGCGCTGGTGCAGCCCGATCGAGGGCTCGTCCAGCACGTACAGAACTCCCTGGAGCTTGCTGCCGATCTGGGTCGCGAGCCGGATGCGCTGGCTCTCGCCGCCGGAGAGCGTGCCCGAGGCCCGGTCCAGGTTGAGATAGCCAAGGCCCACATCCGCGAGGAAGGACAGTCGATCCTCGACCTCCTGGAGGATCTTGCCGGCAATCTGCCGTTCCTTCGCGGTGAGTCGCAGGCCGCCTGCGACCCGCTGCAGTTCGCCGATCGGCATCGACGTCACCTCGTCGATCGGCAGTCCGCCGACCCGCACCGCCAGGGCCTCGGGGCGCAGGCGGCGACCATTGCAGTCGCCGCACGTGCGTACCGACATGTACTTCTCGATCTCGGCCCGCACGCCTGCGGACTCCGTATCGGAGTGGCGGCGCTCGAGCATGGGGACGACACCCTCGTAGCGGCCACGCCACTGGTACGACGACCGCCGCCCCTTGATCTCGAACGCGAGCTCGCGGCTGCCCGAGCCGTAGAGCACGACCTGACGGGCTTCCTCCGAAAGTTCACACCAGGGCGTCGAGAGATCGAAGCCGAGTTCGGCGGCAACCGTCCTGAGCATGCGCAGCCGCCACGAGCTGGAGGTGGTCGGGAACGGACGGAGCACTCCGGATCGGATCGAGCGCTGCGGGTCGTCCAGGATGCGCTCTTCGTCGACCGCCATCGAAGACCCCAGCCCGCTGCAGGAGGGACACGCGCCGTACGGGCTGTTGAACGAGAACAGCCGTGGCGAGATCTCCGCCAGACTCGTGCCGCAGTCCGCGCAGGCGTAGTGCTGGGACATCGTCTCCTCGGGCAGCCCCTCGGGGGCCACGATGAGCAGCCCCCGACCGACTTCGAGCGCGGTCTCGAACGACGCCGCGAGCCGCTGCTCGATACCAGGCCGTGCGACCAGCCGGTCGACCACGATCTCGATCGTGTGCTTCCGCTTCTTGTCCAGGGCCGGCAGGTCCTCCGAGAGTTCGACCAGCTCGCCATCGACGCGGGCGCGCAGGAATCCCTCCCGGACCATCTGTTCGAGCTGGCGGCGGTACTCGCCCTTCTTGCCCCGGACGTAGGGCGCAAGGAGCAGCAGCCGCGTGCCCTCCGGCAGCGCGGCCACCCGGTCGACCATCTGCTGCACGGTCTGGGGTCGGATCACCTTGCCGCACTCCGGGCAGTGGGGCACGCCGACCGAAGCGTAGAGCAGACGCAGGTAGTCGTGGATCTCGGTCACGGTACCTACCGTCGACCTGGGGTTCCGGGACACCGACTTCTGTTCGATCGAGATGGCGGGGGACAGCCCCTCGATCGAGTCGACGTCCGGCTTCTCGACCTGGTGCAGGAACTGGCGGGCGTAGGCCGAGAGAGACTCGACGTAGCGACGCTGGCCCTCGGCAAACAGGGTGTCGAAGGCGAGCGAAGACTTGCCGGAGCCCGACACACCGGTGACCACGACCAGCTGCTCGCGCGGGATCTCGACCGTGATGTTCTTCAGGTTGTGTTCCCGGGCGCCCCGAACGACGATCTTCCTGCCGCTCACGGACCGTGCTCCGATGAACCTGCGCGCATCCGCCGGCGGCCCCGAAACACCTCGCGGGCCTCCCGATCGAGGGTTCTCTCACGCTCTCGCTGCCGTTTGTCGTGCAGCCTCCTGCCCTCGGCCAGGGCCAGCTCGACCTTGATCCGGTTGCCCTTCAGGTAGACGGACAGCGGCACCACGGTCAAACCGCGGTCGCGGGTGCGCCCGAAGAGACGGTCGATCTCGCGCCGCTTCAGAAGCAGGCGGCGGGGCCGCTCCAGCTCGTGGTTCTCCCGGTTGCCATGGCTGTAGGCCGAAATGTGGGCGTCCAGCAGCCAGGCCTCATGATCCCGGAAGCCGACGTAGCTGTCCCGCAGCTGGATCTTGCCGCCCCGGATCGACTTGACTTCGGTACCCAGGAGTTCGATGCCCGCCTCGAAGCGCTCCAGTACCTGATACTCCCGCCTCGCCTTTCGATTCACGGCCAGAGGCAGACCACCGTCCGGCAACTGTCGCTTGGTGCGCTTGGCCATACGGTTCCATCCCCCGGCAGCCCCAGGAACTGCACCCGCGCCACCGCCGCTGTCGAAGCGGCGGAAGGCGCGGCAAGGGAGCATATCGGGTCCTGCCCGACCGGAGAGCAACGCTGCCGGACGGAATGAACGAATCGCCTCCAGTGCGGGTGCCTGCCCCCGCGCGCCGGGAGGCCCCCTGGCTGGCCAACGGGGACACGCCGCGCCACGGTGCCTGCCCCCGCGCGCCGGGAGGCCCCGGGCTGGTACTGCCGCGTGGAGGCGTAGGCCAGGTCTGCCCCCCGCGCGGCGGGAGGCCCCTGTGCGGCCGCGACGCGATAGCCACAGATGTGTGACCAGAAAGCCACAACTTGAATCGTGGAAGACGCAACCGCGGGGACGGCGAATCCATATCGGTCCATACGGAAAAGGCAGAGCAGGCCTTGCAGGCGCGAGGAACCACGGGAAAACCCGAAGCGCCCAAGCCCCGGCAGGGCAACGACTGGCACGATCCGTGCTCTACCACCCTTGCCGATGGGCAAGCGCGCCAACGGAGCAAACGGCGGCCGAGGCCGTGTCTCCCGATCCGAGAGCACCCGCGACCTCCTCTTCCGGCAGCAGACGATCCGCCGGCCCGCCGCCATCTCCGGCGTGGGCATCCACACCGGCAAGGACACGAATCTGCGCATCCTGCCGGCGCCGGCGGCAAGCGGCATTCGGTTCCGCCGTACCGACGCCCGCAGCGTCGAGATCCGGGCCGACATGACGAACGTCAGTTCGCTCGAGCTGGCCACCACGCTTGGTCGCGACGACATCACCGTGTCCACGGTGGAGCATCTGCTCGCCGCCGTCTATGCCCTCGGCATCGACAACCTGATCGTGGAAGTGGATGGTCCCGAGGTGCCGATCCTGGACGGTTCGGCGCTGCCCTACGTCCGGCTCCTGCAGGCGGCCGGGGTTCGCCGGCAGAAAGCCGACCGGCGGATTCTGGCGATGACCTCCGTCCTGGAGTTCAAGCGTGACGACAAGTGGCTGCGCGCCTCGCCCTATCCCGGTCTGCGCCTCGACTACACGATCGATTTCGCGGGCTGCGTCGTGGGACGGCAGCGGCTGCAACTGGAAGTCGACCAGCGCAGCTTCGAGCGGGAACTGGCGCCTGCACGAACGTTCTGCCGCGAGATCGACGTCGAGCAGATGCAGCGCGCGGGGTTGGGACTCGGCGGCTCGGTCGACAACTGCATCGTGTTCGGCGACGAGGGAGCGTTGAACACCGGTCTCCGCTACGCGGATGAACCCGTGCGGCACAAGGCGCTCGACGCGATCGGCGACTTCACCCTGCTGGGCGCGCCCATCTGGGGCCACTTCGAGGTCCTTCGCGGCGGCCACCAGCTCCACTACGAGCTGCTCAGGGAGCTGGTCGCCAATCCCCAGTGCTGGACCTGGGTGATCGGCGAGGAGCTGCCGCCGCAGGTGGACCCCCTGCCCCACGATCCGCAGCAACCGTCGGCCTGGACTCCGCTCCTGGCCGGTCCGCCGCAGTAACGACGAATCCAGCGGCCCGACGCGGCGCGCAACGCCAACCACATCATCAAGGGACCGCCGGGCTGGTAGTGTCGCCCGCATGAGAGTCCCGTGGGCGGGGCGGCTGATCTTCGCGCTCAGCCTGTCGAGCGTCCTGGGCGCCGACGTAGTCGCCGCCCAGTCCCCTCGAGAGGCTGCCGTCCGCAACCCCAAGGCGGGCATCGCCGCCCTCTCCGTGGTTCGCGACGGAGCCGCGTTGCTGGTCGGCTTTCGTCTCGACCACGCCTTCGACGCCAGGACGTGGGAGAAGATCGAGAGCGGTCTGCCGACGGGCTTCACGTACGACATCGAGGTCCGGAGACTGCGCCGGCACTGGTTCGACAAGCGGATCGGCGTGACCCGATTGCAGGTGGTGGCGATGTACAACGCGCTCACCCGGGAGTACCTGGTCAACTTCAAGCGCGACGGCGAACTCTACGCAAGTCGGGGAGTGACCTCGGCCGCCGACCTCGAGCACGCCATGACGGTCTTCGACGAGTTGCCCTCGATCGAGATCGACGACGACCAGGCCGGACAGTTCGTCCTCCGGGTACGCGCGGAACTCCGGTCGCGAACCCGCCTCGGCCTGATACCGGACCGGGTCCACACCGCCTGGGCCCAGACCCGGCCCTTCCCTCCGTTCCGGCGCAGCGGCCAGGGCACGCGAGCCCGCTGACGTGACCACATCGCCGACCGCCCCGCCGCGCTCGCTGCGCGAACTGATCAAGAGCAACCGCTTCCTGGTCTGGCTGCTGGTGCTGGCCCTGGCGGCGCCGACGGCCGGCTACTACGCGCTCCAGCGCGGCCGCGAGATCGATCCCACGGTTCTCAACAACAGCATTCTCCTGTTCGCCCTGCGCAACCTGAACGTGGTGCTGATTCTGATCGTCGTCTTCGTTCTCGTCCGCAATCTGACCAAGCTGTGGATCGAGCGGCGACGGCAGCGCCTCGGCGCCAAGTTCCGAACCAAGTTGATCCTGACCTACATCGGCCTGTCCCTGATTCCGGGACTGGTCCTGTTCGCCTACGCGACGGAACTCCTCCAGGGCTCGATCGACCGCATGTTCCGCACCGACATCGACGACCTCCTGGAACCGGCGAACCAGGTCTCGCAGGCGCTCACCTCCACTCACCAGGACCAGCTGCTGCGCGACGCGGACCGCTTCCTCCGCGACACCGCAGATTTCGACCTCGACGACCCCAGAGGCAGGGGCAGCCTGTTGCGCGCCCTCGGCGAGGCCCTGCCCGCGGACGACCTGGACTACCTCGCCGTGTATCGGGACACGACGTTCCTTCACGCCACGGTCAACTCGCAGACCCTGTCCGAGGTGCCCGAGCCGACGCGCGGCATGCTGCTGGAAGCGATCCGTACCGGCGCAGCGCGCGCCATAGGTCAGGTCTCCGGCCGGGAGGAACGCCTGATCCTCGCCGCCGCGGCCACGGACGGCGCCACCGAATCCACCGTGGCCGTCGCGGGCAGGCTGCTCGACGCCGAGCTCGCCGGCAACACGGAAACCCTGGTCGGCGCCTACCAGTCGCGGCGGCAACTGCACGCCCAACGCGACGAGATACGGGCCGCGTACTGGCTCCTGTTCCTCACCGTCACCCTGTGCATCCTGCTCGTCTCCTGCTGGGTCGGCCTCTATCTCGCCGGCCGCGTGACAGGACCGATCGAAGCGCTGGCAGACGGCACCCGGCGCATCGCCGGCGGCGATCTGGGACACCGCGTCGAAGCGGCCGCCGACGATGAGGTCCAGGTGCTCGTGGACTCGTTCAATCGCATGACGGACGCGCTTCAGGACTCGAACCGCGATCTCATCGCGACGAATCGCCGTCTGGACGCCGAGCGCGCGCGGATCGAGGCGGTGCTGGAGAGTGGTCCCGCAGGCGTCCTTTCGCTCGATCGCGACGGCCGGATCCTGACCTGCAACCGCGCCGCCCTCGACATGTTGGGCCTGCCGGCGGACACGCCACTCGCCGGCGCGCCGCCGGAAGCACTGGGCGAGCTCCAGCCCGACCACGGAATCGAAGCTGTCTTCGCCGACCTGCCGGACGGCGCCGGGCCGCGCCGACCGCAAGCTGCGCCGACCCGCCGCGAGGTCAGTCTGGGCAGCAGGGACGACTGGAAGACGCTTGAGGTGAAGACCAGTCCCCTGCGTGCCCCGAACGGCAGGGGCGGCTTCGAGTTTCTCGGCCACGTCCTCGTGATCGAGGATCTGACCGCCCTGCTCGACGCCCAGAAAGCCGCCACCTGGACCGAGGCGGCGCGCCGCATCGCGCACGAAATCAAGAACCCGCTGACGCCGATCAGGCTGGCAGCCGAGCGGATGCTGCGCAAGGCGAAGAACAACGACAGGAGCCTGGAAACCACGATCGAGGAGGGCTCTTCCATCATCGTGCGCGAGGTCGGCAACATGCTGAACCTCGTCGACGAGTTCGCGCGCTACGCCCGCATGCGCCGGCCCCAGCCCCGCGACGTCGACGTGGGACGCCTGATCGCGGAGACCGTCGATCTCTACCGCGAGCTGAAACCGGGTGTCCGGGTAGAAGCCCGCGTCGAGGCCGGGACCGACGGCCTGCACGCCACGCTCGACGCGGACCAGATGCGTTCCGCTCTCGTCAACCTGCTCGACAACGCGATCGCCGCCACCACCCCACCCGGACGCGTCGCCGTCCGCGCCGGCCGCAGCAACGGCATCCTGGACCTGTCGGTCAGCGATACGGGCAGCGGCGTTCCGAAGGCGGCGCGCGAGAAACTGTTCCTGCCCTACTTCTCCACCAAGGGGCGCGGTTCCGGGCTCGGGCTCGCTATCGTCCAGCGGATCGTCAGCGATCACAACGGCTCGATCCGGATCGAGGACAACCAGCCGCGCGGCACGACCTTCGCCATCGAACTGCCGCAGGACAGCGGCGCCAACCCTGACCTGAAGCACCCATCGTGAGCAGAGCGCGCATCCTCGTCGTCGACGACGAAGCCGGTATCCGTCAGACGCTGCGGGGGATCCTGGAGGACGAGGGTCACTCGGTCACCACCGCCGCGGACGCGGTCAGCGGACGCGCCCTGATGTCGAGCGGCGAGTTCGACCTGGTGCTGCTCGACATCTGGCTGCCCGACCGCGACGGACTGGACCTGCTCTCGGACCTTCGGGAGGGAGAGTTCACAACACCCGTGATCGTCATCTCGGGCCACGGCAACATCGACACGGCGGTCAAGGCGATGCGGATCGGCGCCCACGATTTCCTGGAGAAGCCCCTGGCCCTGAACCGGGTGGTGGTCTCGGTGACGAACGCACTCGAGCGCAACCGCCTCGAGCAGAAGGTGCGCGACCTCTCCAGCCAGCTCGCCGCGGAGCGGCGCCTGATCGGCGACTCGGAGCCGATGCGGGAACTCGCGCGGGACCTGGAGCTCGCCGCGAGGGCCGAGAGCCGCATCCTGATCACCGGCGAGAACGGAACCGGCAAGGAGCTGGTCGCCCGCCGGGTCCACAATCTCTCGAAGCGCAGCAACAGCGCCTTCGTCGAGGTGAACTGCGCCGCGATCCCGGAGGAACTCATCGAGAGCGAACTCTTCGGGCACGTCAGGGGCGCCTTCACCGGGGCCTCCGGCAACCGCCGGGGGCGCTTCGAACAGGCCGACGGAGGCACGTTGTTCCTCGACGAGATCGCGGACATGTCGCTGAACACGCAGGCCAAGGTCCTGCGGGTGCTCGAAGAACAGCGGTTCGAACGCGTCGGCGGCAGCGACGCGATCGAGGTCGACGTGCGGGTGCTGGCGGCGACCAACAAGGACCTGGAGGGAGACGAACTCCCGGCCGGACGATTCCGCGAAGACCTCTACTTCCGACTGGCCGTGATTCCCCTCCATGTGCCTGCCCTGCGCGAGCGCCGCGGGGACATTCCGGCCCTGGTCGACCACTTTCTGCGGCGCTTCGCGGCCGAGGCCGGGCGCCGCCCCAGGACTGTCGACCCGACTGCGATGGAACGCCTGGTGGCCTATTCCTGGCCCGGCAACGTGCGCGAACTGCGCAACCTGAGCGAACGTCTGATGATCATGGCGCGGGGCGATGTCGTCGTGGAAGCGGATCTTCCTCCCCGCGTCCGCGGCGCCGGCGCCATCGCCCCGGTCGAGCAGGACTACGCGTCGCTCAAGGAGGCGCGGGAGGCCTTCGAGCGCCTCTACATCGAGCGCTGCCTGGTCGCCGCCGGCGGCAACGTCTCCCGGACCGCCCGCGAGCTCGGCATCGACCGCCGCCACCTGTATCGCAAACTCCGCGCCTACGGCATCGACCCGGGGCGCGATCAATGAAGCCAGCGCCGTGAAGCCCGCCCCCGTGAAGCGCTGCGTCGTCGGCACCGCCGGCCACGTGGACCATGGCAAGACCCGGCTCGTCCAGGCCCTGACCGGGGTCGACTGCGACCGTTGGGAGGAAGAGAAGCGGCGCGGCATCACGATCGACCTCGGTTTCGCGTCGATGATCGAGGACGGCTGGCAGATCGGCTTCGTCGACGTGCCCGGCCACGAACGGTTCGTGCGCAATGCCCTCGCGGGCCTGGGCGGAATCCAGATGATGGCCCTCGTCGTGGCGGCAGACGAAGGGGTCATGCCCCAGACTCTGGAGCACCTCGCGATCTGCTCCCTGCTCCGCATCCCGGCCGGCGTGGCGGTGCTCTCGAAGACCGATCTGGTGGAGCCCGACCTGCTGGAACTGGCGCAGCTGGAACTCGAGGAAACGCTCGCCGGCACGCCCTTCGCCGAAGCCCCCATCCTGCCGGTCTCGGCCGAGACCGGGGCAGGCCTGGACGAACTCCGCAGGACCCTGGTGCGCCTCGCCGGCGAGGCGGCCCCGCTCGACCGTCACAGCGGGCTGCCCGCGCGACTGCCGATCGACCGTGCCTTCCATCTCAAGGGACTCGGCGTGCTGGTCACGGGCACGCTCGCCAGGGGAACGATCGCGGCCGGCGACGAACTCGACGTCCTGCCGTCCGGCGCCCGCGCCCGTGTGCGCAGCATCGAAGTCCACGGCGAGAGCCGCGAGCGCGCGCAGGCGGGCGAACGCACCTCGCTGCAACTGGTCGGCATCGGCCTGGGCGAGGTCGCCCGAGGTGACGAGCTGACGGCCCCGGGCGTCTATCGGGCCGCGTCCTCCCTGCTCGTCCGCTGCCGGCTCCTGGCATCGGCGCCCGAGGCGATCCTCGGGAGCTGCCCCGTGCGGTTCCACGTGATGGCCGGCCAGCGGGTCGGCAGGCTCCGCCCGCTGTCACCGGAAACCCTCGAGCCGGGCGGCGAGGCGATCGCGGAGATCCGCCTGGAGGAGCCGCTGGCGGCGATTCGGGGCGATCGCTTCGTCATCCGCCGGCCGTCGCCCCAGACCACCCTCGGCGGCGGCGAAGTGCTGGACCCGGCGTGGCGGCACCGCCGCGGCAAGGCCCTCGGGACGACGATCGAGGCCCTGACCGCGGGCGCCGGGGAGGCCGCCGTGCAGTGGGCGGCGGACGGTCGGGAGGCGGGCCTCGCAACCTCCGAACTCGCCCTGCGGCTGGGCGTCGTACCGGGCGATGCAGCGAAGGTGCTGGCCGGCGCCGTTCAGGAGGGCCTGCTGCTCGAGGCGGCGCCCGGGCGGTTCGTCACCGCGGCCACGGTCCGCAACGCCTCGCGCCGCGCCCGGAGGCTGGTCGAGGCCCACTTCGCGGCCGACCGCCTGTCCCGCGGCATGCCCAAGGCCGAACTCGTGCGGCGCCTGCTGGGCGCCCACGCAGCCGACCTCGCCCCCGCCTATCTCGACTGGGCGGGCCGGGGCGGTTCGAACGAGGCTGTGGTCGTCGAAGGGGAACTCGCCGCGCTGCCCGGTCGTACCGGCGAACTGACCGAAGTCGAATCGAAGCTCGCCGCGGCCATCGTCGACGGATTCGAGAAACAGGGAATCACTCCCGGCTCGCCCGCGGAGCTCTGCCGCGGCCTCGGCGCCAAACCCCAGGTCTTCGACGGCGTACTCCGCTACCTCGTCGAGCGAGGCAGGCTGGCCCGCCTGCCCAACGGGCTCGTGCTCGCCGCCAGTGCCCTGGAGGAGTTCCAGGCCGACCTGCTCGCCGCCGGCTGGGAGACGTTCACCGTCGCCGAATTCAAGACCCGCTTCGGCCTCACGCGCAAGTGGGCGATTCCGCTGCTCGAGCACCTGGACCGCCAGCGGCTGACGCGGCGGGAGGGCCAGCTGCGGCGCGTGCTGCGGCCACGGGGCAGGGGCGCCAAACCCGTCGCCTGCTCCGAGCCCGACCCCGGCCGTGGGTGACGGAAGTCCGCTTGACACCGAGAACCGCGGGGCGCCCGTCCGGCAGGCCGCGATGAGGGGAAGTGCGAGCCTGCGCGGCAGAACGCTGCGCGCAGGCGGCGCGGCGCGCGCTTGCCTGGGACAAGACCACAGCCTCGATGCCCAGCGCGGCTACGCACTCGGTCTCGGCAGGCCTCGCGCTGGTAACCTCCGTGCCGGAAGGAGCGCGACGTGGAGAGAAACGACCAGATGTCCTTCGGCGTGGTCCTCCAGCCCGACCCGCCCGTTTCCCGTGTCGTGGAACTCGCCGTGATGGCCGAGGGCCGGGGCTTCGACCACTGCTGGCTCTTCGACTCGCACGTGTTGTGGCCGGAACCCTTCGTCATCTTCTCGCAGATTCTGGCGAGCACCGAGCGCATGGCGGCCGGGCCGATGGTGACCAACCCGGGCACGCGGGACGCGACCGTCCTGGCCTCGTTGTTCGCGACCCTGGATTCGACGTATCCCGGGCGCACCGCCTGCGCGATGGGCCGGGGCGATTCGGCACTGCGCTGCATCGGCCGCAAACCGGCGCCCCTGTCGGCGATGGTCGACGCGATGGACGTGATGCGCGCGCTGTTCGCGGGCCGGGAGGCGGACTGCAACGGCACGCCGGTCAGCATCCCCTGGCGGAGCAACGCCGGCTCGGAACTGCCGATCTGGGGCGCGGCCTACGGCCCGAAGGCGCTCGACACGGTGGGCCGTCACGCCGACGGTTTCGTGCTGCAACTGGCTGACCCGAAGATCCTGCAGTGGACACTGCAGGCGGTGCGGGACGCGGCCGAGGACGAGGGCCGCGATCCCGATGCGATCACGGTCTGCGTCGTCGCTCCGGCCTACGTCGGCGACGACCTGGCCCACCAGCGCGAGCAGTTGCGCTGGTTCGGCGGCATGGTGGGCAACCACATCCACGACCTGGTCATGCGCTACGGCGAAGACGACTCGAAGGTGCCGCGGGCGCTCGCCGAGTACATCCGCCAGCGGCAGGGGTACGACTACTCCCACCACGGCCGCAGCGGCAACCCGGACACCGCGTTCGTGCCCGACGGCATCGTCGACCGCCTGTGCGTGCTCGGCCCGGCGGAGGCCCACATCGAGAAGTTGAAGGAGCTGAAGTCGCTCGGCGTCGACCACTTCGCCGTCTACCTGATGCACGACGACAAGGAAGGCACGCTCGCCGCGTACGGCGACGAGGTGATTCCGGCGCTCAAGGGCGGGTAGGGCGCGGCAGACGGAGCCGGAATGCCGGCCAGAGGGCCGGCGCACCTGTACCCAGGGACCGGAGGCAGTTGTTCACCGTCCTCGTCAACGCGGAGCGCAGGCCCGGCGCACCCGCTGGATTACTTCGCTTCGTACCAGTCGGGGCCGGTACCGACGTCGACGACCAGGGGCACGGCCAGGTCGGCGACGCCCTCCATTTCTTCCCTGACCAGAACCGCGAGTTCGTCGATCGCGCCGGCCGGGGCCTCGAGGACGAGTTCGTCGTGGACCGTCAGGAGGAGCCGCGCGGTGTCGAGTTCCGCCTGCAGCCGGCGGTCGACGGCGATCATCGCCAGCTTCAAAAGATCCGCGGCGGTGCCCTGGATGCGGGCGTTGACGGCCATCCGCCTGGTGTTCTCGCGCACTGCGCGGTTGCGACTCTTGATGTCCGGCAGGTATCGCACCCGGCCATAGAGCGTCTCGACGCGGAGTTCCTCCTCGGCCTGCGCCAGCGTCCGCTCGGTGTAGGTACGCACCCCGGGAAAGCGCTCGAAGTACGCGTCGATGAAGTTCTTGGCGTCACCGCGAGCGATGCCGAGGGCGCGGGCGAGTCCGAACGCGCTCATCCCGTAGATGATCCCGAAGTTGATCGTCTTCGAGGCGCGCCGCTGCTCGTCGGTGACGAAGACCGGGTCGACGTCGAAGACGGTGGCGGCGGTCGAACGGTGGATGTCGCCGCCGCGCTGGAAGATGTCGATCAACGTCTCGTCGCCCGAGATGTGCGCGAGCACGCGCAGCTCGATCTGGCTGTAGTCGGCGACGAGGAGCAGGTAGTCGTCGCGGGCGCGAAAGGCGCGCCGCACCTCGCGCCCGATCTCGGTCCGGATCGGGATGTTCTGCAGGTTCGGGTCGTGCGACGAAAGCCGTCCGGTCGCCGCCACCGCCTGGTGGTAGCGGGTGTGCAGGCGACCGTCCGCCGCGACCAGGTTCGGCAGGGCGTCGACGTATGTGGATTTGAGCTTGGTCAGCTCGCGGTACTGCAGCACCCTGGCGGGCGCGTCGTGGCCCTGTCGGGCGAGTTGTTCTAGGACATCGGCGCCGGTCTTGTACTTCTTCGTCTTGCGCGTGCGGCCGGGCGCCGGCAGGCCCATGTGCTCGAACAGGACGACGCCGAGCTGCGGCGGCGACAGGATGTTGAAGCTCTCGCCGGCAAGCTCGAAGATCTCCTCCGCCAACTCGCCGGCGTCCCGCTCGAGGCGACGCGACATCTCGGCCAGCACGCCGGCGTCGAGCTCGATGCCCTCCTCCTCCATCGCCGCGAGCACGGGCATCAAGGGCGCTTCGATCAAGTCGTACACCTCGCGCGCGCCCGGCGCCTCCTGCCACTGCGTACTGAGCGCCTCGAGGATCAGGGCAGGGAGCACGGCCTGTTCCGCCGCGTAGACACCGAGCCCGGTGTCCCCGCCCAGAGCCGCCGTCGCCTCGGCCAACCCCGCGTCCGCCGGCGTCGTCGCCTTGTAGAACAGGCGGTCGAGGGCAACGGTCGCCAGCCCGAAACTCCGCACGGCGGAGTGGACGAGATAGGCCATCAGCATCGTGTCGACGAGACGCGCGGCGACCCGCGGCCTTCCCTCGTCGTGAGGACAGAGACGCACGACCTCCTTCAGGTCGTGCCCGATCAGTTCGCGGCCGGAGTCCGCAAGCCATTCCCGCAACCTGGCCGCAACAGCTGCCCGCAGGCCCGGGCGCCCGAAGTCCGCGAACCGGGCGCGGCCGACCTGCCCCTCGCAACGGCCCTCGACACCGCGTCCTCGGCGGTCACGAACCGCTTCCTGCACAGCCGAGCGGCGGCCCCCGGTCCCCGCGGCGGCCTCTTCACCGCCTCCGTTCGCCGCGGCCCCGACCGGCGCGAACGAGAGCCCGACGGGTGCGCCGCCGCGCTGGAATACGACCCCGAGCGCGATCCGGCGGCCCAGGCCCTCTGCCGCCTCCTCGAATGCCTCGACGCCCTCCAGGATGACGGCGGGCTCGATCTCCGGGCCGCCGCTCTCGCTCTCGAGTTCCTTCAGCAGGCTCCAGAACTCGAACTCGCGGCACAGCTCTGCCAGCGCCTCGTAGTCCGGAGCCTCCACCTGCAGTGCCTCGGGATCGAAAGGGACATCGAGATCCGTGTGGATCGTGACCAGTTCCCTGGACAACACGGCCTTGTCCGCGTGCTTCTGAAGACCTTCGCGGTACGCCTTGCGCCTGAGCTCAGCCGCCGCCGCGAGCAGAGCCTCCAGAGAACCGTACTCGCGCACCAGAGTCTGCGCGCCCTTGGCGCCGATCCCCGGCACGCCGGGCACGTTGTCCACCTTGTCGCCCACCAGGGCCAGGACGTCGACCACCTGCCCCGGCGGAACGCCGAAGTCCTGCTCCACGAGAGCCGGGTCGTAGGTCTTCTCGCGGCCCGTGTGAAACAGCGACACGCGGTCGCTGACGAGCTGGAACAGGTCCTTGTCGGCGCTGACGATCGTGACGTCGTACCCCGCCTGCTCCGCCTTCCTGCCGAGGGTGCCGAGGACGTCGTCCGCCTCGTAGCGCTCGAGTTCCAGGATCGGGATGCGGAACGCCTCGATCGCCCGCCGAATCGCCGGCATCTGCGCCTTCAGGTCCTCCGGCATCGGCGCCCGGTTCGCCTTGTACTCGGCGTACGCCTCGGTCCGCACGGTGGCGCGTCCGACATCCAGCGCGATGCCGAGCAGCGGCGGCTCCTCCTCACGCAGCAGCTTGCGCAGCATGTTGATGAAGCCGTAGATCGCGTTCGTCGGCTCCCCTGCCGAAGTCGACAGACCGCGGATCGCGTAGAAGGCCCGGAAGATCGTGGAGTACCCGTCGATCAGGAAGAGACGCTTGGCGGTCACGGCGGCGACTACTCTAGTCGCGCCCGGGCGTAGGATTGCCCGGTCACCGACCGCACCGGTCGCAGCAAGCCATGCTCCGCAGACTCCCAGCCGTAGTCGTTCTCACAGCGCTCGTGGCCGCGGGCGCCGCGTCGGCCCAACCCTCCGAGGAGATCGCGCGCCTGCGGAACCTCGGCTACGCCCAACTCGAGAACGAGCGCGCGACCGAGGCCGAGTCCACCTATCGCGAGCTGATCGAGCTGGCGCCCGAAGAGCCGCTCGGCCACGCCAACCTGGGAGTCGCCCTGCTCCGACAGGACCAGCACGAAGCGGCCCTGGCCTCGATCGATCGAGCGCTCGCTCTGGGCGGCGACCGGGCCGACCTGCGGCTGATCCGCGCGGACATCCTGTACTGGTGGGCCTCCGGAAGCAACGAGGATGCGCTGGCCGACTACCGCCGCGCCGCCCGGGCCGCGCCCGACGATCCCGAAACGCAGTACGCGCTCTTCCGGCACGCCGAGAACATGAGCGGCGCCGAGGCCGACCGGCGGATCGCGTTGGACCGGCTGCAGCGTCTGCGGCCCGACAACCTGGTCGTCCTGCTCCTGAGCGGCGCCGAGGCGCTCGCGGACGCCGACCGCGGGAGTGCAAGCGACGCCTACCTGCGGGTGCGCGAGCTGATCTGGCAGGCCCAACCGATCGCCGAACGGGCGATCTCGGAGGTCCTGGACGCTCTGGAGGCCGACGACCTGGACCGCGCCCGCCGTTTCGCGCCGCGCCTGCGCAACGTGCTGCTTGAGACGCCCGGCTGGCGCAGCAGCCTCGCCGAGGTCTACACCAACATCCAGGGCATTCCCGTCGAGCGCTTCGAAGGCGAAGAGTCCATCGGCGACTTCGGTCCCGCGAGGCCCGCCCGCTTCCGCGCGACGCGAATCGACAACGCCCCCACGGTCGGGCGAGCGCTTGAGGTCGCCGACTTCGACGGCGACGACCGAGCCGACATGGCGCGCGTGGCGGCGGGCGCCGGCGCGGACGATCCCGCGAGCCAGCTCAAGCTGCGCCGGGCCGGCGCGGGCTACGCAACACCGGTTGACGCCCCGGCAAGCAGCGGCCGGTTCCTGGTCGTCGGCGATCCCGACAACGACCGGCGGCTCGACCTGATTTCGGTCGGCGATCCCCTGGCCGTCTGGCAGATCGACGACGACGAAGGCGATACGCCACAGCTCGTCGACGCGAGCGACCGGTTCCTGGCCGGCCCGCTGTCCGTCACCGCCGCCGACCTGATCGACTTCGACAGCGACGGCGACCTCGATCTCGCCGTCGCCCGGACGGGCGGCGCGCCCGATCTGCTGCGAAACGTGTCGGGCGAGGAGATCTTCGAGGGTCCGCTCGAGGCCCTGGGCCAACGGGCGCTGCCCGAAGTCGAGGTCCGGCGCTTCCACCACCTCCAGGCCACCGACGCCGACCGCGACGGCGACACGGACCTGCTGCTGGCCCACGACGCGGGCGTCCTGTGGCTGGACAACCTCCGCCAGGGCCGATTCGCGGAGAGAACCCCGCCCTCGCCCAGCCCCGGTCTGTTCGGCAGGCTGATCAGCCTGGTCAGCGCCGATGAGGAGGCCAGGAGCCCCCTGAGCACGGGAGGACCCGTTCGGGTCGTGCGAACCGCCGACCTGGACCGCGACGGCGTTCCCGAGTTCCTGCTCGCCGGCGCTTCGACGGTCATCCTGAGGCGGGATGAAGACGGAGCGCTGGCTCCCTTCCCCCTGGCCCCGGAGTCGACGGCGCTGCCGGAAGGCGCTACCGACCTGGCCCTGCTCGACGCGGACAACGACGGGCGCCGCGACCTCGCTCTGGTCGCGGACGGCGAACTGCGGGTGCTGACCCAGACGTCGGACTCCGGTCCGGACGGCCTCGACTTCCGTCTCGCCCAGGTCACCGGGCTACCGCGCAACGCCGGACTGGCAGCGGTGCGGGCCGAGGACCTGGACGACGACGGCGACCTGGACCTGGTGGCGGCCGGCGCCGGCGGCCTCTACCGGATCGAGAACCTGGAGGGCTCGGAGAACAACTGGCTCCGGGTGCGCCTGGTCGGCCTCGACGTGGCGGGCCAGAAGAACAACGTCTTCGGCCGCGGCGCAACGATCGAGGTCAGATCGGGCAGCGTGTCCCAGTACTTCGAAGTCGATCGGCCGATCACCCACATCGGGCTCGGCAACCGCCGCAGGGCCGACCTGATCCGCGTCGTCTGGGCCAACGGCGTACCCCAGAATCGCCTGGATCCCGGCGAGAACATGACGATCGTCGAGGAGCAGGTGCTCAAGGGCAGTTGCCCGTTCCTCTACACCTGGGACGGCGAAAAGATCACCTTCGTCACCGACCTGCTGTGGGGCGCGCCGCTGGGCATGCCGCTCACGGACGGCGTCTGGAGCGGCTACGACCCCGACGAACTGGTCCGGGTCGACGGCGCCGCGCCGCGCGACGGCTTCTACGACCTGCGGATCACCGAGGAACTGTGGGAAGCCGCCTACATCGACCGCACCCGCCTCTGGGTGATCGACCACCGGGAGGACGTGGCGGTTGCCAGCAACCTGCGGATCGTGCCCGGCCAGGGGCATATCGGCCGGCCGCCCGACGAAGTCGTGGCCAGCGGCGGCATCCGCCCCGTCGTCCAGGCGATCGACGGCCGCGGCCGCGACGTGACCGAGAGGGTCCGGGCCCGCGACGAGGTCTACGCGGACGGCTACCAGCGCTCCCGCTACCAGGGCCACGCCGCCGAACCCTGGGCCTTCACCTTCGACCTGGGCGAGGCGCCCGGAAAGCCGGTCCGGCTGTGGCTCGACGGTTGGGTGTTCCCGGCCGACGCGAGCCTCAACCTCGCGATCGCCCAGGCGGTGGAGCACGGCGACCTGGAGATGGTGTTGACCCGGCTGGAAGTCGAAACCGCGGACGGCTGGCAGATTCTGCTCGACCCGATGGGCTTCCCGCCCGGCAAGACGAAGACGATGGTCGTCGACACGCCGCCGCTGCCCGCGGGCGCGTCGAAGCTGCGCATCGTCACCACCCGCTGGCTGCACTGGGACAAGGTGGCTTGGAGCATGGACCTGGGCGGCACGGGCAACCCCGACGTGGTCGTCCAGCCCCGTCTGGAGGGCGGCACGGGCAGCTCCGACGTCATCGTCCAGGCTCGCCTGGAGGCCGCCTCGGCGGACCTGTCCTACCGCGGGTTCTCGGCACTCACCCGGCCCGCGCCCAACGGCCCGCACCTGTTCGACTACCAGCGCACGAGCGCGGAGTCCCCGTGGCTGCCGTTCCCCGGCCGCTACACGCGCTTCGGCGACGTCCGCGAGCTGCTCGCCGCCGTCGACGACCGCCAGGTCGTCATCGGCCCGGGCGACGAGATCCGCGTCCTCTTCGACGCCCGCGACCTTGAGCCGCCGAAGCCCGGCTACACGCGCACCGTCTTCCTTGAGACCTTCGGTTGGGACAAGGACGCCGACCGCAACACCTGGAAGGCGGACAGCAACCTGCCCCTGCCCTTCCAGGCGATGTCCGGCTACCCGTTCGCTCCCGGCGAGAGCTATCCCGAAACGCCCGAACTCGACGCCTACCGCGAGCGCTGGCTGACGCGGGTCGTCGGGCCTGACGTGAAATCCCCACCCGGAATCCGCCCCAGCCCGTAACCCGGGAACCGGGGTTCGCCCTGGCAGCCCGTGGCAGAAGTCCGTGTCGCACCGAGAGTGGCCAGGCGCCCGCCCGGCAAGGCGCGACGAGGGAGCATACCGGGCCATATTCGACCGAGGAGCGACCCGGGTGGCGCGTTCCGCGTCACCCGCGAACCAGTCCGTGCGCCCGTCATCGGGCGCACGGACTGGCACCATGCCGAGCGGGATGCATGGCCGCTCGAATGCAGCGCGACTTCTGCCACGGGCTGCTGGTGCACCCTTTCCGCAGCTCGGCGCAGGCTCGGCCTGGACGCCGCAGATTTCGGCACGGGGAAGTCACGGGCCTGGTGCTTCGCGAGGCGCCTTCGCCGTCTCGTCGTCGGCCTCGTTGAGCCCCGCTGATCCAGACGGCCTTGGAGATCTGCGGGCGCGGGCAGCGCCAGCGCTGCCATCCGACTGACTCCGCTACGCTAGCCAGCCACCGGCGGCGGCCAAACCCGCCGCAACAGGAACAGGACGCACACGGGAGGACTTGGTCAGCGTGGCAAACGGATCCAACGAGCGCGGAAGGTTCGGTCAACTCGGGTTCATCTTCGCGGCGGTCGGCTCCGCGATCGGGCTCGGCAACATCTGGAAGTTCCCGTACATCACCTACGCCAACGACGGCGGTTCCTTCGTCCTCGTCTACCTGGTCGCGATCGCGCTGATCGGCCTGCCGATCATGATGGCGGAGCTCGTCATCGGGCGGCGAACGCGGCAAAGCCCGGTCGGCGCGTTCATCGACGCCGCGAAGGGCCGGCTGGGCGGACGCGCCTGGGGCGCGGTCGGGGCGCTGGGTGTCCTGGGGAGCTTCATCCTGCTCTCCTACTACGCCCTGATCGCAGGCTGGACGGTCTACTACTTCGGCCAGTGCCTGAGCTGGTCGGTGAGGGGTTTCGACCTGGAAGGCCAGGCACTGGGCGAGGCGTTCGGCGGCTTCCTGGCCAACGGGCCGCTCCAGGTCGGCTTCCACGCCCTCTTCATGCTGGTCACGGTCGGCGTCGTGACCCTGGGCGTCCGCCGGGGGATCGAGCGGGTGACCAAGCTGCTGATGCCTGTCCTCGGCGCCATCCTTCTCCTGCTCGTCGTCAACTCGTTCTGGAGCCCGGGCTTCGGCGAGGCGATCCGCTTCCTCTTCCACGTCGGACCGGTGACCGGCCACGGCCTGCTCGAAGCGGTGGGGCACGCCTTCTTCACGCTCTCGGTCGGCATGGGGGCCATGCTCACCTACGGTTCGTACATGACGTCCCGACAGTCCATTCCGAGGAGCGCGGTGACGATCTGTTTCCTCGACACGCTGATCGCGATCATGGCGTGCGTCGTCATGTTCTCGATCATCTTCAGCGTCAGCGCCGCCGAGCGCGCCGCGACCTTCGGCAAGAGCGCCACGATCCTCTTCACGACGCTGCCGCGGATGTTCTACGAGATGCCGCTGGGAGTGGTTCTGGCGCCGACGTTCTACCTGCTGGTCGGATTCGCCGCCCTCACGTCCACCATCTCGTTGCTGGAAGTGGTCGCCGCATACCTGATCGACCAGCGGGGTCTGAGCCGGCGCAAGGCGAGCCTCCTCGCCGGCGGCGCCGTCTTCGCCTTCGGCATTCCCTCCGCCCTTTCGCTCGGCGCTTCCGGCGCGCTCTCCACCCTGGCGCCCCTCGGCGAGCGCACCGCCGGTTTCTTCGACACGATGGACTACACGGTCTCGAATTGGGTCCTGCCGCTCGGCGGCCTGCTGACCGCGATCTTCGTCGGCTGGTTCTTCAGCCGCCGCGCGTCGAGCCAGGAACTCGCCGAAGGCCACGGCGACGTCGGCCGGTGGTACTTCGTCTGGCGCGGCGTGCTGCTCCGCTTCGTCTGCCCGGTCGCCATCCTGTGGATCATCTGGGCCGTGATCGGGGGACGGTCGTTCGCCTGAGCCGAGGATCGCGGCCAACGACTGCGCGTTGAAACCGGTCTGTGGCCACGGGGCCTCTGACCCCATCCTCCTCGAGCTTCGGCAGCGCGCCGCGGACCGCGGGGCGGCGTTCGGTCCAATCCGAGACGCAGCGCCTCGGCAGGCTCGCGCACGATCAGTCGGCGGTCTCGAGAAAGCGCTGGAACCGCCAATCCAGGAACTCCCGACCGGGACGGTCCTCACGTCGGTCCGGCTGACCCAGTTGCGTCCCGTCCAGCCCCTTCAAGCTATCCAGCAGAGGGCCATCCCGGCCATCCTTCACCGACCTGGCAACGTGGATGCGGCAACTCGTGTCCACGCCGATCAAGTTGGCATCGAAGGCAGTGTGATGGAGGGTCGACATGCAGATGCCGTTGGTCACTGCCGCGGGGCCGCCCTCCGAATCGGGCAGGATGTGGGCGCCCACCAGCAGCCGCGGCAAGGGCAGCCCGCTGAAGGCGCAGCGATGGCCGTACGCCGACTTCGTCCGGCTGCTGAACCATGCCTGGTGATTGCGCTTTTTCGCGGCGACGAGTGAGTAGGACCGCTCGCGGAGCTCGGTGGAGGCGCCGCCGGCCTGGGCGGCCTGGATCGAGCTCATCGTCGGGTCGAGAGCGTCCGCAGCCGCCAGGAGAACGCGGCCGGTTTCGAAGTCCAGGTCCTCCACCCATACTGGCGAAAGCGGCTCGTAGACGGCAGGCGAGACACCGACGAAGTAGACCAGGGGCGCGCACCGGCGCCGGGCCTCGTCGAGGGCAAGGTTCGTGGAATCCTGCCTGCCGCGGCGGGCGAGGTCGTACGCAAGCAATCCTGTACGGTAGTCCGGCCTGGGCGACGGTGATCTCGGAGGTTCGTCCGGCTCCGGCGGGTTGTTCCCCACCTGGTCGCGATACCAGATCCGCCGGCCCGCTCGCGGGGCCACCGTCTTGATGCTGAGCGCCGCGCTCATCTGCCGCGGCTTGAAGATGCCCCTGGCGCGCCCCGCGAAGTGAACCTTCTCGCCGCCGAAGCGGAAGCCCCGGTCGACCGCGCTCCAGGGCAGCCGGGGACCGTGCGTCAGGACGAGCTGGTCCAGCGCGGCGAAGGCGGCCGCTCGAATCGCCTCGTCGGGGTCGGTTTGCATCAGGCCTGGAGAGACCAGTTTCACCGATCACGGGATCGGGGCAGCACATCAGGCGCCGGCGCCGGGGTCTCTGAATCGCTCCCCCAGGACGACACCCAGTCGTTCATCGCTTTCTCGGACACGAACGATCCCTCTTCGGCCTCGTCGATCGCCGCAAGTATGGCGGCGCGCTTCTCGGCGCAGTTGAGCAGCATCGTCTCAATCGCCTCGCCCGCGAGGCGCGAAGGCGACCGTCGCTGCCGCTTCGCCTCGACTTCGAGGCTCCTCATGAGACTCGTGTCGATTCGCAGACTTGCGCGTTCCATTGCCATGGCGTTGATTTTTGACCGGGAAGCGGCTTTGCCTCATTGCCGCAACGGCAGGCATATCGTATGACGGCCACTCCCCGCTCCGGATTCAGCGTGCCAAGCGATGGACGAGCCAGGCCGGGAACTCAGGGTCAAGCAGCGCCTCCACCCTGAGTTCCACCAGCGGCGGCGCCCCTTCCGGCCACCGGCCGCGCAGCTTGACCGCGTCCTTGGAGGTCACCACGACGGCGTCGCAGCGGTGCCGGACGCAGGCGGCTTCGATCCTGCGCAGGGACCGTGGCGGGTAGCCGTGATGGTCGGGGTAGCGGAGGTGGTCCACGCACTCCAGGCCAACCCGGGCCGCGGTGCGGGCAACGCGCTCGGGCCGGGCGACGCCGGTGACGAGGAGCGGCCGGCGGGGCAGTGATCCCTCCACGGATTCCGCCGCGACTTCTGGCCTGAGCGACGAGGTGAACACCCTGCCGGTGAAGCCGTGCCGACGCAGGGTCGGCTCGAAGTCGGCCGGCGGCTCGTTCGCGGCGGGCCGGCGGCCGCGCCCAGGGCCGTCATCGCGGGCGGGACCGCCAATCGAGCGTCCTTCGACGCCGGTGAGCACCACCGCGTCGGCCAGACTCACGTTGGCCAGCGGCTCGCGCAGCCGGCCTCCAGGCAGAAGCCGGCCGCCTGCGAACGGGTCGGAGGCGGGAAAGGTCAGGATCTCGACGTCGCGGCGCACCCGGACGTGGGAGAAGCCGTCGTCGAGGACGAAGACGTCGATGGTCGGATCGCCTCCGAGCGCAAGCGCCGCTGCCGCTCGGCGGTCGGCGCCGACGACGACGGCAACGCCAGGCGCCTGCCCGGCGATCATCACCGGCTCGTCGCCCGCCTCCTCGACCGACGCCAGGCCGCGCTCGCCAAGGCTGACGACCAGGGGCGTCCGGCCTCGGCGGCGGTATCCGCGCGAAAGAACCGCAACCCGCCGACCCGAATCGGTCAGGCTGAGAGCGACGGCGATCACCGTCGGCGTCTTGCCGCTGCCGCCCCAGTGCAGGTTGCCGACGCTGACCGTGGGACGACCCAGGCTCTCCGCCCTTGCCGCCCAGTAGCGACGGCGCCGGTCGTGCGCCCAGCCGTAGAACCGTTGCCAGGGACTGCGAATCACGTTCAGCCCAGGTCCCGGTCGAGGTCCACGAGTTGACCGAGAAGCTCCACGGAGCGCTCGACGGCGCCGCGGTTCCGTTCGACGATCCCGAGCCCCCGATTCCCCTGCTCGACCGCTTCAGCGGGCCGGTCCAGCAGGCGGCGCCAGGCCGACGCCAGGGCCTCGCCGTCGCCGACCACGGTCAGGGCGCCCGCAGCCTCGAAGTCGCCGGCCATGCGCCGGAAGTTCTCCATCGACGGGCCGACGACGACCGGCACGCCGAAGCGCGCCGCCTCGATCGGGTTGTGTCCGCCGGTCGGCACCAGCGAGCCGCCGATGAAGGCGGCGGACGCCAGCCGGTAGATCGACGCAAGCTCACCCAGAGAGTCGAGCAGCACGACACGGACCGGCGTTGGCGGCTCGCCGACGTTGCTGCAGGGCGCGCATCGCGACGGTGGGGAGGGTACGACGCGGACCGGCGCCGCCGGCGGCTCACCGTCTCCTGCCGAAGGCATCCCGCTTCGGCGCCGCGCTGGCAGGGAACGCCCATCGACCTCGCGCCAGACCTCGTCGAAGCGCTCGGGATGGCGGGGCGCCAGAACCAGCAGCGCGTCGCGCTCGAGCCGCTCGAAGGCATCGAGGACGACCGTCTCCTCGCCGGCCATCGTCGAGCCGACGACCAGAATCGGCCGGTCCGCGGCGAGCCCGCGCAGCGCCTGTTCCAGATCCGCGACCGGCGACGGCTCGGGGGTATCGAACTTCAGGTTCCCTGTCCGGACCACGCTCTCCGGCGCTGTTCCCAGGCTCAACAGACGATCCTCGTCCTGAGGGCTCTGGGCGCCGAAGCGACCGACCGGGTCGAGCAGCGCGCGCCGGCCGAGACGCCCGGCGCGCCTCAGGCGAGAGAAACTCCGGTCGCTGACGCGGGCGTTGAGCACCGCGACCGGGATCCCGCGTCGGCGACAACTCCGCAGCACGAGCGGCCAGAGTTCGCTTTCGAGCAGCGCCAGGGCCCGCGGAGCGTACCGGTCCAGAAACCCGGACACGAGCGGACCCAGATCGAACGGCAGATAGGTGACGACGACGCTTCGACGCTCACTGGCAAGCGGCAGGAGGAGCTTCTTCGCCGCCGCCTGACCGGTGGGGGTGACGGTGGTGACCACCAGATCGAGGTTCGGCGGCAAGGCCCGCGCGAAGGTCGCCGCGACCCCGGTCTCGCCGACGGAAGCCGCATGGAGCCACAGCGGCCGCGCCCCTCGGGCCTCCGGCAGCCGGCCCAGCCGCGCCGGCAGGGTCTCCAGGTAGTGGCGACCCCGCCGGGCGAGAAGCACCGGCGCCGCCACGCCCAGCCCCGCCGCCATCGCGAGCTGGTAGAGGAACCACATGCGTTTCGAGCAGCCGGAAGGGAGGCGTCCGATCGGGACCGCACTGCTGCGAAAGTATAATTCCGAAGCCTCCGGCCGCCGTGGCAGCCAGACGGAGAACGCTCCAGGTTCCCCGAAGCGCATTCCTTGGACGCTTTGGCCCGGGCCTCCGTATCAACAGCGAGGTATGAGATCCGCGCAAGCCATCCGCATGGAACCGCCACGCCAAGATCCACCCCGGAGCGGTCTGACGATTGCGTACTCGCGCCGTCAGCGCAAGGTGGCGTGGTCCGAGGCGTCCGACCTGGAACTCCTGGAGGGCATGCGCAGTGACGACGAGCTCGCCCTCGACGAGTTGATGCGACGCAAGGGAGGCCCGTTGCTGAACATGGCGACCAGCATGGTGGGCGACCGGGAGGAAGCGCGGGACATCGTCCAGATCGCCTTCCTGAGGATCTGGGAGTCACGCCGCCGCTTCGACCGGCGCTACAGCCCCAACACCTGGATCTATCGCATCGTCTCCAACCTGGCGATCGACCATCTGCGCTCCCGCTCGTCCCGCGCCCGCTCGTTGCAGGGCTTCCAGTTGCAGCACGAGCAACGGAGCGGCGAAGTCTTCGCGCGGCAACTCGATAAGCTGACCGAAGGGGAGGTCCGGACGGTCTTCCAGGAGCTGGCGTCGACGTTGAGCGAAAAGCAGCGCGCGGTCTTCGTGCTGCGCGAGATGGAGGGGCTGAAGGGCACGGAAATCGCCCGGATCCTCGGCATCCGCCCCTCCACGGTCCGCAACCATCTGTTCAACAGCCGCCGGGAACTCCGCCGGGAACTGCTGAAGCGGTACCCCGAGTACGCTCGAAACGCCGGGATCGGGGAACGCTCATGATCGCCGCCTGCCCGGACTGGGCCGCGCTCGTACGCAAGCGCGAGCACGCTGAACAGAGCCCCGATGCGGGCGCCTCTTCCATCGACCGCGCCTGGGAAGACGCCCTGCGCCACCGGACGGATTGCGGACACTGCCGGACCGCTTCGCTCCAGGTCGACCCGCTGCTCCTCTTCAGCGGCGACTTCACCGGCGCGCGCGACCGGCCCGACGTGGCGGACGAGGTCGCCGAACTGCGCCAGCGGGTCCGGTTCGAGATCGACGGACGCGCCGCGGAAGAACGGCTCAACGCGGCGCGAACCGCCCGTCGCCGGCTGCCCTTCGCCTCCGTGCTGGCCGCCGGCGCCGCCGCCGCGGCACTCGGGCTGAGTTTCCTGTGGTGGCCGGATGCCGCCCCGCCGGCCGGCGATGGCCCGGGAGCGGGGCTGAGCCTTCCCGCCCATATCGCGATGGCCCCGCTCGTGGAGCCGCTCGGTGACGAACCGATGCGCGTGTTCCAGCTTCCGGGCGACGACCTCGCATCCAGCCTCGACGTCGTGCTCGTGGTCACGGAGATCGCGCCATGACGGCCGCGAGCCAGGAGCTCCCGGGCGCGCCGGCCCTCTCCGACCTCGTCATCTCCGGGATCGCTGACGCATACGGCCCGGCAGGGGTCCGCGGTGACGTGAGAACCCCTCTGAACCGCGAACCCGGCGTTCGGGGCGCGCGCGAGCGAACGGTGACGCCTGGGGCGCGTGGGCGCATCGCCATGACGGTCACCGCCCTGCTGTTGTTCCCGGCTGCGGGCGCCGCGCAGCAGGAGGCCGAAACGCAGATTCGCCATGCCTTCACGCTCCAGCACCAGCGCGCCGACGATGCCCTGGAATGGATGCAGGGCGAGATGTCGCCTCACGGCACGATCGAACTGCGGCGGGCGACGAACACCCTGGTCCTGCGAGACGCGAGCAGCGTCCTTGAACACCTGCTGGCCCTGCTGCGGGACTTCGACCACCCGCGCCGTCAGATCGACTTCGAGATCTTCATCCTCGAGGCCTCGCGCCGCGGCCGAGGCGACCCGCGATCGGAACTGCCCGCGCAACTCACCGACGAACTGGGCAACTGGCTGGCTTTCACGAGCTACCGGCAGCTCGGTCATGGTCGCTTCGAAGCGATGGAAGGGGAGAACGTCCGGTTCGAGATCGGCGCCGAGTTCCGGCTCGGTTTTCGGGTCGGCACCGTGCTGCTCGATCGCCGGCTCAAGCTGTACGGCGTCGAGGTCGAGCGCAGCCGCGGCGGCGCTCTGGACGAGAGCGTCTTCAGCGGCCATCTGAACGTGTGGGTCGGCAAGCCCCTGGTGCTGGCGCTTCCGTACCGGGGCTCGAATGCCAGCGGCCTCGTGGTCGCAGTAACCGTCCGGCTATCCCAGGACGACAGCCTGGGCGCCGGCGAATAGGACGGTCCGGATCATGCAGTTCGTCTGCCGGCTGGGAACTGCCGACGGTCGCATCGTGGAGCAGATTCACGAGGCGCCGGATCTCCGTAGCGCGCGCCGGGAAATCGAGCGCCGCGGCCTTCACGTCTTCGAGATCCGGCGCCGCGGCCTGCAGCACATGCTCGGATCGCTAGCGGGGACGACCTCGACGGCCAGGGAGGGCCGTTCCCGCAAGACGATTCCCGGCGCGGACTTTCTGGTCTTCAATCAGCAGCTGGCCGGCCTGCTCCGCGCCGGGTTGCCCCTGCTCCAGTGCCTGGACCTGATGCACGAACGGCAACGCAACGCCTCCTTCAAGGAAGCGCTGGCCGAGATCAAGGATCGGGTCGAGAGCGGCGCGGAGCTTTCCGACGCCTTCTCGGAGGCGGGCGAGACGTTTCCGCCGATCTACGCGTCGATGCTCAAGGCGGGCGAACAGAGCGGCGGCCTGGAACGGGTGATCCGCCGCTACGTCCGGCAGCTCAAGCTGGTCACCAGTTCCCGCAAGCGGGTCGTCAGCGCGCTCTTCTACCCTGCGTTGCTGGTCTGCCTCTCGGTGGGCATCGTGGCAGTGATGATGTTCTTCGTCATGCCCCGCTTCGAGGAGTTCTACGTGGCCCTCGACCTCGACCTGCCCTGGATCACGCAGACCCTGCTCGGTCTGTCGGCGTTGCTGCGCAATCCGACGACCCTGATCCTCCTGGCTGCGGCGGTCGTCGGCGCCTGGGCCGCCTGGAGGGTGGGACGCGGCGGTCGTCTGGGGGCGATGATCGATCGCCTGAAGCTCGGACTGCCGATCATCGGACCGATCCTCCACCGCTTCGCGCTGTCCGAGTTCTGCCGCTCCCTGGCCACCCTGCTGCACGGCGGCCTGCCCCTCGCAACGGCCCTGGACACCGCGTCCTCGGCGGTCACGAACCGCTTCCTGCACGCCCGCGCGGCGGCCCTCGGTCCGCGGATACGCGAGGGAGCAGCGTTCCACACCGCGCTCGAAGAGTCCGGGGCGTTCACCGATCTCGCCATCGACATGGTCCAGGTCGGCGAGGCGACCGGAGCGTTGGACGAAATGGTGAACAGCGTTTCCGACTTCCTCGACGAGGACGTGGAAACCCGCACCGAGAGGCTGCTCTCCCTGATCGAGCCGGTGATGCTGGTGGTCATGGGCTTCACGATCGCGCTGCTCGTCCTTTCGATGTATCTGCCGCTGTTCAGCGTGCTCGGACAGGTGCAGGGCTGATGGTCGTCGACGAAGCGGCCGCGGCGCCCGACCGGCGCCTGATCGCGGAAGGCGCCGCCGACCTCGAAGACCTGCGTCTGGCCAGCGAAGAGAAGGGACGGCTCGCCCGGGAACGGGCCGAGGCGGACCGGCTCGCCCAACGCTTCGGCCTGGAGGTCGCGGACCTCGAGAACTTCCGCATCGACAACGACCTCTTCCGCCACATCCCGTTCGACCTGATGCTTCGCTACAGCTTCATCCCCGAGCGTCAACTGGAGGGCAGGCTGGCAGTGGTGCTGGCCGATCCGACCGATGTGGTCAAGCTCGACGAACTGGAACTCCAGCTGGGCCAGCCGCTGGAGGCCCGAATCGGCGCCCGCACCGAGATCGAGGACCTGCTGCAGAAGTCCGAGAGCGCCCAGCGCGTCCTGGACGAGGCGACCGAGGACTTCAAGATCCAGCTCGTCCAGGATGCCGAGGACAGCGGCGAAGTGCTCTCCATCGACCGCATCTCGGCCGACCAGAGCCCGATCATCAAGCTGGTCGATTCAACCCTCTTCAACGCGATCCAGCGGCGCGCATCGGACGTTCACATCGAGACGCGCGAACACGAAGTGATCATCAAGTACCGAATCGACGGGGTGCTGTACCAGGCGATGGAACCGATCGACCGGCGCCACCACCAGACCATCGTCAGCCGCATCAAGGTCATGTCGGAACTCGACATCGCCGAGAAGCGGATCCCGCAGGACGGGCGTTTCAAGGTCCGGGTCAGCGGCCGCACGATCGACTTCCGGGTCTCCGTGATGCCCTCCGTCCACGGCGAGGACTGCGTCATCCGCATTCTGGACAAGGAGTCGATGAACCAGGAGTTCAAGACCCTGAGGCTCGATGTCCTCGGCCTGGACGACGTGACGATCACGAAGCTCCGCAAGTTCATCCGCGAGCCCTACGGCATGGTGCTGGTCACCGGCCCGACCGGGTCCGGAAAGACGACCACGCTCTACGGCTGTCTGTCCGAGATTCAGTCCAGCGAGGACAAGATCATCACGATCGAGGATCCGGTCGAGTACCAGCTCGACGGGATCACCCAGATTCCAGTCAACGAGAAGAAGGGCCTGACCTTCGCGCGCGGGCTCCGCTCCATCCTCCGGCACGACCCGGACAAGATCATGGTGGGAGAGATCCGCGACGAGGAGACGGCCCAGATCGCGATTCAGTCCGCGCTGACCGGCCACCTGGTGTTCACCACGGTCCATGCCAACAACGTGGTCGACGTTCTCGGCCGGTTCCTGAACATGAACGTCGACCTGTACAACTTCGTGGCGGCGCTCAACTGCATTCTCGCGCAGCGGCTGGTCCGCCGTATCTGCAGCCACTGCCGGGAAACGGTCCGGGCCGATGACGCGATCCTCGAGGAGAGCGGCCTCGGGCGGTCCGACGTCGTCGGCTGGCAGTTCTTCGAAGGCCGGGGCTGCATGGAGTGCAACGGCACCGGCTACTTCGGGCGCATGGCGGTGTCGGAACTGCTCGACCTCTCCGACTCGATCCGCGAGCTGATCCTCGACCGCCGCCCCGCTTCCGAGATCCGCCGCGCAGCGGCTGCGGAAGGCATGCGTTTCCTGCGCCACAGCGCGCTTGCGAAGGTCCGTGAAGGAGTGACGACTCTCCGTGAGATCAACAAGGTTACCTTTGTGGATTGAACGCCTGGTCGGCCTCGACGACCCTCGGGGACCGGCTTCGGTGTTTCTGCTCGACGAGCGCGAGCTCGTCCTGGCGCACTTTCTGCGCCAGAACGGAGCGGTACCGGAACTGCAGGTCGTGCAGCGACGGGAACTGCCCGCCGACACCTTCCAGGAAGGCGCCCTGGGCGGGCCCCTGAGGGAGCCGGCCCAGTTTCATCAAGTCGTGGCGGAGCTTCAGGAGGCCGCCGACGCCGCAATCGGCGAACCGGTCAGCCACGCCGCCCTGGTTCTCCCTGACCGCTGGCTCCGACTCACCTTCGCCGAATTGGACGAGGTCCCGGGGAAACGGCATCTGCGAGAAGAGGTCCTGCGCTTCAAACTCCGCAAGCAGGTCCCTTTCCGCGTCGAGGAACTCCGTGTCCGCGGCAGACGGACGGGCGCCGCCGTCAACGGCGCCACCCGCTTCCTGATCGGCTTCGGCGTCGAGCATGTCCTGGCTCAGATCGAAGACTCGTTCAGACGTGCCGGCATCCACATCGGCACGGTGACGAACGAGAGCCTGAGTTCTGCCGAGGGGCTCGTTCGCCTTCACGGCGACCCCGGACCCTTCCTGCTTCTCGTCGCCCATCCGGACGGCTACTCCCTGCTCGCCCACGCGGACGGGGAACCAACCCTCTTCCGCTACAAGAGCATCGACCCGGACCTGCCGTACCCGGTCGCTTCCAACCTGGCCGTGCGCGACCTGCGGCTGACCCGCAACTTCATCGAGGAGCGCGAGCTGTTCGGGGCCGGGCGGACCCTGCCCGCGGACGCCCTGCTGCTGACCGCCGCCGCTGCCCACGGCGTCTGGCGCGACCGGCTCGAAGAGGGATTGGGACTACCGGCCCGGATTCTCGACGACAACGGAGCCCTCGGCGCCGAACCCGCGACCGCGGAGATCGACGTACAGCAGGCACTTCCGATGCTCGGCGCGTCAGTGACGGTGAGAACATGAAGAACGGGTTCAACCTCGCCGCCCGGCCGTTCGTCAACCGCCGGCCCTGGCGCCGCCTGACCGCCCTTCTGTGGGCGCTCGGGATCACGCTTCTCGCATTCAACGCGGTGCTGTACTGGGGCTATCTGACCGGCTCCGCCGACGCTCGCTCCGAACTCGCCGGGCTGCGCCAGCAGCTTGCCGACGACGGCGCCGAACTGGACCGGCTGGGTTCGGAGCTCGCGCGCCTGGATGTGCAGTCCCAGAACCGCGAGGTCGCCTTCCTGAACGAGCGCATCGCGGATCGGCGATTCCCCTGGGGCCGGCTGTTCGCCGACATCGAGCAGGTGTTGCCGTGGAACACGCGGCTGCGCAGCCTCGCGCCCCAGCCGAACGAACGGCGCCGCCGGCAGCAGGTCGAGCCGGTGGCCGCCGCTGAGGCGCGCGTGATGCTCGACATCAGCGGCGAAGCCCAGGACGACGAGGGTCTGCTCGAGTTGATCGACTCCCTGTTCGAACACCCATCGTTCGATGGTCCGAAGCTGCGCCACGAGAGCCAGCAGGATTCCGGCCCGCTGGACTTCACGATCGCCGTCGCCTACAGGCCGGGGCTCGCTGCAGGCGAGCCTGAGTCCGCTGCCGACGAGACTGCCGCGGACGAGACCGAATCCGCCGCGGACGAGACTGAAGCCCCCGCGGACGAGACTGCCGCGGACGAGACCGAAGTCGCGGCGGGCAAGCCCGGGTCCGCCGCGGGAGAGACCGAATCGGCCGCGGGCAAGGCTGAAGCCGCCGCGGGCGAGACCGAATCCGCTGCAGACGAGACCGAATCCGCCGCGGACGCCGAAGCCGCCGGGCCGGAGGAGGGACAGCCATGAGACGCCGCCGGGGATGGCGCCTGCGCATCTGGTTCTGGGTGGGAGTGGGCCTCTGCGTGATCAACGCCGGCCTGCTGTCGACGTACCGCGGCGTCTATGCGGGCCGCTTCCAGGCCCTCGAGGACGAAATCGCCGAGGTCGGCAACCTGCGCACCCGGACCACCCGGGAAGTCGTCCGTCGCGAAGACCAGGTGGCGACGGTCGAAGCGACGCGCAGCCGTGTGGAGAGCCTGTATCGCGAGGGCTTCGCCACGGAGCGGGAACGGATCACCGACCTCATCCGGGAGGTCAAGGAACTCGCCGGCCGCTCCGGGCTCCGGCCGGGCTCCATCTCCTACCCGGAGGAGCGGCTGGCGCAGTACGGCCTGGTCGAGAAGTCGCTCGTCTTCACCGTCGAAGGCAACTACGCCCAACTGCGGCGGCTGATCAACCAACTCGAGACGACGGACACGTTCGTCGCCCTCGATTCCATCAGCCTCAGCGAAGCGACTCCGAACCTGCGCATCGATCTGCGCCTGTCGACCCTGTTCTCCGACGGAGGGGCCGCGGCCGCAACCCTGGAGGCCGGCGCATGAGCGCCGCTGAAGCAGGATCCAATCGGCCGCGGCCTCTGCTGCTGGTCCTGCTCGCCATTGTCGCGGCGGTCGCCGCCTGGCGTTATCTGCCCTCGTTCGGAGGCGGTACCGATGTCACCCGCACCACGTCCGCCGACCTGCGGTCGCCCGTGATCGAGGTCCTGGAGTTGGCTGCGCACACCCTGGACGAGCCGGCGCCGGAAGGCGAGCAGGCGCGCGACCCCTGGTCGTTCGGCAGCCGTCCGGCGCCCAGGCGGACCGCTCCCGAGGCGACCCCTCCCGAACCCGCGCCGCAGCCCGTTCCAGCGGTCGTCCCCAAACAACAAACAAGGCCGAAGCCGCCGCCGCCGAAACCGGTCGGTCCACGGCCGCCGGCGGTCGATGTGGTCTATCTCGGCACCTTGGGACGCGATGACGACCCGGTCGCCGTGTTCTCCGACGGCTCGGAGATCTACAACGCGCTGACGGGCGATCTGGTCAAGGACCAGTTCGAAGTACAACGAATCGGCTACGAGTCGGTCGACCTGGGATTCGTGGGCTTCCCCGACGAACCGCCGGTGCGACTGGCCATCGGCGGCCGACCAGACGGCAGGTAGCAGACCGTGGCAGCAATCCGTGTCGCACCGGGAGCGGGCAGGCGCCCGTCCAGCAAGGCGCGAGGAGGCAGCCCGCGAGCTTGCGCCGCAGAACGCCGTGCCGCGCGCGGCGCGGCCCGCGCCAACCGCGAACCACTTCCCGGTGCGAATCATCGAGCACACGGATGGCGCGATGCGGGACGGAATGCATGGCCGAAACGAATGCAGCGTGACTTTTGCCACGGGCTGCCAGAGCCTGGAAGGACCTGAGCACTATGGAAGAACGAAACGGACAACGGCCACGCGCTCTGGCGCCGGCTCTCCTGGCCTTGCTGGCCCTGCTGGTCTTCGCCTCGTGTAGCGGCTACCGGAGCTTCAGGGAAGCGCAGTACGCGGAAACCGCCGGCGACTGGGACGCCGCCGTTCTCCGCTACATGGAACTGGTCGCTGTCGACCCCTCGGACCTCCGCTACCGGGCAGGTCTGCTGCGGGCCAAGACCCAGGCCGCCCATGCACACTTCGAGCAGGGCAGGAAGCTGCAGGAAGCAGGCCGTGACCAGGAAGCCCTGCTGGAGATGCAGCGGGCCGTGCAGCTCGACTCGACGAACCAGAACGCCCTCACCGAGCTGGAGAAGATCCGGACCCGGATCGAGAGCCGAGGCCGCAGCTCGAAGACGCTCTCCCAACTCAAGGAGGAGGGGCGCGGCGCCGAGCCGATGCCGCCGATCCTGAGTCCGCGTTCGGACGAACCGATCACCTTCGACTTCCCGAACGCGAATTTCATGGAGGTCTACCGCGCGATCGGGCAGGCGTTCGGGTTCAACATCGTGTTCGATCCCCGCCTGCGGGATACGGCACTGACCAGCGGCGTCGAGCTGCGGGAGGTCACCGCGCTCGAAGGCCTCGAGATCCTGATGCAGAGCCTGGGACACTTCTACAAGGTGCTCGACGAACAGACGATCATGATCCTGCAGAACACGCCCGCGAATCGCCAGCAGTACGAGGATCGGATCATCCAGACCTTCTTCCTCTCGAACGCGGACGTGAAGGACGTGATGACGATTCTCCGCAGCCTGCTTGCGACCCGGTTCATCGCCGCGAACGAACGGCTGAACGCGATCGTCATGCTCGACAGCGTCGAGAAGGTCAAGGTCGCGGAGCGCATCATCGAGCAGGCGGACAAGGCGAAGGCCGAAGTCGTCATCGACGTCGAGCTGCTGGAGATCAACACGACGAAGCTCCAGGACCTGGGCCTCTCGCTCGACGCGAACTTCCTCGGCATCAGCCTCGACATCGGCGGCGAGGACGTGCCGCTCAGGATGTCGGATGTCGAATCGTTGAACCAGAACAACTGGGTGCTCACGGTGCCCGGCTTCCTCTTCGACTTCGTGAAGAACTCGACCGACGCGCAGACGCTGGCCAAGCCGCAGGTGCGCATCACGGAAGGCGAAGAGGGCTCGTTCTCGATCGGCGACCGGGTCCCGGTTCCCGTGACCAGCTTCAACACGGCGAACACCGCGGGCAGCAACGTGGTGCCCATCACCTCCTACCAGTACCAGAACGTGGGCATTCAGGTGGAGATCACGCCCCGCGTCCACCACAACGAAGAGGTGTCCCTCGATCTCGACATCGAGGTCAGCGACCTGAGCGGCCAGATCGGCGATCAACCGATCATCGGCAGCCGCAACATCCGGACCAGCATCCGGCTGCGCGACGGCGAGACGAACTTCCTGGCCGGCCTGATCCGCACGAACGAGTCGAACCGCCAGGACGGCATCGCCGGTCTCTCGGAAATCCCGGTGATCGGCCGCCTGTTCTCCAAGAAGAGGAGCGACAACAGGCGTACCGACATCGTGCTGACCCTCACGCCGCACATCATCCGCCGGGCGAACATCAGGGAAGAAGACCTGGCGCCGATCTGGGTCGGCACGGAGCAGAACGTCGTCTTCCGGGGCTCGGCTCCGCGGATCGATTCAGGGATCAACGGCCCCTTCGACGAGCCGCCGCAGGAAGGGGACGACTCGCAGCAACTGGAGGCGCGCCTGCCACCCGGCCTCCGCGATGTGGCGCCGCAAGGTGACACGAGCGAAGAGGGAGAGGACGAGCCCCCTCTCGGCATCGAACTCGTCCCGCCGCCGGACAGCCCGCGCCTGAACGCCAGTCAACGACCGGATCGCAACCCTCTGCGACGACCAGCAGAGGCTCTCCGATCAGATCGCCGCGACCCTCCGCTTGAGGAGCCTGCCGCAATCGTCCCGGTCCTGTTCCAACCCGTGTCGGCGCGGACCGACCGCGGCATCGAACTCTCCTTTTCTCCCCAGGCGCTGAGCGCGACGGTGGGCGACAGCTTCGAGGCACGCCTGGACGTGAGGGCCCGCGCCCCGCTCTCCCACCTGCCGCTGCGGCTCCGTTACGACCCGGAACGGATCGAGGTGACCGCGGTCAGGGCCGAGTCCTTCCTGGGCAGCCAGAACAAGGTCTCCCTGATGACGGACAACTCGACACCGGGCACGGTCATCGTCGGGCTCAGCCGGCTGGGTGATCAGCCGGGTGTGGCCGGGCGGGGACACCTGCTGGCACTCGAGGTGCGGGCGACTGGTCCCGGCAAAGCAACGATCGCGATCGAGCAGGCCAGGCCGAAGGGGCCCGGACTCGAGGCGCTGCCGGCGCCGACCGTGCGCCCGCTGGAGATCGAGATCCACGGGGCCGAGCCGCCGGACCACACCGAACCGGAGACCGTCGCTTGATCCCGCCTGCCCTGCCCGGGACGAAGGCCGCCGGGCTGCACGGCGCCCCGGATCCACATGGAGCAACGCCGCCGGGAACTCCCGGCCGTGCCTGCGAAACCGGCGCAGCGACGGCGATCTTCCGTCCTCGTCCCCACATCCGGCGCCTGTTCCCGTTCCCTGCGCGAGACGGCGGGCCGCGCCGGGCCGGGTACACCCTGGTGGAACTCGTCACGGTGTGCGCCGTGATGCTGACGCTGGCAGCCGTCGCCCTCCCCGCCGCCAGCTTCACGAACAAACGGATCAAGGAGGCCGAACTCCGGTCGCACCTGCGTACGTTGCGCAACGCGATCGACGAACACAAGCGCTTCAGCGACGTCGGCCTGATTCCGATCGAGATCGGTACCGACGGGTATCCGGGTGAACTTGACGTCCTGATCGAGCCGATCCAGTTGATCGGACAGGCCGACGGCTCAGTCCGTTTCCTGCGCCGCGTTCCGGTCGATCCGATGACCGGCGAGGCGGAATGGGGGCTGAGGAGCTACCAGGACGAGCCGGACGACCGGAATTGGGGAGGCGAGAACGTCTACGACGTCTTCTCCCTCTCCGAGGGCGTCGGCCTGAACCGTGTTCCATACCGGGAGTGGTGAAATGAACCGAAGAATCATGGGCCAGCGCGGCATGTCACTGCTGGAGCTGATCATCGTCATGGCGATCATCGGCATCCTTGCCGCGGTCGCGGTCCCCATGCTGAAGAACGCGCCCAGGCGGGCGCAGGAAGCCGCGTTGAAGCAGAACCTCCGGGTCATGCGCGACGCGATCGACCAGCACCGTGCGGACAAGGGGCACTACCCGCCGAGCCTCCAGGCTCTGGTCGAAGAGGAGTACCTGCGCGCGATCCCGCTCGACCCGATCACTCGCAGCAACGACACCTGGGTTGAGGTATTCGCCGAGTTTCCCGCCCTTTCCGACGAGGATCCGTGGGCCGAAACGGACCTTTCACCCTTCGGGGATCCCGGCATCGAGGACGTCCACTCCGGATCGGAGGAAAACGCCCTGGACGGCGGCGCCTATGGCGATTGGTGACCAGGCACGCCGCGCCGGCAGCCCCGCGGACAGCTCTTCCGAGGCGGGCTACAACCTCGTCGTGCTCGCCGTTCTGATCACGGTCATGAGCATCGCGGTCGCGGCGGCGCTGCCGTACTGGAGCAGTTGGGCCAGGGGACAGAAGGAAGAAGAGCTGATCTTCCGAGGGCTGCAGTACGCGGAGGCGATCCGCCTGTTTCGGGTCCGGCAGGGGCGCCTGCCGACGGCGCTCGAGGAACTCGTCGAAGTCGAGCCGCGGTCCATCCGGCAGTTGTGGCCCAACCCGATGGACGAGGAAGGTCGCTGGGGCCTGCTGATGCAGGGAACTCCGAGCAACACCGGCCAGGGAAGCCGTCGGGCCGGAAGCACCAGCCCGGCCAATGCCGGCGGCGCCGGCGGGGTGACCGCCGTGCCGCCCCCGAACGAGGAAGAGGGCGAAGGGACGACGGTCGGCCCGATCCTGGGCGTCTTCAGCGACACTCCCGGCCCCTCGATGCGCGTCTGGGGCGGCCAGAAGGACTACGCGAACTGGTACTTCACCGCCGAGTTGATCCAGCTCAGACCGGGCAACGTCGCCGATGGCCGCCCGCCGCCGCGTCTGACCAGCGAATGGATCGGCAAGCCCTTTCCGCCCGGCCTGCTCGACGGTCCGGGAATTCAGGACGGCACAGCGCCGGAAGGCAATCGGGGGCGAGACCCTTGAACAGGCGAGCGGTCTCCCCGAAGAGACCCCGCCGAGTGACGGCAGGACGACGGGAGACTCCTCCCGTCACCATCGCCGTCCGCCGACTGCCGCACTCTGCCGGTCTGCCTGAACGCGCCTCGGCCGGCAGCGCCGGCTACGACCTGCGCGCCGCCACAGACGCCGCGGTCAGGATGGAACCGGGGGACCGCGCCCGGATTCCGACCGGCCTCATCCTCGCCCTGCCGCCCGGCTACGAGGCCCAGATCCGACCACGCAGCGGGCACGCCTACCGGCAGGGTCTGACCGTACTCAACGCTCCCGGAACGATCGACAGCGACTACCGCGGCGAAGTCGAGCTGCTGCTCGTCAATCTGGGCCAGCGCCCGATCACGATCGAGCGCGGCGAACGGCTGGCCCAGATGGTGGTCGCCGCCGTGCCCGAAGTCACGTTCCGGGAGGACGAAACCCTCGGCCGGCAACCGACGAAAGGCCTCCGCAACGACGGCGGCTTCGGCTCCACGGGCAGCTGAGGCCATCGCCGCCAGACTCCTGCTCTCGTGCAGCGACAACGCTGCGAACCCTCCTGGCTGGATTCGGCCCCCTGGGACAAGGCTTGGGCCTGACGCCGACAGTGTTTTCCAATAGAGAAATGAGCGTGGAGCGGCTGCGGTAGAGAGGCAGCCGCTGCGGTGGGGTTTGCCGCGTATGACGTGGCACTTTCTTGGTGCAACAATGAGTTTGTCCGTTGGCAGGAGGAGACGACATGGTTGATCTTGTCATGTCGGATGTCGGTGTGTACGCCGTCTTGGGTGTTGTTGGACTAGAGGCTGCGTCGCGCCCCGTTCTTTGGTGGACTCAGTTCGAGGCGCCGTCGCCGGAGGCCCAACTCGGCAGCGCCCCGGGATCGATCCCCAGGGAGGCGAGTGCGGCCGACCAGGCGCCCTCCGGATCGGGGGAGAACACGATCGAAGCCTCCACCGGCGCCGTCAACCAGTCGCTGCGGGTGAGCTCCTGCATCAACTGGCCCGGCGCCCAACCGGCGTGACCGAGCAGGAGCCGCATGCGCTCCGGCGCCCGGCGAGCCAGTGTCCGCAGCGCCAGGATGTTCTGCGTCGCGCCCACGCCGGGCGCGATCCGCGTGATCCAGTCCACCTCCAGGCCGGTCAGGCCGTCGAGAGGCAGCAGCACGGTACCCACTTCCGGCTGCACCGGCCCACCGACGAAGGCCGGCGCTTCCGAGCCGCCCAGCCACTCGATGTCGAGCTCCCGCAACACCTCGTCGACCTTGAGTTGACTCGGCCGGTTGACAACGAAGCCCAGGCTCCCCTCCTCGCCGCCATCCCCGTGCGCGGCCAGCAGCACGACGGCCCGGGAGAAGAACGGATCGAGGACCTGGGGCATGGCGATCAGCAGACTTGGCGTCTCGAGGTCATCCAGCCCGGACATGGCGCGACTCTACACGCCGGCGCGGCGCCGGAGCGGACCCGGGCGAGCAGGACCATCCCGAAGTCCAGTACGTCACGCGGAGCGGGCGCAGGCGCCTGCATTCCCGGGCGTCGAGAACCGTGCCGGCACGGACTTGCCGATTCCGGAGTGGTTCCTTCACTTCGGGCATGGGAGTTCCGACTCTGGAAGAGCCCTGCCCCGGGCCAAGGCGGCGACCTGCTGCAAGAAACGTCGCTTTGGGTAGTCTCAAGCGCACCGGAAACGCCCCCCGGCGCCAGAGCCGGAGAGACGGAGCAGGGACATGACGAACAGCTTCGGCGCCAAACGCACGATGACCGCGGGAGGCCGCTCCTTCCGGATCGCCCACCTGCCGACACTGGAGGCTGCGGGCCTGCCGGTGGCCCGCCTTCCCTACGCCCTGAAGATCCTGCTGGAGAATCTCCTCCGCCGGGAGGACGGGCGCGTCGTGCCGGTCGAGGATGTCGAGGCCGTCGCGCGCTGGCAACCCGAAGCCGAACCGAACGTCGAAATCGCCTTCATGCCCGGCCGTGTGCTGCTGCAGGACTTCACCGGCGTGCCCGCGGTGGTCGACCTGGCCGCGATGCGGGACGCGATGGCGCGCATGGGCAGCGATGCCGCGAAGATCAATCCCCTGCAGCCGGCCGAACTGGTGATCGACCACTCGGTTCAGGTCGATGAGTACGGTTCCGCGGCCGCCCTCCTGATCAACGCCGAGCGGGAATTCGAGCGCAACGAGGAGCGTTACCTCTTCCTGCGCTGGGGGCAGACCGCGTTCGAGAACTTCCGCGTCGTGCCGCCGGCGACCGGCATCGTCCACCAGGTCAACCTGGAGTACCTCGCCCGCGGGGTGATGACGTCGCAGAACGGCGCCGGCGATGTGCCCTTCGCGTATCCCGACACGCTGGTCGGCACGGATTCCCACACGACGATGATCAACGGTCTCGGCGTCCTGGGCTGGGGCGTGGGAGGCATCGAGGCGGAGGCGGCCATGCTCGGCCAGCCGATCGCCATGCTGGTGCCCCAGGTCGTCGGCTTCCGCCTCGTGGACAGGCTGCCCGAGGGAACCACCGCGACCGATCTGGTCCTCAGGGTCACCGAGATGCTCCGCAACCACGGCGTGGTCGGCAAGTTCGTCGAGTTCTTCGGTCCCGGGCTGAGCGAACTCCGGCTGGCCGACCGGGCGACGATCGCCAACATGGCCCCCGAGTACGGCGCCACCTGCGGCATCTTCCCGATCGACCGCGCCGCGATCGACTACCTGCGGTTCACGGGCCGCGACGAGGCCCAGGTCGAGCTCGTCGAGGCCTATTGCCGCGAACAGGGCCTGTTCCACGGCCCGGACACGCCGGAGGCCGAGTACAGCGACACGCTGGAACTCGACCTGAGCACCGTCGAGCCGTCGCTGGCCGGTCCGCGGCGACCCCAGGACCGCATCCGGCTGTCCGAGGTCAAGGAGTCCTTCCTCAGCCAGTTGCCGCAACTGTCCAACCGCTCGGGCGGGCCAGCCGAACAGCCGGCGGACGAGGGCGGCCAGCGCCAACGGGTCGCCGCCGCCCGCGGACTGCCTGTCATCGCCGGCGACGGACCCGATTCGGATGCGGAGCCGGCGCCCGCCGCGGCGGATCACGGCGCGAAGGCCGAGGTGACGGACGGCTCCGTGGTCATCGCCGCGATCACGAGCTGCACGAACACCTCGAACCCCTCCGTCATGCTGGCCGCCGGCCTGCTGGCGAAGAACGCGGTGCGTGCCGGACTGCGCCCCCGACCCTGGGTCAAGACCAGCCTGGCGCCGGGTTCCAAGGTGGTCACCGACTACCTCGCGGAGGCTGGCCTCACGGCCCACCTGGAACAACTGGGCTTCCACACCGTCGGCTACGGCTGCACGACCTGCATCGGCAACAGCGGTCCACTGCCGCCCGCGGTCTCGGCCGCGATCGCCGAGGACGATCTCGTCGCCGTCTCCGTGCTCTCCGGCAACCGCAACTTCGAAGGCAGGATCTCGAGCGAAGTGCGCGCCAACTATCTGGCCTCGCCGCCCCTCGTGGTGGCCTACGCGCTGGCTGGCCGCATCGACATCGACCTCTACAACGAGCCCCTGGCCGCGGGCCCGAACGGCCCGGTCTACCTCCGCGACATCTGGCCCGCCCAGGCCGACATCCAGGCGGCGCTCGAGAGCTCGCTGCGCCCCGAGATGTTCGAGCGTCAGTATGCAGACGTGTTCGCCGGCGGCGAGGCGTGGCAGGCACTCGACGTGCCCTCCGGCCAGACCTTCGACTGGCGGCCCGACTCGACCTACGTCAAGGAGCCGCCCTTCTTCATCGACATGCCGCGGAGCCCGCAACCGGTCGAGGACATCCATGGCGCCAGGGTGCTCGCCATGCTGGGCGACACGGTGACCACGGACCACATCTCACCCGCCGGGCCGATCAGCCCCGACAGCCCGGCCGCCGACTACCTGCGCGGCCTGGGCGTCGGACAGGCCCGGTTCAACTCCTACGGCGCTCGCCGCGGCAACCACGAGGTCATGATGCGGGGAACGTTCGCCAACGTCCGCCTGCGCAACCAGCTCGTGCCCGGCACGGAGGGCGGCTACACCGTGCTCCTGCCCGAAGGCGCCCGGACGACGATCTTCGACGCCGCGGCGGCCTATCGCGAGCGGGGAGTGCCCCAGATCATCCTGGCCGGCCTGGAATACGGGACCGGGTCCTCGCGGGACTGGGCGGCCAAGGGACCGCGGCTGCTCGGCGTCCGGGCCGTGATCGCCAGGAGCTACGAGCGGATCCACCGCAGCAACCTGGTAGGCATGGGGATCGCGCCGCTTCAGTTCCAGGACGGCGAAGGCCCCGAAGAACTGGGGCTGACCGGCCGTGAGGCGTATGACGTGGAGGGACTCGCAGCGGGCCTGGCCGCCGACTTCGAACCCGGCCTGGAGGTCACGGTACGGGCGACCGGCGAGCACGGCGAGATCAGGTTCCGCGCGCTGGTGCGCCTCGACACCCCTCAGGAGGCCGAGTACTACCGGCATGCGGGCATCCTGCAGTACGTCCTGCGGCAGCTCCTGGACGACGGCGCCTGAGCGGCGCCGCCACGACGACGACGTCACCCCGACGTCCAGGACCCTGAGCCGGCCCTACCTTGACGACGGCGCCTGATCCACTCCGCCAGGTCGACCCGGTCGCCGCGCTGCCCGGGACCGAGCGGCTCAAGATCAACGAGATCTTCTACTCGATCCAAGGCGAATCGACCTTCGCGGGACGGCCCTGCGTCCTCGTCCGTCTGACCGGATGCCAGATGCGTTGCAGCTGGTGCGACACGGAGTACAGCTTTCACGAAGGCGCCTGGATGCGCGTCGAGGACGTGATCGCCGAGGTGCTGGCGTTCGACTGCCCGCTGGCGGAAGTGACCGGCGGCGAACCGCTGCTCCAACCCGGCGTTCATCCTCTGATGAGCGGGCTCTGCGACCGGGGACTCGAGGTCCTGCTCGAGACCGGAGGCGGGCTGGACATCTCGGGAGTGGAGCCGCGCGTCAGGCGGATCGTGGATCTGAAATGTCCTGCCAGCGGCGAGGCCGCCAACAACCACTGGCCGAACCTCGACGAGCTGCGCCCGACGGACGAGGTGAAGTTCGTCCTCGCCGACCGCGGCGACTACGAATGGGCGCGCCACGCGATCCGCGAGCACCGGATCGACCGCCGCTGCACCGTGCACCTGTCACCCGTCCAGGACGCCCTGGAACCTGCCCGACTCGCCTCCTGGCTGCTCGAAGACCGGCTCCCGGCCCGGATTTCGCTGCAGCTTCACAAGGCGCTGTGGGGCGCCGAAACACGGGGCGTCTGAATCGGACCAGGCAGTCTCCCGCCGCCGCTCGCGGGGCTGATAGACTCCGCGCCGAATATGCCAACCGAAACAGACCGATACCGGGTAGACCAAGAGGTGGGACAGCAGATATGGGTGTAGCCAAGCTGAATCTGGACGATCAGGAGTACGAATTCCCCGTCATCGTCGGCTCCGAGGGCGAACTGGCCATACACAGCCAGGCGCTCCGGAGCCAAACCGGTGCGATCACCCTGGATCCCGGCTACGGCAACACCGGATCGTGCCGTAGCGCGATCACGTTCATCGACGGCGAGGAGGGAATTCTCCGCTACCGCGGCTACCCGATCGAGCAGCTCGCCGAGCGCGCGTCCTTCGTCGAGGTCTGCTATCTGCTGATCTACGGCGAACTGCCCACCGAGCGGGAACTGGAGGATTTCCGGGCCAAGCTGCGGCGGCACACGCTGATCCACGAGGACATGAAGAAGTTCTTCGAGGCGTACCCGCCGACAGCGCACCCGATGGCGATCCTCTCCTCCATGATCTCCTCGCTCGCGACCTTCTACTCGGAGGACGAGGACGACGACCTGCACGTCGTTCGCCTGATCGCGAAGCTGCCGACGATCGCCGCCTTCTCCTACAAGAAGTCGATCGGCCAGCCCTTCGTGTACCCGCAGAACGACCTGGGCTACGCGGAGAACTTCCTGAACATGATGTTCTCGGTGCCCTGCGAGTCCTACGAGCCGCCGGACGTCCTGTCCCGGGCGCTGAACATGCTGCTGATCCTGCACGCCGACCACGAGCAGAATTGTTCGACGTCGACGGTCCGCATGGTCGGCAGCTCCGGCGCCAGCCTCTTCGCCGCCATTTCCGCCGGCATCGACGCCCTGTCGGGGCCGCTTCACGGAGGCGCCAACCAGCAGGTCATCGAGATGCTGAAGGCCATCGGCGACAGCGGCGACGACTACGGCAGGTTCGTCGACCGGGCCAAGGACCGGAGCGACGGGTTCCGGCTGATGGGTTTCGGCCACCGCGTCTACAAGAACTTCGACCCTCGCGCGAGCATCCTCAAGGGCGCCGCGGACGAGGTCCTGGGGCAGCTCGGCGTCGACGACCCGCTGCTCGCACTGGCCCGCCACCTGGAAGAGGTGGCGCTCCGGGACGAGTACTTCGTCGACAGGAAGCTCTACCCGAACGTCGACTTCTACAGCGGCATCATCTACCGCGCGATGGGCCTGCCGACCGACATGTTCACGGTCATGTTCGCCCTGGGCCGGCTGCCCGGCTGGCTGGCGCACTGGAAGGAGATGCGCCGCGATCCGGAGAACCGGATCAACCGGCCGCGGCAGGTCTACACCGGCGCCACCGCCCGCGACTACAAGGAGCTCCCGGACCGCTAGTGCTAGTAGCCCGTGGCCAAGTCATCGGGCTGCCGGGGGACCGCGCCGGGTTGTCTTCCGGCACACCCGGCGCGGACGCCACACGGTGCAACTTCCCGGACACTGCAGAACGGATCCGGCGGGAGCTTGCGCCGCAGACGCTGCGAAGCAGGAGGCGCGGCGCACGGTCCCGGGGAAGTGGGGGGCGGCTGCCGTCTACGTGCGCAACTCCGGACGCACCGGACCGGCCGGCACATGGCCGCGACGGTAGACGAGGATCGTCCGATCGAAGGTGATCACGGCCCGACCGTCCTGGTTGTAGCCGATCGTGCGGAAACCCACGATGCCCTGGTGCGGGCGGGACTGCGACTCGCGGACCGAGAGCACCTCGCTCCGGGCGTACAGGGTGTCGCCCTCGAACACCGGGTGCGGCAGACGGACCCGGTCCCAGCCGAGGTTCACCGCGTTCCGGGACAGATCGGCGACCGTGAGCGCGGTGACCAGCGACAGGGTGAAACAGGAGTTGACCAGGGGCCGGCCCCACTCCGTCTGACCCGCGTACTCGCGGTCGAAGTGGATCGGGTTCGGATTCAGGGTGATCATGGTCAACCAGACGTTGTCGCCCTCGGTGACCGTGCGGCCTAAGGCGTGCCGGAAGATCTGGCCGACCGCGAAGTCCTCGAAGACCCTGCCGGCGCCGTCCGCGGGCGGACCGCCGTGCGTGGATGCGCCGCCCGCATCGTCTGTGGGCGGACCGCCTTGCGTGAGTGCGCCGCCGGCGCCGTCTGGCGGCGGGCCGGCGTGTGTGGGTGCGTCGTTCATGCTCTCAGGATGGCTCCATTCTGTTCGAGTGCGTCGATCGCCCCGGCGCTGTAGCCGAGAGCCTGAAGGACCTCTGCGGTGTGTTCGCCCATCCGCGGCTCGCGCCGGCGGAGGTCGCCGGGCGTCCGCTCCAGCCGCGGTGCGGGCGCTATGTGAATCTCTCCGTCCGGTCCGATCGGGAAGGTCCCCCGCTGCGCGTTGTGCTCATGACCCGGCGCCTCATCGAGGTCGAGCACCGGCGACACACAGGCGTCGAGCTCGCGGAACACTCCGGTCCACTCGTCGCGGGTCCGGGTCAGGAAGGCGCGCCGGAAGGCATCGATGTGGGCCGGCCAGCGCTCGGTGTCCATCTGTTCGTCCACGACGTCGACGCCCGTTCCCTCGCACAGCGCCGCGAAGAACTGCGGTTCGATCGCGCCGACCGACACGTGGCCGCCGCACCTGCATTCGTAGCAGCGGTAGAAGGCGGCGCCGCCGCCGAGAAGTCCGGCGCCCGGCGTCGAGCGGGCGCCCTTCTGCGCGAAGTGCACGGCCATCAGGGAAGCCGCGCCGTCGATCATCGCCGCGTCGATGTACTGGCCTCGACCGGACCGTTCGCGCTCGAACAGGGCGCAGAGGATGCCGAAAGCCGCCATCAGGCCGCCGCCGCCGAAGTCGGCCACCAGGTTGAGCGGCGGCAGGGGCGGGTCCTGGCCGTTGCCGATCTGCGACAGGACGCCGGCGAGCGCAATGTAGTTCACGTCGTGACCGGCCGCCTGCGCCATCGGCCCCGTCTGCCCGTAGCCGGTGAGGGAGCAGTACACGAGACGGGGATTGATCGCCGAAAGAGCCGGATGGCCGCACCCCAGCCGCGCACAGACGCCGGGCCGGTTGCCCTCGAGGAAGACGTCCGCGTCCGCCGCCAGCTGGTGCAGGATGCGCTGCCCGCTCCCGGTCTTCAGGTTGATCGCGATGCTGCGCTTGTTCCGCGACAGCATGTCGCCGGACCTCACGGGGCCGCCGACCGCGTTGTCGACCCGCAGCACGTCGGCGCCCATGTCGGCGAGCAGCATCGAGCAGTAGGGCCCGGGCGCAAGCCGGGACAGGTCGAGAACCCGCAATCCGTCCAGGGCGCCCACGGCGCGAGGCTAGCAGTCTGTCGCAGAAGAGTGGGCCCATGCGAAGTCGCGGCGGCAGGCGTCCTGTCCGGGGCGCCGCAGGTGTCGGGGCCCACCGACCCGGTCGCAGGCGACGCGGGTACGCGCCGCCCGGGAAGCCGCAGCGGAAGAGGGCATTGATACCCTGAGCCGATGGAAGCATCGGCCGCGGCCACGATACTGCCGCGTCCCGAGCACCCGATCGCGTGGCGGCAGATATCTCCCGGCGCCCGGAAAGTGCTCCGGAGGCTGCGTCAGGCCGGCCGCAACGCGGGTCTGGTCGGCGGCAGCGTGCGCGATCTGATGCTGCAACGCGCGCCGAAGGACTACGACGTGGTCACCGACGCCCGTCCTGAAGACGTGCGGCGGCTGTTCCGGAACTCCCGGATCATCGGCCGGCGGTTTCGCCTTGCCCACGTCCTGTTCGGCAACGAAGTGATCGAAGTGTCCACGTTCCGGGGCGCGCCCGACCCGGACCATCAACGTCGTTCGCCAGGCGACCTCCTGGTTACGAGCGACAACACCTACGGCACGCCCAGACAGGATGCCTTCCGCCGCGACTTCACGGTCAACGCCCTGTTCTACCGGGCCTCCGACCGCGCCGTCGTCGACTACACGGGGGGCCTCGAGGACCTCGACCGCGGTTGCATTCGGGTGATCGGCGACCCGAACCTGCGCTTCCGCGAGGATCCGGTCCGCATGCTGCGGGCCTGCGAGTTCGCGGCGCGCCTGGACTTCGAGATCGAGGACGAGACCCTTGCCGCCGCCTTCGAGCACCGCCGTGAGATCACCAAGGCGTCGCCGCACCGCCTGATCGAGGAACTGATCCAACTCCTGTCGAGCGGCCGGAGCGCCGCCGCCTTCGACTGGATGCAGCGTTCCGGGTTGCTTCCGGTCGCGCTGCCCGAGGTCGACGAAGTGCAGCAGGCGCCCTCCGGGACGGCCGGCTTCTCCCAACTCGCCGGGCGACTCGACGAACGCGTCGACACCGGACGGGACGTGCCGCTCGCCGTGCTGCTGTCGACCCTGCTCCTGCCACGGATCGTCGTCGGCCGAGAGCGCCTGGAGGCGGGCGGCACAGGAGTCAGGCGAAGGCGCCTGCTACAACTCGTGGAGGACGTCGCGGCCGACTTCGGGACCCGCTACGCGCTCTCCGCCGAGCGCCGCCGCCGGGTGGTGCGGACCCTGGAGACATTCCAGCGACTGTGCGAGCCGGAGCACAGTCCCCACAGCGTTCAGCAACTCGTCCGACGGGAGGCGTTCGGTCCCGCGCTGGAACTCTTCGCCCTGCTTTCGGCAGCCACCGGCAGCGGGGCTGAGGCACTCGAATTCTGGCGCGGAGCCACCGAGTCGGCGCCCTCCCGAAGTGAGACCCACACACCGAAACCTCCCGCGCGGCGAGGACGGAGAAGGAGGCGGCGCAGGCGCCACCTGTAGCGGGGTTCAGCCGGTGGGCTGGAAGCGGACCGGGCTCGGGGAGTACCGCCGCCAGTCGAGGGGAGGCCTGGAAGCGGCCATTGCCCCGGAACGGCGTTGCCCGGCAAGGTCGCTCATGAACCCGTCAACCGGTCCAGCGGAACCATCGCCCGAGGAGACCCTGAACGGTTGGGCTCAACTTCGTCCTGCGCCATTCGTTGGCGGCCTTCTTGAGCACCTCCGCCTGGGTCGGATAGGGCAGGATCGTCGACGCGAACTTCGAAAGACCGAGCCGGTGGGTCACGGCAAGGGCAAGCGGCGCGATCAGATCGCCGGCGCCCGCCGCGACCACGGTGGCGCCCAGCACGCGATCGCTGCCGCGCTGGAGCAGAACCCGCAGAAGCCCCTCCTCCCGGCCGTCGAGGAGAGCGCGGTGGTTCTCCTCCAGGGCCACGTCGACCACGTCGACCGGGCGACCAAGCCGGTCCGCCTCCTGCCGGTTCAAGCCGACGTGCGCCAACTCAGGCGAGGTGTACGTGCACCGCGGAACGACCAGCCGGTCGGCGCGCGCACTGGGGAAGAACAGCGCATTCCGGACCACGACGCCCGCGTGAGCGTCGGCGAGATGGGTGAACGCAGGCGCCGGTGTGATGTCGCCGGCCGCATAGATGCGGGGGTTCGTCGTCCGCAGCTTCGCGTCCACCTGGACGCCGGTCGCAGCGCACTCGACGCCGACGTCCTCGAGCCCCAGGCCCTCGACGTTCGGTGTTCGACCCACCGCAACCAGAAGTTCATCGCATCGCGTTTCGCGGCGTTCGCCGTCGCGGTCGACCCAGGTCAGCCGGAGGCCTCCGTCCTGGGGCGCGACCCGCTCGATCCGCGCGCCGAGCGCGAACTCGATCCCGTCCCGTCGGAGGGCCTTCGCGACCAGAGCCGCCGCGTCCGGGTCCTCGCGCGGGAGGATGCCGGGAAGGACATCGAACGCCGTGACATGGCTGCCGAGGCGGGCGAAGGCCTGGGACAACTCACAGCCGATCGGACCGGCGCCGACGACGGCCAGCCGCGCCGGGCGCTCGGTGAGCGAGAAGACGGTCTCGTTGGTCAGATAGTCGCAGCCGTCGAGACCGGGAATCGGCGGCGCCTGCGGGCGCGCCCCCGTGGCGATGACGGCACGACGGAAACGCAGCTCCCGGTCACCCGCTGGACCGGTCACCCCGACCACGCGGTCGGACAGGAATCGGCCCTCACCCAGGTAGACATCGACTCCGGCATCACGAAAGCGCCCGGCCGCATCGTCCTGGCTGATCGCTGCCCGGACCCGGCGCATGCGCTCCATCGCGACGCCGAAGTCGCCGGCGCGGGCGGCGCCCGGCGTCCCGAACCGGGCGTCGGGGCGACCGGCGCTCCAGCGCCGCGCCGCCGCGATCATGCCCTTCGACGGCACACAGCCGAAGTTCAGGCAGTCGCCGCCCATCAACCGACGCTCGATCAGCGCCACCCGGGCGCCCAGGCCCGCAGCCACGATCGCGGTCACCAGACCGGCGGCGCCGGCCCCTATCACGACCAGGTGATAGCGGCCGGCAGGCTCCGGGTTCGTCCAGTCGTCAGGGGCCACGCGCGCCAGAAGGTCACGATCGTGCGGGCTGTCGGGCAGCAGTCCAGGCCTGGTCATTCCCCGACCTCCGCCGCGAGTGCGCGGCGCGCGATACGGGTGACGATCACGATCACCGCGATCGTGGCGGCCAGCCCGATGCCCGTGGCGAGCCAGGTACCCCAACCCCGCTCGTCCTCGACGCCGGCCGCGACCTCGGCCACATCGCCGATCACCTTGCCGTAGTAGACATAGAGCAGGGTTGCGGGGAGCATGCCGATGCAGGCGCCCAGATAGTCGCGCAGCTGGACCCGGGTCAACCCCAGGGCGTAGTTCAGCAACACGAAGGGGACAACCGGCGTGAGTCGCAGCAGCAGGACGATCTTGAACCCTTCCCGCCCCACCGCGCGGTCGATGGCGGCGAAGCGCGGCTCCGTTGCGATGCGCCGTTCGATCGCTCCCCGGACCAGGTACCTCGACGCGACGAAGGCGCCGGTGGCCCCCAGGCAGGCGCCGACGAAGACAACCGCGGCGCCCTCGGCGAGACCGAAGATCGCGCCGCCTGCAAGGGTGAGCAGCGAGCCGGGGATGAACGCCACGGTGGCCGCGGCGTAGCCGAGAACGAAGACGACCGGCCCCCAGAGGCCGAGCCCATCGACCCAGGCGGAGAACTCCGGCAGATAGCCCGCCACCCGCCGGCCGAACAGAAGAAGCGCCCCGATCAGGCCGCCCACGAGGGCCGCGCGGATGACGAATACCGTCTTCCTGTTCCTGTTCCTGTTCCTGTTCCCGGCCGGTTTCCCGGCCTGCGCCGCCTCGGGATCCGCGTTCATCGGCCATCTCCTCCGCACTGGTGTTCCTCGCCGGCAAGATCGAACACGCTCTTGACGGGCGTGTACACCTCGCCCGGCAGCTCCACGAACCGCGTCTCCCAACCGGCCATCGATCCGTTCCACAAGCCGGGGCGTTCCAGGGCGGTCAGTTCCCGGCCGCCATGGCTCTTGCGCACGATGAAGCTGGTGTCGTGGTCGACGTAGTCCTCCAGCCGGTACGCTGCACCGTCCGGCGCCAGCGCCGCGCAGACCAGGAACACCGGGTTGAAGTGGGTGGACCGGGCCAGAATCGCCGCCTGCCCGGCGTCCTCGAGGTCGATCTGGGAGGTCTCGACGATCTGGAGCCGCGGTTCGCCGAGGGTCGGCGCGCTCGCCGATGCGCCGGAATCTGCGTTGGCCGCGGCGCCGGCGACACGGAAATCCGGGACGTTGGCTTCGACGAACGAAGTCTCGGGCTCGGGCTCCTGCTCGACCGCGATCGGTTCTCCCGCGACGGCCGGGGCCTGGTGAACCCAGAAGGGGCCGCCGCCGGCCGATCCGGTCGCGGGAACGACCCCGCAGACCCTGGCCGGCCGGTTCGAAGCGCGCGCCAGTTCCCGCGCCATTCCGGCGAGGATCCCCATGGCTTCCACCGCCGCGCCCTGGGCCCGCTCCGGTTGCACGTTGTCGATGTTCTTGATCGCGACGAGTTCGACGCCTCGATCGGCCAGAGACTGGAGGTTGCCGAGCAGTGCGCCGTGACCCCCGGGCCGCACGAGGAGTGGCGCCGCCGGGTCGTCGGCGACCCGGAACGGTTTTCCTTCGGCGTCGATTGCAATGCTGTCGGTAGCCGGCGACTGATGGGAGAACGTGACGTCGAAGCGGCATCCCAGCCGTTGTTCGAGCACCGGCAGGCGATCAGCGAGCAGCGCCTCGCATGCGGGCCGGTGATGGACGGCGACCGAGAAGTGGATGGTAGCCGAACCCCGGCCCGCCGTCAGAGCGGCCGCCTCGACCAGATGCTCTTCCAGCGCGGTGCGCCGTTCGCCATCCGGGTACCTGTGAAACGGGATCAGGGCCTTGGGCGCGGCGCCATGGCGGTCGAGGAGTTCCGCTGGATCGCAGTCGAACGGCAGACACGTCCGGGCGTTCTCGAAACGGTCCAGAACCGGATGGCTCGACGGGTAGCCGGCGGCCTGTGCCGTTCGCAGCTCGGCGAACAGCCGCGACGCCGCACCGGACGCCGGCACGAACCGGATCAGGCGGCCCGCACGCGAGGCAGACCGCCCCGCGCCGAGCAGGCGGTCGGCCTCGGCGCCTCGGGGCAGAGGCAGGATGCCGTCGCCGACCCTGGCCGGCCGCGCGAGCTTCGTCTTCGGCGGTGGGTCCCGCAGGAGTGCGAGTTGCCGCCGCGCCTCCTCGAGGCCCATGCCGCGCGCCTCGAGCTGATCGCGGTCGACGGCGCGCAGGCCGTCCCGATCCGTCAAGGCCGGCCCCGATCGCAGCGCATCCACTCAGAACGAGAACGTCGGCAACTGATCGAAACACCCCGCGATGGTCGGCGCCGCCTGATCGCGGTCCGAAAGCAGCGGCTCGTCGACCGGCCAGTCGATGCCGATCTGGGGATCGTCCCAGGCAATCGTGAGTTCGTCATCCCGGTCGTAGTAGTCGTCGCACTTGTACTGCACCTCGGCGGTCTCGCTGATCACGCAGAAACCGTGAGCGAAACCGCGCGGGATGTAGAGCTGGCGGAAGTTGTCCTCCGACAGCACGCAGCCGGTCCAGCCCAGGAAGAACGAGGAGCCGCGCCTCACGTCCACAGCGACGTCGAAGACCTCCCCGCGCGTGACGCGAACCAGTTTCGTCTGCTGCCGGCGGCACTGGAGGTGGAGTCCGCGCAGGGTGGCGCGGCCGGATCGGGAGTGGTTGTCCTGAACCCACGGCCTTTCCACGCCGCACCGCCCGAACGTGGAGGCGTTGTGACTTTCCAGGAAGAAGCCCCGGCCGTCGCGGTGCACCACGGGTTCCACGACGAGCACGTCGGGCAACCCGGTCGGCTGAACCCTGGGCGGCGCGCTCACCGGCTCTCCTCCAGGACGAGACTCAGGTAGCGGCCATAGGCGTCGTTCGTCATCGCCGCCAGACGGGCCAACTCCTCCGCGTCGATGTAGCCCATGAGATACGCCACCTCCTCCAGGCAGGCGACCTTCAGCCCCTGTCTCTCCTCGATCGCCTGAATGAAGTTGCTGGCCTGCAGGAGCGCCTCGTGGGTCCCCGTGTCCAGCCATGCGACACCGCGACCGAGGAGCTCGACCCGCAGCGTCCCCTCAGCGAGGTAGAGCCTGTTCAGGTCGGTGATCTCCAGCTCGCCGCGCGCCGAGGGCTCGAGCGTGCGGGCCAGTTCGACCACCCGCTCGTCATAGAAGTACAAGCCCGGTACGGCGTAGGCGGATTTGGGCGCCGCCGGCTTTTCTTCCAGGCCGATCACGCACCGCTCGTCGTCGAATTCGACGACGCCGTACCGCTCGGGATCCCGGACCCGGTAGCCGAAGATCACGGCGCCCGGCGAGGACGCGTTCCGCTCCGCGGCGCGCTGAAACACCCGGGCCAGGCCGTGGCCGTGGAAGATGTTGTCGCCGAGCGCCAGGGCCGCCCTGGCGCCCCGCAGGTGCTCCGCGCCGAGCAGGAACGCCTGCGCGATGCCCTCCGGCGCATCCTGCACGGCATACGAGAGCTCGAGGCCGAGGTCGCTGCCGTCGCCCAGCAGGCGCTGGAACGCGGACTGGTCCTGGGGAGCCGTGATGACCAGGATCTCGCGCACGCCCGCGACCATCAGACTGGACAACGGGTAGTGGATCATCGGCTGGTCGTACACCGGCAGCAACTGCTTGCTGACCGCGCGAGTCACCGGATGGAGACGGGTGCCGGCGCCGCCCGCCAGCAGGATTCCCCTGAGCGGACTCATGTCACCGCCGTCAGGCGCGGCTGAACGCCCATCCGGCGCCGCGAGGCGCCGGATGTGACCGCCGCGCACCATTCGCGGTGACCGAGGTACCACCGCACCGTCTCGCGCAGACCGCTCTCGAAGTCGCGGCGCGGCGCCCAACCCAGATCCCGTCTCACCTTCGTGGCGTCGATCGCGTAGCGATGATCGTGGCCCGGCCGGTCTTCCACGAAGGTCACCAGTTCCCGGTAGCTGCCGATTCCACCGGCCGCAAGCGACCGGCGCCGGGCGGCAGGGACCTCCGCTTCGACCGCCGCACAGACCGCCTCCACGACCTCGAGGTTCGTTCGTTCCTCGTCACCGCCCAGGTTGTAGCTTTGTCCCGGCTCGCCACGCCTGAGAACGGTGAGCAGACCGGCGCAGTGATCATCCACATGAAGCCAGTCCCGGACGTTCGCTCCCTCGCCGTAGACCGGCAGTGGACGTCCCTCGACCGCGTTCAGGATCATCACGGGTATCAGCTTCTCGGGAAACTGGTACGGCCCATAGTTGTTCGAGCAGTTGGTCACGATCGCCGGCAGGCCGTAGGTGCGGCCGTAGGCGCGCACGAGGTGATCCGCGGCTGCCTTGGAAGCCGAGTAGGGCGAACTCGGGTCGTACGGCGTGTTCTCGTGGAACCTCCCCTCGTGACCGAGACTGCCGAACACCTCGTCCGTCGAGACATGGATGAACCGGAAGGCGGCTCTCTCCTTCCGCGATCGGCCGTCGAGGGCGCCCCTGGCAGCTTCGAGCAGCTCGAACGTGCCGTCGATGTTCGTCCGGACGAAGTCTCCCGGACTGTCGATCGAGCGGTCGACATGGCTCTCGGCCGCAAAGTTGAGAACCGCCGTCGGGCGGTGCTCGGCGAACACCCGGCGGACCGCGGCGCGATCGGCGATGTCTCCACGCACGAACCGGTAGCGCGGATCGGCGGCGACAGCCTCCAGATTCAGGAGATTGCCGGCATAGGTCAGCTTGTCGAACACGACGACGCGCCGCTCCCCGTTCGAAGGCTCGGCAAGCGCCCGCGCGGTAAAGTTGCAGCCGATGAAACCGGCGCCGCCGGTCACGAGCAGGGTCTCGCTGGAGGCCAAGAGGAACGACTCCCTCTCAGTGTTCCGGGTTCGGCGGCAGCACCGCGGCCGCCGCCCCCAGAACCGCGCCGTGAAGGAGGCCGTTGGTCGCCACGACGCCGCGATTCCCGTCCAGGGTCCGACCCATGCTGAAATCGAGAGGCCGGCCGTAGGCGTCGGTCACGGCGCCGCCCGCTTCGGACACCACGACGAAGCCTGCCGCATGGTCCCAGATCTTCTCCCGATAGGTCCTGGACGAGGGCAACCGGAGGTAGATCGAGGCGTCGCCGCGAGCGATGGCCCCGTACTTGCACTGACTGTCCATGCGCACGGGAGGCGTCGTCACGCCGAGACGCCCGGCGATCCGGGCATGTCGACCGCGGTCCGAGTGCATCGCCTCCGCCGACTCGCAGAATGCCGCGTCGCCCGACGAGGCCACCGCCGAAACAGCGATCCGGCGCGGCGTTCCCCGGTCCTCTTCGAACGGCAACTCATGGGCGCCGCGACCGCGGGCGGCGACGAACAGGCAACCCCGGCCCAGCGGCGAAGGCAGGTTGGGGCATCCGAGCACACCGCCCACGACGTCGCCGTCCTCCATCAGACCGAGTGCGATCGCGTACTGGTCGCCGCGCAGGAATCCCTTCGTGCCATCGATCGGATCGAGGACCCAGAACCTTCCGCTCGCGCCGCCGGCATCCGAGCAGCGGTCGATCCCGGCCCGCACCTCGTCGGCGGTGACATCGGGCAGTTCGGAGCGGACCGCGGCAACGACCTCGTCCAGGGTCTCCCTGCCGCCGGCCCCTTCCAGAGCCGCCGCGGTCTCCTCGCCCACGATGGCCTCCCCGGATGGCAGCGTGAGGCTGACCAGCGCCTGCGCAGCGTAGTCGGCGACCGTCACCGGAGAACGGTCCTCCTTGGTCAGGAACGCCCCCCGGAGCGACTGCTGAAGGCGCCGCGTGACCCGGCCCGCAATTCGCACCGACCGAACCGCCGCCGCCAGTTCTCCGTAGTCTCCGCCAGTCCGGTGATTGCCCGCACGTTCCACGCCGCAATGATACGGCCACGCGCCCCGCGTGCGACACTTCGACCTTGAGGCATCGACAGAAAGACGAGGCCGCGATCGTGGCGGCGGCTGTCGAAGGGTCCGAACGCGCGTTTCAGACCCTGGTCGAGCGCTACCAGCGACCCGTCTTCAGCGTGGTCGTGCGCATGGTCCGCGACCACGGCATCGCCGAGGACGTGACCCAGGAGGTCTTCGTCAAGGCATGGCTGGCCCTCGCCCGCTACGACCCGAGGCGGCGCTTCGCGAGCTGGCTGTTCAAGATCGCGAGCAACGCGGCGATCGACCATCTGCGGCGAAAGAAGCTGCCGACGACTCCGATCGAGAGCAGCGATCCCGACACCTCGTCGATACTCGACCGCACCCCGGACGAGCGGGCGGAGGCCGCGGACACCCTGGTCAAGAGGCATGAACTGGCAGCCGCCCTGGAGGCCGCGGTGGCGGCGCTCCGACCGGCGTACCGCCTGGTCGTGCTGCTGCGTTTCAAGGAGGAACTGCCCTACCGCGACATCGCGGAGGTCACCGGCATGCCGCTGGGAACCGTGAAGACGAACCTCCGGCGCGCGCGCCGCGAGATCGAACAGCGATTGCGCAGGGAGGGCGTGGTCTGAAACCGCAGCCATCTTCGCTCCGTAGGGCGAAGGGCATGGTGTCGCCGTCGTACAATCACGGGTGCCGCGAGGGATGAACATGAGGAAACGAATAGACCTCGGTACTCTTTTCCGATCGCTTGAGGACCCCGTCCTCCCGGACGGGTTCACGGACCGCGTCATGCGCCAGGTGGCGGCCACGAGCCGGCCGATCGGCGCCGCCCCGCCGGCGCCGTGGTTGCCGGCGTTCCGGTTGCCTCGCTGGGCCCAGGCATCGGCGGGCGCCATCGCGGCCGTGGCGATCGTCCTGCTCGGCGGCGTGACGCTGCTCGTGCCGTCGACCTGGCTGACCATGCTCAGCGCCCTGGAGGCGACGCTCTTCACGACGGTATGGGCGCTGACCTGGACCGTCGGGATGCTGGCCGAGAGCCTCCCGTTCCTGAGCGGCGCAGTGCAGGTCGGCGAGGCTCTGGACCTGATTCTGCGCACTCCCCAGGCAACCGCGATGGTCGCCGCCGCGGCCCTTCTCAGCCTGACCGCGGTCGGTCTTCTGCACCGGCTCTCGTCCGGACCGGGTGCACGCCGTCGGGTCCGCGGGGCACGACCCGTCGCCCTGCTGCTGGTGGGCGGACTGTGCTGCAGCGGCCTGGCGTTGGCTCAACCCCAGGACCCCGGGGAAGCCCGGGAGGAAGCCCGGGAACGTCTCGACGAGGCACTCGAGGAAGCCGGCCAGGAGGCCCGGGAGGAAGTGAACGCGACGCTGGAGGAAGCCCGGGAACGTCTCGACGGGGCACTCGAGGAAGCCGGCCAGGAGACCCAGGAAGCGATCGAAGAGACGATCGAGCGCCTGGACGATCTCGAGCGCGACCTGAACGGGGTCGGAGAAGTGCTCGTCGACCTCGACAACAGGGTCGCGTTCGGCAGCACCGTTCGGGTCGGCCGGGGCGAAGTGATCAATGACATCGTCTCGATCGGCGGCGACGTCAAGGTCGACGGAGAGGTGCGCGGCGACGCCGTATCGATCGGCGGCGCGGCCAAGATCAACGGCCGCGTGACCGGCGAAGTGGTTTCCTTCGGCGGCGACATCGAACTCGGCCCCGAGGCGGAGGTGTTCGGCGACATCGTCACGGTCGGCGGCCAGCTCGTGCGCGAGGAGGGATCCTCCGTCCTCGGCGAGGTATCCGAGATCGACTGTTGTGAGTTCGATTGGAATCTGAGCGCCGACTGGCTCGACGGGTGGGACGGCGCCTGGTTCCCGCGTGTGGGCGACCGGCCCCCCTTCTTCCGTCTGGGCAAGGTGTTCGACTTCGTCCAGTCGATCATCTTCACGTTTCTGCTCATCGCTCTCAGCGGTCTGGTCCTGCTGGTGGCGCCGAAGGGAGTCGGCCGGACAAAATCGGCCGCCGCCTCCAACCTCTGGATCATGTTGGCGGTTGGCATCGGCGTGGAGATCCTCTTCCTGCCCGTGCTGGTCATCGTCAGCCTGCTGCTTGCTGTCACGTTCATCGGCATCCCCTTCGCCATCCTCCTCTGGCCCGCCGCGTTCCTCGGTCTGGCGGCGGCCTTCGTGTTCGGCTACGCGGGCTCGGCCGCAGCGGCCGGAGACTGGTGCCGGCATCGCTTCCAGGGCGCCGGCCGGATGGCAGCCGGCAGCTTCGGCGCTCTGGCGCTCGGCGTGCTGGCGATCCAGGCGCTCGCACTCGTGGCCGACCTGCTCGGCTTCCTGGGTCTGCCATGGTTCTTCCGCGTCATGTTCCGCCTCCCGGGCGTCCTGATCTGCTACCTGGCCTGGACGATCGGTCTCGGCGCCGTCTTCATGACCCGGTTCGGCGCCTCCGACTACGAAGCAGACGCTGCCGCTTCGGCGCCGCTGCCCCCCGCGCCGCCGGCGACGGACGGTGACAACGCCGCGTAGTAGTCTTCGCCCCATGCCGGCCCGCGGGCTCGCCAGTCTGTTCCTGCTCGCAGCACCCCTCGCTGCCGCTGCGCCAACGGACGACCTGGCGCAGGTCTGTCGACGGCTCCAGGACGGCTCGAACCCCTACTTCGGCGCCAGGTTGGCAGACCAGCTTCGAGCCGAGTTGGCCTCGAACCCGGCCAGCCCCGCCCTGGCTGCCGAACTGGGAAGCGAACTGCTCCGCCTGGGCGACACGGCCGGGGCGATCGAGCATCTATCGGCCGCAGTCAGGACTTTCGCCCCACCCAAGGCCGACCGACCCACGATCCCGGAATGGAATCTCGCCCTGGCCCACCTTCAGCGGGCCGAGGACCTGAACTGCGTCCATGACTTCGACTCCGACACCGACACCGGCGCCGGCCCGAACGACGGGATCGCCGACGCTGGCGAGGCCCTGCGCGCCGCCGACCCGCGCACCGACCAGGCGAAGGTCCATCGGGCCCGGCGTTCGGCGGACAGTTGCATTCTCCCGATCACATCCTCCGCCGTCCACGCCCGTCCCGAGCACGCTCGCACGGCAGGCGACCTGTTCCTGGAGATGCTCCAGGAAGGACGCCCGACCGGGCCGTGGCGGCAGAGAGCAAGGTGGTTGCTCAACGTCGCCCGACGACTGACCGGCGACTTCCCCGAGGACGTGCCGGCCCGCTACCGGATCGGCAACGACGTGTTTGCCTCCGCTCCGGTTCCCGGCGGTCGCTGGCGCAATCTCGGACCGGCACTGGGTGTGGACGCCCTCGATCTCGCGGGCGGTGCGGTGGTCGACGACTTCGACAACGACGGCGTTCTAGACCTGATCACGTCCACGTGGGATCCGTGCGGTCCGCTCAGAGCATTTCGGGGCGACGGTCAGGGCGGTTTCGAGGACGCCGCCGAAGCCTGGGGCCTCAGCGGTCAACTTGGCGGTCTCAACCTGCTCCACGCGGACTACAACGACGACGGGCGCCTCGATCTGCTGGTGCTCAGGGGCGCCTGGTTGCTGGAGGAGGGCCGCATCCGCAACTCGCTCTTGCGCAACGAACTGGGCGGCAACCTCGGCCGCTTCGTCGATGTGTCGGAGGACGCCGGGCTCGCCGAACCCGCCTATCCGACCCAGACCGCGGCCTGGGGCGACTACGACGGCGACGGCGACCTCGACCTCTACGTCGGCAACGAGGCGAGCGAGGCCCACGAGTACCCCTCGCAACTGTTTCGCAACCTGGGCGACGGCGCCTTCGAGGACGTCGCGGCAACGGCCGGAGTCGGCAACCTGCGCTACGCGAAGGGCGTCGCCTGGGGCGACGTGGACAACGACGGCGATCTCGACCTCTACGTCTCCAACTTCGGCGCCAATCGCCTCTACCTGAACGACCGCGGCGTCTTCGCGGATGCCGCCGTCCGAACCGGCGTGACCGAACCGGAGCGGGAGAGCTTCGCCACCTGGTTCTTCGACTACGACAACGACGGCGACCTCGACCTCTACGTCGGCGACTACCGTGACAAGGCCGCCGAAGTCGTGGCGTCCTACATGGGCTCGGACCCCGGGGCGGGGCAGCCCCTGCTCTACCGCAATGACTGCGGAGTCGAGCCGGGTTGCGGCGACAGGCTGCGGATGGTCGAAGTATCCCGCGCGCTGGGAATTCGCCGCCCGGCTCTCCCGATGGGCGCCAACTACGGAGATCTGGACAACGACGGCTGGCTTGATTTCTACCTCGGCACCGGGGAACCGGACCTCGCCAGTCTGATGCCCAACGTGATGTACCGTTTCAACGGCCGGCGCTTCGAAGAGGTCACCTTCGCCGGCGGCTTCGGTCACCTCCAGAAGGGACACGGTGTCGCGTTCGGCGACCTGGACGGTGACGGAGACATGGACCTTCTCCACCAGCTCGGCGGCTTCTATCCGACCGACACCTTCGGCAACGCCCTGTTCGAGAACCCGGGCAGCGACAACGCCTGGGTGACGCTCCAGTTCGCCGGCGACGGCGCGGCGGGCGGAGGCGCCAATCGCTTCGGCGTCGGCTCGCGGGTGCGTCTTCTGGTCGAGGATCAGAGCGGCCAGCCGCGCTTCATTCATCGGCTGGTCGGCTCGGGCGGTTCCTTCGGCGGCAACAGCATGCAACTCGAAGTGGGCCTGGGAAACGCCGTTCGAATCGCCGAAATCCGGGTGCGCTGGGCCGGAAGCGGCACGGAGCAGCTGTTCCGGAAGGTCGAACCCCGAGCGGTCTACCGAATCGTCGAGGGCAGGGAAGCCATCGAACGGGTGGCCGCGGCGAGCTTTCGTCTGGGCGGCGCCCGATGAGGGGTCCCGGCCGATGCGCTCCGCGCAGCGGGCCGGCAGCTGCCCGCGCCGGCAGATCCTCGCGAACCGGAACCCGCGCGCCGAGGCCGCCCCGCCCGGGACGGCGGGCATGGTGTCCCTCGCCGGCAGCCACCCGTTCATCGCGATGCAAGCCCACCGCCATCGCGCTTCCCAACCGGGCGGGGGGGCGCCCCCGGTCTGCACCTGGTTCATCGCGATGCACTCGCACCGCCTTCGCCCTGGCCGCCTCGGTGCTTGCCGTGTTTCCACCTGCACTCGCCGCGGCAGGAGACCAGCAGGTCCGGTTCGTTGACGCGACGCGAACAGCGGGACTCGACTTCCGTCACTGGAACGGCATGAGCGGCCACCTCTACTACCCCGAGGTGGTCGGCGCCGGCGGGGCACTCTTCGACTACGACAACGACGGCGACCTGGACCTCTATCTCGTCCAGGGGAGTCTCCTCGGCGGAGACGACCCCGCAGAAGCGCCCATCCCTTGGACCGGCGAATGGCCGCCGCGTGACCGACTGTTCCGCAACGACCTCGAGCACGGCGATGGTCGCAGCGCCATCCACTTCGTCGACGTCACCGAGGACAGCGGAATCGCGGCTTTCGGCTATGGCATGGGCGTCACAGCCTCTGATCTGGACAACGACGGCTGGACCGACCTCTACGTGCTGAACCTCGGCGGCAACCAGCTCTGGCGCAACGAGGGCGACGGGACATTCGTCGACCGCACGGAAGCCAGCGGCGCGGACGACCCGCGCTGGAGCATCGCGGCGGCTGCTGCAGACTACGATGGCGACCTCGACCTCGACCTGTTCGTGGTCAACTACCTGAACTTCTCCCTGGTCACCCACAAGACATGCCTGACCGAGCGGGGCGAGATCGACTACTGCCTGCCGAGCGCCTACCAACCGGCACCGGACCGCCTGCTGCGCAACGACGGCGCCGGGCGGTTCACGGACGTGTCGGCGACAGCCGGCCTTTCCGCCGCGCGACCCGGCAACGGCCTGGGCATCCTCGCCGCCGACCTGGACGGCGACCGCCGGCTTGACTTCCATGTCGCCAACGACCTGATGCCGAACCACCTGTGGATGAACAACGGCGACGGCACCCTGACCGAAGAAGGTCTGATCAGCGGCGCGGCCCTGAACGCCGACGGTGAAGCCGAGGCCAGCATGGGAGTCACCGGCGGCGACTACGACGGCGACGGCGACCTGGATCTCTTCCTGACCCACTTCCACCGGGAAACGAACACTCTCTACCGCAACGATTCGGACCCCGGCGCGCCCTCGTTCCGCGACCGCACCAACGCAGCGGCACTGGCGCGGCCGAGCTGGGACGCGACATCCTTCGGTACGGCCTTCGTCGATCTCGACCTGGACGGCTGGCTCGACCTGGCGGTGGTCAACGGCGCCGTGACGTTCGCGGCCGGCAGACCCCGCACGGAGGACGATCCATTCCCCCTGGATCAACCGAACCAGGTGTTCCTCAACGTGCCGGGCAGCGGCGGCGGCCGGCGCTTCGAACCAGCTCCGGGCGGCTTGCCGGGCGGCGCCGCTCCGCAGGTGAGCCGCGGTCTCGTCACCGGCGACGTGGACAACGACGGCGACACGGATCTCGTGATCACGAACAACAACGGACCGGCACGACTGCTCCTCAACCAGGCCGGGACCGGCGACGACTGGATCGGCCTGGCGCCGCGCATGGTCACCGCGCACGGCAGCCGCCCGGCGTCCGGGGTGACCCTGCGCATCCACCGGGCCGGAGCGCCGCCCCTCGTACGGCTGGCGGGAAGCTCCGGCAGCTACGCGTCTTCGAACGACCCCCGCGTCACGGTGCGCCTCGACGGCGCCGCGGTCACCCGAATCGAGGCCCAGTGGCCGGACGGAAGCGTCGAGCAGTGGCCGGCGCCGCCTGCCGCGGCCTACACCGACCTTGCCCGGGGCGCCGGTCGACGGTTGACGCCGGGGGAAGACGAGGAACCATGATCCGGCCCTTTCGCTGGCTGCGCCCGATCGCCGCCGCTGCCCTTGTGTTCGCACTCGCGGCCCCCGGTCTCCAGGCGCAGACCGACGTCAACGACCGGCTCGTGCCCGTGCCCGAAGTCGACCTGCGCGGCGTCGACGAAGCAGTGCGCACCCAGATCGCCGAGCAGCGGAAGCTGCTCGACAACGCACTGGCCGCCGGCGCGCCGACCACGGACCACGCGGTTCAGCTGGGGTCGCTGTTCGGCGAGGCCGGTCAGCTCTACCTCGTGTACGACCTCCTGCCGCCCGCGCGGGCCTGCCTGGCCAACGCAGCGGAGCTGCAACCACGGAACTTCCGCTGGCGCTACCTCCTGGGCAGTGCGGCGGAGCACCTGGGGCAACTCGAGGAAGCGGTCGCGGCCTACGAACAGGCCCGCACGCTCGAACCGGACGATCCGGCGACTGCAATTCGCCTCGGTCGGGTCTACCTGGAGCTGGGGCAGAGCGAGGCGGCGCGCTTCCACCATGAGCGCGCTCTGGACCTGCCCGGAGCGAGGGCGGCGGCGCACTTCGGCCTCGGCCGTCTGGCCGCCGAGACCGAGGACCCGGCCGCGGCGCTGGAGCACTTCCAGGCAGCATTGCGCGAACAACCTCGGGCGAACTCGCTTCACTACCACATCGCCCTCGCCCATCGCGCTCTGGGCAACGACAGCGAATCCCGCGCGGCAATGGAACTCCGGGGCGAGGCGCCGGTCGCCTTCTCCGATCCGATCGCGGCAGAGATCAGGGAGTCAGCCACCGGAATCGGCGCTCAGCTGCTGCTGGGCCGCGTCGCCCTGGCCGCGAACGCCTTCGAACTCGCGGAGCAGCGGTTCCGCGAAGCGGTTCAGGACAATCCGCAGAGTGCCGCCGCCAAACGATCCCTGGCTTCAGCCCTGGAGCAGATGGGCCGACGCGCAGAGGCGGCCATGTGGTACCAGGAGGCACTGAACCTGAGCCCTGACGACGCCGGGCTGCTGTTCCACACCGGCCGGCTCTACAACGAGGAGCGCAGATTCCAGGGGGCGGCCGAGCGGCTCCGCCGCGCGGTCGAGCTCGAACCGTCCTTTGGCCCGGCCTGGGTCGAGCTGGCAAGAAGCCTCGGCGAGACAGGCGAACACCTCGAAGCCGCCGAGGCCCTGACCCGGGCCCTCGAACTCGCTCCCGGCGATCGCAACCTCCGCTTCCATCGGGCGGGCAACTACCGGCATGGCGGTCGCCGCGAACTTGCCTTGCGGGAGTTCGAGTCGTTGCTGAGCGATCTCGGCTTCCATCGCGAGATCGTGATGCAACTGGGCCGGATCGAGCACGAACTCGGCCGACCGGCCTCGGCGGCTCGTCGCTTCGAGGAGCTCATCGCGGCGGGCGCAGAGCCGGCCCTGCTGAGCCAGGCCCACTTCGAACTCGCCAACATCCGCACCGAGCAGGAACGCTACGAAGAGGCCATCCCCCACTATCAACGGGCGATCAACGGCAATCCCGCGCTCAAGGCGGGCTACGTCAACCTGAGCACGGCCCTCGGCCGACTCGGCCAGTTCCAGGCAGCCGCCCTGGCTGCGCGCCGCGCCCTGGAACTCGACCCCGAGGACAGCCAGGTCCGGGCGGCCGAGCTCACGGCCCTCCTGCTGGCGGGCGAAGATGCCCAGGTACGGCTCATGCTCGAGCAGACCCTGCAGCTTCCCGACCGGGGCGGCAGCGGCTACTTCCCCGTCCTGTTGGCGCAGGTCCTGGCCGCCTCGGAAGACGACGACGTCCGCGACGGCGAGCTGGCCCTTCGTCTCGCCCGGCAGCTCTTCGAAAGCGCCCGGACGCCGGCCCACGGCGCCCTTCTCGCGTTGGCGTACGCCGAAACCGACGACTTCGAAGAGGCCGTGGCCTGGCAGGAACGACTGATCGAGAACCTGGAAGGGACCGCCCCCCCCGAGGCCCTCGAAGAAGCCCGCGAACGACTCGCCGCCTACCGCGAAGGCCGCAAGATCCGCGCCCCCTGGCGGCGCTGAAGCTCTCCGGGCTCATACCGCCCCGGTTCGGTTTCCCGCACCGCGCCCTCTTCGACGAGAGCATCCAGATGGGCGCGCAGCGAGAACGCGGCGGGGCCGTGGAGCCTGCTGTCCACATCGGAGTAGATGCGCCGCACCATCTCCGGGATGGTGGCAACGCCGTCGACGATCGCTTCGAGGGCCTGGTCGGTGCGTTGCCGGCGGTGGCGGCGGATCTCCTCGATCCGCTCGAGCGGGGGTTTGATCGACTCGCCGTGGCCGGGGTGGAGGACGTCGATGCCGCCGTCCCTGCCCAGTTCGACCAGTCGTTCGAGAGAGGCCATGTACTGGTTCAGGTTGCCGTCCGGGGGCGCGATGATCGAAGTCGACCAGCCCATGACCAGGTCGGCGGTGAACACGGCGCGCTCCTCCTCGAGCAGGAAGCAGAAGTGGTCACTGGCGTGGCCGGGGGTGTGAAGCGCCAACATCGTCGTATCGGCGACGGACAGGCGCCTGCCGTCGACCAGGCGGCCGGCGGTGAACGGCGGCTGCTCGCTGAAGGTGAGAATCACCGCGCCGTAGTGCCTGGCGACCCGGGGCGCCAGAGGCCAATGGTCCCGGTGCAGGTGGCTGATCAGCACCGCCTCCACCCGGCGCCCCCCGACTGCCGCGGCCAGCGCGTCGAAGTGCCGGTCGTCCTCTTCGCCCGGATCGAGGACGAACACCGGTCCGCTCCCCGAGCCGATCACCCAGGTGTTCGTGCCAGGCCCGGTGAACATGCCCGGGTTGTCCTGGGTGACCCGCAGGACCCGGTCGGACAGCGGCGCCGGCGCGCCCTTCACCAGACCGGTCATCTCCACGAGGACCGCGGCTCACCGCTCAAGCGGTGAACGCCCGCTTCCAGTCGCGGGCATTGGCGGCAGAAGGACCGGGCGCGGCGTCCTCGTAGCCTTCCTCACCCGGAATCACGGCGCGCGGCGGGTCGTCCGGCGTCCGGCCCAGCAGCACGCGGGGCTGGATGATCGGGAACTCCGCCTGTGCATCGACCGCGGCGATCGCCGCCGCCGCGCTGTCGAACCGGGCAAGCTTCATCAGGTTGCGGATGGTGGGAAAGATGATCATCCACTCGCCGCGCCGCGCATTGTCGAGCGCTTCCCGCGCGGTAACCCAGGCCGAGTTCGTCAGTTCGTGGTCGTCGTGCCCGGCGGTCTGGTTCCGCGGCGCCCGGGTGACGAAGAAGCGGGTGTCGTAGCGCCGCGGCTGCCCCTCCGGAGTGATCCAGTGCGCCCAGTAGCTGATCCGGTCGGTGGCCAGGGTGAGCCCTTCCCGGGCAGCGATGTCGAGCAGGGAGAGCCTGCCGGCGTTCAACTCGTCACGCAGGTCCGCGTAGCGCTCCTCCACCGACGGGTCCGAGAAGTCGAGCAGCCGGCCGTCGCGATCGTAGGCCAGCAGCACGCCGGCCTCTTCGAAGCACTCGCGGATCGCGGCCACGTAGAAGGTCAACCCGCCCTCCACCAGCGACAGCCGCGCACTGGCCTGGTCGTCGGTGAGGCCGTGACAGAGGGCCTCGTCGACCCGGTCCTCGGGATCGACCCGGCCGCCGGGGAACACATAGGCGCCGCCAACGAAGTCCGACTTGATGTGCCGGCGCTCCATGAACACCTCGACGCCCCGCTCGCTGTCCCGCAGCAGCAGGACCGTCGAAGCGTGACGGGCCGTGGGCGGGACCCTCGATTGCTCAGACATCGCCACCGTCCAGTTCCTCGATCAGGCCGTCGGCCGGGGCCTCCACGCCCTGCAGGTCCCGGGCGGCCTCCTCCGCGCCGCGCATCGCGCGCAGGAAGCTGCGTCCCGCGATGTCCTTCAATTCGTCGTCGCCGTATCCCCGGCGAACCAGTTCGACCAGGAGATCGGGAAACGTCGACGCGTCCTCGAGCCCGACCGGCACGGTGGGAATGCCGTCGAAATCCGAACCGATCCCCAAGTGGGCCGTCCCGATCAAGGCCCGGATGTGGTCGATGTGATCCGCCACGTCCGCCAGCGAAGCCTGCGGTCCGGGGTTCTCGCGCCGCCAACCTGCAAGGCGCGACCGCAGTTCGGCCGCAGGCGCGCCGGCGCCGGCAAGCCGCAGGCGCTCCGCTTCCATGCGCCGGAAGTACGCCCGCACACCTTCGTTGACGAAGGAGGGCACGAAAGTCACCATCACGACGCCTCCGTTCTCCGGGAGGCGCCGCAGCACGTCGTCGGGAACGTTGCGGGGGCTGGCAGTGACCGCGAGCGCCGAGGAATGCGAGAAGATGACCGGCGCCCTCGTCTCGTCCAGCGCCCGGTGCATCGTCTGCGGCGACACGTGGGAGAGGTCGACCAGCATCCCCAGGCGGTTCATCTCCCGTACCACCCGGACACCGAAGGCGGTCAGGCCGCCGTGAACGGGCCGGTCGGTGGCCGAGTCGGCCCAGGCCGCGTTGCTCGAGTGGGTCAGGGTCAGGTAGCGCACGCCGACCTCGAAGAGCTGTCGCAACACACCCAGGGACGACTCGATGGAGTGCCCGCCTTCGGCGCCGAGCAGTGACGCGATCCTGCCGCCCTTGTGGATCCGCTCGATGTCATCGGCCGTCAACGCGAGTTCCAGGTCATCGGCATACCGTTCGATCAGCCGCTTCGCGAGGTCGACCTGCTCGAAGACGACCCGCGCGGCGCCCGGCCGGCCGAAGGAGGTCGGAACGTAGACCGACCAGAACTGGGCGCCGACTCCGCCCTCGCGCAGGCGCGCCAGATCCGTGTGCATCGGCGGCTCGAGCGCCGAGGTATCGCGGAAGTCGATCCGGTCGAGGTGATTCGCAACCCGGGTCCGGTACTGCCAGGGCACATCGTTGTGTCCGTCGATCAACGGCACTTCCCGGAGCAGGCGCAGCACATGCTCCCGGCTGGCGCGCTCCTCTTCGGCGTAGGCCACGGGCGCTGAACCATAGCTCACGGCGGCAGCAATCGCAGCGCCCAGCAAGGCGCCCACTCTCCTCGTCATCCTGACCTCCCTCCCTTCACCAGCCGCGATTGTAGGGGAAGCGATCGACCAGGCCGCCGCAACGGCGCGGCCGGGCCTGGAACTGCCACGGACTGCTAGCCTGCCGGCGCCGTGAAGAACTGCCGGGTCAGGACGGTCGGGATCATCGGCTTCGGCAGCTTCGGCCGGTTCATCGGCAGGCATCTCGGCGCCCACTTCGACGTTCTGGCCTGGGACCGGCGGGAACTGGAGGCGGAGGCGCAGAGCCGGGGACTGCAGTGGGCCACTCCCGAGGCCTGCGCCCGCTGCGACGTCTTCATTCCGGCCGTGCCGGTTCAGGAATTGGATTCGCTGCTCGTCCAGGCGGTTCCGCACCTGGGCGAACGCACCCTGGTCGTGGACGTCGCGTCGGTCAAGGTCAGACCGCACCGGATTCTCGAAGACCGGTTGCCGCCGCACGTGGAGTTCATCGGCACGCATCCCATGTTCGGCCCCCAGAGCGGCAGCAGGGGCATCGAAGGCCTGAAAGTCGTGCTCTGCCATCCGCAACGCCCGGTCGACCCGGATCGGGTCGCCTCCCTGCGCGCCTTCCTGACTGCGGACCTCGGGCTGGAAGTGCTGGAGATGTCGGCCGAGGAGCACGACGCAGAGATGGCGTACATCCAGGGGCTGACGCACTGGATGGCGAAAGCGCTACGTGAGATTCACGTACCGGACCCCGCCCTCGGCACGATCGCCTACCGCCACATGATGAAGATCGAAGAGAACCTCCGTCACGACTCCGACGACCTCTTCCTGACCATCGCCCGGGAGAACCCGTTCGCCGCCGCGGCGCGCCGCGAACTCAGCGACAGGCTGCGGGAGATCGAAGAATCGATCCAACAGGAGCCGCCGGCCCGCGATTGAACCGGCCCGCCGGGGGGCGAAGCACCCGCCTGGCAGCCCGTGGCAGAAGTCCGTGTCGCACCGAGAGTGGCCAGGCGCCCGCCCGGCAAGGCGCGGCGAGGGAGCATATCGGGCCGCCCGCAATCCCGGGAACAAGGGCGACCGAGGAGCTGAGCCCGGGTGGCGCGTTCCGCGCCACACGCGCCCCACCTCCGGGTGCGAGTCATCGAGCACCCGGATGGCACGTGCCGGGCGGGATGCATGGCCGCTCGAATGCAGCGCGACTTCTGCCACGGGCTGCTGCTAGGACAACCAGCGCTTGCGACGGCGGTAGTGCTTCACGTCGCGGTAACTCTTCCGCTGCCCGACCTGAGTGAGGCCCAGGTAGAACTCCTTGACGTCGGCATTGTCCTGGAGCTCCGCCGGCGTTCCCTCCAGCACCACGCGGCCACCTTCCATGATGTAGCCGTAGTCGGCGATCTCCAGCGCCCGCGTCGCGTTCTGTTCAACCAGAAGAATCGTGGTTCCCTGCTCGCGGTTGATGCGCTCCACGATCTCGAAGATCTCCTGAACCAGCAGCGGCGCCAGGCCGAGGGAGGGTTCGTCGAGGAGCATCAGCTTCGGCTGCGCCATCAGCGCCCTCCCGATCGCCAGCATCTGCTGCTCGCCGCCCGAGAGGAAGCCGGCCATCGACGCGCCACGCTCCTTGAGGCGCGGAAAGTAGCCGTAGACGCGGTCCAGGGACTCATCGACTCCTCCGGCTCGGGCCGTGTAGGCGCCGGCCAGGAGGTTCTCCTGCGGCGTCAGATGCTCGAACACCCGGCGCCCCTCCATGACCTGGAAGATCCCGCGGCGCACGATGTCCTCGGCCGGCAGCTTGTCGATCTGCTCGCCCTCGAACTCCACCCCGCCGTCCGTGACCTCGCCGTCCTCGGGATGGAGCAGCCCGGAGATCGCCTTGAGCGTCGTGGACTTGCCGGCCCCGTTGGTGCCCAGCAACGCCGCAATCCGGCCCTGCTCCACCTTCAGCGACAGCCCCTTGAGAACGAGGATGACGTCGTTGTAGATGACTTCAACGTTGTTCAGAGAGAGCATGGCTTGAACCAGAGGGCAGCCGAGAAGCAAACTGCGCGGCGCATCCCGCGCCACACGCGAACCGCCTCCGGGCGCCGGTCAGCGGGCACACGGATGCCACGATGCCGGAGGGAATGCGTGGCCGCTCGAACGCAGCGCGACTCCTGCCACGGGCTGCTACTCCGCGGCGCCGGGACTGCCGGCCATTCGCATCTCTGTGAGCGGCTGCCACCTGCCGTCCCGAACCTCGAAGATCCGCATTCCCTTGACGCCGCGATGGTCCGTGGCGGTGAAGGTGACCGGGGCCGTCACGCCACCGGACTCGAGCCCGTCGAAGGTCTCGAACGCCGCGTGGATCGCCTCGCCGGTGACCTCGCCCGTGGCGGCGGCGCGCTCGATCGCCTCGGTCACGAAACCGGCCACCGTCCAGCCCTGGCCGTAGAGCAGGCCCTCCTCGTCGATCGAACCGCCCTTCGACGCGAGGTACTCGGCCGCATCGTTCAGTCCGTCGATCCCCTCGCCGGGCGGCGAGTAGATGATCGAACCGAGCACGCCGTCCGCGGCCTCTCCGGCGAGCTCCAGCAGCACCTCGTTGCTGCAGTAATTCAGGCACGCGAACCGGAGGTCCAGGCCCAGGTCCCGCGCGTTCTTGAGCGCCAGCGCGACCGGCCCGGAGGTGTTCTGAAAGACGACCCGGTTCGCGCCGGACTCCGCAATCCGCGTGAGCGTGGCGCTGAAATCGGTGTTGCCGCGCGCCATCTCGTGAGGCGACATCTCGATCCCCAGTTGCTTCGCGTACTCCTCGCCGCCCTGTCGCCAGGGTGAGAGTCCGAACGGGCTCGGGTGATGCATCAACGCGACATGCGGCTTCTCGCCTCCCGAGGCTTCCGTTTCCTCCATCAGATAGTCGAGCAGGATGTGCAGCTGGTCGGTGTAGGTCGTGCCGACGAGGAAGTTGAACGGCGCCTCCCCGGGGTCGCCGAGGACGTGCGAGAACGAAGCGGACACGAAGGGAATCCGGTCGGTCGCAATCCGGCCACGCAGGGCTTCCGTGTCGCCTGTGCCCCAGCCCATGAACATCACCGAGCCGGCCTGGGCGTACTCGGAGTAGAGCTGTTCGGCCTTCGCCACGTCGTAGCCGTAGTCGTTCCACAGCAGCTCGACCTGGCGGCCGCCGATACCGCCCAGCTCGTTCAGCCGACCGTAGTAGTCGCGGATTGCCTCCGCGTACATCGTGCCCACATCCGAGGTGGGACCCGTCAGATCGAAGATCGCGCCGATCCTGATCGGGGCGGTCGCCTCGTCCACCGGATCACCGCCGCAGGCGGCAAGCAGCAACAGGGTGCACGCGGCAAGGCAGAGCAGACGGCTCATCATGGGATCTCCTCGGAACGGGCGCCGGACGCCCGGTTTCGCCGGTCGGTATGCCCGCGGATCATATCTCCGGCGGGCCGGGCGGCTGGCGCCGCCGGGAAGCCCGCCGCCTGTTCCCTGCACGGCAGTGCGGCGACAACCCCGCGAACCCTCCTGGCGGTATCCATGCTGTCGAGGGTGGGCCGTGGAGGTCAGACCCGTGACGAACGGGCACCGCAACTCAGTAGGAGAACGGCCAGACGCGGAAGTAGTCCTTCACGTTGCGCCACAGCCTGGCGAGGCCCTCCGGTTCAAGGACCAGGAACAGGATGATCACCAGCCCGAAGACGCCCTGCTGGACGTAGGGGAGGACCGTGGCCGCCCAGGGCGCCGTGTCCTGCAGCGAACGGCCGACGGTGTTGATCATTGCCGGCAGCAGGACGATGAGCGTGGCGCCGAAGAACGAACCCGAGATCGTCCCCAGTCCGCCGATGATGATCATCGCAAGGTAGGAAATCGACACCTCGATGGTGAAACGCTCCCAGGTGACGATCGAACGGTAGTGGGCGAGCAGGGCGCCCGAGAGCCCCACCAGGAAGGACGACGTGGCGAAGGCGAGCAGCTTGTAGCCGAAGACGTTGACGCCGATCGCCGAGGCGGCGATGTCCTGGTCCCGGATCGCCACCCAGGCGCGGCCCACCCGCGAGCGGAACAGGTTGGCGGCGAAGAGCGCCGCCGCGAGGGCGATGACGACCAGGATCCAGTAGAAGCGTCCGTCGGTGTTCAGCCGCGCGCCGAACAGTTCGGGCGCCGGGACGACGAGGGCCTCCGTGCCGCCGGTGAGTCCGGTCCAGTGCGTGACCACGAACTCGACGATCTGCTGTGCGGCCAGGGTGGCCACCGCCAGGTAGAGCCCCTTGAGTCGCAGCGACGGCAGACCGACCACCAGGCCGGCAACGGCGGTGATGAGGGCGGCAACGGGGATGCTGACGTAGAAGGGAACACCGAACCGGACGGTGAGCAGGCCGGCGCCGTAGGCGCCGATCGCCATGAAAGCCCCCTGGCCCAGCGAGATCTGGCCCGTGTAGCCGACCAGGATGTTCAGACCGATCGCACCGATCGTGGCGATCGCGATCTGGTTGGCCAGATTCAGCCAGTACGGCGACGCCAGGAACGGGAACACGACGAGTCCGACCAGGAGCAGCCCCGTGCGCACCTTCTGCAACGGCATGCGCCGCAGGGCCATGTCCGCGCGATAGTCGCTGAAGAAGATTCCGGATTCCATGACAGAGGAACGAGTTGACCTGGCGCTGCGCGGCCGGCGGCAGGGAGAGCCCCTTACACCCGCTCGATGATCTCCTTGCCGAACAGGCCGTAGGGGCGAACCATGAGGACGACGATCAGCACGATGTAGGGGACGATGAGCTCCAGTCCCGAGGTCGTGTACCCCGCGGTGTACGACTCCAGCAACCCGATGACGCCGCCGCCGACGACCGCGCCGGGCACGGAGTCGAGGCCGCCCAGGATGACCACCGGGAACACGCGCAGACCGATGAAGATGATGTCGTGGCTGACGCCGACCGTGTTCGCCAGGATGATTCCGGCGACCGCGGCCGTGATCGCCGCCATCGCCCACGCCACCGCCAGCACGCGCTTGATGCTGATGCCCATCGACAGCGCCGCCTGCTGGTCGTCGGCGATCGCGCGCATCGCGATGCCGTCGCGGGTGTGGCGGAAGAAGAGGGTCAGAACCGCCAGCAGGATTCCCGCTATCGCGATGACGAGCAACCGGTCGATGCCGACCACCGCGCCCAGGAACTCGACCTCGCCGGATGGCATGAAGTTCGGGAAGGCCCTGGGCCGCGCGCCCCAGATGCCGTTGACGATAGCCCGCAACAGGCTCGACAGGCCGATCGTGACCATGATCATCGAGATCACCGGCTCGCCGATCAGCGGCCGCAGGACAAGCCGCTCGACGAGCAGGCCGATCAGGGCGGCGGAGAGAAGCGTGGCCAGCACGCCCAGGCTCCACGGCAACCCGAACTGGGCGATGAAGGCGAACGCGAGGTAGGCGCCGAAGAGGAGGAACTCGCCCTGCGCGAAGTTGATCACGTCGCTCGCCTTGAAGATGACGACGAAGCCGACCGCCACCAGGGCGTAGACCATGCCGTTGGACAGCCCGGAGACGGTGAGCTGAAGGAAGACGTCGCCTTGCATCGTCGGGCCTCCGCTACGCGTTCTCGGGCGCGGCGATCCGCAGCCGGGTCTGCAGGACGGCCGTCCTGCCGTCCTGGTAGGTGATCCGGTTCCTGATCTCCACCGCGTCGCTGTCGCCGTAGAGGGCGTCGACCAGCAGCCGGTAGCGTTCGGCGATGAACCCGCGCCGCACCTTGCGGGTGCGGGTCAGTTCCGAGTCGTCCGCGTCGAGTTCCTTGTGCAGCAGCAGGAGCCGCTGGATGCGCGCCGACTCGGGCAGATCGGCGTTGATGCGCTCCGTGTGCTCCAGGGCGAGTTTGTAGATCCCGGACTTCTGCGCCAGGTCGGTGAAGGTCGTGTACGGAATCTGGCGGCGCTCGGCCCACTTGCCCGCGTTCGCGAAGTCGATCGTGATCAGGGACGTCACGAACGGGTAGTCGCCGCCGCCGAACACGACCGCCTCCTTGATGTAGGGACTGAACTTCAGCTTGTTCTCGATGAACTGCGGCGAGAACCGGGTGCCGTCGTGCAGCTCCATCACGTCCTTCTTGCGGTCGATGACGATCAGGTGTCCGTCCTCGTCCAGGTAGCCGGCATCGCCGGAGTAGAGCCAGCCGTCGCGGAGCGCATCCTCCGTCGCTTCCTCGTTGTTGTAGTACCCCAGGAAGACGGAGGGGCTGCGGGTCAGAATCTCGCCCCCCTCTCCGATGCGGACCTCGGCGCCCGGCACCGGCGTTCCCACGGTCTGGAACTTGATGTCGTCGTCCCGGTGGACGACCGAGATGCCCGAGACCTCGGTCTGCCCGTAGATCTGCTTCAGGTTCACGCCGATGGCATGAAAGAAACGGAAGATGTCCGGGCCCAGCGCGGCGCCGCCCGTGTAGGCGCGACGGATCCTCCTGAGCCCCAGCTTGTCCCGCAGCCAGAAGAAGCAGCAGGCGTTCGCGAGCGCGCGCCGGAAGGCGAGAAGAGCCGGCTGCCGGCCGTGCTCGAGCAAGGTGTCGGCGGAACGGTAGCCGACCTCGAGCGCCCAGCCGTAGACCTGCCGCTTGAGCCACGACGAGTCCTCGATGCGGACCTGGACATCGGAGACCATGTTCTCCCAGATGCGCGGCGGCGAGAACATCATGTGCGGGCCGATCTCGCGGATGTCCTGTTGCACCGTCTCCGGCTCCTCCGGGAAGTTCAGCGCGAAGCCGACCAGCAGCCCGCAGGCGCCGCCGATCATCTGCTCGCCGATCCAGGCCAGGGGAAGAAAGGAGACGAACTCGTCGTCGCTCCGCATCGGATCGATGCTCACGAAACTGTGCGCCATCGCCAGCAGGTTGCGGTGGGACAGCATCGCCAGCTTCGGCTTGCCCGTCGTGCCCGAAGTCGTCGAGAGCAGCGCCACATCGTCGGCTCTTGTCGCAGCGACCCAGCTCTCGAAGTCGGCTTCGGTCGCGCTCGCCGCGGATCGTCCGATCTCTTCCACCTCGGGGAAGCCGAGCAGGACGTCGCGCGGGTAGGAAGCGAGACCGCGCGGGTCGTAGTAGATGACGCCCGCCAACCCGTGGTGGCCATGCCCGTCGCTGCCGCTCTGCTCGTCCCGGACTTCCAGCAGCTTGTCCACCTGCTCCTGGTCCTCGGCGATCACGAACCTGGCGCCGGAGAACTCGATGAGGTAATGGACTTCGAGCGCGACCGAGTCCTGGTAGACGCCCAGCGACCGGGCGCCGATCGCCTGCGCCGCGAGCTGCGCGATCAACCACTCGGGTCTGTTGTCTCCCAGCACGGCCAGGACCTCGCCCTTCTTCAGGCCGAGTTCGACAAGTCCGCGGGCGAAGTTCCTCACCCGTTCCGCGTACCCCGCCCAGGTGATGCTCTGCCAGATCCCGAACTCCTTCTCGCGCAGCGCGATCTCGCCCCCACGATCGCGGGCGTTTCTGAGCAGCAGCTTCGGCAGCGTGTCCGCGTCTCGCGGCAGGGCGTCCGGCGCGGTCATGCGGAGTCCCCGAGGTAGGCGTGGATCACCGCCGGATCGGCCCGCACCTCGTCCGGCGTGCCGCAGGCGATCGAGCGGCCGAAGTCGAGCACGGCGACCCGGTCGGAAAGGTCCATCACGACGCCCATGTCGTGCTCGATGAGCACGGTCGTCACGCCGCGCTCCTCGTTCACGTCGAGGACGAACCGGGCCATGTCCTCCTTCTCCTCGACGTTCATCCCTGCCATCGGCTCATCCAGCAGCAGCAGCCTCGGATCGAGCGCCAGCGCCCGGGCGAGCTCGACGCGTTTCTGCAGACCGTAGGCCAGTGTCCCGACCGCCTGATGACGGAGATTCTCGATCTCGAGAAAGTCGATCACGTCCTCGACCGCGGCGCGGTGCTCGATTTCCTCACGGCGCTGCGAACCCCAGTAGACGCCGCAGGTCAGGACATTGCCGCGCATGTGGATGTGACGCCCCAGCATCAGGTTCTCGAGCACGGTCATGGCGCGGAAGAGCTCGATGTTCTGGAACGAGCGGGCCACCCCGAGCCGCGCGACCCGGTGTGGCGCCCGGCCCAGCAGGGAGACGGGCTCCTCTCCCGGCGCCGCGGCGTAGGTGATCGAGCCCTTCTGCGGACGGTAGAGGCCGCTGATCGAGTTGAGCAGGGACGTCTTGCCGGCGCCATTCGGCCCGATGATCGCAAACACCTCGCCGTGACGGACCTCCAGAGCCACTTCGTCGAGGGCATGCACGCCGCCAAAGGACAGCGTGAGGCCATCGACCTCGAGGCACGTCGAGGGAGCCGGCGAAGAGGCTGCAGGTTCTGCCACGGCTGCGCGATTGTATGCGGGCCGCCGCCGCGGCGTGGACACCCGACGGTGCGAGGCCCTTCCCTGGAACGCAATCTGCAAAGATCGCCGCGCTGTCCACCCCTCCACCGACGAACCGCCCGACGAACAGACATCGGAGGATTCCCATCGTGCCGGGCATCCTGCCCGCATCAGGCGCGCCGCGTCCGACCGGCGACGCCGGCAGGCCGCCGGCTTCGAAGGCCGACGGACCGCGCCGGATCTGCGAACGCCGGGCCGAAAGGCGGAGCGCCGAACTACGGCGAACGCGGAGCATCGAGAAGGCCGTCTCCTGGTCGCGGCTGGCCGTCGTTCTGCTGGCGGCCGTCCTGGTCTGGCTGTCGGTCCAGACGAAGCTGTTTCCCCTGATCTGGACGGTCGGGCCGGTCCTCCTCTTCTTCGGCCTCGCCGTCGTTCACGAACGCCTCCTGCAGCGGGCGGGCCGGCTGGAGCGGGCGCGTGACTTCCACCGCCGGATTCTCGACCGTCTCGACGGCGACTGGCGCGCCGGCGGACGGCCCGGATCACGCCTTGCCGACGAACACGCCGGGCACGTCTACGCCGCGGACCTCGACCTGTTCGGCCCCGACTCGCTGTTCCGGATGTTGAGCCGCGCCCGTACCCGCGGCGGCGACGAACTCCTGGCGGCGTGGTTGCTCGGCCCCGCGGCGCCCGAGGTCGTGCGCAGGCGGCAGGAGGCCGTACGCGAACTGGCGCCCGCCCTCGACTTCCGCGAGTGTCTCGCCGCTTCCGGTCGCATCGCGCGTACCGACCTCGATCCGGAGGCCCTGCGCGCCTGGGCGGAGAATGACGCGCGGCCCGCGCTCCCCGGCGCCGGCGGTCGGGTGTTCCTGGTGCGCGCCCTTCTGGGTCTGGTCGCGGCCGCCAACCTCGTCGCGGTCACGGGCTGGACGATCTGGAGCTGGGGGCCATCGCCCCTGCTCGCCCTGGCGATACCGCAGGTTCTCGGGAGTCTCGCCATGCGGCGCCGAATCGGCTCGGCCACCGCCGGAGTGGCGCGGGCGAGCCGCGACCTCAACCTGATTGCGACTCTGCTGGAGGCGATCGAGCGCGAGCCGTTCGAGAGCCGCCGCCTGGCCGAGCTGGCGAAGCGGCTGCGAAACGGCGACGGCATCACGGCATCCCGGAGCGCCAGACAACTGCAGCGCCTGGTCGACCTGCTCCACTCGATGCGCAATGCGGTCTTCGCCCCCATCGGCCTGCTACTGGCATGGACTCCCCAACTCGCCTACACGATCGACTCCTGGCGCCGCCGCCACGGCGACAGGGTCGCAGACTGGCTCGGCGCACTGGCCGAGATCGAAGCTCTGGCGAGTCTCGCCTCCCATGCGTTCGAGCATCCGGATCACTCCTTCCCCACCGTGGTCGAGCCGGCGGGGACGCTGCGCCCCCTGCTTGACGCAAGAGGGATCGGACACCCTCTCCTGTCCGCCGCGGACTGCGTCCCGAACGACGTTCATCTTGCCGGACCGCCCCACGAAGCAGGCCGGCAGGCCGCGGAGGCGCAGGCCCCCTTCTCCGCGCGGATCGAGCCGGACGGGTCGGGAGCGGCGGACGGATCGGCTGATCGAGGGCCGGGAAGGCCGGGAAGCACAAGGCCGGCCGGAGAAACGACGTCCTCGGGTGCACCGAAATCCCCGGCCCGTTGCCTGATCATCAGCGGCTCGAACATGTCCGGAAAGAGCACTCTGCTGCGGACCGTGGGGACGAACGTCGTCCTCGCCCTCGCCGGCGCGCCGGTGCGCGCCCGGGCGCTCCGGTTGACGCCGCTCGCCATCGGCTCTTCGATCCAGCTTCGGGATTCCCTCGCCGAGGGTCAATCCAGGTTCTACGCCGAAATCACGAAGCTCAAGTCCGTCCTCGACCTGACCGACCGCGGGACGCCGGTCCTGTTCCTGCTCGACGAAATCCTCCACGGCACGAACTCCCACGACCGGCGAGCAGGCGCCGAAGCCCTCGTCCGCGGACTGCTCGAGCGCGGCGCGATCGGACTCGTGACCACGCACGACCTGGCTCTGGCCCGGATCGCCGACGACCCGCAAGCGTCGTCCGTGCGCAACGTCCACTTCCAGGACGAGCTGGAAGACGGCGAGATGCGGTTCGACTACCGTCTGCGCGAGGGCGCCGTCACCCGCAGCAACGCGCTCGACCTGATGCGCCAGGTCGGCTTGGACGTGTAGGGTCCGGGCGCGGGTCGCGACGGCCCGGACGAAGGCCCGCGAGGAACCGCCGTCCGTGGCGGAGGCCACCGAGGTCCGGACGCGGGTCGTCGACGGCCCGGACGAAGGCCCGCCCCGCCGGCCCGCCAGGACGTCATGCCTCGGGGCCGGCTGTGGCCGTCGTCCTCAGGCGCCCCACACGGTCACGGCCCGGCCGCCCAGCGACTCCTCGCGCCGGAAGATCTTCTCCTCCCACGGCCTCGATCCGCCTCGGTCGAAGATCACGAGGTGCCCCGACTCGCCGCCGCACCTGTCCATGTAGTCCAGGGTCCGTTCCAGCCCCTCGCGGATCGTGGCCTCCAGGCTCCCCCGCAGGATCTTGCACTCCACCACGTAGCGGCGCGCAGGCTCGGCTGGCTCGCTCGCGCCGCCGAAGCGGCCGGGCGGCCACACGATCAGCAGATCCGTGCGGCGGCTGCCCAGCGCGTACTCCCGCTCGATCCGGCCGCCCCCGTTGACGACCCGCTGCAGGAACGCCTGCAGCAGCAACTGCGGACCCGCTTCCTTGTACTGGAACCGCTCGAGCCAGTGCTCCGAATGCTCCCGGAAGAACCGCTGGAAGGCCGCCAGCAGACCCTCCACGTCGAGGCCGCCATCAGGCTTGACGTACCACTCCGTCTCCTGGAGGATCGAGTCCTCGCGGGCGTACATCAGCTCCCGCGGGATCACTTCCCGGTAGATCGGGTTCGCGATCCGGCGCGGGCCGTGCCGGGCCAGCAGACCCAGATCGCGAACGTACTCCACATCGTCCGGGCCGGCCCCGCTGCCGCTGCCGCCGCTCAGGACCGGCTCGACCACCCGCCGCACCCGCTCTTCGCGCAGCTTGTCCGTCAGTTGGTGCAGGTGGGTCTGCCGACCCAGGATCAGCTCCTCCCTGGCCTCCATGACTGCTTCTTCGTCGATCGTCCGCGAGCGGTCCCGCGCAGCCCTGTTCTTGAAGCAGGCCTGGTAGGCCAGCGCGTTGACCAGCCACGGCTGGCCTTGAGACAGGCTCCACACCGTGGCAAGCGCGCCCTCCGTGAACTCCTGCCCCGTCTCGTTCGTGTGTTGCCGGAGCAGTGCGCGCACGTCCGCCTCGTCCAGGTCGCCGAGCCGCAGGGACTCCGCCTTGATGTTGAACGCACTGCCGCCGGCGATGATCTCGCCCGCCGACTCGGAGTGGATGCGGTAGTCGCGCACGTCGCGGATTCCGCACAGGATCACGCTCTGCGGAAACGCTTCCGGACGGTTGGCGTACCCGGTGCGAAGCTGGCGCAGCACCGAAATCAACGTGTCGCCCACCAGCGCGTCCAACTCGTCCAGAAACAGCACCAGCGGCCTGACATCGTTCTGTGACCACCGCCCCAGCGCCAGCCGCAAGGCGCCGTGCGGACCCGCGCGCGCCAGCGCGCCTTCCCACATCTCGTCCAGAAAGTCGTCGCCCGGAACGACAAGCGCCTGCTCCGAAATCTCGGCCAACACGGTCCGAATCCCCGCCCCGACGTCACCGCGCGCCGTCTGGGCCGCCTCGACGTTGGCGTAGACGCAGCGATACTCGTTCCCCTCGTTCAGCAGGTCGCGCAGCGCCAGCAGCGCCGAGGTCTTCCCCGTCTGGCGCGGCGCGTGCAGAACGAAGTAGCGCTCGTCCCTGATGAGGCGCAGGACCTCGTCCAGGTCGAACCGCTCAAGCGGCGGGATGCTGTAGTGCTTGGCCGGAACCACTGGCCCGGAGGTGTTGAAGAAGCGCTCTGCCATCGGCATGCACTCGCCCGTTCGGCGATGCCTGCCAGTCTAGCCCGCGTACCTCGCCCTCCCGGCGCACCCTCGCCGGACGCCGGCGGGAACGCGGCGGCTACGAAGCAGCCGCGGTGCGCAGCGGCTCCAGGGTGAGTCGCCGGCAGCCGCTGCCTGGACCGAGCTGCTGGATCCGATCGGCGTGCGGACCCGCTCCCGGACCTTCGGGCAACGCGCCAAACAGCGGGAGGACACCGTATCCGAGCCGCTCGCGTCGCCGCGCCGTCAAAGATGTCCTCGGTGACTCGATCGGCGAGCGACCGGATCACGGGAGAGCATTGCAGGCCAGCCGGATCGGAGCCCTTGACAGAACCGGATTTGCCGCCAGGCGGTCGCCTCCACAGGGACTCGGATCCCGAGGAAGGAGACGGACATGCCCACTCTCATCGAAATCGTTGTGCCAGCGGTGATCTTCGGGGCCCGCATCCACATCGTGATCTTCGGCTAGCGGCCGAGCCAGACGCAGGGGGCGGGCGGTCCGCACAGACGTACCGTTCCGCCCCCTGACCACGTGATGTACCATGATGTCTTGAACCGCTCGCTCTGCCGCCAAATGACCGCCACCTTTGTTCCCTTCCGTTCGTCGCCCGAGCCGGCGTTTGTCCCGGTGGGCGTGTCCCCGCCCGATGCAGAGACGAGCGCAATCAGAGCATCCGAGGACTTCGCTACGCTCCGGGACCGCGCACGGGAGCTCGTCGCCAAAGGCTCGTACCGGCAGGCCTCTGGCGTCTATCGCGCGGCTGTCGAGATCGCCACCGTCGCGGGCGAAACAGACTTGGCCGACGAGGGGCTCTGCGGTTGGAGTGCGGCAGAAACGGAACTCGGCAACGGCACCACGGTCACGCCGGAGCTGCGGCGGATCCTGCTCGGCAGCAGGGTCGATCACAATTGCTGTCTGGCCGCCTACACCTTGGCCCGTGCTCACGAGTTGCAAGGGCAGACCAAGAAGGCGTTGTTCTACGCCCGGATTGTCCGCGACCGTGCCGCACACGTTCAGCGCAGCGGCCTGATCGGCATCGCGCACAACCTGATGGGCAACCTTCTGATCGCCGACGGCAGGGAAGCAGAAGCTGCCGCCGAGTACAGGACAGCGCTCCGACGATCGGACTCTGCTCCGGCGTTCTGGAAGGCGTTGGCCGAAGGCAACCTCGGCTACTGCCTCGTGATTGGCGCGAGCAAGGCCAAGTATCGGGGCCAAGCCCGACTGCGCGAGGGTCTGCGGCTGATCTACCGTAGTCTGCGCACGTTTCGGCGCGAACGGGCGGAAGTGGATATGGCGCTGTCGCACCTGGATCTCTGTTTCGCCCACATGGAACTGAGGCGCTTCGCATCAGCCACTCGACACGGTCAACGTGCGCTCGAGCTCGCCGAGCGGCACGAGAATCCGGACCTGGTCAAGAATTGCCTCTACCTTCTGGGTCAGACGGCCCGGCTGGAAGGCGACGTCGAGGCGGCGCGCCGTTTCTTCAGAGAAATCGAGCAGCGCTTTTATCCGGAGCGAACCGAACTGACGGACATGTTGGTCGCATTCGACCTGCGCAAAATAGTAAACCTGAGGGCATGACAATGGACTCTCGCACGAAGTTCGCAAAGGCACTTCAGACAGGCCACCGTGCCGCCACGGCACTGCTGGCCATGGTCTTCGCTGGCAGCGCCGTGCACGCGGCGGACAGTAGCGCTCACGTTCTGGGCAGGAACGGAGATGTCTACCAGGTCGCCGTCGGAACCTACGGCGCACTTTTCCCGGGCGGCAGCGGAAAGTCGACGGACGGCGAAGTCCTGCGGCTTGAAGCTCGCCGGGGTTCGGGAGCGGTCGAACACTACCTGGTGCCCGGCAGCGAAACGGACGACCGCGACAAGACGCCGTCCCTGTCCTTGGACGCCGCCACCGGCCGGCTCTACGTTGTCTGGTCGAGCAACAACGACTCGACGTTGACCCGAATCAACCTGGCGTCCTTCGACGGCGGCGAATGGTCCGAGACGATCGAAGTCTCCGGCAACATCTACAGCCACAAGTCGGCGCCGCGCATCGCCGTCACCCACGACCGCTTCGCGCTCGCCGAGACGTTCTCGGGCGAGTCGAGCACCCGCACCCTTCTTCATGTCGTGTGGTCGGAACACACAAGCGACGGCGACAAGGTCATGTACGCGCCGGTCGTACTCATCGACGGCGAACTGGCCTCCAAATGGCGCCGCGTTCACCGGCTGAACGACTACGTATCGCAGGAACGGATCGACCACCCGTCCGCCGGTGCAGTGGCGGCTGGTCTGCTCAGGGCGCCGACTGTCGACGCGGCCTCCGAGTCGAACGCGGTAGTCATCGGTTTCGCCGACAGCGCCAGCGGCGCCTTCGTCCAGCTGGAACTTGCCACCCCGGCGGCTGAACTCGCCGAACTCGGCGAGAGCCTCGCCAACTTCCTGGACTCCAGCAACCTGTGCCAGCGAATCCGGAGTGAGGGCTCGGGCGCGCTGATGTCCGTCGCCAGCGGAGCCAGACACCACCTTGTCCTCGTAGGCCGCCGCATCCGCAGTCGGGTGCTCGCCCGCATGGCGGAAGACACCGAGAAGGCACTGGTCGGTCAGGCCGCGAGACTCTGCGACGAGGGCGGACTCCAGAGCGTCTCGAGCGCAGCCCGACACCACCTCGTCCTGGTCGGCGCCCGATCCCAGGCGGGTGACCTCCTGGAAGAAACCGGGGCCGGGGAAAGCCACGTTCTCCTCGCTGCAGCCCAACCTGTCGGCGACGGCTACGTCCAGCACCTTGCCCGGCTGCAGGTGAAATCGGAGCGGGTCGCGCCCACGATCGGCGACGGCGAGCCGACGATCTTCGTCTCGCCCACGGGCACCGGCGCAGTGGTCGCCTGGGAAAACGGCAACACGCTGACCTACGTCGAGGCCGAGCCCGGTGCGCAAGCGCAGGAAAGCTGGAGCAAGCCCTATACCCTCCAGATCGGCAGCAGCCTCTCGCGCTCCGAGGCCTACTCGATCCTGCGCGATCGGGCCCGCTCGCTCGAGTAGTCGGAGTCCACCTGGCTTGAAGCAGGCCGTCGCGCGCGGCGCCGGCGCGCACGCGCCCGAGGTCGAGCAGCCGGGAGAGGCCCCGCTCCTGCACGTCCGAGGCGAGCTGACCGGGAACGGCGCCGCCGGCCCTCGAAGAACTCACTCTTGACGTCGTCCGCAGAAGAGGCCGAGGGGGCGGCCGGTCCGGTCGCGTTCAGCCGGCTGTACGGGCTCGCGCGGCCGTACCTCGTGCCGCTGATTGCGGCGACGGCGCTGCTGATCGCCGGCACGGGGATCGGGCTGCTCATGCCGTTCCTTGCCGGGCGAGTCGTCGATGCGGCGCTCGAGTCGGCCGGCGCCGGGGCCGGATTGGGCGGGATCGTGGCGCGGCTGATCGGCCTGTTCGCCATCATGGGCGTGCTCGGCTACTTCCAGATCTACCTGCTCGGCGCGGCCGGCGCCCGCCTGCTGCGGGACCTGCGGCGGCGGCTCTTCAGCCACCTGGTGGGCCTTTCCGTGGACTTCTTCGACGGCCGGCGCGTCGGCGAGCTGCTGTCGCGCATGGGCTCTGACCTGACCGTGGTGCAGGCGGCCCTGACCGAACAGATTCCCACCGGGCTGCAGGCGCTGGTGCGGTTCGCCGGCGTTCTCGCCATTCTGCTCGTGGTCCAGACCCGTCTGACCCTGGTGGCGCTCCTGGTGGTACCCCCCGTCGTGCTGTTCGCCGTTCTCTTCGGGCGGCGGCTGGAGAGGGTTGCACGGGACGAGCGCGACGCCGTGGCCGAGACCTCCGCCTGGGCGGAAGAAGCGCTGGCCGGGGTCCGCACGCTGCAGGCGTTCTCCGCCGAAGAGGACGCGCGGGCCCGCTACCGCAACCGCCTGGGCGATCTGCTCGGCGTGCAACTCGTGAATGCCCGCCTCTACGCGGGCTTCTCGGGGCTGATGACCTTCGGCGGCTTCAGCGCCTTCGGCATCGTGCTCGGCTACGGCGGCGGCCTGATGCTCGAAGGGTCGCTCACGGCGGGCGAACTGACTTCCTTCCTCCTCTACACCTTCATGATCGCGATCTCGGTCGGCCAGCTCGGATCGCTCTACGCCGGCTACAGGCGGCTTCGCGGCTCGAGCGAGCGCGTGTTCGAGCTCCTCGACCGCGAGTCGTCGATCGTCGGGCCGGTCGCGCCGCGACCCCTGGCCGACGGCGGCGGCCGGCTCAGTGTGCAGTCGGTCGGGTTCCGCTACCAGGGGGCCGACCAGCCGGCGCTCACCGACCTGTCGCTCACCGTCGAGCCGGGCCGGCTCGCCGCCCTGGTAGGCCCCAGCGGTTCCGGCAAGAGCACCCTGTTCTCGCTGCTGCTCCGGTTCTACGAGCCGGACGAGGGCAGGATCCTCATCGACGGCCGGCCGCTGGACTCGGTGGCCCTGGCCGATCTCCGGCGCCGCATGGCCCTGGTGCCGCAGGACATCTTCCTCTTCTCGGGTTCGGTGGCCGAGAACATCAGGATGGCCCGCCCCGACGCGGATGCTGCAACAGTGCGAGCGGCCGCCGAGGCGGCCGGCGCGGCGGCGTTCATCGAGGACCTGGATCGCGGCTACGACACCGAGGTCGGCGAGCGGGGCGTCCGCCTCTCGGCCGGCCAGCGCCAACGGATCGCGATCGCCCGGGCCTTCCTGCGGGATCCGCAGATTCTGCTGCTCGACGAGCCGACCAGCGCGCTCGACCCCGACTCGGAGGCCATCGTCCAGGAAGCGATCGAGCACCTGCTCGAAGGCCGGACAACGCTGATCATCGCGCACCGGCTGGCGACCGCCCGGCGCGCCGCGCGAATCCACGTCCTCGACCGCGGCCGCCTGGCGGCCGCCGGCAGCCACGAGGAACTGTACGCCGGCAACGAGCTCTACCGGCGGTATTGGTCACTGCAGAGCCTGCGTGCGCCGGCGACGGGGTCTGGCGACGCCGCCTGCGAGATGCCTCTTGCTGACGCGTCGCCTGAACGCGACGGCCGGAGGCCCCCGAGCGGTCGCGGATCTGGCCGGCCTCCCGCTACTGGCCCACCAGCCGCCGAGTCTGCGGCGGCGATTCTCCCGTCACCCGGGCACAGGTAGTGAAGCACCTCAGCCTTTGTCCGATCTCCACAGGCGGTGGTCGCGGACGCGAATCAGCGTCTTCGCGGACTCTGCTCCCTGATCACCTCGTGTACAGTTGACCGTTCAACACCTCGTTCCGCTGCCGATGACCGCCACTGCTCTTCCCTTCCGTTCGTCACCCGAGCCGGTGTTCGCGCCGGAGTACGCTTCTGCGGCCGGTACAGAGATGTTCGCGATCGAGGAGGCAGAGGACTTCGACACGCTCCGGGACCGCGGGCGGGCCCTCGGCAACAGCGGAGCCTACGCGGAAGCGGCGGCTGTCTATCGTCGCGCAGCGCAGGTCGCGGCGACCGCCGGAGACGATGATCGAGCCGACGAGGCCATTTGTGATTGGGGCACCGCGGAAACCGAACTCGGGAACGGCGCCAGAGTCATGCCCAAACTGCGCCAGGTCCTGCTGGGCAGTACCGTCGAACACAACTGCTGGCTAGCCTCCTACACGTTGGCTCGCGCACACGAGTTGGACGGGCAGATCAAGAAGGCGCTGTTCTACGCTCGACTCTCCCTGAACCACTCCGCGAATGTTGATCGTCCTGGCTCGACCGCCGCCTCGCACAACCTGCTGGGCAATCTGCTGCTGGCCGAAGGCTCCGAAGCAGGCGCTGCCGCCGAGTACCGGAAGGCCCTTCGGGAATCGAAGGACGCTCCACCCCTGTGGGTGGCGGGCGCCGAGGGAAACCTGGGTTACTGCATCGTCGCCGGCACGAGCCGCCAAGCCCTTCGCAGGGCGCGAGTCCGGAAGGGCCTACGGCTCCTGTACAGGAGTCTTCGGACGTTCCAGCGAGCAGAGGCCCACCTGGACGCCGCAATCTCGCACCTTGATCTCTGCTTTGCCCACCTGGAACTGGACCGTCCTCAAGCCGCGAAGCGTCACGGCGAGAAAGCTCTGGCGCTGGCCGAGGGACACGGGGACTCCGAAACGGTGAAGAACTGCCTGTACCTGCTAGGCCAAACGGCCATGCTGGACGGCGAGTCGGAACGCGCTCAACAGCACTTCAGCGAGCTTGAGCGTCGCTTCTACCCTGGCCGTGCGGGCTTGGCCAACGTGCTAATGTCACTTGATCTCCGGCAGGTGGTCAACCTGAGGGCGAGATGAAGGCCCTGCTCCACAGATTTCGGAACGACACCCGGCCCGCACACACGGCCATCGCTGCGCTGTTCGGCCTGCTGCTCGCCGCTAGCGGCGGCCTACACGCCGCCGGCAGCGCCCCTGTCCTGGGCAGGAGCGGCGATATCTTCCAGGTTTCCGTCGGAACCTACAGCGACCTGTTCCCTGCCGGAACCGAGGCGCCGGCCGATGCCGAGGTCTTGCGTCTTGAGGCCCGTCGCGGCTCGGGAACGATTGAGCACCACCTTGTGCCTGGCAGCGAAGCCGAGGACAGCGACAGGACGCCGTCGCTGTCCTTTGACGCTCCCACTGGCCAGCTCTACGTCGTCTGGTCAAGCAGCAACGACTCGACCTTGACTCGCATCAACCTCGCGACATTGCACGGTACCGAGTGGTCCGAAGCCATCGAGGTCTCCGGCAACATCTACAGCAACAAGTCGGCCCCCCGCCTCGCCGTCACACACGATCGGTTTGAACTGGGAAGTTCCATCGGATCGGGCACGCGGACGGTCCTCCATGTCGTCTGGTCCGAAGACACTGCCGGCGGCAAGGAGGTCATGTACGCGCCGGTTGTGCTCATCGACGGGGAACTGGCCTCCGCTTGGCGTCGTGTACACCGGCTGAACGACTACGTGGCGCCCGAACTCATCGACAACCCGTACGGTGGCGAGGTGCCGGTAAGCCTGCTCAGGGCCCCGACCGTCGACGCAGCCTCCGAGATCAATGCAGTGATCATCGGTTTCGCCCACGGTGCCAGCGGCGCTCTCGTTCAGCTTGAACTCTCGACTCCAGCGACGGAGTTGTCCGAACTTGCCGGGAGTCTGGCCGACCACCTCGAATCCACCAATCTGTGCCAGCGACTTGAGAACGAAGAAGAAAACGCGCTAACCAGAGTGGCAGAGGCGGCACGCCACCACATCGTTATCTTCGGAAGACGAATCCGATCCCGGGTACGGAACCAACTAGCCGCCCACGTCAAGAACGTCCTGATCACAGGAGCCTCCGAACTCTGCGAAGAGGGTGGGCTCACCGGCGTGTCGAGTGCAGCTCGCCATCACATCGTGATCTTCGGCGCCCGATCCCAGGCTGGTGACCTTCTGGAAGGAACCGGGGCCGGGGAGAGCCACGTTCTCCTCGCCGCTGCCCAACCCGTGGGCGACGGCTACATCCAGCACCTCGCCCGGCTGCAGGTGAAGTCGGAGCGCGTGGCGCCCACGATCGGCGACGGACAACCGACGATCTTCGTCTCGCCCGAGGGCGCCGGGGCGGTGGTCGCGTGGGAGAACGGCAACACGCTGACCTACGTCGAGACCGACGCCGGTGCGAACGGACAGGAAGCCTGGAGCAATCCCTACACGCTCCAGGTGGGCAGCAGCCTCTCGCGCTCCGAGGCCTACTCGATGCTTCGCGTTCGCGCCCGCTCCCTGGAGTAGAACGGATCGCGACCCTGGTTTCGCGCGAGCGAGCCCCCAAGGCCGCGCGTCCAACGGTGAGTCACTCCGGTGGCTTGGGAAAGTGCGGGCATCCTCGCTGCGGTCAATGTACTCGCGGGAGGCCAGCTCGGTCTGGAGATGCCCTTGAGCACCTCGTCCGAACGAGGCCTCCAGAGCGGCCGCCGAAGGCGGCTCGGGTGAGCGCGTATCTACGGCCCCGCGCTGACGGCGGAACTGTGCGCCCCGCCGAGTTCCCGGCGCAGGGCGTCGCGGTGCTGCAGGAAGGCGGGCAGCAGGGTGTCGGCGAGCGGCGGAACGGACTCGTTGACCAGGGTCGCGGGGTTGATCCAGCGACCGTTGCGCTGCACCCGGTAGTCGAGATGCGGGCCGGTCGAGAGGCCGCTCGAGCCCACGTAGCCGACGACATCGCCCTGCTGAACGCGACGGCCGCTCCTGATCCCTTCCGCATAGCCGGACAGGTGGAGATAGGCCGTCAGGTAGCCATTGGCGTGCCTCAGCCGGACCGTCCGGCCGCCGCCGCCGCGCGTGCCTGCCGAGAGCACGGTGCCGTCCGCCGTCGCCCGCACCGGGGTTCCGACGGGTGCGCCGTAGTCCACGCCGTAGTGCGGCATGCGACGCTTCAGGATCGGGTGGAACCGATTCAGCGAGAACCGGGACGTGACTCTCGAGTACGGCAGGGGCGAGCGGAGGAACTGTCGCCGCAGGGGTTGACCTTCGCCATCGTAGTAGCGGTCGGCGCCGGCCGCCGCAACCACCTCGCCATCCCCGAACACCGTCTCTCCGCCGACCTCGTCACCGCCGAAACGGTACGCCTCGACCCAACGCTCGCGGTTCCGGTAGCGAAGCGCATGAACAGCTGCGATGCCCTCGACCTTGCCGTCGAGGAGCAACTCGTCGTAGACGATCTCGAAGCGGTCGCCCAGACGAAGATCACGGTTGAAGTCCAGGTCCCACTGCAGCACCCCGGCCATGCTGTTCGCCAGGCTGGGAGGAGCGCCGGCCCGACGAATCGAGCTCTCGAGCGGGCCCCGCAGTTCGCCAGCAACCGACCGCCGCACATGGGCGCGCCGGAAAGGACGGTAACGGCCTCTCCACACGCCATCCCTTCGCTCGGCGACGACTACTCCGTGTCCCGGGCGCGGCAGACTGATGCCGACCAGCTCGCCGCCCGGGCGGACCATGGAGACGACCGGGTCACGAGCACGGAGTCTCCGCGGGTCAAGCACCTCGCTCACCGCTGCCGACGCCTGATGCAGCTCGGAATCCGGGACGCCGGCTCGCTGCAGCACGCGGTCCAGCGTATCCCCCCTTCGAATGCGGTTCTCCAGCGGGATGGACACCTGATCCAGGGCTCTCGCATCGAGCTCGAATCCAGCTGCCGGTCCTCCCGCGACGTCGGAGTGGCCGGCGCCGACCACCACCTTCTCCGGGGGCGGATGCAGTCCACGCCACCCGACGAACGCGCACGGACCGACCAGCGCCAAAGCGCCAATCCAGCGTGTAAGTGGCTTGAAATACATGAGTTAGCCGATTCGGCCGGAGCGGCCAAGCCGGCTATTGTGCCACATTCGGAGGCGACTTGGACACAGGAGGCAGCTACTTTTTTCCGGAACTGCGGAAAGCGGCGCGGCGATCCTCAGGCAGCATCCTGCCTGGACCGCATCTTTCGGGGCATGCCGGAACGGATGTAGCCGTGCTCACGCCCGTAGCGGAGCAGAACCGTTTCCAGCTTGCGCCTGCCCCGGTAGAGCCGGCTCATCACCGTTCCGAGAGGAATCTGGAGCCGGTCGGCGATTTCACGGTAGGACAGTCCCTCCAGGTCGGCCAGTTCGACGGCAATCCGGTAGTCCTCAGGCAGGGCTTCGAGGGCTTTCTTGACGTCCTGGTCCAGGGCGCCCTCGAGCAGGTCTTCTTCCGGCGTCGTACCACGGGCCGTCAGCGGCGACTCGAGGAGCTTCCACTCGAAGGCGCCCTCGATGTCGTCAAACGAGTTCTTCAGCGGCTGCCGCTGGCGCTTGCGGTAGCGGTTGATGAACGTGTTCTTGAGGATCTTGAACAGCCAGGCCTTGAAGTTCGTCCCCTCCTGGAACTTGTCGTAGTACTTGTACGCTCGCAGGTACGTCTCCTGGATCAGGTCCTCGGCGTCCTGCTTGTTTCGGGACATCCGGTACGCCGTGCTGTAGAGGCTGTCCATGAAGGGCAGCACCTCGGCGTCGAAGTTCCAACCACCACTGTGATCGGCCATCGCGTTCATCTGTACCTCCCCGCCGCGAATGTTTGGACCGCGGCGCCTTTCGACAGCCAAGGGTCAGCACATTCGATGCCAAGTCCCGCGACAAGAACGAACGGGACGCTTTCTCTTCTCCCTGGAAGGGTTTGGGCCGCTCGGCAGCACACCCGGGCGGGGCGATTCAGAGCCCCACGCCTCAAGTCCCATGCGGCCAAGATGGCCGGCTCGTGCCGGGATTGAGGCGCCTGCCACCGACCGCAGGCACGCGAAACGCCCGCCGGGGCTCAGGTCCTGCCCTGTGACCCCTAAGCGGGCGTTACAGCGTTGGCAAGCGCGGCGCAGCGAACGCGCTGCGCCGGCCACTAGCCGATGAACCCTATTCCGAAGAGTGCGATGACCAGGGCGTAGATGACGACCGACTCCATGAACGCCAGACCGATGAGCAGCATGATCTGGATCCGGCCGCCGGCACCCGGATTGCGGGCCAACCCGGCGCACGCCTCGCCTGTTGCCCGACCCTGACCGATTGCGCCGCCGGCCGCGGCGATGCCGATTCCGAGGCCGGCCCCGAGGGCGGCGAGATCAGCGGCGCTGGCGCCCCCCTCACCGTCCTGCGCCATCGCCGGAGCAGCGAACAGGGTGAGGAGCACGGCCGCGAGAAAGACCAGCTTCTTTGACTTGTTCATTTTCCTGAAAGTCCCCTTAGTGTGCCGACGCCTCTGCCTCGGCGATGTAAACGGTGGTCAACATGATGAAGATGAACGTCTGAAGAGTCGCGCCCATCAGACCCAACGCCATGATCGGCATCGGAACGGCCAGCGGGACCAGACCGAAGACGACGGACGCCGCGAGATGCTCGCCGAAGATGTTCCCGAACAGGCGCATGCCCAGGGACAGGACGCGGGCGGCGTGGGTGATGATCTCGAGCGGGATGAAGAGCGGCGCGAGGAGGATGAGCGGTCCCGCGAAGTGCTTGAAGTACCGCAGCCCGTTCCGGCGCAGGCCGAACAGGTGGTACAGCACGCAAGCCGTGATCGAGAGCGCGAAGGTCACGTTCACGTTCTGCGTCGGCGGCTGCAGGAAGAACAGCGACCCGGACAGGTTGCTCACGAAGATGAAGAAGGCGAACGAGGCGATCAGAGGCAGGTGCCGTGAACCGCCCTCACCGATCGTCTCCTCGAGCAGGTTGCGCATCCACGACAGGACCAGCTCGATGAGCTGCTGCAGCTTGCCGGGATCGTCCTTCCTCAGGCCGCGCGAGACGGTCACACCCAGCACCGTGACGACGGCGAAGACGAACAGGGCCATCACCACGTGATCGGGTACGTCGTGGGGCAGCTGCTCCTCTGCCCCGACAAGGTCCACCCCGACCTGCCAGGCGGCGTTGACGGGCTTGTAGAGGATGGAGTGTTCTCCGGCGGCCATGGCGTTGGAAGCGACTCGGGTAAGTGAAGAGGGGGGGACCGCTGCTCGAACGGACGGGGTTGATCGCGCGCGGGGTGCTGGCTTCGATCAGTCTGGAGAGAATCGTCTCGGCCGACGGGGAGCGACAGGCTACCGAACCGGCGCGAACCGGTCCACCAACTCCGAGATCAGCAGCGCCAGCGGCACGACCGAGAAACCCAGGATCAGCGCGATGAACTCCCTTGACCCCACGAGAAGGACCGCAACGATGAAAGCGCTCAACAGTGAATAGCGGAGAACGATGAACAGGACGTTCCTGGCGCCAGGGCGCCCGTCGGCTCGAGGCTCCAGCGCGCGAACCTGCATCTCCAGGCCGCGAAAGCTGAAACTACTGACGAGCCCCGCGGCTGTCAAGGTGAGAGCGGCACTCAGACTCCAGATCAGCGCGAGCGCGGCCGCCGCGACGGTCACCAGCAGGGCGCACCGGAAGACGCGCCGCGACATGGCGGCGAGCTCGTCGCCGCTGCCGGCGTATCCGGCGAAGAAACGCACCAGGCCGGCCTGTTCCGGTCCTCCGGTTCCCGTCGCGGGTTCACCGCCGGTCCGTGTCACCGTCTTCCTCGTCGGCAGTCAGTCGCTGAACGACCTGGTACACGTTGTAGAAGCCTGCCGCGACACCGAAGAGACCTCCGATCAGGGCGCCGGCATTCGCCGCGTCGAACCAACCTCCGATCGCCCTGCCGGCCAGGAAGCCGAGGGCCGAGGCCACCGGGAACACGAGACCGATGGTCGCGACATCGAGCAGATGACGCGGCAGGCGCATTCCAGGCACCCCTCAGGAGCGTTCGCCAAGGAACGACCAGAAGCGAGTTGTGCGGTGCAGCGTCATGGGTACGCTATGCCCTCGAGTCCCACAGCACATCGGGCTCGCCACGCGTCCGGTTCTCGTAGCGGGCCATCACGAACAGGGCGTCCGAGAGTCTGTTCACGTAGGTCAGTGCGGGGGCTCCGACCGTCTCCGCCGCGGCAAGGCTGACCAGGCGCCTCTCCGCACGCCGGCAGATGGTGCGGGCCAGGTGCAGAGCCGAGGCAGCCGGGCAACCCCCGGGCAGGACGAAGTTCGCCAACGGCTCCAGCTCCTCCTGCAGTGCGTCGATCGCCTTCTCCAGAGCATCGATATGCCGCTGCTCGATGCGTGGTACCGGTGGAGCGTCGCCGTCAGCAGGCACGCAGAGATCCGAACCGAGGTGAAACAACTCCTGCTGCACCCGGCTCAGGCAACCGCGCACCTGAGCCGAGACACCCGCAGAGACGGCGACACCAATGGCTGAGTTCAGTTCGTCGACCGCGCCATACGCTTCCACGCGGGCCGAGTCCTTGCGGACCCGGAGCCGAATGCCCAGACCGGTCGTACCGTCATCGCCGGTTCGCGTATAGACGCGCGTGATTCGCGGCAAAGAAGATACCCCGGTCCGCGGCGGCTCTTAGATGTCGTCCCGGATGGCGCCTTCGACCGGGCTGCTGGCGCCCTCGGTGTAGATGCCGCCGGTCAGTTCAAAGGACTCGACAGCGCGCTCACGCAGACGTTCGAGAGCCTCGTCGAAGTTCTCCGGAGTCATCTCTTCATCACAGAAGGAGCAGCAGCTCTCCCATGTGTAGCCGAGGCCATCCACCTGCATTCGGCCGCCCGGAGTCACCTCGTCGGTGATCGGACACCAGATCGTGCTCATCGCCAGCATGAAGTTGCTCACGTAGCGCTGCTCCGCGGCCTTGGCGGCAAAGCCATCGGGGTTGCCGGCGAAGGCCGCCTCGACACCGGGCTCGCTGCCTCGGTACTCCACGCCGCCATGAGCCCAGGTCTCGCCGTCGGCCGCGGAGGGCACGAGCTTGACCGGGCAGAAATCGGTCGACTTGACCGCCTCGGGGATCTTCACCTTGGCGAGGTCCACCGCGTCGGGCGGCAACTGGGCGAAGGCAGGCACGACCCGGAAGAACGCCGCCAGGAGCAGAGCGGGGCCAAGAACTGAACGGCGAGAAACGAGCTTGATCGGCATGGATTCTGTCCCTCCGCCATGCTGAGAATCGAGATGGAGGCGGCGCCCATCGGCGCTCGCCGCGTCAGACAACGACGCGGCAGTATAGCAATGCCGGGCAACTACGCGGATCCCGTTCACCGCGCCTGATCCGGGCCTTGGGGCCTGAGACCAATCCCTGACCGCCCGTGACGCACTGCAGGCGGAGCGAAGAGCCGTTGGCGAACTTCGTCCTGCCCGAGGGTTGCCCGGCTGCCCCGGTTCTGCACCTAAGCCCGCACGGCCTGTCCGCATGCGGGGAGGTGTCACCGTCCCGTCCTCGTCCCTGACGTCGATGTGCACGGCCCGTCCGCCTGCCAAGACGTGCCCGATCAGCCCTGCCGCGGGGGAAACGGGCGGAGCCCCCGCGCCGACCTGCGTCAACAGACTCTCCGGCCCACCTGGTCGTGATGGCCCGCTACGAGGAGCGGACGGGTGGCGAGCCTGAGGTGGTTGGCGAACGTCACGATGCTCTCGGGCCGCCATGTGCCCCGTCAATCACCGTGCTTCCCGGGCCCGCTGCAGCAAAAGGCGCCTTGACCAACGGGTCAGAGCTCTACGAAGAAGGCCCCCGGCGGGAAAAACCCGCCGGGGGCCAAAAAGATCCCGGCAACGACCTACTCTCCCACACCGTCGCCGGTGCAGTACCATCGGCGCTGCGAGGCTTAACTGCCGTGTTCGGAATGGGAACGGGTGTTTCCCTCGCGCTACGGTCACCGGAAATCCCGGAACAACCGGGCGAGCCGCCAAGGCTCTGCCCCTGAATCGAATCCTCCTGGGTATCTTCATCCGTGCCCGGCGCCCTCTCGGGCGCCAACAAACCGGCACGGCAACCTAAGCGTCCAAGTCCCGAGTGCGGCAATCTTCGAAAATGGTCAAGCCGAACGACCGATTAGTACGGGTTAGCTGAACGTCTCGCAACGCTTACACGCCCCGCCTATCAACCTGGTAGTCTACCAGGGGTCTTCAGGGATACCTTATCTCGAGGCTGGCTTCCCGCTTAGATGCTTTCAGCGGTTATCCTTCCCGAACATAGCTACCCAGCTGTGCCGCTGGCGCGACAACTGGTGCACCAGAGGTTCGTCCGTCCCGGTCCTCTCGTACTAGGGACAGCTCCTCTCAAGTATCCTGCGCCCACATGAGATAGGGACCGAACTGTCTCGCGACGTTCTAAACCCAGCTCACGTACCACTTTAATCGGCGAACAGCCGAACCCTTGGGACCTGCTTCAGCCCCAGGATGTGATGAGCCGACATCGAGGTGCCAAACCGCCGCGTCGATATGAACTCTTGGCGGCGATAAGCCTGTTATCCCCGGAGTACCTTTTATCCGTTGAGCGATGGCCCTTCCATACGGAACCACCGGATCACTAAGTCCTACTTTCGTACCTGCTCGACTTGTAGGTCTCGCAGTCAAGCTCCCTTCTGCCTTTGCGCTCTGCGGCTGGTTTCCAATCAGCCTGAGGGAACCTTCGAGCGCCTCCGTTACCTTTTAGGAGGCGACCGCCCCAGTCAAACTACCCGCCTGACAGTGTTCCCGACCCGGATCACGGGCCGAGGTTAGATCTCCAATACGATAAGGGTGGTATTTCACCGATGACTCCACCGAGACTAGCGTCCCGGCTTCGAAGTCTCCCACCTATCCTACACATAACGCATCAGGGATCAGTGCCAAGGTGCAGTAAAGGTTCACAGGGTCTTTCCGTCTTCATGCGGGTAACCGGCATCTTCACCGGTACTACAGATTCGCTGAGCCCCCTGTGGAGACAGTGCCCAGATCGTTACGCCATTCGTGCAGGTCGGAACTTACCCGACAAGGAATTTCGCTACCTTAGGACCGTTATAGTTACGGCCGCCGTTTACCGGGGCTTCAATTCAGAGCTTCGCTCACCCGAAGGCGGGCTAACACTTCCTCTTAACCTTCCGGCACCGGGCAGGCGTCAGACCCTATACGTCGTATTCGACTTTGCAGAGTCCTGTGTTTTTAGTAAACAGTCGCCTGGGCCATTTCACTGCGACCGCCAGCAGCTCGGAGGGCGAACCTCATCACCACCGGCGGCACACCTTCTCCCGAAGTTACGGTGTCAATTTGCCGAGTTCCTTCACAGGGGATCACTCAAGCGCCTTGGGATTCTCTCCCCGTCTACGTGTGTCCGTTTGCGGTACGGTCGCCCCGCTCTCTGCTTAGAGGTTTTTCCTGGCAGCATGGAATCAGCGACTTTGCGGGCCGAGGCCCTCGGGGTCACGCCTCGGCGGTATCGGAGCCGCGGATTTTCCTGCAACTCCCGCCTACGCGCTTCAACCTACACTTCCAATCGTAGGCTCGCCTATCCTTCTGCGTCACCTCATCGTCATATCGAGAACGGAACGGTACAGGAATGTTGACCTGTTTCCCATCGACTACGCTTTTCAGCCTCGCCTTAGGGGCCGACTAACCCTGAGCGGATTGACCTTCCTCAGGAAACCTTAGACTTACGGCGAGCAGGGTTCTCACCTGCTTTGTCGCTACTTGTGCCGGCAGGGTCTCTTCTGAGCACTCCATCGGTCCTTCCGGTCCGACTTCCGTGCACTCAGAATGCTCCTCTACCATCCAGCGCAGCCCGAAGGCCTCGCCGGATCCGCAGCTTCGGTGATCAGCTTGAGCCCCGTTGAATTATCGGCACGGAGCCACTTGACCAGTGAGCTATTACGCTTTCTTTAAAGGATGGCTGCTTCTAAGCCAACCTCCTGGCTGTCTGGACGTCTCCACATCCTTTCCCACTTAGCTGATACTTGGGGACCTTAGCTGGCGGTCTGGGTTGTTTCCCTCTCGACCACGGAGCTTATCCCCCGTAGTCTGACTCCCGCGGTTCACATGCGCGGCATTCGGAGTTTGGTTGGATTCGGTAAGCTTTTGGGCCCCCTAGTCCATCCAGTGCTCTACCTCCGCGATGCATCCGCGAGGCTAGCCCTAAAGCTATTTCGAGGAGAACGAGCTATAACGAGGTTTGATTGGCCTTTCACCCCTACC